>CAWKON010000042.1:0-739693 GCA_963851225.1 uncultured Alphaproteobacteria bacterium | reverse complement strand
GCAAGGGCAGCGGCCGGAGGCGGTCAAGCCTCCATAACTTTAGAGGAAAACATGTCCGACTTCGACCGCAACACTAGTACCCGCTGGGGGCAGGGCGCAACCCGGGCCGGTCGCGCCGAAATCGATCAGGGCCTGCGCTCTTATATGCTGGGCGTCTACAACAACATGATGATCGGCCTGGCGATAACCGGCCTGGTGGCTTTGGGCGTCCATATGCTCGCCGTCACAACCGATCCCGCGCAAGCGGCCGGTCAGGCGCGGCATCTGATGCTGACCTCGCTTGGCGTGACGCTTTACACGACGCCGCTCAAATATGTGGTGATGCTGGCGCCGCTCGCCTTCGTGTTCTTTTTCTCGTTCCGCATCAACCAAATTTCGGCTTCGACCGCGCGCAGCATATTTCTATGCTTTCGCGGCGGCGATGGGCTTGTCCCTATCGACAATCCTGCTTGTCTATACCGGGACATCGGTGGCGCGGCTTTCTTCGTGACGGCGGCGGCTTTCGGCGGCTTGAGCCTTTATGGCTACACGACGCGGCGCGACCTGGCGCCGATGGGCGCCTTCATGGTGATGGGCCTCTTTGGCCTCGTGATCGCGATGCTGGTCAATCTTTTCTTGCAAAGCACGGGGTTCCAATTCGCCCTGTCGATCCTGTCGGTTCTGATTTTCTCCGGCCTCACCGCGTGGGACACGCAAGCGATCAAGGAAATGTACTATGCGAGCGACGATTACGAGATCGCGACGAAGAAATCCGTGAACTGGCGCGTTGAGGCTGTATCTGGATTTCATCAACATCTTTCAGTCGCTTCTGTTCCTGACTGGCAGCCAAAACGACTGACGATGATCTGATTGTTAGATGAAGGGCCCCGCCAGAGCGGGGCCTTTTTTTTCGAAGCCTGGCTTTCGCTCGGGTTGTTTCATCGCGGAATGCGGAAAAGTAGATTGACGCGCGACTGCATAACAAGTCATCGCCCCCGCAAGACCCTGCCCGATTAGAAATCGCTGGCGATGCCTCTTACTTCCCAATCGCCATAGCGCACTGGCTCGGGGTCGTCACGGCCATTCACTTCCTTGCGGCACCACGGGCCGTGTTGCAACGCGCCAGAGCGGCGGCGCTCCCCGGCCTCGGCAAGCGCGCGCCGCGCGCTTCGCTCAGTTCGGAGCGGTCCACCCTCTCCGTCTCAACCCCCGCATTTGGCCATCGGTTTCATCTCCAATCTGACAAAGTATGCATCATCCGCCCAAATTTGAACCTAGCTCCCTCCCATATTTTCGCCCAGATGCTGGGCAAAGTCCAAATGTTCGTGCTAGTAAGACGGCATGATCCAGTTTTCCGAAGCCTTTGCAGCGGAGTTTCGCGTTTGACCGAATCTCCGCGTCCGCCGGCCGGCCGGCGGCATAGCCGCAAGATTTCGAATGGCCGGCCAGGCTATATGGTTCCGGGCGCAGAACAATGGGCGCGAGGGAGAGGATTGTCCTGGTCTTGCCGCTCGTCTCGCCGCCGGGGCGATCCTGAACGATATTGTCTCCAGATATCATCCGCTCGACGAATGTTTCTCCGGCACGGCCATACTCTCGCGGCTTGGCGGTTTGGAACCGCGCGACATCGCCTTGACCCGCTCCATCGTGACCGTCGCGCTGCGCCGGCTCGGTACCATCCGCGCCGCCTTGGCCGGACTTTTGGAAAAAGGTCTTCCGCGGCAGGCCACACATCTCGAATGGCCATTGATAGTGGGGGCGGCTCAGATTCTCTTTCTCGAGGTGCCCGATCACGCCGCCGTCGATCTCGCTGTCCGCGCCACCCGCCACGAAGCGAGAAACGCGCCTTACGCTTCTCTCATCAATGGCGTCTTGCGCAATATTATCCGTTCTCGCGAAAAAATACTTCTGGAAAGCGACCCGCTGGATCACGACACGCCCGCGTGGCTTGCGGCGCGCTGGTGCAAGACCTATGGCGAGGCGGAAGCGCGCGCGATCGCAAGCGCGCATCGCGAGGAACCGACACTCGATCTCACGGTTCTTTCGGACCCCTTGATCTGGGCTGAGCGCCTCGGAGCTACCATATTACCAACTGGTTCGCTGCGGCTCTCGACCCATAGGCCGGTGACTGAACTCGCCGGCTTCGCGGAAGGCCGCTGGTTTGTTCAGGATGCGGCGGCGGCTCTGCCGGCGACGCTTTTACGGGTTGGGCCAGGCACAAGGGCCGCCGATTTTTGCGCCGCTCCCGGCGGCAAGGCGGCGCAACTCGCAGCGGCAGGCGCCGAGGTGACCGCGATTGATCGTTCGGCCGAGCGGTTGAAAAAACTCGCCTCCAATTTTGCAAGACTCAATTTGCATGCCGATGTCATTGTGGCCGATATCGTTAATCTGAAAGCCCCCCTATTCGATGCCATACTCGTTCGACGCGCCTTGTCTTGGCACGGGAACAATCCGGCGTCACCCGGATATCGCCTGGATCAAAAAACCGCGCGATATCGCGGCGCTGACCGCGCTTCAGGCGCGCCTTCTCGACAAAGCCGTCGCCCTGGTGAAACCCGGCGGAATGATCGTCTATTGCACCTGTTCGATTGAACCCGAAGAAAACGAAATGCAAATTTCGGCGCTGCTTCGCCGCGAGCCCGGCGTCGTCCGTGTTCCGATAACGCCGGACGAGGTTGGCGGTTTGCCCGAAATCTTGAACGAAAGCGGCGAATTGCGGACATTGCCATCGCATCTTCCGGGCAGCCGAGCCGCGGCTTTCTGGCCTCGACGGTTTCTTCGCCGCCCGCCTATTGCGCCGCGGTTAATAAACCCGATAGGAATTTTAACGATAATTCAACGCCCTGGTCTTCGAACGCCGGGCAACGGCGGTCGTGCGCCGTGGATAAATGAATTTGCTGGCCGCATCGCACTCTTTCTTCGGTTGCCGCCAGACAAATTGGAGGAGCCGAGTCCCTGGCCGGCGCGACATTCAAGGACTGGTTGCGCGTCGCGGGTCTCCTTGCCGCCCGCGCCGGGTTGGCTTTGCGGCGCGGCCTTGGCGCGCCCGTGCGTGCCGCGATCGGATTGGACGGCGGCCTCCCGAGCGGCTTTTGATCGCGCCGCAAGATATAAGAACCAGCGATCCGACTCTCGCGGCGGACATCTATTCCGGCTATTTTGCTTTCGGCGGCAAAATCGTCAACGCGCATGGCCGCTCGCCGTTCGAACTCGAGCCGGATCGGCGGCATGGGCGCGGGCGCTCGCGGGTTTTGGCTGGCTCCGCCATCTGCGGGCGGCCGATACCGCGGTGGCACGCGCCAATGCCCGCGCCCTTGTCGATGATTTTTTGACGTGGCAGGCAGCCCAAGCCAACTCCGGCATGGGAGCCCGAAGTCGCGGCGCGGCGCATGCTCGCCTTTCTGTCGCAATCGCCGGTGATTCTCGATGGCGCCGACCGCGCCTTCTATCGCCGTTTCATGAAAGGCCTAGGCCGCACCCAGGTTTTTCTGGAACGCAAACTCGCCGGCGGGCTCGCCGGCGAACCGCGCCTCCTTGCCGCGATCGCGCTCGCCGAATTCGGACTTTGCGTGGAAGGCACAGGCAATCTGACCCGCAAATGCACGAAAACTGCTGGCCGAGGAACTCGACCGTCAAATTCTTCCCGACGGCGGCCACATCAGCCGCAATCCGGAGATCTTGCTCGATTTGCTGCCGGACCTGCTTCCCTTGCGGCAGGCCTATGCGGCGCGCGGGCTGCAGCCTCCGGCGCAACTCCTCAACGCCATCGATCGCATGATGCCGATGCTGCGCCTGTTCCGGCATGGCGACGGCACGCTTGCCTTGTTCAACGGCATGGGCGTCACGCCGCCCGAACTGCTTGCGACGATCCTCGCCTATGACGACGCGCGGGCGCAGCCGCTCGCCAATGCGCGGCACTCGGGTTATCAGCGCCTCGAGGCGGGTGACACGATTGTCTTGATCGATGCGGGACGCCCGCCGCCGCAAATTTATTCTCATCGCGCGCATGCTGGATGCTCGTCCTTCGAATTTTCGGCCGGGGCACAGCGGCTCGTCATCAATTGCGGCGCGCCGGATGTCAATCGTGCGCCGGCGCGGGAAGCGGCTCGCATGACGGCAGCACATTCGACACTCGTCATCGACGATACCTCCTCATGCCGTTTCGCCGCTCAAACGGGCTTACGGAAGTGGCTCGGCGATGAGACCATCTCGGGTCCAACCAAGGTCGGTGTCGAACGGCATGACCTTCCTTCGGGAACAATGGTGGGTGTCGCGCATGATGGTTACGAAGCGAAATTCGGCTTAATCCACGAACGCCGCATCGCGCTCGCCAAAGACGGCAAGCTGCTCGAGGGTATCGATCGGCTGCGCGCCGCAGGGGAGGGCGGGCTAACCGACGCGCACGCCGTCGCGTTGCGCTTTCACATTCATCCGAATGTGCGCTTAAAGCGGGTTCGCGAGGGCGGTGCCGTTTTGTGTATTTTGCCGAATGGGAGACGCTGGCTTTTCGAGACGACGGCCGGGCGGGTCGTCATCGAGGAGAGCATTTTTTTCGCGGCGCCGGATGGGCCGCGCAGTTGCTTCCAGATCGTCATCCACGATGAAACCGGAGACGGCATGGTTGTCGAATGGAGCTTTCGCCACGTCGACCGGAAAGCGCGTGACGAAGTTTGAAACCCTCCACTGCGCAGGTTTCCGATGATTGGTCCGCGTTTATAATTTCAGCAACCCACTCAGCCTGTTCGACAAGACGGAAGGATGAAAGGAGGACATATGCGGCTTCCCCGCAATGGCATTCCTGGCTGCCAGCGCGCCGAGTTCTAGCGTGCAGGCCGCGGCGCCTATCAACCATCCGGCGAATTCTGAGGGACCCATCGCCGCATCGCTCGCAAGCCCGAAACGCGCCTGCGTGGCGTCAGCGCCTTGGCTTGCCCATCCGCGCGGGCCGCTGAACGCCCTCGCCGCCGTCTTGCTGGCGAGCGACCGGGCCGCTTCACCGAAGGTGCCGCCAACCACCTTCCACGCGTCGCGCGCCGGTAACAGACCTGCAAAAATTCCCGATACGATGCGCGCCGTGTTGGCATCCTTGTGCGCGCGCGCCGCCAAGATCTTCGACGCTGCGATCCACAGCGGGGTGAGCGCCCGGTTGCTGATGAGCTGCACGATAAGCCGGGACAGTGCCATGTCGTAGCGCATTTCGCGCTCGACGCGCGCCGCGAAAGGCGCGAGCGCGCGGGCGGAAAAATCATCGCCGCGCAGACATGGTGTCAGCACCTCGGCCGCCCAGCGGGCGCTGAGTAGAGCGTATTGGATGCCCTCGCCGTTGAGCGGATTGATCAGACTTGCCGCGTCGCCGATCAGCATCACGCGATCGGACACGATCGGGAGCCGGTGGTTGTAGGTCATCAACGGCCAGCCGACGATCGTGCCGCGCAGACGGGCATTGCGCAGGCGCGCCGCGAGGGCCGCATCCTCGCGCATCAAGCGGCGCAACATGGCAGCGGGAGTGAAATTGTGAGCAGGCCAGGTTTCGAGGGCCAAGCCGAGCCCGACATTCGCCTCGCCATTGCCGGTGGGGAACAACCAATAGAAACCCGGATAGCAGCAGCGGTCGAAATAGACGTCGAGTTGGTCGTCAGGTCCCTCGACGTTGTCGAAGTAGGCGCGTGCGGCGATGAACCGGTCGCGCCGCGGCGGCGCCGATCCGCGCATGAGGCGCGCCACCGCCGAACTGCTGCCGTCGGCGCCGATGAGAACGCGGCAGCGCAACTTTAAGGGGCCGTTCGAGCTAGCCAATTCGACGGAAACCGCGTCGCCGTCGACCAGGAAACTCGTTAGCTTGGCCCCTTCCATCAGCCGGACACCGGCGCTCCGCGCGGCATCGACGATGAAGCTGTCGAGCGCGAACCGCGGAATCACCCGGCCATGGGACGGAATGCCCTCGATTTCCGGGAACGGCCGGGAGATCAGCTCTTCGCCATCAATATAAAGCGCGGCGCGGCGCGCGATATTGGTCCGTGCGTACT
The DNA here is from genome assembly GCA_963851225.1 of uncultured Alphaproteobacteria bacterium. Taxonomy (GTDB): domain Bacteria; phylum Pseudomonadota; class Alphaproteobacteria; order Rhizobiales; family Beijerinckiaceae; genus Methylocapsa. The sequence goes on along the minus strand of CAWKON010000042.1, from coordinate 733,688 downwards.
CGTCTAACTGGGCAATGCCGAGGCTTTCTAACTCGACCAACGCGGACGGGCCGACGAAATCGCCGCACACCTTATCGCGCGGAAAGATCGCGCGATCGAGAAGGATGACCGATGCTCCCGAATGTGCCAGATGACATGCCGCCGCGGCCCCGGCCGGCCCGGCACCCGCGATGATCACATCCGCGTCGTATTTTGGCTGCGCTTCTATATCGGCCATTTAAGTCAAATTCTGCGAGACGGAAATCCTTATCCGCGGTGGAGGTTATCCTTCGCGACTAAGGAAAGGGATGGACTTCTTGGCCAACGGGAAGATGAACCGTGGGCGGCAAGACCTGCGCGCTAGCCTAAAGTGAACTGCCCTCGCTCCCGGATAGCTGCAACGCCATTTCACCACTCTGGCGGCCGGGATGGCTATCCGCCCATTCGGCGATCGCGGGCGGCGCCTGCGTCATGCATTGCATGAGCGAGCCTTCGTCAATGAACGAAAGACGCCGCTCCTCGCATGACGCGGGCTCCGTCAAAGTGCAAACCGTGAGGATCAATTCGACGAAACCCATTGAAGGCTCCTTCGATAAAGCAAACTTCTCGCACCCACATCTGCCTTTTGATTTGCGGGCGGCGAGCTGAGCATGCAGAAACTTGCCAGCGATGTTCAGCTTTTTTTGTAATCGATATAGGCAAAACGCTGATCCGCAGGGGTCCCCTCCAGAGCGCCGCCAGCCTTGCCAGGCTGCCAAAGCACGACCTCCTCGATCTTTTTCGCCAGTTCGAAATCCTTGTCCGTGATCCCCTTGGCGGCATGGTTCTGGAGGCGGACTTCGACCCAAGCGTAAGAGGCGGTGAGATCGGGATGATGCCAGGCGGCTTCGGCCAGATGACCAACCGTGTTGATCACCATCAGCGTGCCTTTCCAACTCGCCGTCCTATAGGTGCGGCGAATCCAGCCTCCATCATAGACCCAGCGCGGCAATTCTTGCTGCGAGGCGCGCCTTGATTTCGGCTTCACTATAGGTTTTTTCCTTGGCAACTTCGCTCATTGTCAAAATCCAATCCTTGGCTCGCGTTGGCCCGTGCTTTCGCAGGCATGTCCATTCTAATATGAATTATGCGAAGACACGAAATCCGGAGTTTTGGCCTGCTTGTAGGCGGCCACCCGGTCCTTTGTCTTTCAGCTGCAGGGAAAACATGTTTTAAAGAGCCGGGCAGGGGACTGGAGAAGTGATGCACGGTTTTACGCCAGCTCCTCGGCGCCGCCGGTGGCGGGAAGCCGTTTTTCCGCTGATCGCACTTGCCATCACGCTTGAGGCTACGCCGGTTGTGGCCGAGCCAAAAGCGAACTCCCCGGAGCGGAATTGGCCTTGCAGGCAAATTCTGGTCGGACGGGTGTCCCTGGCCGCGGTATGGTCTGGCCCCTCGATCGAAGGCGTCGCCTGGCGCGACGATCAGGCGGTCGCCGATATCGTAACAATGCTTGCGGCGCGGCGCACCCCGCTCGAAGACGCGGAACACGCGATCGAGGATTTTGCCCGATCACAGGGAGCCGAAAAGACCAAAAAGCTGGTTGCCGTTTTCGCAGGCCTATTTGAAACGCTTAATGACGAACGCACGCAAGTGATCGAAGGGCTTCTTCGCTTTGGCGCGAAACAAAAGGAACTTGCCGAAAAAATACGCGCCGAGAACGCCTTGCCGCGCGAAGGGCCGGGCAAGCAGCGGCCTGATACGGGCAAGCAAGATGCGGAGACCGTTGCACGGGACTTGGAATGGGACCTGCGCGTTTTCGACGAACGGCGCCAATCGCTCACCTATGTATGCGAGACGCCGGCACTCATTGAACAAAGTCTTTTCGCGCTCGCCAGGGTCATTCAACGCAATATGGAATGAGCGGGCATCGAGAGCGCTGATCCTGGTCCGCCACAAGGCAAAGCACTGCCACTTTCATGGATGGGCGAGGAGGGCGTTGTTCTCATCGAGAAGAGGCACGCCATAGGATGCCAAAATTTGGGTGATCTCGGCCTGGTTCTCGGCAATGAGCTTGTTCAACTGACGTTTCCACTCCTGATCGGAATGGCGCACCCCCATCCCGATTCGATAGATCATGCGCGGTCCGGACATTTCCTTGACGAGCGGCGTGACCTTTATCGGGATTTTGGCGTGCTTTCGCGAGATAACCCGCGATCGGTCCCCAAAGAATGGCGACATCGATGCGGTCTCCTTCGAGATCCGCGATCATCGCCGAGGCCGGCGCGTCAAACTCGCGTGTCGACCACGAGCGGATAGGATTTGACATTTTCCAATAGCCCGTTGACCGCGAGATTGGTCGCGGGAGGCGTGCCGGCCACGATGCCGATGCGCTTGCCATGCAACCGCGGATCCTCGAGGCTGTCGATTGTCTCAAGACCGGCTGCCCTTGCTTCGAGACCAGCGCATAACTTGTCCGGTAATAGGGATTTGTTCCTTGAACGATGTCGTCTCCCTGCGGCATCCCCATGATGACGTCGCAACGATGCGCATTCAGCGTATTGCGCACGAAGCCAGTGGCACCGGGGTAAAATTCATAGGCGAGCGTCTTGCCGAGCTTTTGGGCAAGAAGCTCGGCGATTTTGTTTTCGAATCCTTCGCCGGCCTCATTCGAGAAAGGCAAATTCCGGGGGTCGGCGCAAACCCGCAAAACCTTCGGATCGACAAGTTCGATTGAACCCTCTTCTCCGGTTTGCGCCGCCACCTCCGTCACGCGATCAAAAAGACTGGCAAAATTAGCGCAAGCAGCAGTCTCGTGCGCCGAACTTTCATGTGTTTTGCGGTTAGTTCTTGTCGCCAAGACATGCCTGTTCCGCGTCGGCTGGCCGGCGGAGGCTTGTCTTCGTGCTTTGCCGGCCTTCCGCGGCCTATCGCATCGCCCGACCGGGCGCGAAGATAAACATAAATATCGTCGATGTAGCACATGACGTTTTTGTTGTCGCCGAGCGCCGGCATGACCTTGTTTTCACCGCCGCCAATATCCTGCTTGCCGCCGACGACAATCCCGTAAAATTCGGCGTAGTTAATGCTTTTCACCGAATCCTTGAGGGCCGGCGCATAGGTCGAGCCTTCAGCATCGGGACCATGGCAAACGTGGCATTCAGAATGGTAGCGGCGGAATCCGGAATAAGTATACCAGTCCACCGTTCCGTCCGGCTTCACGCTGAACGTCGGATCGCCCTTGGCATCGAGATATTTGCCATTGCCATCCTGCTTTACCGGCTTTGGGATCTCCTGGGGCCTCGGCCATTGCCGCGGTCCCGAACCGAAAAGCAAGGCGAGGGAGAAGGCCCGCGCCAGACAGCTGATTTGCACGAGACTATCCTTGTTCGAGAAAAAACGCGCGGCGCGTAAACTGCCCGGCGCCGATTGAACGCCGGGCGTTTACGCGTTCGACAACGCCTATGCCGGAGGTTAGAGCGCCGACGGAAGGGCAAAAACCGTCAACTGACCGCCGAGCGCCGTGTAGTTGGAGAGCGCCGCATAGCCGCCGACTGCGCCAAGGCCCTCGGTTCCCTTTGTCAAGCCGGCCGCAAGACCGATGCCCGCCCATCCGCCGACGCCGGAGAGCACCGCGACATATTGCTTGCCATTGTGCTCATAGGTCGAGACGTTGCCGATGATGCCGGAAGGCGTCTTGAACTTGAAGAGCTCGTCGCCGGTCTTCGCGTCCACCGCTTTCAGATAGCCTTCAAGCGTGCCGTAGAAGACCAAATTCCCGGCGGTCGCGAGTGCCCCCGACCAGACCGAGAACAGCTCTTTTTTCTGCCAGACGATCTTTCCGGTTCTTGGCGTCCCAGGCGGTGAAATTGCCCATGTTGGGCTCGCCCGGAGGCGGGATACATGGACAAGGTCGCACCGACATAGGGCTGTCCGGCCGTATAGCTCACGTGGAAAGGCTCATAATCCATGCAGACATGGTTGGCCGGAATATAGAAGAGCCCCGTCATCAGGCGAATAGGCGGCCGGCTGTTCGTCCTTCGATCCAAGCGCTGCCGGGCAAACCCCCTGCGTATTGACGTCTTCGCCATTCGCCTCGGTCGAATATTTCTTCACGACCAAGGGACGTCCGTAGTTCTTGGAGTTTTTGTCAAGATCGACCTTGGTCGCCCAATTGACTACCGGATCGTATTTTTCGGCGACCAGCGGCTCACCAGTTTCGCGATCGATCGTGTAGGCGAAGCCGTTGCGATCGAAATGCACCAAAACCTTGCGCATTTCCTGGTTGGCCAGGATCATCTCGTTGATCGCGTCGTAATCCCATTCATCGTGGGGGGTCAGCTGGTAGACCCATTTGGCGACGCCGGTATCCGCATCGCGCGCCCATACGGTCATCGACCAGCGATTGTCGCCCGGCCTCTGTTTGGGATTCCAGGTCGAAGGGTTGCCTGACCCGTAATAAACGAGGTTCAATTCCGGATCGAAGGAATATCCAGCCCCACGTGGCACCGCCGCCGATTTTCCACTGATCGCCTTTCCAGGTGTTGGTTCCCGAATCTGGTCCAACCGGTTTGCCGAGGCTCGTCGTATGGACCGGATCAATCAAGGTGTCGGAATCGGGCCCCATAGAATAGCCGCGCCACACCCGCTTGCCCGTCTTGATATCGTAAGCCGTAAGCGAGCCGCGGACGCCGAATTCACCCCCTGAAATGCCGACGAGAACCTTGTCCTTGACGACCTGCGGTGCCGAAGTGCCCGTCTCCCCCTTGGCGGGATCGCCGTTCTTCGTCGACCAAACAACCGCCCCGGTTTCCGCTTTGAGCGCGACCAGCGTGGTGTCGGCTTGATACAGGAAAATCTTGCCGTCGCCATAGGCCACGCCGCGGGTGACAGTATCGCAGCACATCACGGGGATGACATTGGGATCTTGTTTTGGCTCGTATTTCCAGATGATCTTGCCGTCATGATTCAAGTCGAGCGCGTAGACGATGTTCGGGAACGGCGTGCTGATGTACATGACGCTGCCGACCACCAAGGGACCCCCTTCGTGGCCGCGCAAAACCCCCGTCGAAAAGGTCCACACCGGAACTAGACGCTGGACGTTGTCTGAATTGATCTGAGTGAGTTTCGAGAAACGGTGATTGGCGTAGTCACCGGTCGGCATCACCCATTGCTTTGGGTCTTTCGAAAGCTGGATCAACTCATCGTTGGCAAAGGCGGCGCCATTGGCGAGAAGCGCGGCGGCGCCAACACAGGACATAACCAGGAACTTGCGCATTAATTTCCTCCGGACACTCTGTTGCGCGGCGCCTGTGACGCAGTCTTTCGCGGCGGCGGCGCCTTGTCGTTTCATGTCTTTCCGGCAGGGTGTCAGGACGCCGGCAAGCCAGTAAAGTTTCCCCAATAAAGCACTTTCCACATCAGGCACCGTCCCTGATGCGGCCGCGCCTCGTATTCAATTAAGCGCGAGCGGTCCTGTCCGCCAACGCCATGAAGCCGGAAACCCGGTAGCTGTATATATTGGCGCTGGCACCGATTCAATAGTAATTCGCGGGGCTGCTGCTGCACCAAGCGCGGTGGCGTCCAATGGTACCAAATTTCGCTCGCGCTCTTGATGCCGCGCGAAGGACCGGCCTCGAACGGTCCTCAAAGCGGCAGCCGGGAAGAACCTTCGTGGGCCATGTGCCTCGTCAAGGCAGCGCGGGTGGAGTGGGACCGCACTGGCGCACCTTTCGAGGCCACTATAATTTATTGGCGTGAGATTCTTCAGGCGGGATGGTCGTATGAGAATGTCTCAAAATGATGGGATATTTTCCAACGGCCGATATGCCGGCGGCGCGGCGCCTGTCGAATCTTGGTCTGAAGGCAGGCCTTGCAGCCGAAGGATTGCCCCGCGGCGGGCAATGGAGCTGGTTCGAAATGCTGCCACGCAAATTCACCGGCGGTGCGGTTTGGACGGCACGCCGATTTGCAATGGCCCCATTCCGCGTCCCAGGAGAGCCGCCTCACCGGCCACCGTAGCCTGACCTCATCGACTCATCAACGAGCCAAGCATATTCTGCCGCGCGTCACTTGATCGCAGAGCCGGTGTCTTTATCTTAGGATTTGCGATGGGATATTGGCACGAATGCTTAGCTTGACTGCGCCCCCTTTTTATATGAAAAACTTGTGCCAGTAATCGCTGTGGGGAGGAAGGGCAGCATCGCTTTCAATTTGGCAGGCGAAATTGCTTTAGGGTATATAAAGTGCTTCCGGGTTTATATGGAAACCGAGCTATTGTTGCGCAGATATTAGGTTCCCCCGCGTTATCTATTTCCACCAGGGTTGCAAAAATTCATGTTGCAGGTGAACAAAACGCCACCGCTCGCGTCTGACGATGCCGAGGGGATTGTGCCCTCGGAATTCGCTACGGCGTTTAATGCTTTCATACGAGTTCCTCAAACGTCAGTTTCGGGCATGCCTTGTCCTAATGGCATGCGCAACGGCGCTAGGGTTGCTTTATCTCTACGTCACGCCGCCGAGTTTCACGGCCATCGGCACGATGTTGATTGATACCCAGCGGGCGCAAGTGTGGGAGCAGAAACCAGAACCCACGAATAACCCGATGGATATGGCGACGGTGCCGACCGAAGTTGAGGTACTTTTGTCGCGGACGATAAGCTTAGCGGTCATCAAGAACTTGCGGCTTACCGATGATCCCGAATTCGTGGGTGGAAGCGGCGGTTTGTTAGGTCCCATCCTCAAGCTCGTGCCTAACTTTTGGGGAAACGGGCGAAAGGAAACCGAGGCCCAACTGACAGACCGGGCACTCGCCGCTTTCGAAAGCCGGCGTGCCGTGTCCCGCATTGGAACGACTTATGTGATCGAGATTAGGTTTCGATCTTTAGATCCCGCAAAATCCGCGCGGATTGTCAATGCCATCGCCGACGCCTATTTTGCGGAACAACTCGACGCCAAATATCAAGCCGCGCGGCGCGCCAGCGCTTGGCTGGAGGACCGGATTAAAGAGCTGCGGACGCAGGGCTCGGCTGCCGACCGGGCCGTCGTGGATTTCAAGCGCGCGAACAATATCGTCACCGTAGACACCGCGGGCGAAACCGCACGGCTCATGAACGATCAGCAATTGTCGGAGTTGAATAGCCAGCTGATCTTGGCGCGCGCCGCGACAGCCGAGGCCAAGGCCAGATTGGACCGGATGCAGGATGTGATGAAAGAGGACGTTCCCGATGCCTCGGTGGCGGACGTGCTCAAAAATGAAGTCATTATCAAATTGCGCAATCAATACCTCGATTTTGCCGCGCGCGAACGAATTTTTGAAGAGCGCTATGGCGCCAACCATTTGGCTACTGTCAATCTCCGCACGGAGATGCTAGAAACGCGGCGTAATATTAAAGATGAAATGCGAAAGATAGCGGAGAGTTACAAGAGCGATTACGAGATCGCGCTCGCTCGGCAACAGAGTCTCGAAAAAAGCCTTGCCTCCGAGGTGACGGAATCACAGATTACGCACAACTCTCAGGTTCAGCTGCACGATTTGGAAAGCAATGCAAAAACCTATCGAACAATTTCGGATAGTTTCCTCCAGCGTTATATGGAGTCTGTCCAACAGCAATCGTTTCCAATTACTGAGACAAGGCTTATTAGCGCGGCAATCCCGCCTACCCACAAGAGCCAGCCTATTACACTTGTCGTTTTGAGCATATCGACTGCCAGCGGTTTGGCCCTATGCCTTATGTTGGTTTTCTACCGCGAATTCTCGGATCGCGTGTTTCGCACGGCTGCCCAAATCGAGGAATCGCTCGCGGCCAATTGCATCGCCACGTTGCCCGCCCTGATGTCCGCCAGTCCCAGTTCCACCGTAATTGCCGAAGGCGCTCCTTCAAAGGCGGAACGAACGCTTGTTCATAAGCACGATCTCATGAAATTTGTCGTTGATTTGCCATTCTCGCAATTTTCCGAAGGGCTTCGGTCATTGAAATTGGCGATGGATCTCAATGGCATGCTGAAACCGAACCGGGTAATCGGCATAACATCGACGTTGCCCAACGAAGGCAAGTCGACCGTGGCGTCGAATTTTGCGCATCTCCTGGCGCACGCCGGCCGCCGCGTTATTCTGATTGATTGCGATCTCCGCAAGCCATCGCTTTCCCAGCAGTTTGCGCCAGACGCTGCGAGTGGACTCATTCAAGTCATCGCAGGCAAGATTGAGCTGGCTGATGCCGTCTGGATCGAACCTGCGAGCGGCCTAACTTTTCTGCCCGCTCCCGCTTCCTCGGCATCCAAACTCTTGCATACTGACGAAATTCTAGGTTCCAATGCAATAAAGAACTTCACGGATCGCCTGTGCGAGACGTTTGACTCTGTGATCGTTGATTTGTCGCCGCTGATGCCCGTTGTCGATGCAAGAGTTACATCGATTTTCATCGATTCTTACGTTTATATCGTGGAATGGGGGAAGACAAACAAGGATATTGCGAGACGTCTTCTCGGAGAAACACCGGAGATTCATGATCGTCTGCTCGGCGTAATCTTAAATAGAGCGGATATGAGGAAGATGGCGCATTACGAAGGCTACTCAAGTTCATACAATTATAGAAAATATTACGGCAGCTACGGCTATCTTGACTGATCGCGGCCGCCGGCTTTTGCACGAATACGAAAGGAGAAGTCCAGACTAACCGTTATTACGGCCACTCCTCGAGATGGGATATGGTTAATGTTTCCCGTGGGCGATTCACGGCTGAGTTTGAACGAAAAGCGGCCGGCCTGCTGGCGGTGGGAATCTCGCCGGACCTGCTCGAAATAAGTGCGGCGTATCTGGCCAATCAGGCCCTAGCCAACCATCCCTCAAGCGACATCACGGCGGCAAGCGCTGCAAAAGGGGGCGCATTTGCCTCGAAAGCCGTTCGCCGGTGTCCTGCAGCAAGCGAAAATTTCCCGGACAAGTGGATTTTGAGACCCGAGCTGCGCCAACACGCCCCCGCAGATTGGTGCTCAGGTTCATGTTGAATTTATCCGTGGGGTTTTGCCCAAGCTTGGCAAAGCATGGCGCCGCCCGGCCGCGGTGCAACCGCGAACGCGCATTGCCGCGGATTTTTTCGTGCTGCCGCGCCGCAAATCCCGTGCGGCTTCTTGCCGCAGAGCTTTGGGCAACCTACCGGACCAGAGGCCGCGCCTTTTAAGCCGCGCCCGCTGGTAATTCTGCGTTGTCCCTAAATCCCGTGCCGGCCGATCGTCGGGGACCGCGCAACGACGCCAGGCTTCAGCCAAACTTTAGCCAAACTTTAGCTCCGCCTTGGCGCGCGGATGCAGATCGCTACCAGCGCCGCGCAATTCAGTTCGCGGGCGTAAGCTTCACTCATGCCAGATGGGATCATTTTTGTCCTTTTCGCTCCAGGTGAATGAAATTCTCTTAGTAACAACTTTCATCATAAATTTGTCAAAAATGGACCATTATTCATTAACTGTTACAAAATTTGATTCGTAACGACAGGCCGATCTGGTGTATGCGGCCAGTCGCCCAGGCATCATACAAACGGTCCAGTATCCAATAGAGGGAGCGAGCGGGTGATAGGTATTAACAAACTAGTGCTAAGTGTTGTGTTATCGTCTGTAAGTTTACTTACTTTCGCTATTATTGGGGACGGTGCCGCGGCATCAGGAATTACCTATACACAGAACCCTGTCACCTATCCTGTCGGCAAGATGATTACAAATGACAAAGCCTCCTGCGCTGGGACGTTGTCAAATGTTTCCATCAGTCCGGCCCTCCCGGACGGACTCGTCCTCATTACAACGAGCGGGACGATTTATGGCACTCCAACCCAGATTGTGAATAGCACAGTCTATACCTTGAGCGGCACCTGTAGCGGGGCGCAAGTTACCGGCGCTCTGACACTCGGCATCGGCGACGCACCGACGGCCTATTATGTCGATGACCTTAACGGCAACGACGCCAATGACGGCCACACCCAAGCTACCGCATGGAAGTCGCTTACCAAAGTAAACAATGCGACTCTAGGGCCCAATACCTCGGTGCGCTTCAGACGGGGCGGCGTGTGGCGGGGACAATTGTTCATTCAGAGCGGTTCGTCCGCAGGCGGGCTTTACTACGACGCTTATGGAACGGGACCCGCGCCGGTGCTTATGGGCTCAGTGAGCGCGAGTAACCCCGCGGGTTGGACGCCCAACTTCATCAAAGGGTGGGCCCCATCCGGCACAGGCGGCTGGACGAACGTGTCAGGCAACATTTGGAAGAGCAATATGACTTTCGCGCCCCTGCCGGGCTACGGGAATGGGATGCCATACAACAGTGCCAATGATGTAGGAAACATCATATATAACCCCACTCCCACCACCGTCGCGACGGGAGTTGAGGCGATGACGGGATTGCCGGGCGCGCAAGGTCGCAGCCTTACACAAAGCACAAGCTACCTGACGTCTCCTGGAATGTGGCTTTTCAACACGACCGACTGGAAAGTTTACATTTATTCGACATCAAATCCGGCGACGGCCTTTCCCAACCTTGAATTGGCCATCAACACCAACGTAGTTAACGCTTTAAATGGCAGTGCGAACTACGTGTACCTGCAGAATTTTACGATCAAAAACGGTGCCGGGGGCGGAGTTTACACGGCTTTTAATGGATCTCACGTAACTCTTCGTGATCTTCAAATCTCATATATTGGGGGCGGCAACCTTGGCGGTTCCGGCACGCGATATGGTGATGCGATTACTTTCTTTAGTAATGCAGATAATGATCTTGTCGAGCGTGTCATGACTTGGCAGATTTACGATGGTGGTCCAAACAACCAGTCCACTGCTAATAATACAGTTGTCAACAACATCATCTATCGCAACAACATTGTTTGGAACGCTATAACTCCTTCTTTTATGTTTTTTAATGGCACAGCAAGTACCGTGTCTAATATTTACGTGGAGAATAACACCTTCGTTGGCACAGATACTTGGTCTGTCAATCAGCGGACGAATGGAAATCAGCAATTCGGTTTGTATCTGCCCCTCGGTGGGAATCCGGCTGTCTCAAACATAGTATACAAGAACAATATCTTCTACAGTTTTAAAGGGTGTGGCATTGTTATGAGTACCTTTACACAGTGGAAAGGCAGTATGACAATGGATTACGATGATTGGCTTGGCAGTGGAGGTCTTAGCTTGACCAGTTTTTGCTCCAATGCCAGCTTGATGACAATCAGCTCCTGGGCTCCCACATATCCGGCTGAACAACATGGGATCGAGCTGAACCCGAGTTTTGTCAACCTGTCCACGGGCGACTTTCACCTGGCCACAGGATCTCCGCTCATCAATGCGGGGACCAACCTCTACAAGGCAGGTGTCGTGCTCGACTACGACCGGAACCCGCGCCCCACGACCGGCGCCTTCGATATCGGCGCGTTCCAACATCACTAGTCAATAAAGGGAGCACGAGAGAGCGGAGCTTCTTCAAAGGGCTGCAAGCTTACTGCCCGCGCGGGACCTTAAGGGACCCGTTTTCGCGGCATGGGGTTACGGCACACGTAGTTTCAGAGGCTTAGCGCTTATTATTAACCGAGCCTCTTGCTTGCCTCGCAAAGAAGGAGACGGCCAACTAACTCTGTCGGCCCTTTTTATCTTTCGGGCTGGCCAAAGCCTGACCATGATAGGTCCGTTGCTACGGGCCGATGTCAGGGGAAGGAGTGCCGCTAGCCACGAATGAAAGCCGTTCCACACGCGCGGTGCACTCCAGTTTACGGTATCACGAAGACTGGCTCTCAAAAAACGCAATTCCACATATCGCAAGCCGCCACGCGCAAGCGGCCCCGCGTATTTCGCCCCGCCAATCGTGACCTGCCGCATCGCGCCTGCGGCTTAATAGGCTACCGACTGATAAAGTACGCACCCCGACTTTGTCGTCGCCTCGGGATGGGTGCTGCCCTTTGCCGCGAGATGAAAATCTCCCGCCAAGAGCTTCAAGTCGCCCATGATGAGATCGCCTTCGAGGACGAGACACTCCTCATGGCCTTCGCCGTGAAAGTGAGAGCCATAGTTGGAACCGGGCAAAGCGCGAACCAGAATCGAGCGCCGTTTGGCGACGGAATCTTCAAACAGAATTGTATAGGTCACTCCCGGTGACATCTCAAACCAAACGCCGGTTCCGGCGCGCCGAGTTTGGGTGCCCGGGAGCTCCGTTTCTCCGGCGCCGATGGCATCGAGAATCTTGGCGAAGAGCCCAGCCGGCGGAGATTCCCGCCCAGAAGCGAGATCAAGCGTCGCAAAATTCTCTTGCCAAAGCTTGACTTTCGCTTGCAAAGCCTGGTCGCCGGAAAGCCGCGCTTCGATTGCCGCGCGCGCGTCCCCGCGCAGGGTACCCAGTGCATAGGCGGCGGCGATCTGGTCAAGATCCTCGGCCATCATTTTCCCATACAGAGAGCGAGTTCCCGCACCGCGCGGTGAACCCATGACTTCACGCTCCCCAGGGGAGCGTTCATTTGCGTTGCGAGCTCCTCATAGCTGAGGCCGTGCAGGTAGATCAACGTCACGCACTTCCTATATTTTTCATTTAATCGTTTCAGACATTGCCGCACGTCGGCCGCGATCACCGGGTCGCCGGACGGCTTTGCCTCGACCGCAGCCAGCACCCCCGCTTCGTCGAGCGAGGCGGAAAGCGGCGGCGCGGCGGCTAACCGGCTCAAGGCGCAATTGCGGGTAACGACTGCCATCCACGCCATAGCATTACCCTTGGAAGCATCGAAAAGATGCGCCTTGCGCCAAATTCGAGTCATTGCTTCTTGGAGCACGTCCTGCGCCAAATCGCGATCCCGCATCAGGTGCACGCATATGCCGAAGAGGACCGGCGCGGTGTTGTCGTAAAGGCTACGAAAAGCCTTGCGGTCGCCCGAGGCGACCACGTCAAGCAGGCTCCGTAAATCCTTTTCCGACGAACCTGTCACGATTGTTGGCCTGCTTTCGATCGCCGCGCAGCCGCCCCCCGGAGTCCAGATGCACATTTACTTCGGTATAAGCGAAGCCTGCACCGGCGCGGAAATAATTACTCCAGACCTTGCCGGGATAGCGCGGCACGGCCTACTTCAACACATTGTCCCATCCGCCGGCACTGTGCAACTTGCAGGAATTGGCGCTCCCGCCGCCGGAAAGGATTCCTTTTTTGGGTTAGGCGCCAGCACCGTGACCATGCCGCGGGCTGAGGGTTTTATGCTCGGCTTTGTCGGCCCGTTGCGGGCTTTGTTGCCCGGCGGCGGGGCCGTCTGGTCGATTGGTCTTGCAAGGAGGATCGCGGGCCTTGCCCCCGCAGGTGTCTTGCGCCGATATGCGGCAACGGTCTGTGCCGGTCTTGCTGCCTCGGCGGGCCCGGCGAGCGGGGCCATCTATTTTTGGGTATGGCAGTGAGGCGCGCTATCTTCAGCTTGCGCGTTGGCATAATTTGAATTTGAAATTGGCTTCATCACTGTTAGTTTCCAGAGGAGCAATTGCTGCACGACGTCTTCATCTGTCACGCCAGCGAGGACAAGGATGATTTCGTCCGTCCGCTCGGAGAAGCGCTTCGCGCCCATCACCTTGATGTTTGGTACGACGAATTTGCGTTGAACATTGGCGACAGCTTGCGCGAAGCAATCGACCGCGGCCTTGCTGACTCCCGATTTGGCATCGTCATACTTAGCCAGCACTTTTTCCAGAAGCGCTGGCCACAGCGCGAGCTGAATGGCCTGGTAGCGCGCGAGATTGCGGAGGACCGTCGGGTTGTTCTGCCGATCTGGCACCGCATCGATCGTGATCAAATCCTTAAGTTCTCGCCGCCGCTAGCCGATGTATTCGCCGTCTCGTCGGCGCGTGGTATGGAAGCAGTGGTAAACCAGTTACTTAAGAAGCTGCGTCCAGAAGAGAGCCCGCTAATCGTCGCTCGGGATTTTCTCATCAGCAAGGGGGTGCCCCCTCCAATCGTTACGGACGAATGGTGGCTTGACATAGTAGAGATCAAGGAAGCACAGCTCCGTTATCCCGACCTGAACGTGGGCCGCCGATGGATTTTCCCCCTCCCGTTTCCGGAAGCCGACCGTGGCAAGAAGCGCGGCCTGAATATCGCTTGGACGGCACTTCAAATGGACTGGGCTTCCGACGGGGAGGAACGGCACCTTTGCCAATTGACGCATCCCGAGCGGGTGCACGAGTTTCTGCGGAAATGGCCTGGCCTGCTGGAATGCGGCCGGGCTAATCCTGGGGTGCTCACTATGTACGCTCCGCAACTTACAATTCCCGGCTTCGACGATGGTCTTGCCGACGTATTTGACGAACTCATGGACCCTACCCGTGATGACGCCTACCAGATGCCGGGATACGATGGCCGTCCGGAAACCACGAACGGGCAGGAGCCGCTTTGCGGGGAGCTTATCGCTTGGCGGCTTCCGACGTTCGGAAACTATACGGGCAAGGAACTTGCCTATTCGTTTGTGTATGCCGACGACGGCCACTACTCGCGCCATTTGTTCAGCAGTTTTGAGTGCCTGGCTTGCCTGTTAAGTGACGACGCGAGTTGGCTGCCGCAACGGCTCCGAGAGACCCTCTTTGAGGGAATGCGTAACAAGACTTACTGGTGGTCCAATGACATCATGGATTTCACGAACGCGTTCTCGGACGCTCTTCACAACGGTACACGCAGCAAGTTCAGAATCACCCGGGAGGTTCGGTCAGCCCTTGTCGAATTAGGGTCCGTACCCAATTGAATTGAACCTCGCGTCATGATTTAAGCTCGTCAGGAGGGCTTGATTCGTGGCGGACAATTTCTGGCTCAGCGATGAGCAATGGGCGGCGATCGAGCCGCATCTCCCGATGGTCCACACCGGACCTGAACGCAAGGACGATCGCCGCGTCATCAGCGGGATCATCCATCGGTTGCGCGAGGGCTGCCGTTGGCGTGCGCTTCCCGACGAATATGGGCCGTATACGACGGCCTTCAACAGATACAACCGCTGGAGCCGACGCGGTCTTTGGCAACGGATCTTCGCGGCGCTGGTTGCCGGCGGCGATCCCCCAGCGCTCACGATGATCGACAGTTCGGCGGTCAAGGCGCATCGCTCGGCGAGCGGCGCCAGAAAAAGGGGGCGCAAAATCAAGCCATTGGCCGCTCGCGCGGCGGGCGCACGACAAAAATCCATGCGCTCGTCGACGAAGAAGGCCGTCCGCACGCCTTCCTGCTGACCGGCGGACACGTCGCCGACATCAAGGGCGCCGCGGCCTTGCTCGCGGCGACAGCGCCAAGCGAACGGTTGATCGGCGACAAAGGCTACGACGCGGATCATTTGCGCCTGTTCCTGCAAACACGCGGCACGACGCCGGTCATTCCCAACAAAATCAACCGCAAGACCCTCTTCCCGTTCGACGCCGAACTTTATCGCCTGCGCAACGTCATCGAGAGAACCTTTTGCCGGTTGAAAGACTTCCGGGCCATCGCCACCCGCTACGACAAAACCGCTCGGAACTTTCTCGCCGGCCTGTGCCTCGTCACCGCGCTCTGCTATTGGCTCAATTGAGCCCAGACCCTAGTCCATTACCGAAGTTCTCGATCAGGACACGCACGCAGCGCCGTTGAGGACATGGGCGAGCGCGGCCCATGCAGAAACATGAACGCCGGCGGCGCGGCCGTGGCCAGCAGCGCACCGTCAGTCTCGTCGCGGCGATAAGGCGCCAACGCTTCCGCCGCGCGACCATGCAGCGCCGTCAGCGTAAAGCCGGGACGATCGATGACGGCAATTGGAACAAGCCTTGCGATGTCGCGCCAGCGTTGCCAGCGATCGAACAGACGAAAATTATCCGCCCCCATCAGCCAAACGAAATGCACGCCGGGACAGCGCCGTTTCAAATAGGAAATCGTCTCAAACGTATAAGTGGAGCCGATCGCGGCCTCAAGCGCGGTCACTTTGATGCGCGGATGTTGACTAACCCCGCGCGCCGCTTCGACGCGCTCAGCTAGCGGCGCCAATTCCCGCGGTGTCCTTCAACGGATTGCCGGGGCTCACGAGCCACCAGATACGATGGAGGTTTAGGCGCCGCAATGCCAGCAGGCTCGCTGCCCTGTGTCCCTCGTGCGGCGGATTGAAACTGCCGCCGAGCAAGCCAACGCTTGATGCCGGGCACGAAGGGCGGTGGACTTGGCGGATGGTACGAAACTCAAGGGCGAATTTGCCCATTGCCGTGCACGCGATATTTGAAGGAGGTCAGCTGCTCTAGTCCGACCGGGCCGCGCGCGTGCATCCGGCCCGTCGCGATACCAATCTCGGCGCCGAACCCAAACTCGCCGCCGTCGGCGAATTGCGTCGAGGCATTGTGCATCACAATCGCCGAATCGACCTCTTTCAAGAACCGCTCCGCCGCTGCCCGATTTTCTGTCACGATGCAATCGGTGTGATGCGACCCAAAAGTTTCGATATGCGCGATGGCCTCTTCCAGCCCTTCGACAACGCGCGCAGAGATGATTGCATCGAGATATTCGGTGGTCCAATCCGCCTCGCTCGCTGGCGTGACCCGCGCGTCCACGGCAAGCGTGGCGGCATCCCCGCGCACGGCGCAGCCGGCATCGAGCAGCATTTTGACGAGGGGCGCGAGATGCGTGCGCGCGCAGGCGCGATCGACGAGGAAAGTCTCGGCCGCGCCGCAAATCCCGGTGCGCCGGAGCTTGGCGTTGAAAACGATTGCTTCGGCCTTTTTCAGATCGGCGTCGCGATCGACGAACACATGCACGATGCCTTCAAGATGCGCGAAAACCGGCACCCGTGCCTCGGCCTGGACGCGGGCGACGAGGCTCTTGCCGCCGCGCGGCACGATCACGTCGAGATTGCCATTCAGTCCAGCGAGCATCTCGCCAACCGCCGCGCGATCCCTGACCGGCACTAGAATTATTGCGGCCGTTGGAAGACCTGCTTCATCGAGACCCGCGGCGAGACAATCATGGATGCACCGCGCGGAAAAAAAGCTCTCCGAGCCGCCGCGCAGGATTGCCGCGTTGCCGGCCTTGAGGCAGAGCGCGCCGGCGTCCGCCGTCACCGCGGGGCGGCTTTCATAGATGACGCCGATGACGCCGAGCGGGGTTGCGACGCGCTCGATCGAAAGCCCGTTCGGCCGCTCGAAACGCGCCAGCACGCGGCCTACGGGATCGGGAAGAGCGGCGATGGCGTCGAGGCCGCTCGCCATGGCTTTGACGCGAGAGCTGTCGAGTGCAAGCCGGTCGAGGAAGGCGGGCGTCGCGCCGCTGGCCTTGGCGGACGCTATATCGCGCGCGTTGGCGGCCAGGATGTCTGCCGCGCGCGCGCGTATTGTCGTGGCGGCATGGCGCAGCGCCCGGTTCTTTGCCTCGGTCGAAGCGAGCGAAAGCGCATGCGCGGTGGCACGGGCCGCGCGCCCGATGCCGGCCATGACCTCCAAGGTATTGGCCTCGGGTACTGTCTCAGTTTGAATCATTTGGCGGATCGGGTCGGCAGAAAACGAAGATATAGCCCACATAGATCGCTGTACATGCCGCCACCACTGGAATCATGCATCGCAAGGGGACCGAAATATTCACGGAGCTGGCTTTGAGGCCTAAGCTTATCCACACAAAGCCAGTGAAATCGCTAAATGCTGTAGCAAGCTTTGAGACCGAAAAATGTGCGCTCCACCAAGGAAAACTCTGTCCAACAGATCCTCGCCTAGGGTGTTCTGCGAATAGATTTCTGCCTACCGCTTCGCGAGACGCCTCCTTTGCTTTGTCCTCCCATGTCCGTTGCCAATATTTGCTGCTCCGGTTTACCAGTGTCCACACCAAACTACAAATAAGACCAGCGCATGCTATGGCGAATTGATCTTCTTTGGTACCGAAACGAAGCGCAGCTCCGTATGCCGTGATCGCTATTGTAGTAAATCCCCAAAAGAATAACGAACAACTCCACAAAAGTCCGATCTCAAACTTTCGAATCTCTGCTATGAGCTCTAAAATTTTGAGATTCTTTTCGTCTTAATTCACGCCGTTGTCTCCCCGCGTTCGTTCCCCCCTCTTTGGTAAGAACTGCGTATTCCAGGCGTCCAGAGAACGGCATCTATCATTTCAGCTAAATCAGCAGATGGCAACGGCGCGTCGGGCGATAAGGGCGTCGAATTTCAAACTGATACACCAGTCTCGCGATGACTTTCCTCGATCGTTTCAAGAATTTCCATTGGTAACCCGCGCCGCGGAAAAATGGCGGCTGGCGACAACCATGTCATCGCGATGAACAATCGCCGCGCGCCCTGGAGTTCCGAGCAAGCTCAAGATATCCTGCGAATTGCGTCCGGCGATCAAGACCGCCTCGCTCGCGTCGTAGCCGACAAGACCACGCCCGATCTCGGCCGCGTGGGCATCGCGGATAAGCACACAATCGCCGCTGTGAAATTGCCCTCGACCCGCGTCACGCCTGCGGGCAGCAGACTTTTGCCATTCGCGATGGCTTTTGCCGCTCCGGCATCGATATGCAAGGCGCCGCGCGGTTCTAGCGAACCGGCGATCCATTTTTTTCGCGCGGTAACCGGGTTGGAGCCGGTCAAGAACCAGGTGCAAGGCACAAAAGCATTGAGGCGCGACACAGGATGCGCGACCCTGCCATCGGCGATCAGCATATGGGTGCCGCCGGCCGTCGCGATTTTTGCCGCCTCGATCTTGGTGCGCATGCCGCCGCGCGACAGCGCCGATCCGCCGCCACCGGCCATCGCCTCGATCGCCGCGTCTACACGCGCAACGACCGGAACAAGTTTGGCCGCGGGGTTTTCCGCCGGCGGCGCGGTGTAAAGACCAGGCACATCGGAGAGCAGAATCAAAAGATCGGCGCCGGCCATGGTCGCGACTCGGGCGGCCAGGCGATCGTTGTCGCCGTAGCGTATTTCGGATGTCGCAACCGTATCATTTTCGTTGATAACCGGCACGGCGCGCAGATCGAGGAGGCGGCCAATCGTCGCTCGCGCGTTCAGATAGCGATGGCGCTCCTCGGTATCGCCAAGCGTGACCAGAATTTGCCCGGCGGTGAGCTTCCGATCCGCGAGCACTTCCGCCCAGATTCGCGCCAGGGCGATCTGGCCCACGGCGGCGGCGGCCTGGCTGTCTTCGAGTTTCAAGTCGCGTCCGGGGAGACCCAGCACGGTGCGCCCGAGCGCGACTGCGCCGGACGTAACCACGAGGAGATCGGCGCCTCGCGCATGCAAATCCGCGATGTCCCCGGCAAGCGATTCGAGCCAGCTTCGCTTGACGCAGCCTTGTTCGCGATCGATCAGCAGGGAAGAACCGACCTTGATGACGATACGGCGAAAGGTTTTAAGGTCCGGCAAGCTGGCGGAATCCGCCGCCGCGGCCTGGTTTGCCGCACTCAAGGATGCCACTCCGCGACGGCGCCCGGCTGAACCGTTTTGGCGTTCTTTGTCGTGTCGATAATTGTTAGAAGCCGGCGCAGGATTTCGCGCATATTGGTGCCGGCAACCGCCGAAAGCCGCAGTGGCGTTTGCTTGGAGGCGCGTTTGAGGCGCAACATCTGAGCTTGGAGCGTCGCTTGATCGACACTGTCGATCTTGGAGAGCGCGACAATCTCAGGCTTTTCCGCGAGACCGCCGCCATAGGCTTCGAGCTCGCGGCGCACGGTTTTATAGGCCTTGCCCGCATGTGCGGCTCCGGCATCGACAAGGTGGAGCAGCACGCGGCAGCGCTCGATGTGACCCAAAAATCTGTCGCCGAGACCATGGCCGTCATGTGCTCCCTCGATCAGGCCCGGAATGTCGGCGATAATGAATTCCCGGCCGTCACAAGTGGCGGCGCCAAGCTGCGGATGCAAGGTGGTGAAAGGATAATCAGCGATCTTAGCCTTCGCCGCGCTGACCGCCGCAAGGAAAGTCGATTTGCCGGCATTGGGCAAGCCGATGATCCCGGCGTCGGCGATAAGCTTCAAACGCAGCCATATGACGCGCTCTTCGCCCTTCTGGCCGGGATTGGCGTGGCGCGGAGCCTGATTGGTCGAGGTTTTAAAATGGGTATTGCCAAACCCGCCATTGCCGCCCCGTGCGAGACGGATGCGTTGACCGGTCTCGGTTAAATCGGCCAGCAGAATGTCGCCCTCTTCATCGAAAATCTGGGTTCCCGCCGGGATCTTCAATATTGCATCGGCGCCGTTGGCCCCGGCGCGGTTCTTACCCATGCCGTGTGTTCCTGTGGCGGCTTTGAAGTGTTGCTGGTATCGATAATCGGCCAAGGTATTGAGGCCAGCCGCGCATTCGGCGATGACGTCGCCGCCGCGCCCGCCGTCGCCGCCATCTGGCCCGCCAAATTCGATAAATTTCTCACGCCGGAACGACAGGCAACCGGCGCCGCCGTCGCCTGAACGAATATAAACTCTGGCCGAATCGAGAAATTTCATGGAAATCCCTAGCCTTGGATCTGAACTTTGGCGGGTGGACCGGGGCAAAGGAACATGACAGAACCGAAAAAGCTGATCAACTTTTTAAATCCTGCCCACGCTTGAATTCCGATCCCGTCGCTTGAATAGGCCGCCGGAATACCTAGCGAATTATGAACCGAAGAACTTCTGTTCTATTCCAAAATCGCTCATGCTAACGAAGGGAGCGTGCCCCTTTGAACGAAACTGGGCGTCCGTTCCGGGCATAAGCGCCGCTCCCGGATTTGTCCTACTTGCTTTTCAGCTGGAGTCGCTTCTATGCGATCGACGATATGCCATTTAGTTTTGATCGTTTGCGTCCTTTGGTTTTCTCCGGTTGAAGCTGCAACTTGCCGCGATCCGGCGGGCTTCGAAGCATGGCTCGCGGACTTCAAGAAGGAGGCTGCGGCCAATGGCATTTCGCCATCGGCGATCGGCGCGCTCGATAACATTACCTACGATCCGGACATCGTCGCGAAGGATCATGGCCAACATGTTTTCCACCAGAGTTTTGAGCAATTCTCGGGCCGCATGGTCAATGCCTATCGCCTGCACAGGGGCCAGGCTTTGCTCAAACAATATGCCGAGACCTTTGCCCGGATCGAGCAGGACTATGGTGTGCCCGCCCCGGTGATCGTCGCGATCTGGGGGCTCGAGACGGATTTTGGCGCGGTTTCCGGCAACACGCCAACATTGCGCGCACTGGCGACTCTTGCCTTCGATTGCCGCCGCTCCGAGATGTTCCAGGCAGAACTCCTGGACGCCTTGCGGCTCATTCAGCGCGGCGACCTGCAGCAAGACGCGCGCGGCGCATGGGCCGGCGAAGTTGGCCAGACCCAATTCCTGCCTTCGTCCTACCTAAAATTCGCGGTCGATTTCGACGGCAGCGGCCACCGCGATCTCATTCATAACGTGCCCGACGTTTTGGCCTCGACCGCTAATTTTCTTCAAAGCCATGGGTGGCAACGTGACGGTGCCTGGACACCAGGAACAGCCAATTTCGCTGTCATCAAGGAATGGAACAAGGCCGACGTCTATGCCCAAACGATTGCCTATTTCGCGACGCGGCTCGCTGGCGGCCAGTAATTGGAATGGACCTGCGAGAGAGATGCTACACCGCCCCACTCTCCGGCGTTCGTCGTAATTCCGGCGCCCAGCACTAGCTTGCTCACATTATTACATCGCGTTAGGGTCTCGGGGATGGCTGGCGCCACAAACCGCATTGTGCGGAATATGTTCGTGGCAGGTCAACCGGTTACTGTACGAAACCAAACCTCGGCACTCGGGGTTCGGCATCATTCGATCCTGAGGGTCCGAGCGGGAGAGGAAAATGTCCGGAACGATCGTTAACTTCATTATCCAACTTATCGCCGGCGCGGTCGGCGGAAACGCAGCCGGCGGCCTTTTGAAAAATCTCAGCCTCGGCCCCCTCGGCAATACCATCGCCGGCGCCGCCGGCGGCGGCATTGGCGGTTCAATCCTATCGGGGCTTATACCAGCCCTGGGCACGGCCGTAAGCGGCGCGGGCGGGTTCGATATTGCCGCAATGGCCGGGCAATTGGCGGGCGGCGGCATCACCGGCGCTATTGTCACGGCAGTGGTCGGCCTAATCAAAAATGCCTTGATCAAAAAAGCCTGACGGAGCTGGCGATCCCAAGGGGAGCAAAATCGTGGGCGCGCGTGCCAATTTCTTTTGCTCGCCGCGGGCAAGTCAGCCTCGACGAGAGAATCGCAACCAGCTACGAAACGGCGTGGCATCAAGCCACTGGAGCCGGTGCTAGACAGCCGCACGAAGTCGTGCGACCGATGCAAGCTCTTTTTCAGTAATACAATGGGAGATTTTATCCATGAATCTTGGCAAGCGCGTAATCGCGGAATTTCTCGGTACTTTTTGGTTGACTTTTGGCGGCTGCGGCAGCGCGGTCATTGCCGCCGCCTATCCTCAACTGGGGATCGGTTTTCTCGGCGTCGCGCTCGCCTTCGGCCTCACCGTAGTTGACAATGGCCTATGCCGTTGGACATATTTCCGGCGCTCACTTCAACCCAGCGATCACGATCGGCGTATGGGCCGGGGGGCGGACCCCTTTCCGTGATGTTATTCCCTACATCGCGTTCCAAGTTGCCGGAGCGATCGCCGCAGCGGCAGTGCTCAAAATCGTGGCGGAAGGCCACCCGGGTTTTGTTCTTGGCGGTTTCGCCTCGAACGGCTTCGGCGATTTGAGCCCCGGTCATTACAATCATCCTCTCCTGCGCCGTCATCGAGATCCTTCTTACATTCTTTTTCGTGCTGGTCATTATGGGAGTAACATCGGCGGGCGCGCCAGCGGGCTTCGCGCCGCTCGCAATCGGGCTCACCTTGACCCTTATTCATCTCGTCTCCATTCCGGTAACGAACACATCGGTCAATCCCGCACGAAGCACCGGCCCGGCGATCTTCGCGGGCAAACCCTATGTCGATCAGCTTTGGTTCTTTTGGCTTGCGCCAATATCTGGCGCTTTGGGAGCCGGTATCGTGGGCCGCGCCTTATTCCGCAAGCCAGAGTAGGGCCACGAACGGTCTGGCCAACACCATCGACCCGAGGCGCGGTGGCGCTGACGTGGGCTCCGCGGACCTCCTCCACCAATTTTAAGGGTCGTCGCATCGGGTCCATTCAGCCGCAGCCGCAAAATAGTAAAACCAATTAGGAATTTTGGGCGAGGAAAGTGAGATGAGGCATTTTGGAGTTTCAATTTCTACGGCCGCGCTCGGCGCGGCGTTGGTTGCGAGCGGTCCCGCCTCAGCATTCGGCGGAGGCCACGGCGGTGGCGGCGGTTTTGGCGGCGGCGGATTCCACGGTGGTGTTGGATTGGGCGGCACCCATTTAGGCGGCTTTGGCGGCGGCCACATGTTTGTCGGCCGTAGCGTGGCGATGCGCGGCTTTAATCCCGGCAACGATCATCGCTTCGCCAACTTCAATCATTTCCACCATTTCCACCGTTTTCATAACCGCTTTGCCTTCGTTCCCTTCTTTGCGGGGGACTTGGACTATGATTATCCTTATGCGGATTGCGGCTATTGGGGCTATTCGGGCAATCCCTATTGCGGATACGGCTACTCAAATTACGCCTATTCCTATCCAGACTACGGATATGACACTATCTACTACGGCAATTCTTACGACAATGGATACGCCAACGGCTACGACTATCCCGCGACTGGCTCCAGCGGCTACTACTCGGCGGCGCCTCTCGCGACCGGCCGGAGCGTGGCGACGGGGCAGCTTGGGAGTTCCTGCACCGTTTCCGTAAAAGCTTGCGCACTCCAACACCCGTCCTATGGCGGCGGCAGCTGTTCCTGCCGGGTATCGGGCGGACACGCCCAGAGTTTGGTGACACGCTGATTACCGCGCCTTGAACGGACGCCTTGCGTAACGATGCGGCTGGGATCATTCCGGCCGCAATTTTTAACAATTTCTCGGTATTTGCTTGCCCCGCACGCCTTCCGGACGGCCGCGAAACCGTTGGTGCGCTCGTTTTGAGTTGCACCATTGTGGCCGGCCAATCCGCGTCATGCCGGAGAAGGCGGCTACAAAGTAAAACAGATTTCATGAAACGTTTCCTGGCTGTTCGCGTTTAGTCACCGCAGTGTCACATGATCCGCTAAGGGCAACGGCGATGGTAAGGCGTTTTGGCCGCGCAATGCCTGAGAAGGGTCAAATGGAGAAACGCAGATGAGACATTCTTTGTCGTTGATTGGCGGCGCGATGCTTGGCTTGGTCTTGGCCCAGGGTGGACCGGCCCTGGCGGTTGACACTACTACGTCTATTCTTTGCTCCGATCCGAATATACCCCTCACTTTGCAAGCGTCCGCCTCCAAGCAGGGTTATCCCGACCCGGGGAACTGCTACGCCTATCCGATGTCCGGCCCCTTTGCCTATGAGACCTATGGTCCGACTCGGGCGCCACTCATGATGGGCCGTAGCGTGGCGACTGGACAGATCGGGATTTACTGCGCCACGCCCGCGAAGACTTGTGAACTCTATCACCCGTCCTATGTCGGCGGAGGCTGTTCATGCAGGATCCCCGGCGGACGTGCATGGGGTTTTGTGTCGCCGTGACGGCTTGCCAGGGCGAAATTGCCTTCTAATCATGGCCGGGCCAAAACCCGGCCATTTTCGTGGTTCCGGCGGCGTCTCAAATGCCGAAATAATCCCGGTACCAAGCTATAAAGTGCTTTAACGCCCTCTCTTCAGCGGCATTTTCGGTGAAAACCGGTCAGTCGTGAGAGCAGCGAGGTGTCGGCGAAAGTCAAGGGAACGTCGCCTTGCTGCATCGCCATGAAATTGCACTTCGCCGGTAATCCGGTCGCGGCCTCGATGGCGGCGACGAAATCCATCAGCGCGACCGGCGCCGCAGCGCCGATGTTGACGACCCGCCAGGCTGCGACGGGAGAAAGGCTGTCTTCCGCCGCAGTGGCGGCGCCCGCACGTCCGGCAAAGGCGGCGCATGATTTAGCAGCCTTAACATCGCTTCAACGAGATCGTCGATGTAAGTGAAATCCCGGCTCATATTTCCGTGATTGTAAATGTCGATAGGGCGGCCTTCAAAAAGCGCGGCAGAAAATTTGAAAAGCGCCATGTCCGGGCGTCCCCAGGGGCCGTAAACCGTGAAAAATCGTAACATTGTGATCGGGATCTTGAAGAGATGACTGTAGGCATGGGCCATCTCCTCGTTTGCCTTTTTCGAGGCGGCATAGAGCGTCAAGGGATGATCGGCCTGGTCGATCTCGCGAAATGGGAGCTTCGCGTTGGCCCCATAGACCGAGGAGGTCGAAGCCAGCAGGGCGTGCGCCGGCGGCGCATGGCGCATCAGCTCCAGAAGATTGAAGGTTCCGTTGAGATTGGCGTCGAGATAGGCACGCGGATTGTCGAGGCTATAGCGCACTCCCGCTTGTGCGGCGAAATGGAAAACCGCATCGAATCCGGCGCCATAAATCCTTTGTAGTGCAGCGCAGTCCTCGAGCATGGCCTCATGGCCAGAATAACCCGGCCTTTGTAGCAATAGCTCATGACGGCGTAGCTTAAGATTACGATCGTAATAGGGAGTAAATCCATCGACGCCCACGACTTCATGGCCGTCGTTGAGAAGACGGCGAGCCATGTGAAAACCTATGAAGCCGGCGCTGCCGGTGATAAGAATTCGCATTGTTCGCGGATCGCGGAGAAGAGGGCGGAGAAGACGGGAGAAGAGGGCGGAGAAGACGTTTGACGGGCCGCGCGAACCTCGTTAAAGCCTTTGACACGCGCGAGGAACACCATACGTCGCATAAAAGCTGGGCGATTGCCAAATTGCGGCACCCTCCGCCTTCCGCCCGATGGTTCTAAAAAAGGCAAAAAAATAGATCGGCCCTTTTTAATCATATGAACGCGCACGGATTTTCGCCTGCCAGTCCTGGCCGGAGTTTGGAGACCGATAAAAATGCCCTATTCGCGCTACTTCGATGATGCGATTTCGAAGTTGAAAGGGGAATGCCGCTACCGTGTCTTCGCAGACCTCGATCGGGACGCAAGCGCGTTTCCGCGCGCCCAGTGGCACGGACCGGATCGTATCGGCGACGTCGTGATTTGGTGCTCCAACGACTATCTCTGCATGGCCCGGCATCCGCGGGTAATCGAAGCGATGGCCGCCGCAGCGGTCCGGCATGGGGCGGGGGCCGGCGGCACCCGCAATATATCCGGCACCCACCATCTTCTCGTCGAGCTCGAGGCCGAATTGGCAAGCCTTCACGGCAAGGAGGCGGCGCTTGTCTTTACCTCGGGCTGGATTTCCAATCTAGCGGCGATTTCCACGATTGGCGATCTTTTGCCCGATTGCTTGATCCTCTCGGATGAATTCAATCACAACTCTATGATCGAGGGAATCCGTCGCTCCAAGGCGCAGCGGCAAATTTTCCGCCATAACGATCTCGCCCATCTCGAAGAACTCTTGCGCGCGGCAGGGCGGGAGCGGGCCAAGATGATCGTCTTCGAAAGCCTCTATTCGATGCATGGCGACATTGCTCCGGTCGCGGAGATCGCCGGTCTTGCGCGCCGCTACAACGCCATGACCTATATGGACGAGGTGCATGCGGTTGGTCTCTACGGTCCGCATGGTGGAGGCATCGCGGAACGCGATGGCGTCATGGACCAGATCGACGTGATCGAGGGAACACTCGCCAAGGGATTTGGCACGCTTGGCGGCTATATCGCCGCCAATGCAGCAATCGTCGATGCCGTGCGCTCGCACGCGCCCGCCTTTATTTTCACCACCGCGCTGCCTCCAGCGGTGGCGGCCGCCGCGACAACCGCCATACGGTTCTTGAAACAGGGACAAGGCGATGAGCTTCGCGCGCAACATCAACGCCAGGCGATGCTCACCAAACATGCTCTGAGCGCCGCCGGTCTGCCGGTGATGCCGAACCCGTCCCATATCGTGCCCGTGCTCGTTGGCGATCCCGAGCTCTGCAAGCGCGCGTCAGACATGCTGCTCGATCGCCACGCGATCTATATCCAGCCGATCAATTATCCGACGGTCGCTAGAGGCTCCGAGCGATTGCGCATCACGCCAAGTCCGTTGCACACGGATGCGCATATCGCCCATCTCGTCGAAAGCATGGTAGATGTCTGGCAAGCGCTCGGGTTGCCGTTTGCCGAGCCCGCCAAAATCCTCGAATTCAAGCGGGAGAGCGAATCACGCTGCACATTCCCGGAATTCAAACGCGCCGCCGAATGAGACACGTATTGGGTTAGATTCCACAATGGTGTGGTCATTTGACCGCGGCGCCCTCGCCGCCAATCTGGCTGCGATCGCCGCCATCTTGCCGGACCGCGCGTTCTTCCAACCCCCGAATTGGAAAGTAGAAATTCAGCTTCTCCAGATGCGGGGAGCCGTTTCAAGGACGCATCACCCCGCTCGCGATAGGGCCACGTCGCAAAACATGGCCGCCGGTGGCGCAAACACATGCCCGGCGCAACCTCCGTGAGCTACGCCGTATTTGAGCCATTTTCAAAAGATTTAGATTAAGGGCCGTCTTAACGGCGCGGTTGCGGTTACATCCGGTGCCGTACCCTTCTAGCGAACATCGAGGCTCCCTCCGCCGGGGCGTGAATTCTGGTGGAGCAATTCGAGAAGGCTTCCCATGGCCCTATGCGCGCGGGCTCATACATGTATCCATCCGCGCGGGTTCAGGCAGATGAAATCTGATACCGCCGTTCCTTGTATCGAACCATCGCGATGACGATGGACGCGCGGGTGCAAAGTCAGCGTTTCGGCGTTTACCTTCAGCCAGCTCAATTGCGCGCCAATATTGAATTTGGTGTCGATCCCGCGATCGAAGCCGATGGCGCCCGCCACGTGTCCTTCGATCGAAGGAAAGTCTCGCTGCGCTGGTTGTCCGGCACGCTTCTGACGGGCCTCTCCGGAGCCGCCCTCATCGGCGCGGCGATCTACGCGGCGCTTGGGCACCAAACCTATTTCGCCGAGGCGCCGGTGCCCTCGCTCTCTCGCAGCGCAAGGAGATCAACCTCGATTTCGGCGTCAATCCGCACAAGGCCGACCGTCTTGTCAAAGCCGTCGATATCGTCGCCGGAAAAGCAGAGTTTCCAGGCGCCCGCCGACGATCCAAGCTCGGCGACAAGGAGGTCATCAAGGTCCACACCTTCACCCATGTTCAGACAACGCTGACGCTGGCGAGCTTCGGCCTCTCCGAGGATGTTCCTCCATTTAATCCGCTGAAGGTTCTTGCCGGCGCGCGCAATCCGTTGGATGCCGGCCCCAGAGCCAGTTCAGGACGATGCCGAAATCTCCTGGTCCACCCGCGATCTGGGAATCTGGACATTTTCGCCCGTCGGCCGTCGCTATCGATGGAAGAGGTTCAGGCCCAGGTCGCCGAGCAAGTAAAAAACACCCTGGAGGCGGGTGCTCAAGCCGCTGCCCTTGCCGCCGCAACTTCTTCTGATGCGGACGTCCCGCGCCTATCTTCCAGGCGTTCTTGCCTATGCCAATCCCGGCTGAGCCGATCACGACGGCCCCATTTTCCACGAT
This sequence comes from uncultured Alphaproteobacteria bacterium, assembly GCA_963851225.1. Taxonomy (GTDB): domain Bacteria; phylum Pseudomonadota; class Alphaproteobacteria; order Rhizobiales; family Beijerinckiaceae; genus Methylocapsa. The sequence goes on along the minus strand of CAWKON010000042.1, from coordinate 705,234 downwards.
CGAAGTCCGCATGGTCCCCGAAAACGTGACCAATGTCGGCCGTTCGCCGCAAGTTGCGCAGGCGACGCAAATGGAGGAGCGCCTCGTCGTGGTCCGCCACGGCGAGACGCTTGAGGGCGTGCTGCGCGGCGCCGGGGTGGCGATGGACCAGATCAATGGATTATCGCCGCCTTCGGCGCTCGCGCGCGGCCAAGCCGCGGTGGCGGAGGGGGCGCGCCTCAAACTTGCTCTTCGCCGATCTCGATGGCTCCGGCACCAACGATGACCCTTGCGCGCCTTTCGGTTTATTCCGGCGAAACCTTGGAAACGAATATCGCGATCAACGATCAGCGGCAAATATGTCCAGGTGACGCCTCGCCCATCGCGCCGCCAAGCGGCCGAGCCGGGACGACAGCGACGATGCCGATGATTCGGAGGGCATGCGGCTTTACGATTCGCTTTATGAGACCGCGCTGAAACAAGAAATTCCGCGTCCGGTCATCGACGAGCTCGTCCGCATTTTCGCCAATGACGTCGACTTTGGGAGAGCCGTGAGCGGCGGCGATTCCTTCGAGGCGTTCTACGACGAAAGCGAGGAAGGCGAAGGGCACGACCAGCTTCTATATGCGGCGATCACCGCCCGCAACGAGACTTTCCGGTATTACCGGTTCCAGACGCCGGATGACGGTCTCGTCGATTATTACGATCAAGACGGCCGCTCGACGCGCAAATTCTTGGTTCGCATGCCTATTGTCGGGGGCCGGTTTACCTCTGGATTTGGGATGAGGTTTCACCCGATCCTCGGCTATTACCGCCCGCACACGGGAGTCGATTGGGCGGCGCCGGCCGGCACGCCGATTTTTGCCGCCGGTAATGGCACGATCATTAAGGCGGAGTGGGATTTCAGGCTATGGCCGCCGCATCGAGATCGAGCACGCCAACGGCTATATCACGACCTACAATCATATGTCCGGGTTTGCTCGTGGGGCGGTCGAGGGCGCCCATGTGCGGCAGGGCCAAGTCATTGGTTATCTTGGTCAGACCGGTCTCGCGACCGGGCCGCATCTCCATTACGAAATCATCGTGAATGGCCATTTCGTCGACCCGATGCGGGTCAAACTCGCCCGCACGCGGGAGTTCGATGGCCGCATGTTCGCCAATTTTAAGCGTGAGCGAGACCGTATCGACAGCTTGCTTCTCAAGGCTCCCAACGCGCCCAGGGTTGCAACGCGGCAGCCATGAAAGAGTCGCGGCCGGGCTTCCGGGCAACCGGCTGGCCGATCTCGGAAACCCAAACGCTCGCCGAGGTAACTTACACAAAGTCTGGCATTCCCAGATGTCTCTACTGCCCGCGCTTACGATCGTAACGGCTTAGGGCCTGTTGAGATTTAGGATTCCCTTTTGCGGGGACACGTTATTAAAGCTTTGGATGGAACGATTCGTTTTGGCGGACGCCCAATGAGCGAGGATGGAGCCGCATTGCCTTGGCAGGCGGACGGATCTTGGGCAAAGTGGCGGGGAGACAACCGCCGCTTTATAAAGGTCGTACTCTGGATTGCGCGGACAGAAGCCCGTGGCGTGATCTGCCGATCTTTCTCGGTCACTGGAACACCGTGTTCAAGCGTTTCTGCGATTGGGTCAAAGCCGATGTTTCACGCGCCTTTGTGAGGCTTGCTCGGATCAACCGGACACGAGTACGTCATGGCCGATGCCACTATCGTCAAAATTCATCGCCACGGACAGGGCGCACAAGGTGCTCCAAAGTAAGTATCCTCCGGCAGAGCCGGAGGCTTTATTGATGTGAGCCGCTCAAAGCGGCAGGAAGGGGACGCTGACGCGTCCCCGGTTTCAAGCGCCACCTAAAGGCGGCGGATCAGCGCCAAAGGTTCAATTGATCCAGCTTCTGATCCTCTATCTCTTGGTTTCGGATGTAGTCTCGGATCACTCTTTCGTCCCGGCCTACGGTCGAGACGAAATACCCCCTCGCCCAAAAATGCTGCCCCACAAAATTGCGCTTCTGTTCTCCATACACGCGGGCATCGCACGCTTGCCCTTGATATAGCCAACCACCTGAGAAACCGCGTATTTCGGCGGACTCGACAGCATCATGTGCACATGATCCGGCAGCAAATGCCCTTCTTCGATCCGGCTTTCCTTCTGCGCCGCCAATTTGCGGAACACCCCTCCAAGATGTTTCCGAAGTTGCCCATAAAGCACCTTTCGGCGCAGCTTCGGAATGAACACGACATGATATTTGCACTCCCATTTCGTGTGACTTAAACTTTCGAATTCGTCCATCGTGACTTGACCTCTCGTGGGCTTGGCGGCTCACAAAAGCGAGAATCATGATGGACTTCCGGAAACGTCAAACTGCTACTGCCACCCCGGCAAAGCCGGGGGAACTCCCGGGTTAGTAGACCATAGGCCGCTCCAAGGGCGGCAGGACGACCAAAATTCTCGCCCTCAACGATGCCATCGGCAATCTTGTCCGGTTCGTGCTGATGCCGGGACAACGGTTCGATACAGTTTGCGTTCAATCGATCATCGACGGTGTTGAATTTGGCGGGCTCATCGCCGACAAGGTCTTCGACAGCAACGACATCATCGCTGATTTGAATGAAAGCGGCGCCAAGATTGCCATATCCCAGCATCCACGGCGCAGCCACACACTCACTATCGCCGCGGAAATCTACAAATGGCGGCACCTAATCGAAAATTTCTTTTGCAAACTCAAAAAGTTCAGGCGTATCGCCATGCACAGCGACAAGACCGACCAAAGCTTCAAAGCGATGATCAATCTCGTCGCGGCCGTCATAAACTCGCGATGAATCTCTTCAGGCCCTAGAAAGCGCGCTGGATTCTTATGCGGCCTGCGTATTGGCTGGTGAGTGGATTGAAGGTCGGCAGGCCGGTTTTGGTGAGCACACTATCCGGTGCAAGACCAACCGGCCGCGTCTGGTCGAGGAGCGCATACATGAACTCGATGCCAAGATCGAAGCCTGGGAGCGGGGTCCAGACGAGATTGGTGCCGATCCGCGCTTCCTTGAGGTTCGAGACACCCACCGCACCGCCGAAGCCAGCGAGTGCGTCGGTGGGATAGTGCAGTTCAAGATAGGAGCCATAGACCGCCGAACTCAAGATGGGGAGCCAATAATGCTTGTAGGCGCTGGTGATGTCCCAGCCCGATTGCTGTTCGCAGGTATGGCTGCCAGTGAAAACGCAGTCGGAATCGATCTGTGTGTTCCAGCCGCTCCCGGAATAGCTAATTGAAGTAAACCCGTCACCCATATAACGATTTTGATTGACCGCTCCATAATTGAAGCCAAGATTATCGCCCGCGATATAGCCGTACGCGCCTTTTTCATAGGCGATTTGCAGCCAAAACTTATCGCCGGGAGAAATATAGTCTGTGTTCAACTGAAGACCGCCTTGAACCGCGAAACCGTAGGAATTGCTGGTCAAGGCCGGGAAGGCATAGGTCGTCGGCGGCGTCGCAAGGGCGGAAGCCGCGAAGAGGCTGGTGTCTACCTGATGCGCGGCCGCCGAAAATTGCACCGCGCCCCAAGGCTGGTCGAGGCGGACATTGCCGACGATTTCTGGCACCCGCGAACCCGCCGGCTGGGCTTGGAAGGAGGTCGACGAAATGCCTCCGATCGTGATCGGTGCCTTCGTCTCGCTCGCTATTGTGCTGCCGATCGCGGTGCGCCGCGACGCCTGATCCTCGGCCGACAGTGTCGCGGAAAAGCCGTCGCCAAATGTCACGGTGTAGGCAAGCAACGCGGAGGTCGCGGCGGACCCGCGCAAGTTACTGAAGTTGTATGCATTGGCATAGAAATCAAACATCGATTGGGCGTAGCCGGCGGTCAATCCGGCGAACTGGATGAACGCCTTGTTGATAATCGTCGTGTCGCGCGGGGCGCTCGTTCCGGCCGTCGTATTGAACGTATTGGTGAGGGATTGGAGGCTGCCCGTCGCAGCTTGCTGGCCTGATCCAAAGTAAGAGTCCACGCGCACGAATGCCCGCAGGGTGCCCCAAGGCGATTGCGTCCTGGTATCGAGTTCGACACGCCCCAAGGCGGCGTAGCTGAAGGCGTCGCGGGAGCGGGCGTTGGAATATTGGCTGACGGACGGTACGAAACCCGTACCGAGATGCGGCGCGCCATTGGCATAAAAATTGGTGCCCGAGATGCTGAACCAAGGATCGAAGCCGCGCAGTTCGGCCATCACCAGCCCGCCAACCCGCAAACAGGATTCGGTGCCCGGAATATAAAAAAAGCCGGCGCCATAGGCGTCGCAAATACGGACATATTCAATCGGCGCCGCCTGGCGCGCCGGAAGGTCTGCTGCGCGAGCGCCCGGAATGGCAACTGCCGAAGCCAAGCTCGCGGCCGAAGTCAGAAGAAGCGCCTTGTTGAAACTCATTTCAAATCCCCTTCGCCAAGGACCCGTCGGGCCCGTTCCTTTCGCGCGAATTTTGCGCAATGATGACGTTTTTGCAACGCCACACAAACTAGTAATCCTGTAGACTAAATCTAGTCAATAGGGTGTATGTAGTATTAGGGCAAATGTTGTATTTGAGCCACAGGCCAGGCAATTCTGTGGCCTGAATTCCGGATGCCTGCTGCGGTTGGGTCGGGAACCGCATGAATCTGCCATCCGAGCCCGCCGGAAATTTGCGGGACCTTCGGCAAGGGCAGGTTCAAGAATTTCCAAAACCATACTGTAGCCGGTCCCAAGGATGGGGGTGTAAGCCAAATGCGTCTTGCGAGGGGCGGATCGGATACCAACCGCCGCAGTCATGACGTGTTGGGAATGGCCGTCATTGCAAGCGAAGCGAAGCAATCCAGGAGTCGCACGCGTATTCTGAATTGCTTCGTCGCTGCGCTCCTCGCAATGACGGCCAATTTTCAGGGCCGCTGTTATTACCTGTTTGCTCAGCCCGTAATTTCTTGGCGCTTCTCTAGCCCGCGCTCTCCTCGCGTAAAATTTCAAGCCGGAGCCATTCTCCTTCGGCCTCGGCCAGCGCTGACTTCGGTATTCGCGAATGCCGCCGAAACTTCCGCGAATTTTGAAGGGTCACGCGCGTAAAACTTAGGATCGTCGAGCAGGGACTGGAGTCTTGCCTTCAGCGCGCGCAGGTCCTCGATACGCGCCGGCAGATTGTCAAGCACATGCCTTTCTTTGAAAGTGAGGCGTGGCTTCGCCCTTGGCGCTTGAACGGCAGCGCTCTTGGGTTTGTCGCGGTTCTTCGCCGCCGGCGCGCAGCCAACCCCGGCGCCGCGTTGCGCAACCATATCCGAATAGCCACCGGCATATTCGATCCAGCGGCCGCCCCCCTCCGCGACGAGCACCGATGTCGTCACCCGGTCGAGAAAATCACGATCATGGCTGACGATGAACAGGGTGCCTTTGTAGGAGGCGAGCATTTCCTGCAAGAGATCGAGCGTTTCGAGATCGAGATCGTTGGTGGGCTCGTCGAGGACGAGAAGATTGGATGGCCGGGCCAGGGCCCGCGCGAGCATCAGTCTCCCCCGTTCGCCTCCCGACAGACGTCCGATAGGCGTGCGCGCCTGATCGGGGCCGAACAAAAAATCCTTCATATAGCCGATGACATGCTTGCGCTCGCCGTTGATCTCAACGAAATCGCTGCCGCCGGCGAGCGCGTCCTGCAGAACCGTTTCCGGATCGAGGTGCGCGCGGCCCTGGTCGAGCGTTGCCAGCTCAAGATTGGCGCCATGCCGGATGGAGCCACGGTCCGGGGCCAAGGCGCCAGTCAAGAGGTTGACGAGCGTCGTCTTGCCCGCGCCATTGGCACCGATCAGGCCGAGGCGATCGCCGCGCAGTATGCGGACCGAGAAATTCTTGACGATCGCGCGCTCGCCAAAAGATTTTGCCAAATCCTTGGCTTCGATGACGAGTTTGCCGGAAATATCCGCCTCGCTTGCTTCGATTTTCAATCCCGTAAAGGCGCCCCGTTGGCGGCGCGCGGCACGCATCGCCGCAAGCCCTTCGAGGCGTTTCTGGTTGCGTTTACGCCGCGCGGTAACGCCATAGCGCAGCCAGTGCTCTTCGGCCGCGATCTTGCGGTCGAGCTTATGCCGCGCACGTGCTTCCTCTTCGTGCGCAAGGTCGCGCCAAGCCTCGAATTCGGAAAACCCGCGCGGAAAAGAACGGGTCCGGCCGCGATCGAGCCAGGCCGTACTGCGCGAAAGATTTTGCAAAAATCTGCGGTCGTGACTAACAATGACGAGCGCGGATCGCGTCGCTTCGAGCTCCGCCTCGAGCCATTCGATCGCCGGCAGATCGAGATGATTGGTCGGCTCGTCGAGAAGCAAGATATCCGGTTCGGGCGCGAGCACGCGGGCGAGTGCGGCGCGCCTAGCTTCACCGCCCGAAAGCCGTGCCGGATCTTCCTCGCCGCTTAGCCCCAATTCATTCAAAAGCGCGGTTGGGCGATACGGATCATGGCTTGGACCGAGGCCCGCCTCGACGTAGGCCAGCGCCGTCCCATAGCCAGAAAAATCGGGCTCCTGCGGCAGATAGCGCAAGTTGGCCCCCGGCTGCAGGAAACGCGTCCCGCTATCCGGCTCAATGAGGCCCGCCGCTATCTTCAGAAGCGTCGATTTGCCCGACCCATTGCGCCCGACGAGGCATAATCGTTCTCCCGCCGAAACCGAAAGCCCGGCGGCTTCGAGGAGCGGGACGCCGCCGAAAGTCAGCGCAATATCCTGTAACAGCAAAAGTGGAGGTGCCATCAGCGTCCTGGGTTTCGGGAGGCTTCCGCATTGGTCTTTAGCATTTTCCGCGGTGGCGGAAACATTCTCAAACTCTTCCCGGCAACGCACCACGCCGAGACGGCGTTGGCCGTGACAGTTGCACACCCAATGGAGAAAAGCCTTCGTTTCACCGCAAGAATTTGATCGCAACGTCGATCGCGGTCTCGAGAAATTCATCGACCGCGGCTTTCTGATTGTTGGCCGTTACAATCCGATGCGCGGGCGCAATAGCCGCCGTGAACTCGTGCGTATGCCAATGGCCAAGCGCCGGCAGGGGTGGCAGCGACGCGCTATCCGGCCGGGGATAGACCGAAACATAAAAGTAGGGCTCGTCATAATATTCGTCTCCGGGGGAAAGCCCGGCCCCTACATACCCTGTGGTGTCGGCAGTCCGCGCCGGAAACGAAGCCAAAGTGGCGAGATCGAAGTGGTGCGGCCAGCAGCGCACATCCGAGGCCGCCAATTTGCACTCAATCATTTGTCCTTGGACGCGGACGAGCGACAATTCGGCATTGGCGAACCAGGCGGCAAGCTCGGCCAAGGGCTCTGCCAAATCCGCCGCGCCATAGGCGGCGCCTTCGGTGATTGCGCGCGCGGGCATCTCATAAGGGGAGGGCGCATCGAGAGCATTCGGGTCGAGGCCCTTCGCGCCGAGTTGCTCGCGCAGCCATTGGCGTGCCAACGCATTTGTGCGCCCGTTAAGTGAAAAAGATTGGATGCGCGCCGTCTCTTCGTCGCCCCGCAGTAGGAGCGTGAGGTCGGCAATTTTCAAGCTTAGACGCGTGCCGTTTTTCAACCGGTGGGTGGTAAAGCTGTCGAAGGTGTCGTCCCAACCGAGATTCGTATGGCCGTCGTCTGGCTGCGATGGAACATAGGCGCGCGCCGCGCGTGCGAGCCATTGCACTGCATGATGGGCTTGCCGGCGGGCAGCGCTCAGCCGGCGCTGGCCGATGTCTCGAAGTGGCCGCCAATCCGATCCACCCATAGTCGCCGCACTCCTGTCCGTCTGTGTTTTTCCGCTATTATTTCGACGCAACGATAGGCTTGCGCATCGATGAAAACAATTGGGAGCAGGGGAACGTCATGGCCGGAGATGAAAACTGGGTCGACTTCGGTTCTAGCGAAGAACTTTCCGGGCCGCCCCTCAGACGCATCAAGGCAGGGAACCGCGAGCTTGCACTCTCCATCAAGGATGGGCAATACGGCGCGGTTTCGAATATTTGTAACCACGCCGGCGGCCCACTTGGCGAGGGCCGGCTCGATGGCGATTATATCGTCTGCCCCTGGCACAATTGGAAGTTCCACCGCTGCAGCGGCGTCGGCGAGCCAGGTTTCGAGGGCGACCGCGTTCCGGCCTACCCGGTGAAGGTCGAGAGCGGCCGCGTTCTCGTCAACCTTGCAGCCGGCAGCAAGCGTGCCAAGAGCCCGCATGAACCGCACCCGCTGGCGCGCAAGGTCGAGCGCGCAGCCGGACCCTTGCGCCTAGCCGGTATCGCGACGACGGCGATGGATGCCGCAAATCCACGCTTCTCGGGGTCCGACCATTTGCTTGATCATGCATTAAAAGCTGGCCGCGAACTTGGTGCCGAGACGCAGATGATCAAGCTGAATGATCTCAACTTCCGCGCCTGCGAGGGCTACTACTCGAAGGCCGCGCGCGCCTGCACCTGGCCCTGCTCGATCACCCAGATGGATGCGAAGGACCAGATGGACCAAGTTTACGAGGCTTTGGTGCATTGGGCCGACGTGGTCATCGTCTCGTCGCCGATACGGTGGGGAGCCGCGTCATCGCTCTATTTCAAGATGGCCGAGCGGCTGAACTGCGTGCAGAACGCGGTCACGATCCGCAATCAGATTCTCATTCGCAACAAGGTCGCGGGATTTATCATCGTCGGCGGCCAGGACAACATTCAGGCGGTCGCGGGCCAGATGCTCGGTTTCTTCGCCGAACTGGGGTTCATCTTTCCGCAGTTTCCTTATATCGCCCACTCGCGTGGCTGGTCGCACGAGGACATGGAACGCAATGTTGAAATCGTCCGCGCGTCGAAGGAGCTTGCCGAAGGCGCGGCCATGCTGACGAAGCGCTGTCTCGATCTCGCGGGCCATCTCATCGCAAGCGACAAAGCCCCGGCATCGATCGAACGCGGCGGCCGCAAGGCGCATGCCATCTAGACCTCAAGTGGGCGGCGAAACCAGGCCGAGTTGCGGCGTGGGCGCGCCAATACAAATGCACCAGGGCGAAGCGGCGAGGGCCGCGAAAAATTCGTAAGGCAGCGGGAATAAACTGGCGCGCCGCGAAGTCTCCTTTCTAGCAATGGCGCTAAGCCGCCACGGATGGAGACCAAACATGTCAGACAACAATCAAGGTATCGACCGGCGCGGCGCGCTCGAATGCATGATCTGGGCCGGGACCGGCGTCATCTGGACGCTCAGTGGCGGTGTCCCTAAATCCTCGCAACTCCTCGGCATCGGAACGGCGCAAGCGGCCGCAAAGGCGGCCACCGGCTTCAGCTTCCTGCAGATTTCGGACAGCCATGTCGGGTTCAACAAGCCGGCCAATCCCGATGCGCTCGGGACCTTGAAGGAAGCGATCGATAAGGTGAACGGCTTGTCCGTCAAGCCGGCCTTCATCATCCACACCGGCGACATCACGCATCTTTCAAAGCCCGGGCAATTCGACGATGCGGAAAGGGTCATCGGCGACGCAAAGCTCGATGTTCATTATGTGCCGGGCGAGCACGATATTATCGACGATAACAATGGCCAAGCCTATCTCGAGCGCCATGGCAATAACACCAAGGGCACCGGCTGGTTTGCCTTCGATCAAGGCGGCGTGCACTTCATCGGCCTCGTCAATGTCGCTAATCTCAAAGCGGGCGGCATGGGCTCGCTCGGCGACGAGCAATTGGCTTGGCTTGCGGCCGACCTCAAGAGCAAGCCGGCCTCAACGCCGATCGTCGTCTTCGCGCATATTCCGCTATGGACCGTTTATCCGGAATGGGGCTGGGGCACGGAGGATTCGGCGCGTGCACTCGCATTGCTCAAGCGGTTCGGCTCGGTCACCGTGCTCAATGGCCATATCCATCAATTGATGCAGAAAGTGGAAGGTAACGTCACCTTCCATACCGCGATGTCGACCGCCTTCCCGCAGCCCGCGCCCGGAACCGCCGCGTCCCCCGGACCGATGCTCGTGCCGGCCGAAAAGCTACGTACTTTGCTGGGACTAACGAGCGTCGAAGTCCGGCGCGGAAAACACGCTCTCGCCATCACCGATACACCGCTTGCCGGCAGTTGAAACTGCTGAGATAGAGGACACCTAAAATGCTGAGATATCACACACGACGCCACGCCGGCGCCGGGCTCCGTTGCCGCGCGTTCTATATCGCGGTTACTTTATGCGCCATGTCGTCCATGCCCGTTTGCGCAGCGGATATAGAAGTGAACATTGACAATTTCGCCTTCACGCCAAGCGAGCTCACAGTGAAGGCCGGGACGACCATCGTCTTCCGCAATCGCGACGACATTCCGCACAGCGTCGTCGGAGCCAAGGGCGAGTTCCATTCCAAGGCGCTCGACACGGACGACAGTTTTTCGTTCACCTTCGAAGAGGCCGGAACCTACCGCTATTCTTGTGGCCTTCATCCCCAAATGCAAGGCAAGGTTGTGGTCAGGCCGTGAGGCGCAGCAGACATTCACTTCCGCGTGATATCAGGAACCGCGATCCTATCGCGTCATTTCAAGGAGGATAGCGGAGAGTAACAATGAGTATTCTAAAGCACGCCCTTCTCGGTTCTGCTAGGCTCGCACTTTTCGGTTCTCTGAAGGCCGCGCTGTTTGTGTATGCCTTTTTTCTTTCTGACACGCCTTTTGCTGATCCGGTGACAGAAGACAAGAGCGACGTTGGCAACACTGCGTCTTACGACGCGGCCCCATGCAGTGGCAATGTCAACATTGGGTGAGCAGGACCGATGCCTCGGGTGGCTTGAAATTGTGCATTTAGGAGACCACGATCATGACGCTACTAGAAATCTTGCTCGTATGCCTCGTTGCCGGCACCCTCCCGAGAGGAGTCTGCGCAGTTACTCTATCGTGCCGCGCGCAACGCCGGTCAGATCTTAAGCGCGGCCCTCAATTCTAGCAGTTGATCGCGCTTCTCTGCCGCCATTCGGCGCGCCTCGTCCGTATTGGCGCCAGCAACTTCTTCTTGGAAATTTTCAAGCTCCCCATCGAGACCGGCGGCATCGAGTTCCGCGAGGGGAATCGTTTGCTCCGCGAGAATGGTGAGGCCAGAGGGAGCAACCTCGGCAAAACCGCAACGCACGAAGAGACGCAGTTTTCTCGCGGGCGCCTCTTCGATCACGACAACGCCTGGCTTCATCGTCGAGATCAAGGGGGCATGATCCTTGAGGACGGTGAATTCGCCTTCCGTACCGGGAACCACTACGCTTTCGACATCTCCCGAATAGGCGAGCTTTTCGGGAGAAACAAGTTCGAAATGAAAAGCCGCCATCGCATGCCCTGGGAAGTTGTTTCAGTAATGTGCCCGCGCCACGGAGGTTCGCTTCGCGCCAGCGGTCCGGGCCGGCGCTACGCCGCCTCCGCCGCGAGCTTTTGCGCCTTTTCGACGGCCTCTTCGATGGCGCCAACCATATAGAAAGCGGCTTCCGGCAAATGATCGTAATTGCCTTCGATAAGCCCCTTGAAACCCTTGATGGTGTCGGCGAGCGAAACAAGCTTGCCGGGTGAGCCGGTAAACACTTCGGCGACATGGAAAGGCTGCGATAGGAAGCGCTCGATCTTGCGCGCGCGGGCGACCGTCACTTTGTCTTCCTCGGAGAGTTCGTCCATGCCGAGAATGGCGATGATGTCCTGCAGCGCTTTGTAGCGCTGCAAAATCTGCTGGACCTGGCGCGCGATGTTGTAATGCTCCTCGCCGACGACGAGCGGCGACAACATGCGCGATGTCGAGTCGAGCGGATCGACCGCCGGATAAATGCCTTTCTCGGCGATCGCGCGCGACAAGACGGTTGTCGCATCGAGATGCGCGAATGAGGTGGCGGGCGCCGGGTCCGTCAGATCGTCGGCGGGCACATAGATTGCTTGCACCGAGGTAATCGAACCTTTGGTCGTTGTGGTAATCCGTTCCTGCAAATCTCCCATGTCGGTCGCGAGCGTCGGCTGATAGCCGACCGCCGAAGGTATGCGGCCAAGAAGCGCCGAGACTTCAGAGCCCGCCTGGGTGAAGCGGAAAATATTGTCGATAAAGAACAGCACGTCCTGGCCCTTGTCGCGGAAATCCTCGGCGACGGTGAGGCCGGTCAGTCCGACGCGGGCGCGCGCCCCCGGCGGCTCGTTCATCTGGCCATACACCAGGGCGCATTTGGAGCCCTTGGCGGAGCCGCCATGCTCGCGCGGATCCACATTCACCTTGGATTCGATCATTTCGTGATAAAGGTCGTTGCCTTCGCGGGTCCGCTCGCCGACCCCTGCGAACACGGAATAGCCGCCGTGCGCCTTGGCGATATTATTGATGAGTTCCATGATCAAAACCGTTTTGCCGACCCCGGCGCCGCCGAAGAATCCGACCTTGCCGCCTTTTGCGTAAGGCGCCAGCAGATCGACGACCTTGATGCCGGTCACCAGGATCTGTGCCTCGGTTGCTTGTTCGGCATAGGAGGGCGCGGGCTGATGGATCGCGCGGCGCACGGTGGTTTCGACCGGACCCAATTCGTCCACCGGCTCGCCGATGACATTGATGATGCGGCCAAGGCAGGCGTCGCCGACCGGCACCATGATCGGAGCTCCGGTATCTCGCACCGGCTGGCCGCGGACAAGGCCTTCGGAAATATCCATCGCGATGCAGCGCACGGAATTCTCGCCAAGATGCTGTGCGACCTCAAGAACCAGCCGATTGCCCCCATTGTCGGTTTCAAGCGCGTTGAGGATTTCCGGAAGATCGCCGTCGAATTTCACATCGACAACGGCGCCAATGACCTGCGTGACGCGGCCCGTGCGCGTGTTGGGTGCGGCGTAAGTCATGCTATTTCCTCTTGGTTCCCTTGGCAGGTTGAATGCTTAAAGCGCTTCTGCGCCGGAGATGATCTCGATCAGTTCCTTGGTGATCATCGCCTGGCGCGAGCGGTTATATTTCATGGTTTGCTTCTTGATCATTTCGCCGGCATTGCGCGAGGCGCTATCCATCGCGCTCATCCGCGCGCCTTGTTCAGACGCGGCATTTTCAAGCAGCGCGCGAAGGATCTGAATCGAAATGTTGCGCGGGAGCAGCGCCGCGAGAATTTCTTCCTCATCTGGCTCATACTCGTAGGCCGGCCGCGGTTGCCCCGCTTTTTCCTCCGGCGGGAGGGCGACAGGAATAAGCTGTTGCGCGGTTGGGATCTGCGCGATGACCGATTTGAACCGCGAAAAAAACAACGTGCATACGTCGAACGCGCCCGCCTGATGCAACGCAACGATCTTGCGGCCGATTGCGGCGGCATCGGCAAAGCCAAGCGCGCGCACCGCGCGAAGGTCGATCACTTCGATGATTTGGCGTCCGAATTGCCGGCGCAAAATGTCATGACCTTTCTTGCCGACGCAAAGGATCTTAACTGTCTTGCCTTGTGCCATGAGCGACAGTGCCGTCTCCCGCGCGAGGCGCGCGATCGAGGCATTGAAAGCGCCGCAAAGACCGCGTTCAGCCGTACAGACGACCAAGAGATGGACGCTGTCGCCGCCTCCCCCGAGCAGGGCCGGAACGTGGCCCCTCGTCGCGATCGAGGCGGCGAGATTGGCCAAAACCTTCTCCATCCGCGCGGCATAAGGCCGTGCCGATTCGGCCGCCGTCTGTGCACGCCGCAGCTTCGCCGCCGCAACCATCTGCATGGCCTTGGTGATCTTTTGCGTCGCCTTGACGGAGGCGATCCGGTTGCGCAGATCCTTCAGCGAGGGCATGGTCTATCCGCGTCGCCTTTGTCCCTGCGCCGCCAACTCAAGCAAAATTCTTGGCGTAGGCATCGACAATCGATTTGAGTTTGGCATTCAACTCTTCGGAAAGATCTTTCGAGCTGCGAATCGTATCGAGGAGACCGCTGTGGCTCGCGCGCAAGAGCGCGAGGAGCCCTTCCTCGAAGGCCCGCACCCGGTCAACCGGAAACGCATCGAGATAACCGTTGACCCCTGCGTAGATCACGCAAACCTGTTCCTCCATCTTCAATGGCGAGAACTGCGCCTGCTTTAGAAGCTCTGTCAGGCGGGCGCCGCGCGCGAGCAGACGCTGCGTCGTCGCGTCGAGGTCGGAGCCGAACTGCGCGAAAGCCGCCATTTCGCGATATTGCGCGAGTTCGCCCTTGATCTTGCCCGCGACCTTCTTCATCGCCTTGGTTTGCGCCGAGGAGCCGACGCGCGAGACCGAAAGACCAACATTCACGGCGGGCCTGATGCCTTGATAGAAGAGATCGGTCTCAAGGAAGATTTGGCCGTCGGTGATCGAAATGACATTCGTCGGTATATAGGCGGACACGTCATTGGCTTGCGTTTCGATCACCGGAAGCGCCGTGAGTGAGCCCGCGCCATTGGCCTCGTTGAGTTTGGCCGCGCGTTCGAGCAGCCGGGAATGCAGATAAAACACATCGCCCGGATAGGCTTCGCGCCCCGGCGGGCGGCGCAGCAAGAGAGACATCTGGCGGTAGGCGACAGCTTGCTTCGAAAGATCGTCGTAAATGATCAGCGCGTGCATCCCGTTGTCGCGGAAATATTCGCCCATCGCGCAACCGGCGAACGGCGCCAGGAACTGCATCGGCGCCGGATCGGATGCGGTCGCCGCGACGATGATCGAATAGGGCAGGGCGCCCTGTTCTTCCAACACTTTCACGAATTGCGCGACGGTCGAGCGTTTCTGTCCGACCGCGACATAGACGCAATAGAGTTTGAGGCTTTCGTCGCTGCCCTGATTTAGCGGCTTTTGATTGAGGATGGTATCGAGCGCCACCGCGGTCTTGCCGGTCTGGCGGTCGCCGATGATCAGCTCGCGCTGGCCGCGCCCGATCGGGATCAAGGCGTCGATCGCCTTGAGGCCGGTTGCCATTGGCTCGTGCACGGATTTGCGCGGGATAATGCCCGGCGCCTTGACATCGACGCGGGCGCGCTTTTCCGCAACGACCGGACCTTTGCCATCAATCGGATTGCCGAGCGCGTCAACGACGCGGCCGAGCAGTCCCTTGCCGATGGGAACATCGACGATGGCGCCAGTCCGCTTGACCGTCTGGCCTTCCTTGATATCGCGGTCGCTGCCGAAAATAACAATACCGACGTTATCGCTCTCAAGATTGAGGGCCATGCCGCGCACGCCGTTCTCGAACTCAACCATTTCGCCGGCCTGGACGTTGTCTAGGCCATAGACGCGGGCGATACCGTCCCCGACCGAGAGGACCTGGCCTACCTCGGTCACCTCAGCTTCATTGCCGAAGTTCGCGATCTCGTTCTTCAGGATCGCGGAAATTTCCGCAGCGCGGATCTCCATTAGCCGGTCTCTTTCATGCGTAAGCGAATCGTATTGAGTTTGGTTTTGAGGGAACTGTCAACCATGCGCGAGCCCAGTTTGACGATAAGGCCGCCGATGATCGCCGGCTCCACTTTGACCGCGATGTCGACCTCGCCACCGCCGGAAATACCGGTAAGGGCGTTCCGCAACGCCTCGATATGCTCTCGCTTGAGCGGTTCGGCGACCGTCACATGCGCCCGCGTGACGCCTTTCCGCGCGTCATCGAGCAAATTGAAATCGCGGATCATGTCGAAAATCGCGAAGAGCCTGCGCTTGGCTGCGACGAGCTTGATGAATTTGGCGGCGATCCCGCCGATTTCGGCCTTGGCGAGAAGCGCGTCGAGCGCCTTAATTTGTTCTTCGGCGGAGAAGATCGGGCTTTTGATAAAACGTTGCATATCCGCACTTGAGCGTGCCAATTCCGCGAAGGCGGCAAGACCGGTGGCGGCCTCTTCCGTCGTCCCGGTTTCCTGACAGAGTGCGAAGAGCGCCTGGGCGTAACGCCCCGCCATTCCGGACACGATTGTCTCTTGCGCCGCCAAAGCGAAATCCCCACAATTCAAACGGCCGCCGAAGCCGCTTTCCAAAGGTCCGGCTTTTCGCGGCGGAATATCGAGACGCGGTCCGGAACAGGTAAACGAGGAAAGGCGTCACGGAAAGCGGCGCCGCCACGAGGCGCGGATCACCTAACATACAGCTTTTTGCGGCGCAACCCTGGCCGGACAAATGCGCGGGGCACGGCAAATCAGCGTTGGCCGTTGCCGGGACCAGCCAGTGGCCCGCCGCCAGTCCTCGCTCTCGACCGGATTGCCTAACGCGGGTGAACCATCCGTAGCCCTCAAGCACGGATGGTTCATCGATGGAATCCAATTTGCCGCCCCTGTCACCCTTATTTTCTGCAAAACTATCTCCGCAAAGCACTTCGTTGGGCGTCGATAGCGCTGCGTAAGCTGCGTAAGCTGCGTAATAAGTCTGGCGTGGTCTTGCCGAACGATAAGCTCCAAAGTGCCTGCCCGTGGGATCCAAGGAACGCGCGCAATGACCGTTCCGATAGCCAAAAATCTTTCATCGCGCTTGCCCGTCTCCCATTGACAATAAGCGTCAGAACAGGATTGTTGCGCGCGTAGCTTCGATATATTGAAACATCAGGAGCATGTCCCGTGAAACCCATCAAGCACGCTTGGTGTATTCAGATTGATATTACCAATGCATGCCATCTCAGATGCGCCCATTGCACCCGCGCGGTTCCGCACGTTAAGCGGCCGTTTTTTGCCGATCTCGAATTTGTGGAAAAAGCGCTCCAATCATTGAAAGGCTGGCGCCGGGCAGTAGGGTGCATGGGCGGCGAGCCAACAATGCATCCACAATTTGTAGAAATTTGTGGCTTGTATAAGAAATATTTTCCGAGGCGACAACGCGCTTTATTCACAGCAGGCGGTAAATTTTATGAGAAAAATAAAGAATTAATTGACGATACATTCGGAGTTATTCTTTATAACAATCATGAAACCGTCGGCGTTCATCAGCCAATTCTTGTTGCTTCAGAAGACGTCATTAAAGACGAAACGCTGCGCAATGAGTTGATCGACAAATGCTGGCTTCAAACGCTTTGGTCCCCGTCGATCACTCCAAAAGGCGCATTCTTTTGCGAAACTGCTGGCACGATTGACAATCTCTTTGACGGCCCAGGCGGTTTCCCGGTTGAACCGGGTTGGTGGAAGCGAAGCGTTCCGGAATGCAGGGGACAACGCGACGAATTTTGCCGATCGTGTAGCGCGGCACTTCCGATGGAGCGGCTCGCAGACAACCTTCCGTATGATTTTGTTTCTCCGTCAAACGCCAAACGTTTGGAAGCCGCAGGGTCGCCACTTCTCAAAAACGGGAAATATAAAATATTCGACGAGCAATATACGCGAGAGGATATCAAACGACTGCGTAATCGGAAAAGCACGAACAAAAATCCGCAAGCACATACCGAAAAAACGTCAAATTACTGGTTCCGCTGTGAAGACAAAAAATACTTGATTATCTATTATTATGACCGATTGCGAATGATGCTGGGGATTAACTAAACCTGCATTCCGCGGGATGTCGCGCCAGTTTCGCGCACAAATTCGGCGAGAATTGTGAGCAGCGTGAGATTTATTGATCGAGGTGGCCGTCGCGAACGCTGCAGATGAATCGCGCAGCGCGAGTTCGATCTGAGGATTTCGAGTGATTCGCCGGCAACGCCATTTCTCGCGTGTTTCGTTGCCCCGATCGCGCTGCGAAATCGTCCTTGACAGTCTGGTGCCATCGTCTACCATGCTTGGAAATAACCGAAGCATATTACTCACTTGCGCCGACCGCTAGGAAGCTGCTACATGCCTTCGCTCATGTCCCTTGGCCTCAACTTCAAACAGTACGCCATGGTGGCGGCGGGAGGGTTAGGTCTAACCGGCAGTCGGGCGCCTTCCGGTCCGCTGCATGCGCAGATTGGAATTAGCGACCCGTGCAATCACAAATGTGTTTTTTGCTGGGATCATCCCCCGGACGACCGCGCAAACGAGGATACGGCGGATCGCTTTGGCAACTCCCGGCCGGGAGTCATGCCGCTTGAGCAATTCAAGAGCATCGTCGACGATCTATACGGCATGGGCACGCGCAAGATCGATATCACTGGACGAGGCGAGCCGCTAGCCAATCGCTTCGCCGTCGACATGATCCGCTATGCCAAAGCGCGCGGCATGCAGGTCTGGATGGTTACGAACGCCTCGCGTCTGTTCGAACCTGTCGCAAAGGAGCTCGTGGCAGTTCGCATGGATCGTCTGCAGGTGTCGCTCAATGCTGGCACGCCGGAAACCTATCCGCAGATTCATGTCACGGAGAGTCCCGAGAGTTACCTCCAGACGAAAAAAAATATTCGCGCTCTTGCAGACTGCAAAATTGCCGCGGGAAGCCGCGCCCCTTTTATTAGCCTCTCTTTTGTAATCAACTCTAAGAACTATTTTGAGATTGAGCGCATGGTTGAAGTTGGCCATGAGGTGGGGGCTCAAGAACTCCAATTCTCTCACACCGTGATTCATCGCGGCACGGCTGACCTCGCCTTGGACGAGGCGCAGTACCGGGAACTTCAAGCGTCCTTGCCTGCCGCGCGCGAAAAGGCCGCCAAGTTTGGACTAAAGACCTACCTTGAGATGTTCGGCCTTACAACACCGCCTTACATGGCGAGCAAGGTGGTCGGACCGCCCGTCGTTCCTTGCTATGTCGGCTGGTATTTCACGAACATTCTGGGCAATGGCTCAGTTTTGCCCTGCTGTCAGTGCACAAAGCCAATCAGCAAGGTGACCAACGAGCGCCGCTTCTCCGAAATCTGGGCATCGCCGGAATACGCGGAGTTTCGTGCCGCGGCAAGGGCGCTCCCGGAGCAAAACGATCGGCTGTCGTCATGCGAATGCGACAACTGCCAGCTCCGTCCGCGCAACCTCGCCATCCACAATTTCCTCCACCCTCTGAACCAATACGACGCCGGAGGAGAAGTCCAGCGCTTCACTCTAAAGGATCTCTTGCAAAAAATGCGCGGCAAATACGGCGTCCGCGCGTCCTAGGCATATTTCCTGAGGTGAATTGAGCTGGGTCTTTTCCAAAAGCCCGATGATGAACTTGCCAGGAATGGAGCGTCGTCTGGTCAGAATACACATTATAATCCCTTTCGGCGAAAAAGTTTGCGCATTCTCTCGGCGGCAAGGCTTGGACTAGTTCTCTGGCCCTGTCCCAAAAGCCGTCGACCACTGGTTTTGACCCTCGCCGCCATCGCTTGCTTGAGCGAGGGGCTGGTTCATCATAATTACCCTGCCAGTAATCTTGATACCTATGACAAATCTTCAAACAATTCCGTATTTCCAATCAGTTTTGCGTTTCCCTCGACTCCGTCCACGTGACCCGGTATGAACGATTCCTTGGCTGGAGCCGAAGGTTCCGCAAGCGAGCGCTGATGGCCGCGCAGCATCGACGAAGCGAGTAAATACTTAACTAAGATGCGGTTAAGGAAAGTCCCGGGTGCCGTTTCCGCTAGCGGGAGCAGTAAGTGGTTGACGCCAGGTACAGACAGGAGCGTCTGCACGGCAATCTTTGGCCAGCCATCCGAAGGCTTCGCCACAAGCCAGCCGAGCGCCCCTTTATCGAGTTCCGCAGGCCATTTCGACGCAAGAATCGCCAGGTTTTTTGCACCTGCAGTCTCCACCTTCCTTGTATAGTCGCGAAGCGACTGGTCGTGATAGTGGTAGGCAAACGCCCGCGGCTCATACCGGAGCACGCAGCCGGGAATTTGCATGAGCCGAATGCCCAGTTCGACGTCTTCGAGCCCGACGCAGCTCAGCGACTTGTCGAACTGTCCCGCTCGCTCAAACAAGGATCTTGATAGCGACAGATTGTTAGACGCGAAGCGAGGCGGCGGGCAGAGTGGGGAACCGTGCCGCAAGTGCTGTGCATCAAAGTAGTGAGTCAAAGCACTCCGCTTCAGTTCAGGGTGGTAGAGAGAGCGTCCGACGACCGCCACGCCCTCGCCGGATTCGTGGTGAGCCATGTGGGCTTCGGCCAGTTTCGCATCGCACACCATGTCGTCATCAAGGAAAAGCAAGATCTCGCCGTTCGCCAGGCGGGAGCCACGGTTCCTCGCAGATGCCGGCCCAACTTGCGGGTCATTGCGAAGTCGCCGAAGCTGGAATCCGGGTCGATAGTCCGCGAGCCAGCTGTCGGTGCCGTCGTTCGAGGCATCGTCCACGACGACCACCTCGAACTCGGCCTTAGTTAAATCAATCCTTTCGAGACTCGCCAGAGTTCTCATCAGAGAACGACACTTGTTGCGGGTCGGAATCACGATGCTGACCGTTCTCGAACGCACGGCGAATTCTTGTACCTCTTGCGATTTGGTAGCCAGCTGATTAAGCGGCTCGACGCTCTGCCTGTTCGGGGTGACACGCCCGAGGGCGGAATGGTAGCGCTGACGATTGTAATACCCTTCGATGCAGGCGAACAAGGCCTACCGAGTGGCATGCCGGTTTTTATTGTGAGCCTGGTGCCCGCGTTCCGTTTGCAAAGCACCGCAGCAAAGTTCCATCGCTACGTTGTCCCAGCAATTTGCTTTCAAGCGCTATTCTGTTGGAACAAACCGGCGAACGGGCGGTGCAGCGCGGCCGTCCCGTGAGGCTGGAAACCAGGGCGCCTTTGCGCGATGATCCCCTTGTCAAACTGTCCGCCGCAGCTGCCCGGCCAGACCGGCCAACGCCGGAACTCCGACGGCAATCCGGCGCCAGCCGCACCACGCCAACGGACGCGGCCAATTGGAAATCCGGCCGGATGGCCGTTGACCGAAATCGTAGGAGAGAACATTTTATGCAGCCCAGTGGCCTCAAGACAAAGCAGCGCGGTACCGCCTATTCCTGGGTGATGCCGCCCGTAGCCGTTGTCATGGCAGTGGCGATCGGCTGGCCGGTATTCTGGTACGTCAAGTCGCGCGAGACCGTGGCCATCTTGGCAGCCTGGACGGCGCATGAGGCGCAGCTAGGCCGCAAATGGTCCTGCCCCAATCAGAATACCGGCGGCTTTCCGTTTTCGGTTGAGATTTCCTGCGCCAACTTCCTCTTTCAAGGCGAATTCCTTGGCGAGACACTAAGAGGAACCTTGCGCGGTTTCCGCGCCACTTCGCCGCTTCTGCGGACCGGCAAAGTGCTGGCGCGACTGGACCCGCCGTTTGCGATGAAAACCAGCGGCGGCACAGCCGATATTACAATGCAATGGGGATCGCTTTCCCTCGATCTCGAAGGCAAGCCGGGCACGCTCAATCGCGTCGCTCTCAATGGCAAAGAGGTCCGGCTAGAAGGCATGGCTGGAGGTGTGGGCGCGGTGGAAGGCGCGCTCGGCGATGTCAATATTGTCCTTGCGCGAGACCAGCACGGCCAGGTCTATGATTTCATGGTTTCTATCAACCAGGGCTCGATTCCGGCGCTCAGCAATGTTTTGGACACGCAACTTCCCGTTGACATGAATTTAAGAGGAACGATATCGCAGGTTGATTTACGCGGGGCAGAAACGTTCCAGGACATTCTTGAAAATTGGCGCTCGGCAAACGGTCATGTCGAAATCACGGCCGGGTCGCTGACGAGCGGCCCTATGATCTTCGATGCCAAAGGTGGCCTTGATCTCGACGAAGAGCACCGCGTGAACTGCAAACTCGACGCCAGTTTCAAGGGGCTCGACAAGGCTCTGCGCCATTTGGGTGTCGATCCGGCGCTCATCATGGCTGGCCATGTTCTGTCGGGGCTGCTCGGCGGCGGCCAACGCGGCGGCTCGGGGCGCATAAATCTGCCGTTGACCTTCTCCGAAGGCTTGCTGTCGATCGGCCCGGTCCGAACGCAAATCCGAATTCCGCCGCTGTATTGACCGGCCCAAACCGGTCCTGGGCGGAAAAATGCGTTACGTCTCGCCCGCCCTCCGCCCGAAATCCGGCGCGGCGGTTTCCTGGCCTTGCTCGATAATGCCGCGCCGGATCGCCCGGGTTCTCGTGAAGAGATCGAACAGCCCTTCGGCGTCGCTATTGCGGATCATGCGTTGAAGCGCGGAGAGATCCTCGTTGAAGCGGCCGAGCATTTCGAGCACCGCCTCCTTGTTGTTGAGGAAAATATCGCGCCACATCGTGGGATCCGAGGCGGCGATCCGGGTGAAGTCGCGAAATCCCCCGGCGGAAAATTTGATGACTTCGGACCGCGTGACTTCCTCGAGATCGGCGGCGGTACCGACGATATTGTAGGCAATGAGATGGGGCACATGACTGGTGATCGCCAACACCAGATCGTGATGGGCGGGCGGCATGATTTCGACATTGGCGCCGGCGGCGGTCCAAAACGAGGCGAGCCTAGCCACCGCCTTGGGATCAGTCCCATCTGGCGGCGTCAATATAGTCCAGCGATTCAGGAAAAGCGTCGCAAATCCTGCCGCCGGTCCCGATTCCTCGGTTCCTGCCACGGGATGCGCGGGGACAAAATGGACTCTTGGCGGCAGATGCGGCGCGACCGCTTTGACGATCGAGGTCTTGACCGACCCAACATCCGACACGATCGCGCCGGGCAAAAGCTGCGGCCCAATTTCCCGTGCGATCGTACGCATCGCACCCACGGGAGCGCACAGTATAACGAGACCGGCCCCCTCGACCGCGGCAGCCGCCGTCTCCATGATGCGATCGGCAAGCGCGAGTTCGGTCGCTTTCACGCGAACGGCGCTTGATGTGTCGGTGGCAACGATCTCGCGCGCGAGCCCCTTGCGCCGGGAGACGCGCGCCAGGGAAGAGCCGATGAGCCCCATGCCGATGAGGGCGAGGCGTTGGAACAGAGGCTCGCTCAAGGGAGCCCCGAGACCGTCAGGCACGCGGCGGACCTTCAAGCTTGACGAAGTCCTTGAGGGCCTCAACAACGAGACCGTTCGCTTCCTCTGTGCCGACCGTGAGGCGCAGGCATTGCGGCAGCCCATAGGCGCCGACGGCGCGCAGGATCAACCCCCGGTCAAACAGGAAGCCATCCGCTGCCCGGGCTTGCATCTCGCTGTCGAAATGCAAAAGCAAGAAGTTGCAAACGCTTGGCGTGATCTTGATTCCCAGCGCGGCGATTTCCCGGGCAAGCCAGGGGAGCCAAGTCTCGTTATGGGCGACGGCCTTGCCGATATGGCCGGTGTCGTCCAGCGCCGCCGCGACCCCGGCCGCGATGGCCGCGCCATTGGTGTTGAAAGGCCCGCGAATGCGATTGATCGCGTCGCACACACCGGGCGGCGCATAACACCAGCCAAGCCTTATCCCGGCAAGACCGTAAATCTTCGAGAAAGTGCGGGTCATCACGACATTTTCGCTATTTGAGACAAGCTCCAGGCCGGACGAATAATCGTCGCGCGTCACATATTCGGCATAGGCGGCATCGAGAACGAGAAGTACGTGAGCGGGCAGGTTTTGGGCGAGCCGCTTGACCTCGGTAAAGGGGAGATAGGTGCCGGTCGGATTGTTTGGATTGGCGAGGAAGACCACCTTGGTCCTTGGGCCAATTTTAGCGAGGATATTATCGGCGCTGGCGGTCAGATTCTTTTCCGCCGCGACGACCGGAACCCCGCCCGCCGCGAGTATGGCGATCTTGTAAACGAGAAAACCATGTTGCGTGAAAACGCCTTCCTCGCCCGGACCGATGTAGGCGGCGGCGAGAAGGTGGAGGATTTCGTCCGAGCCAGTGCCGCAGACGATTCTCGCGGGATCGAGACCGTGCTTGGCGCAGAGCGCCTCGCGCAAGGCGGTTGCGTTGCCATCTGGATAATCCTGGAGGCGATCGGCAAAACCACGAAAAGCTTCCCGGGCGCGCGGCGATGGCCCGAGCGGTGTCTCATTTGCCGAAAGCTTGAATACTCTGGCGGCGCCAGGCGCGGCGCTTTGGCCCGGAACATAAGGGTCGATGTCAAAAATAGCCGCGCGCGGGCGCGGCACCGCCTTTAACCCGGACATGGCGATTTTTGTCATCTGAGCAAACTCCCGAACAAATTCACTGCGCCGCCAGGTTTTGGACCTCGCTCAAATCGAACCGTGCCGCGTGGCTGCCGATTTCGGTGATCCTTGGACCGGCCGCGCCGGCACCAACAAGGGTCTCGCGCAAATCGTCAAGCCCGGCCTCTGTCGCGATCATCAAAGTAAGCCCGGACCCATCTTTAAATTGGCCAAGTATCTCAAGCCCGCGCGTGCCAAACTCCGGAGGTAGATTGGCCGCGCCGTCCGCGATTGTCACGTCGTAGAGGATAACATCACGCGCCGCCGCCTCGGCGAGTGGCTGGGCGATGACGAACACAGGCATTCCGGCCGGATGATCCGGGCGCTCGACAAAAGGCAGCCTGGCGATGATCTTTGGCGCATCCGGCGCAGCTAGCCCGCGCCACCATGGGTTGGCAGGCGTTCCCGCCCGCACCATGCCGAGATCGCCGCCCGATCGCGCCACTGCCGCGATGACCCGCGCGGCGTCCTGATGCGTCACATAGGGAACCGTGAAGCCGAAATGAAACCGGCAGCAATCGCGCATCGCGGCATCGCCGCCGGAAATATCGGCGTGGACGCTGTAATTCGACTGGACGAAGGTAAAGGTCGAGATGATGATCCGCCAGATGCCTTCGACAGTGTCGAGGGGCAGCAGGCCCTGGTGGCGGGAAACGAGGCCGCGCATCATGTCGGCCTCGCGGCCGGGCCGGAACGCCGAGCCGCCGCCGCCCCTCGCCTTTGCTTCGATCAGGCGGTGGATAATTTCGCCGCGCTCCATCAACAGCCGGTGCAGCGCCGCGTCGATGTGATCGATCTCGATTCGGAGATCTGCGAGGGTCTCGAGACGGGGCGGCGTGGTCATGATCGCATGGCTCGCGGGTTTTGCCGCCTGTCTTAACTCACATTAGCCCAAAAATACCCCAATTTTTAGTCTGATCGCAGCCGTGTTGCATGGATTGACGCGTGGGTTGCAGAAACCCCAGCCTCAACTGATTAACATGTTCCGCTGCTCAGGCGATGCTTGTAATTTCGAATTCGGTGAGCCGAAACCTCCCTGGGGCCGAGGCGGGATCAAAACGTATTCGGCGTGTGCCCTGTGGCAAGAAAATCTCCGTATCACAGTTCTTTAGAGGCCCTTCGCCGATATAAAAGTGCTGTCTCTCTGAAAATCCGCTTCCGATATCCAGATATAAGGACGGATTGGTCAAATCACCTTCCAGAACGCATGCTGTATAAGAAATGCGAGCCTTCCCGACAGGAATTTTCAATCAACTCCCGAACAGAAGGAAGGATGGATCGTCTCCGAAAGATTTCATACAGTCCGTATTCCAACTCCTCTACATCTTTCACTGGTACGAGAAATTGACTCTGTGGAAACGGATTATCAATACAATTACGAATGAAGCTTGCCAATCTCCATGCGGTGTCGAAGCGAACGTTAGGCGGAATAAATGGAAGAAGTAGCATGGCCCGGCACGCAAGCCTATAATGGCTTGGAGTAAGCATATCCGTTCTACGCTCGTAAAGTCGCGTTAGTTTCACTGCAAACGCGTTGATGGCGAGCCCGGCGAATTCGATCGTCGTCTTTGTGGGCAACGCGAGGTTATAATCGCCATTTGGATTCAAAGCGGTTTCTGCCTTGATTAAGTTGGCGTCTAAGCTTTGATCGAAGGAAGAATAGCAGGCCACTCGGAATCGAGGTCCGCGATCTTTTTTTGAAAGCAATGCGGCTGGAAATGGTGACCATCCAATAAGTCGCTCCAATATGGATGACATAACAGCGACGTCACACGCACTTTGCAAACTTTGCAGAACTTTTCTTGCCTCTAGGTCGGTCGAACTGAGTTCCCAGGCGTCGCATAGAGCACGAAAAAACTTCGAAGACGATGGTCCAGATTGTGTTATCACAATTAATACGTCCTTCAGGCCAAATAATTCCGAATCTGACGCTAATTTTTCTAAATCCTCCTCTAAATCATTGTGTTCAAATATCACGTATTTCCACACAGTGTTAACGGGCAAATCGTTGGACTTCACGTAATAGCAAAAATTTTCCATGAATTTATAGCAAGTATCGAATTTTCCTTTCGCGCGGTATTTTAAATATAATTCACTATGAACTCCATCTATTGCAAAGACCATCTGCGCTACGCCGCACGTAGCCATTTCTGCGTTGAATACGAAGTTAGAATTTGTTACAATTCGTATAAAAGAGTTTGGGTATACAAGTTTCGTATATCTAATCATATCCCATATTCGAGGGTTCAGCAGGGGCTCCCCATGCCTTTCAAAGTTTATTTCCTTTATATCAATTTCACCTTGGGCCAAGCTGCCTACAATTTTCTTATATGCATCTAAACTTAAATTAAGATGTCCTGCGTCAGTTCTTGACACAGCATCGCGGCGAATTATACCAGGGTAACAATTCGGACAGGCAAGCTGACACGCAAACGATGATTCCACTTGCAACCACTGAATAATTTTCTTGGATGACGCGCTGTGGTCGAAATCCTTAGCGGCATTTAACATATGGCATGATGCGCATATATTCCCGTGCGGCATTATGTTTTTTGAAAGACTTGCTCGAATTTCATTATATGGTCTGCCAAAATATACATCATTAGCATAATCCTTGTTAACGTCATATTGTTGAATAACTTTATTGCACCCTCCGTCATCCCAGCAGACGATATTTCCATTGGATCGAACGAACATCGACTTATTTATTATACAGTCCATAATAGCCTGTCCTATTGACAGTTAAGCAAGAGAAGGCCGCTTCCTCCAATCAATTAGAGCAATTTGGCACGAAGCAGCAACCAATTCGTGGCAATAAATAGGAAATTTGAACAAATATCGGCCAAGGATTGCGCACATCCAAATAGCCGAATTCCACTGCGATCCACACGATGATTGCTACAAGCGCGGCATTGAGCGCAACTACATACCAACAGGGCACACCACCGCGGCGACGGGTGGGTTCGGCAAGAGACGCAGCAATCACTCCCGCAAAAGCTCGTTGATGGAGGTTTTCGAGCGGGTCCTTGCATCCACGGTTTTGACGATCACGGCGCAATAAAGCGAAGGGCCAGGCGTGCCGTCTGGCAGGGGCTTGCCCGGCAGATTGCCCGAGACCACAACCGAATAGGGCGGCACAAAACCCAGGCGCACCTCGCCGGTTATCCGGTCGACAATCTTCGTCGACGCGGAAATGAAAGTCCCCATCGCGATCACCGAGCCTTGGCCCACGATGACCCCTTCGACGATTTCCGATCGGGCGCCGATGAAACAATCGTCCTCGATGATGGTGGGATTGGCTTGCAAAGGTTCGAGCACCCCGCCGATGCCAACTCCGCCGGAAAGATGCACATTCTTGCCGATTTGCGCGCAGGAGCCGACAGTGACCCAAGTATCAACCATCGTGCCGCGGTCGACATAGGCACCGAGATTGACAAACGACGGCATCAAGATCACCCCCGGCGCGATGTAAGAGCCGCGCCGTACCACGCAATTCGGGACCGAGCGAAACCCCGCGGCCGCATGTTGTTGCGGGCCCCAGCCCGCGAATTTGGATGGAACCTTATCCCACCAGGTGGAACCGCCGGGCCCGCCCGCAATTGCCGCCATGTCGTTCAAGCGAAACGACAAAAGCACGGCCTTTTTCAGCCATTCATTGACTTTCCAGGAGCCAAGCCCGGAAGCACCTTCGATCTTTTCCGCGACGCGGAGTTTTCCACAATCGAGCAAATTCAACGCTGCTTCGACAGATTCCCGGACTTCGCCTTGCGTCTGCGGGTTGATATGGGCAAGTTCTTCGAAAGCAGCATTGATAATCGTCTCGAGCTCATGCATCTGGGTCTCCGGCGAGAGGGGAATTTCGTATAGCGCGCGCGAGGTTTCGGTACACCTCCCGCTAATGTCAATAGCCCCTAAGCGCCCGCAGTCTCGGGGGCGTCCGGGCCGAGGCCCGCCAAGAACCGCGCGAGATCGCTAGTCACGAAGTCGATAAAAGATGTCGCCTCACCCCGCGCGATCTCAAAAGCTTCGCGGTGGTCCTTTTGGCCAGGCTTGGGAACCACGAGCACGGTCGCCATTCCTTTTTCATGGGGAATAATGAGAATTCTTCGCGAGATCCTCGAACATCACGGCTCGCGCCGGATCGACCGCGTGCCTGTCGAAGAATCGTTCGTAAGTGGCAACCGCGGGCTTCGGCACGAAATTGGCGTCGGTAATGTCGAAAATATCCTCGAACATAGCCTCCAGCCCAAGCGCCCCGGCGGTCAGCAACGCATGTTCACGCGACCCGTTCGTCAAAATGAGCTTGCGTCCGGGCAAGGCAGTGATCGCGCTCGCGAGAGCAAGGTCGGGGAGAAGCGAGGATCGGTCGATGTCATGCGTGAAATCGAGAAAATCGTCCGGCGGAATACCATGTTCCTCCATCAGGCCGCACAGGGTCGTGCCGTAGCGTTCATAATAATATTTTTGCAGTGCCCGCGACGATATGCCGTCCAGCCCAAAGAGATAGCCGAGGTACAGCGTGATCCGCTGATCGATCTTCGGCCAGACATCGCAGTCGGCGGGGTACAGCGTGTTGTCGAGATCGAAGACCCAAGTATCGATGTGAGACAGGGTTCCGGTGAGCGGCAAGGCTTCGCCGGCAGAGGCGCGCGGCACAGTGGAAAAGTCATTCAAGAAGGGTTTCGTGTCTTTCACCGTGTAATGAGAGTCCCGGCGCCGTGATCGGTCAGAAGCTCGACGAGCACCGCATGCGGCATCTTGCCGTCGAGGATCACGGCGCCTTCGACACCTTGTGCGAGCGCGTCGATGCAGGTTTCGACCTTTGGAATCATGCCGCCGGTGATCGTGCCATCGGCGATGAGGGCATGAATTTCATCGACGTGCAACTGCTTGATCAAATTCTTGCCGCGGTCGAGAACGCCCTGCACGTCGGTGAGTAGCACCAGCCGCTTCGCCTTCAACGCGCCCGCGATCGCGCCCGCGAACGTATCGGCGTTGACATTATAGGTCTCGCCATCCTCGCCTTGCGCGACCGGCGCAAGGACGGGGATAAGTTCGCGGCCGAGCACTTGGTCGAGCACGGTCCTATCGACCTTGGCCGGCTCGCCGACAAAGCCGAGATCGACGCCGTTGCTCGTTGGCGACACCTTGTTTGCAGTCACCATATTGCCGTCCTTGCCGCAAAGGCCGATCGCCCGGCCACCCTCGGCATTGATGTAGCCGACGATCTG
Source organism: uncultured Alphaproteobacteria bacterium (assembly GCA_963851225.1). GTDB lineage: Bacteria > Pseudomonadota > Alphaproteobacteria > Rhizobiales > Beijerinckiaceae > Methylocapsa. Next base: position 676,158 of record CAWKON010000042.1, on the reverse strand, counting down.
CTTGTTGATTGAACCCGCCAGCACCATTTCGACAATGTCCATGGTGGCCCGTCCGGTGATCCGCAGGCCGTCGGAGAATTCCGATTTGATGCCGAGCTTGGCGAGCATCGCGCCGATTTGCGGCCCGCCGCCATGGACAACGACGGGATTGACCCCGGACTGTTCGAGCAAAACCATGTCGCGCGCGAAAGCCCGCGCGACCTTGTCGTCCCCCATCGCATGGCCGCCATATTTGACGACGACGATCGCATCGTCGTAGCGCAACATGTGCGGCAGTGCCTGCATTAGGATCGCTGCCTGTTGCTGCGCTTGTTCTTGCGGGCTAGAATTTGGTTCGTTCATCCGCTCTCGTCCCAAGGTCAACCCGCGCGGGTTCTATCAGCTTGTTATGACAAGCTCAATGCAAGGACGATGCAACGCGGAGAGTACCAACAGCAATCTAGTTAGTATCCAGCTTGGCCAAGTTGATGGCACCCGCGCGCCTATCGAAAGACGATCCTTCCCTCAACTCTAGCATCGATAACTTTCGCTGCCTCGATATAGTCGATCACATCGAGCGCGACGAGCCTTGTGCCGGAATCGGTGGTCACATGCGTCTTGCCCGCGAGCATCCCATAGCCATCGCCGCCGCGCGCTAAGAAATCATTGGTCGCGATCTTATAATCGCGGGAGGCGTCAAGCGCTTCGCCATTGACCATCACCGTCTTCACCCGCGCCCCTGGCGCGGCCGCCGGATCGGCGACGACCGCGAGCCCGGAAACTTGCGGAAACCGTCCCGGCAAGCCCTCGACGTGAGAAAATCCGTTTTCTAGCGCGGTCAGAATGGCTTTGCCCGGAACTAGCGTCAGCATGGTCTTGTTGCCGAAAGGCAGTTCGTCGAGGATGTCGCGCTTCGAGAGTTTGGTGCCCGCCGGATAGAATTTGTTGCCTCTGATTGCGCCGCCATTGATGATCGCGATTTCGGCCGCCGCGGCCGCGCGGAGGGCATCGGCGAAGAGGTTGCCGATCGCGGATTCGCCCGAGCGCACGGCCTCGCTGCGGCTGTCGAGCGGCGCAACAAGAGTTGCGATCTCGACATCGAACCGCTTCGCCAATTCGGCCTGGTAATCGCCAACCTTGGCAAGCATCGACGGATCCGGATCGACCTTCGCCGTGTCGACGACGCGGAATTCCGGCCACCAAGGAAGCCTGCGACTTGCTTCGTCCCGCGCCCTCTCGACATCGATATCGACAATTGTGACGTAATTCGCGTCTTGCTCGGATTCGACGAGCGCGGTGCGGCCATCGAAATCGATATGGAGATCATGATTATGGCCGGACAGGATGAGATCGACGGCATGCGTATTCATCAATGCGGCGCCGGTCGCCTTGTCGGCATGCACGATCGCGATGACGAGATCGGCGCCCGCCGCGCGCGCGCTCTTGGCGCCCGCGAGCACCGCCGGGATCGTTGGCGCGAACACGAGGTCGCCGGGGCGAGAGGCGCTTGCCGTGTCTTCATAAGCTGCACCGATGAGCGCGAGCTTGAGGCCGTCCGCCTCGATTAGCAATTGTTCGCGATGACCCGGCAGCGGCGCGCCATCACTATTTTTAAGATTTCCCGCGAGAATCGGGAAATGGGCCTCTCCCATACGCTCCAAATAAACATCCTTGCCAAAATCGAACTCATGATTGCCGGGAACAAAGGCATCGAGCCCCACGTCGTTGAAGAGATCGATCATATGTGCGCCTTGATCGAAGCTCGACAAAAGGCTTGGCGACAGCGTATCGCCGGCATGGACGCAAATAAGTCGGCGGTCTCCAGCGAGCGCCCTCGCGCGTTCCGCCTTCACGGCAGAAGCGAAGCGCGCCAAGCCGCCGCGCCCGTCCTTGTCCTCGTCGATCCGGTAGACATCGTTGACTAGAAGAAAAGACAGCCGTGCGACGGATGAAGCGGCGAGGGCAGCACGCGAGGCGGGCACGGTAATGCCCGCGCCCGCGGCCAGCATTGCAGCCAAAGTCTGACGGCGCGAAAGCTTTGTCATTGACGCCTCGTAGGGGTGCCGAGCACAGGTTTCCTAGACACCCTTAACCGGGCGTCCCTGCCTTGCTAATCGGAGCCAAGAAAGGAGACGATTCACTCCTTGGGTCCGCGGCGTGGCGTTCTGAAGGCCATGAAACCGTTCGACGCGCTCCGCACATGCTGCAAAGCTTTCTTGGGTAAGCATGGTTGGCACAAAAGGATAAAACCACAATAGCTTATCCTTGGACTCAGTAATATTGGGGTAGTCCAAGGCGGTCGGATAGAGGGTCTGGGACTGCCGGCGCCGAACGCTCGTTGATCTGATGTAGGAAAGCTCCAACAGGGGAGAAACGGGAATGCCGGAGACGATGGCGAACCCGTTTGGTCCATCGCAATTATTGGCATGAACATGAAACAGCGTGAAAATACGGTTGAGCTTCTGGAAAACTCTACAAAACTTGGCGCGAAAGCCGCTGTCCTCCAGATTGTTTAACCAATGAACCTCCAACACAATCTGTTCAAAACGGTGTAAAGTGTCGTCTGGGATAGCATCGAGCGCATCAAATTCGGCACCTTCAACGTCCATTTTCAAAATCAGACTGTCGCCATTGATTTGATGCCGGCGCAAATGATCCTTTATCGCGAATAGATTTTGCGCAACGTCCGTGCGTCCGGCAACACCTTCTTGAAAGAAATGAAGTTTTGTATTCTCGAACCTAAGAGGTTCAATAGTGTGATCGAACATATATACGTCGTGGCCGCGACCGGCCATTTCGGCATCAAAGCGATACTCCGTGCCGATTCCATAGCTCATAACCGCCTGAGTTGGAGATATACAGTCTGCGAATATATACCCGCCGTCAGTATTCTGACCTATACGTAGTTTCGGCTTGTCGATATCGAAAGGAGTAAGCAACGACAGTGCTTTAACAACTGGATTCATGATAGGTCCCCCCCGGTCCACGCGCCGCTCCTCGAATAAGGCCGCGTCTTGATCTTATTCGCGGAATTGGCAGGGAAGCCTGAGTCTTGAAGTAAACCGGACCCTGGCATTTCGGCACAAGAAGGCGCGCCTCGCGGCAAGCGAGAATGCAAGGACCCGCAGTGCCAGCAGATCAAGCTCATCATCAACGGAACACTAAATCAAGCATGTGTCTGGGTGCTATTTGTCCGCGTGAACTACGCAATTTCCTTTTTTGATTAGCGTCAACCTCACTTCGATCGTTCGAATAGGCCGAATGCCGCCCGCAGCATGTTGAGGCGGCTACAGGGGTGGCCCATCCGGCGCGGGACTTTGGGCCGGTTCGGGCGCCGCCGCTGAGAGGCCGGCATAGAGACAAATCAGGCGATCGTCAGTGCTGCCTTCCTCAGGACGCCAAAGCGTGTTCGCGCGAGCGCAGCCAATTCAATATTTTGGAACTGCAGCGCGTGAATCTCGGCCGTGGTCTTCGGCGGCTCCCGCACTGCCGTTACCAGCTCGGGGTCGCAGAGGCCCTTCGCACGGTCATGCAAGAAAACGAACAATCGTCGGCCATTGTCTATCCATGCTTCTTCGCCTCCAAACCTGATCGTGATCGAGGTGGGCAAGTATTCGGGGCAGGAAGGGTTTTGAGTTTGACCAGCGAGATGAAGCGAGAGAGGCAGCCAGTAATCCCACCATGTGTCGCCTATGCGCCAGCTATCGTCGCGTTCCGGCGGCAGCCAGGGCCGCCGTCTTCGAAAAAGAAAGCGTCGAACCCAAAGCAGTGTCGTCCGGTGGGCCACATTGTCATCTGGCTGATATTGAGGCGCTCCTTGCCATGACAGGCCGTCCAAATTGCCGGCGAGGCGTTCGCCCAACTTGTTTCCAGGAAACAGCAGGCAGTCGGCATCGATGATGCCGGCGAGTTCGTACTTCGACTTCGCGATTTCGTCAAAGAAATCCGTTATGAGCGGCCGTTGATGGCCAGCGGGGAGCTCGACAAAGGCCACACGCGATGCGAACGGTTCGAGGGCGGCAATTTCGTCCAACGTATTCAGGCTGACAACATGAAATCCTTCAGCCTTCCAGGTAATCTGACGCACGCTGCTTGCCAAACGGAGCCGAATTCCACCCCTTGAATTCGCCTCCGCAAAGAAGGCGGAAGTGACGTCAACATCATGAGCTCTGGCAGCGTCGACCATTTGCTCCAGCGGGACCATTATTTAAGATTTCTCAGACCGACGGTGTATGGCCGGGGCCATCTTGCTATTGACCAGTTAGTTCGGCTCGCCGTTTCTTCGCTCGGGTGCGTCCGTGGCGTAGCCGTAGCGTCGCAGTGTTTCGCCCGCTTGATCCAGAAACTTCTCCAAAACTTGGGCGCATTTTGTCCCTATGCTGCCGGCTGAGCCTAGTGGCAGCGGACGAGATCATTTGTTTCGCTTTCCGGTGCGCTCGAATAGCACGTCGCAATAAGTGCCCAAATTAGGATGCTCGGCGAATTTCTCGCGGGCGGCCAAGCGAAAGCCATTCGCGGCAACAAAATCGCACAAGGACGAGACAGTGGCGCAGTTTTCGTAGGATTCGAAATCGGCGGCTTCCGTCTTGATGAAGGCGAAGCGCTCCAAGAGATTGCCCGCGCCTTGCAAAATCAAAAGCTCGGAGCCTTGGGTGTCCATGACCAGCGCATCGTAGCGGGAGACGTCGATATTGTTGGACGCAAGCAGAGTTGGCAGGGTGACGGATTGCATTTCTATCTTGTCGACGAAGTGAACTTCGGGCCATATATCCTTGTGATATTTCAAATCGAGGATAGATGACGACTGGCCGTTGTTGTTCGCGACGTGAAAGACATGCGTCTCGTTGTCATGTGCGGTCAGCAGGCCGCAGACCGCGATCTGTCCGGGGTAAGACGCGATGTTCGTCTTCAGCTCCTCGAAGACATTTGGCAAGGCCTCGATCCAGACGACCCGCAGCCCGTAGCGAGCATAGAGGTCCCTTTCCTGGCCAGCGTTCGCGCCGACATGGATTACACCCTTGCAGCGGCCAAGAAAACCGTCCAATTTATCTTTTGCACGATGAGTGAAAAGTCTCTTGAGGGTATCCAACATATCATGGACTTGAAGAGGCATCTTCGCTCGCCTCCGCGAGACTGCGGCAAGGGATGGAAACCGGCGTTTCATTATTTCACCAGGTGGCGTCGCTCCGCCACTATCTTTTGAAACTTTCGAAATCGTTGCTTCAAGGCAAGCCAATGCCGGTACAGCTCAAAAACCCATCTTTCTACCGAATTGTATTTAGCCGGAACTTCTGTATCACCGTTGGCAGAATCTGAACGTCTCTCTTCCAGGAAATCAAGTTCGTGCCACACCAAGCGGCGATTTCCACACAGGAAGACGTGCCCGTCATACCCCTGAAAGAGATAGGTCAACAGACTTCAGATCCTTGCGCAAAGCCTGAGCGGAATTGTCGCCAATCTCCAAGCGTGCGAATCAAATCATTTCGTAGCAAAGAGCGCATTGAATTGCAAAACGCTCGCCAATTCGTATTCCCTTGGCCTTCCCGAGATCGACAAGCGATTTCAAGCCCGCGCCCTGATTTACCTTGGTATTGGCGGGTTGCACGAAATCGCATTCGGTCGGGATGGTCGGATTGAACTCGATGCAGATGAGTTTCGCATGGTAAGCGCGCATCGCTTTCCAGACGTGGAAATCGTTGCCGTCGATATCGATCGAGAGAAAATCAAATCCTAAGGGGATGTCCGTTCGCGCCAATATAGCATCGAGGCCATCTGCTTGCGCCGAATCCAACCAACGCGTTCACTGTAATGATTTTGTCATTGCCTTCGTGGAAACCTTTCAGCGCGGCACATCGTTCCTTGTCGCCTTCGATCAATACCGCCTTGTAGGCGTGGGATTCGATCAGGTTCCGCGTGTCGCTGAGATACTGGCCATCCCAGGCCCCGAATTCGACGCACCAGGCATCGCGCTCGCCGACTGCGGCCATGATCGCTTCGATCACGCCATCCTCGCCGGTCTGCGAATAGACATCCCTTTTGTATTGGAGGAGCCACGTTGCGTCTCGCGTCATAATTCAAAAATGTCCTCCTTGCTGCGCCCCGATTTAGTTATCGGCGACGTTGTGTTTATTTGCAGAGTTGGCCGAGCGCACGCAAGCCAAGTGAAAAGTTTTAAGCGGCATCGATGGATGGCGACGTACCCGCAGCCCGAGTTCGCGATTAAGTCAAGGAAATCTGCTATCAGCCGCCGCCGTCGGCCCGCTCCGAGTTCTACAAAGCCGACACGGGATGCAAAGGGTCCGAGGGCGGCGATTACATCCTTCGTATTCGGGCTGACAACATGAAATCCTTCCAGTGCTTCCAGAAATCGACTTACGCTGCTGCCAGACGGAACCGAATTCCACGCTTTAAATCCGCCTGGCCATAGGAGGCAGCAGTCACGTGAACATCATGAGCTTAGCAGCGGCAGCCTTTTGCACAAGCGACTATTCAACATTCCTCAGACGAAGGGCTGCCTGCTGATGGTCATATCTTTTGTCAGCTAACCGGCCGTCGCTGTCCTCAGTGCTCACCGGTGGCATAACCGCAGCGCCGCAACGTTTCGCCTGCGTGCTCAAGAAATTTTTCCAAAACCTCCGGCGGCATTTCGTCCCTATGGCTGCCAGCCACGCCGCGGCGAAAGAAGAACTTGTCCGGCGGTAAACTAACGTCAGGCCGGCCAAAGCCCGCCTGTGCTTCCCTGGCGCGCAAATTCCCGAAAGACACGGCGCCTGCGACTGCAGTCAAATGGCTGCGTTCTCGCGAAATACAGGCGAATTCGCACAGGCGCTCTAGTTCGCTTACCGGCTCGCGGAGGAGCTTTTCATATTTAATGACCAGCATTTGCGCATGATACGGATTATGCATCCAGGCGTTGACATGATCCGCCCAGTGGCAAGGATGAAGGACAGTCTCGGGAGAGACAAATTTTAGAAAGTCGTAGTCGATGCCATCAACTGCCTCGCGATAGTGGCGATAGGAGACCATTGCGTCGCGCCCGTCGCGCAGCAAGTAAACGACCCGGCGATATTCCGCGCATGGGAGGGCGTGCGATTTGAAGAACATTGGGGTCGCGTAGCGGCGATAAAACTTGCCGAAGCCAAGGTCGGGGACAAGATCGTGCACCAGCGTGCATGGCCCATAACGCGGATCGACCCCGTAAAACACGCCGGCGACGAGATTTTGAAACCAGGTACTGCCCGATTTCGGGTAGCCGACAATGAAAATGTCCTTGGGAAGGAATTTTGTGATGGCCGTGAATCCCTCGGGAATTGCCTCGGGAAGTGTCTCGGGAAGTGTCTCGGGAGCTGGATATTTGAATCGCCCGAGAAGGGTGCCGATTCTTGTAGCCAACCTATCCATTTAGTCCCCCATTTTTAGGCCCGGCGGAACAAGACCCGCGGATGACCGTGGCACGGCAGAAGCTTGGACCCGAAATATCGCGGAGTACGCGATAGTGAATAATACCAAATCTCCTTAATGCGAACCCGTACAAAGCATTGTTTTAGACGGTCTCCTCCTTTGTGGCGCTCCGCCGACCCCACCTTGGCACACTTATGCCGTCGAGGAGAAGCCGTTTACTTCAGCAATCCGGTGGCAGCCAGCGGTATTGGGCCTTCGCCAAAGGACGCCCTGCGCCACGTATCCTCATTCGCGCTCCTTGAGTCATAAGGCCATCGGTCCGAGTTCGCAGGTTGCGGTCCGAGTTCGCAGGTTGCCAACGCGCTTTCGCTTGCGTTTGTTCCATGCGTCCGCTAGGCTCGCCGAACCTTAGTCAGGCGAGTTGCCAAATTGGCTTTCGATTCCAATATTTTGTGCAGAGGCGCCGGCACCCGTAGCGCGCGATTGCGTGATCTGGGTTTGCTCCTGCTTATACGCCCCTGAGGGCCGGCCGGGCGATGCGCCTGGGCGCTCAGGGGAACGCCGAACGCCTTTGAAGCCCAAGATCGACCGGACAACAGCCATGACAAGCCTAGATACTGCCGCCTCCCCGTCACCCGCGCGGCAAAACTCGCAATCGATCGTCATTTTCGACACGACCCTGCGCGACGGCGAACAATCGCCGGGCGCCTCGATGACTTTCGAGGAGAAGTTGCAAGTCGCGGATCTCCTCGACGCGATGGGCGTCGACATCATCGAGGCCGGTTTTCCGGTCACCTCGGAGGGCGATTTCGAGGCGGTCTCCGCGATCGCCAAACGCATGAAGCGGGCGAGCGTCGCGGGACTTGCCCGCGCGGCCGCAAAAGATATCGATCGCTGCGCCGAAGCCGTGCGCCCGGCGCTGCGCCCGCGCATTCATCTGTTTATTTCGACTTCGCCCTTGCACATGAAATACAAGCTGCAAAAGGAGCCGGCCGAAGTTCTTGACATGGTCGCGGCGAGCGTCGCGCGGGCGCGCAATCTTGTCGCCGATGTCGAATGGTCGGCGGAGGACGGCACCCGGAGCGAGATGGATTTTCTCTGCCGCTGCGTCGAGGCCGCGATCAAGGCGGGCGCCACGACCATCAATATCCCCGATACCGTCGGCTATGCGGTGCCGCATGAATACCGTGCGCTGTTCGAGACCGTGCGCGAAAAAGTGCCCAATTCGGACAAGGCGGTCTTTTCCGTTCATTGCCACAACGATCTCGGCCTCGCGGTCGCCAACACGCTGGCCGGCATCGAAGGCGGCGCGCGGCAGGTCGAATGCACGATCAACGGCATGGGCGAGCGGGCCGGCAACGCCGCCATGGAAGAGGTGGTGATGGCGCTGCGTGTGCGGGGCAGCGTACTCCCTTACCACACCAATATCGACGCGACGATGCTGACCAGGGCCTCGAAACTCGTCTCGGCGGTGAGCTCGTTCCCGGTGCAATACAATAAAGCGATCGTCGGCCGGAACGCCTTCGCGCATGAGAGCGGCATTCACCAGGACGGCATGCTGAAGAACGCCGGGACCTATGAGATCATGACCCCCGAGAGCGTCGGCGTGGGCAAGACATCGCTCGTCATGGGCAAGCATTCCGGCCGCCACGCATTCAAGGAAAAGCTCAAGGAACTCGGTTACGAGCTCGGCGAAAACGCCCTTGAAGACGCCTTCGCCCGCTTCAAGGATCTCGCCGACCGCAAGAAGATCGTCTACGACGAGGATCTCGCCGCGCTTGTCGACGACGAGATCGCCCATGCCTATGACCGCATCAAGCTAATCGCGCTCACCGTGATTGCCGGCACCAACGGGCCGCAATCGGCGGCCTTGACGCTCGACATCGATGGCGAGCAGAAAACCCATCAGGCGACGGGCAATGGCCCGGTCGATGCGATTTTCAACGCGATCCTTGCGCTCGTGCCGCACAAGGCTGTGCTCGAACTCTACCAGGTGCATGCGGTCACCCAAGGAACCGACGCGCAGGCCGAAGTCTCCGTGCGGCTTGCCGAGGATGGCAAATCGGTCACCGCCAAGGGCGCCGATCCCGACACGCTGGTGGCGTCAGCCCGGGCCTATATCGCCTCGCTCAACAAGCTGATGGTCAAGCGCGGCAAGCAGCGGCCGGAAGTTCTTGCGGGGTAAGCACCCCTCGGGCCTGCTGCGACGCCGAGCGGCACCGACTGGCTCGTGACCACGAAGAATGGCACCCTTCGCGCCGAACCAATGTGCCACGACGAGGCGGCTTGCTGAGTTTGTGTGCGAACGCGCCGGCGCCGGATGCGTTCTAAGAGAACTCAACGCCGATCTGCGTGGCTTTCCGCCAGGCCACGCGGCAATTGCGGACGGATGCGTGATCAAGCAGAAGCTCAAATGAGTTGGGAATTCCGACGGGAGTTTCCACGATGAGGCAGGCGCCCCGAACCGACAGGTTGCGGATCACACAATCGATCGTTGCGGCGCGATCCTTGAAGGCTATGCGCGCGCCCTTGAGAACGCGGTGGCGCACTTCATTTTGGCGCTGATGCGCCGGGTTTTCCGGGGTGCAATTTTCGTAGGTTGACATTGCGGCCTCTGCCACTCGATTTGAGAGACGAACATACCGTGTCAGAAGGCCGTTACGTTTCGGTATTCCGGGACGAGAGATTTTTACCTTGATGGCCCGTGCGAACGCCGCGCATTGACCGCTTCGCTTGCCTGCGATTATGCTTCAGCCGGGCATTGCGCTTGACTTACGGCGTCAATGGCATCATGTAGCATTATGCACGTTAATGAGGATGTTGACGTTTTGGCCATGTGACGAACCCGCAAGGGTCTACTTGCCTTTCGTGCAACCCGATTTCGTTCGATCGCCCAGGCCACGTGGGGCGCCGCCCCAAAATTCCATTGCCGGCGCGCCGGATTTCGCGGGTTGCGCCCTCGCTCAAAGAAAGACCCACAATTGACTGATTTTTCCCGGCTCGGCCTCGCCGCGCCGCTTCTCCATGCTCTGACAAAACAAGGTTACGCGCATCCAACGCCAATCCAGGCACAAGCAATTCCACCCATCATGGCGGGCCGCGATCTTATTGGCATTGCCCAGACCGGCACCGGCAAGACAGCGGCCTTCGCCCTGCCAATCCTGCATTATCTTGCAACCCAGAGGCGCGCCGCTCCCCGCAAAGGCTGCCGCGTCCTGGTTTTAAGCCCGACCCGCGAATTGGCGAGCCAGATCGCCGAAAGCTTCCGTTGCCTTGGCGCGGGTCTTCCCTTGTCGATTGCAGTCATTTTCGGTGGCGTGCCGCATGGCGCGCAGATCAAGGCGCTCGCCCGCGGCCTCGACGTGCTGGTCGCGACCCCAGGCCGCCTCGAGGATCACCTCGACGCCCGCACGGCGCACCTCGGCGAGACCGAATTCTTCGTCCTCGACGAAGCCGATCGCATGCTCGATCTCGGTTTCGTCAAGGCTATCCGCCGGATCATCGGCACCCTTCCAAAACGCCGGCAGAACCTGTTTTTCTCGGCGACGATGCCCGACCGAAATCGCCACGCTCGCGGGCGACCTTCTCGCCGACCCAGTCGAAGTGGCCGTGACCCCAGTCGCGACACCCGCGGGCCGCGTCAACCACCAGGTCATGCTTATTGAATCAAGCCGCAAGCGCGATCTTCTCGTCGAGCTCTTCGGCGATGCGCGAATGACCAGGACGCTCATTTTCACAAGGACGAAACGCGGCGCCGACAAGGTCTCCCAGCATCTCGATCACAGCGGAATCGCTGCTTGCGCGATTCACGGCAACAAGAGCCAGACCCAAAGGGAACGTTCGCTCGAGGCTTTCCGTGGCGGCCGTGTCCGCGCCCTCGTCGCAACCGACATCGCGGCGCGAGGCCTCGACATCGACGGCGTCACGCATGTCGTCAATTTCGAGCTTCCCGAAGTGGCGGAAGCCTATGTCCACCGGATCGGCCGCACCGCGCGGGCCGGCGCCGCGGGCATCGCGATTTCTCTCTGCGACGGCACCGAGAGGGCGCTGTTGCGCAACATCGAGAAGCTGACCCGCCTCAATTTGCCGATGGTGGACCGGCGCGGCGCTCCGCCGCCACCGCCCCGGCGGGCAGAGGCGCTCGCGCGGCCAGCACCGCAAAGCCACCGCCCGGACAACGGCGAGCGTGATAAGGCCCGGAAGACTGCGGCCGCTGTAAGGGCAAAGGTCCGGCCTGGCGCCGATGGGTCAGGAATTCCGCTGTTTTTGGCCAAAAAGAACCGGCGGGGGAATTCCCGGGCACCGCAAAGGCCGGTCCATTTTGGCTCCTCCGCGAGAACGGAAAGACCGGGTCCAGCATCCGGTGCGGCTCACCCAAGGTAACATCCAAGCATGGCCTTGGTGCATTCCACCGTGCTGTCCTTGGACGCCGGTCTCCGGGCTGTGGGTAATCGGCGATACTTTGCAGACTGGTTGGGTCGCGTTCGACGGAACCTCGCCGCAAATTGCTGCTTATGTTGCGACATCAAGGACGGTGTTGGACAATCAATGACTTGTGGCGAAATGCCAAAGTTTTACCCTAACGTTAAGTGGACGCGGACGGCGCGGCAACGGCTTCCGGCTGGCCGATCTGTGTGTTAGAAGACGCGCAAACTACGCCGGAGAAAGCCTGCATGGCTGCCGGGCGGAGACGCGAGAGTGAAACGGACATGAACGAGCGGCCTTCCAAATTTGAATATGAGGACCTGATCGCCTGCGGGCGGGGAGAATTGTTTGGGCCGGGCAACCCGCAGTTGCCGTTGCCGCCGCTTTTGATGTTCGATCGCATCACGGAAGTTTCCGAACAAGGCGGCGCCAATGGCAAGGGCGTGATCTTGGCCGAATTTTCGGTCAAGCCGGACCTCTGGTTTTTTGGCTGCCATTTCACGAACGATCCGGTGATGCCCGGCTGCCTCGGGCTTGACGCACTGTGGCAGCTTCTTGGCTTTTATCTCGGCTGGCTTGGCCTCACCGGACGCGGCCGGGCGCTCGGCGTCGGCGAGGTCAAATTTTCCGATCAGGTCTTGCCCACCGTCAAACAAATCATTTACGGCGTTGATGTCAAACGCGTATTTAGGACCAAACTGGTGCTCGGCATCGCCGACGGCTGGCTCGAGGCCGACGGGACACGGATATATGAGGCCAAGGACATTAGGTGCGGCTTGTTCAAGGCCACAACTCCATCCGTGGCTTGAACCTTCGGCAGGCCTTCTTTCGAGCTTACTGAGAGGCCCCCCGGAATAGGGCTCTGGGGCGATGTCAAGCAGGAGTGGTGCAGCATGAGACGCGTCGCCGTGACCGGAATGGGGATTGTCTCCTCGATCGGGAATAACAGCCAGGAGGTGCTTGCCTCCTTGCGGGAGGCCAAATCCGGCATCGTCAAGGCGGACAAATACGCCGAGCTCGGCTTTCGCAGCCAAGTTCACGGTGCGCCCACGCTCGACCCCGGCGGAACCGTCGATCGCCGCGCGATGCGTTTCCATGCCGCAGGCACGGCCTGGAACCATGCCGCGATGGATCAGGCGATTCTGGACGCAGGCCTTGCACCGGATGAAGTATCGCATGAGCGCACCGGTATCATCATGGGTTCGGGCGGTCCTTCTACGCGCACACTCATCGAGGCCGCGGATATCGCCCGGACCAAGGGACCGAAAAAGGTCGGGCCTTTCGCGGTTCCGAAATCGATGTCCTCGACCGCCTCGGCGACGCTGGCAACCTGGTTCAAGATCAAGGGCGTCAACTATTCGATCTCGTCGGCCTGCGCGACCTCCAACCATTGCATTGGCAATGCCTATGAGATGATCCAATACGGCAAGCAGGACATCATGTTCGCGGGCGGCTGCGAGGAGCTCGACTGGACTCTCTCAGTTCTGTTCGATGCGATGGGCGCGATGTCATCGGGCTTCAATGACCGTCCCAAGAGCGCCTCCCGCGCTTACGACAAGAACCGGGACGGATTCGTCATCGCCGGCGGCGCGGGGGTATTGGTGCTCGAGGAATTAGAGCGTGCCCGCGCGCGCGGCGCGAAAATTTACGCCGAGGTCGCCGGATACGGCATGACCTCGGACGGCCATGACATGGTCGCGCCATCCGGCGAAGGAGCCGTGCGCTGCATGCGTATGGCGCTTGAAGGCGTAAAGGTGCCGGTCGATTACATCAATCCCCATGCGACTTCGACGGAAATTGGCGATATGAAGGAGATCGAGGCGATCAGAACCGTTTTCGGAACCGCCGCAAAGTGTCCGCCGATCGCCGCGACGAAATCCTTGACCGGCCATTCCCTCGGCGCCACCGGGGTGCACGAAGCAATTTACTCGCTGTTGATGATGCAAAACGGCTTCATTTGCGAAAGCGCGAATATCGAGGAGCTCGATCCCGCATTCGCGGACATGGACATTGTGCGCGAGCGCCGCGACGGCGTGCGATTGGGGGCCGTCTTGTCGAATTCCTTCGGCTTCGGCGGCACCAACGCCAGCATTGTTTTGAAACATGTCGATGCCTGAGGCGCGGGCAGCGGACACCGGAGGCTTGATGCGCGGCAAGCGCGGCCTCGTCATGGGTGTCGCGAACGATCATTCGATTGCCTGGGGCATCGCCAAGACTGTGCACGAACAAGGCGCGGAACTCGCCTTCACCTATCAGGGTGAGGCGCTTGGCAAGCGCGTCCGGCCGCTGGCCGAAAGCCTCGGCGCGGAGCTTATTTTGCCATGTGACGTCGAGGATGCCGCCTCGATCGACGCGGTGTTTGCTGCTATCGGAAAAAAATGGGGCAGCCTCGATTTCGCGGTTCACTGCATCGCCTATTCTGATCGCGCCGAATTGAAGGGGCGGTACGCTGATACGACGCGGGAAAATTTTTCACGCACGATGCTGATTTCCGCTTTCTCCTTTACCGAGATTTCCAAGCGCGCTGCCGCACTCATGCAGCCTGGAGGCTCTCTTCTCACCCTTTCCTTTTACGGTGCGAGCCGGGTGATGCCCCATTACAATGTGATGGGCGTGGCCAAGGCGGCACTAGAGGCGAGCGTGCGCTATCTTGCCGCCGATTACGGCCCCCAAGGCATAAGGGTGAACGCGATTTCGGCCGGATTGATTCGCACCTTGGCCGGGGCTGGGATCGCCGATGGGCGGGTTATGTACAGTTTCCAGAAGGCGCAGTCGCCGCTGCGCCGCGGCCTCAATCTTTCCGACATCGGCGGCGCGGCGCTTTATCTTCTGTCCCATCTTTCGAGCGGCGTCACTGGCGAAATCCATTGCGTGGATGCCGGCTACAACATCGTTCTGTTTCCGCATCCAGACAGTTTGAAGGCAGAAACTGCGCCGGGTTAGCGGGCCCTGACGTGCGGCCTGCGCTTGGATTAAGCGAAGCGCCCATGCCATGCACCCGCGCCTCTTAGCCCAATGTCGACGCGCGGCCGATGAGTGCATGCGCTGGGCTCTCACGCCACCATTTTTGCCATAACGTCGCCGAGTCGAAGGCCTATGGAGCACCACAAAGCCACGCTGAAAAAACGTTGACACATGCGCGAAAGTAGCGCAGCATTGCGATGCTTCTACCGTTGTTCACAAGCGGCGGGTGGAAGCGGAAGGTGCCCTCCTACGTTAACTCATCGGTTCCACTGCAATGGAGGAGCGATGACTCCACCGGGGAAGTGCAACAGACCCCGTCATGGGCGGGGTCACGGCGGCGTGGAAGTCCGCAGTGACGCGTGGGCCAAAATACCGTCGCCGGCAATTTAAATTCGTCGTGCGACAGCATCCGCGAAGGCCAAGTGGGTGTGGGGTCGTACATAGTCTCTGCATCATCACAGATCGCTTCGGAAAGCCGAAGCTAGAGCCCCGCAGCTGCTTAAGTGCACCGGGGCTCGTTGCGTTTATATCGCCGATAGGCCGGGATCATAATAGTCAAAAGATAACATGCGGCACAGTTCGGCCGCGGTGCTGGACGTCATTCGCCCGGCGCCTTGGCCTCGATCGCCAAGGCATGCATGCCGCTTTCGAATTCGGCCGTTCAATAGCTGATTTATGGCACGATGGCGGTCAACCCGGCTCTGGCCTCTAAATGTTTCGGAAACCAGCTTTGACGCGAAAATGGGTTCCTCCCGCGCTCGCTGGCTGCGCCGCGCCGCTTCATGGCATGGGCGTGGGACGCGTGCTTGTGGGATTCGTCGATGACTTCGATCGAGGATGGGGTGAAAGCCGCTTGTAATATCACCTTGATGCGATCGCTTGCGGCCATGCTCACTTTGCTCGCGCATTTCAAGACAGCCTGTCAAAAACCTATCAGATCGGCCGCCGGACCGGGACACTAACATTTATTTTATCGCATCGAAACGCTTGCGGCCATCCCAAAGACATTCATAATGGGGCCGCCATGAATTTAAGATCACGTCTTTTCGACCGCATCAGGGTCAAGTCCGCGTTCAAACCAGGAACGGCGCCCGGATCAAACGCTTTGCCAGTTTCCTGGCTGCGGCGAAGCCGGGCGAGTTCCGCGCGCCCGATGGGGCGTTTGCGAGAGGGCCAATATTTTTGCTTCTGCCTCGACCATGTCCGCGAATACAACGCATCTTATAATTATTTCAATGGCATGAGCGTCGGAAGCCTGGCCCTTTATCAGCGCGAGGCCTTGGTCGGTCATCGCCCGACTTGGTCGATGGGGGTCAAACGCGGGAGCAAGAATTTTCGCGAGGAGGGCGACGATCCGCCGCGCCCGGGCGAGGCGCTGGGAATGTTCCGGGCGGACGTCCGGCGCCATACTTGCGAGACGCCAGCAGAAACCGCGCTATGGGCTGGCGGCCTATGAAGGCCCTGGATCAATTGGGGCTCGACGATAGTGTGGACATGGCCGCGATCAAGGCCCGCTACAAGGATTTGGTCAAGCGCCTCCATCCGGACGCCAACGCGGGCGACCGGTCGAACGAAGACAAATTGCGCGAGATCATCCGCGCCTATAATTATCTGAGGTCGGTCAAGCTATGCGTGAGGCTTTCTTCCCGCCCGCCGGCGATTGCCGGCGCGGGCAAATCGCTTGCGCGGACATTGGAAGCCGAGTGCGCGCGCGGCCGGAACAAAGGATAAATGCAAGGCATGAAGATGGACGAAAGTGCCGCGCCTGGCGGTCTGCCGGATATGAAGATTTCGGTGCGCCAGGTCTTCGGCATCGACAGCGACATGGAAGCGCCCGCCTATTCGAGCGGCGATCCGCATGTTCCCGACCTCGATCCCGATTATCTCTTCGACCGCGATACCACGCTCGCCATTCTCGCGGGCTTTGCCAAGAACCGGCGGGTGATGATCACCGGCTATCACGGCACCGGCAAGTCGACCCATATCGAGCAGGTCGCGGCGCGGCTGAACTGGCCTTGTGTGCGGATCAATCTCGACAGTCATGTGTCCCGCATCGATCTTATCGGCAAGGACGCGATCGTCATCAAGGACGGTCTGCAAGTGACCGAGTTCAGGGATGGCATCCTGCCCTGGGCGCTGCAAAACAATGTCGCGCTCTGTTTCGATGAATATGACGCGGGCCGCCCGGACGTGATGTTCGTTATCCAGCGCGTCCTCGAAATGTCGGGCCGTCTCACCCTCCTCGATCAGAGCCGGGTGATCCGGCCGCATCCCGCCTTCCGCCTCTTTTCGACGACGAATACGATCGGCCTTGGCGATACCTCGGGGCTTTATCATGGAACCCAGCAAATCAATCAGGGACAGATGGACCGCTGGTCGATCGTCGCGACCCTGAACTATCTGCCGCACGACAAGGAAGTCGATATCGTGCTGGCCAAGGTCAAGCGGTTCCAGGCAGACCAAGGAAGGCCGCGACATCGATCAACAAGATGGTGCGCGTCGCCGATCTTACCCGCAACGCATTCATCGGCGGCGATCTTTCCACCGTGATGAGCCCGCGCACGGTGATCACTTGGGCCGAGAACACGGAAATTTTCGGCGACGCCGGCTTTGCGTTCCGGCTGACCTTTCTCAACAAATGCGATGAATTGGAGCGCACGCTTGTCGCGGAATTCTACCAGCGCTGTTTTGGCAAGGAGCTGCCGGAGAGCGCGATGAATGTCGTCATGAGTTGAACAGGCCTCGGGCATCCGCCACCCTGGGACAGATTTCTTTGAAGCCGCGGCGGGAACCAGCGGGATGAGTTCCAACCAAAAGCCGCCGCAAAATCGGAAGCCCCCGAACGAGCCGTTCAAACGGGCGGTCGCCGGCATGCATGCGCGCCACTCGCAAAAATGCCGCAGGCCGAAGTCGCTTTCGCGGCCGAGCGGCCGAGCCTGGTTTGGACCGGGCAAGCGCCAAGGCGCGGCTGCCCGAACCGTCCGCGCAAAGTTCGACGCGCGGGAAGCCGCGATCCTGCGCGGCCATGCCGATTCGATGGCGCTGCGGCTCGCCTGCCACAATATTGATGTGCACCGGCGGCTGACCCCGCAGACGCCAGCCGCGCGCGCGGTTTTCGATGCCGTCGAACAGGCGCGCGTCGAGGCGATCGGGTCGCGCCGGATGCAGGGCGTCGCGGGCAATCTCGATGCGATGCTCGACGACCGCTTTCAGCGCGCCCGCTATGCCGATATCGCGGTCCGCGCCGATGCGCCGCTCGAAGATGCGCTCGCGATGATCGTGCGCGAGCGTCTTGACCGGGCTGAAGCCGCCCAAGAACGCGCAAAGGATCGTCGATCTCTGGCGCCCCTGGATCGAGGAGCGCGCGGCGCCGATCTCGACAGGCTTGGGCGGGCGATCGAGGATCAGCGGGCCTTCGCCGCTGTCGTCCACAAGTTGTTGACCGCGCTCGAAATGATCGACGAGGGCAGCCTCGACAGCAATCCGGAAGAGGATGAAGACGGCGCGGCGAAACCGGACGGCGCCGGAAGACAATCCAGCCAGAAGAAGGCGCCGAGGACCATACCGGCGATGCGAGCCGGAGCGAAACGGCCGAGGCCTCCGCCGATCCCATGGACGAAAGCGAGACCGACGACCGCCGATGCGCCGACCGGCGAATTCGAGGAGGACGCCGACCTCAACCCCTCCGATGAAGGCGGCGATCCGGGCCGCCCGCTCCCGCGACTGGCGCGGCGAAGCCCGCGGCCCGGAGTACAAGGCCTTCACCAAGAAATATGACGAGGTCGTCGCGGCGCAAGATCTTTGCGATCCCGAGGAACTCGACCGGCTTCGCTCCTATCTCGACAAGCAATTGAATAATCTTTCCTCGATCGTCGCGCGGCTCGCCAATCGACTTGCAGCGGCGCCTGATGGCGCAGCAGAGCCGGTCCTGGGAATTCGATCTCGAAGAGGGCATCCTCGATCCGGCGCAGGCTTCCGCGCATCGATCGTCGATCCGCAGCAGCCGCTTTCGTTCAAACGCGAGAAGGACACCGATTTCCGCGATACAGTGGTGACGCTGCTTATCGATAATTCCGGCTCGATGCGCGGGCGCCCGATTACGGTCGCCGCCACCTGCGCCGATATTTTGGCCCGCACGCTGGAGCGCTGCGGCGTCAAGGTCGAAATTCTTGGCTTTACGACCCGCGCCTGGAAGGGCGGCCAATCGCGCGAAGCCTGGCTAGCAGACAAATAAGCCGGCTTCGCCCGGCCGTCTCAACGACCTTCGCCATATCATTTACAAATCCGCCGACGCGCCCTGGCGGCGATCGCGCAAGCATCTCGGGCTGATGATGCGCGAAGGCCTGCTCAAGGAAAATATCGACGGCGAGGCGCTCGATTGGGCCCACAAGCGCCTGCTCGCGCGGCCCGAACAGACGGCGCATTTTAATGATGATTTCCGACGGCGCGCCGGTCGATGATTCGACGCTCTCGGTCAATCCCGGCAATTATCTCGAGAAGCACTTGCGGCACGTCATCGAGGAGATCGAGACGCGCTCGCCGGTCGAACTCATCGCGATCGGCATCGGCCATGACGTGACCCGCTATTATCGCCGCGCCGTGACGATCGTCGAAGCCGAGGAACTCGGCGGCGCGATGACCGAAAAACTTGCCGAACTTTTTGACGAAACGGCGACGCCGGAAGGGGCGGCACTTCACCGCAAAGCAAGTTTGGCGCAACAATCGGCCCGTGGTCTGTTGCACTGAACCTTGTGTCTTTACGCTGCAACACCAAGCAAGGACGATTGCCCTCAATGAATGGGTTGCCGCCCGGACTCGCCGGAGCCGTGCAACCTCCCTAAATGCTTCCACGTGGGTTCGCGCCGGGGTTGCGATCGCACGGGTAAAATGAAAACTAACTGGCTTGACGGTTTTCCAAAGCGCTGATATGTTTAGTTTGCACTCAGTGGACACTGGGCTGTTGGGCGTGGGGTATTGAACGATCCCTACAGAAACGAGTTAATACTCGCATTTGCGACCGGGCATTGAAGGATTTTCGCCAACGCGCGCATCCTTTGCCTCCTCGCCCTGCATCTCCCCCTGAAAATTGAGTGTGCGAAGCGTAATCCCATTGTGGGATCTCGCCAAATGGCTGACCGTGACCGGCAGCCTGCACCATTCGTCCCGACTTCGGGAGAAGGAGAGCTTGTTATGGAACTGGAAACGCTAAAAAAATGTACCGATTGGTTCAGGGTTCGCGAAATGAAGGACATCGTTGACCCGAGCGGTCAAGTTGCCCGCAAAGAGCTTGTTGTCCCTCTTGACCAATACCCTTACGACTTTGGTTTCGGTCCGAACCCCCGAGAGCCTGACCCGTCCTCCCGTGTTTCAAAGCGAATCGGGGAAACCCTGAAGGAAAACTGGCAGAACTTTCATCTGTTGAACCGTGGTGTGGTCATAGTGGCCAAGCAGATTGAGTATGATAACAAGTCGCAACGAGTTCAGGCTGACGCTCGACGAAACGGAGGATGAAAATAACACATACGGGATTCTTGACGGGGGCAACACTACAAAACGAATAAACATCTGGCGTGAAGGACTCTCTGATGTAGAAGCGGAAGAGCGGTTACCACAAACATTCCTTAACGTACAGGTATTGATACCAACACTCAAAGGCGCCGAAGAAATACCACCTGGCATGGTTGATTTACTAAATGACGTAAAGGATGCTAGGAATACTAGCGTACAGGTGAAGACAAAATCGTTAGCTGACGCTCGGCGGCACTTCGATGCTCTCAAGACAGCGTTAGAAAAAGAGCACTACTATAATCAAATTTCCTGGCACGAAGGGCAAGGCGGACCCGGGTCGATTGACGCGTTGCAAATCGTAATTTTACTCATGATATACTACCCAAGCTTCTGCAAGGCGATAGACCGCGAGCCGAGCAATGCTTATGGTCATAAGGAGAGTTGTCTTGATGCGTTTCTTGGATATAGCGAAAGCGAGTCTGAAGAACTTGAGAAGTGGATCTGTTTACTTCCAAAGATGCTTCAGCTTTTTGACCGGCTGCAATTGACATTCCCGGAATACTACGAGGGAAAATTTGGTAAAATCAATGAAGTGAAAATCTACGACGAGAAAAAAACAGAACGAAGCAAGAAGTACCGCAAGAACTCCGGAGCGTACACTGTTCTTTGGGGAGGAGATGAAATACTCTTACCCGCAAGGGTGGATATATCCCCTCTATGCTTCATTCCGGTTCTTGGCAGCGCCCGACGGTTCTGGAACCATATCGTGGCGTGAAGACCCTGTTGCTTTCTGGGATAAACATGGCAGGGGAATCACCTCAAGCTATGTGCCGCATATAGTCGCTGCTGGATATGACGCCAAGAGGATAGCGACAAACCCACTTTGCTATCAGGCCGTGCGACAGAAAGTGACCGACCTGTTTAAAAACGAACTGCTGCTTAAGGCCGGAATCTCTATTTGACATTTGATTTGGTGGAGGGTCCAACAGCATTGGGCTCTCCCCATTTTGCTACTTGCTCTCGCTCTTGAACAAAAAAGGCGCGACATCGGCGACCCGCCGCCCAAATCTTTCCAACCTGACAACGCAAGGAATTTTCCGTAAGGAGCGGAAAATTCCGGTGCGAAAAGCTATCCACCCTCAGCGGCCAGCATGGCGGCGATTTCCGCCTCGCAGACCAGCGCGCCATCCACCAAAGCGCGGCCCTTATACCACCACATGGTGCGGCGCCGGTTGGTCTTGGTCATGTGAAACTCGACCCGGTCGCCCGGTAAGACCGGCTTGCGAAACTTGGCCTTGTCGATACTCATGAAATAAACCAGCGGCGGCTTGCGGCCGGGCGAATGCGCGTTGACGCACAAAACCCCGGCGGTCTGGGCCATGCCCTCGATCAGGAGAACTCCAGGCATGACCGGGCGCTCGGGGAAATGCCCCTGGAATTGCGGCTCGTTGATGCTGACATTCTTGATGCCGATGCCGGATTCGTCGCCCCGCGCCTCGATCACGCGGTCGATCATCAGAAATGGATAGCGGTGCGGCAATGACTTCAACAAGCGCAGAATGTCAAACGTTTCGATCGTTACAGGTTCTGCCTCGTGCATGCTGCCCGCTCTCCTTGGCGCCGGATACCCATTTTAACGTTCACGTGGCGCTCCGCGCGGCACCAACGGCGGCTTTGTTCAAATCGATAGCGCAAACTCGCGCCGCGCGCCATCGCTCACCTGCGCCCTATCGTAATCGGTCATTAGGTATTAAATAAACCGCATTACCCTTGTGGGCTTTCCGTCTCCGCTTTGCCCCACGGCCACCCCTGTTGGCCGCAATCGCGCGCGCCGCCGAGTCTTCACGCATGAACCTCTCCGCGCCTTTCATCGCGCGCCCGGTGGCGACCACGCTTCTCACCATGGGGATCACGCTTGCCGGGTGCCTTGCGTTTCTGAAGCTGCCGGTCTCGCCGCTGCCGCAAGTCGATTTTCCGACGATCCTGGTACAGGCGCAGCTTCCCGGCGCGAGCCCGGACACGGTGGCATCGAGCTTGGCAGGCCCTCTCGAACGCCATCTCGGCCAGATCGCGCATGTCACCGAAATGACATCGGCGAGCAACCTCGGCCAGACTCGCATTATCCTCCAATTCGATGTTGGACGCGACATCGACGGCGCCGCGCGCGACGTCCAAGCGGCAATCAACGCGGCGCGCGCCGACCTCCCGACGGATCTGCCCACAAATCCGACCTATCGCAAGATCAACCCCGCCGATGCGCCGATCCTTATCCTCACCATGACTTCGAAGACGAAGACGCGCGGTCAGATGTATGATCTCGCCAGCAATATCCTCCAGCAAAGGCTTTCCCAGCTCGATGGCATCGGCCAAGTGTACATTTTCGGCGGTGCCTTGCCCGCGGTGCGCGTCGAGCTGAACCCGCACGCCTTGGCCAAATATGGCATTGGGCTTGAGGACGTGCGCGCGGCGCTCGCTTCCGCCAATGCGAACAGCCCGAAGGGCGCGATCGAGGATGGCGACCGGCACCTCCAAATTTACACCAACGATCAAGCGGTCCGGGCCGCCGATTATACGCCTCTCGTGATTGCCTACCGCAATGGCGCTCCGGTGCGGCTCGTCGATGTCGCCGACGTGCTGGATTCGGACGAGGACGTGCGCAACCTGGGCCTTTCCGACGGAAGGCCCGCGGTTTTCGCGGTCATTTTCCGTCAGCCCGGCGCCAACATCATCGACACGGTCGAGCGCGTGAAGGCCGAATTGCCGCATCTTCAGGCGGCGATGCCAAATGACATTGAATTCCTGCCTGCCTCTGATCGCAGCATTACGATCCGCGCCTCGTTGCATGATACTGAATTGACTTTGGCCATCGCGATTCTCTTGGTCACACTGATTGTCTACTTGTTCCTGTTCGATATTCGCGCCGCGATGATTCCGAGCACCGCCGTGCTGGTTTCGATCGTCGGGACTTTCGGCGCAATGTATTTAATGAACTTTAGCTTGAATAATTTGTCGCTCATGGCCCTGACGATTGCAACCGGCTTTGTTGTCGACGATGCAATCGTGGTGCTCGAAAATATATCCCGCCACGCCGATGCCGGAAGGGGCCGCGTCGAGGCAGCGCTGACCGGCGCACGAGAAGTTGGATTTACCGTGCTGTCGATCAGCATCTCGTTGATAGCGGTGTTCCTTCCAATTCTTCTCATGGGCGGGATTGTCGGCCGGTTGTTTCGCGAATTCGCTGTCACCCTTTCGCTCGCCATCCTTGTTTCGCTCGCCTTATCCTTGACCCTGACGCCGATGATGTGCGCGCTGTTTCTCCGGCGCCCGCCGCCCGGAGAGTTTCACCGACGCCGGTTCGATCCTTTCGCCAAAATCCTGCGGGGTTACGAACGAACGCTCGGCTGGGCCCTGCGCCACGGCATTTTAGTGATGCTGGTTTTGTTTTCGACTGTTGTCCTCAATTTCGTATTGTTCAAGTATGTGCCAAAGGGCTTGTTTCCGCAGCAGGACACCGGCCGCTTGATTGGTTCTATCGTGGCTGACCAGTCTATCTCGTTCCAGGCAATGCGCGTAAAACTCGCGCAACTTCAGGCGATCGTGCAAGCCGACCCGGCGATCGCCAGCGTCAAGGGCTATACCGGCTCGGGCTCGGGGACCAATACCGGCTCGGTCTATATCGACCTGAAGCCAAAGTCCCAACGCAGCGACACTGCCGACGAGGTGATTGCCCGGCTGCGCCGCGAGCTCATAAAGGTGCCGGGTGCGCGTCTATATCTGCAATCGGTTCAAGATATCCGCTCGGGCGGGCGGGCGAGCAATGCCGAATACCAGTTCACTTTGCAGGGCGAAAGCACGAGCGAGCTCTACGCCTTCGTGCCACGCCTCGTCGAGGCCTTGCAAAACAGCTCCGTGCTGGCGGATGTCAATTCCGACCAGCAGCAAACCGGCTTGGAGACGGATGTCGTCATCGATCGCGACACCGCTTCTCGTCTCGGTCTTGCCGTAAGCCTGATCGACAGTACGCTTTACGACGCCTTCGGGCAGCGCCAAGTTTCGGTCATTTACAGCGCGGTCAACCAGTATCACGTGGTGATGGAAGTCGACCCGCGCTATTGGCAAGATCCTTCGATCCTGAAAGATCTTTATGTCAGCACCTCGGGCGCGAGTCCGCCCGGCACCGCGACCACCAATGCCGTGGCGGGGACGGTGACGCAAAGCCCTGCCTTGCCCGCACAAGGGCCTTCGAGCGGAAGTTCGAGCGCGGCCACGAATTCGGGGGGCGCCGCGGCGCGCAACGCGCAAACCAATGCGCTCGCCAACACCGGCAAACAGGGCACTTCCGCCGGTTCGCCCGTCAGCACAACCCAGGAGACAATAGTTCCACTCGCCGCCGTGAGCCATTTCGAGCCTGGCCACACGCCCTTGGCAGTCAACCACCAGGGCCTGTTCGTGGCGAGCACAATTTCATACAATCTCGTGCCCGGCGCGTCTCTTGGCGACGCGACCGCGGAGATCGAGGCCGCGATGAAAGCGCTCCACGCTCCTGCCACGATCCACGGCAGCCAGCAAGGAACCGCGCGCCTGTTCCAAGAGTCATTGGCGAACGAGTTCGTGCTGATCCTCGCCGCGCTTGCCGCGGTCTATATCGTTCTCGGCATTCTTTACGAAAGCTTTATCCATCCGATCACCATTCTCTCGACTTTGTTTTCGGCCGGCGTCGGCGCGGTCCTGGCGCTTATGCTTTTTCACACCGAGTTCAGCATCATCGCCATGATCGGAGTGATTTTGCTGATTGGCATTGTTAAGAAAAACGCGATCTTGATGATCGATTTCGCCCTCGAAGCCGAACGTACGGGCGGACTTTCTCCGCGCGACGCAATTTTTCGCGCCTGCATGTTGCGCTTTCGTCCGATCATGATGACGACGTTCGCCGCGATTTTCGGCGCCGTTCCGCTGATGCTCAGTTTTGGCGAGGGGGCCGAGATCCGCCGCCCGCTAGGTATTGCGATTGTCGGCGGGCTGATCGTCAGCCAGCTGCTTACGCTTTACACGACGCCGGTGCTTTATCTCTATCTCGACCGATTCCGCCACTGGTCGAACGCGCATTGGCGCCGCCTGTTTCCACGGTTCGCAGGCGCCGTCCAGGAACCTTCTGAGTAGCTTGACGATACACCCGCCGCTATTTGATCGCTACAACCATCGAGTCCGCACCCGCGAGCGGCTCGACGCGCGTTTGCGAGAACCCCGCTTCGCGCATCCAACCCTGGCAGTCGGCGCCGGTAAAATCGAAACCGCCCGGCGTCTCGATCAGCATGTTCAAGCTGAGCAACAAGCCGAAAACGTTCTCCCTCCGCTCGTCGTCGATGATCGCCTCATAGACGATAAGCGCGCCGCCCTTGGGAAGCGCGGCATGCGCCTTTTCGAGCAGCATGCGTTTCTGCGAAAGATCCCAGTCATGCAATATGTGGCCCATGATCAGGACATCGGCCGAGGGCAGGGGGTCTGTGAAGAAGTTTCCCGAGAGAAATTTCACCCGGTCCGCGACGCCCTGCTGGGCGATGAATTCCTCAAAGATAGGTTTGACCTCTGGCAGGTCGTATCCGGCGCCCGAAAGATGGTTATGCGCGCGGGCGATGGTCACTGGCACCATGCCTTGCGCGGCTCCGACATCGGCGAAAGTCTTATAGTTGGCCCACGGAAATTTTGCGGCTATCGCCTGCGCCGCGCCGAGACTTGCTCCGCTCATGGCGGCGAGGAACAAGCGCAATCGCTCCGGATCGGCATAGAGCGCCGCGAACACTTCGCCCGACCCCTTGGCCTCGTTTTGGTTCCGGCCTGTCTTAAGGGCCTCGGTCAGCGAGCCCCAATGCTCATAAAGGCGCGCGTTGGCCATTTCCAAAAAGCCGCCCACGTAGCCAGGCTTCGCGCGATCGAGAAAAAGAGCCGTCTCCGCCGTGTTGCTATAGCGCCCACCCTCGCGGTCGAGCATTTTCAGCGCGACAAGCGCATCGAGGAAATCGCGCGCCGAACGATCATGCAGCCCGAGCCGGCGCGACAAAGTGGCAAGATCGGCTGGACCCTTGGCAAGCTCGGTGAACAAGCCAAGCTCCACCGCGCTCAGCAGCGTCTTCGATGCCCAGAATCCAATTCCAAGATTGAAGATATTGGCAGGCGTCAATGTACCGGTCACGGCGCTCCTCCTTTGATGTTGGCGTCAGCCTTCCAAAATTTCCGCTCTTGTGCGGTGGGCTTCTTCGGCCGCGGCCAGGGCGTAGCACGCCACACGGCGGCATGAATACGCGCTTCACGGTATTTTTTACGACGAGCAGCCGGACGGGGTGCTGATTACCGGCATCATCCGTGAGCGCAGCATACGCCGGGCAGTCCCGCGAACTGATTTTTCAGGCTCCGGCGCGGCGCTCTTTGCGACGGGCTGGACGTTCGGCCCCCAAGGTTAGGGCGTAACACCAATACGGGGGGGCTTTCTTGACCCTGCCTACAAGCCAAATTCGCTGTGTGAGCCAAGCCGCACGAGTTCGAGGCTGTCACCATCCGGCTTGCGGTAGATAAGAACCAGATCGGGCCTGACGTGACAATCACGGCAATCGCTCCATTCGCCGGAAAGCGCGTGATCCAAATTCCGGCGCGGCAGCGGCGTATCGGTAGCCAGCAGATTCACCACCTCCATGAGCAGGGCATCAAGCTGCTTGCCGTGCATGCCTGATTTCTCACGCCCGTAATCACGACGGAAACGCCTTGTATATTTAACGTCCCGCATTCAAACTCTTGAGCAGCTTTTCCGGTTTGCCGACGTTGATCAGCTTGCCCGCCCGCGCGGCCTTTATCGCCTTGACGGTTTCGGCATTGGGAACATGCAGCTCGAACGGCAGGGCCTTTTCCGCCGCCACCCGCACAAGCAGAAGGCGGAAGGCATCGGACAAGGTAAGCCCTACCGTCTTCAGCACGGCAGCCGCTTCCCTCTTCGTGCCTTCGTCGATACGGGCGCGAACAACGGAATTATCGGTCATGGCTGAACCTCCTTGTGAGCTACATTGTAGCCCAATACTCAGAACTCATCAACATTTTCAGACAGACGGGAGCGCCGCGAAAAAAAACGCTTGCGTTCAGAGCGTTGGCGCAGGGCGCACGGCATCGGCCCGCGACGGCCCGCAAAACAGCCGTGGCTTGCCAAAGGCGGAATCTCTCGCAGTGGAATTGTCCCGCATGTGCATGATCCGCAAGCGGCAGTGTTTCACGCTCGAATCCGGCGCGGCGGGAGAAGTGCGCTTTGTGAACCGACTTTTCCGCCTTGCCGCTTGATGTGGCGAGACGGTAAGTGCAATTTGCGCTGATGCTCGCCAATGCAACAGAGCCTCCATCTTCCTTTAGTCTAAATTGGACACTTGTGCGTCCGTACTAGACGTGATAGTGTCTTAAACGGACAACAAGGGAGAGGCCAATGCGCTACGCTTTTTGGAACAATAAAGGTGGTACCGGTAAGACGAGCTTGGCATTTCAAGCGATTTGCCGATTTGCTGAACGAAATAAGAAGCATAAAATTCTTGTAGTCGATGTATGTCCTCAAGCTAATTTATCGGAGCTATTTTTGGGAGGTTTGACCGGGGGAGGGGGGCAGGAACTCCTAAAACGTCAAGGCTTAGTCCCTCGTTGCAGCATTGGCGGTTACTTCCAAGCACGGCTACCGTCGCCTTACACCGTGCCAAAGTTCGACCCGCGTGATTTCATCACCGTACCCGCAAAATTCAATGCGCTTATCCCGGCAAATATCGACTTGGTTTGCGGCGATCCGCTTCTTGAATTGCAGGCCAATGCCATTAACACGCTGTCAAACACGCAGATTCCCGGTGCGAACACATGGCTTCAGGTTATTGATTGGTTAAACGATTTTTTTGCACCAATCGACAAAGACTACGACATGGTGTTTTTGGACTGCAATCCGAGCTTTTCAATCTACACCCAAATTGGATTGGCTTCTGTTGATCGGCTTGTTCTTCCTGTCATGGCGGACGAACTCCTCACGACGGGCGATGCAGAACGCGCTTTCCTTAGTATACGGCTTTCGACTTCCATCGGAAATTTACGCAACCTACGCCTTCAACACGAAGCTCCAAACTGCGGGGCGGCCACTGCCGAAAGTGCATTTGATTGTGAAGAACCGATTGACCCAGTACATGGGTCCGGCTTCCGCTTACGCGGCAGTTCTCGCCCAAATCGATACCGATATCGAAGGTCTAATAAAGACCCATCCTGCCTATTTCACGTTTAAGAAGGCAGCCGACGGCACCGTTAATATACGAGATTTCCAAACGACCGGCGTCGTCGCTTTCGCAAAGGGTAGTCCGATCTTTCGATTGCGTGCTGGAAAGCAAGACATTGGCGGGCATCGAGTACAGGTAAAGGAAGATTATCGAACTCGACAGCGAAAAAGCCATCGACCAGCTTGTTGCAAAACTTTAGGTCCTTGATGTCTGTGTCAACAATCAGTTTTGCTGAAGCCCTCAGAATCACTGCTAGCATGAAGCGGCATTTGCTTCTCGGCAACGGGTTCAGCATCGCCCTTTTCTGGGATCGTTTCAGCTATGTCTCCCTCTTAGAGAATGTAGATTTCACTGATTCGCCGGAGATTCGGAAGGCCTTCGATCTATTAAAAACAACGGACTTTGAGGTTGTAATCCACGCACTTCAGTCAGCTTCTGGGCGCCCAAAACGGCCCAAAATTTCGCGAAAATTCGATAGGTCACAGGTAGTTGTCCGAGTTTTCACACAGTCTGCAAAAATTCCGCACCTAAAGTTAGCCCTTGATATTGCAGGGCTTTCTTGGTGCATAGTTCCGCTGCAATAATTTTCCGTCGTTTACGGCCGGGGTGTTGCGACTGTCGAGACCAGGCGGCGGGGGCTCGGGCATCCCGTGCGACACCCTCTACGTCAGCGAATCTTACGTTGGGAAGGCCTTCGGCCAACCGGCCAAGCCATTGAGGCGCCGCCGCCGCGCTTCTGCAATCGCACCAAAAAATCGATTGATCTTACATGATCGAAGACGTGGCCGCTGTCGGATTTCTTGTAAGGTTTTCGGCCCCAATCGTACCAAAAGGTTTCACGTGAAACGTTTTGGTACGATCCAAATCGCCGGAAACGCGCCGCCGCTTGTGGGATTGCCCGGACGCAGGAACAAGCGCATGGCCGGGCCAAGCGGATTCGTTTATGGTTCGCCAAGGCGCCGGGCGGAAATTGCACGAGGGTTTGGCGCAATTCGGAGACGGCAATGAGCACGGTCCATGATTTTACCGCCACGACGCTGGAAGGGCGGGAACAGCCGCTTTCCGATTTCGCAGGACAGGTTTTGCTTGTGGTAAACACCGCGAGCGAATGTGGCTTTACGCCGCAGTACGAGGGGCTCGAGGCACTTTACCGCAAATATAAAGCTCAGGGCTTTTCGGTTCTAGGTTTTCCGTGCAATCAGTTCGGCGCCCAGGAACCGGGCGATGCCGCCGAAATCGCGCGCTTTTGTTCGCAAACCTATAATGTGACATTTCCCATGTTCGGCAAGATCGATGTCAATGGCGCGGGAGCGCATCCGCTGTACCGGTTTCTCAAGGGCGAAGCCAAGGGATTCTTGGGGACCAGAGCGATCAGATGGAATTTTACGAAATTCCTCGTCGATCGAAACGGCGGGGTGGTGGCGCGCTTCGCACCAGCGGCGGTACCCAAGGGACTCGAAAAGGAAATCGAGAAGCTGCTAAAGCACGCTACTCGCCGGACGCATTGCTGCCCTCGAGTTTGAGATAGACGAACATAAGCGAGCATCATTAGATGCGCCCGCGACGGAGGCGGTTTCATGCCCTTGCGGCTCGACACAAAGAGCCCGGAATTTCCGGCCTCGTTCAACGCGCTTCTCGCGATGAAACGGGAAGTCGCTGAGGACGTCGACCAAGCGGTTCAGGCGATCATCGCGGACGTCGTCGCGCAGGGCGATGCCGCGCTTATTGGCTATTCGCGGATGTTCGATCGCGTCGATCTGGAGAAGTTGGGTTTGCGGGTGGACGAAGCCAGCATCAACGCGGCGTTCGCCGATTGTCCCCCCGAGGCGCTCGAAGCGCTGCGCTTCGCGCATTCCCGGATCGTTAGTTTTCATGAGCGCCAAATACCGCAAGATCACCGGTTTACTGATCCGCTCGGCGTCGAACTCGGCTGGCGCTGGCGGCCCGTCGAGGCGGCGGGGCTCTATGTTCCGGGCGGCACCGCGAGCTATCCATCTTCGGTCTTGATGAACGCGGTACCGGCCAAGGTAGCGGGCGTTGCCCGCATTGTCATGACTGTCCCGGCCCCAGAGGGAAAGATCAACCCGCTTGTTTTGGCAGCGGCCAAGCTCGCCGGCGTCGATGAAATATACCGGGTAGGGGGCGCGCAAGCGATCGCGGCGCTGGCTTATGGAACCGCGACGATCGCCCCGGTCGCCAAGATTGCTGGTCCCGGTAACGCTTATGTCGCGGCGGCCAAGCGGAGGGTTTTCGGCACCGTTGGCATTGATATGATCGCCGGGCCTTCCGAAGTCTTGATTATCGCTGATGAAGGCGCCGATCCCGAGTGGATCGCCGCCGATCTCCTCGCGCAGGCCGAGCACGACGCCGCCGCGCAGTCGATTCTGATCACCGACGACGCGGGCCTCGCCGGCGCCGTCGAGACCTCCGTCGCGAGGCAGTTGGAGGCCCTCCCGCGTGAAAAAATAGCGGCGGCGAGCTGGCGCGATTTCGGCGCGATTATCCTGGTCGCCGATCTTGAGGAAAGTGTCGCGCTCGCCGACCGGCTGGCTCCGGAACACCTCGAGATCATGACCGCGAACGCCGAGGCGCTCGGGCAGCGGATCCGCAACGCGGGTGCCATTTTTCTAGGGGCTTATACGCCGGAAGCCATCGGCGACTATGTTGGCGGTTCGAACCATGTGTTGCCGACTGCGCGATCGGCCCGGTTTTCTTCTGGCTTGAGCGTGCTCGATTTCTTGAAAAGGACCACGATTTTAAAGTGCGGCGCGGCCAGTCTTGCGAAACTCGGCCCGGCGGCGATTGCGCTCGGCCACGCCGAGGGGCTGGATGCGCACGCGCGCTCGGTGGCGCTCCGAACCGATCATCGCATGCCATGAGCCGGACCGATCCAAAGGAACGCAATCGCCTCGTTTCCGTGACCCTCGACGAGGCTTCGATCGGCCGAGGAGCGGCGGACCAGGAGCACGAGCGGCAAATCGCGATCTACGACCTTATCGACGAAAACAGTTTTGCGCTGCCGGGCCGGGACGACGGCCCCTATGGATTAAAGATCTCCCTGCAGGACGCAAAGCTCGCATTGGAGATCGCTGACGAAAATGGCGCGCCACTCGTCGTGCATATTCTCTCGCTCACTCCGTTCCGCGGTCTTCTCAAGGATTATTTTATGGTTTGCGAAAGTTATTACGCGGCCATTCGAACCGCGGGGCCGAGGCAAATCGAAGCGATCGACATGGGGCGCCGCGCGCTTCACAATGAGGCGGCCGGCCTTCTCATCGAACGGCTTAAGGGCAAACTAGATTGCGACCACGACACGGCGCGGCGGCTTTTCACCCTCGTCGCCGCGTTGCACTGGAAAGGCTGAGCGCCGATGCCGGCGGGGCAAGACGCCGGGGCGCCGCCGGGGAAGCACGCCGTAAAAAACCGCCCGCAAGCCGTGCTTTTCGCCTGCACGCGAAATACGGTGCGCTCACCGATGGCGGAGGCCCTCGGACGGCATTTGTTCGGCAGGCAAGTCTATTTCGCGTCGGCCGGGATAAGGCGCGGCGAAAGCAATGGATTCGCTATCGCGGCGATGGATGAAATCGGCATCGACATGACCAAACATCGGCCACACACATTCGAGGATCTCGAGGACGCGTATTTCGACGTCATCGTGACCCTTTCGCCCGAGGCGCATCACAAGGCACTCGAATTCACCCGCACCCTTGCCACCGATGTTCTATATTGGCCGACGCTCGATCCAACCGCCGTCGAAGGCTCCCGCGAGCGAATTTTGGATGCCTATCGCGATGTGCGCGATGGCCTCCTCGAGCGCATCAAGAAAATGCTGGATTACCAGCCGATGGGCAATCTGTGATAGGCGCGGCATTTTCGCGCCAAACCAAGAGTTGGCCGGTTCTGAAACGAAAAGGGGCGCCTGGCACGGTGGCGGGATTGCGGCCGGACTTCCTACTTTCACATATCTCTTTTGTCCGAGAGTTCGAGCAGGAGATGGACGAGTTCGGCCTGACGATGGGTTCCGGTCTTTTCAAAAATGCTGGAGAGTTGCGCGCGGGCAGTCGCGACCGAAATTCCGCGCCGCCGCGCCGCCGCCGCGCGGCCGTCACCCTTGACGATCTCGGCGGCCAATCCCGCTTCGGCACCGGTCAGGCCGAAACGGCTGTGCAGATTTTGGGCAAAGTGCCGCCGCTCGGTCTCTGGGTCAACCACCGTGACAATCGCCGACCGGCGCGCGCAACTCCTAGCCATGGAATCTCGACGGCCGGGTCTTTGGATCGAATTGGGGTCACCCTGACGCGGAGGCATAGGCGATTAAGCCCGCGCGGGACATCAAGTTCTCCGCCGAGCGGCCCGCGCAGCGGACCAACCCCGTGCGCGCAGGACGCGATCAGCCGCTGCAATGTATCCGCGCCGTCGGCGCTGGCGAGGCAACCGCCCTTGAGAACGAGTCCGTTGCCTTTGTCGAGCACTGCCCGCGCCGGGGCATTTGCGAACAGGACATTTGCCGCGGCGTCGACCAGGATGGCTCCTTGCCGCAGACTTTCGAACCGCTCTGGCGCGGCGCCGTGCATAACGTCGAGCGTCCAGAGCTGGCGATGCATGCGCGCGGCGCGCGCGATGTGGCGCAGGGTGGCTTCGAAGAGGCGAACCTGCCCGCTCTCCGGCGGATCGCTCCCGCGCGCGTTGACGACGCAGATCAATGACGTCATCCGGTCTTCAACAAGCAAATTGGCGCCAAGCATTTCAAAGCCATAGTCGGCTGTCTTCCACCATTCGTTGAAAATCGGTGTTTTGACGAAGTCCTGCCGCGGCATGAGCGTATCGAGGGTGAACACCTTGCCCGCCGGAAAAGCCTCGGTGTTGTCCCAGAGCGGATTGTGGAACGCCCAGTAATCCTTGTAGCTGGCCTGCAAATCCGGAAATGGCGCGCCGCGAGATCGAAGCGAAGGTGCCGGTTCGCCGGTCCATGGTCGCGATGATGGCTTGCATCGTTCCCGTGGCTTCGGCGAGCTCTTCCAGCACAGTCGGCCAGAGATCGCCATCGAGCACCGCGGCGTAAATAAAATCGATCAGAGCGATAAGCTTACTGTCTTCGCTCAAGGCGCCGCCCCCCGGGCGTGGTGCCAGCTACCGGTGCGGGCTGGAGTAGTTTCCAACGGCCATGAAGGATGATCCGTTGGTTTTACTCTCTAATTTTCGTTAATCCTTGGCGCCGAAGCCTTCGCTCACAATTCGTCCTTACTCTTTGCTAGAGAGCAAGTCCTGAAAAAGTTCGAATGGCTCTTTCGGCATTTCGACATCGGACATATCCGGCATCTCATGCCGACATGCTCAAAAATCCGCTAAGTTGAGCGATTACACCGCGTAATCCGAGGGCGGGAAAAGCAAAGGTCGCGCTTCAACTCTGCATGCCACCCAGTTCGTAGGTTTCGCGTCGGTAAGCCTAAACCAGCCAGCGAAGTCTGGCAATCCGGTCGATTTAGAACGAACGTCCGATGCGGAGCGGTAAAATTGGTGCAATTATCGTAACCATCGGGGATGAGCAGGCGGTCCTCCCAAGCCTCGTCCCATGCACTTGAATGACCAAGCAATTTTTACTGCATTGGCCGCCGCTTCACTGATTTTCTTCCGTAAGGGGGAGGGAGGACGGTGGGCGGCGGCATTTGGCACCAATTTTTGTCAAAAGCTCATCTGATCCTTTACAGATGCTGAACCAGATACCTGAAAAAACTAGGGTTTTTTAAGTCCATTGTGCTCCACCAGACGAACCCTGCGCCGATTCTCTGCCGGCCGGGAAGTGCGCCAGTCTGGCCGCAGCCGAGCCAGCGGCGCAAGAAAAGCGCTGGACCAGCGCGCCACGGCGCGGTCGTGCCGGAACCACCCTTCGAGATGGCGATGGCGGGGCCGGGCGCCGGGCTCGGCCATGCGCTCGCGATGTCAGGAGCGACCACCGGCACAATGTCGCGAAAGTCACTTCCGGATGGAATTGGAAGCCGTAGGCCTTCTCGCGATAGCGGAAGGCCTGCGCCTCGAAATCCTGGCCCTTGGCCAGCAGCACCGCCCGCCCGGCAGATCGAAACCTTCCCGGTGCCATTGATAGACGTGGTTGGGAAACCGGCAATCGCAAATGCCATGGCCTTGTTCCGTCGGTTGGATCGGGTAATAGCCGACCTCCACACGCCCTTGCGGATGCGGGCGGACGCCATGACCAAGATGGCGCGCCAGCATCTGGGCGCCAAGACAAATGCCGAGGAAAGGCGTGTCTTCCTTAAGCGGGACCCCGATCCAGTCGATTTCGCGGCGCAACCATGCGTCTTCGTCGTTGACGCTCATCGGACCGCCGAAAACGATGGCGCCAGCATAATCCCTTAGCGTTTTCGGCAGCGGATCGCCAAAGCAGGCCCGCCGGCAATCGAGTTCGCAGCCTTGCGCGCGCAAAAGCCGCCCGAGCCGCCCCGGAGATGAATGTTTCTTGATGCAGGATGATGAGAATCCTGCGACGACAATTTGAAGGGTCTGCCGGCATCGTTCGCAAATAAAAAGAAAAATATCAAACCGGACTTTCAGGGAGAGAGCGCGATTTTGCTGCAACCGCGAAATAACCACCAACATTACGGCTTTCGGCAAAAATGGCAAGAGCAAAACACTGAGCTTTGTTCAAGTATTCCGGGCACGATCTCGCGGCGTCCGGCGATCAGCCCGGCATAACCCGCTTCGGCGACCTCCATGGCGGTGGAGGCTGGAAGACGGCCCAAGGTCCATGTTTGCACCGATCCCCGCGCGGGCCTGGAAATCCGTCTTTGTGTAGCCGGGACACAGCGCCGAGACAGTAACGCCCTGCGAGCGCAATTCCTGTGCGAGTGCGCGCGAAAACGAAAGAATGAAAGATTTCGACGCGTAATAGGCCGCCATACCCGGGCCGCCAGGAAAGTAGGCTGCGACCGAAGCAACATTTAGGATTTTTCCGCGTGCGGCACGAATGGCTGGCAGGAAACACAGCGTTATTTCAACGGCGGCGCGAATATTGAGATCGACGATTGCGAGCTGTTCCGCCGGATCGAGGCCGGCGGCCTCGCCGGCAAGGCCAAAGCCCGCGTTGTTGACTAGTATTTCCGGCGTGGCGCCGGCGGATTTGAGCGCGGCAGCGATTTTTTTTGCCGCGCCTTGCTCGGTCAAATCGAACACCAGCACCAACGGCAGCGGCCTGCCAGATGCCGCAATTTCTTCCGCGAGCGCTTCGAGTTTTCCGCGACTGCGCGCGACGAGCGCGAGATCATGGCCATGCCGGGCGAAGACGCGGGCGAGATCGGCACCGATCCCGCCGGAGGCGCCGGTTATTCAGGCGTCGACGCGGCGCGTCTCGCGGCCGGCTTGCGTTAGACCTGTCCCGCTCATGTTTTTCCCTTCATGGCCGGCGCAGACCAGGGGCCTTCGAAAGGTGTATCGCGCGACGTCTGTCCGCCGGCGCGCTGACGAGCCAAGACTCTGTCGCGAGTCGAAACGCCAAGAAGTTCGGCAATACGCCAGATTGTGTTTTCCTCAAATTCGTGGACAACGCCGTCGGCGAACGCAATGTCCCACAGCATCTCCACGATTTTTTGGCGCCCATCGTCGTCGAGCGCGCGTTTCAGAATGCTGGTGAAATGATAGAAATCGACCGCCTCTCGGTCGCTTTGCTCGCCCACCGTGATCAATTCCGAGGCGGCTTTCGCGTCGAGGCCGAACCGCTCAGAGATGATTTTTTTCAGCCGCCGCCGCTCGGCGAGGTCCGTCTGGCCGTCCACATTGGCGACATGAACAAGCAAGGCCACCGCCGCGAGACGATAATCCTCCTCGTCAAAACTCCGGCGGGGCGCCTCCGCGCCGGCAACCTCGGCGATAAAACTTTTC
Organism: uncultured Alphaproteobacteria bacterium; assembly: GCA_963851225.1. GTDB lineage: Bacteria > Pseudomonadota > Alphaproteobacteria > Rhizobiales > Beijerinckiaceae > Methylocapsa. The sequence goes on along the minus strand of CAWKON010000042.1, from coordinate 639,709 downwards.
AGGGCATCGAACATGGCGGCTCTCCAAACAAAGTAGACTATAAAGTGCTCCGGTGCAAAACGCATCCGTGCCATTCAGCGCAGCAATAAACAGGTCGAATAGCCCTCGGGATGGCGGTAAGCCCGGCGTAACCCGGCGATCCAGGCTTGACACCTTTGGCGCGAAGGAAAGCAGAATTTGTCGTCACGCCAATCGATGAAGGGGGTCTCATTGCCGTCTTCAAAACGGCGGCCGCCGGAAAAATGCCCAAGCCAGACAGAAGCCCAAGGCAAATCTTCCGCCGTGTACGCCGGCGGTGCCCAAAACGGCGCGCCAACCTGGCACACTACGCCAGCGCTTGCCGGATCTTCCCCAGCGAAGGGGGTTGTGCTGCAAAAGTTTGAAATCGCCGCAGCGAAAAAAAGGCCTGGCCACAGATTTCCAGCCGCCACGCCTATTTTTCTGCCGCGGGTCATGCTTTGCGTCCTGCCATCCAAACCGTGTTTGGATTCTTGCCCGGCAAGACGTCGCGGCGCAAGCGCTATTGTACGGAGGTTGCGTGATTGGTTGTACCGCAATCCGGGCAAACTGGGTTAAGGGGCGCATGGGTTCGCCCCGTACCCGTATTATTGAAAATCGGATTTACAAGACCGGTAGACAAGGAAAGCTGCGCGCAGCGCCCACTTATCGCACCGCGCCGAATATCAGCCGAAAATCACAAGTGAGCGCCGCGAATGACGCCCAAACTCGCCGAGAGCGGTAAGGTCCGGCTTAAGCCGACAGTAGCAGGCAGAGGTGCGTCCTCGATTACAGGTTCGGCGATCACCTCGTTTTCGTGTTTTTGGCCAAGAGCCTGAAGAAAGTGTTCTGTCCAATCGTGGATGCTATTTGCACGAAGCGCCGCCATCAACGCGTTCCAGCGGTCCTTGCGCTCTTCGAGCGGCATGGCATAGGCACGGGCGATGGCGTCGGCGGTCGCTTCAATATCAAAGGGGTTGATGATCAACGCACTAGTTAGTTCGTGGGCAGCGCCAGCGAATTGCGACAATACAAGCACGCCAGGATTATCCGGTGCTTGCGCCGCCACATATTCCTTCGCGACGAGATTCATGCCATCGCGCAAGGGTGTCACGAGGCCGATCCGCGCGATACGATAGAGCCCGGCAAGTGCCGACCGGCTCATCGTCTTGTTGATGTAGCGCAGCGGTGTCCAATCGACATCGCCAAGCTTGCCGTTGATGCGGCCGGCTTCTTCCGCCAACTCGCGTTGCAAGCGGGCATATTCGGGAACCTCCGAGCGCGACTTGGGCGTGATCTGCAACATTGTCACCCGCGCCCGCGCAGCCTGCGGCGTACGCTCGAGGAATGTGCTAAACGCTTCGATTTCGATGTGTTAGACCTTTCGAATAATCGAGCCGGTCCACCCCGATGACAAGGTCCCTGCCTTCGAGGCTTGCGAGCGTGCATTTCACGGTTACGCTCTTTTCGGCGGCACGGGCCTCCTTGGCGAAGGCTTTGCTGTCGATGCCGATGGGAAACGCGCCGACCCGCATACGGCGGCCGTCGATCTCGCACCAATCGCCGCTGGCGACCCGGCCCGCGTTGGCGCTCACGATGCAGTCGTGGAAATTATCGGCGTCGTTCTGGGTCTGAAAACCAACAACATCATAGGCGCCAAACGAGCGAAGGATACGCTGATAAGCGGGCAAGGCACTCGCCACTTGCGGCCCCGGCCAGGGGATGTGCAGGAAAAAGCCGATCCGGTTGGCGCAGCCAAGTTCGCGCAGAACTCTCGCCATCGGAATGAAATGATAGTCGTGCACCCAAATTATATCGTCAGTGCGCAGCATTTTGTAGAGTTGCCGGGCGAACTGCTCGTTTACCCGGAAATAAGCGGCGGCGTTACATTCCGATAGATCGGCGAGATCCAGACGATAATGACAGATTGGCCACAGCGCACGGTTGGCAAAACCACGGTAATATTGCTCGACATCGCGGCGCGAAAGGTCCGACACCGCATAGGCAAGCGATCCTTAAGTCTTCAATTGGGGGGCGAGAGGGCTCGCCTCGCTGGATTTGCCCGACCAGCCGAACCAAAGTCCGCCACGTGCCTTGAGCGCTGCCTTAAGCGCGACAGCAAGTCCTCCTGCCGCTGGCGCCGCCGAAGATGACGCCAAAGGCACGCGGTTCGACACAACCACAAGTCTACCGCTCGACCCGCTGGGGATGATCGCGGCCGGTTTGTGCAAAGGCTGAACTTGACCCATCATGCGTCGACCCTATTCTGACCAACCCAAAGCCTTAAACGCATAACTACGGGCTTAGTTGCGCCACATCGTCGGCAGCCAACGTAAAATTCCTAAAGTTAACCAAACTCGATTTAAGCTCTATTATGAAAACGACAATGGCAAAGTTACGGCTGGAAGTCGTTCATATGTGAGCATTTCTCAAGTGTTTGCATGGACGCTAGGCATTGAGGCAGCCCGTCACTGTCGCGTTGTTCGACGAGCTTGGCAAACATCACCTGGTAGCAAGCCTTGCTGATGGTGACTGAATGGCCGGATTCTCGATCCCCGGATTTATCATGCCCTGTCGATGCGCTTGTTCCAGGCGAAGCAACAAGGCCGAGATATCGACATGAGATTTGAAGACGTCGGCGAACCGATGAGCCGGTTGTCGCGCCTAAATTGCCAGATGATACGGCGGCAGCGGCAGGGGGTCATGGGTCTTGAAAGAAAGCTTCATCGCGACATGACTCGGCTTGATACAGAAGCCAGAGTGCATGCGCGCCGAGCGAAGCTGAGACACGAGGGACGCCGCGCTTGGTGGGTCCCTCGGCTAGATAATCGAAGGTCTTGTGGCCTCAGACTATATTCGTCCTAATAGCGCAAGAACCAAAACAACCACTAAGACTGTGCCAAGCAAACCGCCTGGTGCGTATCCCCAACTCGCACTGTACGGCCAAGCCGGCAACGCACCAATGAGCAGCAGAATGAGGACGACAATTACTATGGTTGAAAGCATTGCCTTGTCTCCTTTGTTGGTGTGGTGCATTAATCCTGACGTAGGAGCAAAGTTCCAAGGACGCGGAACGATCAGGCGAATGACCGCGAATGGTTCGGTTTCCGCGAAATTTCGCCTTCTGACATTCGGAGAGCAAGATTACTAACACAAATGCCGCATCGGGTAAGAGGTCAGCCCGACGCGGCGTTTGAATTTGCGCACTCGAAGTTTACGTTTGCTCGGGTGCGTCAAAACTCGATAACTATTGCCTCATGATCCAGTCATCGACATCCTTGCGTGCTGCATCCTTAGAGATGCCGTAGCGTTCCTGAATCTTGCCTTCAAGCTGGTCGCGCTTGCCGGCGATTTTGTCGAGTTCGTCATCCGTAAGATGTCCCCATTGCTCCTTGATCTTACCTTTCAACTGCTTCCAGTTTCCTTCGACACGATTCCAATCCATTGCAGACTCCTTTAAGTTCAAAGGTTACGGCAACCTTGGGCCGCCGCACCTTGCGCCCCTAACTGTCGCTGCGCGGAGTTGGTTCCAACGTCGTCTTGGCACAAGGAGCCGAACGTCGGGCTTTACCCTGACATTTGGCTGTTGGTTTTCTTATCGTAGGCCAGGGCTATCTTCTGCGAACCAGCCAACTTGCGATGCAACTTCTTGGTCCTTGAAAAAAAACTGCCACATCCTTCTGGCCAACGCCGAGCAGACCCCCGAGCTAACGTCTGCCGTGGTGACGTTCCTGCTATTGTCCATTATGAGGCCGGTGACGACGCCGAATCTTATCTTCGGCACTGTCATAGACATCGGCGACATGGGAACCGAGGCGGACAGGGCAAACTTGCGCCACATCGGATTCTCTTTCTGTTTGGGCGCGCTATTTGGGCGCGATGATTTGCGCCGCTCAAACACCTGCGGTGGTTCTCGTTTCCTTGCGCGAAGCCGTAGTTAAACGCGACTATTGCGGTCACTATTACGTGATCAGGAAAAGAAGGCGTGTCACGACTCGCCGCATTGCGACCGCCCCCACAAACATGGACGGAACTAGAACAGACAGGTGCGCATTGAATGAGGCACATATGGCTGCAATGTCGCGATAAGGTCAGACGGTTGCGTTGCTTATCGGAAGAGCAACTGTCAGATTAGCGCTTGTAGAGCGGCGAGGCGCCGCGAACGGATGCAGCACAACGTGGAAGAGAGGTCACTGTGAGTTTGTTGGCCGACGGATCGGTCTCAGTTCGCCCCACACGTTTTCGTCCGGTACCCACCGCGGGGCGCATTGGCACGGCATCGCGCGACAGCGGGCTGCTAGCCCGCGAAGTGCTCGAACTACTTCCTGCAGCCGTCTATACGATCGACGCGGCAGGGCAGATTACATTCTTCAACGAGGCCGCAGCTGAGCTCTGGGGTTGCCGTCCTGAACTCGGCACGAAATGGTGCGGCTCATGGCGGCTGTACTGGCCCGACGGCAGGCCGATGGGGCACGATGAGTGCCCAATGGCTGTTGCGCTGAAGGAAGGACGCCCGATCCATGGCGCGGAGGTAGCTGCCGAGCGGCCGGACGGCACAAGCGTTCATTTCTTGGCGCATCCAGTCCCGCTGCGGGATCGATCCGGCGCGGTGACCGGCGCAGTGAATACGTTGATTGACATTACCGAGCGGAAGCGCTCCGAGGAGTTCGAGAAGCGGTTTGTCTCAATCGTCGAGTCCTCTGATGACGCCATCGTGAGTAAAGACCTCGACGGTATCATCAAGACCTGGAACCCCGGAGCAGAGCGGCTCTTCGGCTATACGGCAGAAGAGGTTATCGGCAAGTCTGTTACGCTGTTGATTCCAATCGATCGCCACGACGAGGAACCCGATATTCTTTCGCGCATCCAGCGCGGTGAGCGCATCGATCACTATGAAACCGTCCGCCGGCGCAAAGATGGAAGTTTAATCGAGATTTCGCTCAGCGTGTCGCCAATCAAGAATGCTGAAGGCAGGATCATCGGCGCATCAAAAATCGCCCGGGACATCACTGAACGCAGGCGAGCACAGGAACAACAGAATCTTCTCATCAGAGAGATGAGCCATCGCGTTAAGAACCTTTTCTCTGTTGCAAGTGGCTTAGTCACACTGAGCGCGCGTTCCGCGCACACGCCGGCGGACATGGCCGAGGCGGTCCGGGGAAGGCTGGGCGCGCTCGCGCGCGCCCACGGGCTCACGCGCCCCGGCCTGTTGAATGGGGGCGAGAAACCCGGCCAGGACACGACTTTACACGTTCTCGTTCAAACTATCTTCGCTCCCTATGTCGATCCGGACCGCGTCGAAGGCCATGGGTTCTATCTCGTCACCGGACCTTGTCTGCCGATCGGCGGGAACGCCGTCACGAGCGTCGCTCTTATCTTGCACGAGCTAGCGACGAACGCGGCCAAGTATGGGGCTCTATCGTCTCCTGGAGGCTACATCCACATCGACTGGTCCGTGAAGAAGGACGAGTTTCTGCTGACCTGGAGAGAACATGGCGGTCCATCCCTAGCAGGGCCGGCAGAACATGAAGGGTTTGGAAGTTCGCTTGTGCGCCGGCTCGTGACAGATCAGTTCGGAGGTCAGCTTTCCTATGACTGGAAGCCCAAAGGCTTGATGATCCGCCTCTCGATGCCCTTGGAATGTCTTACGCTGTGAGACGAGCGACTATCCTGCATTGATCCTTCTTCTAAGTCCTTCGCTCCTCGTGTCGCCGGATGGCTCGCGGTTTAATTAAACGCGGCCAGCGCCTCGCGCATATGTTCAGGCGGCGGCGCCTCGACCTTTACAGGGTCCTTGTTTTTATAGAGGGGAACCGCGATCGCCCTGGCATGCAGCTGCAAGCCCATCGCCCCGCCATGGCCATAGATAGCATCGCCAAGGACCGGCCAGCCGAGTGCCGCGCAATGAACGCGCAGCTGGTGCGTCCGCCCGGTCAGTGGTGCAAGCTCTACAAACGCCGACGCGCCTGAGCGCCCCAACACCCGCCAGGATGTTTGCGAAGGGAGGCCCGAAGGATCGGTCTTCATCCACCAGCCCCGCGCGGGGTCTAGGCGCTTCAATGGCAGGTCGATCACACCTTCGTCTTGCAAAGGGTTTCCTTCGACAATCGCCCAATAAGTCTTGGCGATCTTGCCTTGCTTGAACAGGAGGCCGAGCTTTTCGAGCGCCTTGTGGTGGCGCCCCAGCACCAGGCAGCCGGACGTGTCGCGATCGAGCCTGTGCACGAGGGCAGGGTTGCGCGGCAAGCCAAACCGCAGCGCAGGAAAATAATCTTCGAGATTTTCGCCGCCTTTCGGGCCGCGATGGACGGCGATCCCGGCTGGCTTATCGATGACGAGCATCAGGCCGTCGCGATAGAGGAGCCGCGCCGCCAGTTCTTCCCCGGTCATGGCCAGCCGCGAGCTGTGACCGCCCGCAGTATCTACCACCAGCCGCGCCATTTGAACCATATAATCGGAATGAGCGCGCTCACGGCAATGATGAAGAGCCCAAATTCATAACCATAAGCCCAATCATATTCGTGAATGTTCTTGAAGTTCATTCCCCACATGCTTGCGAAAAATGTCGGCGGAATGCCAATCACGGAGACGACGGTCAAAATTCTAAAAATATTGTTCTGATCGATGTTCGTCAGGCCCAAGGTGGCATCGAGCAGGAACTGAATCTTATCGGTGAGATGCGTCTCGTAATCATTGAGGGACGCGATGTCGCGCTGCAGGCTTTTGAGCTTGGCGCGCATGCCGGCTTCGAGATTGGGCGGCGCATTGGCCATGACATAGGGCACCATGCGCGCCATGCCCAACAACATGTCTTCGACCTTCGATGTGAGATCGCCGTTGCGTCCGACCTTGCGCAGCACGCGGCGCAATTGCTCGCCATCCTCGCGTGGCTGGTGGCGCCGGGGGGTGGCGTGGCTGGCGCCAAAAATTTCCTCGGAGAGGCAGTCAAGATCGCCGCCGACGCCTTCCAGCACATCGGCGGCATGATCGACGATCACTTCCAAAATGGCGGCCAAAGCGCCGGGGCCGCCTGCTTCCGCCGGACACCGTGAGAGAATTTCCGGCACATCGTCGAAAGCTTTCATAGGCTTGAAACGGACGGTCAGGAGAACGTCCTTCGATAAGACGAAGCCGAGCGGTGTCAGCGCGGGCATAAATCCGTCCGCCCGGTGGATCATCGGAATACTGAGATAGAGCCAGTCATTCGCGCTGCGCAGCCGGCTCGACGTTTCGATTTCAGAGAGCGTTTCGAGTGCCGGCACTTTGATATCGAGCGCGCGTTCGAGAAACGCGATTTCGCGGGCATCCGGCCGCACGGCGTCGATCCAGTTGACTTCGGATGGAATCGTCTTGGCATCCGTCCGGGCTTCGATCCCTGCCTTGCCGGGGGCGTGAAAGCTAAGCATGCGACCTCGCGTATCGATGTAGAGCTTATGCGGGATAAAAAACGTCGCCGCTAGCAGCCATGGCGCGCAGCTGCTCGCTCGGGTGGTAGATCGGGCCAAGTCCCGCCAGTCCATCGGCACGTTGCACAACGGTGTTAAGTCCAAGGTAATCGGCATATTTGAGTGCGCCGCCAAGATAGCGGGGTAGGCCGAGGCCTAGGATGAGGCACATGTCCACCTCGCCAGGTGAGGCGGCGATGCCGTCCTCGGCGCAACGCGCCGCCTCGAGGATCAACGGCAGCATCATGCGGAGAACGATCTCCTCCTCGCCGAGACTTGTCTTGCCATTGGGTTGCCCCTGCGCGAGCAGACGTTCCGTTTCCGGGTCGATATCCTTGCGCGGGCGGCCTTTTGAAGTCGCTCTCGTATTTATAAAAGCCATGGCCGTTCTTCTGGCCAAGGCGGCCGTCGCGCAAAAGAATTTCGAGCGGAGTTTCGAAAGGCACATCCATGCGCGGCGCAAATCCCGCCGAGACGATTTCCACGACATGGTGCGAAATATCCATGCCGATGACGTCGATGAGATAGGCCGGACCCATCGGCCAGCCAAAGGTTTCCATCGCCTTGTCAATCGCTTGAAAATCGACGCCGTCGTGGACGAGGCGCAGAAACGCGATGAAATAAGGCGTGAGTATGCGGTTGACTACAAACCCAGGGCAATCTCCGACCACAATCGGCGTCTTGCCCATCGCGGCCGCATAGAAGGTGACCGCCGCGATCGCTTGAGGCGACGTTTTGGGACCGCGCACCACTTCGACGAGCGGCATTTTTGGCACGGGATTGAAAAAATGCATGCCCAAAAAATTTTCTGGGCGGCGCAGGCTTTCCGCGAGCGTGCCGATCCGCAAGGAGGACGTATTCGAGGCAAGGATTGCGTTTGGCCTGACGAGCCCCTCGATTTCGCGCAACACCTTTTCCTTCACCGCGAGATTTTCGACGACGGCTTCGACCACCACATCGGCGTCGCCGAAACCTTCATAGGTGAGGCTTGGCGTGATCGCGCCTATGACCGCATCGGCCTTGTCTTGGGCGAGTCTTCCGGTCTCCACGGATTTGGCGAGCAATTTGCGTGCTTCCGACATGCCAAGGTCGAGGGCCGCGGCGGAAATATCCTTCATGACGATTGGGACGCCGCGCGAGGCGCTCTGATAGGCGATGCCGCCACCCATGATTCCGGCCCCCGCGACGGCCGCCTTGCGCACCGGTTGAGCGTCCTTGGCATAACGGCGGATGGTCTTTTTCACCGCTTGCTCGTTGACGAAGATCGTAACAAGCGAGGAGGCGGCCTGCGTCTTCGCCACTTTTGCGAAAGTCCCGGCTTCGAGCGCCAAGGCCGCATCGCGGTCAAGCCCCGAGGCTTTCTCCAGCAGCTCGACCGCGACATGCGCCGCCGGAAGATGCGGCAGGGCTTTTACGGCTTGTGCCTTCGCACTGGCGAGAAGAGACGCGGCCTCTTCCGTGGCAAGTCCGAGGCTTTGATTCATACGGGCCCGGCGGGCCTGCCAATCGGCCGTGTCCGCGACCGCCTTTGTCAGCATCGCAAGAGCGCTCAACCGCAAGATATCCGGAGCGGTGACAGCATCGGCCGCGCCTAATCGAAGCGCTTGCTCGGGGCCATGCTGTGTGCCGGAAATGATCCAATCGGCGCTTGGCCCCAAGCCGGCGAGACGCGGCAGGCGTACGGTGCCGCCATAGCCGGGGAAAAGCCCCAGGGAAATCTCCGGAAAGCCGATTTTCGCGGCGCTCGACATCACCCGGTAATCGGCCGCGAGTGCGACCTCGAGCCCGCCGCCAAGCGCGAGCCCGTTGATCGCCGCGACCGTTGGCACCGGCAGATCGGCGAGCGCGGTGATAATCGCGCTGTTTGCGCCGACGAAGGCCTCGATATCCTTTTCCGGCCGCTTGAAGACGGCGGTGAACTCGAAAATATCGGCGCCGACGATGAAGGCATCCTTCGCGCTGCTGATCAAAACGCCTCGGATCTCGGGCGTGGTTTTGATCGCGTCGAGCGCGCGGCGCAACTCGCCGAATGCGAGTGCGTCGAGCTTATTGACGGCCTCATTGCCGCGCTCGAAGCGCAGTTCGGCAAGTTCCCCGTCTTGGAGATCGAGCTTGATCGTTTGACCTTCGAAAAGCATGGAACACCTTGGTGAGTGGATAGGATGCAGGCACTGAGCCGCCAAATTCTAACTTCTTGTTACCACTTTCGACGCGCCCGCAATTGCTCAAGGCCGTTAAGAGCCCAGCATTACGCTGACTTGGAACTCAGCCAACGAACTGGCGTACAGCCGGTCCGCCGCAGCGGCCTCCGCCGACCACCCTCGACCGGTTCGTGACTGGATCACCGTAATTTGTCAAAGGTGCAAGCCGGATACGCCGGTCGATTTGCCAAACGGGCATTGATCGCCGCCGCGCTACGGGATACGAGGATCGCAGGCAAAAAGCAGGATTGCACGAACCGGCCGCGCTGGGATGTGGAAATCCGGCCCGGCGGCGGTGCGCAATGCAGAAATTTAGGTCGGTCGGTCGCTTTTTCCGTCCCTGGCTCCCGTATTTGATCCTGGCGGTCTTAGCGGTTCTTCTCCTGAGCCCCGCCGCGGTCTTCGCCCAGACGTTTCAGACCAGCGCACCCCATGCGATCTTGATCGATTCGGCTACGCAAAGCGTGCTGTTCGAGAAGGATGCCGACACGCTGGTCATTCCGGCTTCAACCGCGAAAATCATGACCGCCGAGATCGTGTTCCACGAAATCACCTTGGGGCATCTAAAACTCGACGATCAGTTCCTGGTCAGCGAGACGGCCTGGCGCTATGGCGGCGCGCCGGCGCGGGGCTCCAGCATGTTCGCCGCCCCCAACAGCAGCGTAAGAATCGAGGATTTGATCCGTGGCCTTGTGATTGTGTCTGGCAACGACGCGGCGATTGCGCTTGCCGAAGGGATCGCCGGATCAGAAGGAGCCTTCGCCACGCTCATGACGAAACGTGCGCGCGAGCTTGGACTGGAGCATTCGACCTTTACCAACGCATGGGGCAGGGGAGATCCCGAGCAAAAAGTGAGCCCCAGGGAAATGGCGGCACTCGCCAATCACGTCATTCTGACCTACCCGGACTTTTATAAATATTTCGGCGAGAAAGACTTCACCTGGAACAAGATCAAACAGACCAATCGCAATCCCTTATTGACCATGGATCTCGGCGTGGACGGGCTGAAAACCGGCAATATCGACGAAAGCGGCTACGGCATAGTCGCCTCCGCCGTCCAAAACGGTCAGCGTCTGATCCTGGCGCTCTATGGCGCGGCGAGCTCCAAGGAGCGCGCCGAGGAAGCGCGCAAGATTTTGCTTTGGGGATTTCGCTCGTTCGAGTCGAAATCGATTTTTCAGGCCGGCGAGACCATCGGCAGCGCCAAGGTCTATGGCGGAAGTGCCTCGGACGTGCCTCTTATCGCCGACAGAGAAGTCACGATTCTCGTTCCCCGAACCGCGACCGGAAAATTCAGCGGGCGCATTGTCTACACGGGTCCCCTCCTTGCACCTATCGAAGCGGGAAAGGAGGTTGCGCGGCTCAAGATATTCCGCGGAACGGAGCAAATCCTCGATTTGCCTTTAAAGACGGCGAAAGCGGTCGAAGTGGGCGCCCTGCCGCGCCGCGCCATGGACGCCGGAGTTGAATATGCGAACGAGCTTTTCCACAAATATGTCCTCAAGCGATGAAAGAGCGCGGAAACCAGCCGCGCGAACGTCCTTCATCACGCTCGAAGGTGGCGAAGGCGCCGGCAAATCGACTCAGATCGCTCATCTCCTTCGCAATCTCCGGAAAGCGGGAATAGAGGCCATTGGTACCCGCGAGCCGGGCGGATCGCCGGGCGCGGAAATCTTGCGCAAGGTGCTCCTGTCGGGCAGCATGGCGTTCCTTGGCCCGGCCGCCGAAGCAATCCTCTTCGCGGCGGCTAGGGTCGACCATATCGACAAGAAGATCGAACCCGCCCTGGCGGCGGGAACTTTTGTAGTTTGCGACAGGTTCGCGGATTCGACAAGGGCTTATCAGGGCGCGCGCGGACAAGTCGATCGGCGGTTCCTGCGCGCGCTCGAACGCATCACCTTGGGCGATATTCGGCCGGGTCTGACCTTGATCCTCGACCTCCCGGTGGCCGAAGGGCTCGCCCGCGCGGCGGCGCGGCGCGGCGCGGGCGACGCACCCGATCGTTTCGAGCGCGAGGATTTGGAATTCCACGAGAGTCTTCGCGCCGCGTTCCTGGCGATAGCGGCAGCCGAATCGGCGCGCTGCGCGATCATCGACGCGACGCGCGCCGAGAAGGATGTCGCCGACGAAATTTTCGAGGTTGTATCAAGCAGGCTGATCGCTCCGGCGGCGGCGAGGCAGGCAAGGGGTAACTAGGACACGATGCCGCCCAAACCCCTGGAAACCTGTCCCGAATCCGACCGTTTTGAGGATGCCCCGCATCCTCGCGAAAGCGTTCATTGCTTCGGTCATGCCGGGCCGGAAAGGCAATTCATTCTGTCCTATTTGGCCGGGCATTTGCCGCACGCTTTCATTATTGGCGGACCACCCGGCATAGGCAAGGCCACCCTCGCCTGGCGCCTCGCGCGTTTTCTTCTGGCTTATCCCGATCCCGCCGCTGCGGGCGAGGCGAAGGCGGACCTTTTTGTCGCCCCCGATCATCCAGCGGCTCGTCAAGTCGCCGCATTAGCGCATCCCGATCTCATACTCCTGCGCCGCGAGTGGAACGAAAAAGACAAAAGGTTCTTTACCGAGATCCGGGTCGAGGATGTCCGCCGCGCCATCCACATGTTCCAGCAGGCAGCGGGGCGGGGCGGCTACCGGATCTGCATCCTCGATTGCGCCGAGGACCTCAACCCGTCCAGTGCGAATGCACTTTTGAAACTCATCGAGGAGCCGCCGCCGCTCTCGCTTTTCCTCATCATTGCGCACCGGCCGGGCCAAATGCTCGCCACGCTGCGTTCGCGCTGCCAAAAAATCCTTCTTAAACCCCTGACGGAGGCAGACATCGGCCAATTCGTGGCGGCGCTCGGACCGCCGTGGTCCGCCGCCGACGAGACGAAGCTTGCGGCCGCGATCGCGCGCGCGCAGGGCTCGGTCCATAATGTTTTGCGGCTCCTCGACGATCGCGCAAACGAGTTCGACACCAATCTCGAATGTATGTTGGACGAACTCCCGCGGATAAATTGGAGCAAGGTCCATGCATTGGCCGGCCGGGTCGCGGCGCGCGACAACGGCAAGGATTACGAGACGATGCTCGCCGCGGTCGATGCCTGGCTCGATGCCAGAGTGTGGCGCGGCGCGCGGACCTTGTCTGGCGATTGCGCACGGCGGCTTGCGCCCTATGCCTTCGTATGGGAAAAACTCCGCGAAGCGGCAAGCGAGGTCGAAACCTTCAATCTGGACATGAAGCCGTTTGTACTGTCTCTGTTCGCCGATTTGGCGGCGGCGGCACGTGCGTCTGCATCCTGAAACGGGACGCGGCGGGGGCCGTACTCCGTGGGCTGCGCGGAACCTTTAGGATAGCACATTCATGAGTGCGCGCTCGCCCTTCTATATCACGACCGCGATACCCTACGCCAATGGCGCGCCGCATATCGGCCATGCCTATGAGCGGATCGCGGCCGATGCGATTGCCCGCTTTAAACGGCTCGACGGGTACGATGTCTTGTTTGTCACCGGGATGGACGAACATGGCCAAAAGATGCAGCGCACGGCAGCGAGCGCGGGCCTCACCCCGCAACAACTCGCCGACCGCACCGCAGAGCAATTCGCGGCGATGGGGACGGCACTTCTTGCTGGTACGGACGACGTCGTGCGCACCACGCAATCCCGTCACCATGCGGCGGCGCGCGAGCTATGGAACAGGATGGCGGCGGCGGGCGATATTTATCTCGCAAAATATGCCGGCTGGTATTCGGTACGCGATGAAGCGTTTTTCGACGAGCCCGAGCTTTCCAACGTGCCGGACGGCACGCGCCTTGCCCCAACCGGCGCACCCGTCGAATGGGTCGAGGAGGAGAGTTATTATTTCAAGCTTTCGGCCTATCAGGACCGTCTGCTAAAGTTTTACCAGGATAGACCGGATTTCGTAACGCCAGAAAAATACCGCAACGAAATTGTTGCGTTTGTCGAACGTGGGTTGACCGATCTTTCGATCAGCCGTTCGACCTTTGACTGGGGCGTTCCGGTTCCCGGTGACACGCGCCATGTGATGTATGTCTGGGTCGATGCGCTGGCGAATTATCTCACGGGCACCGGTTTTCCCGACCCTGACGCCGCCAGCGCGAAGTTTTGGCCAGCGGCCGCGCATGTCATCGGCAAGGACATCACCAGGTTTCACGCAATCTATTGGCCGGCTTTTTTAATGTCGGCCAATCTTGCGCTGCCGCGCCAAATTGTCGTCCATGGGTTTCTCTTCAACCGGGGCGAGAAAATGTCGAAGTCGGTCGGCAATGTGATCGATCCGCTCGCGCTCGCCGGAAATTATGGCGCCGACCAATTGCGGTATTTTCTGCTACGGGACGTGCCGTTTGGCCAGGACGGCACGTATTCGCACGAAGGCATTGTCAATAGGATCAATGCCGATCTTGCCAACGATCTCGGCAATCTCGCGCAGCGCTCTTTGGCGATGGTTGCCAAGAATTGCGGCGGGATCCTGCCGACGCCTGCTGCGCTTAGCGAAGCGGACCTGAGGCTCCTGGCCCAAGCTGCGGCGCTTCCGGCACAATCTCGCGCCGCAATGCAAGACTATGCCTTGCACATGATCTTGGCCGAAATCTGGAGGGTTGTGAGTGAAGCCAACCGCTATTTTGCCAGCGAAGAACCTTGGGCAAAGCGGAAAGCCGACCCGCCACGGATGCAAACGATCCTCTATGTGACGGCCGAGGTTTTGCGTATCATCGCGATCATGACGCAACCGTTCCTGCCGGCCTCGATGGAAAAACTTCTGGATCTTTTAGGCGTGCCCGCGACCGCAAGGAATTTTGTTGACGCCGAGGCAAGGAACGGTCTCGTGGCGGGAACGGTTTTGCCTGCGCCCGCGCCAGTTTTTCCGCGTTACATTGACGCGGAGGAAGATGTGCTCCCGCGAGGCTTACCGTGCTGATTGACAGGTTCAAATGATTTTCAACCCGTCGCTCTTGACGCGGCGTGGGCGGAAGGTTCAACAGGGCACGTTGTGGGAAGGCCGTCTGACTGCCCGGCGCGGCATTGGATTGGCTGGATTTGCATTACGCCGCTCAATGCGGGACATGGGTTGAGTGAGCTCGCGGCGAAAAACAAGCAAAGCTGTTATTGCGAGAACGATTATTGATGGCACAACAGACATGAGGGGGCCTCCTGATTTGATTGTGCTTTCTTGGCAAGCCGGGATGGGTTTGACCATAAGGCCGCTTTTAGGACCTTTGCCAAACCTTCTCCCTGCTCTTTTCTCCGGCCGCAGCAAAGAGGAACGCGGCCATGCAGTGCATAGTGGGCTCGAAATTTCGTCAAACCTTCGATAAAATTGCGCCCGAAATATAAATGAATGGTTGATGTGGCGTCGGAGCAACAGTGAGCGGCGGAGCAAGCCGGGCGACTTGATAGCCGGCGCTGCCCTTGTCCGTCGAGCGGCAGGTTTCTAGAGGCAAATATGCTGATTGACAGTCATTGCCACCTCGATTTCCCGGATTTCGCCGCCGGGCGCGATGACGTGGTCGCGCGCGCCCGCGCCGCCGGGCTTAAACGGATGATCACGATTTCGACCCGCGCGGACGCCTTTGCCACGATCAGCCGCATCGCTGAGACTTACCCCGACGTGTTTTGCACGGTCGGCACGCATCCGCACTACGCGCATGAAGAAGCCGAAGTGCCGCAAGATCGTCTCGTCGAATTGGCGCGCCACCCGAAATGCGTCGGTATCGGCGAAGCCGGACTCGATTACCATTACGACAAGACGCCGCGTGCCATCGCCGCAAGGGTTTTCCGCACTCATATCGCGGCCGCCCGGCAAAGCGGGCTGCCAATTGTCATTCATGCCCGCGACGCGGACGGCGATATTGCCGCTATTTTACGGGACGAAATGGGGAAGGGCGCTTTCGCGGGGCTTCTCCATTGCTTCACCGGGTCCACCAGGCTTGCCGAGGTAGCGCTTTCGCTTGGGCTCTATATTTCGTTTTCCGGCGTCTTGACGTTTAAGAATTCGGCACCGCTGCGGGAAATCGCCCGCGCGGTGCCAATGGACAGGGTATTGGTCGAAACGGACGCGCCCTATTTGGCGCCGGTCCCATACCGGGGCAAGCGCAACGAGCCGGCATTTGTCGCCGCCACTGCCCAAACTTTGGCCGATGTGAAGGGCGTCTCGGCGCAAACAATCGCCGCGGAAACGAGCGCCAACGCACTCCGCTTGTTTGCCAAAATGCCTGCCCCCGCGGCCGGCGCGGAAGCGGCGTGAGCCTCACCTTCACCATCCTCGGCTGCGGATCCTCGGGTGGAGTTCCGCGCGTCGGCCAAGGCTGGGGTGCCTGCGATCCCAATAATCCCAAAAACCGGCGCCGGCGCTGTTCGATCTTCGTCGAGCGCACCGGCGAGAACGGCGCCGCGACCCAAGTCCTCGTCGACATGTCGCCAGATCTGCGCGAACAATTGCTCGGGCTCGGCATCGGCCGGCTCGATGCCATCCTGCTAACTCATTCGCACGCCGATCATATCCACGGAATCGACGAGATCCGCCCTTTGGTCCTCATTTCAAAGCGAAAAATCGATCTCTATATGGACGCCGCCACTGCCGCGATCGTGCGCCCGAATTTCAGCTATATTTTCGAAACGCCCCCCGGCAGCTATTATCCTCCATTGCTGAATGAATATCGACTAGTAACAGGCTATTCTCAAAAGATAAATGGTCCTGGCGGGCCGCTAGAAGCTGTTCCATTCCAGGTTGAACATGGCGAGATAAACGCGCTCGGCTTTCGGTTTGGCAATGTGGCCTATTCGCCCGATCTCAACGCCATTCCCGTCGAGAGCCAGGGGTTTCTGGAGGGGCTCGACCTGTGGATCGTCGACGCTTTACGCTACACGCGCCACCCCAGTCATTTTTCCTTGCCGGAAACCCTCGACTGGATCGCCAAATTGCGGCCCAAGCGCGCGGTACTTACCAATCTTCATAGCGATCTCGATTTCGCGCGGCTTAAGAGCGAACTCCCGGCGCATGTCGAACCGGCATTCGATGGGATGCGAATTTGCGCCTGACACGCCGCGTTCAATTCTAATTTCTATTATTAGTGTCGTATCATAACATAATGATATCACAAATTTTGTTGGAAGCAGATTTGAGGCGCGCTCGGACGGCCCCACGGGGTTTGCAGTTAGGTTCCATAATATAGATTATGCGAACGATTGGTCTGATGGCGGCGCTTTCCAATCGCGGGGTTTCATGCCATGCGGATTGGAGTAGCCAAGCCGACTAACAATTGCTATGTTTTACGCGACACGGGATTTTCGGCATTTGGAACAATGACCATCGGCGCAATTCCGGGCTGGCACCCTTGCGGGGCCGGCCTTTTGGCTTGTGGGTGTTTTGGAAAGTGCGGCCGGTTTAGTCGGTGCTAGCGGCGGAGAACCGTGCCAGGACCAATGTTAAATCATGATTTTGGTAGAGACGAGCAGGCATATCATGAGCAAAGGTAGAGACTTCCGTGGCCCCAAGAAGCGCGGCTTCGATGACGATGGGCCTTCGCCCTACAATTCTCCGCGGCCGAGTCGGACCCCGCGCGCGGGCTTTGGACCTGGAAGCGGCGGCCCCCAGGACATTGCGCCGCCAAGCGGGCCGAGCGTTGACGCGGTCGTTAAATGGTTCAAGGGAGACAAGGGTTTTGGCTTCGTAGAACTGAGCAATGGAGCCGGCGACGCATTCCTCCATATCGGCACTCTTCAGGCAGCCGGTTATGAGACGGTTCCTCCCGGCGCGAAATTGAAGGTAAATGTCGGCAATGGCGCGAAAGGCGCTCAAGTGACACGGGTTCTCGAGGTCGACACAGCTGGGGCAGCAGAAAGGGTGCCGCCATCGTCGCGCGGGTTTGGCGATTCACCTCGCCCGCAGCGCCGCGCCCCGATCCTTCGACCGCGGTTTCGATCACCGGGACGGTGAAATGGTTCGACGACCACAAAGGCTTCGGATTCGTCCAATCGAATGACGGGGGAAAGGACATTTTTGTCCATATTTCGATCCTCGCTCCGGCGGGAATCCAGAACCTCGCTGAAGGCCAGCCGGTGACTATGCAGGTCGTCGATACGCCAAAGGGCCGCGAGGCTTTGTCTATCTCGCTCGATTGAACGGGCGCAGTGCCGCCTCGTCAGCCGGCCGTGGAAAGGGCGAGGAGTGCGATCCCCGGCGTCCGTTCCCGCGTATCCGGCGTTAACCGATGCAGCCATCCTGCGAGATCAGCCGTTTGCTCGAAATCATGGCGGCCTTGCGGCGGCCTGATACGGGCTGCAGCTGGGATATCGCGCAGACATTCGAGACCATCGTCCCTTTTGCGATCGAGGAAGCCTATGAGGTCGCGGACGCCGTCGCGCGCGGCAATATGCCGGATTTCAAGGAGGAATTGGGCGATCTCCTCCTCCAAATTGTGTTTCAGGCCCGCATTGCCGAGGAACGCGGAGTGTTCGATTTCGGCGGCGTGGTCGAGGCGATCACGCATAAAATGATCCGTCGCCATCCGCACGTGTTTGCCGCGGCGGGTGATCGTTCTCCCGAGCAAGCCAAATCCCTTTGGGCGCGCATTAAGCAGGACGAAAAATCCGCGAAAAATTCGACATTGAGGGAAAACTCCGGGCCGGACGGCGCAAATGCCGGAGAATTGGCCAGCAGCCTTCTCGACGACGTTCCGCTCGCCCTGCCCGGCTTGACCCGTGCAGTAAAATTGCAGACGAAGGCCTCCGGCGCTGGTTTCGACTGGAGCGATACGCGGTTGGTGCTCGAAAAAATTCGCGAGGAAACCGACGAAATCGAGGCGGCGCTCGACGACGGCGAACCGGCCGCCATTGCAGAGGAAATTGGCGATTTGCTTTTCGCGGCCGCTAATCTCGCGCGCCATGTAGAAGCCGATCCGGAGGCGGCCATCCGAAGGGCGAACGCCAAGTTCGAACGGCGTTTCCACTTTATCGAGAATGCATTGGCGGCCAATGGCAAGGCACTGAATGAGGTAACTTTGGAGGATATGGAGGCGCTTTGGACAATCGCGAAGCAATCGGAAAAGCAACCCACGCCGTGACAGACTTTGGCCGCGCCATGTGACGGGCCCGATCCGGGAACACCCGGTGCCGGTTTCGTCCCCGCTTCGCCCGACAAGAGTGCCCCCCTTTACGCACGTCTTGCTTCGGCGGGAAATTTCCGCGGACCAACTCCGCGCGTTCCGGCACGACCCGGACCCGGACATGTACGGTGCCGTCCGCCGCTGTGCTTTTGTGCATGACCTCGGTACTCTCATGCAGCCAAGCAAGCCCCGCGCCATTGGCCGGTTCGAGCACGATATCGAAGATAATTCTGTTACTTGCAAGCTGTATTTCAATTGCTGTGCGAAGTTCATCGAGGCCCTGCCCCGTCAATGCAGAAGCAATCACCGGGTTGCCGAGTGATGACCTGCGGGCAGCGCGCCGCGCGGAAAGCGTTGCTTCATCCAGAAGATCGCATTTGTTCCAGATCTCCATGAGGCGGCAATCATTGGCGGGATTAATCCCGAGAGCGGCCAGGACGGCATCCACATCGGCACGCTGCGCTTCGGTGTCTTCATGCGCGATATCGCGAACATGCAAAATGACATCTGCTTCAAGTACTTCCTCAAAAGTTGCCCGGAACGCCTTGATAAGCATGGTGGGAAGATCAGAAATAAATCCGACGGTATCGGACAGAATAATTCGGCCGCCGTGCGGCAGCGCAACTCCGCGCAAGGTGGGATCGAGGGTCGCGAAAAGCATGTCTTCGGCCACGACCCCGGCCTCCGTTAGCCTATTGAACAGTGTCGATTTTCCCGCATTCGTGTAGCCGACCAGCGCGACAATGGGGTAAGGCACGGCGCGGCGGCTTTGACGGTGCAGGCCACGCGTCCGCTTGACGCCTTCGAGGTCGCGTTCGATGCGGGTCATCCGCTCCTCGATGAGGCGGCGGTCGGCCTCGATCTGGGTTTCGCCGGGACCGCCGAGAAAGCCAAAACCGCCGCGCTGACGTTCAAGATGGGTCCAGGATCGAACCAGTCGCGACTTTTGGTAGGCAAGATGCGCGAGCTCGACCTGCAGCGCGCCTTCCCGCGTCCGCGCCCGGCGGCCAAAAATTTCGAGAATCAATCCAGTGCGATCGATGACCTTGGCCGCAAGCGCACTTTCAAGATTGCGCTGCTGCACCGGCGACAAGGCGCAATCCATGACGACGAGATCGATCGCCTCCGCGCTCACAAGAGCCGCAAATTCGGCGACTTTACCTTTGCCGAGGAACGTCGCCGGCCGGATTTGCGAAAGCGGAGCGATTTGCGCAAGGATAATTTTAACGCCGATTGCCTGGGCAAGGCCGGCAGCCTCGGCAAGGCGTGCCTGAGGCGAACGTCCGTGCGCCGGAGCGGCGGAGAGTGGCACCGGATCCGCCTTGCGGCGCGGGCTGGCATCAAGATAGGGTCCGATGACCAGTGCCCGGGTCGACGCCTCGCTCTCCCGCGCGGGGAAGTCCTGTTCCCGGCCGGATTTCAGCGCCGGTTTTGTGCCGTCCGCAAGGCCGCCTATGCCCAACTCCTTCTTAAGATGACCCCAATCGGATTTCCGGAACACCCCAACAAATCGAATGCTCGAAAACGGTTCCTAAATACGCGAAATTATCCTAAGTCCCGGCGTGTCCCGCCTCGTCGCCGGGCTCGAACATCTGAATTGGCTGGCCGGGCATGATCGTCGATATGGCATGCTTGTAAACGAGCTGGGAGTGCCCGTCGCGGCGCAGCAATACACAGAAATTGTCAAACCAGGTGACGACACCTTGCAGTTTGACGCCGTTGACCAGGAAGATCGTAAGAGGAACCTTGTTTTTACGGACAAAATTGAGAAAAGTGTCCTGTAGATTTTGTGGCCGCTCCGCTCCCATATCCGATTATCCTATTTTGTTCTTGGCGCCGTGGCCAGCGCATATTGCATAGTAGAAACCACAGGTGCCGATTGGCTACCGTTTGCCCCTCTACCGCTTACGCGATTTCCTAAAAGTCTTCAATACGAAGCCACAGGGATGCCATCCGACACCTAGTCCTAGCAAGTTGGAAACCAAGCTTGCTGCAAACACCCTCCCCCAGAGGAGCGTCAATTCGAAACACGCGTTCCGGCCACTCACGGCTCCTAATCATATTAGACCAGAAGGTAGTGCCGCAAGCCCTACTTTGATCATTGTCGTCAGGATATAATATTAACTTGAAATGCCTTCCAATCGTTACGAGGACCGCGCGGCGCGGGCATGAAAAATCGCGCGTAATTTCGATGTGACCGGGCCGGGAACCCCCGCGCCGATCGCGCGCCCATCGATGCGCACAACCGGCATGATGAGGGTTGTCGCTCCGGTAATGAAGGCCTCCTGGGCAGCGAAAGCCTCCTCGAGGTTGAATTTCCGTTCCTCCAATTTCAGACCTTCCGCCCCGAGGATTTCGATCAGCGTGGTCCTGGTGATGCCGCGCAGGATGGAATGATCGAGCTGACGCGTGACGATGACGCCTGCCTTGCTGATGATCCAGGCATTCGACGCCGCTCCCTCTGTGACCATGCCTTCGGAATCGACAAACCAGGCCTCATAGGCGCCGCGCTCGCTCGCTTGCTGGCGCCCAAGAACGTTGGGCAGCAGGGAAATCGACTTGATATCGACCCTCTTCCAACGCAGGTCGGGAGTGGTGATGACGCTTATGCCCTTGCGCGCCTTCATCTCGCTTGCTTGTGGATCGACGTGACGCGCCGTGACGACGAGGCCAGGACGCACAGACGCCGGCGGAAAAACATGGTCGCGCGGCGCGACGCCCCGTGTTACCTGCACATAGATGAAGCCGTTCTCGACCCTGTTCCTCGCCATGATTTCGCGGACCACCACACCGAGCGCGCCAGCCCGCAAAGGCGGGGCGATTTGCAATTCCGAAAGCGAATAAGCGAGCCGCTCGAAATGGCGTTTTTCGTCGATCAAGGCACCGCGAAAAATTTCGCATACTTCATAGACGCCGTCGGCGAATTGGTAGCCGCGGTCTTCGATATGAACCATGGCGCTGTGATGCAAGACATAGCGGCCATTGACATAAGCTACCTTGCTCATGCGCGCACTCGCGATTTTCTAGGGGAATTAAAGAGACGCGATTCGATCAGCTCCAGGGTCGTGGCAGCCGCCATGCCTCCATGAAGCCTAGCGAGAGTCCGGCCTCGGAAATTCATGAGAACGTCATGGCTATGCCGTAGCGTCATGCCGATTACGATGGCGTGCGTCAAGCCGCTTTCGTCCTTTGCCATCCGCGTTGGTGCCACCTTTGTTACGGCGCACTTGGCGGCAGCTGCCTTCGCCGGATGTCCAACCGCGCGGAGCGTTGCGCCCCGGCTGTTTCTAAATTTTGTGGTTCACCTCCGGGGTTTTTCTGGCTATGTTGACGGGAAGGTAGCCGTCCGCTTGTGCCCATTCACGCAAGCGTGGCGAAAAAGAACGCCGGGAGGATACGATGCAAATGTCGCGCGGGAAGTTGATGACTAGCTTCGCGGCTGTGACAATTGGCGGAGCCCTGCTCGCGGTGCTGGGGATGACGTTCACTTCCCCGGGGAATCCAACGATGGCGCCGGCTCCTCCCGCGCCGGCTGCTCCCGCACCAGCTTCTCACGCGCCAGCCCCTCCTGTGCCGGCTATTGCCGCGCCGTCTCCAGCCGCATATGCAGCTCCGGAGACGCAAGCTCCCGTCAAACCCGCCCTGCCCCTTGGCATTTCGCCGCAACTCTATGCCCTGGCCGTGCCGCCAGGCCGCGAGCCAACGGCACAACTTGCCGCACTTGGCGAAAAATTGTTCAAGGACAAGCGGCTTTCGATCGATGATTCGCTCGCGTGCGAAACGTGTCACGATCCCGCCAAAGGATTTACCGACCATCGCGGCAACAGCGCGACGTCCGCGGGCGTCCAAGATCAGCATGGCCAGCGCAATGCGCCGAGCGTTTTGAACGCAATGTTTCAAGCGTCGCAATTCTGGGATGGCCGCGCGGCCACTCTCGAGGATCAGGCGAAGCTTCCGATTCTTAACCCCGTTGAAATGGGTCAAAAGTCTCCGGGCGATGTCGCCGCGAAGGTGGCTCGAATCCAGGAATATTCGGATTCGTTCAAATCGCTTCTGGGGCACGATCCTACATACGATGATATCGCGGCGGCGATCGCGGCCTTCGAGCGGACCCAATATTCTGCCAATTCGCCGTTTGATCGCTTCTTGGCCGGGGACCCTCAGGCGATCAGCGATCAGGCCCAGCGTGGCTGGGCATTGTTTCAAGGCAAGGGGCGTTGCAGTTCCTGCCACGCGTTCAACGCGGTGTCGCCGCTTTTCTCCGACCAGAAATTTCACAACATTGGGATCGCCGCGCACAAGCAAGACTTTGCCGTGCTCGCCCGCAAGGCGCTTGGCATCTTAACTTCCGGCGATACGAAGCAGATCGACGAACTCGCCTTGCAGACATCCTATTCCGAGCTCGGCCGGTTCCTGGTAACCAAAAACCCGGCCGATATCGGCGCCTTCAAGAGCGAGACCCTGCGCAACATTGGGATCACCGGTCCCTATATGCACGATGGTTCTCTCGCCACCCTTTGGGACGTGATGGACCATTACAACAAGGGCGGCGTTCCAAATCCGTATCTCGACGGCGGCATGCAGCGTCTTGCGTTGAGCGAAGCCGAAATCGACGATCTTGTTGCTTTCCTTTTTACCCTCACCGGCGACCGCTACGCTGATTTCAACAAGGCGGAGATGGAGCGGCAGGCGTCGCTCAAGAACAACCGGCCGCAGCGTGAAACCGAGATCGCCGAAGGCAGGAAGGGCGACTTGGGAGATATCGGAACCAATCCCGATCTGCGTAATCCGGCATCGATCGGGGCCTACTAAAAAAATAAACTAGGAAAACCCGCGAAATTTCCAGATAGGCCGTGCCGTAAAACAATTGAGATCTACGGCGAACATGTTTCTTGCGAGACATGTTGGGGAGGGAGAAAAGCCATGGCGCACAAGAGCATCGAGACCAAATATTACGAGGAGCGCGCCTCGTTTTTCGAGGACCTCACGCGGATGGGCGCCCTCTCCCGGCGCGGCTTTCTCCATATTGCCGGAGTCTCCGCCGGGATCGCCGCCGCCAAGGGGCTGATCGTTCCGCAGAGCTTCCAGCTCATCGAGATCGCGCAAGCGGCGGAGACCGCGGCGCCCGCTTTCACCATTGCCTATATCTCCGACACCCATCTCTACACACGCAATGTAAACGACCGTTTCATCCGGTCGGCCGTAAAGGCGGTGGAAGAGGTCAACGCGCTCGACCCGCAGCCTGATTTTGTTCTCTTCGGCGGCGATCTGGCGCAGCTTGGCAGAGGCGAGGAACTCGATCTCGGCGCCCAGATTTTGAAGGATCTCAAGGCTCCCGTAAAAATGATGGTCGGCGAGCACGATTGGTTCCTCGACATGGGCGAACATTGGCGGTCCTTGTTCGGGCCTTCGCAATATTCGTTCGATCACAAGGGCATTCATTTCGTGACCTTGATGAGCGTGCAGGAGAAGGATTTTTGGACCGCGCGCGGCATGACTCCAGAAGAGCGGATGCACACCGTCGCCGGGCTCGACAACGGCATCCAGTCACGCTTCGAAGTCGGGCCGGATGGACGTCAATGGCTGAAAAACGATCTCGCAGCCGTCGACAAAAAGACGCCCATTGTCATTTTCTCCCACTCGCCGCTGTACAAATATTACCGCAATTGGAATTTTTGGACGGAGGACGCCGACGAAGTGCAGGCGATTCTCGGCAAATTTGATACGGTGTCCGTGATTCACGGCCACACCCACCAACTTCTCCTGAACCACATCGGCAACATCAACTTCTATGGGCTGCTCTCGACCGCTTGGCCGTGGCCCTACGCTCCCGAAGGGTTGCCGAAGCTCACTGTCCAGATGAACCGCGCCGACCCCTTCAACGCCTTCGACGGCTGCGGCGATGGTCAACTCAATGTGCTGGCGTCGGGAATGGTCAACAAGGTTTATAATCTTTGGAACCGCAACCCTGTTACCGTGCGGGCAAGTTATCTTTCGTCGAATGGCGCCAAGGATCGCCCGCCTGCGACAACGCTTTCCAGCTACTGAGGGAGACCATGCGCCATTTCCGCCATCTCGCACTCGTTCTCTCCCTGATCGCGGGCCCAGCGCTCGCCGGCAACGATCCGCCGCGCCATCAGCTGCCGCCATCTCCAGACGGCAATTTGGTCGTTGGTCTCTGCGACGGCGAAACCTCGCTCGAGGTCAAAGGCGTCAAGCCCGGCGATCAAATGACCCGCGAGCAGGGACAGCAAATCGCTGATACGCTCATGCAGGAGTGGCGGCGCAAGCATCCCGATGCCGGATGGGTTGTTGCCGCGGCCGAGCCACCAGCAGAGGGCCAGATGCCGGGCGTCAAGGCACCCGCCGAGGATCAGTTTCAGACCTACGGCGCGTTTACCGAGCGCGACCGCCAGATTTGGCAAGAGTTGACCGATCGTTTGGTCGCGGAAGGCAAGCGCATTTTTCACGATGCCAAGGCGCTTGGCGGCACCAATGCCATATCCTGTGATATGTGCCATCCGGACGGCTCTAACACCCATCCCGAAACCTACCCCAAGTTTCAGGTGCAGTTAGGCCGCGTCGCCCTGCTCCGGGACATGATCAACTGGTGCATTGAAAATCCTGTGCGCGGCAAGCCATTCGCGGATGACGATCCCCGCCTCAAGGCTCTCGAGGCCTATATCCTCGCGCAGCGGAAGGGGGTCGTGCTCGACTACGGCAAGCACTGAGTTTTGTCGGCGGCAGCGCGCCTTCAGCCGGCGCGAAAATGCAGCCGCAGCTTTGCCACGAATGCGCGTGCGGCCAATTTGACCTGCACGGAAAAAGCCCAGGCTCGCGTTGACCGCGCCCACGCGAATAGGCGATCGCGAATGCCGGTCAGCCAATCGATGAGTTTGGCGAACCAAGGGATTGTTTTGAGCTTCTCCCGCCCCGCGTGATAAATCCGCTCCACCACCAGGAGGCTCACGAGATACGCCAGGGAAATCGTGACCAGGCCAGCCGCGAAGTTTCCACTGGTCATCAAAACCAAGGCGTAGATTTTGGCGGGTTCCGCGAAGGCAAAGGGAACGGCGAGCAAGACAAGGATCGCGTAGGGTGGAAGCGCCGCGACAATGTCTTGCAGGCGAATGACAAACCGGAGTCTTGCCACCCAGCCGACCAGCGGCCGGACCACCGGCGTGATGATGCCGTCGAGGACGACATAGAGGATAACGACGGCTTTTGCCGGGAACAGAAACACGCGGCGCAAACGTGAAGGTTCGTCTGATCTGGTCAAGAATACGGTTCCTCTTTGGCCTCGGAAATCGCGCGGCGTCACCTGCGGTTCCGGATTCTTCCAAATTGATCGTTTCGCGCCTTCATCTTTGAGCTGGAAGCGACAGGCTTCGCGATCTGGACAACCGGGCGGGCAAGACGCGCATCTCCCGGCTTGTAACCGGCGATCGATCTCCGCTTGGCTTCAACGCACGCGAACCCCGCGTCGCCGGCTTGTCCGCAAATGGCAAGCACCTTACGGAAATTTCCGCAAGGCAAATAACCAGCACGCGAGCGGGGCGCCTATTGCACCACCCTAAATCTTGGCGCGTTTTGCTCATCGATGCCGCCGGTGCCGGCCCCAAGACTATTTTGATCGCCAAGCCCGCCGCTTCCCGCGCCAATTGGGCTGCCATTGATGCCGCCGGTATCAAGGCCAAGCTCCACCCGGTCGTTGAGGCCGCCGGTTCCGGCCGGAAGACCGCGTCCGACACCATTGATGCCGCCCGTTGAACTTCCCCAGGTCGCAATATCTTGAAGACCGCCGGATCCGGCCCGGGTCGTGCCCGAGATACCGCCGGTGGCATTTCCCAATCCCAAGCTCGTGCCGCCGGTCCCGGCGCCGTTATGGCCGGTGCCGACGATCAGCGGTACATGTTGGCCTGCCCCCCCCGCTCCGATTCCAATGCCTGTGCCGGCGACGCCCCCACCCCGGTTCACGGTGACAGGAGCCTGGGCCAGGGCAAGCCCAGGGAAAGCGCCAACAAACGCCGCCACGGTCAGCGCCACTCGACACCGCATGTGCGTCTCCGCAAAATTGGACCGCAGGACAGGTCTTCAAAATAACACTCTAGCATGAGAGCACGATTCGCGAAAGCGGAAACCGGCGCCTGTCTTAAGGGGAGGCACGGATGCGACAATAGGTTAACTGGAGTTTGCCGCGTAAGGCGGCGGCCGAGAGCGGATGGCGCACCGGGAGGCCCTCACTCCGCCTTGAAATGCTTCGACAGTTTCAGCCCCTGGCCCTGGTAATTGGAGACGCCGCTCGCGCCGTAGAGAAGATGCGGCGGCTCGGCCATTTTCTCATAAACGAGGCGCCCAATCCTTTGCCCGTCCTCCAGAAAGAAAGGAACTTCGTAACTGCGGACTTCGAGTACCGCGCGGGCGCCCGGCCGGTTGTCCCGTGAAGCGCCAAAGCCCGGATCAAAGAAGCCCGCGTAATGCACCCGGAATGCTCCCATCGCGGCGTCGACCGGGATCATTTCAGCAGCGAGATCGGGAGGGATCTGCAACCGTTCGCGCGAAGCCAGGATGTAAAACTCGTCCGGGTCGAGGATCAGCCTTTTGTCCGGCCGCGCCCTGACCGGGTCCCAATAGTCCGCCACCTGATATGCTCCGGCCCGGTCCACATCGAGAATATCGGCGTGTTTTTGTGCCCGGTAGCCGATCACGCCGCCGGCCTGCTCCGCGCTCAGGCCAACCCGGAGGACTAGCCCGTTGCGCCGCAACTCCAAATCGGAGTCCACAAGGGGCATTCTTGTATGACGCTCGCGAAGTTCCTTCTCCTCGATGGCGAACCCCGTCCGCCAGAGCTGCTGCGAGTTCAACCTGCGGAAACGAATCTGATTGAGTTTCGAGCCCTTGCGCACCCGCACACTAAAACTGCGCGGCGAGACTTCGGCGTAAAGCCGCCCTTCGTAACCGCGTGTCACCCGATCGAACATGTCGCACTTGTCGGTAATAAGCCGGGTGAAAATATCGAGCCGGCCGGTCGAGCTTTTTGGGTTGGCGATCGCAGAAATACTTTCCGGCAAATTCACATGCTCGATAAGCGGGATCACGTAGACGCAGCGGCGTTCGAGCACGGCGCCATTGCCTTCAAGATTAATCGCTTCGTCATCGGTTTGGAGGGCACGCAGCCGTTCTTCGACGCCATGGTCTTGGCCCGGAAGGAAGCTGGCCCGCACCCTGTAGGCCCGTGCGCCCAAGCGCAGATCGAGGCTCGCCGGCTGAAATTGCTCGCTCTCGATCTCAACTTCGGCTTGAATCATCTTCCGCCGCACCATCAGTTCGATTTTTTGGCGCGGAAGCAGGCCGAACTGGGTGCCAAACTCATGTGCGCCGAGGAGCGGCGCGGCACCGCTCTCGTGCCCCGGCTTGGCGAAAAGGGAGAGTGGCTGGACGGTCACGATCGTTCTCGAATGCCTCGCTAACAAGGATTGCAATGGCGTTTTAGGACGAAATGAAGCACGCGTCGCGATGCTACTTTTAAAATCCCCATTGTTCACCGGGGTTGAGATATATTTCCCCGCAAGATAAACAAACGGCGGCTCGTTGAGGCAAAGCCGCAAGGTGGCGGCACGGCTGCCGCTTGCCACGCGGCCCCCTGCCCTGCCGGCCGCGACATGGAGACCGGAATGAACGCTCGCGGGCAAAAGCCTGACATGAAAACCCTGCGTCCGGCGACCCAGCTTGTTCATGGCGGCACCGTGCGCTCGCAGTTTGGTGAAGTCTCCGAGGCACTTTTTCTGACCCAGGCCTATGCCTATCCGGACATGGAAACGGCCGAGGCGCGGATGAAGGGCGCCGAGCCCGGCTTTGTCTATTCGCGCTATTCCAATCCCACCGTCGACATGTTCCAGAGCCGGATGGCCCTGCTCGAAGGCGCTGAGGCTGCGCGCGCCACGGCGAGCGGCATGGCTGCGGTCACGACGGCGCTGATGGCGCAGCTCCGGGCGGGCGATCATGTGGTCGCCGCCCGCGCGATGTTCGGAGCCTGTCTTTATGTGGTCGAGGACATGCTGCCGCGCTTTGGCGTCGCGTCGACCCTTGTCGACGGCGCGGATCTTTCCCAATGGCGCGCGGCGATGCGGCCGCAGACAAAGCTCCTATTTCTTGAATCCCCGACCAATCCCTGCCTTGAAGTTTACGATATCGCGGCGATCGCTGGCGTAGCGCATGAACATGGCGCGCGCCTCGTCGTCGACAATGTCTTTGCGACGCCAATTTTGCAAAAGCCGCTAGCACTCGGGGCCGATTGCGTCGTCTATTCGGCAACGAAGCATATCGACGGACACGGCCGCTGTCTCGGCGGGATTATACTCAGCAGCCGCGAGATTATCGAAAACGAGGTTCATCCTTTTTATAAGCAGACCGGCCCCTGCCTGTCGCCGTTCAA
The DNA here is from genome assembly GCA_963851225.1 of uncultured Alphaproteobacteria bacterium. GTDB lineage: Bacteria > Pseudomonadota > Alphaproteobacteria > Rhizobiales > Beijerinckiaceae > Methylocapsa. Next base: position 610,518 of record CAWKON010000042.1, on the reverse strand, counting down.
TGCTTGGGTTTTCCTGAAATCGCTCGAGACGCTTGCGTTGCGCGTTCGCCAGCAGGTGCAAAACGCCGAACGGATCGCCGAATTCTTAAGCAGCCACCGCCATGTTTTCAACGTCCGCTACCCTGGCCGGGCGGATCATCCCCAGGCCGAACTCGTCAAGCGGCAGATGTCCGGTGGCGGTACCCTCGTCTCCTTTGAAGTCCGAGGCAGCAAGCAGGCGGCCTTTGCATTTGGCAACAGGCTCTCCTTGATCTCGATTGCAAATAATTTGGGCGATGCAAAAAGCCTCCTCTGTCATCCAGCCACCACGACGCATCAAAGGCTGACGCCAGAGGCACGAGCCTCGCTGGGAGTCACGGACGGGCTAGTGCGCCTCTCGGCCGGGCTCGAGGATGCCGGCGATCTCATCGCGGATTTGGATGCGGCGCTGACGTCGCTCGACCGCCAAGATCTCGCCGCCGAGTGACGTGCATTTGATGGCGGACCGGCAGCCGGGTCGTGTCCCGCAGCGTGAATTTCAGCAATGGGTGGTGACCAGACAGTCGCCCCTGATTTCTGCACGCTGTAAGTGGCTGATTTTATTGAGGCAACTTCGCGATGCAAAATTTTTAATTAATGAATTAATCGGGAATGACGCCTAACTCGGCACGGAGCCGGTCTCGATGAGCAACATGCTCGCCCTGAATTCTTTTCAAACGGTGCCAGTAAGGCTCTTGCTTCAGTGGAGTTGAGGTTCCCCCGATTCTAACTTCGCAAATAGCTCTCGCTGCTGCTTAATGTGACGTACGCCAAGCGCTACGTGCTCTTCGCATTGCGCCAACTGCTGTTCTAGAATGGCACGGTCCATTCCTCAGCTTAGTTCGCCGCCCACCGCGCGTGCACATGGTCGATAGCATCCGGTCCGATGACCTTCCTAGCGTTTTCTTTTTTTAGCTTGGTTTGTAGCTGTGTCAGCTCTGCGGTCTTTTCTTTGATCGGCTTACGGAGATTCCAGCGAGCGAAAGCTCTTTTAAGCAGGCCCCCATCTGCAGATTGAGCTTCCAGAGACTGGATTTGAGCCTCTAAGCTTATGACTCTACTTATTAAGGGTGTTCCCGTTGCACGCATCTTAGCGAGCTTGGCCTCATACTTACCCAACTGCTCTTCTAATTGCTGCAGCTGAACCTCATCTACATTAATTCCATAAGTAATATCCCTTCGAAGAGAAGCAATATGAGCTTTGATAGGACTGATGTCGCCGCGCAAATTGAGTTCGGCCCGATAGTCCGCATAAACTGCATCGTTTATCGCTGCCTCAACAAGTCTAATAGCGCGAGTCACGCGGTCCCCAGATTTGTGTTCTACAGCTAACTCGGCAGCACGAACAAGAGCCGCATCTAAGACATTACAAGGGAACTGTGATTTCATGGTACGCAACTTCGATAATATTTCCGTGGGTTTGACGCGCGCGTATTTCTCCTCAGCGACGGCCGCTTTCTCCTCAGCGATTGCCCCGTTAACACACTCGATCGCCTCTGCGACTACCCTATTTAGAGAGAAGTTGTCGGGATTCACATCAATAACCGATTTCGCGGTGTCGATCTCCAATTTTTGCCAATTCCACGCGATTAAATTGCCCCAGTCGTCGACCATAACCATCCCGGATGAAATAGCGTCTTCTTTCGTCATTCCGGGAGGCAGTACGATGGCTTCTTGTTGCGCTTCAAAAACAACGGCCACACGGCTTGATTTAACAGCCGCTATAAGTTGCGAAGCCAGTGCATCATTTTTTACCGGCACCCCCTCCTTTAGGTTGAGGGTATCAACGTCAAACCACACCCTGAGGCCATTTGCTCTGAGAGCGTCTGCTACTTCCCGTGCTTGGCCGGAATTTCTTCTATGTTTATAAATGATGAAGACATCATACTCCTTGGACATCTTTCATCCCCTATGGTACCGTCTACGGTCATAGTGTAATTTCACCGATGTCGGAGTCATCGTGGAATCTTCCCAAACATACGGTAAGCAGAAATTGGTATGGTTTCCGGGTGTTACACAAACGCTCCTTTATGCGGCATTCCGGCCACCAACTGAAAAATCACAGCCTTTTTGTTGCGCAATTCGGTTGCCAAAGGTGATTGGCTGCTAACAGATTTGAGTGATAGCCCTTAGAGTTTGTCCGGGAAGATCATATTGGATTGCATAGCTTTCTTAACATGAGACGGATGGACGCGAGCTTGACGAACGCGAGCGCTTTGCGATTGAGGCATTCCCAATCCTTGGCCAGCCTTCGGCATCGCGCGAGCCAAGCAAAGGTGCGCTCGACGATCCAGCGTTTGGGCAGGACGACGAAGCGTTTTGCCTGATCGGATCGCTTGACGATCTCGACGTTCACGCGCGAGAGGATTTTCTTCAGTCCATCTTGGAATCCTGCGCCCTGATAGCCGCCATCGGCATAGAGCTTCAGAAGGAACGGATAGAGGCCAAAAAGGCTCGCCATCAAAAGCACGCCGCCGTCACGATCCTGCACATCGGCGGCATGCACAATGGCTTGCATCAAGAGGCCCTGCGTATCAACGAGGATGTGCCGCTTCTTGCCCTTGATCTTCTTGCCCGCGTCATAGCCATGCGGGTCGATGCAAGGCCCCCTTTTTCAGCGCTTTTCACGCTCTGGGAGTCGATAATCGCGGCGGAAGGCGATGCCTCGCACTCTGCTCTTTCGCGACATTCGACATAAAGCGCGTGATGGATGCGATCGAGCGTGCCGTCCCAGTTCCACAAATCGAAGTAGTCATGCAGCGTCGAGCGCGGCGGCAGGTCCTTCGGGATCGCCCGCCATTGGCAGCCGGTGCTCAGAATGTACATAAGTCCGTTGACGATCTCGTGCAGATTCACGGTCCGCTTGTTGCCCCCGCGCCGGGCCGGCGGAATAAGCGGCGCGATCAGCGCCCATTCTTCGTCGGTCACATCGCTCGGATAACGCAGGCGGTTTCTGTCATAGCGTGCGCGATTCTTGTCCGTCCACATCGGCGATCCCTCCTCGAATCAGGCCGCCTCCCTTGAATCATAAATGACTCTTCAGATTCAAGATGTTCCCGGACAGACAGTTAGCGTAGTTTTTCGGGAAGCTTTTACGATGACCCCCACTTGGGGGTACACCTTGGCAAGCGAGTTTGTGTTGTGCGCGCCGGGCGCGTGTTACGAAAATCCCGATTTTTGTACGTTGAGGCCTGAATGTTTAAGCATCGTACTTTGAAAATCCCTTTGCCGCTTAATCTGAACCTCGCGTGCAAATGGCAATGTATATAAGACAACGCAGCTTGGACTTACCTAATGATATGGGAATAGTCAAAATGATCAAAAAACGCGTATTTATAAGCTTTCGCATAGAAGACGAAAATAAAGTAAACGGTCTACGATTACTTGCTACAAACGACAATTTTGATATCGAATTTTATGACGAGTTGGTTCGTAAAGAGATTAAAAGCCACAGTGAAGCTTATATTAAACAAAAAATTCGTGAAAAAATTAATCGTACCACTGTAACAGTTTGCATGGTCAGCGACCAAACCCACACAAGTTATTGGGTCGGTTGGGAATTGGAGGAAAGCTATGATAAGGGAAATACCGTCATATGCATGGGCTTCAAAGATGGCCCGAACAGCCTGACGTTGCCTAAGCCGTGTCGAGACAGAAAGGAGAAGTGGTATTCCTGGGATCATGAGCTACTGGATCGCCTCATCAGAGATGCCAAATGAATATTGGGACCGAAGAGCAGGAAGTTGAGAGCGGCTACGCGCGCCTCGAATCGCAAATTAGTTGGTACGACAAGCGCTCTGGGCAGGCTCAATCACGATACAAGTGGTTCAAGGTGATTGAGGTCGGCTGCGCTGCACTTGTTCCTCTCGTCTCCCAAATTAACGGAATTGCTACAGCGGTGCTCGGTTGTGTCGTCATCGTTTTAGAAGCTCTGCAGCAGATCAATCAATGGCAACACAACTGGATCACCTACAGATCAACTTGTGAAGCTCTCCGGCACGAAAAATATTCTTATCTAGCTCACTCCGGCCCGTATAAAGACATGAATGATGTAACTGCAAAACAAGCTCTCGTTGAGCGCGTCGAAGTCTCTCATTTCCACGGAACACAGCAAGTGGATTTCACGGCAGGAATACGCTCTAAAAAAGGAAGAGGCGCATGAAAAAGCACAATAGCCCGTCTCACGCAGCCTCTTGCATGAGCGAGGCCGCTTCGTCGCGGTCATGCTGCTGCTGGCAAGCCATTGAGATAATCGGCGGCTTGCCGAAGCTCGTACTACGAATGTCAGCCAATAGACATAAGCTTCAATATGGAACGCGCCACGCGGCTCTAAATAACTTGACGTTTCAGAGGGCTATTTTCGTCAAAACCGCCATTATGACAGTAACTTAGATGTTGTACGTTTTTCTTGCAGACTGTGTGAAAACTCAGAATTTGCCGAAAAATAGTTCGTCTCGACCGAATTTTCGCATTTCGGCGAGCCTGTGATGGACGAGAACTACCGAGAATCGGCTGAAATCCATAAACTGGCGCTCATTCTGGTGAGTTTTCACACGGTCTGCTTGATTTCTGCACAATGCCGAAGGGCCGCTTCGGGCCGGACGCAGAAAATCAATATGTGACATTATCAAAATTTCACTTCGCGCCAAATCTTCGCTACAATGTTGTAACCATATGCTTAAGTCCGTCTGCCGCGGCAATTCGCGGCTCCTTGGCACCGGCAGGAGGGATCCATGCCCCGTTTGTTCACGGGCCTCGAAATCCCTTCCGATCTCGCGATGGACCTTGCCATGTTGCGCGGCGGGCTTTCCGGCGCGCGCTGGATCGACGCCGAAAACTATCATCTGACCTTGCGCTTCATCGGCGATATCGACGATTCTACCGCGCGCGACATCCATGCAGCGCTCGAGCAAATCCGGCGGCCTCCTTTCACCGTGACGATCGAGGAGCTCGGGTCGTTCGGCGGCGCCAAGCCCAGGGCTCTCGTCGCCAGGGCCAAGCCCGCCGCACCTTTGATCGAACTCCAGGCCCAGCAAGAAAGGCTCATGCGGCGCATCGGCATTTCGCCCGAGCCGCGCAAATTCACGCCGCACGTGACGCTTGCGCGGCTGCGCGCGGCGAGCTGCGCCGCTGTCGCCGAATATCTTTCCGCGCGGGGGTATTTTTTGTCGCGGCCGTTCGAAGCGAAGCGTTTCGTGTTGTTCTCGTCGCGAGCATCGACCGGCGGCGGCCCTTATGTCGTCGAGGCAGCCTATCCTCTCGGATGAACGCCGAGGCAGCTTTTCCGCAGCGCCAGAGGGTTGATGCTGCCAATTGGTGTTGCTATCTCAGTCAGAATTGGCTGGCATCCTAACGAGAGATACCATGGACAATTCCATCTCTCGCCTCGCCACCCGCGCCGCTTATGGTGCCACGCAGCTGTCTCGCATTGCCTGGTATGTCGGGCACAGCGTTGCGATGCGGCGGCTTTCGGAGGGCGCGCGGCGACAAGATAGCGGGAGTGCGCGGCCTCGCGCCCATACCGATGCAGCCGTGCCGGACCGCAAACGCCTCTATGCGGATATGGCCGCACTTCTCCAGCGCGACCTCGCGAATGTCGAGGCGGGCATCTATCCCTTGCCGGCGGACCACGATGGCTCGCTGGCGACGCTGCTCAGCCGATCGCGGCTTTTCTTCGAAGATCTGCCCGATGCCCGCCGCCGCCGGGAGAACAACCAGCACAACGAGGTGCTAACCGAGGAGAACTCGCGGGAAGCGGCCCCTCTACTTTCTGCAGAATTTCCACTTCCAGTCCGGCGGCTACATGACGGACAATTCAGCCAAACGCTACGATACGCAGGTCGAGGTTCTCTTCAATGGGACAGCAAACGCCACGCGCCGGCAGGCTTTGCCGCCGCTCCGAGAGGTCTTCACTGGGCGCGATCAGCGTGGGTTGAAACTGCTGGACGTCGGCTGCGGCACCGGCCGCTTTCTGGATTTCGTCAAGCAATCCTGGCCCTGGCTGTCTGCCGCCGGCCTCGATCTGTCGGAAGCTTATGCAAAGGAGGCAAAGCAGCAATTGAAGCGCTGGTCGCGGATCAACCTCGTCGTCGGGAACGGAGAATCGATTCCGATGCCGGACAACAGTCAGGACGCGGTAACGAGCATCTTCATGTTCCATGAATTGCCGCCCAATGTGCGCCGCATCATCTTCCGCGAATTCGCCCGCGTGCTGAAACCCGGCGGGCGTTTTGTCCTTGTAGATTCGCTTCAGCGCGGCGACGAGCCAATCTATGATGGTCTCCTCGAGCTCTTCCCGCAGAGCTTTCATGAGCCGTATTATTCGAGTTATATCGAGGAGGATTTCGCGGCAATCGGCGAAACATCCGGTTTGACTCACACGCGTGACGTGAACGCTTTCGTTGCCAAGGTGATGGTGTTTGATAAACCGGCAGGCTGAGGGACAATTGCGGTGAAACACTTTTGTTGATCGGGCCCAATGCGATGGGCCTCGACTTATCCATGGGCTTGGAAAAACGCCCGCGTTGAAACCGGAGGGCGGCCGCGCGATCGCAAGATCATCGGCAGGCCGCCCTTCGGCCGCAAGGTGATGCGCTGCAGCGGTAACACCTTATGGTTTTTTTGCACTTCAAAGGAAAACGAACGCACGATGTGGGCGAGAATGATTACCGCCTCCTGAATTGAGAAGGATGCGCCAATGCAAACCCGCGGTCCGGCGCCAAAAGGCAGATAGGCAAATCGATTGATTGTTTCTCGCGCACCCGGGAGAAACCGGCGCGGATCGAAACAGTCTGAATTTTCCCAAAGCAAGCGATGCCGGTGCAAGACCCAAAGCACAATCATTACCAAAGTGCCTTTCTGGATACGCTTGCCGGCAAGTTCGTCGGAGTCTGCCGCTTGCCGGCTCATGCTGGGGGCGGGCGGATAAAGTCGCATCGCTTCCTCGATCACGGCCCTGGTCGCAATTAGCCCCGCCGCGTAGCCCTCCACGGGTCCGCGCAGCACCGCGCTCGCTTCATCAGCGACAATCGCCCGCCATTCCTCAGAGTGGGAGAGCAGGAAAAGCGACCAGGTCAAGGCGTTAGCGGTGGTTTCGTACCCCGCCGCGATAAAGGTTTGGATATTGGCCTTGATTTGAGCATCGCTTAATCCGGCACCGCTTTGTGGATCTTGGGCTTCGAGGAGGATGGTGAGCAGGTCACGCGCCGCGCTTGCTTCATTCCTGGCAATGAGGCGTTTGCGCTTGGCGATAAGCGACTCGACGACGGAAACGAGGAAAGCGTCCGCTGAACGTCCCCCGAATTTCCCGAACCGTGGCAACCAATCGGGAAAATTTAGAATGTCGAAGGGGTCAAGGCGGCCGACTGTGGCGAGAAGACGCGAGATGGCGGAGGCGACGTCATCGACATTCCGCCCGAGCCCGTCTGCAAAGATGGTGCGGCCGAGAACGTCAAGCGTAACTCGCGCCATTTCTAGCTGAATATCGACCACCTGCCCCTCGCGCAGACGCATCAATCGCTCGACGCAATCTTCCGCTGCAGCGTTGATGACGTGCGCGAATAAGCCGACTGTCTTAGGCGTAAGCAAGGGAGCCAGCGTGCGCCGCTGGATCTTCCAATCCTCGCCCTCGGCGACCACCACCCCATCCCGCAAGCGTGGCCCGAGCAAGCGCTTTTGCAACCCGTCCTTAGGATAATTGGCAGAGTTGTCGACAAGCACGCGGCGAATCGCCGCCGGATCGTTAATCACCGCGGTCGTGCCGAGGATGTTGCGGCCAACAAGAATTGGCAATTCGAAATGCGCTTTGGTCCAGGTTTCGATTGGGTTGCGCCGCAAGGCTAGCATCGTCGCAAAAGGGCCAAGCGGCGCGTCGAGTGGGCGGGGCGCCGGCGGGCAAGGCAGTTCGATGGAGCGATCCGTCATGATTTCATGCCTATAGCGGAAACAGCGGCATTGGAAGCCAAGGCGCGATAGAAAACCCAAATCGCAAAAAATGCAGCTTTGCGAGGCTGCGTGGCCAGCATAACGCGCGCGAACTTGCGGCTCCGCCCGCCGCGAGATAGAACCCAGTTCGACTGCTTTAGGCTCCCTTCGTCTAGCGGTCTAGGACGTCGCCCTCTCACGGCGAAAACAGGGGTTCGATTCCCCTAGGGAGCGCCAACCCAAAACCTATCTTTATGTTTTTGCTCGTTTTATTCTGTTTTTTCCCAAACTTTTTTGGTTCGGTTTGGGCGGTTATGTTCTCCTTATTCCCTTCCAGGCGTGCGAAAGCAGACGTCGCAAGATGTGCTTGATCAGCATCGCGCGTGTAGCGCTCGGCCTCGGCGAGCGTCTTGTGTCCAAGTACAGACATGATCTCCCTCGCCGAGCATCCAGCCTCGGCGAGCCTGCGTCCAGCAGCCTTGCGCAACCCGTGCGGCTGGCACGTGAGCGGGAGCCCAGCGGCCGTGATAGCCGCACGCAACCATTGGCTGTAGCCGTCGACCGTGAACGGTTTCCCGAATTCCGTAACGAGTATCGCAACGTGTTTGCGGTCTGCTGCGTCTAAGATGCTGCGAAGATCGCGATGCAGGGGGATTGCGAGCTTTGCACCGGTCTTTTGTTGTGTGACATGGATAGTGGAGCCAGCCGCGTCGCGCCATGTCATCCTGTGCACGTCTGAGCGTCGCTGGCCGGTGTATAGATGCAGGGCAAAGGCAAGGCGCTGCTTCGACCCGGTCGGCCACCGCGCCTCGAATTTTGCGATTTCGTCGTCCGTCCATGATCAAATCTCTCCGATCTTCGGCCGCTTTATACCAAGCGATGGATCATGCAAAAGCCATCCGAGGTCGATGGCGTGACGGATCAGAACGCGTAGCTTTTTGAGAGTATCCAGCGCCGCGCCAGGGCGCCCAGCGTAAGGCTGCATAATGCCTGTGATGATGCGTTCGCGGGTCAATCCAGCAACGGTGCGATGACCATGCTGCGCATAGATCGCATCAAGGCGCGCGGCGTAGCCCTTCTTTGTTGTCGCTCGCAGCTCCACATAAGCGGCGCTGCGCATATACGAGTTGATGAGAGCCGCAAACGTTCCGGGAGCGGGCGCAATGCCTCGCTTCGGCGTGGCGGGCAGTTTGCCAGCCATCGCCGCCGCATAGGCCTCAATGAAAGCCGGCGTCCCTATTTCACTAGGCAACGCGACTCGCGGCCCTTTGTCGCGGCGAAAATAAACGCGCAGCTTGCCGTGGCGGTCGCGCCATGATTCGCAATGCGGCGGAAGCTTACGGGGCATCGACGTCGCTCCATGAGTCATCCACAGGTGACGGACCTTCATAGGGGAGGCGGTCAGCGAAGCGGTCGAGGTCGCGCACGTCAAAAACTTTGCGGCCGTCAATTCGCTTTGGTGACGGTGCGCGGCCTTCCTTGACGAGAGAGGCAAATTTCGTGGGCGAGATATCGACATAGGCCGCGGCCGCATCGATGCCAATCAGCCGGGGCGGAAGATTTTGCGGTAAAGCGGATGATTTTCGCATCTATCGGTCTCGAAAAAAATTGCGGCCTTGCTTTCCTTGTCCTGTCTTTCCGTTGCGAGGGGCAGGAGAAAAGCTTCCCGCTATCGGACGGGCCGCGCGGCGCCCTCAATGGACGCCCCTCAGATTGGATGTTGATTCAGGCGTACCCGCACCGTCGCCGCGCCGCCGTTTGCCCCTTGCGTGACAACACCAATCCAAAGATTGGAAGTTGCGGTCGAAGTGACCAATTTTGTCGTGTCGTTCCAGTAGGCTTTATCGCCGGCGTTGAAGGTATCGCCGCTCGTCTTGGACAGATCGAAGACACCTTCAGTCACGATTTCGACCGGCGCGGCGGCCGGCGAGCTGAAAGCCGCGACGCCGAACAATGACCCGATACTTACGGCTGCGCCGGAGACAATGCCGCCGGTTGGCGCTTGGACGGTGATGGTTTCACCGGGTTGAACGAAATTTTTCATTCGCATAGTCCTTTTGAGGTTGAGAATTTGACCATGGAAATCTGACCGCCGCGAAGCTCCGCGATGTAGGCCCGCAGGCGTTCTATATTGGCCGGCGTAAACCGCATGACCTCTTTGTCTCCATGATGGATTTCGACGACTTTCGTGCCGATGATGAGTTTGTGCAGAGCGGCTTGCGCGTCGCTCAGATATTGAAGCCGCGTCTGCTCATCCATGCTTAGGCTCCCGCGTTCATGTACCAAGAACGCCAATCGACGAAGGCACCCCCGAAGTCGAGACGAATGCGAAAGCGGACACCGTCTACTTGGAAGCCGAGCTCGCTGGTGATTTGCGGACCCGCTGCGCCTTCGAGATAGGCGTATTCGAGACCGTCGATCTCGGAGCTATCTGCGGCCAGATACCACGCCGTCCCCGTCAGGCGGGGGTCGACCACGACTTGCAGCTTGGCGACAAACGGGTTGACGCCCTGAGGTTCGATCGGCTGAATCTCAGAAACCATTTGCTCGGCGGCCGTTTCCTGGCCCGGCCCGACAAGGAGGAATTTTGGCGTCGCGCTGATCGGCTCGCCAAGCAGGCCAGTCTGCTCGCGCATCGCTTGGCGTGCCGCACTCAGCGTAGTCAGGGAAATGACCGCCCCACTCGCAGCGACATTGGCGTGCGCTGTCGAGAACAGCGCATTTCCGTCGCTCATCGTCGGATTGCTTGTGACAATGTTGGCCAGGAATGCCGCTTCGAACTGCGCGGCGGCCTGCCCCATGCGGCGGCTCACATCGGTAAAAGCGCCAAGATCATCATTGATCATGGCCTGTCGGGTAAAGCCGATGATGCGCCCGAAGGTTGTGACCGCATACGACTTCTTGTGCTTCGGCCATTGCACCCGAGACGAATTCGCCATGTTCGTTAATCGGCAGCAACGTCGGCGCCGTCGAGAATTGCAACCGATGCTTGGCGCGAAAATCTTTCGCCGTGGTCTCGCGCCCAAGGCGCCGGACACCGGCGGGAGCTGAACTTATAGGCCATGCGCAAAGTGCGATTGACCGTGTCGGCGAGAAGTAGTGGAAAATCGGACGTGGATTGCAACGCGCGTTCGATGACTGTTGCCGAGCCAAGCCCCGTGGTCGAATAGCCCCGCGTGCGCAAGCAATCGCGAGCGATTTCCGGGATGCTCAAACCGATATAGGGCCGCGCGGCTTCACTCGGTTTATGGCTCGGCGTCACGCGCGTGAACAACGCCTCGCCGATTGTCCTCGCTCTAAATTCCGGGTCATTGTGATCGACTCTGACCGTGGCTTGGGTTCGGATCTGCGAGGATGGCGCTGTACGCTTACACATAGCCTCGAAGGCAGCGGCTCGAGCCAATTCCACCGTCGCGGCACCGTCGATTTGCGAATTCGATCCAAGGCTGATCCAAGCCCGCGATGCGAGCGATGGAACGGATTTCAGTATTGATGACGGTCCTTTCCGCGACCGCCATAGGGTTTGGTTCCGGGGCGGTGCCCGGCTGGTTTTCGACCGTCATGTACAAGCCTCTTATGCCTGTTCGCGGGTCGGCGGGGATTGGAGTGAGCGAGATTTCAACGACGGTCCAGCGGGTCGCGGTGATATAGCGCGAACCATCGCGAGCCGTTTCTTTCGCTTGCTTGATGATGTATCCGGTCGAGACGCCAAACGTCTGGCCGCCGTCGAGATCGATCGCAACGCGATCGGCTATTGGATTAGCGCGCGAGAGCCTGACAGATGCGAGAGCTTCCCCGCCAACCGCACGAATGCGTCCAGCACTCCCAATCTGGCTTGATAGGCTCCCGCGCGCATGCGAGTTGAGAACGGGGAGTTCGGCGGACGCCGTCTCCATTCCGTCCATCGACAGCACTTCAAAATAAAGACCACGTGCGTCGCGCCGTTCCACAGGCGTTTCGGTCGCGAAGGTCACGTCGAACGAACGTGCGTCGGAATTCCACGATGAAGGCGCAAGCGGCGCGGCTCTGGTCAAGACGTCGAGGTTCATATGTCTTCCTCGGCTGGAATTCTGCTGCTGAGCGGGGCGCATGGCGAAGGTCGAGAAAGACAGCCCGAGTTTCTCGGCGGCGGCCTTGTCGGCCGCAATCTCATCATCGAGCAGTTCGAGATCCCGGCCACGCATCGCGACCGCTTCGCGGCGGCTCATGAGGCCTGCATTGATTGCGAGAATTTCGGCTTCCGCGTCCTTGAGCGGATCGACCCAATCGGTTTTCGGCGGCAACCAATTCGCGGAGAGGTAGGGCTCCGGGTCGCGCTCAAAGCCCGGCGCATCGATGCGGCCTGCCAGGATTTCCGTCGTCACGAACCGGCGCCAGATTGGACGGCAAAAGCGGTGTACGACGACATTGAATTGGACGGCCTCGACGCGGCGGCGGAACTCAACCAGACCGGCGCGGATCGATGAAAAATTGACCCCGGACAAATCGCCGGTGAGTTGTTCGTATGGCACACCAAGACCGGCTGCAATTTCGCGCGCGGTGATCTTCAAAAACTCGATCGCTTCCGCGCCGATATTTGCCGGGTCAGAGAAGCGAATGTCCTGGCCTGGAAGCAAGGTCTTTAGAACGCCAGGTTCGAGACCCCCATCGAGATTTCCATTGCCGTCTGGCTGGCCTTCGAACCCGGCGGCTTGTCCATTTGGATCGACAATGAAGCCGGTCAACAAGGCGGAAATTTTCTGGCGCATCAGTTGCGCGTCATGAGACGAATCGAGATCGGCCAGGCGTAAAAGGATTGGGGCGAACCATGAGATTCCGCGCACCTGCCCGGCCTGCTCTGGCTTGAACACATGCACCATGTCCTCGGCCGGGATGCGGAGCAATTCGAGGCTGACGGAAACCGGAAGTCCGAGCCGTTGCTTCCACACGTGATAAGCCACGCGGCGGCCGGCGCCATCGAATTCGACGCCCGCTACAATCCTGGCCCCGTTGGCGAGCTCTGAATGATAGGAGCCGTTGCATTGCTCGGCGTCCATGAGGCGCACTCTAAAAGCATCGTCATTCCCGTGGACAAACATCCCAAAGTGCTCGCCATCGGTTACAAGACGGCGCGCGACGATGGTCTGCATGCCATAGAAGTCGAGAAGGCCGTCTGCATCGGCGCGATCGGTCCATGCGGCGAAAGCGGCATTGATTCGCTTGCGCACCATGGGGTCAGGATGGCCCGATTGCGGCTTGATGCCCGTGCCAATCAGCGCGCTTTCCCAAGCCGTCACGCCCGCCGCCGCGAAGCCGTTATTCGCGGCCAGATAGCGCCCGCGCCACGCCAGCGGCTGGCGTGCCGCAAGCTGTTGCGAGAGTGGAAGCGGAATTTCGCCCGCATGTTTGAGCCGCCGTCCGCCCGCCGCGCCATCGTAGCCGAAGGCGCGGGTTGCGATGCGTGCCTCGTAGCGTGCCGCCTGGCGCGAAAGTCCAAGGCCGCGAAGGGCGCTGGCGATGATGCGGGAAGGGGCGGAAAGCACTCGCTTATCCGCCCGCCACGGTCGCTTGCTCGATCGCGTCGAGCGCACGCTCGGCGACGGCGTCGATATCAATGACTACGCCTTCCCAGATTGCCTCTTCTTTAAGAAATCGCGATAGCGAGCGGCGATCCACGACGTCATGCGTCCAGCCGCCAGCGTTGTGTTTAGGATCAGGCCATACGACAAGGAGCTTTCCACCAAGGGCGCCTGGGGAGATTAAGTAGGAAAGCGCCTGAGCCTGCTCAGGTGGCATTCCACGGGAAAAAAAGCGCTCGAACAGGATCAACGCGACAACATCGTTCGCGGTCCAATCGCGCGCCTTGCCAGGTGTTGTAGCGGTTTCCGGGGTGAAGATGCCTCGGCTTATCATTTGCTCGATGCGAGAAGGGCTAAGACCAAGAACCCGGCATAAGGTTAAAAATCGAATCGCCATCATATCCTCCGACATTTGTCTGAATATGTGGAAACCTCAGACGAATGTCAATAGCTTGGCGCGCGGAGCTTCATGGCGTGGTAGCCGAAAGCTCTGTTATCAGCGCATCCTCACAAACCTTTCCCATGATTGTGACTCCCTGTCCTGTGGTGACGATGCCATGCGCCGTTGGAATATTGCAGTCGATCCAAGCGGCACGGGCTGAATTGCGGAAATCGTCAGGATCTGAGCGAATTTTTGTGACGGAGATCGACCCGTCACTTAAAAGAACGACATAATCGTCATGCGGATTTATTCTTATATCGTTCAAATCGATCAAATATACCCTTTGACCAATACGCAAAATACATCTGCCACTCCCTATGGAATTTAGAAACAACCATGCACTTCGTAACGAAGGTGTAGACGGCAGAGTTGCCGCAACCTTAGCGATGTCTTTTGGTGTGGTCTTTGATTTGACGGCCATCACTCGCCCTCCTCAGCAAAAATTGTGCGCATGTTTTCGAGATGCTCTGCGTGCATGGCATCGCGTCGGCGGCGCACTTCCGCCTCGAAATCGAGGATGGCACGCTCATACCGCGTTTGCTCGATTCGCATCGCCGCGCCGGTCTCATCGGCCGCCGCGGCTTCTTCTGTGGACAAGATGGCTGGGCCGGATGCGGTCAATGCCGCCAGGCCCTTGCCAAGTTTTTGTTTACTAGCCATTTTGTGCCTCTTGTGATATTGTGCGTCTGACACATTATTGTGTCTATCGCACAATATGACACAAGCACCATATAATGACAAGCGCACAAATTAGAATGGCCCGCGCGGCCTTGCATTGGTCAGTCAGAGACCTAGCTGAAAAGTCCGGCGTGCACAGGAATACGATTACGCGTCTTGAGGCGGGCGGAACCGCGCACGGTCCAACCTTAGAGGCTCTCCGGCGCGCGTTCGAAGCGGACGGCGTCGAATTCATCGATCAGAATGGCAGCGGAGCCGGTGTCCGGCTGAAGAAGGCTAATCAATGAATAGGCGTGACGCCTTGGAAGCTCTCTTTCGTGATATTTCGAGCGGCCATTGTCCAAAGACAGAGGCGTTGGCACGGCTACAAGAATTCATACGAACAGCAACGAATAGTCATCAAGAATATAGGCTTAGAACAGCTCACGATTGGGTTAAGAAAGGCAAAATAGATTTCTGTCTGAGCGATCTTCATAAGGCCATACTGGCTGAACCATTCACCTCTCCATCCAGCTTGACCGAATGACCGTCTTCCGTGTCGCTGGGGGTGCAGCCGCTGCCACCTCCCGCAAGGGCAGATCGCCGATTTGCTTCGCCTCAACCGTGAGCCGCAAGCCGCGCGCGATCAAGCCGGACAGTGCCGCAAAGGCGTAGATCCGGCAATCAAGCCCCTCATTGTTCACCGCCGGGTCTTTGCGCCATTGGCGGAAGGCGACGCCGCGCCGATAGGTGCGCACCAGTCTCTCGGCGCCGAGCATGCGGAAATAATCAAGATCCCGCCCTTCCGGGAAGTGGCAATAGCCCGCGCCGGACTCGGCGATGCGCAGCCTCGTCGTGACGACTTCCTTGCCAGCGTCCACGCCCAGCACGTATGGCGAATAAACCTTTTCGTTGGGCCTTGGCGGCCGTCGCGGCCAGAGCGGAATTCCAGGGCCGCCCCGCCCCTTAATGGCCCACACCGCCCGGCCCGCGCGGTCGCGGGCGTAGCGATAGACTGTTTGCGTGTGATGGCCGCCCGAATCGATGCAAGTTGCGCGAATCGGCATCGGCCCGGCGCGGGGATGGTCGAAAGTGCGGGAGAGTTCGCCGTCAAGCGTCGCCCATAGGTCCGGCTCGGCGGGGTTGCCCCAAAGCTCCGAATATTCGAGGCTCCATGATTCCTCGCCCGCGCCCCAGCCGACAATTTCCAACGCTAGCCGATCGGCTTGCACGTCAACGCCAGCCGTGACGACCGCGATTTTCTCGGGGAGCCGTTGGCCAAAGTCTTCGAGGCGTGACAGGAAACCGCTGGCCTCGATCGCCGCGCTTTCGCGGTCTTCGAAAGGTTCCCCAAGCTTGGTGTTGGTCCAGACGCGAAGCCGAAGCGCGTCGCGATGCACGATGACGAACTCGGCGGCGATCTCGCCCCATGTCTCGAAAGGCGAGTAAAGTGCTGGCAGGTGAAACCCGGCTGTGCGGCCGTCGCCCGGCTCCGTGGGCCGCCATTCGCCGGCGGCGAGCATCGACGGCTTGTCGCGCTCTTCGATGACCCCGCCGCATTCCTCGCAGGCATAGAAGGCCCTGCGCGGCTCGCCCTCGGGCCATTTGACGCCAGACCATTTCAGGACTTGGAATGTCCCGCAATGGTGGCATGGCACGAAATAGCGGCGTTGATCGGTTTCGCGGAAAGCCTTTTCGATTCGCGACGCGCCGGCGTCCGTCGGTGTCGAGATCATCAAGATTTTGCGGCGCCCGCGAAAGGTCGCGGTGCGTTGGATCGCCAACGCGACCGGGTCGCCCTCGTTGTCGGCATCGACCGGGAAGCCGTCGACTTCGTCGAGCACGAGATAGCGCGCTGGTAGCGACCGGAGGCCCGTGGCGGAGTTCGCGCCGGTCATGACCAGGGTTCCGCCCGCGAACTCCTTTTGGGTGACAGTATTGCCGGGATCCTTGGCACGGGCGGGCGCGATCTTGGCGCGAAGCGACGGCGTGCCTTCGATCAAGGGTTCGATGCGAACCCGCGAGTTTCGGCGTACCATGTCGAGGCTGGGCCAAACCGCGAGAATCGTTCCTGGCGCGTGATCGATCCAATATCCTATTGCATTGAGCCCAGCCTCGGTGCCGCCGGTTTGCGCGCCCTTCATGAACACGACGCGTTCGATCGGTGATGACGAGGAAAGGGCGTCCATGATGTCCCGAAGATAGGGCACGCGAGCGGTGCGCCACGGGCCGGGCTCAGCGTTTGTTGTCGGTAAGACGCGGTGCTTGTCTGCCCATTCCGAAATAGTGATTTGGGGCTCGGGCATGAGGCCGCGCCGCCAGGCTTCGTCGATGAGGCGAAGAGTCTCCGCTTCGTCCATCATTTTGGAAGTTCCAGCGGCTTCTCGGCCATTGCAGCAAGATGCGCGCGAATCTCGCGGTCAAGGATGGCGGTGACTTTGGAAAGGTCCGCGCCCGTTTCCGCCGCGATGAGCGGAGCGGCGCGGTTGACCCAGCCTATCAGGGCATCACGTTCGAACTTGGCGCGGCCTTCGACAAGCCGCAGCGTGGTCCGCCGGTCGATCAAGCGGGAGGCGAGGCGATCGGCCTTAAGGCGCGAGATTTCCGCCTCCGCCTGATCCCGGGCGCCCGTGAGGTAAGAGTGACACCCGTGACAAGTGCACCGGAACTGCCTGTCACGCCTGTCCCGGCGCGGCGGCGATTGGCGTCTATGTTGGCGTCCATCCAACCCAGGCCATTGGCGACGCGAATGCGCCCCGATGGCTCGACGGGAAGCCCGCTGGTGATCATTTGCGAGACGCGGCCAGGCGTGACGCCAACATGCTCCGCAAAACCTGTCTTCGATAGCGTTTTTGGCGGCCCCTCATCTTGAAACGGCAACAATGAGGATTGGGTTTCCAGCATTCTAAACCTTTCTAAGCTTGAAACTTTAGCTGCTAAAACGGGTTCGTCTAAGGAAATCTCGGGGCGCTGCGACCCGCCCCAATCATATGGGGAAGGACCCGCGCCACCAGCCTTAAATCCTTCGATATATCGCTCCGATCGACGAAGAACTTCTCCGGGTCCCGATGTGAGACGGTCAGCCGATCGATGCGCCTCGCCAGATCGTCAAGTTGCCGGGACAGGTCATCGGGACGGTGAGAGTGACGGGACACGGGACACCCCCTAAAGGGTGTCCCGTGTCCCGCCTCACCGGGACATGGTGTCCCGCCGGGACATGTCCCGGCTGTCCCGGTCACTCGGCAAGCCATACAAACTCCCTCCATACACCAATCTTCGCCCTCGCTTGGAGACGCTCGCGGATTCTCTGGAAAGCCTTCTTTCTTGCCTCGGGCGTATCAACCTCGCTCACACCCTTGTCATAGGCAATGGCGCGCCAGGACTCGATCTTCACGACGCGATGAATGCTTGAGGGAATTTGCGAAACCCCTGGCGATGGTTCCCCGTAGTCGAGAACAGCTTCTCGCAAAGCGTCGAGTGCGATCTTGTCCGAATTCAGTAAGGCGCGGGCCTTTCCGTTCGACGCCCGCGCTCGCATCTGAGGCGACAATGACGCAAGAGGTGATATCGTCACCGTCTGCATCTTCGCCTAAAATCGATTGCGCAAGCGTATATTTGAACGGATCGACGTTGCCGCCGTCCTTCACCTTTTCGACTGTCGCCTCGACGAGGCCGCTTTCGTACTTTTCAAGTTTGACGAGTGTCTCTGTTGCTCCCTGAATGTTGTTCGAACCGCGCGCGCCACGGCTCGAATCCTTGCCTGAGTGATGAACGATGAGAACATGCGCACCCGTCTCACACTGAATGCGCGCGGCGCGTTGGATGATGCGATTGATATCAGCGGCTCGGTCCTCGTCGCCACTGCCGATCATGCGGCTTAATGTATCCAAGACAACGAGCCGAGGCGCGCAGTCCATTGTTTGAGCGTGTTGGCGCACGTCGTCGATAAGAGTTTCGGCGCCGTCGTCGGAGTCGTACAAATTCACAGATTGCGGAATGAGCACGAATGGGGCGCGAGCTGCGCCTTCCTTCTCTTTGCGCCATGCCTTCATGCGAGAGAGCATTCCGCTCGCGCCTTCGCCGGTCACATAGATGACGCCGCCGGCCGCGACGCGGCGATTAAACCAATCGCGGCCATGCGCTATGTGCAAGGCCAGGTCGAGCGCAAGGAAGCTTTTCGACGTCCCTGGTTGACCATAGAGCGCGGACAAGCCGCCATTCACGAAAAGGCCCTTCACGAGCCACGAGAGCGGCGCCACGCTGTCTTCATCGCCGTACCAGATAGCAGGCAACCGCGTGACTGGCTTTGCCTTCCAATCTTGCGCGCCATCGATAAGGGCGAGCAAAGCCTCCGGCGTGCCACCAGCTGCGAGCCAATCCGAAACATCGCCCTTGCGGGGCAAATCTGGAAGGTCAAGCACGCGGATTCGGGCAGCTGTTCCTACCAATGCACGCGCGACTTTTCCCATATGATCGCGGCCGGCGTCGTCATTGTCAGGCAAAAGGATGACGTCGGCGCCCTCGAAAAAACTGGCAAACTCACGCCGCCATTTGCCCGCGCCGCCCGCGTTGCACGTCGCGGGGAAATTCAAGGACGCGAGAGCGTCCGCGTCTTTCTCCCCTTCGACAATGAAAACCGGATGGCTGAGGGCAGTGGCCTCTATGAGTTCGGGAAGCCTATAAGGCACTTGCCGCACGCCTTTGACGTTCCAGACAAAGCCATTACCGTCTGGGCGTCTTTGCCGGAATCCCTTTGGCTCATGGCGGACAACTTCAAAAAGCGTCGCGCCCGTCTCGTCGAGATAGGGATAGGTCGCTACAATCTTTCGATCGCCGGTCGAGCGCTCGGGAGCTCCCGCAAGGTCGCCGAATTCGCGCCGCAGCCAGTCGAAAGCCTCTTTGTCGCCGCAGCCGAGCTGAGCCTTAACAAGATCAATTGTTCCGCCGCCAATATTGAGTTCGTGGTTGTACCAAGTTCCGCGACGCGCCCCGCCGATCTTGACAGTCATACTGCCATGCGTTCCGAAGCGTAGCTCTGTGCTTGTCGAGAGCGACTTGTTCGTCTCGCCCAAGAGGCTCCGTGCAACGGGTTCGATGAGCTCAAGGAAGTCTGCCATTCGTGCCCCCGCCGCCGCGTCGCGGTTTGGGGCTGGCGCCTAAAATCGATTTACTTTCAATAGGCGGATTTTCACCAAACCTTTGTGCTAACCCGCTGATTTCACGCGATTTTTCCGCTTCCCTAGGGAGCGCCAATAGAACAATTGGTTATGTGATAAATCCGGAATACGCTCCTAGACGGTGGCGAACATCAACGAACCTAGCTGCTCTTAGTAGCGTTTCGCCACTACACATAAGCACTCATGGAGCTCGCGCCGGGATGACTTGTTCCACCGGCCTCTTTTGACCCTTTTGACCCTTGCGCTCCTGAAGTCTTTGCAGCACCACGAAGAATGCCGGAACAAACACGACCGCGAGGCAGGTCGACGCGATCATGCCGGTGAAAACGCTGATCCCCAGGGAGCGGCGCGCGTTTGCGCCGGCACCGGTCGCAAGCACGAGGGGCAGGACGCCGAGAATGAAGGCGAAGGAAGTCATAAGGATCGGCCGGAACCTGGTGCGCGCCGCGTCGACCGCCGCTTCCAATATCGGCTTGCGGTCGATAATCCTAAATTCGCGCGCCACCTCGACGATCAGAATGCCATTCTTGGCCGACAAGGCAATCAGAAGCATCAGCCCGATCTGAACATAAAGATTATTGTCGACCCCGAGACTCCGTCAGGCGTTGTCACCGGGCCAAGCAGCGCGAGTGGAACCGCCGAGATCACGGCGAGCGGCAGGATCCAACTCTCATATTGTCCGGCAAGGACGAGATATACAAGCAGCACCGACAGGGCAAAGCCCCAATAGAGCAGATTGCCTGTGACCTTTTCCTGATAGGACATGGCGGTCCATTCGTAGCCGACGTCGCTTGGCAGCGTCTTGGCGGCAATAGCCTCCATGGACGCCATCGCCTGGCCGGAACTGAAGCCCTTCGCGGGCGATCCGATGATCGTGGCGGATGGGTAGAGATTGTAGAGCGTGATCAGCGATGGCGCGGTGAGCGGGGCGAGATGGGCGAGCGTTCCGATTGGAACCATGTTTCCGTCCTGACTGCGAACATACATATTCGAGAAGGTCGTCCGGCTGCAGACGGAACTGCGATTCGGCCTGCGCATAGACTTGTAGCGAGAGACCGAATTTGTTGAATTGATTGATATAGGTCGAACCAACGTAAGAGGTTAGCGCGGCAAACACATCGCCAACCGGGACTCGCAAGGTTTCCGCTTGGACACGATCGACGGTGAGGCCGACATGTGGAGCATCCGGTCGAAAGGTCGTGAGAGATCCGCTGCATCTGCGGGTTGGCCTTGGCCGTATTGACGACCGCCTGCGTCGCATCATTTAACTTTGTGTAGTTGAAGCTCCCGCCGAGCAGCTGGACCTGCATCTGGAAGCCGCCGGCATTGCCGATCCCCTGGATCGGGGGCGGCACCAGCACGAAAGCCCTCCCGTCGGAAATGGACTCGATCTTCTTCTGCAACCCGGTGAGGAGCGACACGAGATCTTGCCCCTTTGCCTTGGCACGCTTTTTCCAATCATCGAAGATGACATAATTAACGCCGGCATTAGAAAGCGTCGCGCTATTGTCGAGGACGGAAATTCCGGCAATCGTGATCACTCGATTTACCCCCGGCGTTGCGAGGGCGATCTTGGTTGCCTCGTTTAGCGAGTTGACCGTGCGTCCGAGCGCCGCGCCATCGGGCAATTGCACGGCGATCATCGCGTAGCCTTGGTCCTCGTTGGGAATGAAGGCCGTTGGCAGGCGAGCAATTCCCCAAATCCCCAAACCGGCCACAATAACCCCGATGAACACAACGAGACCAGCGCGTTTGACGATGGCGCCGATCAGCCAGGCATAGATATTTTCCAAGCGGTCATAGGCGGCATTGAAGCCGCGATAGAAAATATTACGCTTGTCTGGCGGCACCGGCGCGCGCAACCATAGGGCACATTGCGTCGGCTTTAGAGTCAAGGCATTGATCGCGCTAATGAAAGCCGTTACCGCAATCACCATGGCAAACTGGGCGAGCATTTTGCCGGTGAGGCCAGGCAGAAAAGAAGCTGGCAGAAACACGGCCATCAAAACGAGCGTTATGCCGATGATTGGTCCGATGAGCTCTCCCATCGCCTTGACGGCGGCGTCGTGGCCCGACATGCCGCGCTCGATATAGCGCGACACGGCTTCCACAATGACGATCGCATCGTCGACGACGATTCCAATCGCGAGCACGATGCCGAACAAGGTCGATAGGTTGACCGTAAAGCCGAGCGCGGCCATGCCGGCGAAGGCGCCGATGATCGTGACTGGAACCGTGGTTGCCGGGACGAGCGTCGCCCGGAAATTCTGCAAAAAGATCAATATTACGATGAGGACGAGGACGCCCGCCTCGTAGAGCGTATCATAAACTTCATTGATAGAAGCATTGATAAAGATCGTCGTATTGTACGGAATGTCATATCTGAGGTCGTGCGGGAAACGGCGAGCGAGGTCCGCCATTTTCGCCGCTACCTCCTTGCCTACATGCAACGAATTGGCATCCGGCGTTTGATAAATGGCGATCCCCGCGGCCGGCCGGCCGTTGAGATTGAATATCTGCGAATAGGTCTGCGAGCCGAGCTCGATCCGATCCGACATCGCGTAACACGTATGCAGGCGGCCGCCTTGCGCGGTCTGATCCTTCACGACGATGTCTGCGAATTGGTCGGGCTCGTTGAGCCGCGACTGAATGTCGACGGTGTATTGGAACTCCTGGTTTTGCGGCGCCGGCGGCATGCCGATCTGGCCGGCCGCGACGTTCTGGCTTTGCTGCCGGATCGCCTTGATCACGTCCCTCCGGCTACAAGCCGAACGAGTTCAGCTTTTCTGGGTCGAGCCAGACGCGCATCGAGTAGTCGGCCGGCGCCGAACACCTTCACGCTGCCGACGCCGGGCAAACGCGCCAGTACGTCGACCAGATTGATCGTCGCATAGTTGTGAAGATACAGGCTTCGTATTTGCCGTCCGGCGAATTGAGCGTGACGATCTGCAGGATTGCGGTGTTTTTCTTCTGAACGCTTACGCCCTGAGACTGCGCCGCCGGGGGCAGTTGAGCGAGCGCGAGCTGAACGCGGTTTTGCACCAGCACCTGGTCGATGTTGGGATCGGTGCCGATCTTGAACGTGACCGTCAGGCTGTAGGTGCCGTCGGAGGCGCTGGTCGACTCCATGTACAGCATCTTGTCGACGCCGTTGACCTGCTGCTCGATCGGCAGCGCGATGGTGTCGATGACGGTCTGCGGCGCTGGCGCCGGGATAGCTTGCGGTGACCGGCACGGTTGGCGGCACGACGTTGGGATATTCGGATACCGGCAGCCGGTAACAGCGACACTAGCGCCGATCACCACCAGCACGATCGCCAGCACGTTGGCGAGAACCGGGCGCTCGATGAAAAACTTCGAGATCATCGGCGGGGCCGTCGCTGTTCGGTACTCCGCCTGATGGCGCGTCGTGAGCTTTCGGAGTGCACCTTGGTTCCAGGATGACCCGCCAGAGTTCGCCGACGACGATGCGGTCGCCGGCCGTCGAGACCGCTGGTGACGACCGCCAGATCGCCGAACCTGCGCGCCAAGCTGCACATAGCGCTTGCTCGACGACATCGTCTGGGTCCGACGACGAGGAGATAACGGCCGCCCTGATCCTCCTGCACCGCACGGACCGGCACCAGCAGCGCGACTTCAGCGTTCCTGCCCATCGGCAAGCGCATCTTGACGAAAATGCCCGGGATCAGAGTGCGGTCGGGATTACGCAGAATGCCGCGCACCATCAAGCGTTCCCGGTCGACGGATCGATCGCCGGCGCAACATATTGCATCGTGCCCTTGCGCAGGGATAGCCAGTCTCGGTTCGCGATAGCGCGACCTCGATCGGCACCTTGTGCAATTCGTCCAGCGTCAACCGCCGCTGGTCGAGGTTGGCGCGGATCTGCAGCGCTCCTGTTCCGAGCTCGATTTGGCGACGACATAGATCGGATCGAGCTGCGTGATCTCGGCAAGCACGGCCTTGCTGCCCGGCGCCGCCGACGGTATTGCCGACATCGACAAGATGTTTGCCCATCTGCCCGTCGAACGGCGCCCGCACCTCGGTATAGCCGAGATTGAGCTTGGCGATATCGATTTGCGCCTGGGCCGAAGGAAGTTGGCCTCTGCTTTTTTCGCCTGAAAATTCCAGTGGTCGACATCGACCTGCGCGGCGGCGTCTTTTTTTTGCAGGGCCGTATAGCGCTCCACTTCCGTATTGGCGTAGAATAGCGCCGCCTCCTGCGCCCGGACCTGGGCTTCGGCCTGCGCGAGCTGCGCCTTGTATTGCTCCTGCTGGATGGTGAACAGCAGATCACCCTTCTTGACGATCGAGCCGTCCAGGAAGTGGATCTGATCGAGATATCCTTCCACCCGGGCGATCAGTTTGACCGTGTTGACGGACGCGGCATTGCCGGTGAGCTCAATATATTCGCTCACGTTTTGAACCTTTGGCAGGACCACTTGTACCGCCGGGCGGGAAACCGCGGGCTGCGCATCGTTTGGGGCTGCCGGGGCCACATTGTTGGGCGCGCCGGCCGGCGCTGCGGGTGCAGGCTGCTCGGCGGGCGCGCCTTTGCGCATCATTTTCTCCCACCAGGATTCAGAAAAACCTGGGCTCGCCGATGCGCCGAGGACGGCGAGAGCAAGCGCCAAAATGGCGGTGGCGTGCCACCGGCATGCCTGGTCTTTTCTCACCCAGCCACTGCCTTTCGCTGTGCAAAATCTTGACCGCATAGCGGACCGCCCCTTTTTCATTCTGTCGCGCTTTACCATTCCGGCGCCCGAACTGTCGGCCCACGGTCCTCGGATCCAGGCAAACCCGGAGCAGGAAGCGGCGGCTCGCCAGCGGCTGGCAGGAGCGCGCCCCAGTCGGTGCGGTGGCGCATCTCCTCGCTCGTCGCGGCGGTGACGAAACCATTGCCGTCCCGGATTTGCCAGCCGCCGCCGAGTGCGCGGAAAACGGCAACCAAGCCCGTCGGAATATTGCCCGTGGTCACGGCCAGGTTGTTTTGAGCCTGAAGAAGATTCTGTTCCGCCGTCAAAACCGTCGTGAAATCTCGCGTCCCTTGCTGATATTCGAGCGTTGCGATGTAGAGCGCGCCATTTGCTGCTGTGACACTGCGGTGCAGATATTCCGCCTGAGAACGCGACAAAAGGAAAGTGCTAATGCCATCTTCCACCTGTTGCTGCGCCGACAGAACGCTATTTTGGTAATCGACGAGATATTGCTGCAAGGTCGCATCCTGGAGACGCACGTTGTTGGTGATCTGCCCGTAATTCAAGATATTCCATTGAAACGAAGGGCCAACCGTGAAATTACGGCCGCTGGGTTGAAAGACATTACTCAGCTGGCCGCCGAGGAGCGTACTTGCCGAGCCGCCAAATGTTCCAAGGATGCTGATCGCGGGATAAAGTTCCGCCGTCGCGACACCGATCTGTGAGCTTTGTGCCGCGGCCCGCAATTCGGCGGCACGAATGTCGGGCCGGCGGCGAAGCAAATCCGCTGGAACGCCGACGACAACTTTCTTCGGCGCGACCGGGATCTTGCCAGTCGACCGGGCGAGCAGGAAGCCAAGTGGCTGCGGCGGCATACCGAGCAGCACGCGGAGCCCATCCAGCCCTTTTTGTAATTGGATGGTTAGCTGCGGTACCGTCGCTTCGGTCGCACCGAGCACATTTTCTGCCTGGTAGACGTCGAGCAGGGTCGCGGCGCCGCCCTTATATTTATCGCGCGCGATGGTAACAATCCCACGCTGCCTAACGATATTCTCACGGGCGATCGCAATCTGCCGCTCGATCGTGCGGATGCCGATGTAAGTGCTCGCAACATCGCCGAGAAGTGTCACGAGGACATCATCATAGGTCGCGATCGAAGCAAGATAAGCGGAATCGGCGGATTCGACCCCTCGGCGGAACTTGCCCCAAAAGTCGAGCTGCCACCCCGCCTGGACGCCGAGAAGGGATCGCCAATAGTTGGCGGACGCGCTCGCGCCGAGCGAAACCACGGACGCATCGGAGAGGCTGCGAAGATTGTAAGTCGTCGCGCCTGCCGCCAGCTGTTGCTGCGGATAGAATTCACCAATGGCAATTCCGAGCGCAGCGCGGGCTTGGAGCACTTTTGTGCCGGCACTCAACAGCGTCAGATTTTGTGAATAGGCAATGTCAATCAGCTGGTCGAGAATCGGATCGTGGAAAACGCGCCACCAATCCCGGTACTCTTCGGGCCCTGTTTGCAGCGACTTATTCCTCCACTCGAGCCAGTTGCTGGCTACCGGGGCGGATGGCGGCGAAAAATCGGGGCCGACAGCGCAACCCGCCACTGTCATCATCAGCGCGGCGGCTACTCCCCGGCCGCAGCCGAAGGCAGCCCGGCGCCCGCCAGTCTGACGGACGGCTTTGTCTTTTTCGCACAAGTTGAAGGCAGACCGCGCAAGGTCGCACGCGACGAAAGACCCGTGAAAGGAAATTCCGACAACCACCCGCCTTCGGATTGCGTCGAGCATCGGGTTTCCTTGGCTAACGCGAAGCGTAAACGCGCGTAAATCGATTGGGAGGCTCACGATATTGTCGCGCGGCACGAAGCCTAGCATGGGGTCGCTTTTGCAGCTGTGACAAATCCGCAACTGGTTGTGGGATTTCGCCGGGTCCACGGCATTCCTGCGAGTATTAACCGCTACGGCTGCATCGCCCTCGATATGTATCCACCGCGGGATCAGCGCGACGGTGATTTTTGGCGGTGACCATGATAGGAATGAATGACGATGGCCTGTGCAGTAAACAACGGCTTGCCGGTCATGCTGCCAGGACGGCGCGCCAGAGCGCTCGATACCTCTCGAACGATGCCTGGCTGGTCCCGCCGGTCACTCGGCTAAATGCTCGATAAAATATGGATCGGCGCGCGCCCCCGCCCTCAACTTAACCGAGAAGTGCCCTGCTCGCGGGCACCTCGTCGATCAACATGAATTGATCGTGCCATGGGCACGCCTGAGGCCCAATTGTTGCGGGGCGAGACCATTTCGTGTTTAGTCCGGCTACATCGAAAAAACTGGAGGACGCGCCTATGAAGGCTTCGATTTCCGCCATTGCTTTGGCGGCGGCTCTCGCGATCGGGCTAGCCGCGCCGGGAGCCGCGCATCAGGAGACCGCCGGCAATTTGAAGATCGGGCACCCCTGGATTCGCGCGGCGGCGGCGGGCGCTCCCGGCACCTATGCCTGCATCATCGAGATCGCAAACGATGGCGACGAACCGGAAACTCTCCTCGGTGCGACAGTGGACGGAGCCGGCACCGGCGTCCTTTATCAAATTATCGAGAAAGACGGCAAATTCAGTTCGAAGATCGTAGAAAATGGGCTGCTCATAAAGCCGCATGGCAGCATCGAACTGCCCCCGGACAAGTATCAGTTCAAGTTCGGTAAGACCACCAAGGCCTTGATCGAGGATTCGATGGTCGATGGCACGCTTGTATTCGAAAAATTGCACAGCGTGCCGATCCACTTCATGGTCGAACAGGACGACACTGCACCCAAGGAAGAAGCGGCGCCAGCGCAAGACTCCATGCATAGCGACCATGTGAAGTGACCGGGACATCTAATCGAGGATAGTACCCCGCCGGCGCGGATTTGCGGTACCGCCGGCGAGCCGCCGAATGGTCACAACGCCAGACCAATCGTACCAAAAAGTTTCACGTGAAACTTTTTGGTACGATTTGAGAGAGAAACCTTACAAGGGTTCATACACCCGGAGGCTTGAGTCCCGTGTGATCGCGTGGCAAGCAAAACGGGTGCCGCGACGGACCAAGAACGGCAACCAGCAAATCGCCGAGCCACGCCGTCTCCTGCGGAGGGTTACCGTTGCCGTCGTATTTGCCGGTCAAATGGCCCGCCTCGTCATAGTCGAAGAATAGCTCCGGTACACTCAAGCACCGCGAACGAGCCTTGCCCGCTCAAGCGTGTGCGCTGATCAGCCTGTCAACGACTTCCTTCACCGCCTCGAAGCCGAAGGGTTTGGAAAGAATCAAGTGGTCTTTAAAGCGGGGATCGATTTCCTGCCCGCCGCGTCCCGACGCAAAAGCAATTGGGATGCCGAGCTCAAGAAGAACGTCAGCCACTGGATAAGAATTCTCGGAGCCAAGTGACACATCGAGGATCGCAGCATCCACTGTCTCGGTTTTGATGAGATCGAGAGCGTCACGAACCGAATACACCGGCCCCACAGTCTCACAGGAAAGATCAGTCAGCCAGTCTCGAAGCAACATTGAGATGAGCGGCTCATCGTCGAGCACAAGAATGCGCGGCATGGTTTCCCCTCCTGTCTTCCAATTTCCAAGGACGCGATTATAACCCCAAGGAAAAGCGAGATTGCCTGTGACACCTAGAGGGAAGTCGCTCGAAAACAAGCCTAATTTTTCATAGGACTTCCGATGCGCAAAGCCGTCAGACTGGCAGGTATAACCGGGAGCGTAGGCTTTGGGCTGTTGTGCCTGGCTGGCCTTACGACCGTCTATCTTACGCAGGAAGCAAACGAAGCTGACCGTTGGGTTGCCCATACGCTGAAGGTAGAAGCCGTCGTAATGGAGCTGCTGAACGCCGTCCAACGGGCTGAACTGGGCCAGACCAGGTTCATCCTCACGGGCGAGGAAAGTTATTTAGCAAAAATCAATGAAGCCGACGGCGACATCTCGGCCAAAGTTGGTGAGCTGCGTTCCCTTACATCTGACAATGCCGAGCAGCAAAAGAAGCTCGACGAGCTGCAGCCTGCCATAGAAGCAGAGCTCAAAAGCATTCGGGACTCTGTTGCTCTTGTCCGGGACGGCAAGCGTGAGGAAGCAGTTGCTCTTATTTCTGGCTACGGGGTGAAGCTAAAAGACTCCATAAGAACCGTCTTGCACGCCTTTCAAGAGCAGGAGAGCGGCTTGCTGGCCAGCCGCCAGTTAAGAAGCACGGCGCTGCGGACTTGTTTGCTGGCACTCGTGTTGTTAAGTCTTGCAACGGCGCTCGGGCTCGCAGCTTTCCTTGCGTGGCGCGTGCAGGGTGTTCTGGACCAGCTTCGCAGCCGGACATCGGAACTCGAGGCCGAGATAAAGTTGCGGGAGGAAACACAGAGCAGGCTGCGTCAGGTGCAAAAACTTGAAGCGGTTGGTCAGCTCACTGGGGGCATCGCTCACGACTTTAACAATCTACTGACGATCATTCTCGGCAATCTCGAGACTCTGCAGCGGCGGCTAGCCAAATTGCCCTTAGAAAAATTTGGGCTCGGCGGGGCCACGTCGAAGCCAATTGAAGCGGCGCTCCACGCTTGTCAAAGCGCGGCGCAACTGACCCATAGGATGCTTGCCTTCTCGCGCCAGCAGCCGCTCGACCCGCGCCAGCTCGACCTCAACCATGCCGTTAGCGGCATCACCGAACTTTTGCGCCGCACGCTTGGAGAATCTATTAACATGGAGACCATACTGGCGGGCGGACTTTGGCCGGCATTCGCGGACGCCAACCAGGTTGAGAATGCCTTGATCAACCTCTGTATCAACGCGCGCGATGCAATGCCGGAAGGCGGCCAGTTGACGATTGAAACAGCTAACGCCTATCTCGATGAAGCCTATGCGTTCCAGTTCGAAGATGTGAAGCCCGGCCAATACGTTTTGATCAGCGTTGCCGACACGGGCACGGGAATCGCTCCGGACGACCTTCAGCGTGTGTTCGAGCCGTTCTTCACGACCAAGCGGGGCGCCCAAGGTTCGGGGCTCGGCCTTGCGATGGTTTATGGCTTCGTCAAGCAGTCTGGCGGCCATATCCGCATTTACAGCGAGCTTGCGCATGGCACGACAGTAAAGATTTACTTGCCGCGTCTCATAGACGCGCAACAAGCCCACGCGGCTCCGGCGGCGCTGCCGTGCGAGACTTCGCCAGTGCCCCGCGCATACCCGGGAGAGATCGTGCTTTTGGTTGAAGACAATACCCAAGTGCGCGAATATGCAAAATCGGTGCTGGAGGAATTGGGATACGGCGTCGTCGAAGCTGCGGATGCAGAGCGAGCCCTAAAAGTATTCCAGGAAACGCCCCGAATTGATTTGCTATTCACCGACGTCGTCCTGCCCGGCGCAAGCGGACGCGACCTTTCCAGCAAAGCATTGGAGCTGCAATCCGGCTTGCCTGTGCTGTTTACCACTGGGTACACGCGCAACGCCATCGTACACCACGGACGGCTCGACCCCGGCGTGCATCTTTTGAACAAGCCCTATACAAGACGCGATCTCGCGCGGAAAATCCGCGAAGTCCTGGATAGAAAGGCGGCTCAAGCAACACCCGCCGTTCAGGGCGAGCAGCCGTCATCTGGCGTGGCGACCACTCCCCGATAGCAGCTTTGGCACGCTGGTCGTCATCGGAAAGGTGCAGGTTCTTGGTAAGCGTGATCCGAAGGGGGTGGATTAGGCGGCGACGACTTTCAGCCGTCCTGACCTGCACCCAAAACCCAACCGTTTTCGAAAAAATTGCGCGAGCTGATATATAATTATATCAGCCGCAATCCTTTCAAGCTCGCGTGGCCGTGCTTGCCGATGATCAAATGGTCATGCACGGCAATATTTAGGGGTTTGCCTATCGCGATGATTTGATGGGTGAGATGGATGTCGTCCGCCGAAGGCTGTGGATCGCCGGAGGGATGATTGTGGACAAGGATGATCGCGCAAGCGCTGAGCTCGAGGGCACGGCGCATGATCTCGCGTGGATAGACCGGCGCATGATCGACCGTGCCGATGCCTTGAACCTCGTCGGCGATCAAGTGATTCTTCTTGTCGAGAAAAAGCACGCGAAATTCTTCATGGTCGAGGAAGGCCATCGCGGTGCGGCAATAATCGACGACGGCGGCAAAACTCGAAAGCGCCACCCGCTTTTCGATTCCGGATTTAGCGAGGCGTTTGGCCGCCGCCTCGATAATCTTGAGTTCGACGATCGCGGCGTCGCCCAGCCCCTCGATTTCGCGCAGCCGCTCTGGCCGCGCCGCCACGACCTCGGCGAACGAGCCAAAGCGGGCGATGAGAGCCTTGGCGAGCGGCTTCACGTCGCGCCGCGGCATGGCGCGGAAAAGAATGAGTTCGAGGAGTTCATACTCGCCCAGGGCATCGGCGCCGCCTTTGCGGAACCGGTCGCGCAGGCGCTCGCGGTGACCGAGATAATGCGGCGGATCGGCGGCGGCGGCCGTGTCCCCTTTCGTCATGCGCCATGCAGCCCGGCGGCCTGATAGGGTGGACGATGGAGGCCTTTCGGCGAAAGGGTGAAGGCTTCATAGCCGGTCTCGGTGACGCCGATCGAATGTTCGAACTGCGCCGACAAAGCGCGGTCGCGGGTCACCGCGGTCCAGCCGTCGGAAAGAATTTTTACGTCCGGCCGGCCGAGATTGATCATCGGTTCGATGGTGAAAAGCATGCCGGGCTTGAGCAGCACGCCTTCGCCGCGCCTACCGTAATGGAGAATGTTGGGCTCGTCGTGAAACAGGCGCCCCAGGCCATGGCCGCAAAAATCGCGCACGACGGAACAGCGCTCAGATTCGGCGTATTCCTGGATCGCGGCGCCGATATCGCCGGTCGTCGCGCCCGGCCGCACGGCGGCCATGCCGCGCAGCAGCGCCTCATAAGTCACTTCGACGAGGCGCTGCCCCCGGCGGGGAACCTCTCCGACAAAATACATGCGGCTCGAATTGCCGTGCCAGCCATCAAGGATCAAGGTCACGTCGATATTGACGATATCGCCCTCCTTGAGCGGTTTGGCGTCGGGTATTCCGTGGCAAACCACATGGTTGATTGAGGTGCAGATCGATTTGCGGTAGCCGCGATAGTCGAGCGGCGCCGGATAGGCGTCATGTGCCATCGCAAAATCGAAGACAAGCTTGTCAAGAGCCTCGGTGGTGGTGCCGGGCCGCACATGTCCGGTCAGAAGGTCGAGCGCTTCGGCGGCAAGCTGTCCGGCCCGGCGCATTCCGGCAAATGCCTCCGGCCCGTGCAATTTGATATGGCCGGCCTTGCGGCCCGCGACATCGACGGATCTAACAAACGTCATCGTTTCCGGTCTCGTGCGGATTTTCCGCCCGGCATCTTGGTTTGCCGTCAGTGTAAGCCTTTGCCGCACCGAGGCAAGGGCGCGGACGGAGCCGCCCCCAATATAGTTGCGGTGTATATGCGCCGGAACAGCAAACATCCGCTCAACGTCAAAAGCGGGCACATTGCAAAACTGTACAGGCAGAAACAGGCGGTCAAGAATTGTGAGTGCAAGTGGAAATTGGTCGCGCTTACGGTCACCCCTTGCTCTCCGCCTTGCTGAACAAAAAAGGCGCGACGTCCGCTACCTTTGGCGCTTTCCCGCTGCCAAAGGGCATAGGCCGGCAGACGGCCATGGCGGAAAGCCCCACGCGCGCCGTCAAAAGGCCGTTTAGCACGCCTTCACCGAGACGGGCCGACAATCTCGCGGCGATCCCGTGGCCCACGAATTGCTGCAGCAGGCTGTCGCCCGCCGCCATGCCGCCGGTGATCGCGATATGCGCCCCGATCGAGCGCACGAGCTTGAGAAAGCCGAGCAAGCCAGGCCGGCCGCCATAGATCACCGCGATGCGCCGAATGAGCCTTATCGCCTGCGCCCCGACGAAGACGACGTCGATGATCGCACGTGGCGCAAGCGCCGTCACCATGGAAACCCTTTTGGCCGCGCTCGCGATTTCGCGCCGCACTTCCCCGTCGAGCGGCAGAATGAGCGTGCGTTCGGCGATGTCGATCAGATCGCGCCCATCGACAATGTCGCGCCCAACGCGGCGAAGCTGACCCCGCGTGCGGGCGGTCTCGGGCCGCGTGGCGTAGAGAGAGGAAAGCTGGCTTACGAGGCGCCGGGCCTCTTTAAAGTCGTCTTTTTCGCGCGCGCGGGCGAGCCCGGCATGCAGTTCGGCGATATGGCGCTGGCGCAGAATACCGCCGATTTCCCGCGCCCCGAGAACGAAAAGCGCGGTGCCGGCCGCGCCCGCAAGTGCGAGGCCAATCAGACCGAAGGCCGGCGACCAAGTGAAAAGATCGTCGATGAGGCGGGTCAGCCAAAGCCCGAAGGCAAGCGAAACGAGGCCGCCCGCCGCTGACCAAAAAAGACCGCCCCAAGACAAAAGCGAGCGGGCGGCGACGCCTTGCTTCTGAGCCGCCTCAACCGCCGCTTCGCCGGCATCACGGCCGGCAAGTAAAGCCTCGGCCTCGTAGGGGTCGGCCGTGGTTTCGATCACCACCGCCTCTTGCGGGGCTGCGGCCCTGGGCGCTGGACCCAGCGCACCAAGGCGAAACGCACGCGGACGGGGTTTTTGTTCAAATGCCACGCAAAACCTCTTTAGACCGTGATCGCTTTAAGGTGGATCGCGCCCGGCGTCCTTTGGGATCGTGCTCTCATTTTTCGTAACGTTTCCTGGTCGCGCGGAACCGGCGCGGCGGATGGTCTGGTCAATCATTATAGCGCGCTTGTGTCGAGGCCATTCGCGTGTGTCTTGAAAAAATTGCTCAACTTTTTCGATTTTGACATGCCCTAATTATTTAATTTCCCAAAATAATTCAGAAAGTATTGCAATTCTAAGTACGGTCAAAAAAATGGGAGCTCGGCCGCAAAACCCTGATTGCCGTCGCGCGCCAGCCGCCCTTGTGCTCGCGCGGGCTCCCTTTTACCGTGCGAAAACCAACGCTTGCTTTGACTTGGCCTCGACAAGCCGCTAATCCGTCGAACCGCTGGTGGAACGGGTTCCTTCTCTAACATTTCCATTTCCCCCGGCGCGAGCCGCAAGGCCGGCTCCTGCTTTCGCCAAATCGTGATTTTACAACGGTGTAGAGTACCGGGAGAAAGCCCGTAGGCCACAATGGCGGCCCGATGAAAGGGGCATGCCAGGCGCCCGCGTTTTCCTCCGTGTTGGACTGCACTTCGGGGATTTCCATGCCAACTTACAGGTTCGATGTGTTGGGCCTTGGCAACGCCATCGTCGATGTCATCAGTCTGACCGGCGATGATTTCCTGGCCGCCCACGGACTGCGCAAGGGCGCGATGACGTTGATTGACGAGGCGCGCGCCGAGGCCCTCTATGCGGCCATGGGTCCGGTAACCTTCGTGTCGGGAGGGTCGGCGGCGAACACGATCATCGGCACGGCGAGCCTTGGTTGCCGCGCGGCCTTCATAGGCAAGCTTAAGGACGACGAAACTGGCTTGGCTTTCGCGCACGATATCCGGGCGGCGAAGGTCGATTATTCGACCGCGTTCGCAACGGACGGGCCAGCCAGTGCCCGCTGCCTCGTGCTCGTGACGCCGGATGGCCAGCGCACCATGAACACCTTTTTGGGCGCCAGCCAGAATCTGACTGAAGCGGATGTGGATGAAGACGCTGTCAAGCAAGCGGCAATCATTTATCTTGAAGGCTACCTTTGGGATCCTCCGGCCGCGAAAGCCGCTTTCGTCAAGGCTGCAAAAATCGCGCGGGGAGCTGGGCGGAGAGTGGCTCTTACATTGTCCGATTCCTTTTGTGTCGATCGTTATCGCGAGGAATTTCTCGGACTCATTCGCTCTGGCTCGGTAAACATCGTTTTTGCCAATGAGAGTGAGCTGCATTCGCTTTATCAGACTGGCGATTTCGACACCGCCGCCGCCCAGCTGCGCGCCGAAAATGTCCTCGGCGTCGTCACCCGCTCCGAGCGGGGATCGATCGTTGTAACGCGCGACGAGGTTCTCGCCGTGCCCGCGTTCGCGGTTGACCGGGTTGTCGATACGACAGGAGCCGGTGATCTCTTCGCGGCGGGATTTCTTGCCGGGCTCACCAAAGGCAAGAACCTCGAAACCTGCGCGCGGCTGGGCGCCCTTGCCGCGGCCGAGATCATCCAGCATATCGGCGCGCGGCCGCTCGCGGACCTCGGTCAGCTCGCCGAGCAGAACGGGATTGCACTCTGAATTCGAGCCCGCGTATGACGGTGCTCCCGCGCGGCAATTCCTTTATTTCAATGCGAGGGAGCCAAAATTAATCGAGAACATCAAGGGGCTAACCGCAGGGAGGATGCCATGGACCTCGTTTCACGCCGCAACATCTTGTCTATTGCTGCTTCCGGGGGCCTCCTGACCGCTGCGGGAGCAAATGCCCAAACCGTGCTGCCGCAGCCGGAGCGGCCCGGTCACGGTGGTACCGAGCCGGGTCCTCGCAACCTTGAACGGGATCGGCAAAATCAGGATATGCTGGTTCCGCCTTCCACCGATCACGGCACACTGCCGAACTTGCGCTTTTCATTTTCCGACGCGCACATGCGGCTTGAGACGGGCGGCTGGACAAGGCAAGTGACCGCCCGCGAGCTTGGCGTTTCCAAGGATATCGCGGGCGTCAACATGCGCCTGAACGCGGGCGGCGTGCGTGAACTGCATTGGCATAAAGCTGCCGAATGGGCTTATATGCTATACGGGACCGCGCGCATTACCGCGGTCGACACGCAAGGGCGAAACTTCGCCGACGACGTGGGGGTTGGCGATCTGTGGTATTTTCCAGCGGGGATTCCGCATTCGATCCAGGGGCTCAACCCAGACGGATGCGAATTTCTGCTCGTATTCGACGATGGCGACTTCGACGAGGACAACACGTTTCTCATCACGGATTGGTTCAAGCATACCCCGAGCGAGGTGTTGGCCAAGAATTTCGGGGTCGCGGCGTCGTTCTTCGGACACACGCCTGATCCCAGTCAACGATACATTTTCCCGGCCCCGGTGCCGGGACCAATGAACACCAGTACTACCGCAGGCGCAGCCGCCGTGCCTCGGGGCTTCAGCCATAGAATGATGGCGCAGCAGCCGGTCAAGACCAAGAGCGGGACGGTACGCATCACCGACTCCAGCGTGTTTCCTATTGCCGCCACGATTGCCGCGGCGCTGGTCGAAATTAATCCGGGCGGAATGCGAGAACTGCATTGGCATCCCAACACCAATGAATGGCAATATTACATCGAGGGCCAGGCCCGCATGGGCGTGTTCGGCGCATCCGGTCAGGCGCGCACGTTCGATTTCCAAGCCGGCGATGTCGGCTATGTGCCCTTCGCAATGGGGCATTATATCGAGAATACCGGCACCACGCCTGTGCGCTTTCTGGAAGTGTTCAAAAGCAGCACATACGCCGATGTGTCACTCCATCAGTGGATGGCTTTGACGCCCCCCGAGCTTGTGGAGGCGCATTTGCAGCTCGGTCCAGAAGTGATGGCGGCCCTGCGCAAAGATAAGACGCCCGTCGTTCCGGCCTAGAGCCTTTCCGGAGCAAGCTTGGCGTCCAGCCTTCCTCTCCGTCAAAAAACCGTAAAGGCGGCAACCTCATAATGGAACCATCACGCCCGGCTGGCGTCTCATAGAAAAGCCGGTGCCTCCGCATCCTGATCGAATGGCGAAACAGGCAGGCCGGTGCCAGAAAATAACAGCGCGAGGGAGGTTTGCATGAGTTCGGAATCTGCCCCACCAAACGGCCCGGACTTGGGCCAAGGGATAGCGCTTCGCGATCTCCCGGACGGCGGCACGCTGGCCGGCCATGCCGGCGGTGAGGCCGTGCTGCTCGTCCGCCGCGGCGAAGAATTTTTTGCCGTCGGCGCCGTATGCACCCACTATGGCGCGCCGCTTGCCGACGGGCTCGTTGTTGGAGAAACGGTTCGCTGCCCCTGGCACCATGCGTGTTTCAGCTTGCGCACCGGCGAGGCGCTTCGCGCGCCCGCGCTCAATTCGGTATCCTGCTTCCGCATCGAACACCGCAACGGGTCCATATATGTTCGAGAAAAATTGGAAAGGGTGGCGCCGCGGGCGCTGACCTCGTCCACTCTGCGATCCATCGTCATCGTGGGCGGCGGCGCGGCGGGCAACGCCGCCGCCGAAACGCTCCGTAACGAGGGCTATCGTGGCGGCATAACCATGGTGAGCGCCGATGATAGCGCTCCCTACGATCGCCCAAATCTGTCGAAGGGCTTTCTCGCTGGCACGGCCGAAGAAGACTGGATCCCCTTGCGATCGCCGGACTTCTACAAAGAGAAAAATATCGATCTGAAACTTGCCACAAGGGTCGCCGCCATCGATCCATCGAGCCGCAGGCTGCGGCTCGCCGACGGCGGCGAATTGCCGTACGATGAGCTTCTTCTCGCCACCGGTGCCGAACCGGTGCGCCTAAACCTTCCCGGCGGCGATCTCGCGCATGTGCATTATCTGCGCACACTGGCCGACAGCCGCGCTATTGCCGCCAAAGCTCAAGCATCGCGGCGGGCGGTTGTCATTGGTGCAAGCTTTATTGGCCTTGAAGTTGCAGCATCGCTTCGCGCGCGAAACATCGAGGTCGATGTCGTCGCGCCAGAGACGGTCCCGATGGAGCGGATTCTTGGCCCGGATGCCGGAAATTTTCTTCGCCGGCTGCACGAAGAGCATGGGGTAAAGTTCCATCTCGGCACTACCGCCGCATCAATCACCGCGCGAAGCGTCACGTTGGAAAATGGCGAAAACCTCGAAGCCGACCTTGTTGTGATCGGCGTCGGCGTGCGGCCCTCGACGTCGTTGGCGGAGCACGCAGGGCTTTCGATCGACCGCGGCGTTGCGGTGAACGAATATCTCGAGACCAGTGCCCCGGGCATTTTCGCGGCCGGCGATATCGCACGCTGGCCGGACCGGCTCACCGGCGAATCGATACGAGTCGAACATTTTGTTGTCGCCGAGAGGCAAGGCCAGACGGCCGCGCGCAACATCCTCGGCGCGCGGGAACAATTCGATGCAGTCCCCTTCTTTTGGACCGAACAATATGACCTGCAAATTGCCTACGTAGGGCATGCCGAACGCTGGGACAAAGCGGACATCGAGGGCAGTCTCGAGGCGCGCGACTGCACGATAAGCTATCTCCGTGGCGACAAGAAATTGGCGGTCGCAACGATTGGCCGCGATCTTGCGGGCCTTGAAGCCGAGGTCGCGTTCGAACGTGCCATCGCTTCCGAAGGAAGGTAGTGGTGCGCAACTATGTTTTATGGAAAGCATTGCCGGCGGTCTTGACTGGCTCAGGACCGGCATGGCACCGATCCAGGGTGGTACGCGCGGGACCTTGATCCGACCATTACGGCGCAAGCGGCCAACAATGAGACTTAGGGTCTGGGCTCAATTGAGCCAATAGCAGAGCGCGGTGACGAGGCACAGGCCGGCGAGAAAGTTCCGAGCGGTTTTGTCGTAGCGGGTGGCGATGGCCCGGAAGTCTTTCAACCGGCAAAAGGTTCTCTCGATGACGTTGCGCAGGCGATAAAGTTCGGCGTCGAACGGGAAGAGGGTCTTGCGGTTGATTTTGTTGGGAATGACCGGCGTCGTGCCGCGTGTTTGCAGGAACAGGCGCAAATGATCCGCGTCGTAGCCTTTGTCGCCGATCAACCGTTCGCTTGGCGCTGTCGCCGCGAGCAAGGCCGCGGCGCCCTTGATGTCGGCGACGTGTCCGCCGGTCAGCAGGAAGGCGTGCGGACGGCCTTCTTCGTCGACGAGCGCATGGATTTTTGTCGTGCGCCCGCCGCGCGAGCGGCCAATGGCTTGATTTTGCGCCCCCTTTTTCTGGCGCCGCTCGCCGAGCGATGCGCCTTGACCGCCGAACTGTCGATCATCGTGAGCGCTGGGGGATCGCCGCCGGCAACCAGCGCCGCGAAGATCCGTTGCCAAAGACCGCGTCGGCTCCAGCGGTTGTATCTGTTGAAGGCCGTCGTATACGGCCCATATTCGTCGGGAAGCGCACGCCAACGGCAGCCCTCGCGCAACCGATGGATGATCCCGCTGATGACGCGGCGATCGTCCTTGCGTTCAGGTCCGGTGTGGACCATCGGGAGATGCGGCTCGATCGCCGCCCATTGCTCATCGCTGAGCCAGAAATTGTCCGCCACGAATCAAGCCCTCCTGACGAGCTTGAATCATGACGCGAGGTTCAATTCAATTGGGTACGGACCCTAGTATTTGAGAGTCCACTCTACACGGTGAGACGCTATTCAGCGGCCTGTTGGCAGTCGCGGCGCGAACTCAGCAATGCCGCGATTTCGCTGGCCGGAACCGGCCTGCTGAACAAATAGCCCTGCGTTTCCGAGCAGCCTGCTTCGCGCAACCTTGCAAGTTGCTGTTCTGTCTCGGCGCCTTCCGCCAGCGTGGGAATGCCGAGGCTCGATCCAAGCTGGATGATAGCCTGGATGATCGCCATGCAATCCCCGCTCTCGCCAAGCCTGGAAATGAAGGACCGGTCGATCTTGATCTTGTCGAACGGCCTTGTCGCCTGCGGGGTGACCCAAGCCGTCGTTGACGGTCTTGAATTGATCGAGATCGAGATAAAGCACAGCGAGCCTTTCCCGGTCCCGACGCACGCGCGCCAATGCGTCTTCCAGATACTTGTTAAACAACACCCGGTTTGCCAAACCGGTCAGCGCATCGTGATGTGCCATATGGTCGATGCGTGCCTCGGCCTGCCGCTTTGCCGTCAAATCCACGATCGCGACAAGCTGCACACGCCGGTCACAAAATACGGTGTGGCGCCAATAAGTGAGGACGTCGATTTCCGTCCCATCCGCCTTACTCGGTTCGGAACATAGTTCCGCGGC
Organism: uncultured Alphaproteobacteria bacterium; assembly: GCA_963851225.1. GTDB lineage: Bacteria > Pseudomonadota > Alphaproteobacteria > Rhizobiales > Beijerinckiaceae > Methylocapsa. The sequence goes on along the minus strand of CAWKON010000042.1, from coordinate 571,167 downwards.
GCCGCCTGCGCTCGACTAGGAAAATCGCTTAGTATTCACAATGGACAGTCCAAGCCGCCTTCAGACTAAAAGCCCTCTTATCGCCCTGTCCAAATTTGCCAAGCCAGCTCCTTTGGAGCATCGGAATGACGATTCGTTAACATTGATTCCGAAGTCCGGGCTCGGCGTAACCGCCGCTGGACAAGCGGAGCGCCACTCCACTATAAACGCCCGGACCGCGGTAAATTCCGGCGGCGCCCAGGTAGCTCAGTTGGTAGAGCACGTGACTGAAAATCACGGTGTCGGTGGTTCGATTCCGCCCCTGGGCACCATCACACCGTAACCATTTGAATTAATTCATTACCGGGTGTCCCACCTCATGGCTCCCAATGCCCTCGGAGAATGATCTAAATCGACTGTTTGGAGTTTTGCTTGCTTCGCTCCGCGACCAGGTGTCGTTGACGAATGCCAGGATGAAGGTCGCGAAGGCGGGGATTGTAGGCGTCAACTATGGTGGTCAGTATTAGGACCCATTCTTGACCGCCGTAGACCGCGAATATCACCAGTTGGATCAACGGAAGAAGGAGCAAACGCTGCGCGCCCAGGCGGATCAGCTCGCAGATGACCAAGTTCGAGGCAATATGGCGAAGCTTGGCTATGACTTCGTTGATGGTGCCTTCGTTCCTGTGGAGCAATATGACAGACGCGAGGCAGAATTTGTGACGCCGTCGTCGGCGGGCGAACTCGCAAAGGCGATGAAGCGGCTAAGCGAAGGAGACGAGTTCCGGCGCTATTACCGCTGCGTGCGGCGCAGTCGATATCCTCACGGGATGATTTATGAACGCGATGGGATCGGCGATCCCTGCTAGACTGCGTTCGCCGCAAAGATCGGGACAGTTGCATCGCGCCTAAACGTGTTCGACGATATTAAGGCCGACCTCGTCGGCTTGGGTGTGCCGGGTGCTGACGCCGCCAAGATCACGGAGGAATGGCAGAAGGCGACCAATCACGCTGCAACCATGCTTCAAACTCTGCGGAGTAAGATGGGTGATGTTCACGGGACAAAGTCTACTCTTCGTCGTGCGGCCTATGACGCGGTAAAATGGGCCTCTGCGATCTGCGGTCTGCTTGATCGCCGATAACTGTTGCTGATTTCTGGCTCTAGTCCATGGTTCGAAAGTCCTCCGCGTGGCACGTCCTCGCGTGTAACTGCGTCGCCTTTCACCAACACAGACGAGCATCGAATTCGGGGGACATAATATTCAATTTGGCTCCAGACAATGAGACCGAATTCAACTTCCAAGTTGGTGGGACACTCGCGTCGAAAGGCATTGGAAAGCGATGGAAAGTCTCGGTGTTCCATCGAGGCATAAGCCATTGATCGTACAAACTTCCAGATCCGCGTCCTGGGCCACCATTACTCTCTAAAATTTTTTTCAATGGCTTAAACTCGAAAAGTGTCCCGCTGGCCTTAAGTTCGATCCAAACCAAGAAGAGTGGCTCGGAAGTTGGCCTCAGAAATGCCAGACGGCCGATATCTTTTGCGGCCATAAGCCGCGAGGTTCTCAATAAGAATCGCCGAAAGGAATGTCGGAGACGACGGTCAGCAAGGCTGAGACTCTTCGGTCCCTCAATTGCATTGGGGCCGCGCCTCATGGCTGAGATTACCGCGCCCGAAGTCCTAGCCGTGCTTCGGCAGACAGAATCCGCTGGACGATTGGAGACAGCTCGGAGACTTCGGAACCGGTCTTTTCGCGAAACGGTTAGTAGCGGCAGCCCTTGCGGTACGAAATATCCGATGGGGCGCAGAAGTCGTATGCGCAATCCATATGCTTTCGTCAATTTCAACATTCGCGTGCTATCAATCAAGCGGATGTAACGCATCTGTTCATTCAAAAGGGGACTCTCGGTGACATTCGGCGCGAAGATGTCTTCGTGCCGGAGTCCCAATCCACACTTATGTGGCATGATCTCGTCAATCACATCGTCCATCTCGCGAGCTATCGCCTAACTGGGGCGAGCCGGCAGCAGAGTGCGCTATTTATATGGAATTTTTATATCTGGAGCCGTTGAGCACGCTCGAATTTATATGCGCCATTTGCGATATCACAATCAAATTGATTACCTGGAATAGTTTCGAGCAAAGCGTCAACCGGTTCGACGAAAGGTTGTGATCAATCAAATCAATCGACCGAGTCACGATAGCATCTTATCGACGGTACTCTCGTACGTGGCCAGCGATACACCAAAAAGGATCACCCAATGCCCGTCTTTCTCCTCGACGTGATCTATGTCACGATTGGCGTTGCCGCCTTTGCGATCACTGCGCTGTACCTTGGCGCTTGCGACAAATTGTGAGGGCTTCTCCATGATATTCGAGTACATCCTCGGCGCATTCGCAATCGCCGTCATCATGATCTACCTCGTCATCGCCTTGATACGCCCAGAGCGTTTTTGAGAAAGACATTCCATGACCGCCAATGGTTTCGTTCAGATCGCGCTTTATTGCGTGGTCGTCACCCTCCTCGTGAAGCCGTTCGGCTTCTATATGACCCGCGTCTTCAACGGCGAACGCATATTCCTGTCGCCAATCCTGCGTCCGGTCGAGCGCATCATCTATTCCCTGAGCCGCGTCAACGAGCGTGAGGAGCAAAGTTGGGCCGGCTATGGCCTCGCCATGCTCACCTTCAGCCTTGTTGGCTTTCTCGCTCTTTACGCCTTGCAGCGCCTGCAGGCAGTTCTGCCATTCAATCCGCAGCATCTCGACCCGATCAGCCCCGATCTCGCCTTCAACACGTCGGTCAGCTTCGTCACCAACACCAATTGGCAGTCGTACGTGCCCGAGACGACCATGAGCTATCTGACTCAGATGGCCGGGCTCACCACGCATAATTTCGTGTCCGCCGCGACCGGCATCGCCCTCGCCATCGCGCTCGTTAGGGGCTTTGCCCGCCGCTCCGTCCAGACGATCGGCAATTTTTGGGTCGATATGACCCGCACCGTTCTGTACGTGCTTCTGCCAATTTCGATTGTGGTCGGGCTCTTTTTCGTCTGGCAAGGTATGCCGCAAAACCTGGATGCCTATACCGAGGTGACGACACTCGAAGGTGGCAAGCAGCTCATCGCCCAAGGGCAGGTGGCGAGCCAAGAAGTCATCAAAATGATGGGCACCAATGGCGGCGGCTTCTTCAACGCCAATTCGGCGCATCCTTACGAGAACCCCAACGCACTGACCAATTTCGTCCAAATCGTTCTGATCTTCTCGATAGGCGCGGCGCTCACCAATGTGTTCGGCCGGATGGTCGGCAAAGAGCGCCAGGGCTGGGCGATCTTCGCCGTCATGGGCATTTTGTTTTTGGCTGGCACGTTCACTGTCTATGCCGTCGAAAGCGGCGGCAATCCGGCCTTTGAGAGCCTACCCATCGACGCCACGCCGGGCGCACTTCAGCCCGGCGGAAATATGGAAGGCAAGGAGGTGCGCTTCGGCATCGCCAACTCCTCTCTCTTTACAACCGTTACCACCGACGCCTCCTGCGGTGCCGTCAACAATATGCATGACAGTCTGCTGCCGCTCGCGGGCATGGTTCCTATGGTCAACATCATGCTCGGCGAGATCATCTTCGGCGGTGTCGGGTCGGGCCTCTACGGAATGCTGCTTTTCGCGATCGTCGCGGTCTTTGTCGCTGGCCTCATGGTCGGCCGCACGCCGGAATATCTCGGCAAGAAGATCGAGGCTAAAGAGGTCAAGATGGCTATGCTCTCCATTCTCATCCTGCCCTTGTCGATCCTCGGCTTCACGGCTCTCGCAGTTGTCGTCACCCCAGGCCTTGCCGGGATGGCGAATTCCGGCCCGCATGGCTTCAGCGAAGCGCTTTACGCCTATACATCGGCCACCGGCAACAATGGCAGCGCCTTCGCGGGCCTGTCCGCCAACACACCCTTCTATAATACGACGCTCGGCCTCGCGATGTGGATCGGCCGCTTCCTGTTCATTGTCCCTATGCTGGCCGTCGCCGGTTCGCTTGCGGGGAAGAAGATCGTGCCGGCTTCGGCTGGAACCTTCCCGACGGATGGCGGGCTTTTCGTCGGTCTCTTGATCGGCGTGATCGTGATCATCGGCGGCCTGACCTTCTTTCCCGCCCTGGCACTTGGGCCGATCGTAGAGCATCTCGCCATGTATGGCGGTACCCTTTTTTGATCGCTGTAAGCGAAGTTTGGGACAGAACCAATGAAAGACAGAACCAATCCGCGTCGCAGCGTGAGCTCCCTGTTTGATCCGGCGATCATCATGCCGGCGATTGGGGATTCATTCCGCAAGCTTCATCCCCGGAGCCTTGTCCGTAATCCGGTTATGTTCGTGGTCGAGATCGTGACCGTGCTCACGACGATACTTTACGTCCGCGATCTTTTCACCGGCGGTGAAAATTTAAAATTCACGTTCCAGATCATTGTCTGGCTGTGGATCACCTTGCTGTTTGCGAATTTTGCCGAGGCCGTGGCTGAGGGCCGCGGCAAGGCGCAAGCAGCGACCTTGCGCAAGGCGCGGACCGACACGCGGGCGAAACGGCTGATCGATCCGAATGGCAAGAGTGGGATGAAGGACGTCTTCGAAGGCGTGTCCGCGATTGATTTGGAGCCCGGCGACGTTGTTCTTGTCGAGCCCGGCGATCTCATTCCGAGTGACGGCGATGTAATCGAAGGCGTCGCATCGGTCAATGAATCGGCGATCACCGGTGAATCCGCGCCAGTCATTCGTGAGGCCGGCGGCGATCGCTCTGCGGTCACTGGCGGCACGGTGGTTCTTTCCGACTGGATCAAGGTGCGCATCACCGCGGGGCAAGGATCGACATTCCTCGATCGGATGATTGCCCTTGTCGAAGGCGCTGAGCGGCAGAAAACCCCGAACGAGATCGCACTGAATATTCTTCTCGCCGGATTGACTATCATTTTTGTCATCGCGGTCGCGACCATCCCGAGCTTTGCGAATTATGCAGGCGGCAGCGTCAGCGTGGTCGTGCTCGTTGCGCTTTTTGTTACCCTTATTCCGACCACGATCGGTGCGCTCTTGTCGGCGATTGGAATCGCCGGAATGGACCGTCTCGTGCAATTCAATGTTTTGGCTATGTCCGGCCGCGCGGTCGAAGCTGCTGGCGACGTGGATACGCTGCTTCTCGACAAGACCGGGACAATCACGCTTGGTAACCGCCAGGCCACGGAATTTATTCCACTGCCCGGTGTGAGCGAAAAGGAACTCGCGGACGCGGCGCAACTCGCCTCTCTTCCCGACGAAACGCCCGAAGGCCGCTCAATTGTCGTGCTGGCAAAAGAGAAATACGGCATTCGCGGCCGCGAGATGCACGAGCTTCATGCGAAGTTTGTCCCTTTTTCCGCCTATACCAGATTGAGCGGCGTCGATACGGAGACAACCATTATCCGCAAGGGAGCCGTGGACGCGATCCTGGCCTTCGTCCGTACCGCTGCCGCCCTGCCCGAAAACAACACTCACGGCGCCGCACCGACGACGCTCCCCTTCTTGGTCTCGGATGCACAGGTCCAAGCTTTGACCGCAAGCGGCGATAGGGTCGCAAAATCCGGAGGAACACCGCTGGCCGTCGCGAAAGATGGGCGGCTGCTTGGGATCATCCATCTGAAGGACATCGTCAAGGGCGGCATCAGGGAGCGGTTCAGCGCTTTGCGCCACATGGGAATTAGGACCGTGATGATTACCGGCGACAATCCGCTGACCGCGGCCGCGATCGCAGCCGAGGCGGGAGTCGACGATTTTCTCGCCCAAGCGACGCCGGAGACGAAATTGAAGCTCATTCGCAATGAACAGGCGCAGGGCAAGCTTGTCGCGATGTGCGGCGATGGGACCAACGACGCGCCTGCCCTTGCTCAAGCCGATGTCGGCGTTGCCATGAACACCGGGACTATGGCTGCACGGGAAGCGGGCAACATGGTCGATCTCGACAGCGATCCGACCAAGCTCATTGAGATCGTCGAAATCGGCAAGCAGCTCCTGATGACGCGCGGCGCGCTTACGACATTTTCGATCGCCAATGACGTCGCGAAATATTTCGCGATTATCCCGGCGGCGTTTGTCGCCTTCTATCCGCAGCTGCAGAGTCTCAATATCATGCATCTCGCGACGCCGCAGAGCGCTATTTTGTCGGCGATCATCTTCAACGCCCTGATCATCGTCGCGCTCATCCCCCTTGCGCTGAGAGGGGTCGCCTACCGGCCTATCGGCGCGGCAAGTGTCTTGCGGCGTAATCTCCTCGTTTATGGGCTCGGCGGGATTATTGTTCCCTTTATCGGAATCAAGCTTATCGACGTTGCGGTTCGCGTCGCTGGCTTGGCTTGAACACCAAAGAACTCAAGGAAATGCAAGGATGACTAAGCATCTGCTCCCGGCGATCATGCTGACCATTTTGATGACGGTCGTGACCGGGCTTGCCTATCCCCTCGCCATGACAGGATTGGCAGGCTTCCTCTTCCCCCATCAAGCCAAGGGCAGTCTCATAGAACGCGACGGAGAGATCATCGGCTCTGAACTCATTGGTCAGAATTTTGCTGCCGAGGGCTATTTTCACGGCCGGCCGTCCGCAACGACCGACACCGATCCGAACGATCCGACCAAAACCGTGCCCGCGCCCTATAATGCGAGCAATTCCGGGGGTTCGAATCTTGGACCCACGTCAAAAGCACTGGTTGAACGTGTAAAAGGTGATTCCGACTTGCTGGCGGCATCTAATCCCTCCGCGAAGGTTCCGGTCGATCTCGTCACCACTTCGGCGAGCGGCCTCGATCCCGACATTACGCCCGCCGCCGCCTTGTTCCAGGTTCCGCGTGTCGCGAAATCCCGCGGCATATCCGAGGTCCAGCTTCGCCGTGTCGTCGCTGAGAACACGGCCGGCCGGGTACTCGGTATACTGGGCGAGCCGCATGTCAATGTGCTGAAACTCAATCTCGCCATCGATAAGGCCTTTCCAGCGCAAGAGCGTCGCGAAACCAAGGAGAACCCGTCTACGTCAGAGGCAACGCCGGCTCCTCCTGCGTCCGCGGCCGGCGCGCCCGTTGCGGCTGCACCTGCCCCTACCATAGAGCCGCCGGCGGCGGCGGCCGCACCGGAGACGCCCGCTCCTCCCGTTGCCGAGGTGCCGGCAGCGCCTACGGTCGTTGCGCCGTCGGTCAATCCCGCCGAAAAACCAAAACCGCAATCGGAGGCGGGAGCCACGGCGGCCGTTTTTCCCACCGAAATTTCTCCTGCACATGCTGGCGACAAGCCCGAGAGGGCGCGCCTTAAGACCTGTTCCGATCAATATCACGCGAATACCGCAACCAACTCCAATGGTGGTCTGAAAAGGGACGCCTATTTGAAAGAATGCAGAAAACGTTTGAAAGGCTGATTGGTCTTGTCCTATTCGACGGTGGGAAAAGTAGGTATTCAGAGCGGATTTATTCTCGCGTTGAGGTGATTTTTCTCAAACAAGGTGTTGGGTATTCGTGCCGGGATAGCGTGAAGAACTCAAGTGAGAGCACTGCCAAATATGGAGAACCGCGACAACTGCGAGCGGCGCCCTTCACCAGACGCCCTCTTGCGTGAGGCACTGCAGGCCGAACAAGGCCGCCTAAAGATCTTTCTCGGCGCCGCACCCGGCGTCGGCAAGACCTATGAAATGCTTACCGCGGCGCGGGCAAAGAAGAAGGAAGGCGTCGATGTCGTCATCGGCGTTGCCGAGACGCATGGCCGCAAAGAGACCGAGGCGCTTCTTCAGGGGCTCGAAATCATCCCACGCCGGATCGTTCCTTATAAGGGCCACAAGCTCGTCGAAATGGACCTCGACGCCGTTTTGGCCCGGAAGCCGGCCCTCGTCCTGGTCGACGAGCTTGCCCATACCAATGCACCGGAGAGCCGGCATCCGAAGCGCTACATGGATGTCGAAGAGTTGCTCGCCGCCGGGATCGACGTGTATACGACCCTCAACATCCAGCATGTCGAAAGCCTGAACGACATTGTCGCCGGAATCACAAAAATCAGAGTCCGCGAGACCGTACCGGATTCCATCATCGATGGCGCTTGCGACATCGAATTGGTGGATCTGACACCCGAAGATCTGATCGCCCGCCTCAATGAAGGCAAGGTCTATGTACCCGACCAAGCCGAGCGTGCCACCAGAAATTATTTCTCGCCCGGAAACCTCACAGCTCTACGGGAGCTCGCGCTACGCCGAACCGCGCAAAGGGTCGACGCTCAGATGGTCGACTACATGCGCGCGCATCGCATTGAAGGCTCGTGGCCTGCGAGTGAGCGCGTACTCGTCTTGGTCAATTCCCTACCGGGTGCCAACGCAATTATACGCCATGCAAAACGAATGGCCGATCGCTTGCGCGCACAATGGACCGCGATCCATGTCGAAACCCCGGCCGATGCGTACGCGAGCGAGGTGAAGCGCGATAAGGTCGCCCAATCTCTTCGCCTCGCGCAAAGGCTCGGAGCTGCGGCGATTTCCATTCCCGGCGAGGACGTTGCATTGACTGTGGCCGACTATGCCGAGGCCAATCATTTCGCGCATATCATTGCCGCCAAACAAGAACCCCGGCGCTGGTGGAGTTTTTTCAAGGAACCTTTTGCAGAAAAACTGATCCGTGCCGCGGGCGATGCGAGTGTTCATATCGTCGCGCGCGGGAAAGATCCCCAGGCACAAAAGTCTGCCGAGAGCTTAGGATCAAAGCCAAAACGGACCGAGATCAAGGCCTATATTGTGAGCCTTGCCTATGTGGCGGCCGCGGTGCTCATCGCTGTGTCGCTCCGTCGGGCACTTGGCGTCTCAAATCTCGCGCAAGTGTTCCTAATCGCGGTCCTCGCGAGCGGCGTGACATACGGCCTATGGGCCTCGCTCTTCGCCTGTATCGTCAGCGTTCTTGCTTATAACTTTTTCTTCCTGCCGCCACTCTACACATTTACGATTGCGGATCCCGAGAATGTCGTGGTCCTGTTCTTTTTTTTCGTTGTGGCGCTGATCGCGAGCAATCTCGCCGCGCGGGTCCGTGCCCAAGCGGTCGCCGCGCGGGAACGCACGCAAATCACGGAGGAACTCTATCTTTTCAGCCGCAAGCTTGCCGGGGTCGCAACACTCGACGACCTGCTTTGGACGACGGTGCATCAGATTGCCTTGATGCTGAAGGTGCGTGTCGTCCTGCTGTTGCCCGAGGACGGCGGTCTTGTTGTCAAGGCCGGGTTTCCGCCCGAGGATATGCTTGATGAAGCGGATCTCGCGGCGGCGCGCTGGTGCTTTGAAAAAACTCAGGCGACGGGGCGTGGTGCCGATACGCTGCCTGGTGCCAAGCGTCGGTTCATGCCATTGCGGACCGGGCGTGGCACTGTGGGCGTTGTCGGAATCGATAGTGACAAGCCGGGATTTCTTTTGACTCCGGAGGAATCCCGTCTTTTGGATGCTTTGTCGGATCAGGCAGCCTTGGCAATCGATCGCGTCAACCTCGCCGAAGACATTGACCGCGCCCGTCTGGCAGCGGAAACCGATCGCCTGCGTGCGGCCTTGCTGACTTCGATTTCGCACGATCTGCGCACGCCGCTCGCGTCTATTGTCGGATCGGCGAGCAGCCTCGTCACGCATGGACAAGAATTTGATGCAACCGTTCAAGCGAGCCTGATGCGGACTATTTTGGACGAGGCCGAGCGGCTCAATCGCTTTATCGGTAATCTTCTCGATATGACGCGGCTCGAATCGGGACCAATCGTGCCACAAACCGGCCCTGCCGACCTTTCCGACATTGTCGGCGCAACCTTGCAAAGGGCAGTTAAGATCCTTCAAAACCATTCGGTCGCCATCAATTTCGAATGCGGCCTACCGTTACTCGATCTCGATATGGTGTTGATGGAGCAGGTTTTATTCAATCTCTTCGACAACGCTGCAAAATACGCGCCGCAAGGTTCGCGCATAACGGTCACGGCGCGGCGTGAGGGCGGTTTTGTCATCATCCAGGTCCTCGATGAAGGCGAAGGCATTCCCGAGGCTGATCTCGAACGGATTTTTGACAAGTTCTATCGGGTTCGCCGTTCCGACCGGCAGCGTGCCGGCACCGGCCTAGGACTTGCCATCTGCCGTGGTTTTGTCGAAGCGATGGGAGGCTCGATCACGGCCTCCAACCGGCTTGACCGGTCCGGTGCGGTTTTCACCATCAAGCTTCCCGTGCCCGTGATGCCAAGACTGCCAGCCGAGGCCCTTCCGTGACGCCAGCAGCGGGTCCTCTTCGGGTTCTTGTCGTCGATGATGAACCGCCCATCCTTCGCTTTTTGCGCGCGAGCCTGCAAAGCCAGGGTTATATCGTATCCACCGCCGCCAATGCTCGTGCCGCACTCGACATGGTCCGTGGGCAGACGGTCGATCTCGTCGTGCTCGATCTCGGACTTCCCGACATGGATGGCCTCGATGTCGTCAGTCAAATCAGAAATGGCGGAGAAACCCTACCGATCATCATTCTATCGAGCCGTGACAACGAAAACGCCAAGGTCAAAGCGCTCGATCTCGGCGCTGATGACTATGTTACGAAACCATTTAGTATTGATGAGCTCCTGGCGCGCATACGCGCGGCGGAGCGGCATCGCTTGCAGCGGGAAGGCGAAAAGCCTGTGTTCCGTGCTGGCGACCTCAGCATCGATCTCGTGCGCCAAATCGTCACCGTGCGGGGCAATGAAGTAAAACTTTCGCCGCGCGAATTTGACGTCTTGCGTCTTATGGCCGCCCATGCCGGAAAGGTCCTGACCCACCAATTCATCCTGCGGGAAATTTGGGGCGCCGACGCCGACGTGCAATATCTACGCGTTTACATTCGCGCCCTGCGCCAAAAGATCGAGGCGGACCTCGAGCGGCCTACCCATATTCTCACCGAGACAGGCGTCGGCTATCGTCTCCGCGGGCCGGACCTGTGAAAGTTCAAAAGCGGTCAGCTCCTCATTTGCCGGAACAAGAGCGATGGGCTAAAAGCTCTTGCAAAGGTAAAGTTATGGATCTTGCCGACCTTATCGAACCGGACCGGGTGATTTTTGCCGCCCGCACGAGCAATAAGCAGCAATTGCTCCAAGATCTCGCGTCGCGCGCCGCCGCACTTTTAAATCTCGATTCCCAGACGATCTTCATGGCCCTACAGTCTCGCGAGGAGCTGGGTTCCACAGGCCTCGGCAATGGTATCGCGCTCCCGCATGCCCGTATCGAAGGGCTCGACCGCCTTTTCGGGATGTTCATGCGCCTCAATCGGCCGATTCATTTCGATTCGATTGATGACAATCCTGTCGATCTCGTGTTTCTCTTACTCATCCCTCCCGCGGCTGGTAGCGAGCATCTCGCTGCCCTTGCTTGTATATCGAGGTACCTGCGCGAGGAGAAATTCGCCGCGAGATTGCGAAAAGCTCCAAGCGCTGCCGTGTTGTACAGCCTACTTTGTAATCGCCCGCATTTGTGATCTTCCAGGGCAAACTTACAATCCCTCCCTGTCCTCATACCCGCCCAATCAGTTGCTCGCTGTGCCAAGTCCGGTCCGAAATTGAGCTTCGTGACTTGAATGTTTAAGGCGAACAGTCCCGGTCTCACGCAGTGAACGAACTCGACGCAGCATGCGCAGGTCCGCTACGCGGCTGCATGCCGAGGACGTCGCCGCAGGTAAAATTCCAATTTCTCAAGCCGAGCCATATTCCCCAGCCGGATGGTTGCGTTTGAAGGGGCCAGTGACTATTGGCGCGGAACTCGCTTTTGCGCCTACACCGCGGCACAGGTTCGGCAGCAGCCCGCCACTTCCATGACCTGCGCGCGGGGCGAGAATTTGGCTTCCGTCGCAATTTCTAGAAGAGCCCCGCGCATGGCCGCCGAGTTTGCCTCGATGACATCGCCGCAAACGTCGCAAATCAGGAATACGATCGGCTCCTGGGCCGCGTGACCGTGGCTGCAAGCCAAGTAGGCATTGCGCGACGCGAGCCTATGGATGAGGCTGTTTTCAAGCAGGAAATCGAGCGCCCGGTAGATCGAAATCGGCGCCGGACGTTTTCCGGTCGCTTGCGCCACCCTGTCGATCATCTCATAGGCGCCAAGCGGGCGTCCTTCGCGGGCGAGAATTTCGAGAATACGCCGCCGGCCGGGAGTAAGGCTTATTTTGTTCTGGCGGCAGAGCGCAAGCGCGGCGGCGAGCGCGCCAATGGCGCCAGGACCTTCGAGCTCCCCTGCCCCGGGAAGCGTTTCCAGACGTGTTTCGTGTGAAACATTCATAGAGCCATAATATCCCAATTGTTCGCCAAAAGCGATTTTTTGGCGCCGAACTCCGGTTTGGTTTCAACTTTCCGCGGCGCCGTTGTAGCATGGCAGCGCAGCAATTCGGCGCCTTGCCTCTTTGTGGACCATTTGGAGGACCCATGACCCTTAAAACGCGCAATGCCATCGTGACCGGCTCGACCAGCGGCATTGGTCTTGCCATCGCCCGCGCACTCGCCAAGGAAGGCGCCAATGTCATGATCAATGGCATGGGCGATGCCGCAGCAGATTGAAGCCGAGCGAGCGGGCATCGAAAGGAGTTCGGCGTCACGGCAATTTATTCGGGCGCCGACATGACCAAGCCGGACGAAATCCGCGCCATGGTCAAGGATGCCGAAGCAAGGCTTGGCTCGGTCGATATTCTCGTCAACAACGCCGGGGTTCAGCATGTCGCGCCGATCGAGGATTTTCCGCGCGCAAACTGGGACATGATCATCGCCATCAATCTCTCCGCCGCGTTCCATGCGATGGCCGCCGCGATCCCCGGCATGAAGGCGCGCAAATGGGGCCGCATTCTTAGCACCGCCTCGGCCCATTCGCTCGTCGCCTCGCCATTTAAATCCGGCTATGTGACGGCCAAGCATGGCCTTGCCGGACTGACCAAGACGGCGGCGCTTGAACTCGCCACTTTCGGCATCACGGTCAATTGCGTCTCGCCGGGCTACGTCTGGACTCCGCTTGTCGAAAAGCAAATCCCTGAGACGATGGCGGCGCGCAATTTGACCCGCGAACAGGTAATCAACGACGTGCTCTTGACGGCGCAGCCGACCAAACAATTCGTGACACCGGATCAAGTCGCAGCGCTCTTCGTGTTTCTCTGTTCAGATGCGGCGGCCCAGATCACTGGCGCGAATTATTCGATCGATGGCGGCTGGACCGCCTGAGTTAGTTGCGCGGCCGGCGGCGAAGGCGAACGATCCGGTCGACTGGAGCGGCATAAAAAGTGAGTGGCTCTCCCGGGCGGCTCGCATGGCGCTTCACTTGGGGCGTCCTCGACCATTTGCTCGAGGACGGTAGGCTCGACATCGAGGCCATCACCGCGACGATTACATGCGCCCATTTGTGCGTGGGATCGATGGCGGACGCTCTCTCGAGTTCCCATCCGCCTCCTCGAATCTCGATGCTTCTTGGCCGTAGGTCAGAAAATTGCATGGGCTTGGGCGAGAGGCCGCCAAACAATGGCTCGACGAGACCTACGATTCGATCGGGCGGGAGGGAACCCTCGATTTGCGGATGGCCTATAGTTGACCAATATTCCTTCCCAGACTGAGGATTCATGGCCACGAACGTGACGTGCGCTCGCATAACAAAGCCACAAGCAAGAAGCTGCAAGCAAGATTGCGGCGGCGCGATCGGCTTTCACGCCGAACGCGGTCTTGGTGAGCCAGATCGTGGTTTCCACTGCCTCCACCTGGCAGAAGAAAGGCCGGACGCCGTTGAACTTGTGATGGCGCCGGTGCTTTAAGAAACGAGACCAAGAGCGGCACCGATTGAGGGGCCGCGACGCACCCTTAAAGTCTGACTCGAAAGTTCATGAGGGATTACAGAGTTTTCGTAGCATGAGGCGGATCGACGCGATACGCAGAAACATCAGGGCGCTGAGGTTGAGGTTCTCCCAGTCTTTGGCCAATCGGCGGCAGCGGTTGAGCCATGCAATCGTCCGTTCAACGATCCACCGCTTTGGCAAGGTTACGAAGCCTTGCCTCTGACCGGATCGCTTGACGATCTCGATTTTCAGATGGGGCAGAGTTTTGCCGAGCGCACCGGCAAAGAGCGGCCCTTGATAGGCGCTGTCGGCGAACAGTTTTTCAAGAAAGGGGAATCGGCCGAACAGCGTCGAAAGCAACGAGACGCCGCCGTCGCGGTCCTGAACATCGGCCGAATGGACAAGAGCATGCATCAACAAGCCGTGTATGTCGACGAGAATATGCCGCTTCTTGCCTTTGATCTTCTTGCCCGCATCGAAGCCGTGCGGATCGATCGACGCCCCCCTTTTTCGGCGCTTTTCACGCTCTGGGAGTCAATGATCGCGGCAGTGGGGGAAGCCTCGCGTTCCGCCCGCTCGCGGCACTTTTCATAGAGCACGTCATGAATGCGATCGAGCGTGCTATCAAAACCCCAATCGCAAAAGTAACGGTAGACGGTGCTGCGCGGCGGCAAATCCTTGGGAATATAACGCCATTGGCATCCCGTGCTCAGCACATACATGATGCCGTTGAGCACTTCCCGCACGTTGGCTTCACGTTTGCGGCCTCCCCGTCTGGCCGCCGGAATGAGCGGCGCAATATACGCCCATTCTTCATCGGTCAGGTCACTTGGGTATCGTAAATGGTCGCGCTTGTATTTCGCCCGGTTCTCGTTCGTCCACATCGGCGGCCTCCCCCAATCAAACCGCTAACTTTGAATCACAAGTGATTCACGCCATTCAACAGCTTTCGAGACAGACACTAAGGTCCGCAGAGAAACTGCGAGGTGTTCGCGACGCTGATGGTGAAGTCTGAGTTATATGAGACTGCATTGATCCGGCCGGTCGATGTCCATAATCCCCAATCCGCGTAACTTCTAGTCCCAATACCAATGTAGCGATTGCTCGGGGTTGTGTCCCCGGGGGTGGTGTAGCTTGGCAGCAGCAAGCCGCTCACGAAGCGCGCCTTTCATAGCGCCGTAGCGCGCGCGGCTTGCGGCGGTCACGGGTGATTCTCCGGTAGAGTTGGTTTGCGAATCACAACGCAACCGGGGAATCACCCGATGACCGACGATATGATGACCCTTCGCATAGTTTTGGAAAAGGCCCCGGACGCGGATTCTCTGCGCGAGGTGATCGGCTTCGCCGCCGAGAAGCTGATGGCTATGGAGGCCGGCGCGAAGACCGGCGCCGCGCTCGGGCAGCGCTCGCCCGATCGATTCGTCCATCGCAACGGCTATCGCGGCCACGATTGGGAGACGCGGGCTGGCACGGTGGAGCTGCGCATCCCGAAGCTGCGCAAAGGCTCATATTTTCCCTCCTTTCTGGAGCCGCGCCGCATGGCCGAAAAGGCGCTGACGGCGGTGATCCAGGAGGCCTATATCCAGGGCGGTTCCACGCGCTCGGTCGATGATCTTGTCAAGGCCATGGGCGGCTTTGGCATCTCCAAGAGCCAGGTCAGCCGGTTGTGCGAAGAGATCGACGAGAGGGTCAAAGCCTTTCTCGATCGCCCGCTCGAAGGCGATTGGTCTTATGTCTGGATCGACGCGACTTACGTCAAAGTTCGCCGAAATGGCCGCATCGTCTCCGTGGCGGTGATCGTTGCCGCCAGCGTCAACAATGACGGAAGGCGCGAGGTTTTGGAGCTCGGCATCGGGCCATCCGAGGCGGAAACCTTCAGGACCTGCTTTTTGCGCAAACTTCGCCTGCGCGGCCTGCGCGGCGTCAGGCTCGTCGTGTCCGACGCGCAAGAGGGGATCAAGGCCGCCGTCGCCAAGGTGATGCAGGCGAGCTGGCAGCGCTGCCGCGTGTACTTCATGCGCAATGCGCTCGCCTAGGCGGGCAAGAGCGGCCGGCGCGTCGTGTCTGCGTTCATCGCAACTGCCTTCGCGCAAGAGGACGCCCAAGCCGCCAGGACTCAATGGCGAAAGGTTGCCGGTCAGCTCCGCTCTACGCTGCCCAAACTCGCCGCCTTCATGGATGAGGCCGAAGCCGATGCGCTCGCCTACATGACCTTTCCCAAGGATCACTTGCAAAAAATCTACTCCACGAATGGCCTGGAGCGCGTCAACGGCGAGATCAAGCGCCGCACCGAGGTCGTTGGCATCTTCCCAAACGAAGCGGCAATTATGAGGCTAGCCGGAGCCATTCTCTTGGAGCAAAACGACGAATGGGCCGTGCAGCGCGGCCGCTACGTGACACTGGAAACGATCGCTCCTTTGAGCGATGATCCGATCGTCAGGCTATCCGCCGTGACCGCCTGACCAAGCCGGCAAACGCCGGAAATCACGGGGTTCGCTCCGTTCCAGCTACACCACGCAAAGGGACACGATCTCTTTGGATAAAATCATACTATAAAACAAAGACATAAATTCCACGAGCGATTGCAAATGAAGCGATCCTGGCTTTGAAAGGCCGTACCCGACATTGCCGGACGCGTCCATACTATGCCGTTGCACGACCGCAACGCCCCGTTGTGGATTTTCCGACATACCAGGCGCTTAAACAATATTAGTATCCCGCAAAGATATATGGCATCAATTCTCAGGGGTGGAATATGGCTTTCGATCTCCTCCACGCGGTTTCGGGGCGCAAACCGCGCCGTCCCAATCACCTGGCTTTGCCTGGACGCTACGCAGGTCGAATCGGCGCCGATAAACTTGCGGACATAAACGAGGAAGGCCAAACGACGGTTCTGCCGTTGCACGCCTTGAGAAGATTGACCAGCGCCTGCGAGCTGCGCCTTCTCGAGTGTCTGCAAGGAATAGTCCTGCACAATGGATTGCGCCACCTCGAAGCGGCGCGGCGGCATACGAATGTCGTAGTTCAACGCGAGAAACAGGCCGATCGGATCGGCGTGATGGCAGCATCCGTTCTCGCGCGCGCAAATGGCGGCAATGATGAAACGCGGTAGCAGCGCCAGCCAATTTGGAAAAAAGACAGGACGTGACCTGCCGTCACAAGAAGCGGCGGAACGAAATGACGCCAGCTCCAAGGTCGTCCGGCTTCGCGAGGCGGGCGACAAGTTTGAAGTGCAGATTCGCAAGCTCGAACAGCAATTTGATGCGCAAGCAAAAAAGCTGAGCGAGGAATTCCTGTCCGAAGTTGACCAACTGAACAGCGAGGAATGATACGACAGTCGTGAGTGGCTCAATTCCGGTCGCGCGCATATAATCCTTATAATATGGAGAGCGCCAAGCCGCTCGATCGAAGGCCCACAAAATCGCAGGATGTCCCTCCGGCGGCTTTCGAAGGTTTGGAGACGTATTTCGCCGGCGGCCCCGTCCGGCAAGCGCGGCGTCGCGCGGAAACTTTTGCCGCGTTACTATACCGTTAGGATGCTCGCGGCGCGCTGTCGCAACGCCTGTGAGGCCGCGCGATCCTATTCCGCTGTCGCGCGCCCAACGGAAGGCGTCACCTATCGCTTGCGTCCGGCCACTTCGGGAGCGGACTCAAGTTTACACGGCACTTCGTTTAAATTTCAATCAGGCAGCGCGGACCGTGGCATGAAGTTCTGAATCAAACCGGACTCTACGCTGCGCCAAACGAGCAGTGCCCACCAGATCGAGATGTTGTTACGCCGGTGCGTCGAGAGGCTCGCCATTCGTGCCAAACAATTTCATGCCAAACATTATTTGGCGCGATTGGTCCAGACGATTATCCGTTCAATTGCGCAAAATTGTCGTCTCATTGTTTATGTGCACGATCGGAAAAATCTCTGCTCGCTTCCGCAGACAACGTCAAAGTCCCGAAACTTTCGGCTTGACCGGTTGGCCTTGCGCAGGAGCGGCCTCCCTTTGGGCGAGCGGCGGCGCGATTTCATTTGCCGCACGATCGGCCTGGCGAGGCGCAAAGCCGGCGGCAGCCGCATTAGCGGCGGCCAATTCCGAACTCGTGAGCCGCGCGGCGACCTCGTCGCGTTTCCGGGCGGCTTCGGCGTCGCCCGCCGCCGCGACGATCGCAAACCAGGTGTAGGATTTGACAAGGTCTTTCGGCAGCCCAAGGCCCCGCGCGAGCAGAACCGCCAAATTATATTGGCTGTCACGAATGCCATATTCTGCCGCTTTGCCAAACCACATTGCCGCGCTCGTATAATTGGGCTTGCTGCCCTCGGCAGCGAGCACGCCGAGATTATGCATGGCGCGCGTGTTGCCCTTCTCTGCTGCCCGCTGATACAAATCCTTGGCGCGCTGCATGTCTTTGGCGACCCCGAGGCCTTTTTCGCAAAGCGACGCGAGCCGATATTCCGCTACCGCGAGACCTTGCTGCGCCGCCTTCTCATACCATTGCGCAGCCAATTCATAATTCCGCGGACCGGCGCCTCCTTCGGCGTAACGAACCGCCAGATCGAATTGTGCCGCCGCGCTGCCGGTTTCGGTTTGGCCAAAAAGTTTTTCATTTGGCCTAACGGCCGGCGAAACCGCCCGCGCGGTTAACTGGCTGGCGGCAGGCACTTGCGGCGATGCAGCCAAGGCCTCTGATGGAGCTTTCATTGGGACCGTGGCTGCAGGAGGCGCGGGCGGCGCGGAGAAGCTCTTTATGTTGCTCGGGCGAATCGGACCGGCCACGACGGCGTCACTGCCCGCGATGGCTCGCGTGGCGGGCGAGGCTTTGCCGAAAGCCGCGGCGCTGTCAGAAGCAAACCCGGGTTCCGCCGGCGCGGCCAGCCGCGATGGATTGAGCAGGTCGGTCATTGTGTTCGCCACGCCCGCCGCCGGAAGTCGGTCTGCCGGCAATTCATTAAGTCGCGCCTGGATTGCCGGTAGCCGCCCCTTGGGCGTCATGTTTGCCAAGGTCTGGCTTACGGCGCCCGCCGGATTTCCGTGCTCGGCGGCATTTTCAGTGTGCTTCATAATAGCAGGCACGAAATCGTGCGAATTGTTATGAGCGAGCGTTTTGGCCAGAACAAAGGCGCCAATCGCGGCGACCACGAGGGTGGCGCCCAAAATGAGCTTACGCTTATAGGCGATGAAAAGTCCTCTGCTCCGGCCCACTAGAAAGGCGCCCAGCGTTGCCCTGCCGCCGTCTTTAGCCAAAGATTTAGGCGCTGCGCCATCCAGCTCCAATTGCGCGGTCCGTGCCGCGCGGCGGGCGGCGGCGATGAAATCGGTGCGTCTCTCCGCCTCCTCGCGAACCTGAGGGGCCTTGGGCGGCGCACCGCTGGGCTCGCTGGTTTCACCCCGGCCTGGAAAGCCGAGGCCGGGTTCAATCAGAAATCCAGCCTCGGCAGCCGTCCCGTCTTGCACGGCAGGTTGGCGCTTCGCGACGCCTCGCGCGCCGTCGCCGGCAAGAACCTCCGTGGCGAGCGGATTCTCGTATTGCGCGATGTACGATAAGATTGGCGCGAACGGGTCTTCAGGGGCAGCGCCGCCGCGGCGGCGGTCTGGCCGCATCCCGCTTGCGGCGGCCTCCAGGCGAGCGCAGTAGCCGGCGACTTGCTGCAAGGATTCCTGAATTGCAGTCAAGGCGAGCTGCGTGCGCTGGGCAGTTTCCTCGTGAAGCGCTTGCAGGCCGGCGATTTCGCGCATGATGCTTTGCGCATCTTCGAAGGAATCAGGTCCATTCGACGGTTTCGGCTCGACTGCATTGGACAGGCTGTCCACAATCCGACGCATTTCATCGAGCTGAATGGATAGGCTGCCGATAGAACCTTCAAGCGAAGTCAGGGAAGCAAGGCCTTCGCCGACGCGATCGAAACGCAGGGCGAGCTTGGCGATTTCTCGTTCCAAAGCCGCGCTTGCGTGCTGCCCTTCACCACGATCCAGGGCGAACTCCCTCCCATTGCCGGCGCTGCCGGCCAAATTCTCTCGCGCGTTCATGTCGACGGCGTCCGCGGCCAGTCCTGCTTCGAGCCGCGCGGCGAGGTGCCGGCGCGAGGTCTCGATCTGCCGCGTAAGCGCATCGGAGCGAGCCAGCGTCGTGCCTACCCCCGGCGATTTTTCAAGGATGGGAGTTTCTGTCCCATGATCTTCGAACGCGGCCCTATAAGATTTTGTCGCCCCGGGTTGCGCAATTGGCCGCTGAAACTCCCGCGCGAGACGGTCGAATTGTTCCAGCGAACTCGCGCATTCGTCAAGTACCCGCACGGTTTGGGCGCCCCCTGTAAAATCGCGAACCGGGGTTTCAAACGCAACTCGCCGCGTCGCTTCTGCGCCGGGCATGCCAGCTTTGTCACCGCGATCGGAGGAGCCTTCGTCGCGAAAATTCCGGTCGCCGTCATCGCCGGCATTCTCAAGCTTGCCGGAGACCGCCGCAACGTCCTTCTCCGGGCCGACCAAATCAGGCCCAGCCGCCGGGGAGCTAACGCGATTCGAATCCATTGCATCCGACGCCGGCGAGGTCCGCGTGGCAGCACCGCCGCCGACAGTTTGCAAGGCAGTCTCCAGCGCCCGTGCTTCAACCGTGGCGGGCATCTGGCGAGATGCATGTAGCTCGGCTTCAAGCCCGGCCAGCGCGGCCCTTAGCGAATCGTTGTCGCCGGGACCGCGATTACGTAGCCGCACCTCCAATTCATTCAATTGTTGGAAGAGCTTCGCGCCGGTTTCGCGGTCCGTCTGGAACGTGGTCAAACCCTGTGAGAGCAGTTTCGTGATCCCCGCGACTAGCCCCGCGGCTTGTTCCATGCTCTCGGCCGGATGTCCTTCCCAGGCTCCATGCGCGGCAGGGAGGAGCGCTTCTGGGTCGCCCGGATTTGGAGAACCGTGATCACCATTGGAGGAAATTGCGGACACGGACTGCCTTTCAACTTACAAAAAACAAGTATGATTCGCAATTTCGCGCTGTTGGCTTGCCCGGAGCAGACTATTGAAGCGAGCTTCACCTGTGCCTGGGTCCTTCGGATCCCGCGGCTCCGGTATGGCGTTGCCTATTATGCGGCAAAGCCCCCACTCCCGGCAATCCGTGCCGAGGATAAGCTCGGCGCCGCCGGTTCTATAGCGCCAAATCTGCTATCCGCCTAAGATGTCCACACAATATGTTCCCGCGCGCCGCCGGAGGCGTGTGCTTTTCTGAAAGCGCCAAAGCGATCCAATCGCGAAATGCCATTTCCAAGCCGCAAGTCGTTGCGGCCCCAAAGCGCCTCGAAAATCAATTGATGCGCAGCGGGCCAGAATTTGGGGCGTCCGGAAGCAGGGCAAAATCCTAAATTACCAGCGGTTTCCTAAATCGGAGGGATTCGCATAGGATTTGAAGGGACCTACGGTTTTATGGAACAATTCGGCGTGATCCCTGATCGCCGCATTATTGAAATGGTGTCCTATCCGCTCGACGAAACCCTGCTTTCCACGCTGGTGGGGTGGTGTGCGGAGCGGACGATTTTGAGGCGGTCGAACTCTTAAGCCGCGAATATCTGGCGTGGCTTAAGCCGTATTCGCCTGCTGAGGCAGGCATTCCCCGCCTGCCAACCTTTCGCAAGGTTTTCCGGTTGCTAAAGCCAGAGGTTCTGGATCACTTGGTTGACCCAGGTCCACCTGCTCCCGTCATGGCGACGCGGCGCCGGCGAGGCTTGGTTTCGACAATCACCGCTCGCGCAGTTCCTTCGCGGCCGCCGGAGGTCACGATTTCAGCGCTATTGCGAGAGGGCCCCATCTTCAACAGCTCGGCGCGCACCGCGTCCACTGGGAGGTCCATCAGCGAGGCGGCGATTTCAGCCTGCGCATGAAGTTCGCCGGTCAACCCACGCGCCGCCGCAATCGCTTCCTTCAGCGTAGGCGGATCGAAACGGACCCGCCTTGTGCCATATTTCGTGTTCCAGACCTCAGACATGGTAGCGTTTCCCACTCCGCACGCTTGCTCATGGTGCGCTGCGATAAATATTTTGCAAAGCGCCGGAATTCAAGGCTGCGTGGCCACGTGACGCAAAATCTCTCGTAAAACGAATGACGAGTATTGAAAGCGCATTTTTATTATAGGATCATTTTCCTATTTGTGGAAGCTTGAAGGGCGATTTTCGCTTCTGGATGGCAAAATCGCAGAGAGCTTAAACTTAGCATCGCAAAAGTACCGCGTTTCGCGATGTTCGTGTCCAGCGCTAGCGGCTGGCCAAGCAGGCGCGGGCAAAGGTCTGGAAGGCGCGAGCGCGATGGGATAAGGCGGGCGCGTCATCGGCGGGAATCCCATGTTTCTCTTGCCCCGTTAATTCGCCGAAAGTCCGTGAAAATCCGTCCGGCAAAAAAATTGGATCGTAGCCAAATCCAAGACCCCCGCGCGGCGGGAAAACGAGTTCGCCGCACACCTTACCCTCAAAACTTTGCGTTTCCCCATCCGGAAAGGCAAGCACAAGGGCACTCACGAAATGGGCCTTGAACGGCGGGCGGGCGTTTGCCGCTTGCAGCGCCTGTTCAACTTTTTTCATGGCCACACAGAAATCTCTGGGGGTTCCCGCCCAGCGCGCGGAATTTATCCCCGGATCGCCATTGAGCACCTCCACACACAGGCCTGAATCGTCAGCGAGTGCCGGGATTTTCGCGCCTTCCGCGGCGGCGGCGGCCTTGATTTCAGCATTCGCAACAAAATCCACGCCAGTTTCTTCCGGCTCCGGCAAGCCCAGCTCAGCGGCCGCGAGCGCCTCGATGCCATAAGGCGCGAGGAGATCGCGCATCTCGGCGAGCTTGCCCGCATTATGGGTCGCAATGACGAGTTTGCCTTCGAGCCGGCGTGGCATGTCAGCCGGCCGCGCTTTTTTGCAGCTCCACGAGCTTTGCGATTCCGGATTTGGCGAGCGCCAGCAAATCTTGCAGCTGAGCCTCGGTGAAGACCGCCGCTTCCGCCGTCGCCTGCACCTCGACGAGCGATCCCGCGCCGGTCATCACGAAATTCGCATCGGTCTCGGCCGCCGAATCCTCTTCATAATCGAGGTCGAGCACCGCTTCGCCATTCGAAATGCCGCAGGAAATCGCGGCGACATGGTCGCGCAAGGGATGATCCTTGATGATCGAGCGGCCGTGCATCCATTTGAGGCAATCGTGCAAGGCGACCCAGGCGCCGGTGATCGAGGCGGTCCTCGTGCCGCCATCGGCTTGCAGCACATCGCAGTCGAGGGTGATCTGACGTTCGCCCAAGGCCTGAAGATTGGTGACCGCGCGCAGACTGCGGCCGATCAGGCGCTGAATCTCCTGGGTGCGGCCGGACGGCTTGCCGGAGGTGACTTCGCGCCGCGTCCGCGTGTGTGTCGCGCGCGGCAGCATGGCATATTCGGCGGTGATCCAGCCGCGTCCCTGGCCGCGCAGCCAGGCGGGCGGCTTGTCTTCGAGCGAAGCCGTGCACAGCACATGGGTCTGCCCGAATTTGACGAGGCAAGAGCCTTCGGCATAGCGCGCGACATTGCGTTCGAGCGAAACCGGCCGCAATTCGCCGGCGGCGCGTTTGGAAGGACGCATGCAAAACTCCGGTTGAATTGAGGCTTGCTTCTAGTGGCTCGGCGCCGGTTGCGCAACCGGCGGGCACGGATCGGTAGTGGTACAGTTTGAAAGGATACCGCATATTAACCAATCGTGAACAAAATGGTATCAACTCAAGTCGCAGGGGGCCATCAATGCAAAACACGTCACATGCTGTGATGGCTCAACGCATTCGAGCCGAAAGATAGTCCTGAACTATTTCCCGACGCCTCCATGGGCGACGCGTGGACTGATTGAGCATGTTCTAGAAGACAAAGAGTTCCTCGCGGACATGTGTTGTTTGGAGCCGGCATGTGGCGCCGGTCACATGGCAAAAGTGCTCAAGGAATATTTCGGGCAAGTTTCAAAGTGCGGATGCGCATCGATATGGCTATGCGCAACAGCGCGATTTCTTGACTTATCCATATGAAACGAACGCGGTTGATTGGGTAATTACAAATCCGCCATTTCGTCTAGCGGAAGAATTTGTCTTGCTAACGCTCCGTGTCGCTCGACATGGCGTCGCTATTCTTGCGCGAACCGTGTTTCTCGAAAGCGCGGGGAGATATGGAGCTATTTTTCGGGACAATCCGCCGACTAAGTTTGCTCAATTTGCCGAGCGCGTCCCAATGATCAAAGCGCGCTTAGATATTAAGGCGACAACCGCGACTGGCTACGCCTGGTTTGTTTGGGAAAAAAACGCAAAGGGCGCCGCCCTGACTTATGTGGGTTCCTCCATGCCGACGCCAGCCTGAGAGAAAAGGCGACTGTGCCTCAACGGCGTCGTAGTCCCCAATAGCTTTTTGGAGCTCCGTTATCCCTCCAGTGATATCACAAGCGCTTAGACGAGCGAGCGCTGGATCTATCGCTTCGCGCGATCGTCGCCCTTTAATGCCGGGCGGCCCTTTTGGCGGAAAAGCAAGCCCAGGAGTTGTATGTGGCGGACCATATTTGCCGTCTTGGGTGTTCTTGATTTTTCCTTGATTAAGACCGAACCAGGCGGCTATGTCATGATGGCGGTCACCGCGATTAATCATCCCGACGATGATGGCGATATCGGTAGAGTTTACTCTAAATCCGCTAGCGTCCGCTCGCCACATCCGGCTCTCCATCATTTTTCCCGAAAGAAATACGGCATCCCATCGCGAGTTGAGACAAAAGTGTCAGTTCGAGGCTTCCCACGCTTCAAGCACTTGCACCATGTCAGACATTTCCCAAAGCTTTGACGTGATGCCGCCTGCCGTCCACGGATCGAGCGGCTTGCGCCGCAGCGCGGCGGGCGGCGATTTCCGGCGAAGCGCGATCGAAGTAGGCGGTGTCCAATCTCGTACTAGCATTGTAGATATGCGCGCGATTGCCGCGCTGAATTTTGACAAGGAGATCGATCCTTGAAAACATTTCATGGTTCTCATTTCGCCCGGCGGATGAGCGCGGCCGCACAAAGAATGTGTGTTTCGTCCGCCGTATTTTTCGCCGCGCTCTTGTGGGTCTTGCCGTCGCGGGCGCAGACTTCGCTCGACGAAGCCTACCATGTCATCGCGTCAAAAAATTTCGTTGATCTCACCCACGCTTTTGGCCCTGACTCGCCGGTCTGGTCCGGCTTCGGGCAAGCGCGGATGAGCCCCGCCATCGACCCCAAAACCCGCCAACCCTACACGATCGAGAAGGACGGCTTTCGCGCGACATATTACGAAATGGCCGGCCAATATGGCACCCACATCGACCCGCCCGCGCATTTTGCAAAAGACGGGATCACAATGGACAAAATCCCGCTTCGCGAGATGATTTTGCCGCTCGTCGTGTTCGACGCGACGCCCTATCTTGGCCTCGATCCGAACCACGCTTTTTCAATTGACGATCTCCACGCGTGGGAGGCGCAAAACGGCCGTGTGCCGGGCGGCGCCTTCGCGGCGCTACGAACCGGTATGTCCAAGGAGTTCGAGACAGACCCCGAAAAATTCAAGCGCACGCCATTTCCGGGCTGGTCGCTGGAGGTTGTAAGATTCCTTGTCGAAGAGCGCGGGATCACGGCGATTGGGCATGAATCTTTAGACGCCGACACGACCGCAAACATGGCGACCGAGGCCTATCTTTTGGGAAGCGGCCATTATCAGATCGAGGTCATGGCCAATCTCGACAAAGTGCCGGCCAAGGGCGCCTTGATTGTGGTGACCTGGCCGAAGGTCAAGGACGGTCTCGGTTTTCCAGCGCGGGCCTTTGCAATCCTGCCGTGACGACAATTGCCGGCAGAACCATCTCGTCCGGCCAAGGCGGCTGGTCAACGAAATGCACCTGCGCCCGGTGCTGCGCTGCCATCCGGTCCGGCGCCGTTATCGCTTTCCTCCGGCTCGGCCCATCAACATTCGCTGCATGTCGGATCTTGCCATAAAGCTGCACTGTAAGCATCCGTCCCGCCCGTCAATTCCGGTCAGCGGCGGCAAGACGGGCGGGCAGGACCCGTAGGCTCTGCGCCCGCGATTTATACCACGCGGATACAAAAGGCAGCTAACGTGCCCAGTAGCCCGGTCTGGCGCCCGCGATCTCCTGGCCCTCTGCCATCCGGGGCAGGTTGAGGCTGATCCCGGCATACATCCACAGCAATTCGAGAACCTGGTACTCCAGGACGGGATCCATGAAGCCATTTACTATCATACCACAAAACACCACCACGAGCGCGTTAGCCACCAACCTGATTTCGGGGTCGGCCGAGTGACGCGATTGCCGCCAGGCTGGCAACGCCGCCCTGACGAAGAATGTGATTAATAACAGCACACCGAAGATACCAATCTCCGATGTTAAGTTGAGATAGAAGTTGTGAGTCGGCTCCAAATAAAACTGGGTGTCCGGATCGTAAGGGTTATACGTGACATTGGCATATTTTGGTTTCTGTCCGGTGCCGTTGTTCAATCCCACCCCGAGAAATGGATTGTCGAGGATCATCTTCGCCGTCGCCTCGTACTGAAGAAAACGCACGGACACCGAGTCCTCGCGAACCGTGAACTGCTCATAGAGCTTGGGAGTCGCCGCCGCTAACCCGGCCAGACCGAGCAGCACGATCAGGACCACCTCTTCGCGCTTCAACATGCGGTCTCGTATCATGATCAAAAACGCGAGAACTACACTGAACAGCTATCGTGATGTAGGCGACCCTGGTAAACGTGAGCACCAGGCCCGACTAGCCCGAAGGCCGTCAGAGCCACAAACAAGAGCCGCATTCTGAACATGGCATTCGGAGCACAAAAAAACAGCGCAAACGGAAGCACCATCAAGCACAAATGCGCCGTCGAACCTGGCGATGCCAAGGTCCCATAGCCCCGCACCACGGAGTCCTCGTCGGAGCGATCCACGGCCAGATAGTCTTTGATCTGGTCCAAATCCTGAAAGGATTCGCCGAACGTAAGGGGTGTCAAGTAGCCTGTCTCGAACCGCGCCACGGTTACTCCCGCCTGGATCACAAGGATCATCACCCCGACGATAGCAAGCACCCGGACGGCGCTCTTCGAATCCAGGCAGTTGACCGCGTATAAATAGACAATGAAGTACTTAATCTGCTGCGATAACTCGACAAAGCCGAGATACGGAGACGCAGCCCGCACTAAGGATAATAGGGCTATGCCAAAATATCCCACGGCCAGCCAAGTGACAGGTGGAAAGCGTATCGGCTTCCCATGAAACATGCAGTCGTTGGCCCAAATGGCGAGAAGAACCAGAAGCACCAAGTCGGACACGGTAATCTGAAATGTAAAATTATGAATACCATAGTCAATCCTCAACCTTTCAATCACCGCGAGACCATCGTTCAGGTTCTTGCTGAACATGAGCTGCAAGGACAACAGAAAAATAGCAAACCAATACAGCCGGAAATTTTTGACAAGCGCTGTCGAAAGGACCACCGCCAAACCTAGCGGCAGCAAGCCCACGTAAGCCGTCTTCGTCACGTACAACGCAAGTGCGATGAACGTGCCGATGCCGCCCCCAAAGCAGAGCACGAGCAGGAACTGGCGCGAAAGCATCCGGTTTACGGCCGGGCTGCGCAGCGGGTTGAACGCGGGCGGCAAAATAGTCATTAGCGACCCGCGAGCATGTGACTGGTCCTGGGACGGCCGGCGGCGGTTTCCCTGCAACCGAACAGTCTGCCGGAGTTTGCCAAGGCAGTCTGTTTGCGGCCCGGTTCCCGGCAGCGGAGCGTGGGTCCAGACGGGGCCAGCGGCGCGGAAATCGGCCTGTCACCCTCTCTGCGCGAAGGAATGGAAAAAATTTCAACGAACGGGGCGCCAAGCACCAGCGCCGCCCCAGCGAGGTCCTGGATGGACGCGGGATAAGCCTGCGGCACGAGCGGTCCCCCATCGGCTCCGGCCATAACGTGGCGCTTGCGCCCATATACCTTTATGAAGGAGGCCCCATAGTGAGGCCGCTCCAAGCATTATGTTTGACTTCCCGGGCCGCAACAATGAAATCTGCACCTTAGTTACGCCCCATTTTGTTGTAGCGCTGCGAGGCGAGCGATAGCTCGCAGTTCGCCCGATCATCCGAAGTTGAAACAGTTGTGACGATGGCAACCCCGGGCGCCCCTTCCAACATCGATCTTCCCGGCGTCAATTTCTATAGTCCAATTGGAGTTGTCAGCGGCCTCGGCACTGCGGGCCGCGGATATTTGGCTGCACTTCGGGCCGCTGCGGTTCCCGTATCGGTTGTACCAGTTCACGAACTCTTCGTCCATCAGCCGAGCGTGCGGAGCGCCGAGCGCCGGCAACGGCCCAGTTACCCAATTGCGCTCGTCCACATCAACGCCGATTCTGTTCATCGCTTTTTGCATTTTCATGATCGAACCTTTGCGCGCGCGTACTACAAGATAGGGATATGGGTGTGGGAGATGCCAGCGCTACGCGACGAATGGTGGAGCGAGCTTCGTCACTTCGACGAGATCTGGGTTCCGTCGACCTTTTGTCACCGGGCGGTTCAAGCATTGACCGCAAAACCAGTGATCGTAGTGCCACATGTGGTGTCGCAGAGCGAGGCGCCGCAGCCAAATTGCCGCGAAAAGCTGCAAATCGGCAATGACGAATTCGTGTTTCTTTATCTGTTCGACGCTTCGAGCATGGTCGCGCGGAAGAATCCGCATTGCCTTGTGGATGCTTTCGAAGCCGCTTTCCCGGATCAACACCGGGTCAGGCTCGTGCTTAAGGTGTCGGACGCGCACAAGGACCCCGAGTTTTCCGGATATTTGGATGCCTTAGCCAGGCGCAATCCCCGCTGCGTGGTGTTGCGCCAAACGATGCAACCACACGAGGTCGCAGCGCTGATCCGCGCCTGCGATTGCTATGTTTCGCCGCATCGCACGGAGGGCTTCGGGCTGACCGTGGCCGAGGCGATGGCCCTTGGAGTGCCTGTGATTGCGACGGACTACGGCGGGACGGCCGACTTTGTGACGGAAGAGACCGGATTTCCTCTTCGCTATCGTTTGGTGGAAGTCGATTCCGACCACGGTCCTTATGCAAAGGGGGCAATATGGCCGGACCCGTCACGCGAACACTTGCAGGAATTGCTGCGCGGCGTGGTCGCGAATCCAGGCGAGGCTGCAGCAAGAGGGCGGCGCGCGCGCGCGCGCATGATCGAGGGCTATTCGGCAGTAGCGGTGGGACGGCGCATTGGTGAACGGCTCGCAGCGATCCTGGCGGGGTCGCATGCCAGTTGAAGAACGAAGTTTGAACGGCCCTTCACCGCTACGCCGCTTCGTCGCGGTTACCCGCGACTATGGATTAGCCGTCGCGATGCGAGTGGCGTACTCCAAGGTCCGGGGCAGGCTGTGTCCCGCCTTGGCGCTGCCTGACCCGCCGCTTTACAATACTGGGCGCCGGGAAGTGAGCGTTCTTCTCGGCACCGCCGGGCAAGGCGCCGCCACGTTGGATGCCGTCGTCGAAGTTCTTGCCGGGCGGGGCGGCTCGGACTGGGAGGTCTGCGTCTGCGAGCGCTCTCCGGTTTCGCCGGAGATGGCGCGCGTGCTCGCACGCATCCGCGGAACGCAGCCGTGGATTCGCATCGTGACGACTGATGAGTTTGTCGATGACGCGACGGCCGCTCGATGGACGGCCGAGCAGGCCACGGGTCAGTTTGTCGCGCTCGTCGCACCGGGATACTTGCTCGATAACGGGGCAATCACTAGGGTCCTCGCCCAATTGCACAACGACTCCGGACTCGATGCCGCCGTGCTGATTGGAGCGGAAGGGGATTCTGAGCTCGCCAGCCTGGTGGGCCGGGCGCCGCCTGGTGTTGCAGCGGAAATCCGGATATTTGGCGGCCTTTCCAGAGCGCTGGCCACTCACCGCACCGGCGCTTGCTAGATACTTAGACGAGTTCGGGCGTAGCCACCGTGTACATCCCGGAACAGAAGAGTGAAGCGCCGGATTGAACCTGCGCGAACCATCACAGCGTTAAGGGATGGTGCGGGCCATGGCCGAGGCGAATCGCAGATGCCCTGGGTCAAACCTTCCCGGATGGTAAACTCATCATGTCCTTGATCGCCGCGGGAGAGAAACTGGACGAGAGTCTCAGCAATAACGCTGTTACCGCCGCATAGAGCAACAACAGCCATACCGGATGCACCGCATCGCGCAGCGCGTAGCAGACCGATCCAGTCCCGATGCTGATCAATGCCGGTTTCGAGGCAAGACGGAACCAATTCACCGGCGTCAATTTCCGCGCGATCAAGCGATAGCGCAGAGTCGCCGACGTGGCGACGCCGCCGACCCGCCCGAACGCGGCCCCAATTGGTCCCAACACTGGCAGCAGGATCAGGTTTAGCACGACGTTGGTCAGGGGATTGAAGGCCAGACGGTGGACGTCCTCGCGCTGTCTGTGTGCCGCCTGCAGGATAACGCTCATCTCGGTGTCGACTGATTCGATCACAAAATAGATCATCAGGATTTTGAGGATCCAGAGCTCGCTCCCGAAGCCCTTTCCAAACAGAATCTCCAGGATCGGCCCGGCGAACACCCAGACCCCAACGGACGCCGGTACGACAAACGCAAAAAGAGTTTGATACCAGGCGCCAAAGCGATTGGGATCGCGGTCGCCTTGCGTGTTGAAGCTGTAGGCGATCCGGGTCATCAGGAGTTGGGCAAACAGACTGGGGATGATCAGACTGATTTCCATGATCTTCGTTGCCGCGGCGTAGTAGCCGACCGCCGCGATATCTACCCATCCGGACACCATGATCGTGTTGATGCGCATCGTGAGCATGCGAGCATGCTGCTGATGCCGAAGGTGAAAACGGTCCTCGCCGTTCGCACCAGGAGGCCGAGGTCGAACGGCGCGCGCGCCGGGAGCACCCGGCAGTACAAAAGAGTCACAGTGATTGATGCCGACGTGACCTTGCCGGCGACAAGGGTGATCATCAGGGCGGTTGCGCCGTACCCTGATACGAGCAGGTAAAGGCTGGCGCACATTACGATCGTGACTTCGGCCAGCAGCGCCAGGAAAGTAACATGCATCTTGCGCAGGGCGAGGAACACCGAACGGCAGGCGGTGTTAAGGAAGGCCGGAATCAATGCCAGGCTGGCAATGCTGATGACTTGAACGAGATCTGTCGAGTACCCCATCAGCCGGACCGCGGCCAGCATGAGACCGATGGCCACGAACCCGCTTCCCAGTCCCAGCAACATTGCGTGAAACACATGTCCTGCGGCATCCCGGCCGTATGCGCCGACTTCGCGCATGAGGAACTCCGGAATCCCGAAGCTGCTCATACCCTGAAATAGCATTAGCCATGAGAAGGCGAGTGCGTAGGTGCCGAGCAACTTCGGGCCTGACACCCGCGAGATGATGATAAAAAGGACGCCGCTGGAGAGCAGCGACAGAACGGCTTCGCCGAGGACGAACGCCAGCTGGAGCCAAGGTTTCTGGGACAACCCCATTTTCTTCCTTCTGGGAATGGTTCCCGTTTTGCGACGCGCGGCCCAAGCGCATTGAGAGAGAGCTGAATGCACTGTGGGCCATTCATGGCCAGGCTCTCACGGGTCAAACGAGCTACGCCGCCCGTAAAGCATTTGTCCTCCGGCCTACGATGGCCTACTGATGCATTTCTTCTCCGGCTGACACGGGATCATCAAACGCTCAAGGGGATTCGAGAATTGGTTTGAGTGCCTGGAGTTCTTCAAATGCCTTCTCCAACTCACCAGCATCGATGTGCATCTGAATGCTCTCCACCCGTGCCTTTATCCGGGTCATTTCGCCATGGTGCTGCTGAAAGGTCTCAATCTTCTGCGGCAGTGCCCGCATTTGCTGTTGCAAGGCAGCGACATCGAACCCCTTGGAAGCCGCGTCCGGCTTACCTTCAACCTTCGAGTCAACGATTGTCTCGATTTGGTCGAGGAGTTGTTTCATCGCGTCGAGGCGACCGTCCTTCATATATTCTTCAAGCTGCTTTACCTGGGGCTGGATCAGGTGCGGGTCACCACCAGCACGTAGATAGCTCTCGATCCGGCCCGGCAGCGCCCGCATATGACTCTGCAAGACGTTGGGACGACGCTGGTAGGATTGGGTAAGAGGCGTCTCGTTAAGGCGGGCGCCTCGAAGGAACTTCCGGTAGGCTGCGACTGCCTCGTCGCTCTCGGTTGCCCGCCGAAACAAATTTTCCTTGTCGCCGACGTCAAAGCCGAACACGTTTGTCACAGTCGCGCCGTGATTGAACATGCGGGCGAGGTAGTCCTCCATACCTTCATCGGGGATTCTGAATGGCAAAGTATGGATGTCGACATTGGTCCCCTCCGCAGAGGCCCAGTGCGGGTTCCCATGGGATCCCACGGCGGCGTAGATATCGCCAAGAATGTCGGCATCGGGATAAAAGCTGAAATCCCGGACGATGGGTCTTGCCGAATGCGACTGTGGGCGGTGTATATCCGACGCTCCGTGAGTAGGAACGGCCGTCCGAGCGTTGCGCCTCGTCAAATTGTTTTCGCGAATCGAACGCGATGTGGGAGTAGATTTTGTCGTTCGGCACTCCGGCGCCGGCCAAGCTCTGCGACCAGGTTTCGATCCAGGTCTGAACCACCGATTTGAGTTCGCGATCCGGGTCTCGCGGTGGCGCGCTCTCCTCGAAACCAAGATTCGTGAGCGCACAATAGCCAAGGTCCCGGCGCGAACTTGAAGTCCCGCCCGATAGATGTCTCCCAGCCGACAATGACCCCGGCGAACAGCGCTTCGTTTCCCGTCTTGCGCAGCTTCGCGACTTGTTCAGCGATGGCAGGGCCGATCACCTCTCCGGACAGCCGCCTAGCCTCGTTGAGCATTGCCGGGCTGTTTAAGCAGGCCTGGGGCGCAAGCCTCCAGGTCTGACCCCAGTTCAAGTATAGGCCGGTGTTCGGAGTTCCTCTCCAGTCAAGCCATTCGACATTGGCGGGATTGCTCCATAGGTCACGGCGATTCACCCAGAACTTGGAATTGTCGATATGGAAACCTACCGCAATTTTGTACTTTGATGCGATCGCGAAAGTTCGTTCGATGAGCGTGCGCAGCTGAGCATCGGTGTGGTCCAGCGCGAGCGGTCCCACCACGATCCCCAGCCGGTGGAGGTCGTCTCCACGCTCACCCACGAGGGCTAGGATTTTCGTTGTTTCGTCGTCGAGAAACGTGGGATCAGGTAGCCTCGAAATTTCGTGCTTCCCTGCCTCGGTAGTGAATCCTGGACCGGCCGTGAAGATTTGAAACATCAGGTACTGGGGTTCAGCCGCCGTATTCACGCCTTGGCTGTGTCCGTCGTGAGTGATTGACATGGCGAGAAGCACGGCTGCCGGGAATCCGATGATCCGAGCAAGAAGCATTCGCATCCCACTACTCCTCAATCAGTGCCGACTGGTACAGACCGCGAGCGTCGCTTCTGCCGTTTCGCGCAATGAGTACCATTCCTCGACATCCCTCCATACTGGCCGCAAGTTCATATAACCCAAAGCTAGAACTTGTCGAGCCAACGCCGCAAAAGGTGTAGGCGATGTTCAGGAAAAACGCTCACCGCAATGCGGCGGATACCCGGAAATCGATACATTGCGCTTAAGTAAAGTCTTGCATATCCCTTGAAGTACTGCGCAAGCACGTTCGGGCTGCCTCGTAGCGGACTGCGGTACGCATCAAAGTCGGTGTTGATATTGCCGTTTTTGATGCGAGTTGATTGTTCCAGCAAGTAATCTCTAGAGTACGAGAATTGTTTCGCTTGGCTGCTCGCAGCCGAAATGAGTTGCTCTTCGCACATCAGGGGATTGGATTTCAACTTCAAGAAAAAATCGTTCCAGTCCTGCGCAGCCGAATCCCAAGGGAGCGCCCAGCTCAACGCGCGACCGGCCAATCGGTCATAAATTGCTCCGAGATTTGTTGCTGCCACCGGTAATCCTTCGCGAAGGACTGCACTCAGCGTGTAGCTGTAAGTCTCTGGCCATCGGGCCGGAAACCAGGCGACGTGGGGAGAGATATTCTTCAATAGCCTGGGCACGTCGTCGTCGTGGTATTTGCCATGCACGACCAAGCGATCCTCCGCGTGTGACAGATTGCGATACGCGTAGCCAACGAGGTGAAATTCCAATGCCAGGCCCCTTCGGGCAGCGTCGACCGCGCACGCTTCAAGCAAATCTGCACCTTTTATCGGACTTAGGGCACCAAGAACGAGGATCCTTAAGTGTCCCGCCCTATGGCGCCAAACCGGTTGAGGCGGATCTTTTGCCCCAATCGGCTCCGGATGAAGTGCGCAAACGATCGACGCATTCGGAAAATGGCGGTGAACTCTTCGTCCGACACTCGGCGAAGGAACGAAGACCCGATCGGCGCCCTCCACGAACGCCCGGTGTCTCGATCTCCACTGTTCGATAGATTCCTTTGGCCGGGCAGGCCGAATTTGCAGGCACTTATTGCATCCCGACTCGTTTGGCTCACCGCAATACAGAAACCTCTCCGTCGTCAACGTTATTTGCGGACAGAAGCAGTAGTAATCATGAACCGTGTAATCATATGGTACGCCCAATATCTCCGGAAGTTTCAGGATCGCGCCATCTAGCCTCAGAGTATGATGATAATGAATGCGTCCGATTGCGGCAGCTCGAAGAAAATTGACCAACCCGTCCAATTCATGCGGTGGTCTGAAATACAGAACCGGCCCCGCCTCCGGAACCGGTCTGGACAAGCGCAACAGGCCGCCGCGGTTTGGAGCAAGGAGAAAAAAATCTGCGCGCGATCGCGTCAGCGCGGCGAGGTCTCCCACGTGTTTGCTAATTCCCCCCCCCAGACCAGGCTCGATCATAAGCACGCCCGGCAGGTTTCCGCCAAGCTCATCTGCCTCACCCACAGTTTGAGTACCCCGAACCATTTTTTGCCAGATTTGTATGCTACCCTTATGCGGTAAAATGCCGTCTAAGCACTCGTTCGAAATAACCTCTTGAATAGTCAATACGACATTCTTCTGCCAAGAGCGCGTACAGTCGAGATCCTAGCCGCGGATGGAAACTCGGGGAATTCAGTGTGTACGCCGTGCGGCGCCACGACGATTTTCTCGGAGCGGACGTGCAGAATTCGCATGATCTTGCCCCGCCCGGGAGAATTCCGTCGTCGCGACAATTCGATCGGCCCGCTTAACCGAATTTCGCGTTGCGAGCGCCCTGGGTAAAGCGATATGCGGCGGCAGCCAGCCCGGCCCGGGGCCGCGCCGCGTCTTGCGCAGGCTGCAGCTCTCGCTCGCCATTGACGGTGGTCTCGAGATAACCTAGAAACTGGTGAGCGGCAAGTCATTTGAGCGAATGGGCTTTCGTGAGTTTAGGTTCGGAATAAGATTGCGCCGGAGGTGTGCAGAGCGCCGCTCGTTACGGTGTTAGGTCTTGATTGTTTAACGCTTCCATCAGTGGCATTGCGAATGCTCTCTCTCCTGGGTTTGAGACGCGGGCCGCTGCCTTCGCATCGCCGTTCTTCGCATTGCCGTTCACGGCGAAGGCGGCCTTTTAAGACCTTCAGGAAGTTGCGCGAGGCTATTATATTTTGATCTTCCCACGGCAATCTTTTGACTATTTCTAACATGGCCGAAGATCTCACCGTTCTCATTGCCAACCTTGGTCAGCTGAACAACCTCCGTTCGTGCCTCAGGTCTCTCTTTGATACAACTCGCGAAACCTCGTTGCGGGTCATCGTCGGCTTCAATTTCCAGGGTGAGAGTGATACCCCGCGCGCGCTCGCAGACGAATTTCCCCGGGTGGAGCAATTGAGGGCGCCGGGGAAACTCGGTTATTGTCGCGCCTACAATCAACTGATGGCGCGGAGCACCGGACGCTATGCCCTTCTTCTGGACGATGACACCGTCCTCCAGGCCGGCACCATCGACGGGATGGTGCGTTTCATGGACGCGCACCCCGAAGTTGGGATCTCTGGATGCCGGACCACCAACCCCGATGGAAGTTATCAGAAGACCACGGGCTTGATGTACAGCATGGAAACGGAAATTATCAACATTGTGCGCCCGGCCACTTTCTTTAACGACGGAATCGATGACTCCGTCACCACCTGGAAATCGGTCGGCTGGCTGAATGGCCATTTTCTCATGGTGCGGGCACAGGTGATTGAAAAAGTGGGTGTGCTCGACGAGTACTTCTACACGTTTTTATGCGAGGCCGATTGGTGCCTGCGCATTCGCCGTGCAGACTGGAAGGTTGCTTA
Organism: uncultured Alphaproteobacteria bacterium; assembly: GCA_963851225.1. Taxonomy (GTDB): domain Bacteria; phylum Pseudomonadota; class Alphaproteobacteria; order Rhizobiales; family Beijerinckiaceae; genus Methylocapsa. The sequence goes on along the minus strand of CAWKON010000042.1, from coordinate 535,123 downwards.
TGTCCCAAGCGTCGAGGTCATGCACATCGGCGGGGCGCACAGCGTGATGTCGAAAGTGAAGAGCCATAGAAATCTCATGAGGGGCCACATCAACCGTTACTACTTCATGCGCAAGCACTATGGCAACGCCGCCGTTCAAATATTTCGTCTCATCATGAGTACCGGCGCTATGCTACGTTTGATGAACTATGCTGCCTTGTGGCTCGTCAGCCCAGACCGTCGGCCGGAATCTGGGCCCAAGGTCAATGCTTTTTGGAGGATCATGCTGCGGGGCGCCGCGGCTCACCCCGAGGAGCTGACGGAGGAACTACGCCGCGAGAATGCTGATTTCGATTCGTTCCGGCCAAGTATTCCGGGGTGAAGCCGGCAGGGGCTCCCGCCGTTATCCGGACCGGGTCCTACTCTTGCCGCGTCATACGTTATTACAGCACCCCGCCTTTGCCGACAGATGTTGCGCGGCATGGATATCGCGAAAGGATGCAGACGCGGGCGATGATCCCCTCGTCTTTGGCCTGCCAATAGCCAAAAAAACAGTGCCAAAGATTAAACTCTATCACAATTCTCGGCTTGCGCCCAATTGCCCCTTCATACCTCGCCGCCGTGTCTGCGTATGTACATTTGCCCGAATACCGATCGTACCAAAATGTTTCGAGACCTGGGTGCGGGGGTTTCTTATTTTGTTGTTTGACGCGGCTTTGGCGATTTGCCGGGTTGGAAGCACTGCGGCTGGAAAATTCTGGTTGAGCTGCGGCCGCCCCGCTTCTCGCGGGCTTTGCCGCGGAGCGCTTTTGCCGCCGCTCAGGCGGTTTGCAGCCGGAGGGAGCGCTTCATATTGTAAGCGATGGCGGCAAGACGCACTTGCAATCTGGCTTTGGCCAAGCCCATCCACCGCATCGCGCGAAAGTGATAACTGCGCTTCCAGGTGCCAAAAATTTTTTCAATGCGCGGCCGGATGGGCTTGAGCGGGCGATTATGTTCTTTGAGCGCTTCGGCCTTGAGCCAGCGATGGCCCTTGCGCAAGAGCTTCGCGGTCCCGCCCTTCGCTTCGATCGCCGCCCCGGCCGAGAGCGCATCATAGGCCTTGCCGCCATAGACCTCGCCCGGATCATCGGGAATGATCGAAGGAGCAATGTTGACATCGGCCTCGTTGGCGGGCGCCGTCTCAACCTCGCGGATGATTCCCGTGTCCTTACCGGCGGCAATATGCGCCTTATAGCCATGCATGGGCGCGCGGCTCTTGTGCTTGGCCCAGGCGGCTTCGTGATCGCCCTTGGACGCCGGGCCAATCACCGCCGCATCGATCAGCGCGCCTTTGCGGACAGCGGCGCCTTTGGCTTCGAGATCGCGCGCGATTGCTTCAAACAAGCTCTTGTCGAGATCCTGCGCTAAAAGCAGGCGGCGGAAGCGCACAAAGGCGGTGCGCCCGGGGGGGTCTTCCTCGCGGGCAAAGCCGCAAAAGCGGCGGAAGCTCGCGCGGTCCGCGAGCGCTTCTGCCAGCATCACATCGGAAAGATCATACCAGCTTGCGATGAGCAGCGCCTTGAACATCGAAAACGGCGGCCAAGCCTTTTCGCCCATTGCCGGAGCATAAAGCCCGGTCAAGGTGCGGCCCGCGGGCTCCCAATCGATCAAGGTCAAAAGCGCATCAAGGCTCGTTGGCCGCACAGCCCTTGCGCCGAAACGAAAACTCTCCTGCCCGATCTGCCGCAGCGCCATGATCACCTCCAATCTCATTCGATGAAATGGAATCATAGACCGCAGTCCGCGACAAGCATTCGCAGAAACTTGCGCACAGGTCTCGCTTCACGTGAAACAGTTTGGTACGATTGGCGGCCAAAACGCATTCAGACCAAACTCGCACAAAACCGCTGGATTTTCGCGCAGGCGTCTTCGAGCACTTGCGTTCCTGTCGCATAGGAAATCCGGAAATTCGGGCCAAGCCCGAACGCCGCGCCTTGCACCACGGCCACGCCCTCGGCCTCAAGGAGCGCCGCGACAAAATCCTCGTCGTTGCGGATGGCTTTGCCATCCGGAGTTTTCTTGCCGATCGCCCCGGCGCAAGAGGGATAGACATAGAACGCGCCTTCCGGCGAGGGGCAGTCCAAATATTTGGCCTGGTTGAGCATGGAAACGACAAGATCGCGCCGCTTCTCGAAAATTTTGGCGCGTTCGGCAATAAAATCCTGCGGCCCGGTCAGCGCCTCGACGGACGCCCATTGCGCGATCGAGCACGCACCCGACGTCTGCTGGCCCTGCAGCGTGTCCATCGCCTTGATCAAATGTTCCGGCCCGGCGGCATAGCCGATCCGCCAGCCGGTCATCGCATAGGCTTTCGAGACGCCATTCATGGTGAGCGTGCGGGAGGCGAGTTCCGGCTCCACTTGCGCCGGAGTCGCGAAGGCGAAATCGCCATAGGTCAGATGCTCGTAGATGTCGTCGGTTAAAGTCCATACGTGGGGATGGCGCAGCAGCACATCGGTGAGCGCCTTCAACTCCGCCCATGTGTAGGCGGCGCCCGACGGGTTCGACGGCGAATTCAAAATCAGCCATTTGGTTTTTGGCGTGATGGCCGCGTCGAGCGCCTCCGCTTGCAGCTTAAAGCCATGCTCCATCTTGGTCTCGACCGCGATGGGTGTGCCGCCGGCTATCAGGACCATATCGGGGTAGCTCACCCAATAGGGCGCGGGGATGATCACCTCGTCGCCGCGATTGAGAGTGGCGAGAAAGGCATTGAACAAAATATGCTTGCCACCGGTGCCGACGATCGTCTGCGAAGGTTTGTAATCGAGCCCGTTCTCGCGCTTGAATTTTTGCGCAATTGCCTCGCGCAAGGGCGGGATGCCCGACACTTGCGTGTATTTGGTTTCGCCGCGTTCGATCGCGGCAATCGCGGCTCTCTTGATGTTATCCGGTGTATCGAAATCGGGTTCTCCGGTCGAAAGCGAAACGACATCCCGGCCGGCGTTCTTGAGATCGCGCGCCTTCTGCGTGACCGCGATCGTTGCGGAGGGCTTTATGCGCAAAAGGGCATCGGCGAGGAACTGCATCTGGCAAGGCTCCGGTACAGGAAATGAGGGCGCGAGGGCCGGTGCAAAGGCCCCGATTGGGCGCGGACCTTAGGTTTGAAGTTGCCGGAAGGCAAATGGAAAGACCGCTCAGGGAACTCGCGAGATCTACGCTTCGGAATCTAGACAAGGCGAATGCAGATTTACGCTGAATTAACACTGAAATTATTTTAACGGTGCAGTGGGTGCGGAAAGTAATTACCAGACGGGAACCTTGCACGGGCTATTCGCGTTTAGGGCGAAATCCAAGAAATTTCTACGTGTCCTGACTTTGCCGCTGAACGGAAGGTTGCGTATGTCAATCGCGGATAATTTCGACCACAAGTCCGATGCCGGTTTCGTCCGCGCCTATGACGCGCGCGCCGCCCGGCGGCAATTTCAGGTTTCGAGCATGCTCGTTCTCGTGCTTTTGCTGTCTGCCATTGCGCTGGGAATATTAGCGCAGCTCGGTCCCCAGGCCGTGACCGGACGCTCTGCGGCGATCAAAAAGGGCGGCCACCACATCGCGGAAACGTTACTGGACATTCGCCGCTGACTTGACAGAATTCCAGGCAATCTCCCCTTTGGTCCTCGGGGGGCCTAAAAGTAAGGGGCCGCGCTTTTGTCCGGGCGCGGCCCCTGTTTTTGGAAGAGCAGGCGAAAAAATACCGCACGGCCAAATTTTCGCCGCGCCGCGAACGGTTAAGCTGAACGCTTCAGTTCAATCCGATTTGGACCTTGCGATGCACTTCAGATTGACCCCGCCGGGCACACTCATATTTTGTGTTTCCCTCATCCTGGCTGTTGCCGCGTTGGCAACTCTTTACACCCATGTTCCGTTCGCCGGACACTTTATCGGCACGCATCGATTCTGGGTGATGGCAGCAGCTTATACGGCGCTGCTTGCGGGCGTGCTTTTCGAGGGGTTATAGGACCTCCGTTGCAAGCCGCGCCTTCGGCGGCGCTATTTTTGCTGACCCGCAAGTTGCCGACCGGCAAAATGCTGGAAGATGAAAAGGCGCGGGCGGGCTGGTGTTGCGGGCCTCTTTCGACCATACGAAAGAGGCCGCATTGTGCGCCGCCTTTGCAATGATATGCTCACCTATGACACCACGATGAGCCGCCTGAATTAATCCGGATGGCACAGGCGACGGCGAAGTTAGGGCTTCCTTTAGCGACAATCTATAGTCAACACCATTGGCGGCTAAAAACGATTAATTCTTTGAGAACTCCAAGTTCTTCTTACATCGAAACGCACAATTAACAATAAAAGTCAATGTTTTATTTCTATGCAACATAATTCGAAGTCGCGATACGGCGACGGCAAGGATGAACCGGTGGATGGCGGGCCCGAACCGCATACGTCCGTCGCTTCGCGAGTCCTGGTCACGGAACTCAAATGAAGCAGCGGCTTTGTAATGTCCAATTTTGAAATTTACTATGCGTCCCATTGACTTCGTTAACGTCAAGTATCATCTGTGATCCATGTCGCGATGTGGCGCAGCTCCACAACATGCGGCTACATTCAGGAGACATGGCTCACATCCGCGACATAGCCCCGGTCGTTTGCCGGGGCTTCCATTGATTTGAAATCATTTCTTCACTTCGCCGCGACAGCCATCCGCGCGGTAGGCCAGTTTTCGACGATTAAGCTCTAGCGACTCACAGGGCCTCCCAGTATTCTGAGGCCATGCCACGCCTCCCGCGACGCAATGCACCCCGCGCTACTGCTATCGCTTATCTCGATGTGTCTCACGCAGGCGAGACCTATCAAATCAATTTGCGGCGAGCGGCCACCGCGCGCCGCTTTACCTTGCGCGTCCGGGCGGCAACCCAGGACGTTGTTTTGACCATGCCCGCACGGGGAAGCCTCACTGAAGCAAGGTCGTTCGCGAACCGGCATGCAGCCTGGATCGGCGCGAAACTGCGCCGGCTACCGGAAAGGATCCCCTTCGCGCCGGGAGCGTTCGTACCGTTGCGAGGAACGTTGCATCAAATTATCCATTGCCCGGCGGCGCGCGGGGGGGTGTGGATTGAAGTCGGCGCGGCAAGTCCGCAGAGCAACGCCCGGCTCTTGCTTTGCGTGAGCGCCGAGGCGCCGTTCGTGGCCCGCCGAGTGCGCGAGTTTCTCGTTAAGGAGGCCCGGCGGGATATAGAGGCCGCCGTCGAAAGCCACACGAAAAAACTGGGAGTCGCGCGCCGAAAAATCACCTTGCGGGATACGACGAGCCGGTGGGGATCTTGTTCCGCATCTGGCACGCTCAGCTTTTCCTGGCGGCTCATACTTGCGCCTTGTTTCGTCCTCGATTATCTCGCGGCGCATGAAGCCGCGCATCTCTTGCATATGAATCATTCCGCGGCGTTCTGGGCCGCAGTCGCGCGCTTGACGGCCGATACGGAACGCGCGGAGGCCTGGCTCAAGGCGCATGGCTCCGGCTTGCTTCGCTTTGGAGCAGGCTTAGCTTAAAGTCCGTATCGCACGTCGCCAAAAAGCTCAAACTGCTGTAGGCGGCACTTTGGCGGCGGACTCGCTCAGACGCTTGCGGTAGAGCGCCGCGAAATCGATCGGATCGATGTAGAGCGGCGGAAAGCCTCCCGCGCGGACGGCGTCGGCAATGATCTGGCGCGCGAAAGGAAACAAAAGCCTGGGGCACTCGATCATAACGGCGGGATGCATGTCAGTTGGGGCAATGTTACGCAGCCGGAATAGACCCGCATAGTCGAGCTCGAATTTGAATAGAAGACCAGCGCCCTCACCCGCCGTCCCTTCGAGAAGAATATTGACCTCGAAGTCGGCTTCCGCGACTTGCCGCGCGTTGACATTAACCTGAATGGAAATATTCGGCGCTTTTTCCTGAGGCCCGAGGGAGCGCGGCGCATTCGGGTTCTCGAATGAGAAATCCTTGGTATATTGCACCATCGCGTTGATCGAAGGCGCAATGTCCGCCTCAGCGCCATTGCCGTTGCCTTGTCCGTCAGCCATCATAAGCAAATCTCCCCGGGATTGCGGGTAGCACGGATGCGGGATTGCGACAAGCTGACCTGGCGCAGGCACGCGCCGAAGGCACATTGACCACTAGGGTCGTAGTGTCGTCGCGCCTGCGCCACGGCGAGTCTCGCGATGCTCATTGCGCGATTGCGAATTGTGTACCGCGCCATGTGCAAGATATTCGCACGTCAAGGAGTCACCTAACCCGTGCCATGATGTCCGTCGCTTTGCTGCAAAACAGGACTACAAAAACGGGACACTCCGTGTCACTGCTCGCTGAGTTGCATATCCTGCCGCACCGGTTAGCTCGCCTCCACGCTTTTTGCGGCTTCGTCGAGAATTTCCGAGATTTTTGCGATCTGCCCTGCGGCGAGCGGGCCTTGTGAAAGGCGCAACCGCAAGGCGAGTTTGAGATTTTCCATCGCGCGCACGATTTGCGGCGCCGGGCCGCCGCCGTGGCGCGCATTAATTGCCGCGATGCGGGCAAAAATCTCTTCGGCCAAGGCGCGATTGCGTTCGAGCTCTGCCTCGCCTTCCGGCGTGATCGCGTAGAGTTTGCGCGGCCCGTCGGTCGTCTCGACGCGGATCAGCCCTTGCTCCTCCAAGAGTGTCAAGGCCGGATAGACGATTCCGGGACTGGGCGAATAAGCGCCGCCAAGGCGATCCTCGATCGCCTTGATGATTTCATAGCCGTGCGAAGGCTTTTCGCCGATCAGCTTTAAAATGATCAAACGGACATCGCCCTGGCCGAAGAAACGGCGGCGGGCGCCGAAGAGGCCGAAATGGCGATGCATGCGGCCGCCGCCGGAAACGCCATCATTTTGCGGGCAGACACGAGAATAGGCATGGAAACGCATGGGAAACTCCTGCTGTTCTAATAAAGAAATATCTTAAAAAGATATATCTCGATATAGTTTGTGCAAGTGCTCTCTCGCAAAAATTTTTGGTGCATGGCGGTGTGCGAAGGAAATCCCCTAGCCCGGAAAACCCTTCGTTCACATCGGCACGCACAAAGAAAACATGTGACCGTGACAAATCCGCCATATCGCGGCGAACGTTTCTCCGTTACAAATTCAATGTCTCGCAACATTGCTTTGAATCGGTCCCAAAATGATCATTTTAACGCGCCGCACGATGATCGCCGGGGTATCTGCCTCTGCCGCAACCTGCCTTGCCGGATGCGCCAACACGAACCCCAATCCCTCGCTAAATGCCGCCGCCGTTTCTGGAGCGCCGCCGCCTTCGCCCGCGAACCCTGCCATGGCAGATGCCACGGAGCCGAATTACAGCGTGATTTACGGGGAGTCGAAAGATGCCAACTTCACCGTCGCCGCCGTCAATACATCGCAGGTGGAATTCGTCGTTTTTGCGCAAGAATGTCAGCTATGTGACCAATGAAAGTCCGGGCACGATCGTCGTCGATCCTGCCAATCACTTTCTCTACCATGTGGAAGGCGGCGGCAGGGCAACCCGCTATGGCGTCGGAGTCGGCCGCGACGGCTTCCGCTGGGCTGGGGATGCGACGATCAAGAGCAAACAGGAATGGCCGGACTGGTATCCGCCCAAGGAAATGCTCGACCGCAGGCCGGACCTTATGCCACACATGGTTGATCTGCAAAGCGGGATTGGCATGCACGGCGGCCCCGCCAATCCGCTCGGCGCCCGCGCCATGTATCTTTGGCAAGGAAACCAGGATACTTATTTCCGCATCCATGGCACCAACGAGCCCTGGACCATTGGGACGAGCCAATCCTCGGGCTGCATTCGCATGATCAATCAGGATGCAATGGATCTCTACGAAAAAACGCCAGTCGGCACGCGGGTCGTGGTGCTCGGCTCGCCTGGTGCCGTCCCAGCCATCGCCTCGCGTGTCTGAGGATTCGAGTTATCTTTGGCAGCCCCCACAATAAAAAGTGGCGCGGCCAGCTTGGGTGATCCGCCGTACCGCGCCGCCGCACCGCATGCACTCCTCGTGCTCGCGGCCATAGACCCGAAAATTATGCTGAAAATAGCCGAGCGCGCCGTCGATCTGCCGATGGTCGCGTAGCGACGAGCCGCCCGCCGCCACCGCCTCGTTCAAAACGTCGCGAATAACGCAAGCCAGATGCATCGCGCGCGGGCTAGGCGTGCCATCATTGCGGACCAAGCTTCCGGCGGCGCGGCGCGGCGATAGTCCGGCCCGATGCAGCGCCTCGCAGACATAAATATTGCCAAGACCGGCAATCAGCGTCTGATCGAGGAGCGCGGCTTTGAGCGGCGTTGTCTTCCCCACAAAAAGCCTGGCCAGAGCCGCGCCGTCGAATTCGCCGCCGAGCGGCTCAATTCCAATGTTGCGGAAAAGCGGATGCGCGGCAAATTCTGGACGTGGGATCAATTGCATGAATCCGAAGCGACGTGGATCGTTGTAAACGATACGCGCGCCGGTCGACAGGCCAAAGGTGACATGATCGTGCGCGGAGTTTTTCGCGCCCGTACCCTGTATTGGCGCGCAAGCTTGTTCGATGCGGAACGACCCCGACATGCCAAGGTGCATAACGAGAACGTCCGTGCCGTCGAGATCGGCAATGAGATATTTTGCCCGCCGCCGGAGCGCCTCAATGCGTTGCCCAATGAGGCGCTCAGCAAAACGCTCCGGAAATGGAAACCTCAGATCCGGCCGCCGCAGCTCGACCGCGGCGAGCCGCGCCCCGGCCATCGCGGAATCAAGCCCGCGCCGGACGGTTTCGACTTCAGGCAATTCGGGCACTTGCCGGTATCCCTATTTTAGGCCATGACAAGTGCGCCACAATTGCCCTGCCCGTCAACCGGAACAGGCGGCAACCCGCCGCGCCATTATCCGCTAATGGGAGGTGCGAGCAGTGCTTCTATTCAAGCGGACGATCAGATCTTGCCGAGGAGGCTTCGATGTTCACCCGGTGCGACGGTTTGAAATTGGTGGTCGCATTCGCCGCAGGGGCGGCGAATATGGCCACAGCGCCCGTCTGACCGGTCGCTGATCGGCGTCGTGGCATCTTTTTTTTCCTATGTTGGCGCGGTCTGGTGGAGCGTCGCTACCGCATTTTTCTGCGCGACGCTTGGCTTAGGGCTGGCCCAGCCTTTCGTGCAGCGCCGGCGCGCGACGCGCACAGACCGACCGCCCATTTCGGCAATTATTCCGGTAAAACTGCTCGACCCCGGTTTTGATATAGCGCAAGCCTCGATATTTTGCCAAAACTATCCCGCCTTCGAGGTCTTGATCGGCGCCGCCGAGCAAGAATCTCCCGCGCTCGATGCAGCGCGCCGCATCGCGGCCTCCTACCCTGCGGTATTGTGTCGTTTTTTGCATTCGGCGGGCACAGCGGCGGTCAGCCCAAAACTCAATAATCTCGAGACGCCGCTCGCCAATGCGAGCCATGATCTCGTCTTCACCAAGGATTCGAATATCACGCTCGATCCGGATTCTATGGCCGCCTTCGTGCGCAATTTAACGGAAGGAGTAGGCCTTGTCGTCGCGGTTCCGGTTGCGGTGCGTGCACGGAATTTCGCCGGCCAGATCGAAGCCTTCTTGATAAACGGACATGCCCGGCTCTTGCTGGCTGCCTCGGCGCTGAGCGTCGGTTTTGGCGTCGGCAAGACAATGCTTTTCCGGCGAAGCGCCCTCGCCAAGGCGGGCGGCATCGCCGCCTTAAGCGATTCGCTTGCCGAGGATACCGCAATTTCGTTGGCGTTCGCGCGGCAAGGGCTCAAAACCGTATTCTCGCATCGTACAGTTGCGCAGGAAACCGGCGCGCGAACTTTCCGGGAAATCTACGAGCGGCAGTCGCGGTGGAGCATCGTCCGAAAAAAAAATGAGCGCTTCACTTTCCCTCTGGAGCCGCTGGCGAGCCCGCTTCCGGCGGCTGTCGCGGGTGCGCTCGCGGCGCCGCTTGTTTCCTGTCCCACATGGCTCGGCTTCTCCTTGACCTTGGTTTTGTGGTTCGCAGCCGAGACAGGCTTCGCGCTTTGCAAGGACTGGGAGGTTTCGCGGTGGTCCCCGTTCGCTTTTTTGGGACGGGAAATTCTTGCTTTTGTGGCGTGGCTGCGTGCCTTCACCACTCATAATGTCGTCTGGGCCGAGGTTCGCTTTGATGCCCGCCAAGGTGCCCGCGCCTTGCCGCGCGAATCGGCGGCCTTGCCAACTCATGGAGCAAGCGACCGCCGCGATTGCGGCTGATGCCCGGCGGGCTAAAGCATAACCGGCGAGGAGTTAGAAAGCCGCCGCCCGCGCTGCTGCGTGATCGAACCTGCGATGGCGAAAGGCGAGATCAGGCGAATCTCTGCGGCGGCTTCGAGCAATTGGTCTCCACCGTTGCCGCGCGGAAAACGTTCACTTCTGGGGTGCGCTGTCGTAGCACGCTTTGGGCAAGCTCGGCGTGTTGAATTTAACCGGGTCGCCGCATTTGTCGCAACCGGCGGCAAAAAGACAAGCAACGGCGAGACTGGCCAAGGCAAAAACAACGCGGCGCATTATCTTCTCCCAGTGGCGGGCACGCAGACCGCTCCTTGCCCGCGATTGCCGCGCCGGTCAAGCGCACCTAAGCAACTATACCGCCGATCCCAAGCATGAGATGCTCCGGCCCCCGCAACGATGCGCCGGGGCGATAGGGCGGCGGGTCTGCCAAAAGGCGCGGATCGACAAGTCTCCTCGCAAGCGCGGCGAGTGCCGCTTCGGCTTCGAGCCGGGCGAGAGGCGCGCCAATGCAATAATGCGGTCCTCCGCCGAAGCCGAAATGCGGATTATCGGCGCGGTCCGGATCGAACCGGTCTGGGTGCGCAAAGCGCTTCGGGTCGCGGTTGCCGGCAGCAAATAAAAGGACGAGCGGCGCGCCTTCCGGAATCGCCGTGCCAGAGATATTTATTTCGGCCAAGGTCTTGCGCGTGCGGAAATGGACCGGCGGCTCGAAACGCAAAAGTTCTTCGACAATTCGTGGCGCAAGCGCGGCGTCGTGGCGCAGTTTCTCCAGCCATTCGGGATGGCGCAGGAGCGTGAGCATGCCATTGGTGATGAGATTGACTGTGGTCTCGTGTCCGGCCACCAGCAGAACGATCGCAGTGGCGAGGAGGTCGTATATTCCCATACGTCCGAATTTCTTGTCCTTGGAGGCCACAAGGCCGGACAAAACATCGCCCGTTGGCCGCTTGCGCTTCTCCTTGATGAGAGTGTTCAGATAGTTGGCGAGCGCCTCATAATCCGCGACATGTTTGAGAACATACTCTTCGCAGGCCCGTTGATCTGGGTCGAGCACGCCCGTGAGCGACCTCGACCACTCTCTAAAACTCGGTGCGTCGCTTGGCGGAATTCCCAAGAGCTCGCAAATCACGGTGACAGGCAATGGATAGGCAAAATCGCCGACGAGATCGATTACTTCACGACCGCGCATGTTACCAATGAGATCATAGACGATAGTGTCGATACGGCTGTTGATCGCCCGCACCCGCTCCGTGGTGAACTGGGCCATGACCTGCCGGCGCAGGATGGTGTGAACGGGCGGATCGCGAAAAATCAAGGCACGGTGCTTATCCATGATCCAGGCCTTGAGCGGATTGACGATAAAGTCCCAGATCAGATTGCCGGTCCTCGGATACTTGGCCTTGGGAACATCGTTCGAACTCAGCCTTTGGTCGTGAAGGAGGCTGCGGATTTCGGCGTAAGAGCTGACAATATAGGTCCCATCATCCTCGCGAACGACGGGAGTTTCGCGCAGATGGTCGTAGAGCGGATAAGGATTGGCGCGATTGGCTTGGTCAAGCGCTTGCGCAAAAAGGGTGGTGTCCGGCATTCCATAAATCCTTTGGTCCGCCTTTCGCGTGACTTGCGTCTTGGAACGGTACCACGGCGCTTTTGGGACAGGTGAAAGGCGCACAGTATTTGCTTAGAAACAGCGGATTTCGGCCTCGGCCTCGGCCCGGCGCAGATCGGCCAGCATGGCCTTCAACTGTTCGCTCGCACGAAACATGGTCCCGATCTGACCCCGCGCCTGATTTACGCTCGCTACGGTCTGCGCTGCCACGTAACGGTCGTAGGGCAGCAACGAGGCTATGATATCAATCGAACAGGAACAGCGCCGCAGCATATCAGGGGTCTCATCATTGGTCTTCATGCAGACGAAGACATAGTCGGCACGCGCCTCGGTGGGGTAATCGTTGGTGCCTGCCACGGCTAGGGATGCGGCAAGGATTGGAACACAAGCGGCTGCGACCTTCATTGATTTTGCCTCTCCTTATTGGACCAGGACGGCAATTTATGCCCGCAACTGGCGCGCAAGATTGAGCGAGAACGTTGAGGGGCGGCGGCAAAAGCTCCGCCCCAATATTTATCTCTAGATTTCTTCATGCATGCTATGATAATGTAATCTATCAAGTTTTTGCGTGCGCCAAAAGCAAATCGAGATAGGTGCTGGGGCTATGACTGCGCGCGAAATCCCCGGCGCGCTCCGCAGCGCGCGCCTTGCAAGCTGGAAGACGCCGAATGAGCCGGACGATGGCGGCGGCCAGCGCCTCGCTTGTGTGCGGCGCGAAGACCTCGCCTTCCGCTTGATTGCTCTCGATGCTGCTGCCCGCGAAGGTTCCCTTTGAGGCGACCACGGGACGTCCGGCGGCAACGGACTCGGTGAAAATGCCCGAGCCTCGCATGCCAAAAACGACCGGGTCATATGGGAGCAGCATCACGTCCATCCGGCCGGTCCAGGCGGCGTAATCCTCGCTTGAAAGCACCCCTTCGACAAACCGCACCCCTTTCAATTCGCGCAACTCAGCTTCGGCTTCGATCGTACGCTGTTCCCAGCCGCTATGCTGAATTTGGACGGCGAACTCGGCATCGAGTCCATCTCGCTGGCAATCCGCGATCGCCTTGGGCAAGAGGTGAAAGCCCTTGTCGCATTTCGAGTCGCCGAAGAATCCCACGCGAACCCGGCCCTCCATTGTTCGTGCCAGTCCCGAAGTGCCAAATGGGACCGGCAAAATCCGCGCCTGGATGCCAAAGATCTTGCTATACAATGTGCGCATGGCTTCGTTTTCGACGGAGAAGAAAAGAGAGAGGCCGGTCAGCGGCGCCGCCTGCGCAAAGGCTTTGCGGTAGAATTTCTCCCCATGCGTCGAAACTGCCCCCCAGGGCAGATAGCTCGGCGGAAACATCAACAGGCAGACGACGCGAGGAAGCTGGTCGCGCGGCCTTGCGCGTAAAAAGCGAATCAGCCCCAAAATCTGGTTTTGCGTAATCGTCACCACGACTATGAGATTGCCCTTCTGCCAAACATCCGGCGGCAGCGCTTCGAGATCCCGTTCGAAGGCTTCGTTGAGTATCTTCCATGTTTGCCGTTCGGACCACATCGAGCTACTGGCCGGACCGCCACGAAACATCGTAGCGATAGGCAGCAGCCGCTTTTCGTTCCGCGAATATTCCGCGCAGTCATAAGGCGAGCGGCTGATATGTGGAATGGCGCCGATTTCAGCGGCGATCGAATTATCGAGTCCGCGCGAGCCGAAAATGCGGTATCGCAGTTTCCGCTCCGCTAGGGCATGGGACAATGTCTTGGCGAACGTGTAACTATGCCCGGCTTTGTTCAGCAATCCGCTGTCGATAAGAATGATTTCCATTGCCGCTGTTTAGCGCATTCGCATTATGATAACAATTAACCGTTACGTTCAAGCTCGTGAAATTGCGGCAGCTATATCACCAACCGGACGTCAAATACGAAGTAACCGAAGCGGAGTTCGAACGTGCTGTTGGGACAAAAGCGAATTCTGGTCACCGGGGGCGCGGGCTTTCTTGGAACGCATCTTTGCCGCCTTCTTATTGACCAGGGCCACGATGTTCTTTGCGCCGATAATTTCTCTACCGGAACCCGCCGCAACATCGAGGAACTCCTTGGCAACAGGCGCTTCGAGCTGCTCCGCCACAACGTCACCTTCCCGCTGTTTGTCGAAGTGGACGAGATCTACAACCTCGCTTGCCCAGCCTCGCCGGTTCACTATCAGTGGGACCCGGTTCAAACAACGAAAACCAGCGTGTCCGGCGCGATCAATATGCTCGGCCTCGCCAAACGCCTCAAGGTCCGCATCTTGCAGGCCTCCACATCGGAAGTCTATGGCGATCCCGCCGTCCATCCGCAGACCGAGGATTACTGGGGCAATGTCAATCCGATCGGCAGCAGGTCCTGTTACGACGAGGGGAAGCGTTGCGCCGAAACACTGTTTTTCGACTATCGCCGTCAGCATAAATTGAGCATCAAGGTCGCGCGAATTTTCAATACCTATGGCCCTAATATGCGCCCCGATGACGGGCGTGTCGTGTCGAACTTCATCTGCCAGGCCTTGCTTGGAAAAGACATCACCATCTTTGGCGAGGGCCTGCAGACGCGCTCCTTCTGCTACGTGACCGATCTCATCGACGGCTTGGATCGACTTATGAACTCTCCGGAAGACATCGTTGGGCCAGTCAATATCGGAAACCCGCGCGAATTTACAATTCTGGAATTGGCGGAAAAGATCCTCGCGATCACCGGCTCGAAATCAAAGATCGTCAAGAGGCCCCTGCCCGAAGACGATCCAAGGCAGCGCCAGCCCAATATTACCCTTGCTGAAAAGCTGCTAGGATGGCGCCCCACGGTCGAACTGGACGAGGGTTTGCGATACACGATTGGGTATTTCGAGATGCTTCTGCGCGAGCAGGATAAGAGCACCGGCGGCATGAAACATCGGCGTTCCCGCGCCAAATGATCAAAGGAACGGCCGGACAAGAGTTGTAAGTTCAGCTTCGCTTTTCCGTCTTGAGCTTGAGGCAGGCCTTCAAGATGACGTGCGGGGCGACCTTGAGCTCCCTCAAGAAACCAACAAAACTGAAGAATCCCAGCTCGGGGGCGAGCGTTTTAGCTTCCGTCACAATCTTGCCGGCGAGATAAGAAGGGCAACCTGGGACCGTTGACCGAAGCCGCGGCCAAGCGTCATTTAGGGCCTTCAACGCATTCATATAATGCCATGAAGATGGCATCTTGCTCACGAAGAGCTGCGCATTCGCGATCAGATGATCCATGATCAGTTTGTGGCCTAATTCATTACAACTGTCTCTTTCGTAACTCAATATGCCGTTGAGATGTGGGTGCTTGGAAAACACGTTCATACCATGTAGCCGGTAGACGGCGAGCGGGCGGTCGATCACAACACTACCTGTTACGACATTGATGCCGCGAAGAAGGTAGGAATCCGTGCAGCTGCGCAGCGCGGGCAAATCCTTATTGTTCAAAAAAAGCTGAAGCGCATCCCGCCGAAAGCAATTGCCCGACGTCGGCGCCCACATCCAGTCGCCGGCGTAGCCAGGTTCGACGAGATGGACCTCGGTTTCGATGGATGCATCGGGGTTTGGCAGCGGCCAGACATTAGGAGCACTCTTGTCGATCCGGCGCAAGAGACCTGGACTTTTTCCCTGTCCAGACCGGACATATTCGCTCAGGTAGGCAACAGTGCCGAGCACCATGCGCGAATCGACGGCCTGAAGCATATCGCCCGAGGAAAAGCCGACCGGAACGCGCAGCGATAAGTGCACGAAAACATGGGTCTCGATAAAGCTCGCCAACAGATAGTCGTCAGCGTCGAGAAAAATGACATATTCGCCCGAGCTCGCCGCAAAGCCATCCATCGAAGCAAGGCTCTGGCCGCCATTCTCTTCACGGAGCATTATCTTGACGTTCGGATATTGTGCTGAAATTTCTTCAAGAACGTCCGCACTTTCGTCAGTCGATGCATTGTCGACGATGATGCACTCGACGTTCTTGTAGCTTTGTTCAAAAACAGATTCGGCGGCCTGCTTTAGAAAGCGACCGTAATTGTAGTTGACGATAATCACGCTAACCAAAGGCAAGCTAAGCTTGTTAAATTTTACCTCGCTTGTGTCGTGGAAATGAATTTCCAGATTATCAACCATCGAGCACTTCTCTCATAGACCCAGGCAATCCAACTTTCTACTCATGTCATGGAACATCAGGCAATTGGCAAATCCGATTTGATTCGACAATATCAGAAATGGATAATTTGTGGATTAGGGCACGGACTATCCCCCTTTCTAATGCACCCAGAATACGGCTTTGCAATCCCCTCGTCACCGCACGATCACATTCTTGAACTGCCATGGATCTTCCCTGTCGATATCCTCGGGAAACAGGACCGCGCGGTCCTTCAAGCGGCGTCCAATCCGTATAATGCCCCGTGACCGGGCCGAGGTAAGGCCGCTGCACGTCAAGGCAGCGGCGAAAGTCGAGTTCGTCGGCCTCGACAATCCCGCGCCTTGCGGATTTTCGAGCGCCCAGACCATGCCCGCCAGCACGGCGGAGGTCACCTGAAGCCCCGTCGCATTCTGATAAGGCGCGATACGCCGCGTCTCCTCGATGGAAAGCTGCGAGCCATACCAATAGGCATTTTTCGCGTGGCCATAGAGCAGAACACCAAGTTCGTCGATCCCGTCGACAATCTCGTTCTCGTCGAGAATATGGGATTTTTTCTGCTGCCGCCATTGGGCAGCCCGCCATCTCGTCGAGCGACAGCACGGCATCGTCGGCCGGGCGGTAGGCATAGTGGCAGGTCGGCCGGTACACAACCTTCTCGCCCTCGCGCAGGGTCAGGATAATCGGCGATCGAGATCGACTTCATTATGGGTGATGAGCCAGCCGTGCTGCGCCTTCGCGGTTGGCGTCCAGGACCGCACCCGCGTGCCCGCGCCCAGGGCGCATCAAATAGATCGCGCAATCGGGCCCGAAAGCGTGGCGCTTGCCTTCCGGCGGCATATGCTTTTCATGCGTTCCCCAGCCGAGTTCGGCGGGCTGCAGACCTTCCGAGACAAAGCCCTCGACCGACCAGGTGTTGACGAAAACGCCGCGCGGCTTTGGCGCCGCCGCACGCTGGGTATCGCATTCGGCGATATGGATGCCCTTGATGCCGGTCGTTTGCGCGAGCCGCGCCCAGTCCTCGCGCGTCGATGGCGTGCCCGGAGTCGATGCCGCAATCGGCCGCGACATTTAAAAGCGCCTGCTTGACGAACCAGGAGACCATGCCCGGATTGGCGCCGCAGCAGGAGATCGCGGTCGGGCCCGCCCCGAGCGCGCGGCGGAGATCGAGGATGCCTTCGCGCAAGGCATAATTCGAGCGCTCGGATGCCGTCAGCCGCGTGTCGGTATAAAATCCCGGCCAAGGCTCGGCGACCGTATCGATATAAAGCGCGCCAACTTCATGACAAAGCCGCATGATCGCGGCCGAAGAGACTTCGACGGAGAAATTGACGACGAAAGCCTGGCCGCTCGCCTTTGTGAGAAGCGGCTTTAACAAAGTCGACGAAATTGTCCCGGGTGAGAGCTTTTTTGATGAAGGCTATGCCCCGCTCGTCGAGGAGATGGCGGTCCTTGTCTTCCGGATCGATGACTGTGAAGCGCGATTTGTCGAATTTGAAATGCCGTTCGATGAGCGGCAGCATGCCGCGACCGATCGAGCCAAAGCCGATCATGACAATCGGACCTGTAATCGTGCCATGCACGGGCCATTGCGACATTGGTTTTCTCCAAATTGTCCGAATGAATGTGGACGCGTCAGCGGTACAAGAAGGCGCCGCCAGCTTCAAGCCAGCGGCTCCTTCTTGAGCCTTCAATAGCGGATTCAAAAGCCTTCCGGACCAGACTGCTTAAGCGGCGTAGCGGAACTCGATGTCCTGCGATACGCCGGAAGATCGCGCGCGCCGGCGGCAATCACCAGACCTTCGCGCCGCTTTCAATGCGCCGCTCTTCGAGTTCGAGCCCAAGAAAGCGCGCTTCATCGACGGGGCCGGGAAGGGACAAGCCCAAGCGTATGGCGGCGGGAAAATCCGAACGGCTCGTAATAGGGCGCGTCGCCGACAAGCAGGATGGCTTTGTGCCCGGCGCTCGCCTGGCACGGAACAAAGCTTCCCCCATCAGCCTGCGGCCAAGCCCGCGCGAACGATAGGCTTTGGCGACCGCGAGCGGGCCCAAGCAGAAGTGCGGGCACCTCGCCGGCGCAAGATCGTGCCACAGCCGCAAGGTGCCGATGAGCTCGCCCGCATCCTTCGCCGCGAGCGCAAGACCTTGCGCGGGCAAGCGGCCTTCGCGCAGACGCTCCACGGTCTTCTCAAAACGCGCAGCGCCGAACGCCGCATCGAGCAAGCGTTCGCGTGTCCGCGAAATCGTCCGGCGATTCGTCGGCGATCATAAAGTTGCGGTGCGGCGACGAACCCCATGGAATAGCGGGAGCTTGCACGTCGATCATTCGAAATCAAGGTCATCGGAGCCTCCGCCGGCCATTGCCGGGATTGCACGAGACGACCCTCGCACCGCGCCGGACGCTCGAAAGTCGAGCCATCGCCGGCCGTCCGGGACAGGGATTTGGGTGATCACGGCGGAGAGATTTCTCCGCCGCGCTGGATTTCGGCGCCGCCGCTCAAATCACATAGGATTTGAGCGGCGGGAAGCCGTTGAACCCAACCGAGGAATAGGTCGTCGTATAGGCGCCTGTTCCCTCGATCAGCACTTTCGAGCCGATTTCGAGGCTGACGGGAAGGAAATAAGGGTCCTTCTCGTAGAGCACGTCGACGGAATCGCAGCTCGGCCCCGCAAGCACGCAAGGCTCGGTCGCGTCGCCGTCGAAAGCGGTCCTGATCGGATAGCGGATCATCTCGTCCATCGTCTCGGCGAGGCCGTTGAACTTGCCGATGTCGAGATAGACCCACTTCACCTTGTCGGCGTCCGACTTCCTGGAGATCAGCACGACTTCCGCCTCGATCACGCCGGCATTGCCGACCATGCCGCGGCCCGGCTCGATGATCGTTTCGGGAATATGATTGCCGAAATGGCGGCGCAACGAATGAAAGATCGCTTGCGCGTAGGTCTTCACCGCCGGCACGTTCTTCAAATATTTCGTTGGGAATCCGCCGCCGAGATTGACCATCTGCAGATGTGATCCCGCGCTCCGCCAAATCGCGGAAGATCGCGGCCGCCGCTTTCAACGCGCCGTCCCACATGCGCGGATTGCGCTGCTGCGAGCCGACATGAAACGACAGACCGAAGGCCACAAGCCCCAGCCGGTGCGCATGTTCGAGCACGCGCGGCGCCATCTCCGGCGCGCAGCCGAATTTGCGCGACAGCGGCCATTCGGCGCCAGCAGCCGTCGCACAGCATGCGGCAAAACACCTTGGATCCCGGCGCGGCGCGGGCGATTTTCTCGACCTCGGCCTCGCAATCCACGGCGAACAGGCGCACGCCAAGCTCATAGGCGCGCTTGATGTCGCGCTCCTTCTTGATCGTGTTGCCATAGCTGATGCGATCCGCGCTCGCGCCCGCCGCCAGCACTTGCTCGATCTCGACGACCGAAGCGGTGTCGAAACAGGAGCCAAGACGCGCCAGCAGTTCGAGCACGCGCGGATCGGGATTGGCCTTCACGGCGTAGAACACCCGCGTGTCGGGCAGCGCCTTGGCGAAAGCCGTATAATTGTCGCGCACGACATCGAGGTCGAGCACAAGGCACGGCCCATCCTCGCGGCGGTTGCGGAGAAATTCCAAAATACGATCGGTCATCGCGGCATCCCTTCGAAGGGCGCGGATCTCCGCGCCGGAACGAACAAGCTTCGGGTGAATGGCGATGCCATATCGGCGCCCGCGCTTTGGAGACGCGGCCGCTAAGTGACCATGCCATTCGCGACCGGCGGCGCTTCGCGAGGCAAATGCCTCGCGGGCCACGCGGTCTGATGCTGCGCCGTTGGACAATCCCACCTGGGACAAGGCGGAATTGCGCCGTCCAAAGCGTTCATGGCCATCGCTTGGATTGGGATGAGATCCCGCTCCGCACGCCCGGCAAGAAAGACTAGCCTCTTCGGTAAGCCAGCTTTGGAGGCTGGCAGAGACGAAAAAGCCCGGTCCGTCGTTGCTTTAAGTCGCGTCCCCCGTTTGGCGGGGTTCGCCGGTTCGCCTCCGGCTGCCGGTCCTTATTTAAGCGGTTAACCGGCCTCTTGTCCGGATCCCCGCCAACCGGCACACGACCACAGGCACGTGCGAAATTGGGCAACGCCAGAAATATGCGATTCGCCCCGCATTACAAGAGATATTTTCAAAAAATGCACGGCTGCCTGAATGCGAATGGTTAATTCTTACTTAAATCGAAGGCGCGGCACTGTTTGTTATAAGCGAAGGCGGCAAAGCGGCCGCAACCACGCGGCGCCATTCAGCTGACGAATTCATCATAGGAGAAGCGGCGGCGATTACGCCCTTGGTAGTAGAGAAGCGGCACGGCGCCAATTGCGATCGAGCCGATGCTGAGGAACGAGACTTGCCACCCAAGTTGCGGCAGCTGGAAGATCCCGACCCCAGCGACGAAGAATGCCGAGGTCAACGGGACGACCACAGCGAACGCGATTGTCCTCCAACCTTGGCTCACTGCCTTGCGGTAATGCCAGGCGCAGGCGACGCCAGCTAACGTATAATAAAAGGCGACTTGCACGCCGATCGCGTTGATGAGGCCGCTCATCAATGCGTTGACGGAAGGCAAGGTGGCCGAGCCGATGAACAAAAGAAGTGAGACACCGGCGACAGCGAAGCCCGCAAGCCAGGGCGTCTGAAAGCGCGGATGGAGCTTGCCCATCGCCTCACCGATCGCCCGATCACGCGCCATGGAAAACAACAGCCTTGTGCACTGAAGGAGCTGTGTCTCTATCGTCGCGACGGCGCTGGTCAAAACTGCAAGCACGGCGATTCCGCTCCATGGCGCTGGGAGCGCCGCAGCGCCAAGGGCCGGGAGCAAATTGCCGCCATTCGCCTGAATTTCGGCCGGCGTCAGAGCCATCTGGACCGCGACCTGCGCCAGGAGAAACATGCCCACGGTCACAATCACGCCCAGGATACAGGCGATCCCGGAGACCGTGTTGGCGCCAGCCGTCTCTTCCGCGAGGTTCGCGGATACGTCCCAGCCAAAATAGTAGAAAAGCGCCACCAGCATAGCGGCCGAAAAGGATTGGAACGAGCCGAAGGCCGAGGGAAAAAACCAACCCCAGGAGAAATCTGCGGCCGGTGTGGCGCGGGCGTTATAGATCGCCAGGCCGCACAGGAGAACGACGGCGAGGACCTCGAGCGAAGTCAAAACCACCTGCGCTCGGGCGCTGACCGTGATGCCGAAAGTGACGAGCGCCAGCACGCCGAGGAACCAGACGGCCCCGGCGCCTGCCGCCCACACAACGTCGTGGCTCAGCCCGGGCGCGAAAAAATCGAGCGTCGCCTGTCCTGCAGGGAGCGCCGCGGCAACATTGAAGATCGTCGAGGTGCTGAGGAGCGCCCACCCGGCAAGAAAACCCAGCGCCGGGTGCATCGCGCGGCCAACCCAAACATAGGCGGCCCCAGCATCCGGCCGCCACCGGTTCAGATAGGCAAAAGCGATGGCGATGCCGATGATTGGCAGCGCCGCGATCCAGAGCGCCGCCGGTCCGGCGAACCCGGCCGCGGCAACGAGCGCGGCAGTGGTGACGGTAATCGAATAGGCCGGAGCCGATCCCGCGATAGCCATCGCCAGCGCGTCGAGAAAACCAAGCGCACCCTTTTTCAGCGAACGTTCCAACAAAATCCTCCGCTATCCTTGGATTGAAGCGCTGTCGGTGTGTTTTGATCACCACCGCCGACATTGAAGCGACAAACCGAATCAGGAAAGGTCAATTTGAACCCGGAAGGCTTGGCATTAAAGACAAAATGGCGCCCGAGTTTAGAATGCAGCTTTCGCTGCATGAGCGTCGTGATGTTTGGGGAACGGCCTTTTTTGTGGGCTGCTAATCCGTCAGTCTGGCGGTGGCATAGGCGAGCCTGGCGATGTCGCGTTCGGTGATAACGCCGAGCACCTTCGGGATTTCGGCTGGTGAAATGCGCGCGACCAGCGCGACCCGTGCGCCAGCCTGGTCGATCGCGCGGAGCAGCGCGTTGAGCGGTGTGTCCGGGTCCACCACGACATGGCAGCGTTCTGGAGGCGGAAATTGTCCGCCGGGGTAATCGAGCCTGGATCGTTCATCGAACACGCCGAGGATCCGATCGTCCAGCCCGGTAACCACAACCACATGCTCGCGTAGTAGCGCCTCACGGACAATGTCCGGATTGCTAATCTGTCCCTGCGGGAGAAGCAAAAAATCCCCCGTCATGAGGTGGCGGCTCTTCACCTCACCCAACCGGGCTTGCAATCCCTGGGGAACGGTCTCGCCGCGCCGCAGAAGCTTGAGCGTGTATATTGTTGAAGGCGATAACCAGTTCCGCACCGCGCTGGCCAGCACGACCGTCAGGATCACCGGAAGGATGACGGTGTAGTCCCGCGTCATTTCGAAAATCATGATCGTTCCGGTGAGCACGGCCCCAGTGGTGCCACCGACCATTCCGGCCATGCCGGCATAGGCGAAGTGGGCGGGGGTCATGGGCAAATCGGGGAGGACGTGAAGCAGCGTGCTGCCGAAACAGCCCCCAAGTGCCGCGCCCAAAAACATGCTGGGCGAAAACACGCCGCCCGACGCGCCCGAACCAAGGGTCAGGCAGGTCACCAGCAGCTTTGCGACGACGAGCAAAAGCAGGAAGTCGGGAGCCGTCAACTCTCCCCGCAGTATGTCCATGATGGTGGCGTAGCCGACGCCTTGCACATAGTAGTGATTGGGCTGGCCGAAATAGCGTTCAGAAAAGGCCATGAACCCGTACATGATCAGGCCCACTAGCAGCATCCCCGAAATGTGCCGCGTGTAATAATTGCCGGGCAAGGCGTCGAAGAGATCCTCGAACCAGTAAATGCCGCGCGTCAGCAGCCATGCCAGCACACCTAGGATTACACCCAACAGAGCGAACCAAGGCAGCACTTGTAGTGCCAGGTCAGAGCCTTCACCGAGCGAGAGGGACGGGACGACGAGCAAGAGGGAGGGGACGTTGAAGGATGGCATGACGCCGAAGTACATGCGGCCGATGTAGGTTGCCGTCACGCAAGAGAGCCCGACCCAGAGCAGGCTTAGGGAGGTTACAAATGGCAACATCAGCTCGACGGCGAAGATGATGCCGCCGATCGGCGTATTAAATGTCGCGGCGATTCCGGCGCCGGCGCCGGCGGCGATCAGTAAAGCCCGCTGCCGCGCGGGCATGGCAACAAGCTGCCCGACCGTCGAGCCGAAGGCCGCGCCGACCTGGATGATCGGTCCCTCGCGTCCGACCGAGCCGCCGCTGCCGATCGAAAGGGCGGAGGCGAGCGACTTGATCACGGCCACGATCGGACGGATCCGGCCGTCCTTGCGGAAGATCGCATCCATCACCTCGGGCACGCCGTGCCCTTTTGCCTCCGGCGCGAAGGTCGTGACCAGGAAGGCAACCCCGATGGCGCCGAGGGCCGGCACGAGAATGATCCAGGTGCCCCATGGCGAGGGCGGCGTATGGACATTGGCTTCGTAGTCGAAGGACCACAGGCCCAGGAACAGGAGGTTATGGAACCCGCCAATCATGGCGCGGAAGACTACGGCGCCGAAGCCGGCAATCACGCCCACCGCCAAGGCGCAGAGCCCCATCGTCCACCATGCGGCGGGCGCCGGCTCAAAGGAGCACCTCGGTTCCTTCGATTGGCCGGGTAGTACTGCTTGCATCACCGTTTGCCCCAGATTTTCTGAGAAATGAAGACGATGAACCGGGTAAACTGCGCCGAGGCCAAACCGGCGACGCGGCGGGCGGCACCGGCCGCGGAAGCATCTGACCCCGTTTCTTTTGATTTCGACCGGAGCAAATTGGCAAGAGGTGGAAAAACAACGACCGTTATAATGGCCGCACCCACGAGGGCGGACGCATTCTCGGGCAGCATATCGCCCGTTCGCACACCCAAATACGTCATCGCGACGACAAGCGGCAGCGTAGTGGCGGAAAAGAGAGCGAGCGGAAGCAGATCCCGCTGCGGGAGCACGTGTTTATACAAGAAAACCGGAACAAAGCGGATGAAGAGAAAACCCCCGCAAAAGAGGACAAGCCGAGCAAGGCTCGCCGGACTGGTCACCAGCGTGGGGAGGTCGAATTCGACGCCGCTCGTTATGAAAAACAACGGAATTAAAAATCCTGAGCCGATCGATGTCAGGCGATACTGAAGTATCTCCACCTTGGTCAGCATTGCGATCATCATTCCGGCCGCGTAGGCGCCGAGGACCACCTCCATGCCGAGTTCATTTGCGAACGAGATGAACCCAAGGAGAATCAAGATCGAAATTCGAACCGGCAGAACGGAGCTATCGCCCATCCAGCGCGCGATCATGCGCGACAATCTCTCCGAGCGCAGGCTCCTGGCGAAAAAGAGCGCTTCGATCGCGGTTGCCAGAAAGACTATGCTCAATAGTATCTGATGCAGGTGGCGGATGTTGTGCTCATGAGACAGCGCCACCGCGATCAGGATGACGGGAACAAGTTCGCCAATCGCCGCCGCGCCGAGGACAAAACGGCCAAAATCGCTTTCGAGGTCGTCGGTATGTCGAAGAATAGGAATGAGGATGCCGAATGACGTCGTCGGCAACACAAGCGCGACGAGCAAAGGCGCGTGCACCAGTTCCAAAATATAAAGCAATCCCATAAAAACACTGCTCAAACCTAATGAAACGAGCCACGCAAGTGCGCCAAGACGAAGCGGCGCGGCTCCTATTTTTCCCGGGTCGAACTCGAACCCCGCTTGGAAAAACAAGAATATGAGGCCAAATTCTCCGAGGAATTCAATGGCGCCTTGGCTCGTGACCCAACCGGCACCACTTGGGCCGATCAATATTCCAAGCCCCAATTCCAAAACAACGACGGGTGTTCGAGCCAGCGCCGGTAATCGGGCGAGCAAGGGCGCGAGAACCGCTACGAAGCAAACGACAAAAAGAGTGTGTATCTCGTTCATGATCGTATCTTTCGGCGGATGCCGGCGGCCTCAATCCGCTAGCGGACGAGAGCCCGCGCCCTCATCGAACCTTCTTCGATCGTCATCCAATGAATTGGATGACGATGTTGTTGAGAGCTAGATTGCTCCTGCTGACGGACTTTGGCAAAGCCAGACCCTCGACCTTTGGTTCCCATGCGCGCAAACTGATAACGTCGGCGCATCGAGCGCTGGAGCCGCTGATTTCGTTGTCATGAAGTTAACTTTCCCTTCTTTTGGCCTCTTCTGAACTGGAAGAAGATGGCTGATTATGCCTTCGCCCCCACCTGGATTTGAGCAACTGATCGATATCGTCTGCGGCGGCGAGGTCGAGGCTCGGCAAACATAGGAGTTTCCGGCAATGGCGTTTACGGCCAGTTGACATTTTTCCCTAGCCGCGTCCAATGCTCGCAACAGCCCCGCCAGAGAGGGCTGTTTGCAGTCAGTCAGGGAGGTCACAATGTTCCAGATTAGTCCCTTATTAAAGAGCTCGGTTTTGGCGGCCGGCGTTTGTTTCGCCGCGGCGACCGCAATGGCCCAGGGAAAACCCACCGACCCTCAAATCGCCGACATTGCCTACACAGCCGGGCAGATTGACATCGAGCAGGCCATTGACGCATTGAAGAAGACACACAACAAGGCGGTCCGTTCCTTCGCCGAGGAGATGATCCGGGATCACTTGGCAGTGAATAACAAGCTAATCATGTTGTACGACAAGCTGGATATGACGCCCGAGGACAATGATACCAGCAGGAACATGTACCGGGAGGCGCGCGTAAAGCGGGAGGAACTGCGGGCATTGAGCGGATCCGCCTTTGACAAGGCCTATGCGGAGAACGAAGTCGCCTACCATGAGGCAGTTGACGGAGCGCTTGAATTCGACGCTGATCCCAGCCGCGCAGAACGCTAAGCTTAAGAGCTTGCTGGAAACCGGCCTCAAGCTCTTCAAGGAGCATAAACGGCATGCCGAGCATCTCGTGGATGAGCTGAAGTAGGCTCCGATGCCGTTTCGATCGAAGATAGGGAGACGAGGGGCGCTGGCATTCTGCTTTGTTTCGCTCGCGTCTCCCTCGTTTGGCGCCGGACCTCGCGTACATAGTATCGAAATCGACAACCTGGAATTTGGACCGGCGCCCGATGGGCTGCATGTAAATGACATCGTCGAGTGGATGAACTCCGATATCCTCTGGCATACGGCAACCGCGACGGACGGGAGTTTTGACATCGACCTCCCGGCCGGCGCTAAGGGCCGGACGATTTTGAAGTGGTCTGGCAGCATCCCCTACATCTGCCGCTTCCACCCCGGAATGAAAGGGCAGCTTGAAGTTGCACCTTGAGAGCGGGCCAGGAAGCATTATTGTCTTTTCCAGCTTCAAAATGCGGCAAAACGCCGTAACGGCGGCATCCTTTCTTCGATCGCGATTTGCTATTTTTCGTGATGTCCAGACAGCCAGTCCCTCCCCTGCTCTTTTGACGGCATGGCACGCGCGCCAACCGCCCAAGATTTTGGCCCTTGCCTTGAGGCGATGAGTCAGATTTGGCCGTCGGGCCCTTCCAGGCATCGCAATAAGCGGAGAGGATTGCCACGCATGCGGCCCAAACGCTGGGGCCGGGACAAGCACCATGCCGGTGTTTTAGTTGCCAGGTTCGGTTCTGGCGCAGAGGGCGGCAGCGGCCGAACCGGCGGCGGCAAGCAAGGGCGGCGCGGCATACGGAAACGCTTGTTTCTTGCACTGCAGCAGGATAAGCGAAAGGAGCAATTTTTCTCACACTGGCATTTGACATTGGGTCCTATCTCGCATGGGGATGGCTTGGCTGCCTCCTTCGTTGAAGCCGCCCGCGGCGCCGGCAAACTGGCGCTCGCATTTTATCGTCCGGGGGCGGTGACGAGCGCCGAGATTTCGCACAAGGCGGGCGGCTCCCCGGTTACCGAAGCCGATTATCTTGTCGATCGCTTTTTAAGGCAGCGTCTTCAGTCCCTGGTGCCGGAAGCAGGCTGGCTTTCCGAGGAAACCGAGGACACATCGGCGCGTCTCTCGAAGGATATTGTGCTTGTCGTCGACCCGATCGACGGCACCCGCGGCTTTATGAGAGGCAATGGGGAATGGGCGATCGCGATCGCGCTTGTCGAACAGGGGCGCCCGCTGATTGGCGTCGTTCATGCCCCGGCGCTCGGGGAAACCTATGTCGCGGTCAGGGGCGCCGGCGCCCGGCTCAACGATACTACAATCGAGGTTTCGAAGCGCGTTGCGCTTGGTGCCACGGCAAAGGTCGCGGCGCCCGTACTCCTCGCCGAGCGGCTGCGCGAAGCCGGACTCCAATTCGCGTTGCAACCCAAAATTGCGTCGCTTGCCTTGCGTTTCGCGAATGTCGCGTCAGGTGCGCTCGACGCGGGTTTTGCCTCGGAAAATGCGCATGATTGGGACATCGTGGCGGCCGACCTCATTCTCCACGAGGCGGGGGGACGCCTGGCAAGTCTCGACGGGCGTGCGATTGTCTATAATCGCCGCGATACCCGCCACGGCGTGCTCACCGCCGCCCCTGCGCAAATTCATGCCGAGGTCAATGCCGCGGCACGGATAGCGGGCGGGACCGTAGCCCAGAATAACCGCTAAACCGAGCGACCGGCGATTGCCCTCTCGCGTTGGCCGGGAGAAGGCAATCTGCTGTCAATGCGCCACGATAATCATCCATGGCACGCCGAAGGGATCGGCGAGCATGCCGAAGCGTGACGAGAAGAAGGTCTTGGCCAACGGCATCCGCACCTGCCCGCTCTCGGCCAAGGACGCGAATGTCCGCTCGGCCTCGGCATCGTCAGCCACGTGGAGCGTAAGCGAGACGCCCTGGAAATTCGGCTGCCCCGTGCAGTGTCCGTCGGACACTAACAAAGTCGTCTCGCCGATGCGAAAGCTCATGTGCATCACCTTATCCAAGGTGCCGGGCGCGCACATGCTGGGATCGGGGCTTTCCTTGAAGCGCATGAGCGTCGTCACCTCGGCGCCGAGCGACTTGCGGTAGAACTCAATCGCTTCCTCGCAGCGGCCTTCGAATATCAAGTAGGGTTGGACTTGCATGGTATCCGCCTTTCAGGGGTTGGGGTGGTCGCTGCAACCGTTCGAGGTTCAGCGTTTTGCAGTCTTGGCCAGCTCCCCGGCTTGCGCGCGCAAGCGCTCCTCTTGCGCCCGTAACTCGGGCGACAGCGCCGCGCCAAAATCCTCTGCCTCGAAAATTTGCCGGATTTCAATCTCGCAGTCTTCATCATGAGGATTTGGGCAGCGCTTGACCCACTCGATTGCTTCCTCCTTCGATTTTACTTGCCACAGCCAGTAGCCTGCTATCAGCTCCTTCGGCTCGCCAAAAGGGCCGTCGATGACAGTGCGCTTGTTCCCAGCAAATCTCACACGCGCACCCTTGGACGTCGGATGAAGGCCCTCGCCTGCAAGCATCACGCCGGCTTGCACCAACTCCTCGTTAAACTTGCCCATGGCGGTGAGCAGCTCTGCGCTTGGCATAACGCCTGCTTCCGAGTTCTTGCTGGCCTTGACTAAAATCATGAACTTCATCGTCGCATCTCCTTTCCTTCTGGCTATCGCTCCAGCTAGGGACACCTGACTCGAATATTACGGCTATTACGGCGCGAAAATCGCTGCGGCATGCCTTGCCTGTCAGCCGCCAACGAATAGCTTGAATCCTCCGAAGAACATGCGTTTGCCGTCGAACGGCATGGTTTCCGGCTTCATGCCGGCCATGCGCTCGTCCTTCATCGCCTAGACATTGACATCGTCGCGGTGAGCTCGCGATGCATAGGTAATGATTCCAACAAACACTTTCTCGCCGGGCTTCAGATCCACGCTCTGCGGGATCGAGGTCCAATTCCCTGGTTTCACATCATCGGCCTCAACCTCGACGCACGAAAGCGCACCGTGCTCGCGCCAGACCTTGGCGAACAGTTCCGCCTGTTTGCGGTAAGCCTCGATATTCCTCTCGGGGACGGGAACGACGAAAACATCGACATAGTTGGTCATGATGGCCCTCCTATTATTTCATCAAAGCGTCATCCCCCATGCACCTCTCGCAGTCTGGCGATGTCGATCTTGGTCATTTGCAGCATGGCTCGCATGACTCGCTGCGATTTGACTGGGTCCTTGTCGCCTATCAATTTGGCAAGCGCGGCCGGCACGATTTGCCATGAGAGGCAGAATTTGTCCTTCAGCCAGCCGCATTGCTGGGTGTGCCCGCCGGCGGACAGCTTCTCCCAGTAGTGGTCGACCTCGCTTTGTGTTTCGCAGTTGACGATCATCGAGATCGCTTCGTTAAACTTGAAAATTGGGCCGCCATTGAGGCCCGTGAACGATTGTCCGTCGAGCTCGAACGCGACGGTCATGACGCCGCCTTTGGGACCGGGGCCAGCGTCGCCGTAACGGGACATCGCCGTAATCCGCGAGTTCTTAAATATGGAGACATAGAAATTCGCAGCGTCCTCAGCCTGATCGTCAAACCACAAGCATGGGGTGATTTTATGTGTGAGCTGCATGGTTCATGCTCCATCCGTTTGAGTTAAAAGGATCGTTCTCCTTCCGGTGTCGAGGCTATTTCTTGTGGCCACGATTCTTCTCCTTGGCCTGGAGTTTTGCTCTGCCGGTCGAGGCCGGTGTCCAGTGGCGGCTACACGCTTCAGGCCAGTCGTGCCCGTGCGCTTGAGCGCCTGATGCGCTTCGAGAGTGCAGGCGGGCTCATCTCGAACGATTCGACGAGTTTGCTCACTGATGTATTGCCCAACGCAGTGCAGCGAGGGTGTTGCCGAGGCAGCCGGGCCGTATACTGTATATAGCCGCTTAACTGGAGCAGACACGGCAAAATTTTCTAAAGCTATTCATAAGGTCGAACCAGGCATTTTATGCATTTGTTTTCACAAACTTATGTTTATCACTCAATTTCGTAGAGATACTTATAAATATAATATCATATTAGGGGATTATCCCCTTGACACACGTTAGTCAGTCAGTTTGGCCGCTTTTCAATCTGTCACTAAATTTCTTTTTCAATGCATAATATTGAGACGCGTCTCTTTCGACCGTATTGCTATGAATGTGGTCAATTATGCCACGACTGACTAACCCCGTCAGTATTTTCTTGCATGCTTGCCAACGACGGTTGATCAGATTGCTGGCTTGCGTGACGTTTATCGTCCTATTTTCTGCAATGAAATTTACTATCCGTCTCTCGTAATCATCAAGAGATTTCGCTAAAGTTTCCCCTAGCACGTTGAAGGCATCTGTATCGACAAACATCTTTCTGTGATCAATATCGTTTTTCAACGTAACTTGGACGAGAGTGCCACCGAGTTCCTTCTGTGCGAAAATTGGTGCGGGTAGACCTGATTTTCTCATATAGTCGCGTATGCGACGCGTTCCTTCATGCGCACACTGAACAAATTTCAGATAAAACATCGCGTCCAT
This sequence comes from uncultured Alphaproteobacteria bacterium, assembly GCA_963851225.1. GTDB lineage: Bacteria > Pseudomonadota > Alphaproteobacteria > Rhizobiales > Beijerinckiaceae > Methylocapsa. The sequence continues at coordinate 504,701 of CAWKON010000042.1, read as the reverse complement.
GAGATGCGGATTACGTGGCTGATGCATGTCATAGATATTCTCAGGGGTGACGAATGGAGGGAACCCTCCAGGAACTCTCGATCACAAGTCGGTCATCAAACATCTTGACGAAAATATTCATGTTCTTAAGGGCATAAGAGCGATGCATGCAGGCGTTTACAACTGCCTCGTACCACGCTTGTTCCGGATATTCTGGCACAGAGTAGAACTTGTTGTCCTTCCCTAGCCGGCTAAATTCACGGACTTGGCTTTCTATGACCTTCTGCGCTTCTTCTATTAGCTCCGGTACAGTCCCTTCTATCCACTCGCTCTTGATGACGTTGTAGTCCTCTCCTGTTTTCTCAACGGTACCATCAAAGCGGAAAAAACGGATGCGACATCCTGGAACGATGGTCTCGATATCTTTTGCAAACAGAAGCGCGCAAGCCAGATTTGGGTGTAATTGGCCATTTTGTATCTTGCCGAGATGACGAATCTCCAAGATTTCTTCGGTCGAGAGATCGCCAGACAATCGGCGCTCGGACCTAACATTAGCGACATACTGTCCAACAAAATTCGCTTTGAAATCATCTGGATATGCGAGCGGCACTAACTCCTGCTCTAGATCGAGCTGACCTTTGGAATTCCGCAGGTCACGCTTCTCATCGTCTGTCAATTTTCGACGTGACTCCCCCCTGCGAATGAATGCTTCCCCCTGATTTGTTTCGACAACTTTGTCATGGCGGTAGTGAATTCTAATTGCCAGAATAATATCTGGCGCGCCGTTCTTGTTCAGACGACGGACGGTCTGGCATTCATATCGCGCATCCGAGCAATGTACGTCACCCGCACGCTCTAAGTCATTGATATGTTGTTGACTTGCGGAGTCGCATCCAGATACAGAACCGTCGTCATCAATCCCTATTAGAATAATCCCACCGTCAGGTGCCGTATTCGCAAATATTGAAAAATAATCAGCGAGTGCTTTCGCCGATATACCAACAACTTTTCGTTCTATCCTGCGATCCTCCTTGAGGTCGGCGCTAGGTATTGTATTAAGCGAACTGAAAATTTCGTCGACGGTCATCAGCTTCACTGACTTTTTTATCAGAGAATCTATATCAAAACTTAATTGATGGCCGGATGTGCGAAAATTAGACTTTACCATGTGGCGTCGACGGCTCGTTTTTTGGTTGGTCGACGCCTACTTTACCGCAATTCAAGAGCTTTTTGGAAAATTCGCTAGATTGGACTATTTTTATGGTATGGTCTCAAATATGCTCACACTCGCAGAAGCTATAGCGTTAGGGAGATTATCTGAATTCGCGCTCCAAGAGGAAGCACGGGGCGTCGGCCCAATCAACCGTGCCGAACTCGATGCACTGACGGCGGCGCTAATTAAAGCGCCGCAATCAGAAGGTCAAACATCGCATTCCCCATTACGCGATGGTTCGACCGGAAAGCGAACTCGTCAAGGTACCGCTCGGCATATTTTGCGCTGATGTGAATATGCGTAGAAGCCACTGATTTCTTGAACAGCTTCCAGAAGCTTTCAACATGATTCGTGTGGTGCGTCTCGCCAGTTCGGTAGTCGAAATAGGCCCATTCTTTCGCGCCATGCTTCACTGCGCCGTGCCGGTAGCCGTCAGCCGTGAGTAAACCATAGCTGTAGAGCTCATCAGTCGAGACGACCGCGCCCTTTTCGACGTTTTCAAGAACTATGCCGCGCAGCGTGTCCTTTTTCACGTCCGGAATAACCTGCGTCGCAATCTTACCGCCACGTTCCTTGAGGCCCATGACGATCGTCTTGCCTTCGGCCCCGCGCCCACGCTTGCCCGGACGCTTTCCGCCCACGTAAGCCTCGTCAAGTTCTACATGGCCCTTGAGCATTTCAAATCCGTCAGCCTTCGTCATGAGGTCGCGGATTTGATGGCCGATGCGCCAAGCGGTTTTATAAGTCACGCCAAGCGTGCGTTGCAGCTCCTTGCCACTCACGCCGTGGCGCGTCGCGATAAAGAGATAGATCGCATAGAACCAAGTTTGAAGCGGCGTGTGGCTATCCTGAAAAATCGTGCCCGCGCATGGGTAAACATGATCTCCACAAGCCGCGCAAGAGAACGCATGGCGCCCTGAGAGCTTATGAAACGTGGCGTCTTTACCGCAATGGACACAAACATGACGTAGGCCGTAGCGAACTTCCATAACTCGCGTCAAACAAGCCTCATCATTCGGAAATTCGGCAAAGAACTCACGAACCGAAAACGGTTGAACGTTGCTAGACTCTTGTTCCAGCTTGGCTTGGGCGGACACGCTTGCGGGTAATCATGGCGATCTCCTATGACCGCCAATATCTCACAAGTTCATACGTGTGTCAAGGGGATAATCTCCCATATTATCTTATATAAATTATATATAATAATAAATACAATAAATATTTCGAGAATTATATATCTCTAGTATGCATATATATCGCCGCTTTTTCAGCACATATTCCATGCAGACTTGCCCAAGCTCGGACTCGAGCTTAACAATAGCCAAGCATGGAGTGTGAATATTGAAGAATATAATCATTGTAACTGTTGCATCCATCACCCTTTGCGGTACCGCGCAGGCGCAAAGCTGGACAGGCAAGGCTTCATACTACCGCGGACGCGGCCATATGTCCTGCGCGCATCGCTCGCTGCCGTTTGGAACCCATGTCAGAGTGACCAATCTCTCCAACAAGCGCTCCGCGGTGCTGGTGGTCAATGACCGGGGGCCGTATATTAAGGGTAGAATCATCGATGTCTCGACCGGCGCCGCCGGCGTTCTCGGTTTTCTCCGGGCCGGCTTGGCGCAAGTCATCGTCGAAACAGTCACGGATTAGCATCCGGACGGCACGCCGCGCCGAAAAATTCCAACCCAACAACAAGCTTTGGTGTGACAGCTCTCGCGGCCGGGAAACTTCGCCGTGGCGCCGGTGGAACGGCGTCACAAAAGGAGCGGACCGAGATCTCCGACGACGGCTGTCCCCGGCAATAACCCCCGCGCACGGGCCGTGATTTTGCAATTGCTCCCGCTGCCACTGATCTCGAAGAGGTGGTATCCGGCTCGATGATGCGACGTTCCGCGAATGACGGAGGCCGATGGCACGCCGACAACCGGCACGAGACCTTTTGGACCTTCCATCCGCGCCAGGCAAACTCTGTGGTTATGGCCATGCACGATAAGCTCGGCGCCCATGCGGCGGATCAAAGCCGCGAAACCGGCCGAGTCGAAGAGGCCACGCCCAAGCTGTGAAGCGGTGGCTTGCGGCGGATGGTGCAACATCACGACACGGATGAGCCCGCGCCTGCCGGTTTCTGCAAGAAGCTTCCCGGCGGCTTGCAATTGGCGGCGGCCCAAATATCCCGCCGCGACGAATAGCGGCGTGGGAACCCCCGACGACAGGCCGATCAATGCCACCTCGCCGCGGATCCGCAGATAGGGGAATCGATCGCCGCCGCTCGCCTCCCCTGTGATCCACGGCGTGAAGGTGCGCTCGAGATCGAGGCATTGAGCCGCGCACATAAGCGTCGTGATTGCCGGGCACGAAACTCACGTCCTCGGGCGCCCCCAAGGTTTCGAGCCAATTCCTGGCAAGCTGGAACTCAGCCGGAAGACCGATATTCGCGATATCTCCAGTCATCGCGACGTGGCTTGGATGATGCGCCCTCATATCCGTGACGATTTGCTCGAGCACCGCCATGTCATGGATGCGCGAGCGGGAGCGCGTCCAATTCAAATAGCCAGTGACTCGTTTGCCGATCAGTTCGCGCCGGCTGGGACGCGGCAAAGGTCCGACATGCGGGTCGGACAAATGGGCAAGAAGAAATTTCACGTGGGCCAATCCGTGACGCGTCAAGCGGCGCCTAGAAGAATAGCCATCGCTCCTACAATGGCGCGCCCCAACACGATTTGCAACACGGTCCATGTACCTGCGGTCGCCATGAACCGGAAAACACCGTCCCGACCGGCCAGCGGTAAACATGAATTGACTGGCGCCAAACGTCCGTTCCTCTAGGTTCGGCTAAACTCGGAAATCGTTGCAAATTTGGCAGCCCGCTCATGGCTTTCTTCGATCGCCCGATCTTTGTTGCCTGCGCGCGTGCAGCCGTGGCCGTCGCGGCCTGCTGCAGTCTTGGCGCCGGTCCGTTCACCGCCAGCACGACCAAATACGTCATCGAGCTGTTCACGAGCCAGGGGTGTTCCTCCTGTCCGCCAGCCGACCGGTGGCTCGCGGCGATTGCGCGTGCTCCCGGATGTCGTGGCGATATCCTTCCCAGTGGATTATTGGGACTATATCGGCTGGCGGGATACGCTCGCGTCTCCCGCTTTCACGGCGCGCCAAAAGGCCTATGCGGCGGCGCGCGGCGAGCGGCAGGTCTATACCCCGCAAGTCATTGTGAATGGGTTGGCCGGCGTCGCTGGCAGTGACCAAGCCGAAATCGAGGAGGCGATTAAGACTACCAAGGGGATCGATGGTGCGCTGAGCGTGCCGGTGCATCTATCCAAGATTGGCAGCCAGTTTAGAGTGGAGGTTGCAGCCGGTAGCGGCGGCCCGGCGGGAGTTTTCGCGCTGAGGGTTGCCCCCGTCACCACGGTTCAAATTCTACGTGGCGAGAATGGCGGGCGCAGCATCGCCTACACAAATGTCGTACGTTCGATCGAGAAGCTTGGCGATTGGACCGGCGAGACTGCGACGTTCGACGTGTCGGGTGGGGCGCCCGGCGGCGAAGGTTTTGTCGTGCTGGTGCAAAAAGGCACGTTGGAGCGGCCGGGCGCCATACTTGCCGCGGCAAAAACCGAAGGTCTTTGAGGCAAATGGCCGTGCTAAGCGGCCATCGCCGAGCGCTACGGCAAACCGGGGACCGCGCGCATCAAATTTCCCGCGGCAGGACACAACCTATGCCTTTCGCCAGCCGCGCTCACGGCTTATAGAGGAGGCAAAGGAGAGCAGCCGCTTAAGCACAAGGCGGCCAGGAGAATTCGACACGCAATGTCTAGTTTATTTTTTCGCGTTTTCGCCACCCTTCCCATCCTCGCCTTTGCGGCCGCGCTGGCTTGCACCAACCCCGCTTACGCCAAGTCCAAGCACAAGCACAAGGAGACAAAGCCAGCGGCGAAGGCCGGACAAACCGGTGCCGCGAGCTCCGATGCGGCTAAGACTGGGAAGCCCTCGCAACTGGCAAGCTACGGAGCCTGGGGCGTGTTTTTGGCGGAAGGCGAAAAGTCCAAGACCTGCTACACGCTGGCGACGCCCAAGGATAGGGTTCCTCCCGGATTGAATCGCGATCCCGCCTATGTCTTCATCGCCAACCGGCCTGCTGAGAATGTGCATGAGGAGATCTCGATCATCATGGGCTTTTCCATGAAGGAAAGCGGCGGCCGCGCGGAAGTCGCTGGGTCCACCTTCGATCTCATCGCCAAAGGGGCCAATGCCTGGATTAAGAACCAGAGCGAGGAAGCTAACTTCGTCGATGCCTTGAAAAAAGGCTCGAAACTCATCGTCAAGGCGCCCTCGTTGAAAGGTCACGTGACGACTGACAGCTATTCTCTTGCCGGCCTGTCGCAAGCGCTCGAAAGAGTTGCCAAAGAATGCCCTTGAGGCGAGGCTAACCGGCTACCTTGGAACGTAATTCTTACAAAAATGTTTCACGTGAAACATTTTGGTACGATTGGTGGAGCACAAATACTTAATAATACTTACATCTGGTAGCTTGAGATCGGTAAGAATGCGCGAAGAACTTGTGCGATCGACCGGAAAAGCGTGACCCGCATGCGGTTGCGCGGGGCAGTGGGGCAAAGGTTCAGTTGAAGGCAAGACCAGGGACTTGCGGCTCGCGTTGGAGCGGCTCCGAAAAATCTGGCAGGTCTGCTTCCAAGCGCACTGGCTTCAAGCGTGTTTCAAAAGCCTGCCAAAACCTAAGCCCTCATGCTGAGGAGGCCCGAAGGCGCCGTCTCGAAGCACGAGGGCGCTTTGGGTGCCGCCCGCGGCACATCCTTCGAGACGTCCGCTTCGCGGGTTCCTCTGGATGAGGGCGAGGCTATTGATACCGGCAGGGCGATCGGGTGAACAGGTTTGCGAGCTTCTGGGCTCGCCGAATTTGTGGCTTGGACACCGTTTTACGCCAGTCACGCGTCCTGAAGGTAGCATTGTCGGCCGAGGCTTCGCGTTACGCGAGTCTTGGAGCACTCATCGGCGAGCACCTCACCGGATTAAATTCGTCATTCGTTCTTTCACCCAATTCCCCTGTCGATACCGGCTCTTCGTCTTGCGCTAAAGGCGGAACAAAAGTATAGTGAAGCCGAAGTCGGCGGCTTGCGAAATAATGCCAAGCTTAAGTGTGGGGGAATATTTTATGTATTACGGAAGTGGCCTATTCCGCATTGCACGGGCGCGGGGGTTTGCGGCCCTCGCCGCCATTCTGATGCTGGTTGCGGGCGTCGGCGCCGGTCCTACGGCGGCCGCGCCCTTCGCCTATGTGGCGAATACCAATTCAAACACTGTTTCGGTAATCTCTACGGCGACGAACACGGTCACCGCCACGATCATTGTGGGGGATGAACCCATCGGGGTCGCCGTCACCCCCGACTGGAAACACGCCTATGTCACAAATACGTTGGACAACACGGTCTCGGTGATCGACACGGCGACGAACACGGTGGTGGCGACGATCACGGGGATGAGCGGCCCGGGCGGGATTGCGGTCACCCCGGAAGGGAAACACGCCTATGTCACTAATGACAACACTGTCTCGGTAATCGACACGGCGACGAACACGGTCACCGCCACGATCACGGTGGGGACCGAACCCACCGCGGTCGCCATCACCCCGGACGGGAAACACGCCTATGTCGCGAATTTTAGCGACAACACTGTCTCGGTAATCGACACGGCGACGAACTCCGTAACCGCCACGATCACAGTGGGGGTTGAACCCACCTGGGTCGCCATCGCCCCAAATGGGAAACGCGCCTATGTCGCGAATTTTAGCGACAACTCTGTCTCGGTGATCAATACGGCGACGAACACGGTCGCCGCTACAATCCCGGTGGGCAATGGCCCCGATGGTGGGATAGCCATTACTCCAGACGGGAGCCACGCCTACGTCACGAATGCGCTCTCCAACACTATGTCGGTGATCGATACTACGTCGAACACGGTCATCCTCACGATCACAGTGGGGACTACACCCGCCGGGGTCGCCGTCACCCCCGACGGAACCCTGGCCTATGTCGGGAATTTTGACGACAACACTATATCAGTGTTCGACACGGCCACCAACACGGTGGCGGCGACGATCACGGGGCTGATTGGACCCTTTGCGGTCGGCATTGTTCCGCCGCAGCCGCCGGCTTATGTGACTAATACCGGTGCTAACAGTGTCTCGGTCTTCAATACGAACGTCAAAAACGTGGCGGCGACGGCCGTCCCAGTCGGATTAATGCCCACGGGGGTTGCCGTCGCTCCGGACGGGCAACACGCCTATGTCACGAATGCCGGCGACAATACCGTTTCGGTGATCGAGACGACGGCCAACACGGTGGCGGCGACGGTCCCGGTGGGGGGCAATCCCAGGTGGGTAGCCGTCGCTCCGGACGGGCAACACGCCTATGTCACGAATGCCATTGACGGTACCGTCTCGGTGATCGGTACGAACACCAACACGGTGGCCGCCACGATCGCAGTGGGGACAAAACCATTTGGGGTTGCCTTCACCCCGGACGGGACACATGCTTATGTTGCAAACACGGGATCGAGCAATGTCTCGGTGATCGACACGGCCGGCCAAACGGTGATGGCCACGATTACGGTGGGGCTTAAGCCCAAGGGGGTAGCGGTCACCCCGGACGGGCAACACGCCTATGTGACGAACTTCGGCTCCAGCAACGTTTCGGTTATCGCCACGGCCACCAACAAGGTGACGGCTACGGTCACGGCGGGGATTGCGCCCGGCGGGATCGCCATCACCCCCGATGGTATACTGGCCTTTGTCGCAAACTTTGGCTCCAACACCGTCTCGGTGATTGATACAGCCACGCTCACGGTGATGGCCACTGTCCCGGTGGGGACTAGCCCCATTGGGGTAACGTTCTCCCTGGATGGGACGCGTGCCTATGTCGTGAATTCTGGCTCCAACGATATTTCGATCATCCGTACGGACACGAAAAAGTTGGCGGCGACGGTCGTAGCGGGCACCAGCCCCTTTGGGGTCGCCAGAAGGCCTTGATCAACGGCGTGGCGTTGGAGATGCTGATCAAGCCGATTGGTGCGAAGCGATAAGCTCTAAGTAGCGGAGTTTGATGTATCGGTCGATGTCAGTCCCCGGGTCACAGCCCGGGGACCGCCATTCATCGCGCCGGGCAAGAATGGCGGGCCGCCATGCGATGCAAGAGGTGTTGCGATTTCTGGCGATGACTGAAATCCCGAACCAAATGGTTTACACATAACGCCGACAAATAATAGACTACGGCTTTAGTCCGGGAGAAACTCGATGTCCGGCAAAACCTATCCGCCCGCTCCCGGCTGGATAAAAAGCACTTATATCGACAACGCGAAATACCTGGACCTCTATGCCCGCTCGATCGCCGATCCGGAGTCCTTCTGGGCCGAGCAGGCCGGCCGCATCGATTGGATCAAACCCTTCACACGCGTCAAAAACACGTCTTTCGGCCCGGGCTCCGTCTCGATCAAATGGTTCGAGGACGGAACCACCAATGTCGCGCAAAACTGCATCGACCGGCATCTGCTCCGGCTCGAAAACCACACCGCGATCATCTGGGAAGGCGATGACCCGGAGGAATTCGAAACATATCACCTACCAGGAGTTGCACGACGAGGTTTGCCGCCTCGCCAATGTCCTCAAAGACGCATGGCGTCGAGAAGGGCGACACGGTCACGATCTATCTGCCGATGATTCCCGAAGCGGTCTATGCGATGCTCGCTTGCGCGCGGATCGGCGCGGTCCATTCGGTGGTGTTCGGCGGTTTCTCGCCGGATTCGCTCGCTGGACGGATCGAGGATTGCCGTTCGAAACTCCTCATCACCGCCGACGAAGGGCGGCGCGGCGGCCGCAAGACGCCGCTCAAGGCGAACGCCGACGAGGCCGTCGCGAAAGCCGGCGCAATCGTCGAGACCATGCTCGTTGTCAGGCACACCGGCGGCGCCGTCGCATGGGTCGAGGGCCGCGATGTCTGGTACCACGAGGCAATGGCGAGAGCCGCGCCCGAATGCCCCTGCGCCTTGAAATGAACGCGGAAGACCCGCTGTTCATTCTCTATACGTCGGGCTCGACCGGAACGCCGAAGGGCGTGGTGCATACAACGGCGGGCTACCTCGTCTACGCCGCGATGACCCATCACTATGTTTTCGATTATCACGAAGGCGATATTTATTGGTGCACCGCCGACGTCGGCTGGGTGACCGGGCACAGCTATATCGTCTATGGCCCGCTCGCCAATGGCGCCACGACGCTGATGTTCGAAGGCATTCCGACCTATCCCAGCGTGTCGCGCTTCTGGGAAATTGTCGACAAGCATCGGGTCAATATTTTTTATACCGCGCCGACCGCGATCCGCGCCCTGATGCGCGCCGGCGACGCGCCGGTCAAGGCAACGAGCCGGGCCTCGCTGCGGCTTCTCGGCACGGTCGGCGAGCCGATCAATCCGGAAGCCTGGGAATGGTATTACCATGTCGTGGGCGACGCGCGCTGCCCGATCGTCGATACCTGGTGGCAAACCGAGACCGGCGGCATTCTCATTTCGCCGCTGCCCGGCGCGACGGACTTGAAACCCGGCTCGGCGGCGCGGCCATTCTTCGGGATCAGGCCTGAGGTGGTGGACGCCGATGGCGAACCGTCCTCGAAGGCGCCTGCTCGGGCAATCTCGTCTTGGCCAATTCGTGGCCAGGCCAAATGCGCACGATTTATGGCGACCACGAGCGCTTCGTGCGGACTTATTTTTCTGCCTATCCCGGCAAATATTTCACCGGCGACGGCTGCCGCCGTGACGAGGACGGCTATTATTGGATCACCGGCCGGGTCGACGATGTCATCAATGTCTCCGGTCACCGGCTCGGCACGGCGGAGGTGGAGAGTTCGCTCGTCGCGCATGAAAAGGTCGCGGAAGCCGCTGTCGTTGGCTATCCGCACGACATCAAGGGCCAGGGCATCTATGCCTATGTCACCTTGATGATCGGGGTCGAGCAGAGCGAGGAACTCCGCGCCGAGCTCGTCGCCTGGGTGCGCAAGGATATCGGCGCCATCGCCAGTCCGGATATCATTCATTTCGCGCCGGGGCTGCCGAAGACGCGTTCGGGCAAGATCATGCGCCGCATCCTGCGCAAGATCGCCGAAAAGGAATTTCACGCGCTCGGCGATATTTCCACCCTGGCCGATCCCGCTGTTGTTGAAGAACTGATCCGTAACCGGGGCGATTGAACCGCGCTTAGCGAATGCGCCCGAAAAGCTCTGTGGAAACCATATCTTAACCACTGCCGCAAATTGTCGCGCCGTCCGGACGCAGCCTTTTCCATTCTTAACCAAAGCTCGGCTTAATTGAACCACAGGTTCACTTAAGCGTTCGATCGGCACGGCGATGGATAAACAGCGCACAAGCCTTGGCCACTTTGGTGGCAAGTTTCGGGTTGGCATTGCCTTTTTCGCGGGCCTGGCGGTCTGGGCAGCTGGAGGAGAGGCCCACGCGCGCGAGATTTGTCGCGTTTTCGCAGACCTATCCCGCCGGCACGATCATTATCAAGCAAAGCGAGCGCAAGCTCTATTTCACGACGGGAGCCGGGACCGCCGTTCGTTATCCGATCGCGATCGGCCGGGCGGGCAAGGCGTGGCAGGGTGAAACATTTGTGCAAGGCAAATTCTACTCGCCCGCGTGGTCGGCGCCCGATGACGTGCGGCAATGACCATCCGAATCTTTCGCGGGTTATTCCCGGCGGCTCGCCGCGCAACCCGATGGGCGCCGCCGCGATCACCCTGAATCTTTCCGAAGTCGCGATCCACGGCACGACGCCCGAGCATGCGCAAATCCGTCGGCACGGCCGCTTCCTATGGGTGCATCCGCATGTACAATGAGGATGTCGTCGACCTTTATCATCGCGTCGCGGTCGGGACGCCGAGTCGTCGCAATTCCATGATACGCCTTTATTTCAGAACGTGGATTGGTCTAACGCCGTTTTCCGGCCTGGATATTTTGTGCCGCGCTGGCCTCAGGCCGGACGCCGGCGCAACGCGGCTTGCTTGGCGGGATTGCTGACAAGGTTTGGTTCGGCGTAGAGTTGCTCAGCGGTGTGGTCCGATGCAGAGTTCGCGGCGGCCTAGCTGCATCGCCCTCGCGCGATCGTGGTCGGCCCATTGGTTATTTGCAAGGAGTAATCGGTGGAAACAAAGACCCTCGATCATACCGAGCTCGCCAATCAGATCATCGACGTGATCGTCAAGGAAGGAATGGTTGACCGCGAGAAAGCCACCTTGGATGCGACGATTGAAAGCCTGGATCTGAAATCGATCGACATCGTGATGATTTTGACGGCCATCGAGGACAAATTCGACGTCTATATTCCGATGGATGGCCCTTTCCATGAGGCAAAAAGCATTCGGAGATTTGATCGACGCCATCGCCGCCTATATCATCAAAGAAAAAAAGCTGAATGGCTGAGCGCGCGGCGAATTGCCGTCACCGGCATGGGAGCTGTTTCTGCCGCGGGCATTGGCGCGCCAGCTCTCTGGGAAGCCGCGCGCGATGGCCGTTCCTGTGTCGGCGAAACGCGTTTCGCGAGGCCCTATCGGGGCCGCATTAGGATTGCCGCCCAAGTCCAGGATTTCGATCCGGCCGCCTATCTGCACCGCGATCGAATTGCCGTTTTGCGATCCGGTCACGCAATATTTGCTGGTGGCCGCCGACGAAGCGGTCGCCCAGGCCGGGCTTGCGTCCGCAATACCCTTGGGTGACGCGCACCGCCACCATCATCGGAACCGGCATCGGCGGCATGCACACCCTGGAAAACGGACTCTATTTGAACGTCTGGTCGAGCAGGGCCGCCCCGATCCGTTGGCTGTTCCGCGCTGATTCCCAGCGCCGGTCCATCGCAGGCGAGCATCCGCTATGGATCGACCGGGCCCTGCTTCGCCGTGGCGAGCGCCTGCTCTTCGGCGACCCAGGCGATCGGAATTGGCGCGCATCTCATTCGCTCCGGGCTTGTCGATCGCGCCATTGCTGGTGGAACCGAAGACTGCATTACCAACAGCGCGATGCTGGCCTGGGAAGCGCTGCGGGTGCTCACGCCGGATGTCTGCCGGCCTTTTTCCAAGGGCCGCAACGGCATGGTCCTTGGCGCGGGCGCCGCCGTCTTTATCCTCGAAGAAGCGGAACTTGCCCGCGCCCGCGGCGCCGAAGCGCTCGCTGAAATAGCAGGTTATGGGACCTCGGCCGACGCCAAGGACCCCGTGCGGCCCGATGCGCAAGGAGCGGCCGCCTGCATGCGCAATGCTCTTGGCCGACGCCGAGCCTGGAAGGCGAGGCGATCGATTACGTCAACGCGCATGGAACCGGGACGACCGCGAACGACGCCACGGAATCGGAGGCGCTGCGGACTTGTCTTCGGCAATCGGCTTGCGAATCTCCCGGTTTCCTCGACGAAACCCATCCACGGGCATGCGCTGGGCGCCGCCGGCGCGCTCGAACTTGTCGTGACGATCGGAGCCAGTGCGCGAAAATATCGCGCCGCCAACCATCAACTGGCGCGAGGCCGACGCCAAATGCCCCGTCGATGCCGTGCCCAATGAGGCGCGTCCCATGCCGATCCGCACCGCCCTGACCAATTCCTTCGCCTTCGGAGGCATTAACGCGAGTCTCGTCGTCCGGCGCGCCTTCGCGGCATGACCGCGCGAGATCATGCGTCTGCGTGCCGCCGCCTTGGCGCCGGAGCCAGGCGAGGCTGCGCCGTTCGCCTTCCCGCGATCCGGGTCCGGACCGAGCGAGCGAGGTCGCGGGATTTTTGCGCGAGACGGGAGGCGCCGGGACCGGCGACTTTGTCCCGCTCACTTTCCCGGTCCGCTGGCTCGCGCTTCCCGCCATCCGCGGCGTGATCTTGCAATTGATCGGCGAGCGGTTTTCTGCCGGTTCATGAGGCGCAAAGCTTTGCCTATGAACGAGAACTGCAGATCGAAACTGATTATGTCCTCGCCGTCGAGGCGTGCCGCACCGCGAAAAGCCGCCACGAGCTGACGTTTGAAAATGGTGGTTTCCACCAGAGAGGGAGCGATTTGCGCACGTGCTCGAAACCGTCCTGCGGATCGTGCCGCTGGCTTCGGAACCGGCATCGTGATCGAAGCCGAAGCGAAGCTGCGCGCCAGCAGACTGGCCAAAGGCTGGAGACGAAATTGGCGCGCAAAACTTCGGGCCTTTCGCGCGGGAGGCGCTGGCGCGTTATGCGGCCGTTTCCGGCGATGACAATCCGCTGCATCTCGACCCGGAAGCCGCCAAGGCGGCCGGGTCTTGCCGGGCCGCCGGTCCATGGCATGCTGATGCTATCCTGTTTCGAACCCTTGATCATGGGGTGGCGGCGCGACCTTTTCATCACGCAGCTTTCGGCGCAAGTTTCTGCGGCCGGTGCTGGCTGGCGATGGCATCTGCGTGTCCGGGCCGGGTCATGCGCAGCCGGGAGAGCCCAAAACCAGAACTCATTCTGCGGCTCGTCGCGCGAGCGCGAAATAACGATCTAGCGATCGTGGGGGAAGCAGTGGTTTTGTATAAAACTCCCGGTCCGCTTTACTGAAATGCAGCCAAGAACAATCCTCATTACTGGCGCATCGAGCGGTATTGGCCGCGCGCTGGCCCTCGTTTACGCGCGCGAAGGGGTATACTTGTCGTTAATTGGGCGCGACCGCGAACGGCTGGAGGACACCGCCGCCGCCGCCCGCGCGCAAGGCGCCGAAGTCAGCACGCGGCCAATTGGATGTGCGCGATCAAGACGCCATGGCGGAATGGATCGCGCGGAGGACGCGCGCCGTCCATTCGATCCTCGTCATCGCCAACGCGGGCATCACGACGGGCTTGGCGCCCGGAGACATCGCCGAGGACCCGCGCGCAGTTCGCGCCATTGTTGGGATCAATCTGATCGGCGTCTTGAACACGGTCGAACCCTTGATCGCGCCGATGTGCGCGCGCGGGGCCGGCCAAATCGCCTTCATTGGCTCGATCGCGGGCTTGCGCGGATTGCCCTACGCGCCTTCCTATTGCGCGACGAAGGCGGCGGTCCATGCCTATAGCGAATCCTTGCGCGGCCGCGTTCGAGACGCAAGGCGTGCGTGTCAGTCTTATCATCCCCGGCTTTGTGAAGACCCCGTTGAATGACAGCATCGATGCCATGAAGCCGCTCGAAATTACCGGCACAGGCGCCGCCACCCTCATTAAAATGCGGCCTTGAAAAGGGCAGGGCAATGATCGCCTTTCCAAGGTCGCTCTACCTGTCTGGCGCGCCTCGCACGAATCCTGCCGGTCCGGCTTGTCGATAAAGTCATGGCGCGTTTTCAGGTTAACATTCCGGATACACAAGAGCGTATTCGTTAACGATTCTTATGTCCTTCCTGTCTCGACGGAAGCTCCTCCGCGCGGTCTCGAAGTTAAACAATCCAATCTCTCAAATTCTGCAACAAATTGTTGCAATTTGTTTGTTGTCAAAACCAGGCTATTGAGGTTCAAAGCTTGTGTAGAAGTCCGTCTCGCCGCTTGTATTAAGCGTTCCGGTTGCTTGCACGACAAAGGCCGCGGCACGACGGACAGTGCGGGCAAAACGGCCGTTCCAAGCTGAAAAGACCCATGCAATGGGCGGACGCGGAGGACCGGAAGCGGCCGTGGTACGGGGGCATTGGCTCTTGATTTTCGTCGATCTCTTCCGGATCTTGTGCGAGATCGGCTTGGTTGCCGCCTCTGCGGGCTGCTTTTTGTCGGCGGCGGCTTTCGTGACTCCTGATCGGCATCAATATTTTTGAGCAAGCAACCGGCAAGCTGCTCGGCAAGCCGCTTCCGGCAGCCGTTAACGAAGCCAATCTCCCGCATGTTCTGGTGCAAATCCCGGTTTTCAATGAACCCGCGATGGTCGCTGATTGCTTGCGATCGGCCGCCGCGCTGGATTGGCCGCGAGAACAGCTGCATATTCAGCTTCTCGATGACAGCACCGACGAAACGACCGCGATTGCCAACGCAGTCGTTTGCGAATCTGCGCCGCGCAAGGCTACGATATTTCGCACCTTCACCGGACCGAGCGCTGCGGCTACAAAGCAGGCGCCTTGGCTGCGGGACTCGCTCAGCTCGGATGCCCCCTTCGTCGCCATTCTCGACGCCGATTTCCGGCCGCCGCGCGAATTGGCTGCGGGCGGTCGTGCCCGCCTTGATCGCCGATCCCAAGCGCGAGCTTCGTGCAATCGCGATGCGAATTCGCAAACTACCGGACAAATTGGCTGACCCGAGCGCAGGGTCTGATGTTCGACGCTCATTTCGTGATCGAGCAGGCGACGCGCTTTCGGGCCGGCTGGCTGTTTCAATTCAACGGCACTGGCGGCGTCTGGCGCCGCGCCGCGATAGAGGCGGCCGGCGGCTGGTCGGGCTACTCGCTCTGCGAGGATCTCGATCTGACCATTCGCGCCGAAATCGCCGGATGGCATGGTCTTTTCGCGATGGAACCCGCCGTGCCCGGGCTTGTCCCCGAAAGGGTTTCGCATTGGCAGGTCCAACAGAGACGCTGGTCGAACGGCTTTGTCCAGGTTGCCCGCAAGCTACTCGGCGAGGTCTGGACGGCCGACTGGCCGTGTGTGGCGAAAGTTGTCGGCGAGTTTTCTCATCCTCATCCAGACGTTTTATCCTTGCGTCGCGCTTGGCTGCCTTTCCTTGGCTCTCTGCGCGATCATCCGGGGCGGCGATCTCGCCCCCTATCTGCCGATCATCGCAACGATCGGGGCCTTGATTCTGATCATCGGCGTTGGAATGACGCTCGTTCCCTATATTATTTTGCGGCGCGGCTCGCTTTGGCGCTATCTCGCGACGCTCGCTTCGCTGATCCCCTTGATGATCTATGTCAGCCTCTCCAATGCGCCATCCATTCTGAAGACTGTTTTCGGAGCATCCGGAACCTGGAAGCGCACGCCCAAGACGCAACCCCTTGCGAACGTTTCGGCGGCAGACCAGCTCAACGAGGTTTGACGGCCGCCGCAGGACAACTGCGATCGACTCGCGTGTACAGAGTGAATTGCGGGTCGAAAATGAACTTGAGCAACAGTCCGCCCCACGATTTATGCGTCTTGAGTTCGGCGTAAAATTCCGGCGCCATTTGCTTCAGCCGTGGCAGCCGCGACCACGGCACGTCGGGAAAATCATGATGCTCGTTGTGATAACCGATGTTGAGCGCGATGAGATTCAAAGGGCCGTAATAATCAAACGTCTCCTGCGCAGGATCGGCGGTAAAATGCTCCTGGAGCCAGCGGGCACCGAGCGGATGCAAGCCTCCGACCGAAAACCAAAAAGACGCGAAAAGATAAACTAGCGCATTCGGGCCGAAGCAGGCCAGAACCGCGAGATCATAGAGGACAACGCAACCGCCATTGACGAATGTCCACCGGCTCCACATCGGCACGGAGCCTTTCAGACGGCCGAGGCGGGTCAGCTGGAACACCGGAAAAAGAAACATCCAGGCCGCCTTGCCAAACGCACTTCCGCCAAACAGACGCGCTTCCCAATGACTTGGAAGATCGGCGTCGTAATCGTAATCACCGAGATGCGAATGGTGCTTCATGTGATAGCAGCGAAATCCCATCGCGGTCGGAATAGTGTTTGGCAGATCGGCGAGAATCGCAGCCCATTTGTTAAGGGCATTGGATTTGAAAATGCAATTATGGGTCGCGTCGTGGATGACGACGAACATTGCGTGATTGGCGAAGGCGCCGATGCAAAAAGCAGCGGCCACGGCCGCCCACCAATAAGCGAGGCCGAGGGCGCCGAGAGCAGCCGCGATCGCGGTCTGTCCGGCGACAACAGCAAGGTGATGGCCGCCGTCCTCCAGTCCTGGCCGATAAGAGCGGCAACATCAGGGTGTGCCGCCAAAATGGCGCGGCGGCGCGGCGGATGCGGACGCCTCATTGGCGTCGCGATGAAACCTCCGTTCGCGGTGGCGCGTTTTATGCGGGCGGGTCCGGCAGCGATCGAAGTTCAGCCCCATGTGCCGGTCATCCTCAAGCAATTCGTCAAGCCACAATCCACGAACGCGGAAAATTGCTTCGCGGCCATGGTCACGCAATCATAAGGTGTACGCCGCTAGCAAATCAAGCCGCGAGATTTTTCTCATAGACGCGATGGACCTTGTCGATGCGCGCGCCGGAAAGTTCGATGGGCCGGCGCATGCCAAGATTGTCCTCCAAAACCCAGCCGAATTCGACGTGTTCAATCGAGCTCGATCTGCTGCGGCGGCGCATTTCTTCGATAAATGCCAGAATGACCGCACCGCCGGCGGCCTTGCGGTGCAAGGCGCGGCGGATTCCAAAAAGCGCGAGCCGCCCGGACGTAAAGGCATGCTTCCTGATCCGCGAGACGACGCGCGGAAGGCCGAAAGGGAACAGGCGTCCGCCAAGATCGGCGGTTATTTCATGCAGGTTCGGCAAAATGACCCCGAATGCCTGCGGCACGCCGTCGAGCTCGATCATAAACCCGCCTTCAGGCGGCATCACCATCTTGAGCGCGTCGGCGCTCGACATGAACTCGGCGAGCGTAAACGGCACGAAACCCCAATTTTCGCTCCAGGCATCGTTGAATATATCGACGATGATCTCCGCTTCCTTGCCGATGTTCTTAAGATCGAGAGTTCTAATCTTGAGCCTCTTGCTCCACTCGGGACGCTCTAAAATTGTTGGGCGTGCCTGCCGGTCATTTTCGCCAGCATCGTATCGGTAGGAAATAAGATCGCGCGCTTTTGTGTAACCTTGGCGCTCCAGGGAACCGCCCAAATAGGCCGGGTTCCAGGGCATGAACACCATGGGCGCGGCTTCGAATCCCTGCACGAGCAGTCCCGTCTCACTGTTCACGGAGGGCGAAAATGGCCCATGCACGAGCGCAGCGCCGTGTTGGCGTAGCCAGTCTTCCGCGGCTTGGGTCAGGCCGGCGACGACGCCATCGTCGTCAATCGCATCGAGACAACCAAATTGTGCCCGGGATGCGCCAAGCGGCGCATGGGCTTCGTCATAGATCTGGGCAAAAATCCGGCCGGCAAGCTTGCCGTTCTTGTGGGCAAGCCAAGCTTGCGATTGGACGAGCTTGAAGTGCGGATTGAGCTTAGCCGCGAATAAAGTCCAACGCTCGGCATCGAGAGGAGGCGCGAAGCCCGGACAGTCCTTGTAAAGAAGCCGGGGCAATCGGCAAAACGCGAGAAAATTTCGCAACCCATTCACCGGTACGATTTCCACGTCGCGCTCGGTTCTGCTCATGGAATTAGCCTTGCTTCATTAGCGAGTCTCGGGCGGCTTGCGGCGGCACGGCCATCGCGGGTTCGAGCAAACCCCTCGCGGACTAGCGGCAGGAAACGCGAACCGGAACTTGGCACCGCGGTCAGTTCGCCGCGCTCAGCAAACGGGCCGGCGCCTCGCGCTGGATTTCCCGCTTGGCCAACAGATCCGTTACGCCCCTAATCTCCGCCTCGGTGTGCAGGGCCGAAAGGAAAAAACGTAGACGCGGCTGATCTTTCGGAACCCCGATTTGAATGATCGGCGGCACGTAATAGCCGTGGTCCATCAAATGGCTGGACGCCGCCAAAGTCTCAAGGCTATCCGAAAAAAGGACCGGGACGACGCCACGCCCGATGGCCGGACCCGTATCGAGCCCCGCGTCATGAGCAAGCTCCACGAAGAGTTCCGCATTTTGCCGCAATCGCTCAATGCGCCAAGTCTCTTCCTGCATGACTTGCAAGGCGGTCTCCGCCGCCGCCGTTATCACCGGCGATAGTCCGACACTATAGACGAAACCCGGCAGCGTATAGCGCAGCCAATCGATCACCGGCGCCCTGCCCGCGACGAACCCGCCACAAGACCCTAGAGTTTTCGATAAAGTTCCGATAGTGAGGTCGATCTGCTGCGGATCGACGCCAACGTGTTCCCAAAGCCCGCGACCTTCGTTCCCGAGCACGCCGATGGAATGCGCCTCGTCGATCAACAGCCAAGCCTTGCGCCGCTCCTTGAGCTCGACAAGGCGGACGAGATCCGCGGTGTCGCCGTCCATGCTGTAAAGGCCCTCGGCGACGATGAGGGCGTTACGGTATTTGCCGCGTTTTTCACGCAAAAGAAAATCGAGATGGTCGAGATCGTTGTGCCGGAAAATAATGGTTTCGGCGGTGGTCGCCTTGGCCCCGCTCACGATACTGTTGTGCGACAGTTCATCAATGAAAAGCGCATCGTGCGACCCCAAGTATATGTGAAATCGTCGTCACATTCGTGAGATAGCCGCTGACCAAGGTGAGCGCCGACTCGGCGCCGACGAATTTGGCGATGCTCGATTCAAGGTGGCGATGCGTCGATCGTTCGCCCCCGACGAGACGGGAGCCGAGCGCGCCAATCCCCAAATTGTCCAGAGCCGCCGCGGCTGCGGCTTTAACCCTGGGATGGGACGCAAGCCCCAGATAATCGTAATTGGCGAAACTGACGAAGCGGTGGCCATTTAACTCGGCTTCCCTCCGCAAACTGTCAATCGGCGCGAAAAACGGGTCGCCGCCGTCGAGGTAAGCCTTTCCGGCGAGCCGGAAGCGCTTCGTGGCATATTCGGCAAGGCTGTTGAACTTTTGCACTTTGCGTTCGGTGGTCCAGCTAAAGTCACGAAACGATTAAAAAGTCCGGCGTCCTGGTGGCGGCATCATACGTGCCGCATTTTGCTAATCATAGATCGCACCGATCTGGCATGCCCGAATCGGGCATAGCATAAGCACTGGAGGCAGCAAAACGCGATCATCGCGCAACCCCTTAAGACGATTGCCTCCGCCCATGCGTAAATTTAAAAAGCGAATTCTTATCAAAAACTTACAATCTGTTGTCAATTCCGGTTACAAATCGTAACAAAAGCAAGTTCGCGGCCCGACAAGCTCCCCGCAAGAGTTTTGCGCCGCGGTCTTTCACGGCTTGCGAATCAAGGACTTTATGCCGGGCGGGACTCTTTAACCGCGCAACCGGCCGGTAATGTTGCGCCGTTGATCCTTTTGGGGGCCGATTGAAGCGGATCAGGAGTTTGCCGCGACGGGATCGAGGGCCGGTGTTCCAGCTAGCGCGGACCGATCGGCCGTTCGTGCCATGGACGCGAGCATAAAGGCGATCGCCGATGCGGCCTCGCCCGCTATCGCCTTGCGATTTTCTCCCCGCGCATAGGCGAGCGGCTTGCCGAAGGCAAGATCGCAGCGGATCTGCTCGCCCTTGAGGAGCGACCAGAGGTGCGGAAGCAAGGTCGCTTCGCCGGTCCATGCCGCCGCGGGCGACGAATAGCGGATAGCGACAGGTTGCACGCACACCGTCTCGATACCGCTTGCCATGGCGAGAAAATCGCGCACGGTAGCGAAATGCGAGCTGTGGAACTTGTGAAGCGCCGAGCCATCACCGGTCGTGCCCTCAGGGAAAAGCAGCACAGGGCGGCCAGCGAGCATTCGCCGCGCCATCGCGGCGTTGGCGGCGGGGATTGTTCGTCGCCGTTGGCGATCCACAAAAACGGTTTCTTGCAGTCGCGCAAAGTTGGAGACGACAGGCCACGCTTCGACTTCACGCTTGGCGAGGAAACAGACCGGCTCGACACTGCAAAGCACCACGATGTCGAGCCACGAAACATGGTTGGCGGCAATGAGACGGGGCCCTTGCTGCGGCGGGGTGGGCTTCGCGACAATTCGTAGCTGCAGCAGGGCGGCGAGGGTCCGGCCGAGCGCGACCGGAAGCCACAGCCGCAGCGGCCAATGCCGGCGCAGCGCGAGCCACTGCACAGGCGCGAGGGACAAAAACAGGAGCAGGGTAAGAACTATCAGTACGGCGCGAAGATAAGCCATGTATCACCGCAGGTCGGTTTTGTAAGTCGCGCCGTATTAATACGCTTAGCCTGCAGTTTGATGACAGCACCGCTTCCTCTCCCCTGTGGAACTTACCTCATCCGTCATCAAAGCTTTGCGTCTGACTCCTAGAAGCGGATTAAAGTATTAAGGTGAGATTCGCAGACCCATGTGGAACATAGCTACGCCGTCTGGGTTTGGCGGCGCCGTCCGGCACACCGCCGCCTACATAAGTCCGAACCGGATTGTGCGCGATCTTTCCGGTCTGCCTGCGGTACTTGGGCGTTTCGGCCCGTTTGAAGTCCGGCTGGCGACGACGAGCCGGGAGATCCGCAAGGCGCAGAAATTACGGTTCAAGGTCTTTTACGAGGAAGGCCAGGCGATGCCGCAGCAAACCGCCACGCTGACAAGGCGGGACATCTGTCCTTTCGACAAGATCTGCGATCATCTTCTCGTCATCGACAAAGACCGTCGCAATCGCTTCGGCCGCAAAAAGCCTATGATCGTTGGGGTCTATCGACTTCTTCGCGGGGACACTGCCGCGTGCCACCAGGGCTTTTACAGCGCAACGGAATTCGATATCGCTCCGATGCTCGCCCGCCATCCTGGCAAGCGGTTTCTTAGAACTCGGCCGCTCTTGTGTTCATGCGCAATACCGGTCGAAGCGCGTCATCGAGCTTTTGTGGCGCGGCCTTTGGGTCTTATGCGCAACATCATCGTATCGACGTGCTGATCGGCTGCGCGAGTCTGCCTGGCGTCGATCCGCTTGCGCTTGCCGTGCCTTTGAGTTTCCTTCATCATATGCGCTGGCGGACGAGGAATGGCGGGTCGGCCCGCTTGCCGGGCGTGGCGTGGATATGGCGGTCCTCGACGCCAAGGCCATCGATGCGCGCAAGGGAATAGCCGCGCTGCCTCCCCTGCTCAAGGCTTACTTGCGCGCCGGGGCAAGATTTGGTGACGGCGCAGTGATCGACACGCAATTCGGCACCACCGATGTCTTTACCATCATGCCGCTTGGCGACTTGGAAGAGCGCTATCAAAACTATTATGGCGGGCCAATGGAAATGCCGGGAAGCTACGTCGCGTAACCGCCAGCGTTGCGCGCGCCGAACACGCACCGGCTATTAAAAATAAGCGTAAGGTTGTTGGCTGACACCTGGCATCAGTCGAACGCGAAGGCAACTCTGGCGCGAGTTTCGGAGCCAAACCGCTCAATCGCCTGGCGGATATTTCTTCCGCCGAGCTTTAAGTAAAATTGGATGGCCCGCTCGTTGTCGGCCAAGGCCCAAACGAGGAAAGAACAATAGCCGTGCATGGCGAGGTCCTTTCGGGCCATCTCGAAAAGCCGAGTGCCGAACCCGAGCCCCTGAAATTCAGGTGCGATATAAAGTTCGAAAATCTCCCCGCCATAATGCAATGAAGGCACGCGATTGCGTCCATAGCTCGCATAGCCGCCGATGGTTTCATCGAAATCAAGGACCAGAAGACGCGACCCCCGTACAATGGCCGACTGCCACCAGCGCGGTCCGCGGCGGGCGATCATCCGTTCGAGCTCGCGGCCGGGAATAAGACCCCGATAAGCGTCGCGCCAAGCGGCATCGTGCACATCCGCGATACCCTCGGCATCGCCTTCGCGCGCGTTCCGGATGGTGATGACCGCCTCGATCATTCTCCAATGTTAAGGCCGCTTGGCCTGCCGCCGCAAGAACTCTTTCGCGCTTTTTCGGTAATTGTACGGCGGCCATTGCGCGGAATTCACGGACCGCCGCGTCCAACGATACCGCGGTCGCCGCCTTCTCCGGCTTTTCTGCGATCACAAATCCGCGAACTCGTTAAGTCGTCGCCCGGGGCCACTAAAACCGCGGTGCTTTTTTCCCCGAGCTCTTGCGGTGTTTCCAGATCGACCGCCCGAATCGCCCGCGCGTCCGGCCGCCGGGCCCTTTCAGCTCCCTTGACGAGGAATGCGAACGCAATGGCCTCGCAACCAAGGAGGGTCAGCCACCATATCTGTGACGTCGCGATGCCGAGAACAGCGATCGTCAAGATCGCGACGAGGCCCGCAAGCAAGGCTGGCGCCGCCTTCGCCGGGAGCCGCCCGGCACTCCTGAAGGCTTGGACAGCGAGCACCGTGAAACCGACAGCGCCGACAACGCCAAAATCAAACCAAAGCACGAAGCAAAAGACTTCTTGGCGTCCCTACGGGCAAATAGCCAAGGCTCAATCCTTGATGCACGAAGTCGAGGCCATGCCCGGTAATCAGACGCGGCCATTGCGAGACGACGAGATCGTTCCAAATCTGCATCGGCGCCGACGCCGCCCGCCGAGCTCAACTCCGCTCACCCCTAGAACCAGGCGGTAGAGCAAGGGCAGCAGCGGGCGCCAACAGGATCAATGGCCCGACGAGCCAGCCGAGAAACCGTGCCGTCTGGGCAGGAACAGACATGGCCACGGCGAAAGTGAACGCGCCCGCGCCCGTTGCCAAAAGTGCCATCTGGGCGAAATCCCGCGAGTGCGACCGCGGCCACAAGAACCGCGAGGATCGCAGCCGCGGTCCAATGCTCGCGAAGTGATAAGAATCCGAGTGCCGGCCAGACCAGGACGATCAAGGTGATCGTCGACCGCTCATACAGCGTTTCGTCGAAATCAAAGCCGCCAAAAACCAGGACGTGTGAAAATATACCAGGGCAAGTGTCGCCGCGCTCGCTATGGCGACACCCGCCAGGCAAAAGGTAAAGATCGAGCGTCTTGGTCTTTTGGGGCAGGTAAACGGCGCCAACACTGCGAGAATGGTGGTGCCGGCAAATTGTAGAAAGCGTTCGCCAGCTTCCGCGGGAAACGGCGTCCAGATCAATGACAAGCCGGCCCACGAAGCAGACAACAGCGCCGCCCAGCCTGCGGGCGAAACAAGCGCGTCGCGGAGCCTTCGCCCCGCATGGGGGGGGGCGTCCAACATACGCCAATCAAAATCAAACTCGCGCCGACCGGCAACAAAACGTAAAGCGCGCCGCGCCAAAAGATGCCGCCAGCATGGAAGGCCAACAATAAAGCGGCCATGCCAAGCCGAATCAGAAGTTTTGCCGCAGCCTCGGCAGGCGTGTCACTTAATTGTAAGGCGACAGTCATCGCTTCCACGTGATCAAAAAACCTGGTAGTCTAGAACGAGCTTTACAGTCAAACACTTATATGCCCTGAATGAGGCAGAACTCAAGCGACATGAGAAAGGAGAAGCGTTGAAAAAAGGTAATTTACGCCAATGATAATGAATTAATAACAATTATTATTTATCAGTTTCTCGACAGTTGTTCTAAAATTTGGCATAAGGAGTTATATGCCTACTCACCCATGATCGAATCACGTGCGATGGCTCATTGCACTATCTCTTTGTTTTATCACGTGATCCTATCCAAACCGGCAGCATTTTTTGGGGGTCATGCACTTAGCACAAAATGCTTGCCCACGACACCCGGCCTGGCCGCCAAATTTTTGAACGAAAATTAATGCTCGGAAATCAAACGCATTTTACGGCGATCACGTTGCAGCGATCGCGCTCCTTCGCGCCAGCGTTCGCGTCAGATGCCTCCGCGTGCGAGGGTGCGCTCCACGTCCGCGATCGCTTGCGCCGTGCCGACATGAAACCATAACCCGTCGAGTCTTTGGCCAAACAGGCGTCCAGTTTTTGCCGCCTCGAAAAAAAACGGCGCGAGAGGGAAAAATATCCCGCGTCTCCCGTTCGAAAAGCCCGGCTTGACGATACCGGCGCCCGTATAGATGAAAGGTGCGATTTCGCGCTCCGGCCGGCGGGTCAGGCGGCCGTCCTGCGTCATGTTGAAATCGCCCGGCGAATCGACCCCCACGCTCGCCGCCGCCGCCGCGACGAGAAGCAAAATATCCATTCTTTCCGGATCCCAAGAAGCCGCGAGACGGCGCAGATTGCCGGTGGGACCTTCGATCCAGAAGGCATCCGTGTTGGCGATAAAAAACGGCTCCGGCCCGAGCCAGAGGCAACGCCTTGGCGATCCCGCCGCCCTGATCGAGAAGTTTTTCACGCTCGTCCGAAATCAAGATCCGGGGGGCTGTCCGGGCCGCAAGATGCGCCTCGATCTGGCCCGCCAGATAATGCACATTGACGATCGCTGTTTCGACCCCGGCCATGGCGAAACGATCGAGCACATGGTCGATCAGCGGCTTGCCAGCGACCGTAAGCAATGGCTTCGGCACGCGATCGGTCAAAGGCCGCATCCTCGTCCCCAATCCCGCGGCGAAGACCATGACTTTGGCGGGCAGGAAAGAGGACATTGAAAGCCATTTGCCAAGCTGCTGTGCGATTGGCCGCACGAAATGTTCGCTGGCGCCCTACTTGAATTTCCGCTTGTGCAAGGCATGCCAATATGCGGCTCGGACGATCGACAGCCCTTCGCCGCGGAAGCTAGCGAGCGCGATCAAAGATTCGGGGCATATGCTCCTCATACCACATTTTGAGCGCGGCTAAAGCCGGATGGGTCAGGTCCGTGGCCAAATATTTTTCGACCCTGGGCAGGTGCACAAGATACTGCGGTTTTTGGTCGCGTTCGTCGAGACGGGCGAAAATCCCAAGAATCTTCGTCGCGCGCTGCGCGCCCAAGATCGCATAGGCACGGGCAAACCCCGCCGCGTCGAAGCCTGGATCCGCCGCGCGCCGCAACCGTGCGTAATGGGCGAGCAGTTTCAGTTCTGTTTCTTGCGGAACATCGGCGCGGGCATCCTGCAAGAGGGAGACGACATCATATGCCGGATGGCCCAAGACGCAATCCTGGAAATCGAGGATTCCCACCTTGGCGATGCCTTCCCGTCCGGCAAGCCAAAGGAGATTGGGCGAATGATAGTCGCGCAACGTCCATACCGGCCGCGCGGCGAGGACAGCCTGAACCGCTTGACGCCAAAGATTGACAAAGGTTGCCTTGGCGCCCGAAGCCAATTGCGCGCAAGCGATATAGGGCACGTACCAATCGAGCAGCAGTTCGACCTCGATGGAAAGCGCATCGACATCATAGAGCCGGAATCCGGTAGGTCTCGCTGCCATCGAGGGGCAAAGTGTCGGGAAGATTGGCGCCATGCAAATAAGCGAGCGCCGGCGAGCGCAACGGCGTAACGATCCTCGATGATACCGTCGTCTCGCAGGCCACCGGCTCGCTGCCGAGATCCTCGATGATGGCAAGACCGGCGGGAAGATCGAAGGCAATAATTTCGGGCGCCGAAAGGCCTTGCTCGCGCAGCGCTTGGCCAACCGCGATGAAAGGCCTTATATCCTCGGCGAGTTTGGCGATGGCGCTGTAGGATTTGCCATAGCGAATCGGCGGCCCGTCCGGCCGCGGCGGCGAATCATTAAGATCGCGCTGCGCCCGTCGGGATTCACCAAACGCTCATAGCTTCGCGACGAGGCATCGCCTTGCATGAATTCACGCCGGCTCCACTCCAGCCGCTGTGGTCGAGAAGCTCGTGGACCGCCTTGGCCGCGCGAGCCGTCGCGCGAACGCGTCCAGTGCCGGTGAGGGTCACGGCGCGGTAGCCGGGACCGCGGTCTTTATCGAGCCCGAATTCGATATCGAGCCTGCCGGGATCGAGAAAGTCGCCCGCATGTTCCGGCCATTCGACAAGGACGAGGGCGCCGTCGCAAGCCTCTTCGAACCCCAGATCCATGAGGTCTTGCGGCTTCTCGATCCGGTAGAAATCGGCATGAACGATGGGAAAATTCAAGCCCTCGTAGACTTGCATCAAGGTGAAGGCCGGGCTCGGCACCTCGAGCTCTTGGTCGCCTGTCAGGATACGAATAAGGGCGCGCGCGAACGCCGTTTTTCCGGCGCCAAGGCCGCCCGACAAGGTCACGAGATCGCCAGGACCAACCAGCGCGGCGACATCGGCGGCAAGCCCGGCGATCGCACCTTCATCTTCCAGATCGCGCGGCCAGATCGTACCGGAAGCGGCGGTCCGGTCGTCCCGGCGGCCATGGCGTTCCATCCTCCTTGCGGCAGTGCTGCTTGCGGCGGAGCTTCTACACCTTGCAGGGGAAAGATGCAAGTCGCGCGCGTCCCTTTTCCCGGCGCCGAATCGATTTCGACGCGGCCGCCATGCAGTTCGACAAAGGAACGCACAATGGAAAGGCCAAGTCCAACGCCGCGATGACGCGTCCCGGTCGTATAGGTTTTGAACCGGTCGAAAACATGTTCGAGGATTTCGGGCGGAATTCCGCTCCCTTCGTCGGTAACGGTGAACAGGATTTCGCCGTCCCGCCGCGCCGCCGCGAGATCGATGGTTTGACCGGGCGAGGAAAAGCCGATCGCGTTCGAGAGAAGGTTGAAGAGGATCTGCCGGATACGTTTGCCGTCGGCGACAAAGGACCCGATCCCGTCCGTCGCCGCGACGCGAAGGGTGAGCGAGGATTTTCCGAGCCGGTCCTGGATGCCTTCCGCGGCGGCCCTGCATGGTTTGCGCGATGTCGACCTCATCGAGCGACAATTCCATCGCATCCGCGTCGATCGAGGCGAGATCGAGAATATCGTTGATGATGGCGAGCAGCGCAGACGAGGATTTCATCACATAGCCCGCATACTCGCGCTGTTTGCCGTTGAGCGGGCCGATCGCGGGATCGTCGAGAAGCTGAATGAAGCCGATGATATTGGTCAGCGGCGAACGCAACTCGTAGGAGACATGGTGGACGAAGTCATTGCGCAGCTTTTCGGCTCGCTCAGCGCCGATTGCGGTCGCTCAACGCCTGATTGCGTTCGGTCAACGCGCGTTCGACACTCACGCTGGCGGTCGTGTCGATGAAGGTGAGCAGGGTCGCGCCATCCGGGCAGCGGCGCCGCGGCGCAATCGAGCACGGACCCATCGCGGCGCGCGAGACGGCGTTCGAGCCCAACCCGTTGATCGGGCAAGCCGGCGACGGCGGCGCGCAACGCGCCCCAGCCCTCTTCGTCGGAAAACAGCGGCGCGCAAAGCAAGGCCACATGGTCGATATGCGGCCGGTCGCCGAGCTCGCTTGGATCGATCGCCCACATGCTGGCAAAGGCCGGATTGAACAATTTAAGGCGGCCGTCGCTGCCAAACACGGCGACGCCCTCCTTCAAGGCATCGAGGGTTTCGCTCTGCACGCGGATCGAGGCGTTGATACTGGGAAACGAGATGATAACGTTCGGTGACATCATCGAAAAGATAAGTGACGCCGCCTTGCGGATTGGGGCTGATGACGGCCCGCAACGTCCGCCCGTCCGGCAAAAACCAGACCTGTTCGTCGGTATCGAGCGATTGATAGGCGGCGAGCAGGCCGCCTTCCAGGCCCGGAAATCGGCTTGCTCCGGCAAGAGCCGTGCCGCTCCGGAGGCGATCGAGAATCTCGGAATCGGTTGGCTTCTGGTCGAGCCAAGCCTGATCGAGCGCCCAGAGCTGACGATAGGCCGCATTGTGGAAAACGAGCTGCTTTCCCCCATCGAAAATGGCAACCGCCGTCGAAAGCTGGTCGAGCGTGCGCGCATGGGCCTGGGTTTGCTGGTCGAGTGCGGCCCGCATGGATTCGATTTCCGACACATCCGCGGCCATTCCGGCCGAACCGGAGCCCGCCGGCGCATCGACGATTTCGAGCATCCGGCGCTCGCCGCCACGACCGCCGGAGCGCGGCCACGCCAGACCGCGCCGGTCACCGCGCGACGCAGCGCCCGCCTCGCGCGCCTGACTTTCGATCAGCTCGATGCCGCGCGAGACCGCGGCCTCTTGATCCTTGACTTCGACCGCTCTGTGCATAGGCGGCATTGACCCAGCTCAATTTGCCGCCGCCGTCGCGCAGCCAGGCCGGGATAGGGCGTCGCGTCGAGCAGGGCCCGCAAGCGCCTCGACTTGCCCGTTCGTGGCCGCCTGCAACTCTTGGAGGCGGACGGTCTCGCGGCGATCGCCGGAAACATCCCTGATTCGCAGCACGGCAATGCCGCCAACCGGCCGCCCCTCGATTTCGAGATGACGCCCATCCAAGCTCGTGACCGTGAAGCGGAACGATTCGCCCCGCGCGCGCAACCGCTTGACGGACATGTTCGACGGTTTGCGCCGTCCCTGGCGGCAGCCAGGACCCGAAGGCCAGCACGCGCGGGCAGTTCGGCCGGTCCCCGCCAAGTTCGAGATCCCTTCAATATCGGGATCCTCGCCTGGCCCTGCCCAGGCAAGGATGATTTGGGTTTCGGCGCCAAGAAAAAGCTCGGCACGGTCGAGCTTCGCGCGTAACGCCATAAGCTCAAGATGATAGTTTGCCTCGCGTTCCAGCCACCGCCGCCGCCAGGATAGTGAGACCACCCCGGCGAGCACCAGAACGGCGAGACCGGCGATCAGCGGCAGTCCCGCCGCGCCGGCATGGACGCGCAAACCCGCGGCGACGCCCTGTTTGACCGGCAACTTCGCCGAAGACCGGCGAGGCCGCCAGGAAGGAACGTGCAAATCCCCGCGCAATAGCCCGGCATGCCGTGCAGATTTTCCGCTGGCGCCCGCAGCCCTCCATCCAACCCTCCAGCACGACAGATCGGAACTGCTTACCGCGCAAATCAGCCAACTTTATGCAAATCTTGCCATTATTGCGAACCCGGTCTGGATTTGAGCTCCGTGCGCAACGCGCGAGCCGATCCTCCCACGAAGATCAGCTTCAGTCGTGGGCTAATTTTCTTGTGCAAAGCAGGATTTTTGGGAAATCTGGCGCGGCGCGCCGTTCATCCGGCGGCCGAAGGATCGTTTTGTTCGCTTTGCCAGAAGCAATCACGCGGCGTACTTCGATCGTGACATGCGAGAGCATCCGGAAACGGCTGAGCCGCGACCGGTAAAATTCCGCATCGCGCGGCTCTGCCGTCAAGATCGAGACGATCGCGCCGAGATGGCCGGGACCGAGGCGCCAGACATGGAGATCCGCCAAGCGGTCCCCGCCGCTCTCGATCGCGCGCCGCAGCTCTTCGGTCACGGCTTATCCGGGTTCATGTCCAGAAGAACGCCGCCGGTGTCGCGCATCAGGCCATAGGCCCAATTGGCGATGACCAAGGCCCCAATGATGCCCATGACCGGGTCCATAAAGACCCAGCCGAAAAAGCGCCCGAGGAGCAGCCCGCAGATCGCGAGCACCGAGACCGCCGCGTCCGCCGCCACATGCACGAAAGCCGCGCGCATGTTGTAATCGCGCTAAACGGCGGAGGTGGCGTGAGCCCCGCTATGTTCGTGCCCAGCGCCATGCGGGTGGCGATGATGATCGCCGCCGCCGCCTCTCAAGAGCCAGGCCGTGACAATGTTCACGAGGAGACCGCCGGCCGCGATCAAAATCGCCTCGTCGAAATGGATCGTCACCGGCGAAAAAAGACGCGCCATTGCCTCATAGCCGATGATCAAGGCAATCATCGCAAGGATGATGGCGCTCGTAAAACCAGCGAGATCACCGAGCTTTCCCGTGCCGAACACGAAGCGGGGATCGTTGGCATGCCGCCGTGCATAAGTATAAGCCACGGCCGCGATCAAGAGTGCCAAGGCATGGGTCGCCATATGAAAGCCATCGGCGACAACGGCAAGTGACCCAAACAGGGTGCCGCCGGCGATTTCCGCTACCATCATGAACAGGGTGAGCGAAATCGCGGCCCAAGTCCTGCGCTCATTTTTCGCATGGCCGGCGCCAAGAAAAATATGGCTATGTTCACCGGCAGACATCGCATCTTGCTCGTTCATGATCCCTCCGGCATGCCCTGGAACCTCATCTGAAATAGCTGTGCACGACCTCGATCAGCTGCGCCGCCGCCTCGGCGTCGAGCGCGTCCGGATTCTTGGCGGGATCGATCAAATGCGCGCGGATGTGATCCTCGACCACCTCGACCAGAAGGCCGTTGATCGCGCCACGGCAACCGGCGATCTGATGCATGATTTGCGCGCAACCAGCCTCGCCGTCGAGCGCGCGCTCGATGGCTTCGACCTGCCCGCGAATGCGGCGCACCCGGTTCAGAAGCTTTTGCTTGTCGCGAATGACGTGGCCCATGCCCGACTTTTTTCTACTGGACTGATACTGGTATAGGTGGGTACCCTATATGCCGCGGACAAGGAGGTCAGCGCGGCCCCTGCCCTATTGATCGTTGGAAGACCGGCGGGCTTGCATTTGCCTTCGAAGTGGACTTCGGTTCAGGCTGACAAATGCGGCACAACATCCAGATATTACGCCTCCTTACTGTTTTGCCGCTGGCGCTTTGCTGGCCGGCGGGAGGCGTCCCGGCGCTCGATCAAACAAATGCTAAGGACCGAACCGCGCCGCTCCCCGCGGGCTTTCAAGAGTTTTTGCAAAGCCTCTGGCCGTTTGCCTCAGAAAAAGGGGTTTCCCGCGCAACCTTCGACGCGGCCTTCGCCGGGCTTGAGCCAGACCCTACCGCGCCTGTGGCATCCGAGCGGCAGGCGGAGTTCGACAAGCCACTCAAATCCTATCTCAATGAGGCCGTCTCTCCCCGCCGTATAGCGCGCGGCCGCGAATGCTTGAATAGATGGCACGGTGAGCTCCAGCAGATCGAGCGCCGCTTCGGGGTGCCCCGCGAAATCCTTCTCGCGGCCTTTGGCGTTGAGACAGACTTCGGGAAAGCCAAGGGCGAAAAGGACGTCGTCCGCTCTCTCGCAACCTTAGCTTACCGCCGCCAGGACCGGCCGGTTTTTCGCGACGAATTATTGGGCGCGCTGGTCATGCTCGATCACGGCGGCGTTGCCCGCGCGGCGATGAAAGGCTCCTGGGCCGGCGCGATGGGCGGGCCGCAGTTTCTTCCCTCGGCTTTTCTCAAATATGCAGTCAGTTACACGGAACGAGGCTCACCCGACATTTGGAACAATCCCCTCGATAGTCTCGCCTCGATTGCGAATTTTTTGCGCCAATCCGGTTGGCAGCCTGGCCTCACCTGGGGAACCGAAGTAATTCTTCCCAAAGATTTCGGCTTTGCCTCGTTGCATGACAGTTTCGCCGCCTTTGCCGGGGAAGGCGTCAAAAGCGCCAAAGGTGACCCGTTTCCGCAAGGCGAAGCGACCTTGTTCCTTCCATCCGGTGCCGCCGGTCCGGCTTTCCTATTGTCGGCAAATTACTGGATACTCAAGGCGTATAATAATTCGGATTCCTACGCCCTTTCGCTTAGTTTGCTCGCGCAGCGGATCGCAGACAACTCCCCGCTGCGCGGCCATTGGCCGGAAGGCGAGATTTTCCTGAGCCGGACGCAAAAGGCGGAGATTCAGCGCTTGCTCGAAACCCTCGGTTTTTATCATGGGCCAATCGACGGCCGTTTCGGACAGGCGTCGCGCGATGCGATCCACGATTTCCAGTTCAACGTAAAAGCCGCTCCGGCCGATGGCTTTGCAACGCCGCAACTATTGGCTGAGCTTGCCGCCGAAGTCAGCCGCCGGTCCGGCCGGTAATTCGGAAAAGTCCAAGTCGCGTGGACAATAACTCCGGCGCCGGGCGCAGACCGTCCAATCGCTTGTGCCAGGCACGCCGGGCCGACGCGAAGCCGCGCACGCGGCGGCAGCTTCTTGATACAAGAATATCCTCCATGGCAATATCATGCGGGGGCGATTCCATCCCAAAAAGGATCGGAAAGCCGCGCCAGTCGCGCTCCTTTGCGGTCGAGCATCTCCGTGAAAGCGGGGGACAACAGAAAGCTGAGTTCGCGTTCGCGGCTCAGCGTGACCGGATCGGCCGCCACGAGCTCCCCGTCGCAATAGCCCGGATGACACATGATAAGGTGGCGCCTACCCGGCGCACAAAGATAGCGGGCGAAACTGGCGGCGTAATCGTGACCCGGATCGAAAGCCGAAAAGCCCGAAAATCCGTCGTTGGTAAGGTACCCCCGTGCGGACGCTTCGGCTGCGAAACCTCTCCCGAGCCAGGCAATGCCTAGCGCTTTTATCATCTGCGCGCCGCGCCGGACTATTCGCCACGGCCGGTCGGAGCTATCGCGCAGCCACACCTTGCCCAAAAGCCCTTTTTCCTCAAGGCACGCGAACAGCGCCGCGCGTATTTGCGGCAGAACGTGGACATGCTGGTGCCCATCCACAAAAGCGGGAGCAGCGTCGAAATGCGCGCAAAAACCGTCGAGCTGGCGCGAGATTTCCCGGCCAATCTCGGCTTCCGGCAGCTCCTTTCTCCGCGCGGCCTTAAGCACGCGGCTTATCTCGGGCAAGCGCCCCGCGGCCGCAAAGGCCGGCATGTCTCCGAGCGGGCTGCCAAGCGTGAGGTTAAGATGCAGCCCGATGTCGGCCGTGGCGCTGAATTGGCGCAATTCATGCGCACCCTTCCGCCAGAATGGCTGCGTTGTCATCACGCTTGCCGCACTCAGTCGGCCGGCGCCAAGCGCTTCCACAATACCACGGCTGACGCCAGGCGACAGCGCGTAATCATCGGCACAGAGGCAGAACGAGAAATGCGCAACGGCCATGCCCATTATGATCAACCCCTCGCGTAGCTCCGGACGCTCCGGCGAGGGATAGTCCTGCTTCAGGCCACAATAATAGCAATCTTGCCCAACACCACGCAAAAGCCTAAGCGAAGATTCCATCAACCCCGGCGTGGCTGCGGTTGCAATTCGTGAGGCCGCCAAAAATGACAAAATCGGGCACGGGGCCGGCAGACGCGAACGGCGCAGAGATTTCCGTGGTTACGCCCGTCTACAATGAATCTAGTAATATAGAAGTTCTGTTAACGCGGCTAGTGCCGGTCCTTGAGCGTTGCGCGGCCTCGTTCGAAATCATTTTTGTTGACGACGGCTCGACCGACGAAACGCTCCAATCTCTGCGAGCCGCCCATCATCGCCGACCCTCGCATTCGCGCGCTTTCGCTGAGCCGGAATTTCGGCAAAGAAATCGCTATTGCGGCGGGCCTCGATCATGCAAGTGGGGCCGCGGTCGTCATCATGGACGCCGATTTGCAGCATCCGCCGGAACTGATCGAGACTTTTATCGCGCGATGGCGGGAGGGCTACAAAAATGTCTTTGCCCAGCGTGTCGATCACGGCGTCTATAGTCCTTTGCGGCGGATTTTGACCCATCGTTTTTATAAGCTCTTTGGCTCGGTCGGAGACACGAGCCTGCCCGAGGGCGCGGGCGATTTCCGGCTCCTCGATGCGCGGGCCGTGGCGGCGCTTGCGCACGATTGCGCGAGCACGCGCGGTTTTCCAAAGGACTTTATGCCTGGATCGGATTTAAATCGATTGGCGTTCCTTTCGATGTCGAGGCGCGCGCCCACGGCGATTCCAAATTCAGCTATCGCAAATTGACGCATTTCGCGCTCGATGGGCTCATGTCGTTTTCGACAATGCCTCTCAAAGTTTGGAGCTATATCGGCTCGGCCACTTCGCTTGCTGGCGCTGACCTTGGCGGTTTCTATTTGATCCGCACGCTCATTTTCGGCGTCGATGTTCCAGGCTATGCCTCGCTGATTGTTTCGATTACGTTTTTTGCCGGAATTCAATTGCTCTCGCTTGGCATCATCGGCGAATATATCGGCCGCATCTTCGCCGAGGTCAAAAGGCGGCCGCTTTATCTTGTCGAAGAGCGCATGGGCATCGGCCTGCTCGCGACGCGGACGATTCCTGGCCCGGCCGCGTTCCGGAGTAAATCGAAAACACTCATGTACAAAAGCCTGGTTTCCGTCGGCGGCTTGACCCTGCTCTCGCGCGGGGCCGGCTTTTTGCGCGATGTTTTGCTTGGCGCCGTCCTCGGCGCGGGTCAGCTCAACGACGCTTTCGTTGTCGCCCAGCGCCTGCCCAATCATTTTCGCACCATTTTCGGCGAGGGGGCTTTCAATTCCGCCTATGTCCCAAGCTACGCGCTGTGCTTCAGTCCGAAGGTCTTGCCCGCGCGCGGCTCTTCGCCGGGCAGATTTTTTTGGGGCTGCTCGCCTCCCAGATCCTATTGCGTCGCGCTCGCCTTGGCTTTCACGCCCTATTGTCATCGATCTTCTCGCGCCTGGTTTCCGCGCGGATCCGGAAAAATTCGCGCTTACCGTCACGCTGACGCGGATCACCTTTCCTTATCTTCTGTTCGTCACCCTCGTGACGCTGCAATCTGGCACGTTGAACGCGCATGGCCGTTTCATCGCCGCGGCATTCACGCCGGTCGTGATGAATTTATCGATGATTGTCTTCCTCGGTCTTGCTTTTCTGTTCGCCAATCCCGGCTTGGCGGCGAGCTGGGGGCTGACCGTCTCCGGAGTGCTGCAGCTCGCGCTGACCTCGGCAGCCGCTCATCACGCCGGAATTTTCGAGCACTTCGCGCGCCCGGCGATGACGAAGCACATCAAGCATTTCCTTGTGACGCTTGGGCCCGGCGGTGATCGGCTCGGCTGGCACCCAGATCGCACTTTTCGCCGACACCATCATTGGTTCGATGCTGCCGACCGGCGGCGTTTCCTCGATCTATTATGCCGACCGCATCTATCAATTGCCGCTCGGCGTCATCGGCATCGCGGCGGGCACCGTGCTGTTGCCGGAGATGAGCCGGCTTTTCGCGGCGGGCAATCCGGGCGGCGCCCTGCATGCGCAAAACCGCACCATGGCGCTATCGCTCGCGCTAACCGCGCCGTTCTTCATTGCCTTCATCATGATTCCCGAAGCCATCATGCGCGGGGTTTTCCAGCGCGGCGCCTTCACGGCGCAGGCCGCCGAGCGCTTCCGCCGCGGTGCTTACGGCCTATGGGTTCGGGCTTGTCGCGATCGTTCTTGTTGCGTTCGGCGGTGGCGAGCTTTCAGGCCCAGGGCGATACGAAAACGCCGATGCTGATTGCGCTCGTCGCGGTCGCGATCAATGTCGGCTTGAAAATCGTGCTGTTCAAGCCTTTTGGCGCGCCCGGGCTTGCCGCCGCGACGGCGGCCGGAGCATGGATCAATTTCTTGCCGCCTTGTGCTTTTTCGCGATCCGGCGCGGCGCCATGGAGACCGATCTGTTTTTGTGGAAGACAGCCACGGCGGTAACCGATGGCTTCCTTCCTTCTCGTCGGTTTTCGCGCTTCTTTGCCGCCGCGCCCGCTCAGCGCTTGGCGGCGGGCCTCGGCCGTTTCGCCAATGTGTTTGAACTATTGATTTCTTGGGCTTTCGGGCGCGCTCGTCTATGCGCTCGTTCTGGCCGCAGGATTGCGGATCGCCATGTAAAGCTCGCGATAGGACCGGTCAAAGAGCGAGCGCATTTAGAACCCGCGCCCAGCTTCGGGCGCCCTTGTGAAACGAGGAAAGCTCGTATTTCTCGTTTGGCGAGTGAATGCGGTCGTCCTCCAGACCAAACCCGATCATCAATGTGTCCATCCCGAGATCACGCTTGAATGCGCCGACCACCGGGATCGAGCCGCCACACCCGGCCAGCACCGGCTCCTTGCCCCATTCCGCCTGCAATGCCCGCCTGCGCCAGCGACAACGCCTCCGAACTGAAGGGCAGTTGCAGCGCGCCCGACGCGCCATGCGAAATAAATTCGGCGCGGCAATCGGCGGGCAGACGCTCCTTGACGAAAGCCCGGAAGGCTTCCGGCGATTTTGACCGGGTCTTGCGATCCGACGAGCCGGAACGAGAATTTGGCGCTCGCTTGCGCCGGCAGCACGGTCTTCGATCCCTTGCCCGTATAGCCTCCGAGGATGCCGTTGACATCGCAGGTGGGCCGCGACCAAACCATTTCGAGAATATCCCGGCCTTGTTCGCCGGCCGGAACCGAAAGGCCAACAGCGCCCAAAAAATCGCTCCCGCGCAAATCGCAATTCGCGCCATTGTTCGGCGATATCCTCCGGCAGCTCGGCCACGCCATTATAAAAGCCCGGCAAGGTGATGCGGCCCTTGCTCGTCGTGCAGATCGGCGATGATGCGGGCGAGCACATGGATCGGATTGACCGCGGCGCCGCCGAACACCCCGAATGGAGATCGCGGCTGGCCGCATGGATCACGACCTCCTCGAGTACGAGGCCGCGCAGCATGATGGTGATCGCGGGCGTCTCCTTGTCCCACATGCCGGTGTCGCAAACGAGTGCCATGTCGGCTTTGAGCTCGGCCGCATTGGCGGCAAGAAAAGCCGGAAGCGAAGGCGAGCCGGTTTCCTCCTCGCCTTCCAAGAAAAATGTGATGTGGCAGGGCAAGCCGCCGGTTTCCTTGAAGGCCCGGCAGGCTTCGATGAAGGTCATCAGCTGACCTTTGTCGTCGGCGACGCCGCGCGCGACGATCTGCTTGCCTGTTTTGGTCTCGGCGATGCGGGGCTCGAAGGGCGGGGTTTCCCACAAATCGAGCGGGTCCGGCGGCTGCACGTCGTAATGGCCGTAAAACAGCACGTGCGGCACGTCGGGGCGCTTGCGCCTTCGCCTGTCCGACGATCATCGGATGTCCGGCCGTCTCGACGCACCGACGCCTCGCAACCGATGCTCCTGAGCTCGGCGGCAAGCCATTCGGCCGCCTTGGCGCAATCGCCCGCATAGGCGGGATCGGTCGAGATCGAGGGGATTTCGATAAGCTTAAAGAGCCGCCCAAGGGCAGAGTCGAGGTTGGCATCGATCTTCGCCAGAACCGTGTCGAGCGCGGCCATAGGATCTCCTTGCAGATTCTGCCTGCCGCGAAAGCGACGCGGCAGATTCCTTGGGGCATCGCACCCTCCATCAGAAGATTTCATTATATCCGTCTATCGAGGGTTTATGCTGGCTCAATCGCAGATCTGGCGAAGAATTTCAACTTTACGTGAGCAAAGCCCTCGCCGCCCGCGCCGATGCAAGTTTCCGCTTTACGGCAACGAGCCTGGCCCTATTCTTACGCAACTTTTGCGAAGACGAGGCATGAGTTTCGACGTGGAAAACGCGGCAGACGCTAAACGCGGCGTTCCCGGGCACATCCCGGCCGACCTCGAAGCGATCGCCGGCACCAGACCACGTCGTCACCGATGCCGCCGGCATGGAAGGATTTTTGCGCGAGCCGCGCGATCGCTTTCACGGGCAGCGCGCTTTGCGTGGTGCGGCCAGGCTCCACGCGAGGAGGTCGCGGAGGTGCTCAAACTCTGCCATGAAACTGCGACCCCGGTCGTGCCGCAAGGCGGCAATACCGGGCTCGTCGGGCGGCCAGATTCCCTCGGCGCTTGCGGCAATGCAATCGTGCTTTCGCTTGGCCCGCATGACGGCGCTGCGCGAGATCGATCTTGGCTCGAACACGATGACCGTCGAAGCTGGCATGGTCCTTGCCTGCGCGCAGGAAGAGGCCGCGCAGCGCGGACCGGCTGTTTCCGCTGTCGCTTGCGTCGGAAGGCTCCTGCACCATCGGCGGCAATCTCGCGACCAATGCGGGCGGCACGAATGTGATCGCCTATGGCAACGCGCGCGATCTCGTGCTTGGGCTCGAAGTCGTGCTCGCCGATGGGCGGATTCTTTCGGATTTGTCGAAGCTCAAAAAGAACAACACGGGCTACGATCTCAAAAATCTTTTCATCGGCTCGGAAGGCACGCTTGGGATCATCACCGCGGCGGTCCTGAAACTCTATCCAAGACCCCGCGCGGTCGAGACCGCGTTTATCGGCCTTGCCTCGCCGCGCGCGGCGCTCGCCCTGCTCGATCTCGCCCGCGACATAGCGGGCGGCGAAATCACCAGTTTCGAGCTGATCCCGCGCATTGGGCTCGATTTTGTTCTGGCGCATTTCTCCGGCGCGCGGGAGGTTCTGTCAGGCAAACATGCCTGGTATGTGCTGCTCGAATTGAGTTCGCAAAACCCAGAAGGGCTTGCCGGGCGATCTGCTCGCGCTCGCTCGAAGCGGCAATCGAAAAACACATCATCGAGGATGCGGCGATCGCCGCCTCGCTCGACCAGCGCGAAAATTTCTGGAAGCTGCGCGAACTCTTGCCGGACGCCCAGCGCCATGAAGGCGGCTCGATCAAGCATGACGTCAGTGTTCCCATCGCGGATATCCCGGCTTTTCTCGACGAAGTTTGCGCGCGCCGTACAGGATCGCGCCATGCCTGGCGCGCGGCTCGTGCCTTCGGGCACCTCGGCGATGGCAATATTCATTGCAATGTCTCGCAGCCCATCGGTGCGGACAAGCAAGCGTTTCTGGCCCGCTGGGATGAGATCAACGCTATCGTTCATGGATCGTGATCGCCCGCAAAGGTTCGATTTCGGCCGAGCATGGGATCGGCCAATTGAAACGCGATCTGTTGCCGAAAGTGAAAGATAAGGTCGCGATGGAGCTGATGCGCGCGATCAAGCAAACCCTCGATCCAAAAAATATTTTAAACCCCGGCAAAGTGCTATGATCCCTTGTGCAGCCAGAGCGGGGCCGCGTCATATAAGCGTTTGTCAACAGCGGTATGGCTCATGAACAGTTGCCGGTGTCTCGCGGTTCTCGCGCTTCTTTTGCCGTCAATTGCGGAAGCCGCGAGCGTCATCAAGCCGATCGTCGCCTGTAAGGACGAGGCGGATTCGAGAAAGGTTCTCGATTTTCTCGGCAAGAACGACAAAGCGGGACTGGACAAATTCGGTGCGCCAAAACTCGCTAAGGGCGATTGCCTATCCTTTTCGAAAGGCATGGCCGTGACAATTGACACCAAGGACGCCAAGCTTTTCTGCGTGCGTCCCACGGGGGGGCTTGATTGTTACTGGACGGCCGACGCCGACATCAATCAGAATGCAACAGAATCTCAGGCCCATCAGGGTTACCATCCGGGCGGCGGTCATAAACGCGGCGGCGGCGGCATGGGCGGTGGCGGCGCATCTGCGCAGCCTTAGCACATGATTTGCGAAATTTATGCGCGTAGGAATTCGGTCGCGGGGAATTTCTAGCAAAGAGGAGCAACCATGCCGCTCACCCGTGTTTCCTTATTAAAAGGCAAGCCGCCGGAATACCGTCAGGCTATTCTGGACGGACTTTATAGGGCGATGCGCGAGTCGTTCGGCGTGCCGGAAGACGACCGTTTCATGTTGATCGAGGAGTATGACAAAAGCAATTTTCTTTATGGCGAAAATTATCTCGGGATCGCCCGCGATGACGACCTCGTGATTGTCCAGATCACGGTCAACAACACGCGCGGCCCGGAGCAGAAGAAGGCGCTCTACGCGCGCATCACGGAGCTTCTGGCCAAAAACCCCGGCATCAGGCCAGAAAACATTCTTGTGAACCTATTGGAAGTCCCGAAGGAGAATTGGTCGTTTGGTAATGGGATCGCGCAATATGCGTGAGCAGCGAGGTGCCGCGTCAATCTGGGACCGAATACGGGTATTGTGGCGCGTGGAGAATACGAGATGAACAAGAATGCCGGTCTCGATCTCGGGGACCACTTCGTTTCTTTTATCGAAGCACAGATCGCGCAAGGCCGCTACGATTCAGCTTCTGATGTCGTACATGCCGCCTTGCGGCTTCTTGAAGAACGAGAAACCAAGCTTGCCGCACTGCAAACCGCTCTTATCGAAGGCGAAACGAGCGGGCAATCGACGCCTTTCGATTTCGAGGCTTTTATCGCCCGCAAACGCGGCGCCGAAACTCTCGCCCCGTGACGCGCTTTGTTGTTTCGCCGCGAGCCCAGGCTGATTTGGACGCGATTTGGGATTACACCGTCAAGCATTGGGGCATCGAACAGGCCGAGTTCTATGTCCGCCAACTGGAGACCGCCATCAAAGCCGTGGCGGCAGAGCCTCGACGAGGCCGCTCCTGCGACGAAATCCGCGCCGGCTACAAAAGTATCCCGCCGGATCGCATGTTCTTTTCTTTCGGCTGACCAGCGCGGGGATAGATGTCATTCGCATCCTGCATCGGCACATGGACTTCGATCGCCATTTGTGACGGTAGCGTTTGGTGCGTGGATCATTCACCCGTCGCGCATTTTCACAACCGCCCCGCCTCATATACGCCGCGCGAAAAGGCACATACCCATGGATAGACTATTATGGCAAAGCTAGGTTTTCCGGCGCCCTTGACAGTCGAAGGGGCGAACACCTAAACGATTGGCAATCCGGGCCCAACGCCACATGACGATCAAGCCAAAGCTACATGTCTTTCTCTGCGCGCCGCGCGGTTTCTGCGCCGGAGTTGTGCGCGCCATCGATGCTGTCGAGGAAGCGCTCCGCATCCATGGCGCCCCGGTCTATGTCAGGCACGAAATCGTGCATAACAAATATGTCGTCGAAGGGTTGAAGGCCAAGGGTGCGATTTTCGTCGAGGAGCTCGACGAGGTGCCCGATACGGAACAGCCAGTGATCTTTTCCGCGCATGGCGTGCCAAAGGCGATTCTGGATAATGCCGAGGCGCGCAAAATCTTCGCGATCGACGCCACCTGCCCGTTGGTCACCAAGGTTCATCGCGAGGCCGAACTGCATCATCGCCAAGGCCGCCAGGTCCTCCTCGTCGGCCACGCCGGACATCCGGAGGTGGTCGGCACCTTGGGACAATTGCCTAACGATTCCATCGCTTTGGTTCAGACTCCGGAGGATGTCGAAAATCTACGGCCGAAGGACGAGAATAATCTGGCCTATGTTACCCAGACGACGCTTTCGATCGATGACACCCGCGCGATGGTAGCAGCCCTGACGCGGCGGTTTCCTAAAATTGTTGGACCGCATCGCGAGGATATTTGCTACGCGACGACCAATCGGCAGGAGGCCGTGAAGCGCGTCGCGCCGGCTGTCGACGCCTTGCTCGTCGTAGGCTCTTCCAATTCGTCGAATTCACAGCGGTTGAAGGAAGTGGCCGAGCGTTCGGGGTGCAAGCTCGCCCGTCTTGTCTTGCGCGCCGAGGACGTTGAATGGGA
Organism: uncultured Alphaproteobacteria bacterium; assembly: GCA_963851225.1. Taxonomy (GTDB): domain Bacteria; phylum Pseudomonadota; class Alphaproteobacteria; order Rhizobiales; family Beijerinckiaceae; genus Methylocapsa. The sequence continues at coordinate 462,890 of CAWKON010000042.1, read as the reverse complement.
TTTGTTCAAAACTATTTCCTCGCTCGGAATCACGGCGGGCGCCTCGGCGCCGGAAATTCTCGTCGAGGAGATCATGGATGCTTTCGCCGAACGTTTTGAATTGCACGTCGAGACGGTTTCGACAGCGGACGAAAGCGTATTTTTCCCGCTTCCGCGCGAATTGCGCCAGGCGATGGCAAACGAGATTTAACGCGGCGCTTTCGTTGCGATAGCGAAGGCGCCTTGGTCCAACATCAAGGCCTTTTTGACACACGTCTCAGCGATCCTCATCGCGGGGCCGACAACGAGCGGCAAGTCTGCCTTAGCGCTTCGTCTCGCTTGCGCCCTCGGCGGCGTGGTGATCAACACCGATTCGATGCAGGTCTACCGCGACCTGCGCGTGCTAACGGCGCGTCCAAATCGCGAAGACGAGGCTGCGGCGCCACACCGGCTGTTTGGCCATGTCGATGGCGCGGTCAATTATTCGGCCGGGCTTTGGCTGGCCGACGCTTCCATTGCGCTCAACGAGGCAAGGCGCGAGGCGCGCGTGCCTATTTTCGTTGGCGGCACGGGGCTTTATTTTAAGGCCCTGACGCAAGGGCTTTCGGCAATTCCGCCGGTGCCGGACGAGGTGCGCGCGAGCGTGCGCGCGCGTGCGGCAGGTATTCCGGCTGCTAACCTCCATGCCAGTCTGATGCGCCGTGATCCGCCAAGCGCGGCGCAATTGCGGCCGAGTGATCCCCAGCGCATACTGCGTGCACTCGAAGTTTTCGAGGCGACCGGGAAAAGCCTCGTATCATTTCATGCCACGCGGGCAGCCGCCGCTTCTCGACGCGAAAGATGTTTTCGCGGTCTTCCTCGCGACTGAAAGAGAGACCTTGAAGGCACGGATCGACGCGCGGTTCGAGGGCATGCTCCAAGCCGGCGCATTGCAAGAGGCAGCAGCGCTTCGCGAGCGCCGCCTTGACCCCGCGCTGCCTGTCATGCGCGCGCATGGCGTGCCGCATCTCATCGCCCATTTGAATGGTGAAATATCTTTGAAGGACGCGGCTAATCTCGCCAAGCGGGATACCGGCCGCTACGCCAAACGGCAATTGACGTTCGCGCGGCATCAACTCGTTGCGTTTCGATGGGCGACCGCGCAAGAGGCCGAGGCGCATGCATTGGCCGCATGCGCCGACCTCAATGCCGCCAGAAAATAATCTGGCCTATGGTGAGCAGAATTTCGGCGATGATCAATATCACTACCGTTGCTTCCAGCCTTGTCGCGCGATCGGCGTCGATCATATCGGTGAGCGTGCGTGCGGTTTCAACGATCGTATCGAGCTTGCGCTTCAAGGTCCCGGCGCGCTCCTTGAGTTCGTATTCGTCCTCGAGGCGTGCGTAGAGCCGCTCCAGATCGGGCCGGTCCCACAGCACGTCGGGTTTTTCCTCGACCGCAACCCGGCCCGACACGCGATGTTGGACAAGGAGCGTCTGACCGATCAATTTCAGCATCGAGCGGCGCTTCCAGGGTGGCCGGCCGTTTCGGGCGAGGTCCGCCGCGAAAGGCTCGATGATATCGAACACGGCATTGACTTCGCGTTCGTCGCGGCCGAGCGAGACGCTCTTGGCGAGCGCGTCGGCGACGACGAGAAGACGCTGCGGCGAAAGATCCTTCATGGCGATCGCGCCGCCAGGCGGAACTTTGTCATCGTGCTCGGGCGAGATTTCGAGAATAGCGGATTCGTCGTCGATATGTTCATGCGGTCCCGAAACCCGCAATTTGACTTGTTGGAGCACTCCATCTTCTTCGAGCGGCGACAGCCCAACCATGACCGCGACGCCGAAACGGTAAAGCGCGACGAAGCCACGCGCACCGGCGTGAAAGGCGAGCGGCGTCGAAGAGATCATGTCGGACCGTTCGAGCCCGGCCGCGTCGATCCGGTCGCCGAGAAGCAGCGCGCGGGCGGTAACGCGCGTGATCCCTGGGGAAGCCGCAAACTCTGGCTGAAGAGTGGTCATGGCCCATGACTATAGGGCTGGACCGGCGTTTGAAAGTTTTTTGCGGCGAGCGGGCCGGGAGCTGACCGGTAAGCTAGAGCGTGTCCATACCAATGGTTGGGGTCTGATCAGGCCGCTTTCTCAATGCAGCCAAAATTCCCCGTCGAGCGTTCTAATCTCGGCCGGCTTGATGAGCTTCGAATGTCCCACCACCACGCTATGCAGCGGCCCATCGAGCTTTTCGCGCCAAAATCCCAAAAATTTGATCAGGACCGGAAACTCCGGCGCAAGGTCATAGTCTTGCCAAATATAGGTCTGCAACAGACGCGGATAATCCGGCAAATGATAGAGTATACGCGCGGTGGCAAGCCCATATCCCGCGAGCTGTTTGATAAAATCAGGCGACGCCTTATTAGTTTCGATCCTTTTGGTTACGGCCATGGCCATACCTCCGTGCCGGTATCTCAGCCGAAGCGGGTCCCGATCTTTGCCGCGCTTGCGCGTAACGACCTGCCCCAACTTATTGTTACGAGCGGCTTTCTGCTGTTTCCATTCAATACGCGTTACATTAATACAGAGTTGCGCCCGGAGTTTACGCAAGCCGCGTGCCGGAGAAAAAAGCTGCCGCAATAGAGTTGATCGGTGCCGTACTGCGGTGACTGGGTAGTTCCGTTGCCGATTTGCTCCTTCGACCCCTGCCTTGTAAACAAACTCGCGCCTGTCTGGTTCGCGCTCTGCGGCATTCCGCCTCCTTTCGGGAAGGCAAAAGGAACGAAATATCGCCCCCCTTGTGCTACATTTCTGGGCGATCCTCCTGTTCCAACCTATTACTTTGGATGATTGATGACGAAACGCATTCGCAAGGCTGTTTTTCCGGTGGCAGGTCTAGGCACACGGTTTCTCCCGGCCACCAAATCGATTCCCGAAGGAAATGCTGACCGTCGTCGATCGTCCCATCCTCCAGCATGTGGTGGATGAGGCGCGCGAGGCCGGAATCGAGCATTTTATTTTCGTTACGGGCCGCAACAAGGCGGTCATAGAGGATCATTTCGACATTGCTTATGAGCTTGAGGAAACTCTTCAAAAGCGCGGCAAGCTCAAGGAATTGCAGGCTCTCAGGGCCGATCTTCCGGCGGCCGGCGCGGCGAGTTTCACCCGCCAGCAGGAGCCGCTCGGCCTTGGCCATGCGGTGTGGTGCGCCCGCGAGATCGTCGGCGAAGAGCCATTCGCGGTGCTGCTTCCCGATATGGTGACAATGGCGGCGGGGCGAGGCCGCTGCCTCGCCCAATGCATCGCGGCCTACGAAAAACATGGCGGCAATATTATCGCGGTCGAGGAAGTGCCGCCGGAGGAAACCCATCGCTATGGAGTCGTCTCCGTCGGCAAAGATTTTGGCCCGACGTTCGAGATCACCGGAATGGTCGAGAAGCCGCCGAAAGGGACGGCGCCCTCAAATCTCATCATCTCCGGCCGCTACGTGCTCGGGCCAGAAATTTTCTCGCTTCTCGAAAAGGGCGAGAAAGGTGCCGGCGGCGAAATTCAGCTCACCGACGGCATGAAGGCGCTTGCCAAAAGCCAACAATTTCACGGCGTGCGCTTCGATGGCGTGACACATGATTGCGGAGCGAAGCTTGGCTTTATTGTCGCCAATGTGGCCTTCGCCCTCATCGATCCGGAGTTAGCCCCATTGCTCAAAACGGAGCTGAAGAAAATTCTTGGGAACCTCTAATCTGGTGCCGGGCCCTATTTACCGCGGTGCCGGAATTTTCTAGCTAGTCAGTCGAACGCGCTCTCAAACGTTCTCCGCCAACTCGCAGAAGGATCTCCTATGGCCAACGAGCAAAAGAAGTTCCTCGTCCTGTTCCTCATTCCGGCCGCGGTGATGGACGGCTGGGCGAAGACCGAACCGACGGAAAAGAAAGCCGCCGAAGACAAGCTGAAAGGCGAATGGGACGCGTGGATGAAGGAACGCGCCGCGATGATACAAAGCACGGAGGCGGCCGGAAAAACCAAACGCGTCACCGCCGCTGGCGTCGCCGACGCGCGCAACGACATCATCTTGACCTCCATCGTCCATGCCAAGTCGCACGAAGCAGCCGCGAAGGCATTCGAAGGCCACCCGCATTTCCAAATCCCGCAAGCCTCTATCGAAATCATGGAGCTCAAGCCGATGGGCGGCAGGTAGGGCGATCGCGCGGGGTGACGGCGCAACTAGGAGGGTGGCGCATTCTTATGCGGCCGAGGCGTTCGCGCAGTGAGACGGGATCGCCTGCGCCGGAAACGGGGCTGCGAGTCCCGTCTCCTTTTCAAGAGAGGAGGAGGATGACAGCAGCACTCTCTTATTCCTTGAGCGATCTTGGACCGCTGACGAACGGACAGTCCCGAAGATAAAATCGCAGGAGGCGGTTCGCATCCCGCGAAATGCCGATCCTAATGCTCTGCCCGATTTTGCCGGGTTCGTGGTCCCCGCGTCCGAGCCATAAAGGGCCTTCCCGGCAAAGATCGAGCCCATCGAGCGAGCGATCAACCCGCAGCGCAGCAGTGAGCCTACCTGGTCCTCGCGCCAGGTCGCGCAAGCGCTCGATGCCGCGATTTAGCTGCATGATCGGGATGCCCTTGAGCGGCTCGAGTGCTCTGATCAGGACGCCGGCTCCGATCCCGGCTATCTCGCTCGAAACATTCAGCATGTATGAGCTGCCGTAGGCGAAATAAATATAGGCATGCCCACGTTCGAGAAACAGCGAACGATTACGCTCGAGTCATCCCCCGGTAGGCGTGCCCAGCCGCATCGCCGACGACATACGCCTCTGTCTCAACAATACGGCCGCTGGCGACGCCTTCCGGCAACTCCCTCACCAATAGCTTGCCAATGAGATAGCGAGCAAGAGAGATCGTATCGATCGGCAGCTCCGAGCGAGCGAGCGGCAGATGGCCATCCTTACGCCGGGCAGGTTTCAAGGGATCCGTTCGACCCATTGCGCGCGCGAAGGCCCCGGCTCGAACGGATCGCCGAAATATTGGGTCTCGCGGGCCACTTTCCCATCGAGGAACTCCATGATGCTCACGGTGTAAGACGGCCGCGCGTCATAAGTTAAGACATATTCGGTGACCCAGAGGTTACCCGCGCCAATAATCCGCCGTACTGCGAAGCGTTTCCGGTTCGGCTGCGCGGCACGAGACAACTGAATCTTCCGCCGCCCGCGGATGCGCTCGCCCGATTGCGGGTACTCAAGCACCGCGTCGTCTCGATAAATGTCGTGCTCCGCCTCAAAGTCGTTGGCGTCGGAGGCAGCCCAGTGGCGATCCAGTGCCGCTCTGATGTCGTGGTCTTCCATATCAATCTCCTTGACCATCGCCGTCGAAGTCGAGCGTCGTGCCATGCGCTGGAACAATCTTCCAGATGGCGCAGGAGGGCCATTCCCTGTCAATCGGCGAGCAGAAGGGATCCCAGATTTGCATGCAAAAGGGATACCTTTGAGACTTTCGAACGCGCGCGGTAGCGTGAGGGCCGGGTTTGAGCTGCCGGCGGACCAAAGGGCGGTAGGCTCTTACCGAAGGCGTCCCTGTCCCAAACAATCGTGGAGCGGGAGACTTGATGTGACTGCGGATCGGCGAGTGGAGTAATCTATGGCTAGCGCCTGAAACAGCTCTCCATTACCTTGAATTCTAATCCGCCTATCGGAGTGGCCATGGATACTGTAGCGTCAGTGGGTGTGGTCGTATCGGTCCGAGGCGCCGTCGTGGACGTGAGATTCAACGGCCAAGTGCTGCCACCAATCAACTCTGCCTTGGTCGTCGAATGGGACCGGCCTGAGCCGCTTGTCCTCGAAGTGCATAGCCATATCGATCCCGTGACCGTCCGCGGTATCGCGCTCCAGGCGACCGCGGGCCTCGCCCGCAATACGCCGGTGCGTGCAACAGGAGCGCCCATTTCGGTTCCGGTCGGTGACGCGATACTCGGACGCCTTCTCGACGTGGTCGGCACCGTGCGCGACCGCGGGCCTGCCTTGCCATCCGATACCCCGCGCCGTGGAATCCACTATCCACCGCCTGCGCTCGAGGACGAGACCGCGACCACCACGGTCTTCGAGACTGGCATCAAGGTGATCGACCTTCTCGCGCCGCTCGCCCAGGGCGGCAAGGCCGCGATGTTCGGCGGTGCGGGTGTCGGAAAGACCGTCCTGGTGATGGAGCTCATCCACGCCATGGTTGAGAAGTACCAAGGCATCTCCGTCTTTGCCGGAGTCGGCGAGCGCTCCCGCGAAGGCCATGAACTCCTGACCGACATGCAGGGCTCGGGCGTGCTGGCGCGTACGGTGCTTGTCTATGGGCAGATGAACGAGCCGCCGGGGGCGCGCTGGCGGGTGCCTCTGACCGCGCTGACGATCGCGGAGTATTTCCGCGACCAGAAGCATCAGAACGTTCTCCTCCTGATGGACAACGTCTTTCGCTTCGTCCAGGCCGGGAGCGAGCTGTCGAGCCTGCTGGGACGTCTGCCGTCGCGCGTAGGCTACCAGCCGACGCTCGCGACCGAAGTGGCCGCGCTGCAGGAACGCATCGCTTCGGTCGCCGGCGCGGCGGTCACCGCCATCCAGGCCGTCTATGTCCCGGCCGACGACTTCACCGATCCGGCGGTGACGGCCATCTCAAGCCACATGGACAGCATCATCATGTTGTCGCGCACGCTAGCGGCGGAGGGCTTCTACCCGGCCATCGATCCGCTCGCCTCGTCATCCGTGCTGCTTGATCCCCTGGTGGTGGGCGAGGAGCATTATCGTATCGCCGAGCGCGCCCGTGAAGCGCTCGCCCGCTTCAAAGACCTCCAGGACATCATCGCTCTCCTCGGCGTGGAGGAACTCGGCGCGAGCGACCGGCTCATCGTCAAGCGGGCCCGCCGGCTCCAGCGTTTCCTCAGCCAGCCTTTCTCGGTGACGGAAGCATTCACCGGGACGCCGGGCCGCAGCGTCCGTCGCGCCGACACGCTCGCAGGCTGCCGCGCAATTCTCGACGGCGAGGCCGATGACTGGGCGGAAAGTTCGCTTTACATGATCGGAACCCTGGACGACGCGCGCCAAAAAGAGGCTGCGGCCGCCAAGATGGAACGATTGTCATGAGGCTACGCATCATCACGCCGCTTTTGGTGGTTGTCGATGAGGACGGAGTGTTAGCACTACGCGCCGAAGACGCCACCGGCAGCTTCGGCATTCTGCCGCGTCATGCGGATTTTCTGACCAGCCTTACGATTTCCGTCGTGCGCTGGGAAAGAGCCGATGGTACTCGGCACTACTGCGCGGTGCGCCGCGGCGTCCTCTCCGTCATCGCCGGGCGGGACATCGCCATCGCGACGCGCGAGGCGGTCCCCGGCGACGACCTCGCGACGCTCGATCAGACAGTCCTCAACCGCTTTCGCGCCGATATCGAGACGGAGCGAACCGAACATGTCGAGAGCACCCGCCTGCAACTGAACGCGATTCGGCAGATCATGCGCCATCTTCGGCCCGGCGGACGTGCCGGGGCGGGGCTCTTCGCATGACCACGCCGGAGACCGAGCCGGGCGAAAAAGATCCGCTGGTAAAAGAAGCCCGGCTGCGCGGCGAACGCCACCAGCGCTGGCTACGCGACGGCGATCCGTCGGTGGCGCGCCGTCTCGCCCAGATTGGCGTGCTCGGCTGGATCATTGTCGTGCCGATGCTGAGCCGGCATCTTCGTCGGCCGCTGGCTCGACCGGACATTCAATTCCGGACTATTCTGGACCGCGCCGCTCCTGATGCTCGGACTGGCGCTCGGATGCTGGTCCGCCTGGAAATGGATGAAGAGCGCATGAGTTTTCTTTCGTTCGACGATCTGCCGGCCAGGACGCTGGTCTTCAGCGCCGCATTGCATCTCACCGCCGGAATGATACTCGGCGTTTTCTATTTCCGCAGCCTGTGGTGGAACACCTGCCAGTTCGCGAGAGGCATTCGCGTGACGACAATGATCGCTCTGATGATCGGCCGTTACGTTCTCCTCGCGGGACTGCTGACGCTGGCAAGCCTGGAAGGCGCGCTGCCCCTGCTCGTGCATGGCGCTCGGCGTCCTCATCGCCCGTTCCTTTGCCGTGCGCCGGGTCTGGGAGGCCACACCATGACCTCGCCGCTCGAAAGCGTCGCGCTATTCCATTTGGGTCCTGTGCCAATTACGGAGGGCGTAGTAGTCACCTGGGCGATCATGGCTGTGCTGGTACTCGGCGGCATCCTCGTCACGCGCCGCCTGTCGCTTATTCCGTCGGCGGCCCAGGCGGCCTTTGAATTGATCGTTGACACGGTGGACGCTCAAATCCGCGACGACGATGCGGGTCGAGCCTGCCCCCTACCGCGCCTTTGTCGGCACATTGTTTGTTTTCATTTTCGTCGCCAACTGGTCGTCGCTGGTGCCGGGCGTCGAACCGCCGACGGCGCATATCGAGACCGATGCCGCGCTTGCGCTCCTCGTCTTCGTCGCCGTGATCTGGTTCGGTGTTCGGGCGGGCGGCGTGCGCGGCTATCTCGCCACTTTTGCCTCGCCCAATCCGATCATGATCCCGCTCAATTTCGTCGAGAGCCTCACGCGCACCTTCTCGCTGCTCGTCCGCCTGTTCGGCAATGTCATGAGCGGCGTGTTCGTGATCGGCATCGTCCTGTCGCTCGCCGGCCTCCTGGTGCCGATCCCGCTGATGGCGCTCGATCTCCTGACCGGGGCGGTGCAGGCCTATATCTTCGCGATCCTGGCGATGGTCTTCATTGCCGGAGCCGTCAGCGAAGAAGGCAACCCGGCCCCGGACACCTCCAGCCAAAGGACGCTCCCATGAACTGGTTAGCCTTCGTCAGCATCATATCGGCCGCTGTGGCGGTCTCGTTCGGGGCGATCGGCCCGGCGCTTGCCGAAGGGCGCGCCGTGGCAGCCGCCATGGACGCCATCGCCCGCCAGCCGGAAGCCGCGAATACCATCGCGCGCACGCTTTTCGTCGGTCTCGCCATGATCGAGACCATGGCAATCTATTGCCTGGTGATCGCGCTGCTCCTGCTATTTGCCAATCCGCTGCTGAAATGACTCCATGACCATCGATTGGTGGACGTTGGGACTCCAGACCGTCAATGTCGTCATCCTAATCTGGCTGCTTGAGCGGTTCTTTTGGCGGCCGGTCGCGGCGATGATCGAGCAGCGCCGCGCGTCGGCACAAAGGATTTTAGCGGAGGCGGAGGGCAAGCGCGGCCAAGCGATCGCAGAGCTTGCCGAAATCGAACAGACGCGCGCCGGCTTTGCGCGCGAACGCGAGGCGATTCTGGCCGCGGCGCATGAAGCGGCGGACAATGTGCGGATCGCGCGCTTGGACGAGGCGGCGAAGGAAGCGGCATCCCTGGAAGCAGATGCAAAGGCGGCGATCGAAAAGGAGAAAGCGTCTGGCCGAAAAGGCCTGGGCCGAGCGGGCAAGCCGCCTTTCCGTCGATATCGCGGAACGCCTCGCCGCCCGTCTCGATGGCCCGGCGGTGCGTGCCGCGTTCCTGTCGTGGCTTCTCAAGGAGATCCGGGCTCTGCCGGAGCCAGTGCGGCAGGCGGTGACGGCGGACGGCAGCGCGCTTGAAGCCGTCAGTGCGATAGCGCTCGCGCCAGCCGACCAGGAACGCTACCGGGAGCGTATCGGCGAAGCGTTCGGGGCGCAGCCGCAGATCGTCTTCAAGACCGATCCGGCCCTCATCGCCGGCCTGGAACTGCACGGCCCCCATCTCGCCGTAAGCAACTCTTGGCGTGCCGATCTCGACACAAATCCTCGCTGACCTCACGCATGACAACCGACCCTAATACCTGGGCGGACACCTGGGCGGATACCTGGCTCCAAGATGCCCGCACAAAGCTTGTCGGCGCGGCGCTTGGCCCGCGCGCCGAACAGATTGGCCGCGTTGAGGAGGTCGGCGATGGCATCGCTCTCGTCTCTGGGTTGCCCGATGCACGGCTCGACGAGCTCCTCCGCTTCGAAAAGGGCCAGTTCGGCTTCGCCCAGGTTCTTGAACGCGACCATGTCGGCTGTGTCCTATTGGACGATGTCGACGCAATCGAGGCCGGCGACAGGGTGCGCCGCACGGGCGATGTGGTGCGCGTGCCGGTGGGACCGGCGCTGCTCGGCCGCGTCGTCGATCCACTCGGCCGGCCGCTCGACGGAAAAGGGCCCGTTGCCGCAGGCTTGTTGGAACCAATCGAGCGCCCGGCACCGGCGATCATCGACCGGGATCTCGTGACGGAGCCGGTGCAGACCGGTCTTGTCGTCATCGATACGCTCTTCGCTCTCGGCCGCGGCCAGCGCGAGCTCATCATCGGCGACCGCGCCATCGGCAAAACCACCATCGCGATCGATACGATCATCAATCAGAAAACGAGCGACATCGTCTGCGTCTATGTCGCGGTTGGCCAGAAGAGTTCGAGTGTCCGGCGCGCCATCGACGCGATCCAGGCCAGCGCCGCACCCGAGCGCTGCATCATCGTCGTGGCGGGGTCGGCGAGCTCTCCCGGGTTGCAATGGATCGCGCCTTTCGCCGGCTTCACCATGGCGGAGTATTTTCGCGACCGCGGCCAGCATGCCCTGGTCGTCATCGACGATTTGACGAAGCACGCCGCCAGCCACCGCGAGATCGCCTTGTTGACCCGCCAATCGCCCGGACGCGAGGCTTATCCCGGCGACGTGTTCTATGTGCATGCGCGGCTTCTGGAGCGTGCCGCAAAACTGTCGAAGGAGAAGGGTGGCGGATCCCTGACCGCGCTGCCGATCGCAGAGACCGATGCGGGCAATCTCAGTGCTTATATCCCAACCAATTTGATCTCGATCACCGACGGCCAGATCGTGCTCGACGCCAAGCTCTTCTATGAAGGGCAAAAGCCCGCCGTGGACGTCGGCACCAGCGTCAGCCGTGTCGGCGGCAAGACCCAAGCGCCTGCGCTCCGCGACGCGGCGGAGACGGTGCGCCTCGACTATGCCCAGTTCCTCGAACTCGAGATGTTCACCCGCTTTGGCGGGATGCCGGACACGCGGGTGCGCGACCAGCTGATTCGCGGTGCACGGATCCGCGCGATCCTCGAGCAGTCGCAGCACGCACCCCTGCGGCTTGCCGACGAGGTGGCTCTGGTCCTGGCGGTCCAGTCCGGCCTGTTGGATCCCCTCCCTGTGCCAGCCGTGGCCACATTCCGGCAAGGCTTGCGCGATGCGCTCGATCGTGGTGCGACTGACGCCGTCCGACTGATCCAAGCGACCGGCACCCTCGATGACGCGCGGAAACAGGAACTCCTTGCGACACTCCGGCGCTATGTTCAGACCCTCACTCCGGCGGCACGACTTGAGGCAGCCAGCGAGCCATGACTGAACGCCTCGCGGACATTAATGCGCGTATCGATGGGACCCGCCAGCTCGGCGCGGTGGTGAACGCGATGCGCGGCATCGCGGCAGCACGTGTCCAGCAGGCCCGCGGCCAGCTTATCGCTGTTGAGGGCTATGCGGCGACGATCGCAACCACCATTGGGAAGGCCCTCGCGATGCTCCCATCCGTTCATCCCGAAGGCGGTCGCCGAGCGACTCGATCGGCGCTGGTGCTCTTCTGCGCCGAGCAAGGATTTGCCGGCGCTTTCAGCGAACGCGTCCTAGACGCGGCCGAAAAGCGATCTCACCGTCAGCGAGCTGTTCTTGATCGGAACCAGAGGTGGCGCGGCCGCCGCCGAAAGGGGTATCAATGCCTGCTGGAAAAGCCCCATGCCGTCGCATTCGCTCGGTGTACCCAAACTCGCCGACCGCATCGCCGAAGCGCTCTATTCGCATATTTCCACGGGAGAGATCGATCGGCTCGACGCCGTCTTCAGCCAATGGCAACCCGGTCACGGCATCCATGTCGAACGTGCCCGCTTGTTCCCCTTCGACATGTCAGCCTTTCCCCGCCCAACGGACGCCAACGCGCCTCTTTTGAACCTGACGAGCGAGACGCTTTTAGGTGAGCTCACCGCGGATTACATGCACGCGCAGCTTTGCAACGCCGCGCTTCACGCCTTCGCGGCGGAGAACGAGGCGCGCATGGAAGCAATGGCCGCGGCGTACAACCAGATCGAGCGCCAACTTGCCTTGCTGCAAGCGAGGCAGCGGCTTTTGCGGCAGGAGGAGATCACTGCGGAAATCATAGAACTTGCTGCGGGCGAGACAGCGAGCCAGTCAGACCAAAATTGACTGGTCCCCGGCCAGCATGAATATGCACTTCTCGGCCGCGACGGTGCGTTGACTGCGCACCTTTTTTGCGTGCATACTATTTCAAACAATCGGATTAACCGCCCTGGGTGTCCGTCATTGTGGAGGGGAGCATGGCCGCTACCGACCCGATCCAGCGATGAGAGCATCACGCAGGCCGACCTCAACACTGTCATGGAACAGGTCCCAAAAGGCGCGCTGGCGCTTGCGGGCATTGCGGTCTTTGCTCCTATTGGCCGGCTGGTTCTTCGTCTATTTCGTTATTTTTATTCCGCGTGGCTCTGTGGGGTAAGTGATGGCCGTCTCCGAAGAAGACATCCTTCGGTCGGAGCTCCGCTGGTCAATGGTCGTCGGCGGAGCCGTTGCCCTGATCTTCGCGGCAATTCTTTATGCTGGCCTTGTCTTGCATGTGAACCCGCCTAGCAATATCGAGACGATCGATCCCAAGACCCTGCACCTGTCCGCCGAGTTCACCGAGACTAACCTTGGCACGAAGGTCGAAGCGGGCGGCCAGGTGACATCCAGAATTGTTGCAACGCAGTTCGCGTTCGATCCGCAATGCGTGGTTGTTCCGTCCAACGAGCCTGTGACGCTGCGCCTGGCAAGCCCAGACGTCATTCATGGCATACTGGTGACGGGAACCAATGTGAATACAATGGTCATCCCCGGTTACGTGTCCCAAATTCATACCGTCTTCACCAAGACCGGCGATCTCTTGATGCCTTGCCATGAGTTCTGCGGATTTGGCCACAGCCAAATGTGGGCGACCGTGCGCGTCGTGCCGCGTGAAAGCTTCCGCCCTAACGCTGATGGGAGGGTCGCCTGTGAGAAGTCTTGAACGACTCACATTGGCCCATCTGTGGGTTGCTTTCGCTGCCTTCATCGTCGCGTGTTTCTTCGGCGTCTGGCAAATGTGGGCGCGTAGCCCGCTGCCTGCCCCGTTCGTCACGCCGGACCATTATTTCCTATCCGTCACGGCGCATGGCGTATCGATGGCGTTCGTATTGACGACGTTTTTCATCATGGGGTTTGGCTACTTCACGGCTGAAACCGCGCTTGGGCGCCCATTGCCTGGCATACACTGGGCTTGGCTGGCATTCGTTATCGCTCTCGCCGGCGCACTGATGGCCACCGTCGCCATTTTGAGCGGCCGGGCCTCGGTTCTGTATACTTTCTATCCGCCTTTAATGGCCAGCCCAATTTTCTATTTTGGGCTCGTCCTCGTTGTCGTCGGGTCGTGGATCTGGTGCGTCCTGATGATTGTCGCGATGTCGCGATGGAAGCACGCCAATCCAGGCGCCCCTGTTCCTCTTGCAATGTATGCCACCGTCGCCAATGCGGTGATGTGGCTTTGGACAACGATAGGCGTCGCGGCCGAACTCCTATTTATCGTCCTTCCCGCCTCGATGGGGTGGAACGATACTGTCGACGTCGGCCTGACGCGCACACTGTTTTCCTGGACGTTGCACCCAATCGTCTACTTCTGGCTGTTTCCCGCCTATATTGCTTTCTACACAATGGCGCCGCAAGCGGCTGGAGGCCGCCTCTACAGCGACACCTTGGGCCGCCTTTCGTTCGTGCTGCTGCTGCTCTACAGCCTGCCGGTTGGCATGCATCATCTCTTGATGGACCCTATGCAATCAACCGGGTTCAAATTTGTTCAGATGATGCTTACGATCCTAGTGGTCTGTGCCGACACTTCTCACGGTCTTCACAATTGCGGCCTCGATGGAGATTGCTGGCCGTCTGCGAGGCGGACGCGGCCTCTTCGGCTGGATTCCGGCTCTGCCATGGGAGCGCCCCATGGTGCTCGCGACCGGACTATCGTTCGTCATGCTCTTCTTTGGCGGCGGTGGCGGACTCGTAAACATGGGCTACGGCCTCAATGCGCTCATACACAACACGTCCTGGGTGACGGCGCATTTCCATTTGATCTTCGGTGGCGCCGTCGTGATCATGTATTTCGCTATCTGCCTATGAGATATGGTTTCCGCTGACCGGCCGGGTGGCGAGTTCTGTGCTCGCGCAAAGAATTCAGCTCTGGCTCTGGTTTTGTGGCATGATGGTGATGTCGCTCCCTTGGCATTGGCTTGGCCTGCAGGGGCAATGGCGCCGAGTCGCGCAGTTTGACTACTCCAATCCAATCATTGCCGCGTGGGGGCCGTGGGTCATTGTGTCCTTGGTTGGGGGTCTTTTGCTTCTGGCTAGCGCCATTCTTTTCATATGGAATCTTGCCTCTTTCCGCCGCAGGCCCTTCGCTGCCGTACCGTCATTCCGTTTTGCGGTTGCGGTTCACTCTCCAACGCGCGTGCCGGCGGCGCTCAACGGCTTCGGTTTGTGGAATGCGCTGGTGCTATTTCTGATGGTCGCAGCCTATGGATGGCCAATTGCGCAGTTCTTTGTGCTCCAGGCGCCGCAGGCGGTAGTCCATCGCGTCGACCGGGGTGGGTGACATGGCATTGCAGCCTCAAGCCGCCGATCGCCGGTGGCGGGTTTGGTCCACTGCTATCGTCGTTTTCGTTGTCGTCGTCGCGGCGCTGCTCGCATTTGTTGTTCTGCCGATCGTACAAGGCCAGTCTGCTGGCCTTACGGCCTTTGCCGCGATCTGCAGGTCTCTCGGCTTGCAGGCCGGGTCTCCCGCCGCACGGCAGCCGAGCAGCGAATCCAAAGCGCAGCCCGTCTCCATGGTTGCCTGGACCCCGCAGGTTATCGACCGGCTCCATCATCCCAACTTGAAGAATGGCGCCGAAATCGCCGCGAACATCTGCGCCTCCTGCCATGGCGAAAAAGGCGTATCGCCTGATGCTCAATTCCCCCATATGGCTGGACAGTCGGCCTTTGCAATCTACAAGCAGCTACACGACTTCAAGAACGGTGCCCGCGTCAATGAGCTCATGGCGAGCATCGTTGAGAACCTCGACGACGAGCAGATGGCGGACGTTGCGGCGCATTTTTCGGCGTTGACTAAGGGCGCCCTCGATCCGAGAACAATATCGTCGGGCGATCCAGACGTCGTTCGCTTGGTTGAATACGGCGTTTCTGGGCGAGGGATCCCTGGCTGCGCCTCCTGTCATGGCGCGCATGCCGGTGGCCCCATCGAAACGCCGACGCTCGCGGGACAAAGGCAGGAATATTTGTTTGCGCAGCTCACTGCCTTCGCAAACGGGGATCGGCACAATGATATCTTCAACCGCATGCGTGGGATTGCGGCGAAGCTGCGCAAGGATGAGATCGAAAAGCTCGCGGAGTATTACGCGGCCGTGCGCTTGTTTCGGCCGCAAAACTGATTGCGTCCGCGGATGATGCCACGGCAATTCTGGCTTGCAGTCCCGCGGGCAGTTCGGTAGGGCTACGGATGACGAAAAGTCAACCGCAGTACTGGTTCTTCCGTTTAGTCCTGAAGAAACTGACGTTGCCCCCAGGTTTCATCCGGTGGGGCTAGAGACTGGCAGTTGTTGGCATCATAATTGGTTACTGCCATGGGCCAATGATTGGTGCCGTTGCGGAGCGTAGCGCCTTCGCCCCGTGGCGGAATCGACTGGCGTAGATGGCTGGCCCAAGCCAGCCGATGCTGGAGTGCGGCCGAACCTGATTGTAGAACATGTCTAAGGACAGAGCAGTATTAGTTGCAATTCAATATCTAGCGTAGCGCGAGAGGAAGGATTGTGACGAGTCCAAACCAATGGCAGCCATCATGTTTGGGGGCCCCGTCGCGTGCGGGTTCACGCGGCAAGCCAGACGGACCGTCGGACAGAATAGGACCTTTGCGGCGCCTTCGTTCGGTGACCGCCCGGGCTGCGCGCTGCGCAGTCTTCATGGCGCCGATCGCCCTTACGGCATGTCAGCCAGCCGTCCTTGATCCGCAAGGGCCCGTCGGGCTTGCCAACAAAACAATCTTGACCGACTCGCTTGCCATTATGCTCGCCATCGTTATCCCGACGATCGCCGTGACCTTGGGCGTCGCCTGGTGGTTTCGAGCATCCAACATGAGGGCACGCTATCTGCCGGATTGGGTCTATTCAGGCCGCATCGAACTGGTTGTCTGGTCTGTCCCCCTCCTCACGGTCATGCTCCTCGGTGGCGTGGCCTGGATCGGATCCCATGACCTCGATCCCGCAAAGCCATTGCCGTCGGACGCGCCACCGCTCGAGGTACAGGTCGTCTCGCTGGATTGGAAATGGCTCTTCATCTACCCCGGCCAGCGTGTCGCGAGCGTCAACCAGCTTGTGGTTCCAGCCGGTGTGCCCTTGCACTTCTCCCTGACGTCCGCGAGCGTGATGAACATCTTCTTCGTACCGCAGCTCGGCAGCATGATCTACACGATGAATGGCATGCGGACACAATTGTACCTGCAAGCGGATGCACCAGGCACCTTCCACGGCCTATCGGCCCACTTTAGTGGCGATGGTTTCCCGGACATGCATTTCGACGTGCTAGCATTGCCGGCGGAGCGGTTTGCCTCCTGGATCGAGGCCACGCGCAAGGCCGGCCCAACTCTCGATTCCGGAAGCTATGCCGACCTCGCCGCGCAGAGCACGGACGTCCAGCCGTTCACCTTCCGCGCTGTCGATCCCGAGCTGTTCCAGCAGATTGTCACACAGAAACTGCCGCCTGGACCTGGCCCGCAGACGGGGCGGCCTCATCCGAGCGTATCCCCGCGGACGGAGGACTAGAAATGTTGGGCAAGCTCAGCTGGGCGGCGATCCCATTCGACCAACCGATCCCGTTGGTCGCAGCGGGCATAGTCGGCTTCATGATCATTGGTGTCCTCGCATGGGTCACCTTGAAAGGATGGCTTCCCTATCTTTGGCGGGAGTGGATCACCAGCGTCGACCATAAGCATATCGGCATCATGTACGTCCTCCTCGCGGGGGTGATGCTGCTGCGCGGCTTCATCGATGCGATCATGATGCGGTCGCAACAGGCGCTCGCGTTTCAGTCGCCGGGCTATTTGCCGCCCGAGCATTACAACCAGATCTTCACCGCCCACGGCACGCTGATGATCTTCTTCGTCGCGATGCCCTTCGTCATCGGGCTGATGAATTTCGTCGTGCCGCTCCAGCTCGGGATTCGCGACGTTGCGTTCCCCACCCTCAACTCGGTCGGCTTCTGGCTTACCGCCACCGGTGCGCTGCTGATCAATATCTCGCTCGTTGTAGGAGAATTCGCGCGTACCGGGTGGCTGCCGTATCCCCCACTTTCCGAGCTCGTCTATTCGCCCGGCGTTGGCGTCGATTACTACCTCTGGTCGCTCGAAATTTCCGGTGTGGGGACATTGGTGGCAGCCATCAACCTCGTCACGACGGTCCTCAAGCTTCACGCACCGGGAATGACTTACACGCGGATGCCGATGTTTTGCTGGACAACGCTCGCCTCCAGCCTGTTGATCGTCGCCGCCTTCCCCATCTTCACGGCGACGCTGGCCATGCTGCTGCTGGACCGTTATCTCGGTTTCCACTTTTTCACCAACGAAGGCGGTGGCAACCAAATGATGTTCGTGAACCTTATTTGGGCGTTTGGACATCCGGAGGTTTATGTCCTCGTTCTTCCCGCCTTCGGCGTATTCTCGGAAGTGGTCTCGACGTTCTCCAGCAAGCCGCTTTTCGGATATCGTTCGATGGTCGCCGCGACAATGGTCATCTGTATACTTTCTTACACAGTTTGGCTGCACCACTTCTTCACGATGGGTGCCGGCCCCGACGTCAATGCGATCTTCGGCATCGCGTCGATGATCATCGCGGTGCCGACGGGCGTAAAGGTCTTCAATTGGATCTTCACGATGTATGGCGGCCGGGTCGTTTATTCCACGCCAATATTGTGGTCGCTCGGTTTTATGGTCACGTTCGTAATCGGCGGCATGACCGGCGTATTGCTGGCGGTGCCTCCGGCGGACTTCGTGCTTCACGAGAGCCTCTTCCAAGTGGCGCATTTCCACAATGTCATCATCGGCGGGGTGCTTTTCGGCGCGTTCGCCGGCTACACCTACTGGTTCCCAAAGGCATTTGGGTTCCGGTTGCACGAAGGGCTCGGCAAGGCCGCGTTCTGGTGCTGGATCACAGGTTTCTACGTCGCCTTCATGCCGCTTTACGTCCTCGGCCTCATGGGAATGACACGTCGCATGCAGCACTATGATGTCCAAGCTTGGCATCCGTGGCTGCTGATTGCGGCCGCCGGCGCGGCGATAATCCTGCTCGGGATAGGCCTGCAAATCACGCAGCTCGCCGTCAGTATCCGGCGACGCAAAGAATTTCGCGACGAGACCGGTGATCCCTGGAATGGGCGCTCCCTCGAGTGGGCGACACCGTCGCCTCCGCCGGCGTTCAACTTCGCGGTGCTCCCCAATATCCAGGGCGAAGAGGCCTATTGGGGTATGAAGCAGCGCGCCCTCCAGCAGGCGAGGCTCGGCGAGGAGCCCGCCTATGTGGAAATTGAGCTGCCAAGGAACAGCCCAACCGGCTTCATCTGCGCCTTCTTCGCGACCTTCATGGGTTTCGCGTTGATCTGGCACATCTGGTGGTTGGTTGGCCTTGCCGCATTGGGCGCCTATGCGACCTTCGTCGTCTTTGCCTGGCGGGACACGGATGAGTACGTCATTCCAGCGGAAACAGTCGCGCGCATAGATCGAGCCAACCGTAGCGCCCGCAGCGCGGCGCTTGCCCGACGGCGAGGCAGCACCATGACCACGATCGAGGCGGCCAGCCGGCCGCGAAGATCCGAATCGCCTCGGGCACGACCGGGAGACGCCGTACCTCCAGCACACGCTGGGGCACGCCGACGGTGGACTGGCATCGAAGCGCATTGTCACCGCCTTCGGCTTTTGGATTTTCCTGCTGAGCGACATCATCATGTTCTCCGCCTTCTTCGCCACCTACGCGGTGCTGGTCGGCAACACGGCATGGGGGACCAAGCGGCCGAGAGTTGTTCAACCTGCGCAACGTCGGGCTCGAGACGGCGTTCCTTCTCGTCTCGAGCTTCACCTGCGGCATCGCAAGCATCGGTGCCCGGGCGCATAGCGGGTCCTGGTTCTACGGCGCGATGGCCGCGACCTTCATCCTGGGAGCCGGGTTTCTTAGCATCGAGCTCCGGGAGTTTGCGAGCATGGTCGCGCGCGGGGCAGGCCCGACGCGGAGCGCGTTCCTCTCGGCCTTCTTTACGCTGGTCGGATGCCACGGCCTTCATATCACCGCCGGCCTGCTGTGGCTGCTGACGATGATGGCGCAGGTGTTCGCCAAGGGATACCGGGCGGACATTCTACGGCGCATGCTCTGCTTCAGCCTGTTCTGGCATGCCCTGGACATCATTTGGGTTGCGATATTCACGGTGGTTTATTTGATGGGGGTGGCGCAATGAGCACCTCCGAGCCAACAGATGACCTCCATCCCACGGACATCGCGCCGGGCGACCAGCGCCTCGACAGAGCCGAGATCGGCCGAGGGACTCAAGAGCTATCTGATTGGACTCGGGCTCGCGACGCTGCTCACCATCGTATCCTTCTTTATTTCGGGCACGACACTCGTCTGGGGACCGAGCATTCCTGTCGCCCTGGTCGTTCTCGCGATCGCGCAGATGGGCGTTCACCTCGTCTTCTTCCTCCACATCACGACCGGCCCAGACAACGTCAACAACGTCATGGCGCTTGCCTTCGGCGTGCTGATCGTCCTGCTGATCCTCACCGGCTCGCTCTGGATCATGGCGAATCTGAATCACAATTTGGCGCCCACCGATCAATACATGCAGACGCAGCGCGAACCTGGTCCGGCGGTTCGCACCGTGACCACGAGGGGCGTCGTCGGTCCCTCGGCGACCATGCCGGTCGGCGCGCGGGTGTCGGGCGTGATCCAGGCGCTCTCTTGCGACGCCAACATGCAAGTGAAGGCGGGCCAGCTCTGCGCGAAAATCGATCCGCGCCCCTATAAAATCGCGGCCGATAAAAGCAAGGCTGAACTGGCAGTAGCCGAGTCTCGGCTCGAAAAGGCCAAAGCGGATCTCGCACGGGCGAAAGCGGCCGTCGAGAGCCACGGGGCCCAGGCGAAACGTGCCCTATTTCCCGAAAAGCGCTCGACAAGTCGCGCAAGGCCTTTGAGCGGGCGCAGACGCAGACACAACTCGACGAGGCAAAAGTCGCCGAGCTGCAAACCGCACTTCGTGCCGCTGAGACCAACCTCGGCTACACCGATATCGTTTCGCCGATTGATGGAACAGTGGTCTCGCTCAACGTCGAAATGAACCAGACGGTAGCGGTAAGCTCAACAGCGCCGCCGCTGTTCGTCATCGCCGCAGATCTCGCCCTCGCTCCCATCGAAGCCATTGTCAGCGCAAAGGACAGCAGCGAAATCAAGGTCGGTGCCAAAGCGATGGTCACCATCGAGGCGTTTCCGGGCCGTCAGTTCTCTGGCACGGTGACACAAATTCGGCCATTGACACAAACATATGGGCAAGCCGCGGCCACCGACGTGGTCATCAGTGCGCCCAATCCGGATCTCTTGCTGAAGCCAGGCATGGCGGCAACGATCCGGATCGTGAAGGAATGATAGGATCGTTGGCAAAGTTCCTTACTTGGTCCAATCGTGGTGCCTTGCGTGCCAAGATGATTTTGGCACCAAGCGCGAACCGCGGGGGGCGCCGCCAGCGACATCAGGTTTAGCCCCTAGCGCGGCCAGCGATGATGCGAACGTTATTCGTCGCTTGTGAGGTCATTGTCTTCCGGCTCGATGAGCAGACCTTCGTTGGCTCGCAGGCGTGGCATCAGTGGGTCCATCCTTCCGCATTGAGCGGCTCGCGTCCTTAAGCTCCCGGCTTTGCCGCGGGATACTTAGATTGGTCCCGGCAAAAACCTTTGTGCGAGCCACCACGCCGTCAACCGGTCATGCCAAGGAATGCGGCTGCCTTGGCCGTGAAAGCCCAAATGGCCACCCCGCGGAGTCAGCAGCGCCTCGACCATCGGCAAGCGTGGCCAATCAATTGCGGTGTAGCAGGCCGCGGGTATCCAAGGGTCGTCCAGCGCATGCAGGATCAGCGCCGGCCGTGCGATGCAGGCAAGGAAATGTTTAGCGGCATTGCTTTCGTAATAGTCGAGGGCATTCCGGTAACCGAAGCGCGGCGCGATGAAGTGGTCGTCGAATTCGTAGACGTTCCGGGCGGCAGCGATCGCCGCCCGCTCAGCGGTACTTACTCCCGCGCCCGGCGCCAGCGCCTCGCATTTCATCGCAGTGAGCATATAGCGGTGATAGGCGAAGTTGCGGTTGGCCATCATCCGGGCACAGGTCGCGGCGAGGTCAATCGGGGTGGACACCGCGACAGCGCCAAGCACCGGAAGACCGTGCCCGCCTTCGCCCATGAATTTCAGCACGAGATTACCGCCTAGCGAATGGCCGAACAGGATGATCCCAAGACGGATAAGGTTGGCCGGCAGCCCGCGCAGGGCATCGGCCAGATCCTGGGTCAGGCCAGCATGGTAGTGCCCAGGGGCGGTTGGAAGCGACGGGAGGGTACCGCGAAGGTTCAGGCGCAAGACCGGCCAGCCTTGGTCCACCAAATGCCGCGTGCTTGCCACCACCGACTTGCTTGCTTCGGAGCCCGCGAGGCCATGCACAAGAACAATGAGCGGCCTGGCAATGGAGCCGGCCCGCCGGTCGAGCCGCCCCGCCAGCCGTTCTCTGCCGGACACCGGCAGCAGCAGCCGCTCGCCGCCGGGCAGGTCCGGCGGGCAGCCGCGCAGGATGTTGCGCAGAGTTTGCAAATCGCCCCCGAACCAAGGTGCCCGTTCACGGAATGGCGGAACCATTCCGGCTGTGCCATCCTGAAGAGGCGAAGTCGTCCAGATTGGCATCAAACCAATCGGCGCCGACGAGCGCGGACCCACCAAATTGGAAACCTTCCACTATCGCAACGGCCATTTCGCCCGGCCGCATCGGCGCAAACCCACAAGCCGGGGCGCGTTTTTGGCGGTTTGGATCGTACCAAAATGCTTCACGTGAAACATTTTGGTACGATTTGAGCCGAAAATCTTACAAGGTATCAGACGGCGGCGCCTTCTTCGATCATGTAAGATCGATCAATCGTTTGGTGCAATTGGCATGGGGCCGCGGCGGCAGCTCAATGGCTTGGCCGGTTTGCGGGAAGGCATCCCCGGTGTAAGATTCGCTGAGAGAATCGATGCCGCCGCTGCTTGGTCTCGTCTGTCACAAGCAATACCCCGGACGTACACGACGGAATATTTTCGCACCGGAATTGTGCACCAAGAAAGCCATGGAATATCAATGGCTAAATTTTGGTGCAGAATTCTTGATTTTTGCACAAACCATCGGCTGTTTGCGGTGCTGTTCTCAATTTCCCTTGTATTCCGCAGCCTCACGCCAGCGTTTAACTGCGGTTGAACTCGGTGCGCCCCTTTACCTCGATCTGCTCGCCCATGTACTCGCCTACAGCGATCCAAACGCTTTTCGACTGCTGATGGACGCTGACACTGTGGGGCTTGCCCCAAACCTTGACCGTGTGTTGCAAGGCTCCCCTCCGCGCGAATAACGAGTGTCCGCAAACCGGCTAGTAAGACAAAGTTCAATGCGAGTGCGTTGAGACGAACTTGTCGATAGCGGCGCTAATTTGATCAAGGGGATGGTCTTGACAATAGTTGTCTATCCACGCCCAAACAAGTTCTGGATCAGCACCGGTCAAGTGGCCGTTTTCAAATCGGACCCACTTAGCCCCAGATAGGAAGCCCAGCACCCATTCGTGGAAAACAAACTGAGTGCCGTCGCGGTGCGCTGAATTCCACATCATGCAAGATGAGGTGCCTTGCCCGATTGCTGGTACCCAGTCTGCATACGCCGACCCCGCGAATAGCGCGGCAGCCAATCTCACACATACGAGAGCGAACTTCATCCAGTGCCTGCGTGATCCGTCATGGCCACCCGGGCGGCTCCTGATGATCATGTTTTGAGCTTAAAGCCTAGCCCAGTCGCCTCAGAAATGTACCACGACAACTTCGCCCCAGCCTTCATCAAATCCTTCGCTTCCGTCCATAGAACCTCGCTGTCAGGCGATACATACCGGACATAGCCACCCCCCGAGCTGTTTGGATAAATCCATAAATCATTGAGGGCGCCGAGGAATACCAAGTCTGGGCTGCCCTCTCGGTGCACCATGACGGTTATGATGATCATCGTGATGATCTGATCGTTCGACGTATTTCTGAGCACAGCCTCAAGACCAAGACCGTAAGGATTATCTAAAATAGGCGTCAGCGTTGACTGCGTCGAGTCCAAGATTTGTGGGTCTATTTTTTTCTCGTGTTTCCTGATGCAATTCGCCTTGATCACCTCAGCATCCACAAGCGGCGAGGCGTTGCGCTTCATACACGCTTCGACGGCGAGCTGCGTGCCAGGGTATAAATATTCAATGGTGATGGGTTCATCGCATCCGGCTAGCAATAGAGCGAGCATCGGAACGATGCACCGGCGATTCACGGTGCACGCTCCTAGTCGCATATGGGGACGGCGCTGCCGCTCCCCATTCCGAATGCAAACAATGCTTCCTTAGGCTCCGGCACAGCCGCGTGAATTTTCACGCAAACGGCTTCAACATCAATCCGTGCGCGCTTCACGAAATCATCCGATTGAATTAGCGATTCCCAACGTGCGAGCGGGCGCTTCCCAAGATAATTATCTAGCTTGTCGTTCACGTCCCGCTGCTTAAAATCGGGTTTAATATCCTCTGTTCGGCCATGCGCTATTGTGTTCCTGAACTCGAATAGCTCCTCAATCGTTTGGCGCGGCCGTTGCCCTTTTTGAAAATCGACCTTCAGCAATTCACAGACTAGATCGAATTTCGAAATCGGCGGTAGGCGCTCTAAACTTTCCCAACAAGTGACGACCTGCGGGCCTACACGGTTGAGATAAGCTTCAAAGGCAAACGCAGTTAAGACCGCACTGGACAGAAATTGGTACGACGAACCAAGCCGTTCGCGCTCACCCGCCTGCAAGACACAGAACGATGCATGCCAGAGTTCGGAGTACGTCTGGACTGTCCGCTGCTTTTCCACCAGAGCTTTAGGCGGCCTCGCCATGTCATAATCCCTCAAAGCTGAGCGGTTTCGCGGCCGCATAAGGCCCAATATAGAACGTGTCACGCGGCTATAGAAAACTTGACATGTCAGGAGTGCCATTTTCACCAAAACTTCTATTAGGACAGTGATTTAGACGCTGTGCGTTTTTCTTGAATTTTGCGCAGGCCGCCGTTGGCCGGGCCTCGATTTTGGATAACCCGTTTTCTAGAAATCACTCGGCGTGCGGTCTGGCCTGAATATATCTTGCCGCGGCGACAAAGATAGATTTTACGGTCGCGGATTAATTGGGCGGCATCGCGCCCTCATAAGTGATCTTGTATAAGGCGCCGGCGTAATCGTCGGACACTAGGAGCGAGCCGTCGGGAAGTTGCGCCACGTCCACCGGACGCCCATCATAGGTGCCCTTTTCGCTGAGCCAGCCCTCCGCGAAAACTTCCACCTTGCCGCCGGTGCCGTCGGGTTTTAGCGAGGCGAAACTGACCCGCGCGCCGATGGGGACAGTCCGGTTCCAGGACCCATGTTGGGCGAAAAAAATGCCGCCTCTGTATTTTTCCGGAAAGTTCGTGCCCGTATAGAAAATCATGCCGAGACCGGCGGCGTGGGCAGGAGTTTCGATCTCGGGGAATACAAGATTTTCTGGCGGCGTCTCGTCCTTGTATTCATTGGTGCGGATATGGCCGCCGCCGTACCAGGGAAAGCCGAAATTAAGGCCAGCCTCGGGCGCGCGGTTAATTTCCTCCGGCGGAATGTCGTCGCCCATCTCATCA
Organism: uncultured Alphaproteobacteria bacterium; assembly: GCA_963851225.1. Classification (GTDB taxonomy): domain Bacteria; phylum Pseudomonadota; class Alphaproteobacteria; order Rhizobiales; family Beijerinckiaceae; genus Methylocapsa. The sequence continues at coordinate 437,863 of CAWKON010000042.1, read as the reverse complement.
ACTTGATTGTCGGTGAACCACAAGATTCCGTCTTTCGGATTGAAATCCATGCCCACCGAATTTCGAATGCCGCGCGCGAAAACTTCGCGGCCGGTACCGTCGAGGTTCATTCTGACGATGCCGCCGAGTCCCCATTTGTTGTACGCGTCCATCTTTGATTGCGGCGGCACGTTATAGGGTTGTCCCAAGGCAATGTAGAGCTTGCCATCGGGGCCAACGCGGCAGACTCGCAAATTATGGCCGGTGCCCTCCCCTTCCTGAATAAGCTTGCCTTGCGCGACGATGACCTTGGCCCTGACGGAAGGGTCGAGGTCATCCGCCTCGGCGCGGGGAAAAGCGAGAACCCGATTGATTTCGGCGACGTAAAGTGTTCCATCCTTGGCGAAACACACTCCGTTTGGCATATTCATTCCGGTCTTCGAAGCAAATTCGGATACTTTACCCCCTGCCCCCGAGCTCGCCTCGATACTCACCGAATAAACCTTCGTGCCTGCTGTTCCAACGAAAACAACCTTGCCTTGCGGTCCAACCGCCATGTGCCGCGCGCCGGGTACCAGAGCAAAGAGGCTGATCTTGAACCCGGGCGGGAGCTTGATCCGTTCGAGAGTCTTTTTGATTTCCTCGGATTGATGAACAAGTGCGCGCGCATGCCAGGTCCAAACGATGGCGTCGGCGGCCGGCAAGGCCACCAAAACTGAAAAGACAATCGCGGCCAGTCTTTTATTCATGTTGCGGGTAGACCCACATGTTCAGCACTGGACGGAAGTTTGCGCGCGCGGCGCAAGCGCGGCAAACAGCGCATTGTCCTGGTCCTCGGCAACATTTTGCGTTGTCAGCAAGGCGTCACCATAGAAGATCGAATTTGCTCCGGCGACCATGCAAAGGATTTGCACCTCGCGGTTGAGTTCCGAGCGGCCAGCCGAAAGCCGGACTCTCGCGGCCGGGAGCACGATCCGCGCGGTGGCGACCATCCGCACGAAATCGACTGTGTCGATTCTTTCCTTTTGCCCGAGCGGCGTGCCTTCGACCGGAACCAGCGCATTGATCGGCACGCTTTCGGGATGCGGATCGAACGAAGCCAAGGTTTGCAGCATCGAGGCCCGGTCGCGCACCGACTTCTCCCATGCCGATGATGCCGCCGCAGCACATTTGCAGCCCGGCTGCGCGCACCGCGCGCAAGGTTGCGAGCCTGTCCTCATAGGTCCGCGTCGTCACGATATTTGAATAGAATTCGGGACTCGTGTCGAGGTTGTGATTGTAGGCCGTCAGGCCCGCCTGTTTCAGCCGCTCGGCTTGGGCAGCGTTCAACATGCCGAGCGTCACGCAAGCCTCCATCCCGAGGGCGCGAACGCCGCGCACCATGTCGAGCACCGCGTCGAACGCCTGCACCGTCGCGCACATTCCGCCAAGCCGCGCCCATGCAAAAACGATCGGCGCCGGCGGCTTTCGCGCGGGCGGCGGCGGCAAGCACGGCCCCGGTTTCCATCATATCGACCTTGCCGAGGTGAACCTCGCGATGATGCGCGGATTGCGGACAATAGGCGCAGTCCTCCGGGCAGCCGCCGGTCTTGATGCTGAGGAGGCTCGCCTTTTGGACGTCGCCGACCTCGTGAAAATGGCGGTGAACGCGGTTCGCCTCGGCGATCAGATCAAGGAGAGCCAAATCGTGGATCGCGACGATCTCGTCCGTGGTCCAATCGTGCCGAAGGAAGGGACCGGGTTCTGAATGGGTCATAGTTTTGCTTCCGAAAGTCCGGAACAGCACCGGAACTGATGATTTTTGCCGCCAGCGCGCCCAGCATCCAATTCATGAACCCTGACCCGGCTTTTTGCAATCGGCTGACGCTTCTTTATCGCACTGGAGAATAACCCTTCGTGTGAAAAGCGGCGTCACCGCTTCGTCACGGACCATTGCGTGACCGGCAGGGCCGGACGCCAGGCTTGGTAGGAGCCAAGCGAGTTTGCGCGCGCGACTTCGATACGCGTGAGCTCGCCGTCTTGTGACTTGAAACGGCGGATAAGTTCCGCCTCGGCTTCCAGTGTCACCGCATTGACTACAAGCCTGCCGCCCGGACATAGGGCGGCAAACGCGGCGTCCAAAAGTATTGCGTCGCTTGCGCCGCCGCCGATAAAAACCGCTTGGGGTTGCGGCAGATTGGCAAAAACGTCCGGTGCCGTGCCGATGATAATTTCGATTTGCGGCACGCCAAGGCTTTGCGCATTGCGCCTTATCAGGCATGCGCGATCCTCCCGCGCCTCGATGGCGATCGCGCGATTGGCGGGGTCGCTGAGCAGCCATTCGATGGCAATCGATCCGGAGCCCGCGCCGACATCCCACAACAGCTCGCCGCGCCTCGGCGCCAGCGACGACAGCGTCACGGCGCGGACCTCCCGCTTGGTGAGCTGGCCGTCGGTTTCGAACCAGCAGTCGGCAAGACCACTAGCAACCGGGAGAATGCGCGATTGCGCCGGCGCGGAAATTTCGAGCGCAACGATGTTTAATGGATCGACGCCTTCCATATCGAAAGCTTCGGCGGCGGTGGCCCGCGCTCGCTCCCTCGGGCCTCCCATCGCCTCCAGCACATGGATTTGGGATTGCCCGAGGTCCCTGTCGCAGAGGAGTTTTGCAAGACGCGGCGGGGTGGTCTCGTCCCATGACAGACAAAGGATCTTTGCGCGGGGTTGTAGCGCCGGAATAATCCGCTCGAATTCGCGCCCATGCAGCGACATGAGGCAACAGTCTTGCAGGCTCCAGTTGAGCCTTGCCGCCGCGAGGCTGAACGCCGAGGGCGCCGGAAAACATTGCATTTCTTGTGGGCTGACATGGGCGGTAAGCAAAGTTCCGATGCCATAAAAGAAAGGATCGCCCGAGGCGAGGACGCAGACGATTGAGCCTCGCCGGGCGAGGATTTTTGGGATTCCCTCGGCAAGTGGCGAAGGCCAGGCGATTGTTTCAGCCGAAAGCGGACCCGCAAGCGCGAGATGGCGGGCACCGCCCACGACCAAATGGGCTTGCGCAAGCAGCATCCGCGCGGCAGGAGTGAGACCCTCGATGCCGTCCTCCCCGATGCCGATCAGCGACAACCATTTTTCGCGAGGGGGCGAGGTCATGGCAGCGATAGAAATTTAGGAAACGGGCGATGCGAGTTCTCGTGCTTGGCGGAACCTTCGAGGCGAGCAGGCTTGCGGACCTCCTTGCGGAGAGGACCGATATTTCGTCCATGTTGTCGTTCGCTGGCCGTACCAATGCGCTTCGCACGCCAAAAATTCCTTATCGGATTGGCGGTTTTGGCGGCGTGGATGGCCTTAACGCCTATCTCGAAGCCGAGCGCATCGACGTCCTCGTTGATGCCACGCATCCTTTCGCCGGACAAATTTCGCGCCATGCGGCGATCGCTGCAGGTCGGGCGCAAATTCCACTTATCTTCTTGTCGCGCCCGGCGTGGGTGCGGGAGCCTGGCGACCATTGGATTGAGGTAGCCGATATGGCCGTAGCCGCCGCCGCGCTCGGGCCCGAACCGAGGCGCGTCTTTCTGACGATCGGCCGCCTGCAAATCGAGGCCTTTTCGGCGGCGCCGCAGCATTTCTATCTTATTCGCACGATTGAGCCGCTCTTGCTTCCGCCAAACCTGCCGCGCCATCGTGTCGTCCAGGGGCGCGGCCCCTTCGCGATTGAAGCGGAGAAAAGGCTTTTGCGCGAGGAATCGATCGATATCATCGTTACCAAGAACAGCGGCGGCGAGGCGGCGGTCGCCAAACTTGTCGCGGCGCGGCGTCTCGGGCGGCCTGTTGTCATGGTCGCCCGCCCGCGGCAAGCCTCGGGACCGGTCTTGCACGATCCGGCCGAAGCCATGGCTTTCATCCTTCGTCATCGCGCATCCTTAACGCCGCGCGGGGTATAAACGAACGGCGTGCCGCTGCTACGTGGAACGATCCGGGTTTCGCTGGAACCAACGATGATCAGCGTGCTCATGTCCGCGCGGGCGGGGTTTGCGCTTATGAGCGTCTCTACAACAATCTGTTCATCCGCGCGCCCGGCCGCGCGGGCAAAAATGACCGGCGTCGAGCCGGCCTTGAAGCCGCGCAGCAGTGCGAAAGCGTCGTGGATCCGGTGCGGCCGCGCGGCCGAGGCGGGGTTGTAGAGCGCGATCACGAAATCGGCGCTTGCCGCGAGCGCGAGCCGTTTTTCCACCAAGGCCCAGGGCTTGAGATTGTCGGACAAGGAGATCGCGCAAAAGTCGTTTCCCAAGGGCGCGCCGATCCTTGCTGCCGCCACCTGCATGGCCGATACCCCAGGGCTAACCGCGACGTCGATGTCGCGCCAGGCAGGTTCACCATGTTCGATCGCCTCGAAAACGGCCGCCGCCATCGCGAACACGCCCGGATCACCGCCGGAAACAAGAACGACATGGCGCCCTTCCCCGGCCAAGCACAACGCATGGCGTGCACGCTCTAATTCGGCCCCGTTGCCGCTTTCGTGGCGCGTCTGACCTTCTTTGCAAGGAAGCCGCTCGAGATAGGGGGCATAGCCGGCAAGATCGGTTGCGTGAGCAATGAGCTGCGAGGCTTCGGGCGTGATCCATGCGCCGCCGCCGGGGCCAAGTCCGGCGATCCGCAAGCTTCCCGGCGCCTTCACGGGCGCCTGCCTTGGCCGGGAATGAGAATCGAAGAAAAATAAGGCGCATGGTCGCCGGTCTTGACGGCAAGCGGAACGATCATTTCGGCTTCGCTGGTGCCATGTTCGACATAGATTGCCGTCGAAAGGCGCCCTACCTCGGCGATCGCTGCGCGGATTTTCGCCAGATTTGCACCAATCTTAATGATGACCACCGCATCGGCCGCACCGAGATGATGGACCAATGCCGCGCGTCCGAGCGTGCCCGGGAGAACGCTCAAGACATCGTCGCCCCAGGCTATCGGTGTCTTTGCCGCACTCCAGCACCCCGACATGCCGGTGACGCCGGGAACGATCTCGACGCTGAAACGATCCTTCAAGCGGACAAAAAGATGGATGAAGGAGCCATAGAACAGCGGGTCACCCTCGCAGACGAGAGCGACATCGCGGCCTGCTTGAAGATGCGCCGTTATGGCACCCTCCGCCTCGGTGTAGAACGCGCGGAGTTCTTGCGTATAGGCGGGCTCGCAAAAATGGGTTTCCGTCGTTAACGGATAGAGCAACGGCAATTGGAGGCATGTTTCGCCCACCCAGCGGTCGAGGATGGTGCGGGCATTTCCGCGTGCGCGCTTCTTGGCGAAATAGGCAGCGACGGGAACGGCACCGATGATCTTCATGGCCTTGACCGTCACAAGGTCGGGATCGCCCGGCCCGAGGCCGACGCCAAAGAGGCGGCCGTTTGGCGAGGAACATTCGCTCATTCGGCGTCGCTCGCAATCGCATTCAAGGCGGCGGCGGCCATGGCACTGCCTCCCCTGCGCCCCTTAAGGGTAATGAAAGGCACGCGGGCATCGGTAATGAGCGCCTCTTTCGATTCCGCCGCGCCGACGAAGCCGACCGGCATTCCAATAATACATGCGGGCCACGCGGACGTGTTATCGAGCATGTCGAGCAGGTGAAACAAGGCGGTCGGCGCATTCCCGATGGCGGCAATCGCGCCATCGAGCCTGTCGCGCCAAAGTTCGAGCGCGGCGGCGCTGCGCGTAGTGCCGAGTCTTTGCGCGAGCGACGCGACGGCTGGATCGTCAAGGGTGCAGATCACCTCGTTACCGCGCGGCAGACGCGCTGCGATAACTCCCCGCGCGAGCATTTTGGAATCGCAAAGGATCGGCGCGCCTTGCCGGAGCGCTTGCCGCGCTTGCGCGACGGCCCCAGGCGAAAATACGAGACCGGCGGCGATCTCCACCATTCCGCAGGCGTAAATCATCCGCACCGCGACATGCTCTTCCTCACGCGGAAAGCGGGCAAGATCAGCCTCGGCGCGGATCGTCGCGAAGGAGCGGCGGGTGATTTCCGCGCCGTCACGCAAATAGTTGAAGCGGCTCGATGCCTCGCTCATTGCCTCTCCAGCTCGCTCCGCCGCTCGTAATCCGGCGCCATCGTTTCCAATATTTTGCGCGCCGCCACCAGGTCGAGGTCTTGCGCATTGCTGATCCCTGCGTCGCGCGCGTCCGCGGCAAGATTGTAGCGTCCCGCATGAGCGACGAGAGTGAAAGGCGTCGCCGCTTGCCGCGCGCAGCCCTTGGCGCAGCCAGACACATGCAGCGCGACGCCGGTGTTGCACAACCGCCGCGCGGCAAACATCAAGGCCAAGGCGTCGGAACGGGTATCGGTGGTGCCGCGCTCGCAGGTCGAGGCGCCGCCGCACGCGGCTACAGCCAAGCGCGCATCCTTAGGATCGACGATGAAACCCTGCCCGGCAAAATGAGCGCGCATGGCATCGGCTTCCTCGCCACGCACAGAGGGCACGATCAATGCGCGCCATGGCGTGAGCCTGATCTCGCCGGCGCCAAAAACTTCAGCGGCGCACGCCGCCGTGTCGAGCATATCCGCGTCAAGACGCCCAAAAGCCGCGCCAACCCCGAAGCAGGTGCTTTCGTTGAAGCGCAGCAAACCAACCGGACAAGGCTCCTCAATAGCGTCGCTCTTTCGGGGTGGACCGGGGCGCAGTCCGGCAAATGCGGCTATCGCAGCAGCCCCGCGACTCTCGATAAGACCGTGCATCCTCCGCGGCGGCTCCCCCATTTGCGAACCGAGGCGCAAAAAAGCGCGCGCGATGCGCAGGGCGGCACGGGAAATATCGTCTCCCTTGCAGCACCCTAAATAAGTCGCCTCATTTGCGCGCCCGCCAATTCCGATCGCGAATAATCGCGGGCCGCCGATCCAATCGAACCGCACGTCGGCGGGGACATTGCCAAGCGAAAGCGCGCTTCCATCGTCGATCAGAAAGCGGAATTTTCCCGGCAACGCGTGCAAATCGGTGTTGGCGGCTAGCGCGGCCTCGAGTTCCAAGGCGGATCTGGCCACATCAATTCGCCCATCAAGCCCGGCTAGCGGGCTCACCATAACGTTGCGAATGGCTTCGGCCGCCGCGTTCTCGTCGATCAGGCCAAGCCCGGCGAGCGTTTCGGTTAATAAAGGCAAGCTTTCGCCGCGCACTCCTCGCATTTGCAAATTCGCACGGGCCGACAGATCGAAAACTCCGCTCCCATGCGCGCGTCCGGCTTGCGCGAGCCCGCGCAGCGTCGCGGCCGTCACAATGCCGCCGCTGATCCGCAGCCGCACGAGAAGCCCGTCCTTGGCTTGCATCGGCCGCCGCGCGCCGGGACACCAGCCTTTGCGTAACACTGTATCGCTGATCATCCGGGCGCCTCCTCCATTGAGGCGAGACAGGCGTGGGTCGAGTTGCGGCGGGTCTCCCAAAAACCCCGGGCGAGCGCCTCCTTGAAACACTTAGCAATAGCCCGCGTGGCCTCCGGATTGGCGTCGATGAGAAAATCCCGCACCGGAGGCGAGCCAAGGGTCGCCTCGAACAGAAGCTCGAAATGCTGGCTCGCCACCGCATCGCTCAAAACCGCGAAAGCGTAAAGATTTTCGACCGTCCCCGCGATTTCGGCGGCGCCGCGATGGCCGTGGCGCATCTGCCCCGCAATCCAGCGCGGATTGGCTGCCCGAGCCCGCACGACGCGGGCGATTTCTTGGGCCAGCGTGCGCACCTTGATGGCGCCGGGACGCGCCGTTTCGACATGATAGACCGGCGCATCGTTGCCGAGCATTTGCGCGGCCGCCGCAAAGCCGCCCTCGTGGTCAACATTGGCGCCAGCGTCGAGAATATCCTGCTCTTCTTGATCCTGAACATGAATGAAGGCGCCGACAGTTGCTACACGTTCGGCGAATGCCGTGGTCGCGACGCCTTCGCCTTGCGCCCCGCCATAGGCATGCGAGGCGGCGGCGAGATAGCGCGCGCCGAGATCATGCCGGGCGAGTGCGGGATCGTCGTCGATCGCCCGCGCAATGCCGAGCCCATAGGCGCCGGGTGCCGCGCCGAAAACCCGCAAGAGAACCCCCGGCGTAAGCCTTCGCGCCGCCGCGAGCGGGTTCAAATCATCTTCTTCGTCGAGTTCGCTCACCGCCCGTACTGCCTGGTCGAACAAGGCGATCTGGGCCGGAAAGACATCGCGGAACAACCCGGAAATCCGCAAGGTGACATCGACGCGCGGATGCGACAGGCGCGCGGGCGGAACGATCTTGAAGCCGGTGACTCGCGAGGACGCATTGTCCCAAAGCGGCGCGACACCAATCATCGCGAAAGCCTGGGCAAGATCGTCGCCTCCGGTGCGCATGGTGGCGCTTGCCCAAATGTCCATGACAATGCTCGTTGGCCAGCTGCCATGATCCTGGAGATGGCGGTTCAATACCTCCTTTGCCGCGCGTTGACCAATCTCCCAAGCGGTGCGCGTTGGCACCGCGCGCGGATCGATTCCATAAAGATTACGCCCCGTGGGGAGCACGTCGACGCGTCCGCGCGACGGCGCGCCGCCAGGGCCCGGCGCGACAAAGCGGCCATCGAGCGCGGCAAGAAGCGAAGCGCGTTCCGCATCCGCGCAGCGATCGATCAGTTCGGTTAGGCGCGCGGCTGCGTCATCCCCGATACCTGTATCGCCATGCGCCGGCTGAAGGGTTTGGGCGAGCGCGGCCACGGCGGCATCCCGCAAGCCGGCCTCCGGTGATTGCCCGAACACATGCAAGCCATCGGCGATCCGCATGTCCTTTAGATCGCAAAGCCAAGCGTCGAGCTGGCGCAAGGCAACGGCTGGACCGGCGCTATCCCTCAGCCCGCTATCCCGAAATATGCCTGTCTCTTTCGCCCGCGAGAGGATCGCTTGCGCCAATAGCCTCGCGCGCTTGGGGTCGAGCGATTCGGCACTCGCATATTCATCGAACAGGGCTTCGATTTCGAGCGCCGCGCCATGGCTCCCGGCGAACGTCAGAGGCGGCGTCAAATGGCCGATGGTGAGCGCGCAAATGCGCCTTTTGGCCTGCGCCGCCTCGCCCGGATTGTTGACGATAAAAGGATAGACGATGGGAAGCGGTCCGAGTACAGCCTCGGGTGCGCAATTCTCCCCGAGTGCCACCGCTTTGCCGGGCAGCCATTCGAGCGTGCCATGGGTGCCGCAATAAATCATCGCATCGATCTGTTCATGCTGGCAAAGCCACACATAGAAGGCGACGTAGGAATGGCGCGGCGGCAGCCCAGTGTTATGATAGTCTGCCTTGTGTTGCGCAGGAATGCCGCGATCGGGTTGCAATGCGACGATCAAATTCCCGGCGCGCACCACCGGAAATGTGAACGCGTCATCGTCTGCCTCTACTTCGGGACCACCCCATTGTGCCCGCACCCACTCCACGAATGCCTTGGGCATGGCATCGAGGGCCAGGATATAATCGGCGAGTGTAAGTCGTTCTATCGAAGCCCTCTGTTCGAGGTGGCGCATCAATTTGTCCGTGCGCGGGAGTGGCCCGATTTCGTACCCGGCCTCGCGAAGGGTGGCGGCGATCGAGGCGACGCTTTTTGCCGTGTCGAGGCCCACCGCGTAGCCGCCCCGGCCTTGCTTGCCTGGATAGTCCGGAAGTACGCAGGCAATTTTGCGCGCCGCGCGGGGAGTCTTGCGCAGTCTCACCCAAGCGGCGGTAAGGTCCGCGACGAAATTTACCCGCGACGGCAGAGGCGCGTGAATGCGGGGAGTAAATTCTAGATCCGTGCGATGTCCGGTTTCGGCCTTGCAGGCAATCGCGCGGGTAATCAACCGCCCGTCCATTTCCGGGAGAACGACATTCATGGCGAGATCAGCGGCGCCGAGTCCGCGCGGATTTTCCTGCCATTGCGCCTCCGTGGCACTGCTGAGAATCGCTTGCAGAACCGGCGCATCGGCGCCGTCGAGAATCCCCACTTCCACATCGAGACGGGCCGAAAAACCTGTCGTATTGACGATCACATCGGGTTTTTCCCGAGCGAGTATGCTGCGGACGAAGGCGGCGGCGTCCGCGTCCTTCAAACTCGTCACGAAGATCGCGGAGACGGCAAGGCCACGCGCGGCAAGCGCGTCCGCGAGCGCGCCAATTGCCGCCGTGTCCCCCGCGAGCATAAAAGAACGGTAGAAGATGACGAGCACTTGGCCCTTGGCGAAATCGGGCGTCCGGCGTCCGGCTTCGAAATAGCCAGCCGCCGCACTTGCCGGGAGCGCAGGCGGATACGGCCGCGCGGCAACCGTTCCGGCGCGGCTCTCAATGAAACCGAGAAGTGCTTCGATATGTTCCGTTCCGCCATGCTGGAACGCGGCGTGGATATGCCGGAGATCGGCATGCGGCACGGTAGAGAGGGCATCCAGCCGTGCATCTTCCATCGCGTCGCCCGGCACGATGGCAAGCGCGAAATTCTGCATCCGTGCCACGCGGGAAAATTCCTCGGCGCCGTAGCGCCAATAATCGAGACCGCCAAGGAGACGAATCAGCACGAAACGTGCTTGGCTCGCGGCCTTCTCGACATAAAGATCGACCGAATAGGGATGTTTGAGCTGGCCTAGATTGGCGAGCCGCAGGCTCATGGCGCTCATTGGGCGCCGCCCCGCGGCCGCCGCGACAAGGCCGAGATCGCTGTCGGAGAAGGAAAGAAACAAGATGCCGGCCGGGGTTTGTCCGAGATCGACGGCGGCCTCGGCTTCGTCGAACGATCGCTGCTCCGTGCGCAGAAGATGCATGGCTCAGGATTCTCCGCGCGCGAGATGCCTTGCAATTTCCGCCTTGTCGAAACCCTTCTCACCGATGATCACGAGACGGCCGCGCCGCGCTTCGCCAGGGCGCCAGGGGCGGTCGAAACTCTTTTGTAAGCGATTGCCGACGCCCTGGATGAGAAGCCGCGCCGGCTTGCCGCGCACCTCGACAAAACCCTTGATTCGTAACACATCGTGGCGGGTAGCGATTTCGGCTAATTGGTGCAGCAAGGCGTCGCTATCGCCGATCGTGCCGGTCTCGAAGACAGCGCTTTCGAAATCATCGTGATCGTGTGCGAGACCACCGTCATGAAGAGAAGGCCGCGCGGCAAGATCGTCCTCGGCCGCGGCAGTGAGCCCGAGCAGGATCGCGGGGTCGATCTTTCCCTCGCGGGCGGACACGATTTTTACGCCGCGGGGCAGAAAGGCCTCGATATCTCCGGCGATACGGCGCTGGGTGTCCAAATCGATAAGATCGGATTTGTTGAGGACAATGAGATCGGCGCACAATACCTGGTCCTGAAACACCTCTTCGAGCGGATTGTCATGGTCGATGGAAGGATCGGCGGCGCGCTGGCGCGCCAATTTGGCAGGATCATTCGCGAAGCGCCCGTCCGCCACCGCTCTGCCATCGACGACCGCGACCACCCCATCGACTGTCAAGCACGCGCGAATGGCTGGCCAATCGAAGGCCTTCACCAAAGGCTTCGGCAGAGCAAGGCCGGAGGTTTCGATGACAATGTGATCGGGAAGAGGATCGAGCGCGAGAAGTTTCTCGATCGCCGGCAAAAAATCATCGGCGACGGTGCAGCAGATGCAGCCGTTGGCAAGTTCGATAATATTTTCCGCGCCGCAAGCGAGATCCCCGCAGCCTTCTAAAATTTCAGCGTCGATGCCGACGTCGCCGAACTCGTTGATGACGAGAGCAAGTCGGCGACCCTTCGCGCTAGCCAGAAGATGGCGGATGAGGGTCGTCTTCCCAGCGCCGAGAAAGCCGGTGACGATCGTCGCCGGGATTTTGGCCGGGATTTCGGAAAGGCGGTTCATGAGCGGCACCCGGTCCGTAGCGCGTAAGCGGGTGCTTTGTGGGCGAGCCGGGCGAGCCCGGGCTCCTTCGCTGGGGCGGCAAGCGCACCAGCATCGAGGGAGGCCGGAGCACCCCGCCGGCCCTTCTTGCTCGATCGAACGGCAGGTTTCCTGGCTCGCGGATCATCGCCTCGCGCCGCCTTCCCAGAATACGGTTGCCCAGATCCCAGTGGCGTACCGGCGCAGGGCTACCCGCAGACAGTTGCGGGGGCAGCTGCGGATCGCAGCGCCGCCTTGTAATGAGGCCGGCGCCGCGCCACATTCCCTTTTACCCCTCGAAGTGAGGGACCGTTACGCGCCCACACTAGACCGAACGGCGGGTGTGTCAACCGGCGGCAAATTGAATGCGGACACTAGACACAGTTTGTAGATTTTCGCACTCAAAGGCGCGACACAAAACCGGCTAAATCCTTGTGTCTTGCAAAGAGGCGGGTTTAAAATCCGGACAACTGACAATCAACCATAGATACCAAGACGTTTATCCGCAATTACGTTGATTTTCTCAATATCATTCTTTACATCCCATACTGGCGCGTTTTGTACTTTGACAGTTTTTCTCCTCGGCGTGATAGCGTAACAAATACCCATTTGCGATGGCCCGCGAGATGGCCGCGGACGTTGCGGCAGGGCGAGAATAGTTTTGACCGGCGATTCCAGCGCCTGATTAGCATGCCAGCAACGAGAGGCGAGGGTTTGAAGAATGCCGCCGTTTTCCTATGAAATGCATGAAATGGCCCATCTCGCCCTGGCCCCGGCGCGGGCCGTTTCTGATGCCGCGCGGACATGGCTCGAGAGCCCCATCAATCCGTTCTCCTATACCGCCGCCGGCCGGAAGATGGCTGCCTCGGCGAAAATTTTCGAGCGGTTGACCAGGCGGTACGACAAGCCTGCGTTCGGCCTCGCCACAACCGCCGTCGATGGCAAAATCGTTGCCATCGTGGAGCGGGTGGCCTGGGAGCGGAGATTTTGCAAGCTCCTCCATTTTGAAAAGCAGTTTGACGGGATGGCTCCCGAGCCGAAACAGAAGCTGTTGATCGTCGCCCCCATGTCCGGCCATTACGCGACCTTGCTGCGCGGGACTGTGGAAGCATTTCTCCCTTTCTATGACGTCTACATCACCGACTGGGTGGATGCCCGGGAGGTTCCCCTTGTGGACGGTGGCTTCGACCTCGACGATTACATCGACTATCTGATCGCGATTTGCGAAACCTTGAGCAAGGAACACGACGGCGCAAGCGTGCATACGATCGGGGTCTGCCAGCCGGCGGTTCCACTGATCGCCGCCATTGCTCTTATGGAGGCGCAAGATAGCCCGCAGGTTCCTGCCTCGATGACGCTGATGGGCGGTCCAATCGACACAAGGCGAAGCCCGACCAAGGTCAACCTTCTGGCGCAGGAGCGTGGCAGCACGTGGTTTGCGCGCAATTGCATCTGCAGCGTTCCCTTTGGGTATCCTGGTGCAGGAAGGGATGTATATCCTGGCTTTCTGCAACTTACGGGCTTCATGGCGATGAATATAGATCGCCACATTACTGCGAATTGGGAATTTTTTGATCATCTTGTCAGCGGAGACGGAGATTCTGCAAGAAAACACAGCGAATTCTATGACGAATACTGCTCAGTCATGGATCTGACTGCGGAATTCTATTTGCAGACGGTCGAAACCGTCTTTGTCCAACATGCGCTGCCGAAAGGCGAGATGAAACATCGCGGCGCGCCGGTGGACCTTTCCGCTATCCGGCGCATCGCGCTGCTCACCGTGGAAGGCGAAAACGACGATATTTCTGGAATTGGCCAGACCCTTGCCGCACAGGAACTCTGCCACAGTATCCCGCCATCAATGAAAGCGAACTATCTGCAAAATAAGGTCGGTCATTTCGGAGTGTTCAACGGTTCCCGTTTCCGTGCCGAGATTGTGCCGCGGATCCGGGAATTCCATGCCTCGTTTTAAAAAAGCTGACGGCTTTTTTTCGAAAAGGACTTGCGCCATTTTTTCCGCTCTGCGCGACTTTTTTCCAGTCAAATGACTCCATTTGATCTGGACACGCTCTGAGCGCAGACCCGGCACGAAAATCCGAATAATGCCAATTACTTCGTCGGGCCGTTAATAGTGCCTTGCGTGGCAGCGATTACCTGTTCAGCTGGTTTGAAAGCCGCCTTGGCGAGGCTGGAATGGAGTTCGCGCATTTTCAACCGCAAGGTTTCGCCGTTTCTGTCGTGGCGCTTGACCGCTTCGCGCTGCTGATGCGGCGTGTATTTCGGTTCGCGTCCAAGCTTTACGCCTTTCGTCTTGGTACGTTCGCGGCCTTCGCCTGTGCGGGCGCGGATCAATTCGCGCTCGAACTCGGCCCGCCCGCCGAGCACGGTCGACATCAAACGCCCATGCGCGGCAGGAGAAGAATGGGCCTTTGGCCGAATAAGCACCGTCCATTACAAAACTTTAAATTGCTTTTCTAATGCATTTTTGACGATACTTGTTCGTCCTTCCACAGTTTCGGGATACCCCCATGAAAAAGCACCTTCTGATAGCGGCAACGGCGGCGTTGCTCGCTTGGTCTAACCTATCCTCCAGCGTCTTGGCCGATCCACCCGAAGCAACCGAGCATTTCGGAACGTCCCATCCACAATTTTCACCCGAAGACTTTGCTGCTTTTACAGATGCCCGAATTGCAGCACTGAAAGCGGGACTGAAGTTAACGCCAGCGCAAGAAAAAAACTGGCCTGCTCTCGAAACGGCATTGCGCGAGCAAGCGGCAGCGCGCGCGAAGCGTATGGCGGCATGGCGCGAAACAGCCAAAGAACCGCAGGAGCATCGCAGCGTAATTGAAGGCCTTCAAGAACGTGCTAAGCGCCTCACGGCACGATCCACGGAAATGGAAAAACTTGCCGAGGCCGCAAAGCCCCTCTACGATAGTCTCGATGACGCACAACAACGCCGCTTCAGGCCACTTCTTCGCATGGCAAGCGGGAAGCATTGGCGTTACGGACATGAAGGCTTTCATCACGGCTAGGTCGTCGATGGGTTAAGATTGCGCCAAGCAGTGGGATCAATGAGGTGGAGATACTCTCCACCTCATTGTGACAGCTGGCGCAACCAAACCTTGTCGCGCGAGGAGAACTGCGGGAACGCGCAACGCCGGCAAAATCCGGGCTTTTTTCAAAAGGACACGCTGAAATACGCCGCCTGAAATGCTACTTACCGGTGGAACGATGAATATTTAAGGAACGCGGAGGTAGGATCATGGCTGCTGCTGCTCCAGAAATTATCCTCGATACACCGGCCCCGGAGTTTTCGCTTCCCGCCACCGATGGAAAAACTTATGCGTTGAAGGACGTGGCGGGCGAAAACGGCACGGTGATCGTCTTCATTTGTAATCATTGCCCCTATGTGAAGGCGGTGATCGATCGGCTTGTCGCGGATGCCCGCGTATTGATGGCTGAGGGCATTGGCTTCGCGGCCGTTTGCTCGAACGATGCCACGGGATATCCCGAGGATTCCTTCGCCAATATGAAACGGTTCGCGCAGGCGCATAAATTTCCGTTTCCCTATCTTCACGACGAAACCCAGGCTGTAGCGCGTGCGTATGGCGCGGTCTGCACCCCCGATTACTTCGGCTACGGCAAAGGCTTGAAGCTGAAATACCGTGGCCGCCTCGATGAAGGCCGCACCGCGCCGCCTCCGGCGGGCACAAGGCGAGAACTGGTCGAGGCGATGCGAGCAATCGCGGCCACAGGCACGGCGCCCGAAAATCAAACCCCATCCATCGGCTGCTCGATCAAATGGAAGGCGGCATAGCCTTGTCGCGCGTAAAACTCCACGCGCCGCCGCCCGCCGCCGCGAGATAAAGGAGCACAAAGCAGTAGAGGACCGCCAGTTCGCCTCCATTGAGAATGGGAAAGAAGTTTTTTTGCGCATGCGCGATAAAATAGGCAAACGCCATTTCGCCGGACAAAATGAAAGCAACTGGGCGGGTGAAGATGCCGAGGAGAAGTAGAATGCCACCGGCAAACTCGAGAACGCCGGCGATCCCCAGGAGCGAAACCAGCCGCGTATCATTGAACATTGCGACATGAGGAAAGCCGAAAAGCTTCGCCGTGCCATGCTGGAGCAGCAGCAGGGCCGTGACGATCCGCAAGAGACCGAGCAGCCGCTGCTGCCAAGCAGCGGCAATGTTCGCCATATCCATGATGTCCATTCCTTTGCTGAAAGAGCCTCTAATGGGCGTTTCCCCCTTGCCGAAGCGGCCCCATTGCGCTCCTTTGCCTCGAATACCAAGTCTCTGTCCTATATATAAGCTCCGCCGGCATCCGAGGAATTAGCCGATGATTTCGATTGCGATTGTTTTGACCATTGTCCTGTCAGGGACGCTTGGAATCACACTTATGTTCCGTCAAGCCTCCGCGGTCGCTGCCCATCGCGAGCAAGTTCCGGACGGATTTGCCGATTGGATCAGCGCCGAGGAACACCGGCGGGCGGCCGCCTACACGCTGGCCCGTACGCGCCTGGCGATTGTGGAGACCGTCTTCGACACCGTCCTCGCGGTGGCTTGGCTGTTAGCCTTGCTCGTTCCGCTCTACGCATTGGCGGCGTTTTTCATTGCTCCTGGCATCTCCCGCGCGGTCGCGGTCGTGGTTGCGTTCGCGCTAGTTGAGCGCGTTCTTGATCTGCCTTTCTCTGTTTACAACACCTTTGCGCTAGAAGCCCGGTTCGGCTTCAACCGCGCGACCCCGCTGATGTTTCTGCGCGACCGGATAAAGGGCGTGGCGCTCTCGGCACTCCTTGGGATCCCTTTGCTTTATGGCCTGTTCTGGCTGCTGCGCGTCCTTCCTGACAGCTGGTGGCTCCTTGGCTGGGCAGCGTTTATGGTTTTGATGATCGCCATGAGCGTGATTTATCCCGCTATCATCGCGCCGTTGTTCAATACGTTCACGCCCATGCCAGACGGAGCGTTGAAGTCGCGCGTCGAAGCGCTTCTCGCCAAATGCGGTTTCGCCTCCAAAGGGCTCTACGTCATGGATGCCTCCCGGCGTTCGACCCACGGCAACGCCTATTTCAGCGGCTTCGGAAAGGCCAAGCGTATCGTCTTTTTCGACACGCTTTTGCAAAACCATACGGCTGACGAAATCCTGTCCATTCTCGCCCATGAGCTGGGGCACTATAAACTTGGTCATGTCGGTCAGCGCATCGCCGAGATGGCGGTGCTCGCCTTTGTTGGTTTTGCTGTCCTTGGCTGGGCTTTCGGCGCCGGTCGATTGGCCGGCGCGTTCGGTCTGCCAGCTGATCCCGGTTTGGTTTTGATTGTCGTCCTTACCGCGATGGGACCCGTCTTGCATTTGCTGTCGCCGCTGACAAGCTGGCTGTCGCGCCGCGCCGAGTATCAGGCCGACAATTTCGCGAAGGCGATGGCCGGGCCGGGGCCTATGATCAGCGCCTTGGCAAAGCTCGCGCGCGACAATCTTTCAACCCTAACACCGGACGCGCTCTACGCCCTGTTTTATTATTCCCACCCGCCGGTTCCGGCGCGGATCGCCCAGCTCCGATCGGAGCCGGCTTCTGTTGACCGGATGAGGATCGATTAATCTGCCATAAGCGGGTCAGCATTTTTCTTGACTTGGCAAGCGCCGCCATAGTCTCCGCCGGCCGACGCGCCCGTGCTTCGAGACCGGGTCCTTCGGCCTGGCTCGGTCATTCACCTATTACAGCCGCTCAAGCGTCAAGCGGTCCTGTTTGTCTCCAAAATACTTGTGCAAGGCATCCTTAAACACCTGGTTGTCAGACGTGACATTCGCAAACAATGTCATGGAAGAATGAAATTTGAGATTATCGGGGTAACCAAAAATCTGATCAATAGAACGTCCTTCTACATGAGTAATTAAACGAGTACAGTGTCGCAGCCTTGGCCCAAGAACTGGGTGAACCAAATAGGCCTCAGCCTCGCCACGGGAAGAAATCGCGAATTCCCGCGCTCTACTACTTGAGCCTAGACCTTCAATCTGTGGGAATATAAACCACATCCAATGTCCACTTTTGTATCCTTTCCTTAGTTCCGCGCATACTTCCCTGAACACTTGAGTTTGCGCATCAACAAAACGCTGTAGATTATAATGGTCGTCTTTGCCGGTTTCCGGCATTGCCGGTGCCTGCATAACCAGTGGACCCGCGACGGACTTGGTTTCTGTTCCAAACAAGAGGGAGTGCAATTGTTCCGGCCCGATCGCCCGGTCGAGTTCCCGGAAGGCGAAGAAAGGCATCAACACGACAAACATGATGATTCCAATTATGAATATTCCCTGCAGTTTTCCGCCGCCGATTTCGGAAATGCTTTGGGAAATCGTCTTGCCATGAAATATTCCAATAATCGAATCCTCGATTATATGAAAGCATATCAGTATCACTGCAAAAACGGCAGACTTGAATATGATTGTATAGATGAGCGGTCTATTATCTAAATTGTCTCCGACATGAAAAATCTCTGCCACCAAAATGACCTTTGCCAAGGCCAATGCGTTAATAATAGCAAACCCTTGATGGTAAAGCAGGCTCTCGTCATTCAAGACGAGCGCTTTATGAAGAGAAAACAAACTCAACAGAACCCAAAGATAAATAAATATCCCGAATAGTTTTCGTGTTTCGTCGATAGCTCCCGTTTTCAACCGAAGCAGCCGTTCGTTCGCCATTTTCCGGTGTCCATGCGATGCGGCCAAGAGCCGACGCGGCAGGATGGGGAGTGTCCTTATTAAACGGCCTTACCCTGAGCCTCGCCCGCCGGCGCGATCGAAACCGATTCCCCGCAGCCGCACGCTCCCGTCTGATTCGGGTTCTGAAAAGTGAAGCTTGCCTGCAATTTACCGGTCTCGAAATCGAGCTTGGTGCCGAGCAAAAACATCAAATCTTTCGGCGAAATGAGGATTTTCACGCCCTGGTCCTCGATGACTTCGTCGGTCGCCTGAATGTCGCTGGCGAGATCCATCGTGTAAGTCATGCCGGCGCAGCCGCCCTTCTTGATCCCGACCCGCAACCCTGCGACCGGCCGCCCAGCGGCGTCGATAAGTTTTCGCGCACGGGCCGCGGCGGCTTCCGTCAGTGACAAAACCGCAAATTGGGGATTCGCCATCCCTACCTCCAAACATCTTGACGATAAAGTTGATTTGCTGATCCTTATATAGCATGGGAACGGCGGTTGTTGAGGGCCTTCTTGCGAAGTGCGGGCTCTTCCGCTGGTTCGCCGCCGCGAGCTTGCCGGTTAGCGGCATCCACTTTGAGCCTCACGCGGCCTTTTTCGCCGCAATCGCCGCGAGCGTGCGCAAAATTTGCCTTGTGCCCTCCAGCCTGGCGGCTATCGTCTCGAAATCGCGAACGAAAACGACTTTTCTGTCTGGCCGCACCTTGGCTTGCGGGCCTTGCTCGGCGATGTAGCGCACAAGACCTTGCGGGTTGGCAAAGGAGTTGTCGCGGAATTCGATAATGACGCCCTTTGGACCGGCTTCGACCTTTTCGACATGCGCTTCGCGGCACAAAACCTTGATCGCGACCAGTTGCATCAATTCCCGGACTTCGCCAGGCAGCGGCCCAAAACGGTCGATCATTTCCGCGGCAAAACCCTCGATGTCAGCATCCGACGTAAGCGTCGCCAGGCGGCGATAGAGGCTAAGACGCAAGTTTAGATCCTGGACATAATCCTCGGGGATCGTCACCGGCGTGCCCAGCGTGATCGAAGGCGACCATGTCTCCTCGACGGGCTCCTCGATACCTGCTTGCAAGGCTTCGACCGCCTCGCGCAGAATCTCTTGATAGAGTTCGTAGCCGACTTCCTTGATGTGACCCGATTGTTCGTCGCCGAGCAGATTTCCGGCGCCGCGAATATCGAGATCATGGCTTGCAAGTTCGAATCCGGCGCCAAGCGTATCGAGCGAATGCAGCACCTTGAGACGCCGTTCGGCTTGCGGCGTCATGGTGCGGTTGGGAGGCACCGTGAACAGCGCATAGGCGCGGATTTTCGCGCGCCCGACGCGCCCACGCAATTGATAAAGCTGGGCAAGACCGAACATGTCGGCGCGATGTACAATGAGCGTATTGGCGGCGGGAATATCGAGGCCGGATTCGACGATCGCCGTCGACAGCAACACATCATATTGGCCATCATAGAACGCCGCCATCCTAGCTTCGAGTTCGGCTGCCGCGAACTGGCCATGCGCAACCACGAATTTAATTTCCGGAACATTTTGGCGCAGGAAGGCGCTTGCGGCCTCGATGTCGTCGACCCGCGGACAAACATAAAAGCTCTGGCCGCCGCGATATCTCTCGCGCAGCAGCGCTTCCCGCACAAGCAGTTCGTCAAATGGCGAAATAAAGGTCCGGACTGTCAGCCGGTCAACCGGCGGCGTCGCTATGATCGAGAGTTCGCGCACACCGGTCAGGGCAAGCTGCAGGGTGCGTGGAATAGGCGTCGCCGACAAAGTCAAGATATGGACCTCGGCGCGCAATTCCTTGAGGCGTTCCTTATGCTTGACGCCGAAATGCTGCTCTTCATCGATGACGACGAGACCGAGATCCTTGAAGCTCACACCCTTCCCAAGCACCGCATGGGTGCCAATGATGATATCGATCTTGCCGGAGGCGGCGCCAAGCTTGGCGGATTTAAGCTCGGCGGTGCCGACCATCCGCGACATCTGCGCGATCTTGACCGGCAAATGCGCAAAACGCGCCGCGAAATTCTTGTAATGCTGACGGGCGAGAAGCGTCGTCGGCACGATCACCGCGACTTGCTTGCCTTCGATCGAAGTAGCGAAGGCCGCGCGCAGGGCCACCTCCGTCTTGCCGAAACCGACATCGCCGCAGACGAGGCGGTCCATCGGCCGGCCGGACGCCATGTCGTCCAAAACCGCGTCGATCGCGGCCTGCTGGTCGCCGGTTTCCTCATAAGGAAAGCCCGCGCAGAATTCCGCATAAAGACCTTCCGGCGGAACGAGTTTCGGGGCTGCCTTGGTCTGTCGCGCCGCGGCAATCTTAATTAGGCCCGCCGCCATCTCAAGAATGCGCTTGCGCATCCGCGCCTTGCGCTTCTGCCAACCCGCGCCACCCAATCTGTCGAGTTCGACCTCTGCCTCCTCGGAGCCATACCGCGACAAAAGTTCGAGATTTTCGACCGGCAGAAAAAGCTTGTCGCCCTCGGCATAATGCAGTTCGAGGCAATCATGCGGGGCGCCCGCCGCCTCGATCGCCTTCAGCCCAGCGAAACGCGCGATCCCATGATCGATATGAACGACAATGTCGCCCGCCGTAAGCGCACCTACTTCGGTCAAAAAATCCTGGGCGCGGCGCGGCTTGCGGCGGCCTCCGGCCAGCCGGTCGCCCAAAATGTCCTGTTCGCCGATAAGCGCCAGATCTTGCGCCTCGAAGCCTTGCTCGACGCCAATAACGGCGAGCGCCACTGTGGCTGGCGAAAGCGCGAGGGCTTGCGCAAGCGAGGACACCGGCGCCGTGCTAGCAAAGCCCGTGGTCCGCGAGCACATGAGCGAGCCGCTCACGCGAGCCGTCCGACCAAGCGGCGAGGAGAACCCGTTTTCCGCCTGCTTGCAGCGCACGCATATGACCGATGGCGGCGGAAAAAACATTGGCGGCTGGATCGGCGCGCTCGGGGGCAAAATTGCGGCCGGGTTTCGAGCCGCAATCGACGATGAGGCCCCTGCCGGCTCTCGGGCTGCGCGAAAGGCGACAAAGATACGGGGCTTGCTGCGCCGATGCGCGCGCGCCACTCGGCTGCCGTCGAGATAGAGCGCGCTGGGCGGCAGTGGCTTATAGGTTGATAGATTGGGATCGGCATCATGCGCGCTTTTGCGTGCGCCATAATAATCCTCGATTTGCGCGAAACGCTCGCTCGCGGCCGCCTCGGCGAGAGGATCGAAGATCAAGGGAGCGCCGGCGCAATAGTCGAACAGTGTGTCGAGCTTTTCGTAAAACAGCGGCAGCCAATGTTCGAGACCTTGATGGCGGCGGCCTTCGCTGACGGCTTCGTAGAGCGCATCGCCGCGCGTCTGCGCGCCAAAATGCGTCACATAGGCCTGGCGAAACCGGCGCATCGATTCACTCGTCGAACTGCACCTCGCTCATCGGCACGAGATCGAGCGCGCGGAGCTGGCCGGTCGTGCGTTGCGTTTCAGGATCGAAGGCGCGGATCGATTCGAGCGCATCGCCGAAAAAATCGAGGCGCATCGGCCGCGGCATTCCGGGCGGAAAAGATCGAGGATGCCGCCACGCACCGCATATTCGCCAGTGTCGCGCACGCTCGATGCCCGCGCGAAGCCATTGGTCTCGAGCCAGTTCACCAGCGCGTCCCGATCGACCATATTGCCCGGCGCGGCGGAAAACGTGCCGGCCGCGATAGTGGCTAAGCGGCGCCACCCTCTGGACCAGGCGCATTCACCGTGGTGGACAGAATGCGCGGCCGCTCCAATGCGGAGTGGCGAACGGGCAAGACGCGAGAGAACCACGATGCGCCGCGCCGAAATCGCGGTATCGGGCGATATACGGTCGTAGGGCTGGCAATCCCAGGCTGGAAAATCGAGGACCTCGATGTCCGGCGCGGCAAAACCCAGCGTCTCGCCGAAGGCGCGCGCGCGCTGGCCGTCGCGCGCGACATGCACGAGCACGACAGCCCGGCTTTCCGCATCTTTGGCAAGCGCGCGGGCGAGATCGGCAACGCAAAAAGCGTCGAAGCCATCGGCCACGGAGGAGAGCGTAAGCGAGCCACCCTTGACAAGTTCTGGCGGCCACGCGTTTGAGATCAATCACGAACCCAAGCCCTCACCCTGGGGAACGAGCAAGGCTCGTGTTTCGAAGGGCGAGGGCGCCCGGGGGCCTCGCGGCGCTTCTTTCGAGACGGCTTTTCCGGGGCGCTCCTCTGGATAAGGGCGAGGATTTTGAAACATGCTCTTAGCTATGGATTGGACCGGCATGGCTATGGAAAGCCCGGAATTTCTGTAAAACCGGGGCATGAACAAGTCGGTTTTTCCGCTTCCAAGATAAGCCTGCTGAAAATCGCGGTCCTGCCGTCCAGCAAGCGTTCATAATCGGCGCGCTTGCTTTCGCGAAGGCTGGCGATTTCGGCGCCGATGAAACGGCGAAAAACGGGCCTAAACACTTAGATAGCGAAACTCGATCCGCAACCACAGGACGCCGTCGCCGCCGGATTGTCGATTTTGAACATCCGGCCCATCAGATCATCGATGAAATCAATCCTTGATCCTCGCAAAAGATCGAGTGAGACCGGATCAATCGCGACCGTCGCACCGTCGCGCTCGATCACGAGGTCGCCGGCGGATTGTTCCGCCGAAATGTTATAGGTATAGGTAAACCCCGAGCATCCGCCGCCGTCGACGCCGATGCGCAGAAACGAACCCGACGGTTCGCTCTTCAAAATCTCCGCGATGCGCCGCGCGGCGTTTCCGGAAAGTTCAACAGGGGTGTCGACGGTGGCTTCGGTCATTTTGAATACCTCGAAAGGCACGCTAGGAACAAACGGCACGCGGGACCCCGCTTGCCTCCTCTTGAAATAGATACGCCCGGGGGCCCGCCGCTGCAACATGTCGCGCGGCACAATTCAGGTTTGCATGCCAGTCTGCCACTTTTCTCCCGATTTCGCTGGCGTTCTCCCGCGCGCGCCATACGCCACCGATGCGGCACAAAGCCGCGGACGGTTGATCGCGGAGCCTCATTCCCCATTGCGTTCGGTTTTTCAGCGCGACCGCGACCGCATCCTCCATTGCACGGCGTTCCGCAGGCTGGCCGACAAGACGCAGGTCTTCGTTCCGCACGAGGGCGACCATTTCCGTACCAGGCTCACCCATTCGCTCGAAGTCGGTCAAATCGCGCGCACGCTTGCCCGCGCGCTCGGCCTTGACGACGATCTCGCCGAGGCGCTTGCGCTTGCGCATGATCTCGGCCACACGCCATTTGGCCACTCTGGCGAGGATGTGCTCGACGAGCTGATGGCTCCCTACGGCGGCTTCGATCATAATGCCCAGGCGCTGCGCATCGTCACCAAGCTCGAACGCCGTTACGCGGCCTTCGATGGACTCAATCTAACGTGGGAGACCCTGGAAGGACTTGTCAAGCATAATGGCCCGCTTTTGTGTGCCGATGGCAAAGTGGCTGCGCGTTATGCAAAACGCGGACTTCCCGCCGCGATCCTTGAATACAATTCTGTTCATAATCTCGAACTTGCGCGTTTTGCTTCCGCAGAGGCACAGGCCGCGGCACTCGCCGACGGCATCGCCTATAACGCGCATGACCTCGACGACGCCTTGCACGCGGGCCTCATCGAATTTGCCCAAATTGACGAAACCGATTTCCTCCGTGACATCAACGGCGAGATCGCGGCACTTCATCCTGGTCTCGAACTGGTCCGTGCCGTTCACGAATTGGTGCGCCGGCTGATCGCGTTCTTTATCGAGGATGCGATCGTCGAGAGCCGACGGCGAATCGCAGCCTCCGGGGTCGCCAGCGTCGAGGACGTGCGCTCGCAACTCGCCCCTCTCATCGGGTTTTCGCCGGCGGCTATGAGCGCCGACAAGTCGATCAGAAGCTTTCTGTTAAAAAACATGTACCGGCATCAACGGTTCGTCCGCATTCGCGAGCAAGCGGGCCTGATCGTTCGCGATCTTTTCTCCTGGTTTTTTACGGACCAGGGACCGATGCCGGCCGAATGGGCGGACGCCGCCGCCAAGGCGGGCGCCGGCGAAGCTCGCCGGGCGCGGCTTATTTGCGATTACATCGCCGGAATGACCGACCGCTATGCCGTTGCGGAGCATCGAAGGCTTTTTGACGAAACCCCGGAATTGGAATAGCGGAAAATAGGGCAGCGCAAAGCGGAGGCGATCGTGGCGGAGGGAGACAAAGGGCTCTGGGAGACCGTCAAACCGGATATCGTGAAACTGCTGACCGTGGGGCTTCTTGGTTCCATTCTTTCTGGTGCGTTCGGTTTCGTGACATGGGTGCGCGACAAGCGTCTCGCCCGGCTCGAAGAAAATATCAAGAACGCGGAGCAGATTTATGCGGACGCGATCGCCCTTGCGCATGAGCGATGGTACCGTGGGTTCCGGTTGCTCGACGAACTCTCGCAAAGCGCCGCGCCACACCCAGGACACGACGACCGGCTCAAGGAGGCCACGAAAATCTACGATGATCTGTTGACGAGATGGAATGTCGGCGACGCCCCGCTCCTGAGCCGCATCGATATGGCCGTAGACAGTGCGCTCGGCAATTCCGTTCCGGTCAGTTTGCGCGATATTTCCAAGATCGATTGCCACAACGCATTCTTCAAAGACTCGCACGGCGACGAAGTCTCCGGGCTTAACCGGTTATCCGTAAAGACATGGCACATTGCCATGTCGCATTGCTTCATTCAGCTGAACGACGCGATCCAAACCGTGCGCAACCATATTGGTGAAAACGGCAAGCCGGATGATCTGAAGGGTTTTCTCGAGGATTTGAAGACCGCGCAGGCGATGTCCGGAGACCTCTACGTAAACGCCTCGCTCTATCGAACAAATTTTCTGCAACGGCTGATGGAGCTGAAGGCGAAGGAAGTTGTCTATTACGCGGAGCCGGGCACGCTCGAAGCCTATTTCAAGCTCAAGAGAAATGAGGACAAAAGTCTTATTCCAGTCAATTGAGCCTTCTTTCTATGGCGCATCCGGCGATCTCGAACCAACCGCCGTAAATTATGACCTGTTGGGACGGGCAGTCATTGCGAGCCACAGGCGAAGCAATCCAGGAGTTCGCAAGCGTGGATTGCGTCGTCGCTTTGCTCCTCGCAGTGACGAGTTAAATTCTCGGGCGGTTGGTGTGGGAGGGCTGGCGTCGCGCGGTTCCTCCTATCCCGACTGACAAAATCGACGCCGCCTCGCCGATCATGCTCCCCTCGGGATGAATGGCGAAATCCGACAAAATCCGGTTGGTCAAATTCAGGATTTTTCACCCAAATGTTCTTGAAGACTCCGGCACCCAAAGTTAATAGTAAAAAGAATTTGAACGAAACCTCTATGCACAGCTTTGTTAGAAAACCCTTTCATACCAAATACTTACAGATTTGACATCGGACCGAATCACAAGCAACGTAAAAATGCCAACGGCCTCCAAAAACTATTTTTTAATGGAGGCCTGTGTGTTCGACCCAGCGACCGTTGGAGCAATTGCCGTTTTAATCAGGGCGATCGCATTCTTGTTGGCGGAGTTGCGAAAGTGGCGGCGCTAGGGCAACCTCACGTAGCTCCCTTGAAAATCAGAAAGCCATCCCTATGTTCGGCTCGACACCGATATAGTCGGAGCGTGTCTTGGGAGATCACCAACCGGACGCAGGTAAAAAACTCCCAAACCGCTGGCCTAATGCACGTGCCGCCTACAGTAAGGGACCCACGTGCAGATTGACAGGAGATCACCATGAGAATGGTGCTCTATGTCGAAGCCAGCCAGCCGTGCGGTAAGATTTATCGTCTCGGTCTCGGGTGCTATATGCCCCCGGCGCTGATTTCGGCGATGATCATCTTATTTGGACGACTGATCTGAACGAAAAGGGCACCTCAGAAATGGGGTGCCCTTTTCTCTTGCTGTTGCTAAGGAGCCTATACAGAGCCTAAGACGCAAGAACCCACGCAGTAAGCTTTTGAATTTGTTGGCGACCCCGGCAGGGCTCGAACCTGCGGCCTGCCGCTTAGAAGGCGGCTGCTCTATCCAGCTGAGCTACGGGGCCGGCCGTGCCTTGCGCCGGAGCGTCGCGTTCTCTAGTGATAATTTAACTTATAAAACAGCAAGTTACATAACTATCTTCAAGTTAAATGTGAAATAATGCTGGCTCAGTGGGTCCATTGGCTAAGACGGGTCGTTTTAAAATTATCGGAATAGCTTTGGATTTTCCGGGGACCTGACTTGGTGTCCTCGACCCGGTAGCTCAAGCCGTACTTCCCGGCATAAGCAATCGCTTCTTCCTTGGTGGCGAACTTCAACCGCACTTGACTCGTCATGTCGCCCGAACTCGTCCAGCCCATCAATGGGTCGATTTGGCGAGGCTCGGCAGGTTCAAATTCCAAAACCCATAGCTTGGACGTGGCAATACCAGATTGGGTCGTGGTCCGGGAGGGGCGGTAAATCCGTGCGGTCATTGTCGATCGCTCTCATCTCGAAGCAGGCTGGTGTTTACGCGGACCTAGAGCGCTTTCTGATTGTGGAATCAGAAAGCGCTCTAGGTTTTTGTTTCATCGCATTTTCTTGACGCGAACCGGTGTCCACTTCGCTCGAAAATGCTCTAGTCGAGGTTACTCCCACCTTTATTTGCTGTCGAGAGCCAGGCCACTGTGAGATTGGTCGGGGCAGCAGGATTCGAACCTGCGACCTGAAGTACCCAAAACTTCCGCGCTACCAGACTGCGCTATGCCCCGCATGGTAAGGTTCCCCCTGCCCTAATGCCGCGCGTTCGCTACCATGCGGAGGCGCCGCGAACAAGGACGGGGTCCCGTCATTTGGCGAACAGAGGGTGACGGACATTATCGCCGATCCGCAAGCCAATACGGGCTGCCGTCCCGGCATTGACTTCGAGAACGCTGTAGGCCGGAGGGCCAGAGGGAATAATTTTTTCCGACAAGGGCTCGGTGTTTTCGGCTAGTCCAGACACTTTGCCGGCCCGGCTGATGAAGATCATGTCGAGCGGCAAATAAGTATTTTTCATCCACATCATTACCGGCCGCTCGGTCCCAAAATCAAATAACATGCCACGATCCTGCGGAAGAAACCGGCGGAACATCAGGCCCCGTTCGCGTTGCGGCTCACTGCGCATGACTTCCACGGAAAATTCGTGGGTTCCGCTGGCAGTGACGATTTGCAGCTTTTCAAGATTGCCTTGCGGGGGCGGCGCGTCGACGGCGAGCGCCGCCTCACTCGCGCCGAGAAAAACCAGGGTTGCCCAAAGGCCAAGGAAGGTCAAAACCCCGCGCGTCAAACTGGCGCGGCGGAAGGTTGGCATAAGAGCGCGGAATGGCGCAGATTTTTTGGATGCAATCTGAGACGAAAACAATTTGCTAAAAACCATGCGCTTTTCCTTCGAAGCTGCTAAGGCTTAGGTTACCGCGTCACTGGACGTGCGGCCGGGATTGAGGATCGATCTGCACAGTTGCCGTCATCCCAGCCGCTAAGACCATGCCCTTCGGGACCGCATCGATGTGGATGCGCACCGGAATTCGCTGGGCAAGGCGCACCCAGGTGAAGATCGGATTGACCGTTGCAAGCCCCTGCTGGTTGGCTAGCGCGTTCGGGACGTTGATGGCGCGCGCAATGCTGTCGACGTGGCCACGAACAGTTTGGCTGTAGCCCATAGGTTTGATCTCGGCAGGGTCGCCCTCGTGAATCGAGCGGAGGTAGATCTCCTCGAAATAGCCGTCGACCCAAAATGAGTCGGCATCGACGAGGGAGATAATATTTTGCCCGACATTCGCATAGTCGCCAAGCTGCGCGAGCAGGTGCGTCACCCAGCCATTCACCGGAGAGCGGACCTGAGTGCGCTCGAGGTTGACCCGCGCCTGGTCCAGATTTGCCACGGCTTGCTGATATTGCGCTTGGGTAGCAACCGCGTTCGCCGCATAGGTCTGCTGGTCCTCTAGTGTGACCGCCAGCTGGGTCAGCTTCTGGCGGCGTTGGGACTGTAACTCGGCGTTCCGCGCATTGGCCTCAGTCTGCTTCACCGCGGCCTCGGCACGACTGACGGCAATCGTGTAGTCCCTCGGGTCGATCACCATCAACAAGTCGCCCTTGTGCACGAATTGGTTGTCGGCGACCGGCAGCCCAACGATTCGCCCAGCGACCTCTGGTGCCATGGTGACGACATAGACGCGCACGGTCCCGTCGCGCGTCCAAGGTGCCCCCATATAAGTGTCCCACATTGCCCAACCCAGCGCCACGGCAAGCGCAACCGTCACCAAAGTGATCAAAACTGGAATGATTCTTAGGCTTGGGCGTGGCCTGGCCTTTTGGCGGGGCGCCAGGCCAGGAGACCACACGGCTTCGCGTTCCTCTGCCGTCCTGGTGCTCTTAGCTTCGGTTTGAGCTTCGGTCATGGCGAGCTCAGCGCGCGACAATTAGCGTTATGGACGAAAGTACGATCATGTAAACGGCGAACACGAACAGAGCCGGATGCCAAACATAACGCAACACGCCGAAGCGGCTCGCAACCCGGCGCAGCGCGATCGTGATGAGCCACGCCGCGACCATCATCAACGACATCGGCGCAACGTAGACGCCATACACATCGATCTCGGTGAACCTCACTCGGGCACTCTCCGCGTCAAAGTAAGAGGCATGCGTGATGAGCGCCTCCGCGATTACAAGGATACTCCCGCGCGCCTGGAGAGCAAGAGACGCCTCTGACCCGGAGCCGGAGAGACAGGCGAGGCGGCCATCGAGCCGGGCAAGCCCTGCGGTCGCGATTGCGCTGTTTCCTTGCGCTAAGGGCCCGAGCGTTGCGTCGAGATCCGAGTCTAGTCCGAGCAGATGGGTCATGTGGCGAAGCCGGATGATTTCGGTGCCCACCGCTGACCCCGCCAGAAGCTGCGATCGCTGCAATGGCTCGGCGGCATCCGGGAATGTCGCGAGCCGGCCGTATACGCGGCCTTCCCAATCCTCGGCTGACCACGAGATGCGATCCTTTGCGAGGCGGCGCAGATCCCGCAAGGTCAGCGCCAGCAGCCTGCGAGCCCGAAACGCGGGCGACAGCGGCGGCATCAAACGAAACGAAAACACCGCGGTGCCGCTGCCCGTGAGGATCGCCAGCGCGAGGTTGTAAAATTGCTGAGGGTCGTAGCTCATCTGGTTCGCGGGCGAGAGCAGCGGCATAAAACCGACTATCATGGCGGTAAAAGTCAACGTCTGCCATGGTTGGGCGACGAGGGCCCCGACGGGTATCAGGTAAAGACCAATAACGAGGCAGAAGGCCTCGAAGGTCTCAAGCCCCGGCAGCACCGCAAATGCGATGATCGCCGTGAAGATGGTGGCGAGAGCGAGGCCGATCATGAAACGCATCGCGGCCGCGTAGGCTCGCTCGGCTTGTGGCGATAACAGCAGAATTACGATGGCGGCGAAGGTGATGGCGAAGGCGCCATTCGGCCACGCCGTCATGATCCAGAAGAGCTCAACGAAGCCGATCGCGACGAACACGCGCCCCGCATTGACGAGTGAAGGCAGCCAATCGGGCACGCGGAGCCGGAAGCCACGGCCCCGGGGAACGGGACAAACAGGAGCGCCGGCAAGCAACGCCAGTCCGTTGAGCGCGTCCGCGATGCCGTCGAACACCTTAGCCGTCTGGTCGGCAAGGAGCCGCAGCGATGGCGTGCCGGCCGGCAATGCGGTCAGCGTCCGCACCGCCATCTCGCAGGCCCGGCGCCGGCGGTCTGGGTTTGCCATATAATCCGCTGGCACACCGTGCTCAGCCGATCGCAGTTCTTCCGGAATGCTGCGCAGGACGGCATCGCCCTCCTGCCGAGCCTTGTCGCCCGGGAGCTGGGCCAGCAGTACCGATACCGTGCGCCAGCCGCACTGGGCGGAGAACAAGCCGTCCACAGCTCTCTGCAATACCGGCGAATGATAACGGATTTGAGAGGATTCTCCCTTCGCCTCATCGATGACCGGATCGAGCGCACTGGCGCGCCGCACGAGTTCGCGCCGGGCAGTTTGCGTCTCAGGCATTTCCGGCCCGGCTAGCGCCAACATGCCGGTAAACTGGTCCGTGATTTCGGCTGCCAGAGCAGCAAATAACGCGGCCAGGCGGCGCCGGGCGGCGCCGAAATCGGTCCCAGCGAGAACGACGCCGGCGCTTACGATACCGATGCAGATCTCGCTGGCGCGGTAAACCGCGAGCAGGAAGACCGCATCCGCGTTCGGGCCGCCCGTCGCGCCAAGCTCGTCGGCTGCGATGATCGCGGCCGTGAAGCCGGCCAGCGCCGCCGCGTAGGACGCAAAATTATGCAGAAGCGTGGCGACGAGAGCGCATGCAGCGCACCACAGCGGCAGGGCGAGGAGGAACAGGGCGCGGTCCTGCGGGAAGCACGCGGTCAGTACCACGATCGCCACGGCACCGACCAGGGTGCCGATCATGCGGTACCATCCCTTGCGCAGCGAAGCCCCCAGATGGGGCTGACAAACGAGAGCAGCCGTCGTGCCGGCCCAAAAGGCATTTTCGAGCTCGAGCCAGAACGCGAGATAGAGAGCAAGGCAGACAGAGGCCCATAGACGCAGCCCAAAAAGCAGCGACGGACCTGCGGCCCCCGCCGCATTTTTCAAAGCTGTGCTCAGTCGAGCTAGGGCCCTCGTGCCACGGGCCCAACCCGGCTCGTTGAAGACGTCCGTCACTGAATTTGTCCGTGATGACTCCTTTGACGGAGCACGCCGCGTAGATGGCGCAAGCGGTCATTAATCAGTCAACCTTCCAAAAAACTACCCGATTGAAGGGCTGAAGGCGAGCCGCTTGCTGGCCAACTCGGACCGGCCCCCCAATGACCTTCACCCGCAACGTCCGGCCCGCGGCCGCAGCGGAGCTGACCGCCGCTAACCCGCCAACGGAGACACTCTCAGTGCGGGATGGGCATAGCCGCATCGAGTGGCCGCACTTCGGCCGCCATAAGTCCCTTCGGGCCATCACCGAAACGCACGAGGAGACTTTCTCCCGGCCGCACCTCCGCAAGCCCGTAACGGCGCAGGGTTTCCATATGGACAAAAATATCTTGCGTTCCCTCGCCTTGGGTCAGAAAGCCAAATCCGCGCGGGCGGTTGAACCATTTGACGACGGCGATTTGAAACCCGCCCACTGGCGCCACCTCGGCAGAGCCCTGCGGCGGCTTCCATTCGGGACGGCGCCCGGCGGCCGGTTCATCCATCGAGATAATTTTTAGAACCTGAAGCCCCTTCGCCCGGCGTACGGCCTCGCAGACGACGCGGGCTCCCTCGCACGCGGCGCTAAAGCCGTCCTTGCGCAAGGTGGTGACATGCAAAAGAACGTCGGCGCCGCCGTTATCTGGCACAATAAAGCCGTAGCCTTTCGCGATGTCGAACCATTTAACGCGTCCAGAAATTTCGACAAGGCCGACAGTTTCGATCGCTGCCAACTCAAAAGAGGGATCGAAATCGAACCGGCGAGAGGCTAAATTCTTGCCATCCAAGGTTCACCTCCAAAATCGCGCGCGTGGCCGGAAACAGGATTCCCACGCGGCATGCGGACTAACCGCGCACAAACAATTTCTAGATAGCCGCTAGCATAGCATCCAGATGCAGGTGCAAAAGCCCAGTCCCGCAGGAAGTTGTGGATGACGTTCAGAAAAACAATTTGTGCGGCTTTGGTGTCACATGGTGCGCCTTCCGCTGGAAGGCTTCCCAATCACGTGGAATCACGTGATCGAAGGAACCGCTCAAATTCAATGAGTTGGATCATGCCAAACGCAAAAAAGCGCGCGCCTTTTTTAAGGACGGGGTCTAGGAGAAGGCTTTTGTTTGCCGCCTTTCCGCCGCGCATCGATTGATCGCATAGATCGATTGTTGCGCGGCGGGATACGCGGATGCATAGGGCCACGCCATTTGGCGGGGCGTCAGGCGAAGTTGCAACGTCGGCCTCGGACATGCCCCTTTTGGCAACCGTGGGCGCAGCCCATTGCCACGGATCACAGGGAGGCGTGCGCTTAGGATCTCAACTTCAGTTTAGCAGCGCCCGTCCAGATTCATGGCTTGCCTTCAGATCTGAGTCGAAGGCCGCATCAAGCTCATCACCGTCCCGCTCAGCGTGCTTCCACTCATGACCAGCGTGGCACCAAGTGCGAGCAACGCGACCAAGGTCAGGACTGTTACATCCATCCCCGCGACCGCGAGAATGCCGAGCACGATCGCGGCCAACCCGGCGAGCGCCTGAATGCTTGCGGAACCGGAGGCCATCTCGGTTGCCAGAAATTCGCTTCCGGCAAGCGGTGACTGGCTTTCGGCTCTTGCCACCGCATGCTTGAGCACATGCAGATGCCACACCGAATTGCTGCTCAGCACCAAGGCGGTGCCGAACGCGATAACCGCAACCGACGTGAGCAAGTGATTAATGCCCAGCAAGGCCAGCAGGCCAAGGACAATACCGGCGGCACCGACCAGGAAAACGGCGGACAGGCTGTTGCCGCCGAAATGGTCAATGGAAGCAGCGTTCGCGCCGGATGGAAAAATTATCCGGGCGTACTCGGATAACATTGTCCCGCCTTGGATCAGCAGGGCCACGCCGAAGACGATGGTTGCAATTCCGATCATCATGTTCGGAGCAAGACCCGCCAACCCCAAGATAGCAAGGACAATAGTGGCAACGCCACCGATGGCATCCACGAACCCGCCCTTGGCGGAGCGCTCGTGGCTTGTCATCTCCTCGTATGTTAGAGACATAGGTTTCTCCATTTAGGGTTGAAGATTCTATGAGAGCGCGCCATCGCCGCGGATTTGCTGCAGCATCCGCTGGCAGGCCACGAGATAGGGGCGCGGCCTCTAGCCTAAATGTGACCATTCATAAGTCCATATCGTCTTATCTTGAGGTGGTTCCAGGTGAAAATGCGCGAGGCAAGTGTCAAATCGTTGTGATGAGACTTGCGCGGCGGCAAGACCTGTTACTTTCTTTTCTGCGGTCACAACCCGTGGCTCCGATCTCTTCCACGTAGCCTCGGGTGGCCATTGCGAAACAACCCCTCCGTGCTCCGCGTTATTGAATGCGGGATTCAAAGCGGGCTGGAAGGAAGAGTCACCGATAACAAGGTATGTGATACATCAATTGGGGAAGTATCCATGAGACCGCGCCGGTTACGGTTTTCGAAATGCCGTGATTCCGCACGGAAGCCGCAGTGAGCGTTGAATGTCGGGGGCAAACCTGAACCACCGCCCGATATCAGGGTCAAGCTCTCCGGCTCTGCGCTTCGCCGCAAGCGCGGCAGCTTTTGCATCCAGCCGCGGTTATCCGTTCGTTGGAAGGGACCAAACGTCTGTTCGTGAGACGCGCGGAGGCAGCCGGCATTTTTCAAGTAAGGAGACGAAGCAAGATGGCGACTCTTGACAACCTCACTACTTTTGAAACCCTCATTCAAGAAATCAGCGCGCGATATCATCTTGGACCCAAGGGCCGTTCGCTTATTCGAGAGGCCGTGAATCTGGTTGCTCGACAGCCAGGCGGCATTGGCGGCTTCCTGGAGAAGTTCAAGGCCGCGGGTTTCGCCGCCGAAATTGCTTCTTGGGTCGACGGAACCGATGCCGTGCCGCTTTCGGGGCAAGAAGTAGAGGAGGTGCTAGGCTCCGACATCATCAGCAAGATTGCCGATAAAGCCGGCATAAGCCAGCGCTTCGCAACAACGATTTTGGGCTATGCGATACCCAAAATCATCGGCCAGCTGGTCCAAGGCGGAGCTATCTCGCCAGTCATTCCAGAGGTATTGCGTTTCCCCCATGCGGCCATCCCGGGTTCTTCCTCCCGCGCTGGCGATACTATGCTGCCCGGAGCTGCGCCAATTCCGACAAGCAGCATGGGAGGCGGCGGCAACGCTCTTGGACTACGTTGGTGGTGGTCCATTCCGGGCGCCTATGTGGTGATTATGCTCGGGGTCTTGGGATACGCGATTTCAGCTGGAAGAAACGTCAGCCGTGTCGCTGTACAGTCCGCGCCGGTCTCGGCGCAAAATGCGCGTGTGGCGACCCCGCCCAAGCCTCCTTCTCCGCCGAGTTTGGCACTTGGCAAGCCGGCGTCCGAACCAGCGCCTGCGATACCCGCGAACTTGGCGCTTAGCAATGTGGATGGCCTCATTGTCTATTCCGGCACTGTAGGAGATGACGCCACTCGTACCGCAATCATCGATTCGCTCAAAACGGTGTTCGGAGCCGACAAAATAACCGGCGATCTCGCTGTGGATCAACATGCCGGCCAGGCGGACTGGACGAAGGACCTCAAGGCAGCGCTCGGCAATTTCAAAACCCAGGGGTCAGAAGCGGTGTTTGAAGGAAATGCCATTAGTGTTGGGGGAACGATCCCTGATGCGGATCGCGACGGGATCATAAGTTCGGTGAAATCCGTTCTCGGGCCCCAATTTGCGGTCGCTGCGCTTGCCGGCAGTGGCCCGACTAAAACGGCGGCAGCATCCAATCTAACTCAGTTGTCGCTGCAAATCAGCCGGACCTTCATCTGCCGACCCATTTATTTCGCTGAATATAGCGCCAAAATTCCATCGAGCGGCAAGATTTGCCTGCGGCAGGTGGCCGCTCAGATGAAGCAATTGCCTCCTGGAACAGTGGTTCAAATCAGTGGCTACGCTGATAGCATCGGCAATCCCACCGCAAATAAAGAACTCTCGCAAAGGCGAGCCAACGCCGCGCGCCAAATCCTCGTCGATGCCGGGGTCAATCCCGCCATTCTGAGCGCGAAGGGATACGGCAGCACCAAGTCGTCAGCCGGCGAAAACGGGACAATGGAAGGCCGCAGCAACAGTGCAATGGAAGATCGCCTGCGCAACGACCGGCGTACCGAATTCGGCATAGTTCAACAATAGCGCCGGAGGCGAATGTCGACGTGGTCCATCGCCCCAACGCCTTTCGCCCGTTGCCACTCGTGTCAGAAGCTATTCGTCGTCGTTCATCGGTTCGAGCACGCGGCTCCGCGAGCGCTGACCGCGCGGGGCTTCCGGCGGCGGGCTGCAATTGCGGGAGCGGAGCCGTCGAAGCGTCGGCCGTATCCGGCGTAAAGCCGTCGCGCTGATAAATATCCTCGCGGAACTCGGTGAGACCCTCGGGTGTCGCCCAGGCCGTAATATAAACCCAATACACCGGAACCGGGTGCGGCAAGCTTGGCATCCACACGTTCGCCGGAGCGGATCACTTCGTCGATATGGGCGCGATCCCAACCCGGCGTGTCCTTGAGCAGCCAAGTCACATAGTCGCGAACGTTTTGGACGCGGATGCAGCCGGATGACACAAACCGGTCATCGTCGCCGAAAATGCCTTTTTCCGGCGTGTCATGCATATAGACACCATAGGGATTGTTGATGTTGATGCGCACGACGCCAAGCGAATTGAGATCGCCGCCCGGATCCTGGCGGAACTTGTAATTGACCGCGTCGAGCGAATTCCAATTGATCTGATCGGATTGCAGCTCCTGGCCATCCTTGTCGAAGATCCGGATCTTATGATCGTTGACGATAATTTGCATCCTTTTGCATGCGCGGGATCAAATCCTTGCGGATGATCGAAGCGGGCACGGTCCAATAGGGATTGAAATTAATGTCGATCGCCTTGGTCATCATGACCGGCGATTGGCGGTCGATCTTGCCGACACCCGCCGCGTGATGTGTCACAACAACGCCGTTCTCGACCGTCTCGACTTCCATCGCCGGAATATTCGCCATGACGAAACGTTCGCCAAGATTGCCGGAATAGGAGCGCAACCGGACGAGATTCACTTCGAGCTGATGCAGCCGGACAGTCCGCCGGGACATTGAGCGCGACGAAGGTTTCCTTTGAAACCACGCCGCTTTGGAGAAGTCCGTGGCGGGCCTGAAAATGTTTCACCGCGGCATCGACGAAGGAATTGAAAACCGGCGAAGCGCCTGCCGATGGATCGAGATCGCCCGATGCCACGAGCCGTTTGCGCAGCGCGACCACCGCCGGGCCGTTTACGCCAAGTTTCAGCGTCTGTCCCGCCGGAACCGTGACCCAGCCGCCGTTGGCAACGATCTGACGGTAGGTTTCGATCGCTTGTTCGGTCGCCGACATGGATTTGACACGGAGAGAACGGGCGTATTCGAGCGGAGGACCGAAAGGCGGGGATCAGCATCGTAACGTTGCGCCCATTCGGCCTGCTCGCCGAACGCTGCGTAGCGCGGCTCGGCGGCCGCGCCGGCGGCATGGATTAACCCGAAGGCAGTGACTACAACCGCCACCCGCCCAATTTGGCAACAATGACGATTCGCCAGGCGCGGCAAATCTTTTCTCGTTTTAAATCCCAATGTCTCGACCTCCAATCCTACGCCCTTACAATGCTTTTTCGGCTGTGTGCTGCGATCCGGCACGGGCGGACAATATCCCGGTCTCGAACGATCCGGCGCGGCCATGCCTCCCGGCCCGATGCGTCAATTGGTTTGGAAGAGCTTCGTGAAGACCTAGTTAACACCCAAACTCAAGACACGAACAGCGTAACCTGCTTTTCTTTCGAGGTGGCACAGACGAACCACAAAGGCACAAACAGGACGGCGAATTTGTGGCGATTAGGTTCGAAATAACACCGTGTCCAAAATAACCCGGGGCAAAGGCTCCCGCGGTCAGATTTAATCTTTAGCTTCGCATCGTATCCTGCGGGTCACAGTCTGTACCTTATCTGGTCTGTCCAGAAACGTTCGAGCCGGACCAGCGATTGGTTAAGTCTTGCGAACTCGCCGGAGTTGATCCCACCGATTTGCTCCACCGTGGCGGCATGCTTGTCGTAGAGCCCAGAGACGATGGTGTGGATGTCCCTGCCCTTGTCGGTCAGGCTGATTCGCACGGCGCGGCGGTCGATGCGCGAGCGCGCATGATGCAGATAACCGGTTTCGACCAATTTCTTGACATTATAAGAGACGTTCGAACCAAGGTAATAGCCGCGCGTCCTTAATTCGCCGGCGGTCAATTCCTTGTCGCTGATATTATAAAGCAGCAAGGCTTGCACGGAGTTGATGTCGCTGCGGCCGCGCCGGTCGAATTCGTCCTTGATCACGTCGAGAAGGCGGCGATGCAGCCTCTCGACCAGAGTCAAAGCCTCGAGATAGGCTGGCCGGACCTCGGCAAGCACTGGCGCGTGGCTGCGCGGCCTCGCTTTTCTGGGCACTCATCATGGGATTAACCTCTTCGTAATTGCATTGCGGCGGCTTGCCTGCCGGCGCGTCGATGCAACCAAAATACAAATCACAAATGAAAACCAGTTTAAGCAACACACTGAATCCAAGCTTTATATGATATAAGTAAATCAAACATAAAGTAAAGACAAATTTTACGATTTGAGTTTGTTAACACTATGTTATTCTATTAATTAATTTAAGGCAAGTATTATGGCGAGCATTCATTCAAGGAGGTCTACGTAGGTATACATTAATTTCTTTTAAATAGTCGGGGTCGTCGGTACAGCCTGGCGCAAGGGTGCCCCGGGCCTTCACTTTTTCCGGCCGCGCTTCGGTTTGGCGGGGGCGGCGAGCATCGGCGCGGTGAGCCTTTCGTACAAGCCGAAAAGATGCTCGACCCTTTCCCGGTCGCTCGCGAAAGGCTCCTTACGATAAAGGCGATCCACTGCCTCGTCGAGCACGCGATGCGCCTTGCGCAGATCCTCCGGCATGACATCGGGATCGTAAAGGTCGGCCAACGTCGCGCCCTCATGCGCTGCGCGGGCATCGAGCACGGCTTTCGCAAGCTTTTCGATTTTTTGCCTGGCCGCGTCATCGAGCTGCGGCCAGGGGAAGGGATTGTAGACGATGCCAATCGAATATTGATAGCGGCTCTCAAGTCGCCCGCCGATGTTGCGGAGCCAGGCCATGTGCATCCGCGAGGTGATCAGCGCAAAATCGCAGAGATTGGCGTCGATCATTACCTGCACAAGCTGACTCGGCAAAATGGGAGGTTCCAACCAGCCAATTGGAACGTAGTCCCTTCTTTCGGAGCTCACCTTTGGAACAGCCAAAAACGGGCGCTTCGGTATTGTAGTGACCTCAAACCGAAGTCGGCAAATCAGCCAACTCTCGCGTCTTAGCCTTCCGACTTGCAGATCGGTATTTCCGGACCGCCGAAATTCGTTCCATGACGAGAGGCATTGATCGAAGCTTTTCCGGTGGTACAGCTTCTAATAGCAATATCCATCTCTTTGTCCCGTTGATGAATTCGTCCGACCCGACCAATGGAACGAAAAGGGAGGCTGAATGTGGTTCGCGCTTTTCAAACTCTGCCTTCTGTTCCTCGTCGAAGATGTAGTGTCCGTCGTCAACGAGCTTTGAGCCCATTCGTAGCGGACGAACGTTAGAAGGCGGCAGACGCTGGTCACGCACGACGGTATATCGCGTTGACAGACCGCTCGCGTTGAAGAGATAGGGCGACAGGGCCGTGTGCGTGCTCTCCTTCGCATCGCCCCTGATGTCGTCATAGGAAAAAAGCCGCTTTTCCTTCGGCTCATCGTCGCGCCGCGTGAGCCCAATGATGACGCAATGGACATGGGCCTTACCCTTCGCATCGCTCATCCATGCGAAGGTGCGGTGCGCGAAGGCGATCTCCAGCCCGTAACGCTCGAAGAGCAAGGGCCAGAGCTGCGCCACCTGCTCACCTAGGGTGATCGAATTCGTGGCAACAAAACCAATGCGGAGCGGCTTGGAACCACGGCTCTCACCCTGAGGAGCGGCCGACGGCCGCGTCTCGAAGGGCGCGGGCCGTGGCGCATCCTTCGAGACGGTGCTTCGCGCGTCCTCAGGATGAGGGTGGCGGAGCTCACGAACATATTGGCCCGCTTTGATAAACCAGGCACAGACATAATCGAGAGATCCCGCTCTTTTGTTCTTAGCGCCAATAACTCGGCGCATTTGATCGCGTTGATGTGCCGACTGATAGCTTTGCCCCCCAAAAGGCGGATTTCCGAGAATGTAGGAGCATTTTTCTGGCGCGAGCACTTCTCGCCAATCCGTCTCCAGCGCGTCGGCATGAAGAATGTTCGGCGACGTCTTTAAGGGGATGCGCACGAAACTTTCGCCGAAGGCGGCGGACAGCCGCGCATTCATGATGTGGTCCATCATCCACATTGCAACCTCGGCAATGCGGACCGGGAATTCCGAAATCTCTATCCCAAAGAACTGATCAACGTTGACCTTCGTGTAGAGTCCAATGTCGGTGACGCGCTGTGTGCCGGGATAAAGTTCCTTCAAAACCGCGATTTCGAGCTCGCGCAATTCGCGATAGGCGATGACCAAAAAATTTCCGCAACCGCAGGCCGGATCGAAAAAAGTGAGATTGCCGAGTTTCTCATGAAAGTCCTCGAGCGCCCTCCTCCGCCCGGTATCTTTTCGCGCTTTCAGCCGCGCAAATTCGTTCTTGAGATCGTCGAGAAACAGCGGTTCGATGACCTTGAGAATGTTTTTCTCGCTGGTGTAATGGGCGCCCTGCTTGCGTCGGGCAGCCTTATCCATGACCGACTGAAACAGCGACCCGAAGATCGCGGGCGAAATTTTCTCCCAATTGAAGCCGCAGGCGTTTAAGAGTTTGTCGCGCATGGCGCGGTCGAAATCAGGCAGTGGCAGGCGTTCGCGGAACAGCTCGCCATTGATGTAATCAAAGCGGGCCAGATCGCCATCGAGTTTGTGGCCGCGGTCCGTCTCCGGCGTGTCGAGCACCTCGAAAAGTTTGGAGAGCATCGGGCCGAGGTCCGCGCCATCCTCACGTGTGCGATCGCGCAAAAACTCCTCGAATATGCCGAGCGGTTGGAAAATGCCTGTGTCGTCGGCGAAGAGACAAAACAAAAGGCGGACCAGGAAACGTTCGAGCTTGTGGCCGCGATAGCCCGCCTCGTCGAGCGCGTCGTGCAGCGCGCCCATGATTTCGGAAGCGAGAATGTTTACGGGATCTTGATCGCGGAAAACCCGCCGTTCCTGGCCGGCGATGAAGCCAAAATCCTGAACGTGATCCGGCAGCTCCGGGAGCCGGAAGCACACTGGCCGGTCCGGCGCGATGTCGAGATCGTAAAGCTCGAAATTCTGAAAATCCGACAAGAGAATATAGCGCGGAAGCTCGTGTTCCTTGAGGCCCGGAAAATAATCTAGCGCCTGCCGTCTCGCGGGCGTCAGGCTGCGTCCAGCGGACTTTTGCTCGACGAGCAGCTTGCCCTTCCAAAAGAGATCGAGATAGCCGCGCTTCTTTAGCAGCTTGACGGGGTGCTCGAAGCTTGCGACCCGCCGCCTGGTGACGCCGAAAAGTTCGAAAAATTCGTTGTAAAATGTTTGCGTCTCGCCGCGCTCGTATTGGGCGCCGTTCCAATCCTCGGCGAATTTCGCCGCGCGGGCCTTGATGTCGTTCCAGTCGAGGCGCATGGGCTAAGCCAAATCGCGGATGCTCCGCCCATCCTAAAGGGCTTGGGGCGGCGAACAAAATCGCACCGTTGCTTCGAAAATCCCGCAAGACCCAAACGCGGGGTAGAGCCGCTGTTCATTCGATAGCGAACAGTGTAAGCAGCTATCATGGCCGAATTTATCAAGCGCCATATGGGCTCGGACGGTTTCCCTTGCTCAGGCGGCGAGATCGGCGACGACCGCGTCAAGCACCGGAAAGCCTTCCGCGCTTACCCGGAGGCGCCCGCGTGACGTATATTCGACCATGCCATCGGCGATGAGCGAGGCAACGCGGCGGGGATCAAGATCGCGGCCGGACATCGCCAGGAATTCGGCCGGCTCGATTCCTTCGGCAAGACGCAAGCCCATCAGCAGAAATTCGTCGCCCTGCTCCTCCGCCGACAAATAATCGTCTTCGACCAAGGCATGGCCTTCGCTCTCGACCACGGTCAGCCACGTTTCGGGATGGCGCTCCGTCGCTTGCGCGCGGCGGCCTTCTGCCGTCAAAATCCGGCCATGCGCGCCGGGCCCAGCGCCGACATATTCGCCATATCGCCAATAGATGAGATTGTGCCGGCTCTCCGCACCTGGGCCGCGCGTGATTGGAGATTTCATAGGCGGGAAGCCCGGCCTTCGACGTGACATCCTGGGTCACGTCCCACATTGCGCGGGCGCGATCATTATCGGGGACGCTCAGCTTGCCCGCATCGCGCAAGCGCTCGAACATCGTGTCTGGCTCGATCGTGAGCTGATAAAGCGAGAGATGATCGCGCGCGCGGAGAATCGCGCGCTTCCAATTCCTCGCCGCCAGCCGGCCGCCGTTTGGCCGGGCCGCGCATAGATCAGATCGAAGGAATAGCGCTCGAAGATCGGCCGCGGCGAGTTCGACCGCGCGCGCAGCCTCCTCGGCCGTGTGGCCCCTGCCGAGCGCCTTCAAATCCGCGTCGTTCAACGCTTGGACGCCAAGCGAAACACGGTTGACGCCGGCCTGCCCGGAAGCCGCGCAACCGCTCCGCCTCGACGCTGGTCGGATTGGCCTCCAAGGTGATCTCGGCCTCGGGCGCGACCGGCCAGAGCGCGGCGATCGCGTCGAGGATGGCGGCGGTTGTTTAAGGCTTCATCAAGGATGGCGTGCCGCCCCCAAAAAAGATCGAGGCTACCGTGCGGCCTTGCGTCAACGCCGCGCGGTGCGCGAGTTCCGACCTTATGGCCGCGACAAAACGGGCCTCGTCGATGGGCTTCGCGCGCACATGGCTGTTGAAATCGCAATAGGGGCATTTGGAGAGGCAAAACGGCCAATGCACATAGACCCCGAAGCCTGGACTAGTGATGTTGTTTTGGCAGGACATCTTTTTTGCTCACGCCAACCTAAATAGCCGCCAGAGGCTCCCGGCATCATCACGGATTAGTCCACGCGGTCAATGTCGCGCTTCATTTACGAGCAAACTCGCGCTCGGATGATCGATATCGAGCAAGCGCCAGAAATCGCAGTTTCCGCCGCGATTTGTTAAGAATGGGTTCACTACGTTTCCTTATGTTTGGACAGGGCACGGCTTGAATAAAATCGTGTTGGGTCCCTGGCGAATATGAGTTGCAAGGTGGGTATTGAGTTATCTTGCAGCCGCCGCCGATGCCGGCGCCCGTCATCGTGATGAAGGATGTTGGGGGCGTCGTCACGGATTACCAGAATCAAACCGCGATCTACCGGGCGTCGGAACGCGACGTCAGACTGCATGAGTGCCGCTCTGCTTGCACGATGGCGCTCGGCCTGCCCAATGTTTGCGTCTATCCAGGTAGCGCACTTAAATTTCATCTTGCCTATGATCCCCGCAATCATCAAACCGAATCGCTGAGGTCTCGCAACAATTATTTGATATCTATCCGGCCGCCGTGCGGGCGCGGCTTGGAACCTTGACCCGGCATTACAAGGTTTTGAGAGGAAGCGAATTTATTGAGCTTGGGATCCGGGACTGCAACGCGCCCAAGACGAATGGGCCAAGGATCATGACTGCCTCGGCCGCCGCCGGGAAGCCTCCACTTGCCGCAGAGCCCAAGCGGAAAAGCCTCTTCTCGCTGGCCTGATGGATAAAATGCTGCCGGTGTTCGGCATCGGCGAGGCGGCGAAGCACGATCGCGCGGCGGTTTCGCCGCAACCGGCCGCGAGACCGGCGCCGACCGGCGTTTTGCTCGCGGACATACCGCTGCCCCCAGCGCGCCCGGTGGAACTCATGCCCGCGGCCGGCGGCATCGCGCTCCAATCGCCCGGACAGCCGGCTGGCGAGCCGGCGCCCGCTGAGGCCCTGCAAGTTGTCCCGCTACTGGCGCACCGGCCGCCAAATGCCGCAAATCCCGCCGCCCCTAGGCTAGCTCGCGTC
This sequence comes from uncultured Alphaproteobacteria bacterium, assembly GCA_963851225.1. Classification (GTDB taxonomy): domain Bacteria; phylum Pseudomonadota; class Alphaproteobacteria; order Rhizobiales; family Beijerinckiaceae; genus Methylocapsa. Next base: position 394,547 of record CAWKON010000042.1, on the reverse strand, counting down.
GCCCTGCCAAAAATTATTACCGGCGCCCAGCCCATACTTGCGCCGGGCTTCAGTGCCTACGTGGACCATCTTCGGCCGCTTCAGCGCCTACGTATGTCGCTAATCTCTTGTAATGCTTTACGAAGCGATTTGGCCGGTGGACATCGCACGGCATGGAAGATTACGCATAATACTTACTGGTTCGAGTGTGGCCACGCTTTGGCGGCCGGCAGCAAACGCTTCACGCAAGGCCGCGCGGCGACTATTTAGTAAAGTCTCGCGTTCCCCGTGGCCAATGCCGGCATGAAAAATTTATCGCCTTCTCACAAAACCGGGCAACCATTTGCTTGGTTCATGGTTCATGGCGCACATGGATCACAAGGCGCGGCGGCCCCAGGCCGAAAACGCTTATCCTGGCACGGATCATGACCAACTCCGGCACAGTCATCGGGCCTTCCAGCAAATCCACCCCCTTCTCTCCCGGCCCGGAAACGACTATATTGCAATGCAACAACAAGGTTCCGGCAGTTCAACCGGCGCATGACGGCGGCTTCGAAGGACATTCGATGGGGCGACAAATCGCGCAAGAGCAAGGCCCGCCGCCCGCGCGGGGGGACGTTTGCGATCCCGTAGCCCCGGTCCCGCGAAAAACCGCCTTTGCCGCGATGGCGCTCGGGTCGCTCGGCGTCGTCTATGGCGACATCGGGACGAGCCCTCTCTATGCGCTGCGCGAATCGCTTCATCATATCAAAGCCACCGGGGTGACCGACACGGGCGTGATTGGAACCGTGTCGCTGCTGATTTGGGCATTGTTTTTCACGGTGACCGCGAAATATGTGCTCTTTCTGATGCACGCTGACAACAAGGGCGAAGGCGGCACCTTATCGCTGATGGCACTGGCCCAATCGGCGCTCGGTCGTGGCGTGGCGCCGGTTTTTTTTCTTGGCGTCGCGGGCGCGGCGCTGTTTTCAGGCGACGCGGTCATCACGCCGGCGATCTCGGTTCTTTCCGCGCTTGAAGGCCTCGAACTCGTCACGCCGGTTTTTTCGCCCTATATCCTGCCGCTCACCATCGTCATTCTGATTTCGATCTTCTGGGCGCAAAGGCGCGGGACCGCGCGCGTCGCGGCTTTCTTCGGCCCGGTCATGGCGGTTTTTTTTCTGACGATCGGCCTTCTCGGCGCGACCCACATTGGCGACGCGCCACGCATCCTTCAGGCCTTCAACCCGATTCACGGCTTAAGGTTTCTGATCGACCACGGCATGCTTGGTTTTGTGGTGCTGGGTTCGGTATTTCTTGCGGTGACCGGAGCGGAGGCGCTTTACGCGGACATGGGCCATTTCGGCCGCGCCCCCATTCAGACGGCGTGGATGGTCTTCGTGCTGCCGGCGCTGACCTTGAATTATCTCGGCCAAGGCGCACTCGTTCTCACTGATCCGCTGGCGACGGAAAATCCGTTTTTCCTGCTCGCGCCGCACTGGGCGCTGCTGCCGCTGGTCATCCTTTCCACGATCGCCACGGTCATCGCGAGCCAGGCGGTCATCACCGGCGCCTTCTCGCTCGCCCGCCAGGCGATCCAGCTCGGACTGTTGCCGCGGATGCTTATCTTGCACACTTCGGACACCCAGGAAGGCCAGATCTTCATTCCGCGCATCAATCGTCTGCTCTTGCTCGGGGTTCTCCTGCTGGTGATGTTGTTCAAGAGTTCGAGTGCACTGGCTTCCGCCTATGGCATCGCGGTCACCGGCACGATGGTGGTGACCACCGCGCTCGCCTTCGTGGTCGTATGGAAATGCTGGCATTGGCCGGTCTGGCTCGCGGCGCTGTTCGTGTCCGGATTCCTCGCGATCGATCTTGCTTTTCTTGCCGCCAATCTCATGAAGATTGTCGATGGCGGCTGGGTGCCACTGTTGCTCGCCAGCGGCGCGATGATCGTGATGTGGACCTGGGTTCGCGGCACCAATCTTCTCACCGAAAAACTCCGCCGCGATTCGATCCCCCTTCCCGATCTCATCCGGATGCTGGAGAAATCGAAACCGACACGGGTGCCCGGAACTGCGATTTTCCTCACGAATTCGCCTGAGATCGCGCCCTCTGCCCTGCTGCACAATCTCAAACACAACAAGGTTTTGCACGAGCGCGTCTGGCTTTTGTCGGTCACGACCGAAAACACGCCCCGTGTGGCCGCCATCAAGCGCTATCAGATCGAAAAACTTTCCGAGGATTTCACCCGCGTAATTCTGCATTTTGGTTATATGGAAAGCCCGCGCATTCCGGCGGCGCTCGCCTTACTGCGCAAGGCCGGCATGAAATGCGACATCATGACGACATCGTTCTTCCTGGGCCGCCGGACGATCAGACCTGCGCCTAAGTCGGAGATGCCTTTGTGGCAGGACCGGCTTTTTATCGCGCTGTCGCGGCAAGCGGCGAATGCGACCGACTTTTTCTCGATTCCGTCCGACCGCGTCGTCGAGCTCGGCGCGCAGGTGACGGTCTGATTTGCGCGGGGTGCTTATGCACCGCGTCTAAGGAACGACCCTGGCATGCCCCTCGTCATGGCCGGGCTTGACCCGGCCATCTAAACACAAGAGTTTGGATGCCCGGATCAAGTCCGAGCATGACGTTCGAGTTACGCTCTACGGGACTTGGCATAAGAGGCCGTCGAAATTGCACTTAAAGTCAACCCGCGCGAAAAGGTCGGTTTTTGAACTGCCCGCTGCAGGTTCCATATTGGCGCTTGTGCGACAATAGGTGCTTGTCGTTGTTACTTTAGTCTCCATAACGCCCTTATCACACTTTTTTAGAGGGGTACGAATGAGTAACGACGATCTATCCGGATTCGGTTCGGGATCACCGCTCCGAAAGGAAGACATCCTGTTTCCCCGCCGTTCCAGCGAGGAGCAACAAGCCTATGGTGATATCCGTATCGGGATGATGGACTGGGTATACAGCAGGGGGTTTCGGCTTGCCGCCCACCATTTGGCCGCTCAGTCGAGCGATACCGGCCACGAGCAAGGATTTCTGATCTATCCGATCGTCTATCTTTACAGGCATCACGCCGAGCTTGTACTCAAGGCCATCATTACGTCTGCTTTTGGGTTGCTCGACCGCGAGCTAACGGAGCAAGATTTGAAAACGCTCGGTCGTCATGGTCTGTCGGAACTATGGCGGGAGGCACGGCCATTGCTCGATTTTGTCTGTAAGTGCGCAAGCACCCTACCATTTCCAGCCGCGGAACTGGAAGGGGTGGACTCCTATATTCGCCAAATTCATGAGCACGACCCTGATGGCCAACAATTCCGCTATGCGACAACGAAGGCTCAAGAAGCCAACCGATTTGGCTCTGCTGCAGCACCGTCACTCAGCCCCGATCTTAAGCTCGATAACGTCGGGGAACTCGCAATCGCCATGGAAAAGCTGGCTGATTACCTTGAAGGCATCGAGGGGTGGTTTGTCGAATTGGAAGATGCAAAAGCAGAGATACGGCGAATTAAGCGGCTGAAGTAGCAACGCCTCCCTGTCGGGTTGGTTCGTATGCGGAAACCACTTCGGCGAGTTTTTTTTTACAACTGTCCCTTTCCAATTTGACTTTCTGCTCCGTTTCTGCTCGAGCCCCGAATTCATTTGGTGTATTGAGGCGTTGCGATGGGGTCGAATCACTGCGCATAAATCAAGGAATTCGCACCGCGCGTTTCGGGCCGAAAATCGGGGCGGTTTTGAGAAGCCGCAGGTGACCGGCGGCGATGCCGGGGACCGGACGTTGCGAACTAGGCTTCCGGGTGAAAAGTAGCCACATCGATCCGCCAGTAGATATGCGCTATTTCAGCTTTACACATCGGCAATGCGAGTTAAACTCTCTCGCTTCAGGGAAGGTGCACAATGGATCGACGGGACTTCATTGGTTTTTCAACTCTCGTTGCTAGTACGTCACTAGCTGGCGGAGCTGCTGACGCAGCCATGCGGGCTGCTCCACTAAGTTCTAGTTCAAACCTAGTTCTGACGGCAGCAGCGGCTTCAATAACACCTATGGATTTCACGAAACTGTCCAAGTCCCTAGATGCGGTTGCCCCACTGGGGGCAGGGCGAGATTTGGAGGGAAATTTTGTACTCGCCCCAGCTGCGCCCAACGAGATCCCCGACATACTTCAACCAATCGATGTTGGGGCAGACGAATTACTTAATACTTATACTAAGTCTCAACTACAATATTCTCCTTATGAAATCGAATATCTATCGACAGCTCTTGTTGAGCACATTTTGAACTGCAAGAACCTACGGGAAAAAGCACAGCAACTAGAGGTATTGGCCTCGGCAGCCCGGCTGGAATTGATACTGGAACGGAAAACCATTGAATTCAGCGAGGCACTAGCCGATTTTGACGCTACTTATAATCCCCATATTGCAGGAGCGATGTATGATCCGCAATTAAGTGGAACGAAATTCGCATCGTCCAGCGACGCTCCAGACATCTACAACAAGCGGCGGCAGATTGAGCAGCAACTAGTGGACGCGCGTAAAGAGCAATTGTCCGCTAGGCTTGCGCTGTTGCGGCAACCCGGCAGCGGCAATAATCACGCTGAACGCTTCGGGTCTATTAAAGATGAGTTTGCGCTTGAGTTGACCGAAGCATATCTTAAAGTGCGTTCGTTAGCTGTCGGCTGCAAAGAATTATATGGAATTAACATAAATTCTTTGCCTGAACCAACTAAAGTCGGATACTTGAACAGACTGGATAGTTGGTCAAAGAAGACTTCTGTGTTGCTTGATCGGGCGTTGCTCGGCAAAACTTCCATTCTCGTCGCCATTGGGCTTCGGAAAGGCGGGGACGCGGCCTCAGTGCCCGGTCTTTTGTCGGAGGCCGATTTTAACGCTGGTCGGAGCAGCGGCTCGTTCAATTTCAAGATCACACCCGAGTTATTTGCAGCTCAAGCACTTTCCTTGACAAGACCCCGAATTCGGGCGCTTGAAGTTTATACATATGCGGACGGCCTTCCAAAGGCTCCGGACTACGTGCGCGTCAAGGTGACCATGCCCGATCAGAGCATTGGTAGTGGGATTCCAAAGCTCTGGTCAATGCGGCCGACAATTTACTTTCCTCTGGCAACTGCTCCGCAAGGTGCCGAATTTGCGTTCCAATCGCGTCGCGAGGTCTATAATGCATCTCCGATCGGCGACTGGTCGCTGACGCTCGAAAAACGCACGATAATGGACCGCGATGCCACCAAAGACGAGGTCGTCAGAAACCTCTTTTTAGTAATGCGCCTAACGACGGACATGACATCATGAATGTTGTGGCGGAAGCTTCAAGACGCCTTGCTGCGTCTCATGATTTATTGACCTCTGGAAACTGGGAGGCCCTTGCACATCGTTTTGAACAGGGTACGGCGATCGCTACGGCGGTCGCTGGCGTGTCTAAATCTATGGCAGCGCGAGACCCGGACAAGAGGACAAAAGCGGTTCTTGCTGCGGCAGCTCTCGCTGCGGCGGAGACCGCTATCATTGCGGCGGCCGCCGCAAAGCTAGCCAACGAAATGATGAAAAGAGCCCGAGCCGAAGAAGGCGCCAAAGCGCAGGCTCAGCGGGAGCAAGCCGCAAGGGAGCGAGCGGAAAGGATTCAAAACGAACGGCTGAAGGAAGCCTTAGATCGTGGTTGGCACGAACATCAAGAGCGGCTTCGGACAAAGGAGTTCATTCGAGAGTACCGCGACACGCCGATACGAGAGCATGAGGTTCATAGCTCAACCGCGTAAACACACTCCGATCCGAGAGCTTTCGACCAGCCTTTTGCTCAACGTGCGCTGTCGGTCGTTAGTCCCCGTTGCGGACCGATCAGGAACCGGGCGTTCGCGATCTTTGCAGAAGTCAAGAATTCTGCACCAAAATTCGGCCATTTATATTGCAAGGCTTTCTCTGTACAGAATTCGGGTGCAAAAATATTCCGTCGTTTACGACTGGTGGGCTGCAATTGACGAGACCAAGCGGTGGCGCTCGGGTATCTTGCCTGCCTGCCTCAATTCTGAGCAAACCTTACATTGGGGATGACCCCCGCAAACCGGCAAAGCTATCGAGGCGCCGCCGCGCCCCCGTTGCAATTGCACCAAAAAATTGATCGATGTTACATGATCGAAGAATGGGCTGCCGTCTGATGCCTTGTAAGATTTTGGCCTCAAATCGTACCAAAATGCTTCACGTGAAGCATTTTGGTACGATCCAAACCGCCGCGAAAGTGCTGCGGCCATTTCACGACACTCGAAACGCCCACCTGCAAATTCGCGGCAACAAAGCGGACCGCCTCTCCTGCACATGACCTAGGCGAGGGGTAATTGACGAGCGAACCCGCGCTCCTTATCGTTTGCGGACCGCTCGCCGCGAACTTCTTTACTTTCTCAAGGTCTTGCCATGTCGTTCGCCGGAGCGCTCGGTCAAAGCAATGCCTGGCCATTCGAGGAAGCGCGCAAGCTCCTCCGGCGGATTGCGGCAACCGGGCAGACCGAGGTGCTATTCGAGACCGGCTACGGGCCTTCCGGCCTGCCGCATATCGGAACTTTTGGCGAGGTCGCCCGCACGAGCATGGTGCGCCACGCGTTCCGGGTCTTGACCGGGGACAAGATCAAGACCCGCCTCCTCGCATTTTCGGACGACATGGACGGCCTTCGCAAGGTGCCGGACAATATTCCAAACAAGGAGCTTGTCGCCGCCCATTTGGGCCGGCCGCTCACAGAAGTTCCAGACCCTTTCGGCACGCATCCAAGCTTTGGCGCGCACAACAACGCGCGGCTGCGCGCCTTTCTCGATCAATTTGGCTTCGACTACGAATTCGCTTCGGCGACGGATTACTATAGGTCTGGCCGCTTCGACGCCGCGCTTCTCCACATCCTAGCGCACTACGACGACGTCATGGCGATCATGCTGCCGAGCTTTCGCGAGGAGCGGGCTGCTACTTATTCGCCGTTTCTGCCCTTGCATCCAAGGACCGGCGTTGTGATGCAGGTGCCGATCGAAGGGATCGATGCCGGCGCGGGCACGCTCACTTGGCGCGATCCGGACACAAAGGAGATTTTCGAGACCCCGGCAACTGGCGGTGCCTGCAAGCTGCAATGGAAGCCGGATTGGGCGATGCGCTGGTATGCGCTTAAGGTGGACTATGAGATGGCTGGAAAGGATTTGATCGAATCGGTCAAATTGTCGGGCGCGATCACCCGCGCGCTCGGCGGCACGCCGCCGGAAGGATTCACTTATGAATTGTTCCTCGACGAAAAGGGCCAAAAAATCTCGAAATCGAAAGGCAATGGCCTGACGATTGATGAATGGCTCGCCTATGCGAGTCCCGAAAGTCTGTCGCTTTTCATGTATCAGAAACCAACCGCAGCCAAGCGGCTCTATTTCGACGTTATCCCGCGCACCGTCGATGATTATCTTAGCCATCTCGACGCTTATCCAAGGCAAGCGGCCAAGGAGCGTCTCGGCAATCCGGTTTGGCATATTCATTCGGGCGAGCCGCCGCCTCCCGAAGTCTTGCGCGGGCATGGCAGCCAAGCCACGCTTATTACCTTTGGCATGTTGCTAAACCTAGCCGCTGTAGCAAACAGCGAAGATCCGCAGGTTCTCTGGGGTTTTCTGCGCCGCTATGCGCCGGATGTCTCAGCCGCGACGCATCCGCGCCTCGACCGGCTGGTCGCTTATGCGGTGCACTATTTCCGCGATTTCGTGCTCCCCGCGAAAAGCTTTCGCGAGCCGGACGAAATCGAACGCGAGGCGCTCGAAAATCTGTCCGCCGCTCTCTGCGCCCTGCCCCCGGACGCCAGCGCGGAAGCGATTCAGACAGTGCTCTACGATGTCGCGCGGAAATTGCCGCGCTATCAGGATATGAAAGCCAAGGGGGCGACGCTTGAGCGTCCCGGCGTCTCGAACGATTGGTTCGCCATGCTTTATGGCGTGCTGCTCGGCGAAAGCCGCGGCCCGCGATTTGGGTCTTTCGTGGCGCTTTACGGGATCGCCGAAACCCGCAAACTCATCGCCGATGCCTTGAGCGGCGATCTTGTGCGCGGCTATGAGGAGTTACGGGAGCCAAAATAGCTTTGCGTCAGAGGGATGCAAGGCATCGACGCAGAAGAGAGTTCTTGAGATGCTCAAACTTCTGAAAGAGGCGCAACGATCGGCCGAGATGATCGATGGGGGCCACTTCGCGTTGGCTCAGTTTTCAATTCAAGCCCTGTACAAGGGCTGGTAGGTTACGACGCAGGTTGTTGAGGCAATTTATCGGTCGATGTAACAAGCGCGCCGGGCAAATCATTAAGCGCCTGCGTGAACTTTTTGGTTTGCTGAATGATCCAGCGCATACGTTCAGCTGGAAACGTTTCTCCGATAACCTTCCACGGGTCGGCCTTCGGACGCAAGGAGAGTGCTGTGGGTGTGCCGCTCGGCATGATCGTCGCCCACATACCGTGGACAATGAAGTTACGGTCTGCCTGTAATTCAACGATTTCTCTTAATAAACTCTCGAACTTGGCTTTGATGCGCGCATCTGAGATATGCCGTTTACCGAGTTCTACTGAGCATTTCGATTTTTGGCCGCGCATCAAGGCGCGCTGTAACAGTTCTTCCATCTTCCTCATCAATCTTGAGAAATGACCAAATTGCTAAGTCTAGCGCACCTTCAAGACGTGACCAATTGGCGACGACTTCGCCAATCAGTTCGAGTTGTTTGTCAGAAATGCGAGATTCAATATGCTCGCCTGGGTCCAACGGCTTCTTTGGTGGTTTTGTCATGATCACCCCCGGCGCGAATAAAGGCGAAAGCCGTGGCCCTCGATTTTGATCTTTCGTGGCGCTTTACGGAGGATTGCGAAGACTTCGCCGTCGCGTGGCGCGGCTTTGCGCTTGCGACAGAGGGAAGTCACTGCCCGGAGCTTTTTGGGCGAGGTTATGGGCGATTTGCTTTGGGGGAGTGAAGTTGGCCCAAACGTGATCCTTGCAGCTGCGCATTTACTACGCTGCCCGAGACCCGCCTTTCCTTGACAAAACTGCGAGGCAACTTTACCGAAATCGAGACAATGGCGGTAATTTATCCTGGAAAATAACGCACCCTTTCGCCCGACCGCTGTAACCTCCTATAGGACCGGAATTGCAACTTTTCCGTGCAGGGGGCATGCGAAGGATAGCACGTCCGAAACCATAATAGCATTAGTAACCATATAGCGTTGTTCACCTGCGGGGCACTCGACGATGTCTCTTTCAACTCTGGTCGAGCACGCAAAAGACAACACGCGTGTCATTGGACGCGAAAATCCGGGCAACTGGAAGCGGCTTAATTCCACGCCTTACCTTTTTCGCCATACTCTGGCGAACCATCCCCTGTTCGATATCACCAAGCTGCTTGCCCTGGCCAAGGGAGCCATCGACAGAGTCGATCCAACAAATTTCGCGCTCACAATTGAAGGGGATGCGAAATTCAACTGCGCTCCGCTGGGAGACAGGCTGCTCCAAGCAATACACCATTTCGAAGAGGGTAAGATTTGGTTTAAAATATCTAGCCTTGAGGAATTGGACCCCGATTATGACCACATCCTCCACAAGACGATCGGCGAGATAGAGGGCCTCACTGGGCTGCCATTGCGGCACGATATTGGCTTGTCAGGGATCACAGTTTTCGTGGCGTCTCCCAATATGGTCACGCCCTACCATTTCGATCATGATTCGAATTTCCTTTTTCAAATTCGAGGCGAAAAAAATGTTCGTCTCTTCGACCCCCAGGACCGCTTCGTGCTGACCGAAAATGAAATCGAGCGGTTCTACGCAGGGAATCCTATGGCCGGAATCTACCGCGAAGAAATCCTGGAGTCTGGGACGGTGTTTCATCTGACGCCTGGAACAGCTGTCCATCACCCGCCCTTGGCACCTCACCTTGTGACGAACGGGACTATGGTCTCCGTGAGCGTCAGCATCTGGTTCACGCTCTCCCCTATGACATATAGGGCGAGGATTTATCAGGCGAATTATTGTCTCCGCCATCTCGGATGTCGGCCGTTGCCGCCTGGCCAATCGCGGGTTAGGGACAGGCTGCAACATCACGCCTTCTAAATGCTTACGAAGGCGAATCCGGCAAGTACCGATGATTTGCTGTATTCCAGCATGAAGGGCTCAAGGCACCCTTCAGGCTTGCCAAGCGGATGATCCAAAAGACTAATAGCCCTTGATGCGGCAGCCTACCAGCCGCAACACCAAAGCCGTGCCGCCGTGATCGAACTCCTCCCCGGACAGGCATGCACATTCCGGCCGGCGCCCTCGGCTTGATTCGCAGTGGGCCCAAGGTCGATCTTCCTGAACATCAAATTCCATTATCTCGAAGCGATCATAGCGGATATCTACACCACCAATTATTGGCTTCGCCGCCTGGGGTAAAACCCACCCGCCGCGGGTTTAGCTGGTCAACGATGCCATCAAGCGAAGCGTCTACGACACCATCAAACGAACCGTTCTTCAATCCGCGCGCGGCGCGCCGGGCAATCCGGGCGATGAAACGTCCGGCGCGCAAGGCCTAACCGCGGCGGGCCTTCTTCTGGCCGGTCAAGGCACCCGGTACCACGGCATCCTCGCCGGACAAACCGTTTCCCGCGCCGCTTACAGGTGAACCGGCGAAAAGTTTCCGCTGCGATGAGCTTTGCCAGGAAAGCGTCATGCCATGCTGCGATTCCGCAGTTGAGCCGTAACGAGTTTTTTCCGAGCGCTCTGGGGAAGAGACGGCGTGTGGATCTTTCAAAGCACTCAATGGGATCGCCGAAATCCGCAACCGCATCCCCGCACGCGCGCTGGCGAACTTCCGTGGGGCGGCGTGCGTTTCTTGCAAAGCTGTGAGATCGTGCAATAATTATCAATATCTTTTTTTTTCCGATGTACAGTTTTGCCGTGTGAATGGTGCAATTTTTGCCGCGTGAATGGCCCACGGATCAGGCGGGTATGCTCTCAAAAATTCGGCGTCTTCGCATAAAGCAAATCAGCTTGACAGCTCGCATCCTGTACGCGGTTGAGGCGCTGCCAGGCGGCAAACGTCTGATGCGATGCCTGGTGACTTGGTCAGTCACCGCGCCCATTCTGAACGGGATGTTAGGATATCAACGCGTTTTCAATAGCTTGTCTGAGGCCGCCGCCGCTGCCCTTCCCTATGCGGATGGGGGACATGAGGTTCCGGAGCACTCCAAGCTGCATATGGCACTAGCGGAGGTCCCCAGGCCTAGCGATTATGCTGCACTGTTTCACATCCGGGGCCTGATATTGGATGGCGCCAAGATTTTTGATCTTGGAGGAAGTATTGGAAATCTGTTTTACCTTTACGACCGGTATTTAAACCTTCCAGTTGATTGCGTCTGGCAGGTTTTTGAATTACCGGCTTGGGTAGAATTGGGGCAAAATGTCGCCAAGAAGCGCGGCGAACATCGTCTTCAGTTCACGAGAACATGGGAGGACGCAGCTGGGGCAGAACTCTTACTTGCATCCGGCTCCTCTCATTATTTCGATCCGCCTATTTCACAAATGGTGGCTGGGCTTCCGAAAAAACCGTCGCATATCCTGATAAACCGTACACCTTTGATTGACGGACCCACCAAGGCGACGGTTCAGGACGGAGCGATCCACAGGGTCGGATGCGTCCTCTATAACAGGACCGAATTCGTAAAGGCCTTTGAAGCGATGGGTTACGAGGTTGTTGACAGCTGGAAAGCGTGGGAGCTTTCCCTAAAACTCGTGGGGAAGCCAGAATCCTCGGCGCTGCCATATTCCGGCATTTTCTTGCAGTTGAAGGAGCAGGTCCCAAAACTTCGAAGGCTGGATCGCACCGAGGCCGCCGGAACAATTGATGACCTCCAGTCACAAACAGACACAGAATTGATCGTGCGTGGCACGCCCCAGCGGACGTTGCAAGACTGCAGCTATCTCGTTGAGGAGGACGACGTCTTGTCCGGCAGAGGCCTGGGGTAACACATGGGGGGCTACGCCAGGCTATGGATTTGATCTACAAAATCGCTCCTGCGTCCTTGTGGCGCAAGGTCCAGGACAAGGGCCGCTTCGAGGGTGCGCCGGCCGATATCGCCGACGGTTACATCCATTTCTCGACCGCCGAGCAGGCCGAAGCGACAGCCGCGAAATATTTTAGCGGAACGGACGATTTGCTGCTCATCGCGATCGACACAAAGCTGCTCGGCGAGAGCTTGCGCTTCGAGCCGTCGCGCGGTGGCGCGCTTTTTCCGCACCTTTATGGCGATTTGCCCCTCGATGCCGTGGTCTGGGCAAAACCGCTGCCGCTTCGGCCGGACGGCAAGCATGATTTCGCCGGTCTTTTGGAATGATCGGCTTTCTGGGTGCGCTGGCGCGTCCGGTCTTGTTCCATCTCGATCCCGAGGATGCACATGGATGGGTAATAAAGGCGCTTAAAGTACTGAATGAATTTCCGCGGCCGGCCCAGCCAGACGATCCTTGCCTCGCGATGCACGCGTTCGGCCTCGATTTTCCAAATCCGCTTGGACTCGCGGCGGGTTTTGACAAGAATGGCGAAGTAGCCGATGCCCTATTACGTCTGGGTTTCGGCTTTATCGAAGTGGGTACGATCACGCCGGTGCCGCACGCAGGCCAATCGCGCCCGCGTCTTTTTCGTCTAACCCGCGATGAGGCGGTGATCAACCGTCTTGGCTTCCCAAGCCATGGACATGCGTCTGTCCACGCGCGTCTCGCCCTGCGCAAGCAAAGGCAGGGAATTATCGGGGTCAACCTCGGCGCAAACAAAAATTCGCGCAATCGTGTGGATGATTACGTGCGCGGCATCGACGTTTTCGCGGACGTCGCGGATTATTTTGCGATCAATGTTTCCTCGCCGAACACGCCGCGGTTGCGCGATATGCAACGTGCCGAAGCGCTCGACAATCTTCTTGTGCGCGTTCTGGATGCACGCGATATTGCAGTGGAACGCTTTGGCCGCAAACCCGTGCTTTTGAAGATCGCGCCCGATCTCACGCTCGCTGAACTCGACGAGATCATTGGCTGTGCCCGCGCGCGGAAAATCGACGGCCTCATAGTCTCGAACACCACGACCTCACGGCCAGCGACGTTACGGGACCATTCCGCTTACGAATCCGGAGGCCTCTCGGGCCGGCCGTTGTTTGGGCTTTCGACACAAATGCTCGCCGCCGCCTATCTGCGGGTGGAGAAACAGTTTCCCTTGATCGGCGTTGGCGGCGTCGACAGCGCGGAAACAGCCTTGGCCAAGATCGAGGCCGGCGCAAGTCTTGTCCAGCTCTATACATCCTTGGTATTTAAGGGGCTTACGATTGCGGACGAAATCAAACACGGCCTCGTCCATCTCCTTGCGCAAAAGTGCTATCGCCGGCTCACTGACGCGACCGGCGCCGCGGCCGCGGATTGGGCCAGTGGAAAACTCAACGCGGACAATTTTCGATAGCGCCACGCTTGGGTGAGGCCGCGCGCGAGAAGAAAAAGCAGAAGCGACAGCCACAGTCCGGTGTTGCCGAAAGGCCGCAACAGATAGAAGCTTGCAATATAAAGCGCGAGCGAGACGAGCATCATGTTGCGCATGTCGCGCGTCCATGTCGCGCCGGCGAACACACCGTCGAGTTCATAAGCGAGGGCGCCCGCAAGCGGGGCAAGTGCTGCGAACAAAAGATAATCGCGGGCATAGGCCCGGACCTGCGGATCGGTCGTAAGGAAATCGATGAACGGTTTGCCGGAAATAAGCGCCACGGCCGCCAAACCGGCGGCGAAGGCGAAGGACCAAAAGGCCGTAATTCGCACCGCCGAGCGAAAACCCTTGGCGTCCCGCGCGCCGATCGATTGGCCGCACATCTGCTCGGCGGCGGTCGCGAAGCCGTCGAGAAAATAAGCCGCAACGAGAATGAGATTGATCAATATCGCGTTACCCGCGAGAACGATATCGCCGCCCCGCGCACCCTGGGCGGTAAAAAACGCGAAGGCAAAGAGCAGCGCCGTGTTGCGGACGAAAATATCGCGATTGATCGCAAACATCCGTGCGATTTTTCCGCGATCGAGAATGAGTTTGCTCTTGATCGAAAGAAGGTCGCCGTACATGCGCCAAACGACAAAAACACCAGCGAGCCCGCCCAATCCCTCAGCCGCCAGCGTGCCCGCCGCCGAGCCCCGCACGCCTAACGCCAAGCCGTATACAAGAACGACGTTGAAGCCAACGTTGACCAGATGAATCAAAAGTTGGAGGACGAGCGCCATGCCGGTCCGCCCGCGTCCGACGATTGCGCCGAGCACCGCGTAATTGATAAGAACAAAAGGCGCCGACCAAATCCTTATGTCGAAATAATGCCGCGCCGCGCTGGTGACTTCCGGGGCTGGCATCGAGCGCGCCAAAACTGATCCAGGCGATCGGCGCCTGGAGCAAAATCATCGCGGCTCCGATGCAAGAGGCCACGATCAGGGCGCGAATGAGCGTCGCGCGTTGCTCGGCGGCATCGCCGGCGCCAAGGGCTTGTGCGGTGAGCCCCGCCGTTCCCATGCGCAAAAAACCGAAACTCCAGAAGATGAAGTCGAAAATGACGGCCGCGGCGGCGATCGCGCCGAGCAGATGCGCCTGGCCGAGCCTGCCAATGATTGCCGCGTCGGCGATGCCGAGCAATGGCGTCGACAAATGGGCGAGCGTCATCGGCAACGCGAGCCGCACCACGCGGGCGTGGCTCACGCGCGGAGGATTTACAACGGCATTTGCGTTGGGGAACACCGCACGGCCACCGGGTTCAGAAAGCGTTGCGCATATTCTTGAACCGCGCGCTGCACATTACATAACGCTTCATACCTCCTCATCCTCACGAAAAAATAGGAGTATATCCGATGTTTGCGTTGTGTCGGGCCATAGAGCTACCCACCCAAGCACACCCGATTTAAGAGCCAAAAAGCGCCAAAACTTCGATTTACTGACCTTGCCATCAAATCATTCCTGCCCCGGCATGTATTTTGATGAACGCACGCCATCCTTCGGCATCTGCATTGGCAAGCTTAAGAAAACGCGGATCGTCAACAAAGACCACCTGGCCTATTGGACAGCGCCGCTCCTTGCCGCGCAGACCGCCTTCCAACCGCGGCGCATATGGAATGGAGTGGATGTGTTGCCGCGTCGATTTTCCGGGTTTGCGCCGTACATGAAGCGCACCTTTGGCTGGATCAAATCGATGTATCCGTGGCCGGGCGAGCTCCCAGATATCGCCGAAGCGGCCAGACAATCATATCGAGAAGGCCTGTGGGCGCCTCGGCATTTCCGATGCCGGTTGCAGGATATTCGTCCTTCTCCGGACCATGGTAAGTCCCAAAGATCACGTCAAAGACCGGGAACAGCGCCGCGAAATTGCGGTTAGCGTAAACGCAGTCTGCCGCGTGGTGGATGCGATGATAATGCGGACTGTTGAGCATCGGCGAGAGCCGGCCGAACGACAGCCGGATGTTCATGTGCGGCACGAAATTCCAGTAGCTCGCGATTGCATATGCGGCGAGGACCGCCGGGCTCGGTAGCAGGAGCATGCTGACGAATGGATAGACGAACAGCACCTTGATCGCGATTTCGATCCAGAAATGGCGTGCCGTTGTCGTTACGTTGAGTGAGGGATCGCTGTGATGCAATGAGTGCATCGCCCATAGGAACGGCCAGGCATGCTGCGCGCGATGAAAAAGATATTCGGCAAGATCCATCGCAAGCAGGAAGAGCGGGATTGCCCAGAATAAGCCCCAACCTGCGCGTGGGAGCACGATAACGCCGCCACCAAGCGCACCGACTGCAGTGGCCGCCGCCGCTGCGGCAAGCGGCTTTTCGGCGGCAATTGCCCCGAAGTGGACGATCGAATAAATGAGGTTGAGGGCGATGTTCGCGCGGGGCTGCCCTTTCTCGGCCGGATGAAGACGCTCGACCGCCAGACCGGCGAGCATGATCGGCAACCAAAGGAAGACCTCCGCCCCAGGTACGAAATTTGTGAAATTGGCGCTTATGATTTGCATAATAGCTATCCCGTATCCGCCGGACGGCACCCTATTTGCTGCGCAAGGCCCACGATTTCACTAACATAATCAATATGTAATTTTAGAATGCACAAGGCGGCTGCGGAGAACGGCGGGTGATTCGAATGGTGAGGGTCTTCGGCTGGAATTCGGCCACAGGCCAAATGCGCCAGTTTCGCAGACCGGTGGCCCCCTCCGGAGCTGGCTTGCCCACCTATTTCATTCGGGGGATTAACAGTGCAGGACCTTTTCGACTGATCCCAATTTGTTCCAGGACCAAGGAAGTTTTGATGATGAGATTTGTCAAAGCCGCCCGAACCAAATGGCCGCGGCTGCGAGGCCGGCGGGAGCTGAAAGTGGCGCGCTGAAAAAAAACTTCTTCACGCGGCTATGAAAAGAGCCATACCCTTCGGCACTGGCAAGGAGATCATCCTCGCATTTCGCCCTCAAAAAGAGACCCAGGCCGAATATGGCGGTTACGATGAAGTTCCGGGGAGTCGGCACAAGCAACGTGACGCATATCGCCAAGTGCAAATATGAAGAATATATCGGATGCCGCACTATGGTGTAAGGACCTCCCGTGACGAGTGCGCGTGCCGAAGGGAAAATTGCAAAACTTCGACGAATTGTATAAAATGCCCAGGCTAGAACTATTATATAAAATATAATAGTATAGAAGACGACAGTTAGCGTATAACCTGAGACAGTTTTACCAGGAAATTCGAGAAACGATAGAGTTGGATAGCTAATTACCAGTCCAATAAACCCCAACAGCGGCGGCGGAGGCCCGGCCAAGAGCGGGCTACGAAAAATAAGGACCAGAAGAAATAGCGGGAACGCCAGTCCGGTAATAAATAAATCCAGCGGTTGCCCGTGTAGACGGACAACCACTATAATGAATGAAAGAAATATTAAAACTCGATCCGCCCATGGCCAGAAGACTGCACGCCTGCCGCAAATTTCCTTGAAATAAGCCAACAGACCAAGGCGCGATTTTGATAGTTGAGGCCTTAAAAAATTCAGATCTTTCAGCACTGTATTATATCTCTATTATGTCGCCCGAGGGGACCAGCATCCACTGCCTCCGGCGTGCCGTAGGCTTGGAAGTCACCGCTGCTTCCGAACCGCCGGGCAGGAGACATCCTGGCACGAACCAAATAGGTGTGCGGGCTTGCGCGAACCTGACCTAAGCCTCGCCTCTTCAAGCATCGCAGGCGAACGAACTTGGGACGGCCGCGCCGGGAAGCACTGTTGGTTCCGCACTCACTTTTTCGCCCGCAGCGAAAATAAGTACCGGCAAAGATCGTGCAGCCACTTGCCGCCGCACCGCCGGTTGTCCGATCGCTACAAATCTGCTTTGATAGCGTCACAAATCCCGGCCGCCGGCGCGGACCGGCCCGCTTGCTGGAACTGGAACCCCTGGAGAGTCATGGCTGCGCCGCTTTTTCCGGACTACCTTGCCGAGCGCCGTATTTTGCGGCGGAAATTGTCGTATTGGCAAATCGCCGCCATCGCGGCGGTGATCCTTGCAGCCGGTGCCGCGAGCTTCCGCCTGCTTGGGCCGGATGGGTCCATGGGTTTCACGCCGCATATCGCGAGGCTGGCCATCGAAGGCATCATCACCGGCGATCGCGAAACTCTGAAATTGATCCAGAAAATAGAAGATTCCAAAGCCGCCGAAGCGGTGCTGATTTCGATCGACAGTCCGGGCGGCACAACAGCGGGAGCGGAGCGGCTCTACGAAGCGCTCCGGCGTCTGTCGGCCAAGAAACCGGCAGTTGCCGTGGTCGGAAGCTTGGCTGCCTCCGGCGGCTATGTTGCCGCGCTGGGGACCGACCAGATCGTCGCCCTGGGTAATGCGCTGGTCGGTTCGATCGGTGTCCTAGTTCAATATCCAAACTTCGCCAAATTGCTCGACACAATCGGGGTGAAAGTCGAAGACGTGAAATCTTCCCCGCTGAAGGCTTCGCCGAACGGGTTCGAGCCAACGAGCCCGGAAGCGCGCGCCGCGCTCGCCTCGCTCGTCAGCGACAGTTTCACCTGGTTCAAGGCGCTGGTGAAGGAGCGCCGGAATATGACGAGCGAGCAGCTCGAGGCTGTCGCGGACGGACGCGTCTTTACCGGCCGCCAGGGCATCGAACTGCATCTCGTCGATCGAACTCGGCGGCGAACGCGAAGCCATCGAATGGCTAGAGAGGGAAAAAAATATTCAAAAAGGGCTGCCGGTAAGAGACTACAAACAAGAACGTACGCTGGAACGTTTGGGGATCTTGAGCTTTTCCGCGCGGGCCGCGGAATTGCTCGGGCTTGCCGGGCTGAGCGGCGCGCTCGATCGTGCCGCGAGTGTCGCCCAAGAGCGTATGCTTGACGGCCTTGTTTCGATTTGGCAAGTTAACGGCGCCAACTGAAGCGCGGCATCCCACGGGTTAGTTTTGGCCAAAGTAGGGGGAGGGGCCGTTGATCAAATCCGAGCTCGTACAGAAGATTGCCAGCCGTAATCCGCATCTCTACCTTCGCGATGTGGAAAAAATCGTCAATGCCATTCTCGGGGAAATCGCCAGCGCTTTGGCGCGCGGCGGCCGGGTCGAACTGCGCGGGTTCGGCGCCTTCTCAGTAAAACACCGGGACGCCAGAATTGGCCGCAATCCGCGCACCGGAGCGCATGTTCCGGTGAACAAAAAGACGGTTCCCTTTTTCAAGACCGGCAAGGAAATGCGAGAGCGCTTGAACCAGGGCCATGACGGCTGACGCCTTCCTCCGCAATTGCACAGTCAGTTGTTCGATTGCTCGCCTGTAAAGCTTTGGCTGGCTGCGAGGGGAGCGCGCCCGCCCGGCCCAACCGGCCGGGCGGTGGATCTGGCGTTTGGCATTCGCTGGGGTCTTACCTACGTGCGAAAAACCCTCTAGAAGCGCGCTGTGAACGCGCGCGAACTCATCGGCGGACCTAAATGAAGCAATTTTTAAAACTCTTATTTCTGGTTCCGCTTGCGCTTGCTGCGGTGGCAGTGGCGGTTGCCAACCGCCATCCGGTGGTTATTTACCTTGATCCGTTTGCCGGGCCCGCTCCCGAGGGCACCCAAATCACCGTGAAGCTTTTCGTAGTTCTAGGCGTTGCCGTCATAATTGGGGTTATTTTCGGCGGCGTCGCGACCTATCTCGAACAAGGGAGGCACCGCCGCGCGGCGCGCCGGGCGAGACGCGAGGTGGACTCGCTGCGGGCGGAAATCGCGCGGCTATCGCTTCCGCGGCCGGGCGAAAAACGAAAGATTCCGTAACATTTTCAAAGAGAACCGGCTGGAAAACGCCAGAGCGGTTCGCCGCGCCCGCAAAATGTTGCCGCCAAAGCCTTGCCACTTTAGCATAAACGAACCATTCCGCTTGAACGATACCGGCAGGGCAGGCCGATGAGCGTCATCGTCAAAATCTGCGGCCTCGCGACGCAAGCCTCGCTCGACGCCGCGCTTGACGCCGGCGCCAGCATGGCGGGTTTTGTCTTTTATGAAAAAGTCCGCGCCACGTCTCCCTGGAGCTCGCCGGAAATCTCGGCCGGCGCGCGGCGGGCCGGACGTGCAAGGTTTTAGTGACGGTTGATGCAAGCGATGCCTTGCTCGCGGCGGCGATTAAAGCGCTCGATCCTGGGCTCATTCAATTGCATGGGTATGAAACCCCGGAACGAGTTGCCACCGTTCGCGCCTGTTTCGGCCGCCCCGTAATGAAGGCGATTGGGATTTCTGGGCAGACCGATCTTGCGCTTATACCGGTTTACGATGACGTTGCCGATTTCCTGTTGTTCGATGCCAAGCCGCCCCGCGCCGGCGGCCTTCCCGGAGGCAGTGGGACAAGTTTTGATTGGAGCCTACTTGCCACGATCAAAACCACAAAGCCGTGGCTCCTCGCGGGTGGCCTCAATGCCAACAATGTGGCGGACGCGCTTGCCCAAACTGGCGCACCGGGCGTCGATGTTTCGTCCGGCGTCGAAAATGCTCCGGGCGTGAAGGACGCAAATAAGATCGTAGCTTTCCTCGCGGCAGTCCGGGGCACCGCCGGAACGCTCGATCCGTCCGCGCGGGCGGGCTAGGGTCAGGACTCAATTATTTGGTAGCCAGTAGACGACTGCGGCGATGAAGCAGAGCGCCGAAAAGTAAATTTCTGCGAGCTTGTCGTATCGTGTGGCGATGCGGCGGAAGTCTTTCAGCCTCCCGAAGCATCGCTCGATGACATTGCGTCTCTTGCAGGCAGTTTTGCTGTGCCGGATTTGCTTCTTGCGGTTGGATTTGCTCGGAATAACGGCCTTGATGTTGTGCTGCTTCAGGTAGGTGCGAAACGCATTGGTGTCATAGGCCTTGTCGGCGAGCAGCTGCTTGATCCCCGCAACCAGGCCGGCGCAGTCTTCTGCCATGACGCAATCGGCAGTGTTGCCAGGGGTCAGGATGAAGGCCCAAGGCCTGAGATATTCGTCGACAAGAGCGTGTATCTTGCTGTTTCTGCTACCCTTCGTGACCCCGATGGCCTGAAGCTCGGCCCCCCTTTTCCACCGCTGGCGCAGCGGTGTGCCTTGATATGGGAACTGTCCAAGGCGACCTCGCCCGGTGGCTCGGAGGGTGCGGCGGCCGTCTCGAATATCTTCTGCCAAATGCCACGATCGCTCCATCGAGCGAAGCGATTGTAGATGGTCTTCGCGGGGCCGTATTCCCGTGGGCAATCGACCCAGCGGCAGCCGATCTTAAGGACATGCATGATCCCGCTCAGAACACGCCGATCGTCGTGGCGTTGCGGCCCGGGTTGGTTGGCCGGCAACAAAGGCTCGATCTTCGCCCATTGCTCGTCCGTGAACCAAAAAAGATGCTTGTCCATCGGCTAGCCCTCCAACGCGGTGACTAGCCTCTTGAATCAAAACATAATTAATCAGATCTTAACCCTAGATCTGGCGAAACTCGGGCTTCAAACCTTTGTCCTTGTTTTCATTCAAGCCGGCAACCATTCCAGCAAAGTCCTGGGCCGCTTCGCCGCCGATATCGTCGCAATGGAAGAGGTTCTGGATTTCTATCATATCGCGGGTGAAGTCGATTACTTCTTGCGGGTCGTCGTGCCCGATGCCGCTGCATTCGACGCATTCTATCGTCGTTTGATCGATCTAATCCCGCTTAAAAATGTAACGTCACTGTTTGTGTTGGAAAGCGTCAAGTCGGAAACTGCTCTTCCAATCGCGAACTGAAAACGGGGCTATATAGCGTTATGGCGTGACCGCGAGAATGTAAATGTCCTCGCTCTCGCCAAAGTAACTCTATGAACGACGTCCACACTGCCGACTACACATCAGGGTTCGATGGAAATAGTTCTGCTAAAGTATTTCTAGATCAATCCAGTGGTGACCTTGAATACAACTTACTGCAATTAAATCTTGGCACTACGGAGCCAAGGGCAGTGGGAACCGCACATGTCGAGTTATTCCGAATAGCGCCCGGATGTACTGCCAATAGTGCCGAAAGAACTCTAACGGCAGTATTGGCAGTAGTCCATCCGGGACTTCGGGGCAAATCGGCGAGTTCTATCGGCAGTGATGGCAGTACCCCCTTGGGGGAATCGCTCAGAAATCGAGGCGACGATCCACCGGCTATACGCGGCGACGATGATGGCAACCGGAAGGCGCTGCTCTTGGACTTTCGTGAAGAATACCCGCCGGAACGGTGGCTGTGCTTTATTGGCAATTTCAACGCAGAGGTCGCGAAATGTTCGGCCACATCCAACGCCGAAAATCAGGGATAAAGGGCTTCGCGGTGCGTCCGACATGGTGGACGATAACTTTTCCGTCTTTGGCAAGATCGTCGAGATAGTCAGCCTATTGCTGCATCATTTTGCGCCGTTCGGGGAGGTATTGAGCATGATTATAAGCGGCGCGAACGCTGTTGCGCTCGTCATGCGCAAGTTGGCGTTCGATCCAATCGGGGTGAAATCCCAGCTCGTTCAAAAGCGTGGCCGTGACCGCACGAAAGCAATGGACCGTTGCGCGACCGTGGAAGCCCATCCGATACATCGCGAAAAGCATGGTGTTGTTCGACATGAAACCTTCGGCTCCGGGCGGCGGAAATACATAGTTGCTGAGACCGGCAATCGAACGCAGTTCAGTAAATGCCTCGACGGCTTGCCATGAGAGCGGAACAATATGCGGCGTTCGCATCTTCATGCGCCCGGCTGGAATGCGCCACTCGGCGGTCTCAAGGTCAATTTCCTCCCAGCGCGCGCCGCGCAGTTCCGTGGTACGCACGAAGGTCAACACAGCGAGGCGTAGCGCCAATCGCGTTGGCACCTCGCCATCGTAGTTGGATAATGCCTGCAGGAACTTCGGCAGGTCTTCGCGCGTCATAGCCTTGCGATGCGCTTGGCGCCCGGATGCCTTGAGCGCGCCCTTGAGGTCGGCCGAGGGGTCTCGCTTCGCGCGGCCGGTGGCGATGCCGTATCGGACGACCTGGCCGACCGTCTGGCGCAACCGCTTCGCGATTTCGAGCGCGCCGCGCTTTTCGACTTTGCGCAGGACCGCGAGCAGTTCGGGTGGCTCAATCTCAGCGATGGGGCGCGAGCCGATATCGGGATACACATCCGTCTCAAGTCGGATGACAACATGGTCATAGTAACGGCCTGTCCAGCCATCCCGTTGATTTTAGCACCACTCGCGCGCGATGGTCTCGAACGTGTTATTTGCCGATAAGCGGGCGGCGCGCCTTTGCTCCTTTCTGGCTTCGGACGGGTCGATATCGCGCGTCAGGAGTTTCTTTGCCGCATCCCGCGCGGCGCGCGCATTTGCGAGCGACACGATCGGATAGACCCCAAAGGCAAGAGTCTTTTGCCGGCCCCGGTAGCGGTAGGCCATCCGCCAGTAGCGCGTGCCATTCGGGTTGACGAGAAGATGCAGCCCGCCCCCGTCGCTCAGCTTCTGCGGTTTCTCACGCCCTTTTGCATTTCGGACTGCGGTGTCGGTCAGAGGCATGTTGGTATTTCGAATCGAGATGGCGTTGGTATGTCCGCATAAATACAAACAAATCATTTCAAGCGTCACGCGACGTCTTTTGACGACGTATATATTTGTTACTAAAGTAATTTATGGATTTTGATGGATGCTATAGCAAGTTGTCGGATAACCAATGTGGCGGAAGAGATTGGGATTCGAACCCACGGTGGGCTTGCACCCACGGCGGTTTTCAAGACCGCTGCCTTAAACCACTCGGCCATCCTTCCAGTTCATTGAAATCACTATGGAACACTTGTTTCAGCCAACACCGCTTGTCCCGCCCCCATGGAGTGGTCCACGCCCAATGTTAGTTTAGGCGTGGTCTTTGCGCCAGCTGGAGCATGGCCGACTGAGCCAAAACGACTTCAGCTTGGTAAAAAACTTAAATTCGGGGCATAATTTCTTGGCGTGGTCCACCAGCGCCTTTTTCAAAAGGTGAAGTCTCGATCTTGAAAAAGCGCGGCCGTTCGTAGGCACGCATAGTAGCCGGCGGCAAGGTAGCCAATCGGTCCGGTCATCCATTCGAAGTGGGAGATAATCCAGCCAGCCGCGGCTCTCCCCACTGCGACAGCGTGGCAGGCCCTTCTTTTGTGCAATCCGGCGATCTGCCGGATCATCGCGCGCCAATTCGATCGGCTTGGCCTACGATCCTTCTTGATTCGTGAAGCCAGTTCGAAATCACTCCTGCTGCAGGATTCCGCCCAACTCAAAAATGCAAGCGGATTCTCCCAGTGTTTCAACGAATTGCGGACGGCCAATTTTCCGTTGGGCAACCGGAAAGACGCGCTTGCCCGGGCGGCGAAATTGGATTCGGCTGGTGAACATGATTCGGCCCAGTTTTCTACCACAATTCGAAGTCGTGGCGCTCGCTGGCTGTGACTTGCGGCGGGCACCGCGAGGCGCGGGCTTTATGTTTCCTGGTTTATTGTCCGCAGCTGAGCTTGTCGAATGACCGGCCCGGCAGGACGCTTAGGTGAGCGCTGCAAAGACATGTCGCGCGCAACAAATGTCAAGCGGCGTATGCGCGGTTCAGACCGGCCATGCCACTTTATGCAATTTGCGACCAAGAGGGGTTTTAGATAAGGATTGGTTTTTGCCGATGCGCGTTGCCGTCTTAAGTCGTTCCCATTTCAACCTGCGGCCGGTCCTGGCGGGGATCGGAGGCGCCTTGTTTGTCATGGCGTTGCCTCCTACCGGCTCGCCCGGCCGCGCGGAAACAATGTCGAGCGCCTTGGCACACGCCTATGCCGGCAACCCAGATTTAAACCAGCAGCGCGCCGGGGTTCGGGCCACCGATGAAACATTGCCGCAGGCGAGTTCCACGTGGCGGCCGACAGCCAACGCAACTGCGCAATATGGCTACAATCATCTCGACGAGACTTCCGCGCGCGGCAAGCTGATGCCGCTGAGAACTGATACTGGCAGTTGGAATTACGGTCTCACCGTCACCCAAAATCTCTTTAACGGCAATCGCACAGTAAACGGCGTGCGGCAGGCCGAGTCGAATATTTTCGGGGCGCGCGAAGACCTTCGCAACACCGAGCAAAATGTCTCCTGAACGGCGCGACCGCCTATATGAATGTCCTGCGCGATACCGCGATCCTCGATCTGCGCAAAAACAACATCATTGTCCTTGAAGAGCAGCTGCGGCAGACCCGCGATCGTTTCATCGTCGGCGAGGTGACCCGGACCGATGTCGCCCAGGCCGAGTCAAGTCTTGCCTCGGCGCGCTCCGACTACTTTACGGCGCAAGCCATTCTGCAAACCAGCATCGCCGACTTATCGCCAGCGTAATTGGCGTCGAGCCGACAAGGCTTGAACCGGCGCGCACGATCGAGAGTCTTCTTCCACGCACGCTGAGCGGCCGCGGTCGAGCTTGCGCTTGCCGAACATCCAGAAATTCAGGCGGCGTTGCATGCGGTGGATGCTGCTGCCCTGCAGGTCAAGCTTGTCGAGGGCGAACTTGCATCCGACAGTCGATCTCGTCGGCAACGTTCAGCAAAATTATAACCTTGCTCGGAGTTCCGGGAGAACGTTTCTTCAATGGCTCGATCGCTGCCAAGGTCACGGTGCCGATCTATCAAGGGGGCGAAGTTTATGCACGCGTGCGCGGCAAGCCAAGGAAACACTTGGTCAAGCCAGGCTGCAGGCCGATTTGCAGCGTGATATTGTGCGCGCGGAGGTGGTCTCCGCCTGGGGCCAGCTTGATAGCGCGCGCGCCGTCATCCAATCTTCCAAGGCATCGGTCAAGTCGCAACGAAATCGCGCTCGACGGTATCAGGCAAGAGGCGGAGGTCGGTCAGCGCACCACTTTCGATATTCTTGTTTCAGCAGCAGCAGTTGCTGAATGCCAGGGTCAGTCTTGTCATCGCGCAGCGCGACCGCGTCGTTGCCTCCTATGCGGTCATGGCCGCCGATTGGCCGTCTTGCCGCCGCCAATCTTAACCTGAACGTCGCCCAATATGATCCGACGATCCATTTCGACCAGGTCAAGGACAAATGGATCGGCCTTCGCACGCCGGATGGGCGCTAGAGCAGCCGCTCGCTTGGCACCAGCCTGGGTCAAGGCGACTGCGCCAAGGTGTGCTTGCACTGTCAATTGCAGGCCAAATCCTTTCGCAGATTTGATTAGGAAAAACCGAATTGCGCGCCATGGGCCGCGGTTCGCGTTTTCATGTACAAGCGCTCGATGCGCATATGCGTCTAAGGATCGCGCATCTGTTTTTGAAGGCGTAAAATTATGAGCGCAGCCAATCCCACTCTTGAAAGACGGTCCTATGCCTCAGCCAAGACCGCATGAACCTTCGATGGAAGAAATTCTCGCCTCGATCAGGCGAATTATCGCGGATGACCAGGCGCTTCTCGCGAGCCAGGGCGGGCCGCGCGGGGAGGCTCCGCGGCCAGGCCCTAATGGCGAAGCCGCCGAGCCGGCGTCGCGGGCGGGCGCGCCGCGCTCTAGCGTCGCAACCGCCACGGAGGGTTCAGTTCGAGCGCCGCCTTCAACGCCCTTCTCGCCAGCCGGTTTGTCCAGCATAGCGATGTCATCATCGGTCTTACCCGCGAGATGCTGCGTCCGATGCTCAAGACCTGGCTCGACGACAATCTGCCAGGCATCGTGGAACGTCTCGTCGCCGCCGAGATCGAGCGGGTCGCGCGCGGCGAATAAACGAGACCAGGCGGCGCCGCAGGTGCGGTTGCGTCGACGGGTTTGCGGCGGCGCGTGTCCCTGACGGCCCACGCGCGCTTGCATTTTGCCCGCTTGTTTGCCATCGCTCACCTGTTTGACGCGGCTGGCCTGGCCGGCTCCGCACGAGCGTGACGCGCGACACCCGGAATACATCTCATGATGGAAAAGACTTTCGATCCGAACGACGGTCGAAGGCCGTATCGCGGCGGCATGGGAAGCGGCGGGCGCGTTCCGGGCCGGGCCGCCCGGAGCGGGCAGGGGCGGCGCCTTTCACGATCGTCATTCCGCCGCCGAATGTCACCGGCTCCCTGCATATGGGCCATGCGCTCAACACGACCTTGCAGGATATTCTCTGCCGGTTCGAGCGGATGCGCGGCAAGGACGTGCTGTGGCAGCCGGGCACCGATCACGCCGGCATCGCCACGCAAATGGTTGTCGAGCGGCAATTGATGGAGCGCCAAGAGCCCGGCCGCCTTGCCTTGGGCCGCGAAAAATTTCTGGAGCGCGTGTGGGAATGGAAGGCGCAATCGGGCGGCGCGATCATCGAGCAATTGAAGCGGCTCGGCGCCTCCTGCGACTGGCCGCGCGAGCGTTTTACGCTGGATGAGGGGCTTTCCCGCGCGGTCACGAAAGTTTTCGTCGAGCTTTATAAGCAAGGCCTGATCTACAAGGACAAGCGCCTCGTCAATTGGGATCCCGTAAGCTGCAGACCGCGATCTCCGACCTCGAAGTCGTGCAGGTCGAGACCAAGGGCCATCTTTGGCATTTCAAATATCCGGTCGTCGATGATGCTGGCCGCGGAGACCGGCGAATTCATCGTCGTCGCGACGACGCGGCCGGAAACCATGCTCGGCGACACGGCGGTCGCGGTTCATCCCGACGACGAACGCTACAAGCATCTGCACGGCAAGAAGGTGCGGCTGCCGCTGGTCGGGCGGCTGATCCCGATCGTTGCCGACGAATATTCCGACCCCGAAAAAGGCACTGGCGCGGTGAAGATCACCCCCGCGCATGATTTCAACGATTTCGAAGTCGGCAAAAGGCACTGAAGGCTGCGAGCCGATCAATGTTCTCGATGCCAGGCAGCAAATCTCATTCGCTGTAACGGCGAATCCCGAGGCTTCATGCTTGGGCAGTCGAATCAGTTTAAACGTGCGCAGAACTTCGATGATCTGAACGATTCTTGCATCGGCCTTGATCGCTTTGATGGCTCGCAAGCGTGTGGTCGAGATGATGGAAGCGCGTGGCTTTCTCGACAAGATCGAGCCTCATACGCACATGGTCCCCCATGGCGATCGTTCGGGCGCTGTCATCGAGCCTTGGCTGACCGACCAATGGTATGTCGACGCCGAAGTCCTTGGCGCAGCCAGCGCTCGCGGCGGTGCGCGAAGGCAAGACGAGCTTCATCCCGAAAAATTGGGAAAAGACCTATTTCGATTGGCTCGAAAATATTCAGCCCTGGTGCATCTCGCGCCAGCTCTGGTGGGGCCATCAAATCCCGGCTTGGTATGGACCGGAAAGACTGGATGATGGGCAGTTGACATGACTTCTCGGTATCTGTCCAGCACTTGGACAAGCGGCTCGACGACGGAGGCCAGATATTCGTCGTAGCAACCGAGGAAGATGCCACAGAGCAGGCAGAGAGTGTTACGGAAATCGGCTAGTGTGTCGTCGATCTGACGCACAAACGACCGTTCCAGCATTTGGATCAGGAGCAAGTTCCCGAAGAGTTTCCATTTGGCGCGACCCCGACGTCCTCGACACCTGGTTTTCCTCCGCCCTCTGGCCGTTCTCGACCCTCGGCTGGCCGGATGAGACGCCGGAGCTAAAACACCGCTATCCGACGAGCGTGCTTGTCACCGGCTTCGACATCATCTTCTTCTGGGTCGCCCGGATGATGATGATGGGCCTGCATTTCATGGACGATGTCCCTTTCCGCGACGTCTATATCCACGCCCTCGTCCGCGACGAGAAGGGCGCCAAGATGTCGAAGTCCAAGGGCAATGTCGTCGATCCCTTGCACCTCATCGAGACCTATGGCGCGGACGCGTTGCGTTTCACGCTCGCCGCCATGGCGGCGCAGGGCCGCGACATCAAACTTTCGACACAGCGGATCGAAGGCTACCGGAACTTTGGCACGAAACTCTGGAACGCGGCGCGTTTCGCCGAGATGAACGGCTGCGTCCGGCAAGCCTCCTTCGATCCAAGCGCAAGTCGAAATCACGCTCAATCGCTGGATCATCGGCGAGACCGCGAAAACCATCGCCGAAGTCACGGGGGCGATCGAAACCTATCGGTTCAACGATGCCGCCAACGCCGCCTATCGTTTCGTCTGGAACATTTTTTGCGATTGGTATCTCGAACTTGCCAACCGCTTCTGCAAGGCGCCGATGGCCCGGCCAAGAACGAGACCCGCGCTGCCACCGCCTTCGTTCTCGAAGAGATCGTCAAGCTCCTGCATCCGTTCATGCCGTTCATGACCGAGGAGCTTTGGGCGCTCACGGCCACCGACGCGCTGCCCCGCACAAGTCTGCTGGCGCTCGCCGAATGGCCGGATCTTGGGGGTTGCGAAAATCCGGCGGCCGAGGCCGAGATCGGCTTCATCGTCGAGCTTGTTTCGGAAATCCGCTCGGTGCGCGCCGAAATGAACATGCCGCCCGCCGCGCAAATCCCGCTGGTGCTCGTGAACGCCACCCCGGAGATCAAAACGCGCGCGGAAGATTGGGACGAAACCCTCAAGCGCCTCGCCCGGCTGTCGGAAATTTCCTTCGCGCCCGAGGCGCCGGAAAAATCCGTGCAGATGATCGTGCGCAAAACCCTTGCCGCCCTGCCGCTGCAAGGCATCATTGATTTGGAGGCGGAAAAAACGCGGCTCGCCAAGGAGATCGCCAAATTGACGGGCGACGCGGGCAAGATCGAAGCGAAACTCAACAATGCGGATTTCGTCGCCCGCGCGCCGGAAGAAATCGTCGAGGAAAATCGCGAGACGGCTGGCGGAAGCCTTTTCGCGGGTGGAAAAGCTCGAAGCGGCGCGGGCACGGCTGGGCGGCTTGTAATACCAGCCGCCCCAAACGCATGATTCGTCATCGCGAGGAGCGTGAGCGACGAAGCGATCCAGGAAAATCGCCGCGGCCCGTGGATGGCTTCGCTTCGCTCGCCATGACGCCAACCCCCACAGGTCATGATTTGCGTTTGGTACGTTGGATGCTTCAAAAGCGCGCGGAAATCCCGGTGTAGACATTTACATCGGGCGAGGCTTTGGTGAGGCCGAAATTGGCGCCAGCATCGAGCTGGACATTGGGCAGGATGAGATAGGCGAGGCCCATGTCGAAGGTGTAGACCGGCTGTATGCCGGAGTCCGTTCCCACAGATGAAAAGAATTCAACGCTGAGGGAGAGATCCTTGCTGATAAAAGGGAGAGGGTGGCTGAGGTCGGCAAGATTTGCAAAATTCGCGTGCCTGCGATCGCCATCGGCATTTTTTAAGGCATCGATTTCGGTTTGCAGGATCAAGGTGTAGTCCTGCGGCAGGTTGATTTGGAGCGGCGCAACGATGCCGCCTTCGGCCACGCCATTCCCAAGGCCAGGCGCTGCCGACGGAATTTTTACAAGAGGGATGATTGCCAGTGCGCAGCTTCCCCCGTCATTGCCAAAAATGTTGAATTTCGTCTTGACAAAAGTGTCGCCAAATCCGTGGCCGCTGCCGATCAGCGCGCCGGTCTGATTGCCGTGGGTCGCTGAGTTGAGGTAGCCGTTGAATTCGACCTCGAAGTCGATCGAGTTGGTCAGGCCGAGTTTGATTGTCGGGTCGGCGGTCAGATAGCTGATTGTGCCGGCGCCGAGATAGTTCGTGTGCGTGTAATTGAATAAATCGCTCTCATATTGGAAATGCCCTGCATCGACCGTGAAGGGCACCAGAGCCAGCGTCGGGCGCTCCGGCGTGAAGGGGCGCATCTGGTCATCAGGCGTGGGATTGAACAGATTGTATCCACTCTTATCGGGCGCCGGCGCCGCTGCGGTTGTGTCCAGTGGGCTTTGGATAGGGACATCTGTGGGCGCGGCATCCGCGGCATGAGCCAACGAGGCTGGAACCAGCGAAACTAAGCTCGCGCAAATCGCGGCCGAGATACGTTTGCGCAACGTGGCCATGGACTGCTCCCCGTTTTGGCCGGGATGTGCGCCTTACCTCTGAAAGTAGCGGGTTGGCAACTCACCCAGTTAATACGTCGAAGACGAGCTTGGCATTCATGCCAATGATCGCGGCCGCAATCAAGCCTGCGATCACGCTTGTTGTCCAGGGCGCCACGAGCGCTCCCATCCGGGCGCGCGACGCCGTAAACCACACCAGGGGAACAACCGCAAAAGGCAGGGTGAGACTTAAAATGACTTGGCTGACGATAATCAGCCCGTTGGTGGCACTGCCGCCGCCGATAAGAATGACGGTAACCGCCGGCACGATGGCGATAAGCCTAGTCAACAGCCGCCTTGCCACGGGATTGAGCCTGATGTTGACAAAACCCTCCATGACGATCTGCCCGGCGAGGGTGGCGGTCAGGGTCGAGTTCAGGCCGCAAGCGATGAGGGAGATGGCGAAGAGCTTGGCGGCGAGCGTGCTGCCGAGCAGAGGCGCGATCAACCGGTAGGCGTCCGGCAGTTCGGCGACCTCCGGGTGACCATGCGCGTGAAAAGCGGCGGCGGCAAGGATCAAAATCGATCCATTGATAAGGAGCGCGAAGAGAAGGGCGATCGTCGAATTGAGGATCGCGAGACGGATGGCGGATGATTTTTCGGCCTGGCTCGGACCGGCCGAACGGGTCAGCACGATCCCCGAGTGCAGAAAGAGATTGTGGGGCATGACCGTCGCGCCCAAAATCCCGAGCCCAAGATAGAGCATTGCTGGATTGGTGAGCAAGTCGCGGCTCGGTAGGAGACCCTTGGCGACATCCGCCATGTCAGGCCTGGCGAGGACGAGTTCGATCGCGAAACAGGAAGCGATCAAGACGAGGAGCGCGACGACGAAAGCTTCGAGCTTCCGGAAACCAAAGCGCATGAAGGCGAGAACGAGCAAGGCGTCGAGCGAGGTCAAAACAACCCCGGCGCCGAGTGGCAAGCCGGTGAGAAGTTCAAGCCCGATCGCGGTGCCGATGACTTCGGCGAGGTCGGTCGCGACGATCGCCAGCTCCATGACGAGCCAAAAGCCTAGCCTCACCGGGCGAGGAAAGGACTGGCCGCAATTCTGGGCAAGATCGCGCCCCGTCGCGAAGGCGAGCCGTGCCGAAAGGGCCTGCAACACTATGGCCATCAGGCTCGACAGAACCGCGACAAACAGTAGTGCCGTGCCGAAACGCGAACCGCCGGCGAGCGCCGTCGCCCAATTTCCGGGGTCCATGTAGCCCGTCGCAACGAGATACCCCGGCCCCGCGAACGACAGAAAACGGCGAAAAACCGGGCCGGTCTTTGGAACATGCACGCTGCCATACGCGGCGCCAAGCGAGCGCGAGACTCCTTGCGGGATGGTCTGGGCAGCGGACATCGGCATTGGCTTCCTCTCAGGCGGCGGGACATAACAGCGGCCTACTAAAAATTTACGAAAGGCGCCTCGTGCAAAAATTTACCAAACCCACCTGGATCTTGACGGAAGGGCTGGCGCCAATTGCTCCTTATGGTGCAAAATGTAGCATAGGCTACAAAATTATCAAACACAAAAATTGCCTTGCATCTATTATTATCGAATTTGGCGCGGAGAGAGGATGCGCGCATCGCCTGACCAAAGGACTAGCGTTTCATGATCAAAAAGGGGACCAATGGGCCACCGCTGGCCGAACTGCCGGTCGAGGCGGTGCAGGCCCGTCGCTTTGAGAAGGCGCGTTTGGCGCAGGCGGCGGCTGTCCTCGAAGATTATGTCGAGCTGATCGACGATCTTCTGGCGAGCGGCGGAGAGGCGCGCCCGACGGATATTGCCCACCGGCTCGGGGTGACGCACGCGACGGCGATCAAAACGATAGCCCGCCTGAAGCGGGAAGGGCTTGCGACTTCGAAACTCTACCGGGGCGTGTTCCTGACGCCCGAGGGGCACAACCTCGCCGAACGAGTTCGTTCCCGGCACCGGCTCGTTGTCGATGTTCTGCGCGCTGTCGGCGTGCCGGAACAATGCGCGGAACTCGATGCCGAGGGCATCGAGCATCATGTGTCCGACGTCGCGCTTGCCGCATTCGCGCGGTTTCTGAAGCGCTCAGATAGGTTGCCCTAACGATGGCATGGCTCCCTGCAAGCCGGACCGCGGGGGAGGCAGAGGTAGTACACCCCAGCATTTCTTTTTCGATCGAAGGTCCTTGGGTGACGGGCAAACGTCGAAGCCATCGGGCGCGGACGGAAAAATGTGGCCTTCGCCGAAAACCGCTCGCCAAAGTGAAAAAATTGTGGTTTTGATGTCACAGGGCCTGACAAGTTTACTTTGACTTGGCGTATTAAGAAGAAGCTGCTTTTTTAGTCTTCGGCGAACTTGCTAGGGTACATCTTGAGGTCAAACCTCATTTGTCCGGCACCAATTGCACGGGCAAGGCGTGACAGGAATTTTCGCCCGCTTCCCCGCGTGGCATCGTTCGGCGGTAACAGCATTCCCCCAATCAGACGTTTAGCCGGCAGCTCCGGAACCATGTTCAATGGAAAATCGCGTATTCGATAAAGCCAGGCTTCCCAGCCGGCATGTGACGGAAGGCCCGAAGCGCGCACCGCACCGTTCCTATCTCTACGCCATGGGGCTCACGCGCGAACAGATTCATCAGCCGCTCGTCGGCGTCGCATCCTGCTGGAACGAAGCCGCCCCTTGCAACATCTCTCTGATGCGCCAAGCGCAGGCGGTGAAGAAGGGTGTTGCCTCGGCGAGCGGCACGCCGCGCGAATTTTGCACCATCACGGTCACCGACGGAATCGCGATGGGCCATCGAGGGGATGAAATCCTCGCTTGTCTCGCGCGAAGTCATCGCCGATTTGGTCGAGCTTACCATGCGCGGCCATTGTTACGATGCGCTGGTCGGCGTCGCCGGCTGCGACAAGTCGCTGCCGGGCATGATGATGGCCATGCTGCGTCTCAACGTGCCCTCGATTTTCATCTACGGGGGTTCGATCCTGCCCGGGAACTTTCCAGCGGTCGGCAGGTTACCGTTCAAGATCTTTTCGAAGCGGTCGGCCAATATTCGGTCGGGGACATGTCGGCCGAGGATCTTGGACGACGCTCGAGACGGTTGCCTGTCCGTCCGGCCGGCGCCTGCGGCGCGCAATTCACCGCCAATACGATGGCGACGGTTTCGGAGGCGATCGGCCTCGCGCTGCCTTACTCGGCTGGCGCGCCGGCACCCTACGAAATCCGCGACCGCGTTCTGCCATGGCGCGGCGAGATGGTGATGGAGCTTTTGGTGCGCCCGCAATATCCGTCCGCGCGACATCGTCACCCGCAAGGCTTTCGAAAATGCCGCTGACCGTCGTCGCCGCTTCAGGCGGCTCGACCAATGCAGCGTTGCATCTCCCGGCAATCGCGCATGAGTGCGGCATCTACTTCGATCTTTTGGACGTTGCCGAAATCTTCCAGCGGACGCCCTATATCGCTGACCTGAAGCCGAGCGGCAAATATGTCGCCAAGGATATGTTCGAGGCGGGCGGCATTCCGCTTTTGATGAAGACCTTGCTCGATCACGGCTACTTGCATGGCGACTGCCTGACGGTCACCGGCCGCACAATCGCCGAGAACCTCGAGAAACGTGAAATGGAACCCTGCACCAGGATGTTGTCTAGCCGGCCGATAAGCCAATGACCGCCACCAGCGGTGTCGTTGGTCTGAAGGGCAACCTCGCACCCGAGGGCGCGATCGTGAAGGTCGCGGGCATGCCGAGAATGGCGCTCGTCTTCGAGGGTCCGGCGCTTTGCTTCGACAACGAGGAAGAATGTTTTGACGCGGTTGAGAAGCGCCGCTATGCGGAACGGGTGCGTTCTCGTGATCCGCTACGAAGGCCCGCGCGGGGGACCCGGCATGCGCGAGATGCTTGCGACGACGGCTGCGCTTTACGGCCAAGGCATGGGATCCAAGGTCGCGCTTATCACCGACGGGCGTTTTTCTGGCGCGACGCGTGGTTTTTGCGTCGGCCATGTTGGGCCGGAGGCTGCCGTTGGCGGCCCGATCGCGCTGGTGCGCGATGGCGACATTATCGAGATCGACGCGAAAAAAGGCACCATTACCCTCCAATTGGGGGATGCGGAATTAGAAAAAAGGAAAAAAGATTGGCAACCGCGCAAAACTAATTTCGGGTCTGGCGCGTTATGGAGATACGCGCAGATGGTCGGTCCCGCGGCGAGTGGCGCCGTTACGCATCCTGGTGCGTCGAGTGAAACAAATGTCTATGCAGACGTTTAGCCGCATTTCAGGGGTCCTGCTTTTCGGGCTGGCGGCCTGCTTGCCAGGTTCCCGCATCGACGCGTTCGAGGCAACCGATGGCGCGGCGGTTGAAAAGCCGCCGCTCCAGACATTCGCGACGCCTCGGGCTGCGTTGCAGGCGGGTCTCGAAGGGTTTCGTTCAGGCAATCCCACCTCCGCGATCGAGGCCTTGAAATATGCCGCGGCCGGAGGCGAATTGCTGGCGCAATGGAAACTCGCCAAGATTTATGCCAATGGCGACGATGGCGTGCCGCGCGACGATATCAAGGCATATGACTATTTCGCGCAAATCGTTGCGAATTACGATGAGGACAACCCTAACCGGCGCGATCTCGCGATCGTGTCGAGCGCGTTGGTCTCGCTTGGGATCTACGATCTGAACGGAATAGCCAACAGCAAGGTCGCTGCCGATCCCCAGCGGGCGCTCGAACTGTTCCGATTAGCCGCGACGAATTTCGGCGATGCGAACGCGCAATATAATTTGGCGCGGATGCACCTCGATGGCGCGGGCGTCGACAAGGATAGCCGGGAGGCAATCCGGTGGCTATTTCTCGCCGCGGATAAAGGGCACCTCCAAGCGGAGGCTCTGCTCGGCCAAACGCTTTTCGCTGGCAACGGAGGCGTTCAGCCACAGCGGGCGCGCGGCCTCATGTGGCTGACCTTGGCGCGGGAAGCCGCGATCGATTCCAAAGAAGGATAAATGGATCATCGATCTCTATGACAAAGCGGTAGCGTCGGCCAACGACGGAGACCGGCAGGATGCGCTCGCATATCTTGAAGATCATCTGAAACGGCGCAATTAATCTCGCCCAGTTTGCGCGCGGCTAATGACGCAGGGTGGGATGCGCGGCCACCCCTTCGCCAATCGCTGGCTTGCCTCGATTGTCTCCGGTACGGCATTGCTCACACCAAGGCCATAGAGCGGCGTTGCCTGAATCGCGTTCATCGCAGCCAGGTTTTCAGGCGCCGCATCGCTTCAATTATGTCGCGTTCAGGTCCGGCAAACGAGAGCCTCATCGCCGAGTTGCCGCGGCGGCGGTCGAAATCCAAGCCTGGCGTTGTCGCCGACCCCTGTCAGCGTCGAGCAGTTTGGCGCAAAACTCAGCCGAGTCATCGCTGAACCGCGAAATATCCACGTAGAGATAAAACGCGCCATCGGCGGGCAGGAAATCAACCCCCGTGCCGGCCAATTCGTTGAGCAGAATTTCGCGGTTTCTAGCATAACCCGCGAGCACGGCCTCGAGTTCCTCTTGCGCATCGAAAACAACTTCCGCGCCGATCTGGCTTAAGTAAGGAACCGAGATCGACAGGCTTTGCTGCAGCCGTTCGATTGGACGAATAAGATGCTCCGGCACCACCAGCCAGCCGATGCGCCAGCCGGTCATGCAGAAATATTTGGAGAAGGAGTTGGCGACAATGGCGTTCGCCGAAAATTTGAGCGCCGTCTCGGCCGGCCGCCGTAAGTCAGCCCATGATAAACCTCGTCGGAAATGAACGCGATGCCAAGCCGGTCGCAGGTCTCGCAAATCGTCTCGCAAAGCTCGCGGCGCGCATCATCGCCCCGGTCGGATTGGCCGGGCTCATCAGCAAAATTCCGTCGAGGTTCTTTTGTCAAATGCTCGGCCTCGATCATTGCCGCGGTCACGGTGAAGCGATCCGCGGGCGAGGTCTCGATTGTCACCGTTTCGATGCCGAATGCTTCCAAAATATTGCGGTAGGCGGGATAGCCAGGCGCCGCGACGGCCACGCGCGCGCCCGCATCGAAAAGCGTGAGGAACGCCAGCGCGAACCCGCCCGACGAACCGGTCGTGACGGCGATCCGCTCGGGCGGCACCGCGACACCGTAGCTATCGCGGTAATGCCGCGCGATCCGCGCGCGCAGGCTCGGGCGGCCGAGCGCCTCGGTATAGCCAACCCGGCGGCCATCGAGCGCGGCGATGGCGGCTTCCCGCACGACGCGCGGCGGCGGCGCGGCGGGCTCGCCGATTTCGAGATGAACAATGTCTTGGCCGTCGCGCTCCCGGCTGGGTGGCGGAGGCAAGCACGTCCAAGGCCATGAAAGGCGCGACATGGGATCTTAGCGACAAAGGAATTCTCGGCAGCGGCAGGTCTGCCTTAAACAAGTCTTCTGACATGGTCCCGGTCTTTCCGGCTGCCTCGCGCCAAGTTGCCGCCGCCTTGTAAAGCTCCCTGAAATTGCGAATGGCGGCCAACAAGACCCGCCGGGCACCCGGCAGTTTCTATTTCACCGGCAGTGCATTAAGATGCCGGACTTGAGTTCGGGAGGATCATTCATGTCTTGGCTGCGTCACGCGGTTTCTTGCATGCCCTTTGGCCATTCTTGCCGCGGCGTTTGCCGTCGCGGCGGCTTGCGTGTGGCCGGCCCGGCGGCGCTGGCGCTTGGCTTTGTCGCGATCGCTTTCTCTCCAGCGCGTGCGGAAAGCTTTTCGTCGGACCAAAAAGCCGAGATAGAGGCGATTATCAAGGATTATTTACTACAGAAACCTGAAATACTGCGCGAGGCGATCGACGTGCTCGAAGCCCGCGAGAAAGCGGCCGAGGCAAAGGCGCGCGAAAAAGTCGTATCGGATCCGTCCAGTACGCTTTTCAGCCCGGCCAATCAGGCAGTGATCGGCGATCCAGCAGGCAAGATCACTTTGATTGAGTTTTTCGACTATAATTGCGGATACTGCAAACGCGCCTTGAGCGATCTCGCGCGTCTCATGAAGGACAACCCAGATCTCCGCGTCGTCTTGCGCGATTTTCCAATTCTTTCGCCGGGTTCCGTCGAGGCCGCGAAAATCGCCAACGCATTCCTGCGTCAGTTCCAAGGTGAAAAATTCTGGGAATTTCACCGAAAACTTCTCGGTTCGCACGGCCCTGTCGGCAAAACAGAAGCTCTTGCCGTTGCCAAGGATCTCGGCGCCGACATGGATAAATTGGCCAAGGACGCGGATTCGGCCAGTATCACGGCGGGGATCGAGGAATCGGAAAAGTTCGCCAAATCCCTGCAAGTGTCCGGCACGCCGACCTATGTGATCGGAGAGGACGTCGCCGTTGGCGCCGTCGGCTACGACGAATTGGAAACCAAGATTGCCAATATTAAAAAATGCGGCAAGGCGATTTGCTCATGAGCTTCGGCATGGACGTGATGAGCTTCTTGAAATTGGTGCCCGCGGTGATTGGCATCGCGGGATTCCTCACATACTTTATGCGCGCGCGAGGGCCGGACTCCGAGGATCAGCTCGTGTCAGTGGTGCAAAATACCGCGCAACATTTTTTTGCTCCTCGGTTGCGCGGCCTTGATCCTGCTGAGCTGGTGGCTCATCTTCGGACCTGAACCACCCGATCGCGATGCTGTCCTATCGGGTGAGCTTCCTCCTCTCACGGCGCATCTTTCAACCGATTAGTATTTTCGCGGTTTTTGTTGACGGCATGGAGCGCACGGGATTCCTTGACGGCACAGGAGATGACAAGGCGCCCTCGGCCGACGCTGCGCGATCGGCACAACGATCCGGGCAAAATCAACTCCTTCCTCCCAAAGCCCTCGGTCAATTACGCCGCATAAACATGGCTGTTATGGGCACCGCACAGCAAGGAATCAGCTGAAGTTTCTTTCGCCCTCCCCTTGCCAACGCTACCTTGTTGCTACGCAGTAGCCCTAGACTGGAAGGTTTACTTTCCCGGCAAAACGAAGGATAGTTCGCGTGTATGATCGCTTCTTTTGCCGCAGCTCACAGCCGCAGGGAGCAATGAAATGATCGACCGCCGGTTCTTTGTTAGTGAACTCTTTGCTTTCGGCGTCTCGATGGCGGTTCTTCCCATCGCCTTTGACTCGCGATCCTTCGCGGGAACGCTCGCCACCCTCGACAAGGATAACGATGGCACACTCGACCTCGCCGAAGTCAAAAATGCCGCTGCAAGCGTGTTCGATAAGCTCGACAAGGATAACGACGCCACGCTCGATCGCAAGGAGACCGGCGGACGGATCGGCAAAGGGGATTTTAAGGAGGCCGACCCGGATCATGACGGAACCTTGACGAAGGACGAATACCTCGGCCTTGTCGAGAAGCTCTTCGACGCCGCCGATTCCGACAAGGATGGAACCCTTACCGCAAAGGAACTTCACTCAAAGGCGGGGCGCGCGCTCGTGCGCTTGATCTAGTAGGGATCTGTGCCGGTATCCGCCGGACCGCAAGATTGCACAAGAGCTGTACCCATAAGGGGTGCTACACAGTCGAGGCTATCGGCCGCAGCGTTCGGAGCGTGACTGTCACGGACGGTATTGCTCGATAAAATCGTCCGCTAGAAGCTGGTGGCCGCGAGGATTGTAGTGAATGTCTCCCCAAATGAACAAGCTTCTCACGAAGTCGGGATCTTTTTCCTTGTAGCGAAAGAACGCGGGAAAATGATCGAAGAATTGCTTGCATTTTCCAGCACACCAGTCGCGCCAAATCTGCGATTGCCGTGAATTGTCGGTATCGTAGAGCAACTGTTGCGGCCATGGATAGACACCGACCGACAACGCGATTCCATGCGCGGAAAGGAGATCGTGCAGCCGGTCCATTTGCCACCGCGCCTTGACGATCGCGCCCTCCACCCCTAGCGCACCGAAACAGGAGGGGGCGCTGTCGTATGTCCAGGCGCCGCGCCCCCACTCGCGGCTGTAGGCGAAATCACCATGCGAAAAAAACTCGAAAGTGGCGCGATCAATGACATAGCGCAGCTTCGCTGATTCGTAATATTGATACATGAAATCGGCGATATAAAAAATCTTCTGCCAGTTGGCTTTTTCCGGCAAAAACGCCGCCGAGCATTTGTCTGTATGCATTTGCAGCACACCTTTTTCATCGTAATAATATGTGGAGGCCTCGTCCTGCATGTCCGAAATATCGATATAGACGATGGCCTCGTCGAATTTCAGGCCGGTGCCGATATAATATTTGAGCTTCTCGTAGTAGGCGGATGGCGCATAGGACTCTACAGCGGCGTTGAGAATGTCGGCTTCGGGGAAGGCGCGTGCGATGCGGCCTACGAAGGTTTCTTCGTAGGCGACGCCTATGCCTTCCGTGACGGAATCGCCCATGAACAGAATGCGCTTACGGCCGGCGTCCAGCGGGACGTCCCTGACGGAGGCGTCGCGAAAGCCGAGCGAATTGGTGAAAACCGGGTACTTTCTGCCCATCCACCAGTCGTAACCGGCGAAATTCGACTTCAGCGTATGGGTGTACGCCGGATCGCGAATTCTGAGCGGTGACTTGGGGAAGAGCGGATTGGACCCGCTAGATACGACATGAAGAACGGCTTCAGTCAAAATATAAAGGCCAACCAGCACAGCGAGATTAACGACAATAATTTTCGGCAGGCGGCGCATGGGTATCCAATTTTCCGAGGCATCGCGGTCTCTTCTTGTCCAGCAAACATGGCGAGAGCGCGGCGGTTCAAGTCCGGGGCGGCTTGATAGGATGTTTAGGACGCTGAGCCAGACATGAGACGCGATGCTAGAATTTATATCTCTTCCGATATGTCTTTTCGCTACCCATCAGACCCGGCCAGTTTCTGCCGTGGCGCGCGCTCACGGAAGCATTGAAAACAATCTGCTTCACCTGTCCTGGTTGTTTTTTTCTTCCAGCCGCGCTTTGAGTGCAAGCAATTTCGCAAAAGGCAAGTCCGGGTCCGGCGGCCGTTCGGTGAGCCTCTTCTCCTTGGCACTGCCCCCCCCCTTCCCTAAGCTCGCCCGCGCCGCCGCGGTGCTGTTCTCCCGCCTGCTTCCGGCCACGCTGGCCACCGAAGCGCGGCCTCTGCTCGCCTCCCCCTCGTTCCCCGCCATCCTTGCGGCGATTTTGGATAGCGTTCCGCTGGAAGCGCACCTCAGCAAGCGCCGCCTTTCCCGCCCCTTCGCCAACCGGTGGTCCGGCTGCCGCCGTCCCGTTAGGGACCGCCATTTGCGCGGCAGTTTCCAGCGTGGCGGTAGCGTGCGCCGCGGGGGTTCCTTCTTGCCGCTCGAAAAGTCTCTTGTGAGTCCGGGTCTCGAGCCTGCGCGCGTGGTGATGTTGCCGGTGCGGCCGCCAGATTTCGATCAAAGGCTCTTCGACCGGCAACGGTTCCGGGGAACATTTTGCTTCGCCTGCTTCCGAGGCACCGGATTCGCTCGTCTCGGTTCCACTTGCACCCGCCGGGCTCGCTCCCGAGAGTACAGCCCGGCCCGCCAGGCCCGAAGTGGCGGCATCCGGGTTCGCGGCTGGCTTAGGCACGGCATCGTCCACCGGTTCGGCCGCCTGCACCGTCACGTGCCCATTCGGGCCAGCCTCCACACCGCACTCCGGGGTTGGCTCAATTCCGGCTGCGTGGGGTGCAAGCGGTTGGGCCACGGCGAGCAAAGGGACCGTGATCGCCGGACCCTTCCTGTGCTCAGCCACATAGCCAAGCGCCCGGAGTATCGAGGCGAAGCTATCGCCAGAACAGCCGGCAAGCGAGGTCATCGCGACTGTGACAACAAAGCCATCGCCATCGGCCGCGCCCGGCGGCGGATCGCCCTGACTGACGCCAGGCCGGTAGCTTACCGCCGGACGAATCAAATCGGCGAGGCGCTCCAAAATATCAACTCGCACCGCCCGATCCTCGCAAACACGGAATCCGGCCGCCCGATACAAATTCCTTTGAACATCCTTGCCGGCGGCCAAAGAGGTGCGGCCGGAAGCGGCGAGATGAAGGACGTCGTCGAGGCCTTTGACCGCGTCGCCGCTAAAATGCTTCAAGGCATAAAGCTGCGCGGCGAGGGCGCGCGGGGCGGGCTTTATCAGATTTGGCAGATAGAGATGGTAGGCGCCAAAGCGGACGCCGAATTTCCGCAGCGCGGCCCGGGCGTCCTGGGAGAGGCTCTTCACTTCGTCGGCCACCCGCGCGCGATCGAGAACGCCGAGGGATTCGGCGGTTTGAAACGCAATTCCGCGCGCGATACCATCGAGCCCCTCGGATTTTTCGAGATCGGCAAGGGGCCCGAGAAGCTTTGCGACATGCTGAGCAAGCCAAACCTCGAGCCGCCGTTGGACCATCGCGAGCGCCTGGCCGGTTAATTGTTCGTCCGCCAAAATCGATACGCACGGTTCGAGCACATGCGCGCCCGCGCAGATCTGGCCGATAGGCTCGCCGAGCCAGCGGATGATTCCGTCATAGGCAAGGATGAAAGCTTCGTCGACGGCCTCGCTCACCCGTACCGCACGGCCCTCGATTTCACTCGCCAAGGCCTTTTGCGCGGCGGCGTTCAGAGCCTTCGCGGCTTCGCCCGCCGCCGCCGGGTCGGCCGTGAAGCGAAATCCACTGAGCTGGCCGACGTGCTGGCCCTC
The DNA here is from genome assembly GCA_963851225.1 of uncultured Alphaproteobacteria bacterium. GTDB lineage: Bacteria > Pseudomonadota > Alphaproteobacteria > Rhizobiales > Beijerinckiaceae > Methylocapsa. The sequence continues at coordinate 352,588 of CAWKON010000042.1, read as the reverse complement.
GACCAAAACGTCACCCTTCGGGGTGACCTCGGCCTCCAACATGGCGTTCTCCCTTAGGCGGCGCATGAGAACGCTCGTCCTGCGGTCAACGAACCTTTGGGCGAGACGTTCATGCAAGGCGTCCGACAATCTGTCCTCTACCCGACGCGCGGCATTCTGCCAATGGGCAGGATCGCGCAACCAGCCGGACCGGTTGGCAATGAAGGTCCAGGTTCGTATCTCGGCGAGCCGCGCCGACAATGTGTCGAGATCGCCGTCGACGCGGTCTTGCGCCGCGACATGACGGGCAAACCAATCGTCCGGGATTTGACCAGCGCGCACGACATAGCCAAAGACCGAAAGCACGAGTTCGGCATGCGCCGCGGGCGACAGCTTACGGTAATCAGGGATTTGGCAGCATTCCCAGAGTCGCGCAATATCGGCCCTGGTCTTCGCCGCACGCACAACTTTTTCGTCGCGGCAGGCGACGTCGAGTACCATCTGGTCTTCGGCAAGCGGCGCTCTGATGAGGCCCTGCCCTTTTGGTAAAATATCGAGCGAGGCGGCGAGACCGGCAAGCGAGGAAAAATCGAGGTCCGTATTGCGCCATTGCAGCATCTGTACCGGATCGAAGCGATGCTCCTCCAGCGCCTCGACGAGTCCGGCGTCGAAGGGCGCGCAGCGCCCCGTCGTGCCAAAAGTCCCGTCACGAAGGTGGCGGCCCGCTCGGCCAGCGATCTGTCCAAATTCGGCGGGCATCAGGCGCCGCTGCTGCCAGCCATCGAACTTCCGGGCGGCCGCGAAGGCGATGTGATCGACGTCGAGATTGAGCCCCATTCCGATAGCGTCGGTGGCAACGATGTAATCGACATCGCCGTTTTGATACATGTCCACTTGGGCATTGCGGGTGCGCGGCGAGAGCGCGCCAAGGACGACGGCTGCACCGCCGCGCTGGCGCCTGATCCATTCGGCGATCGCATAGACGTCCTCTACGGAAAAGGCGACGATCGCGCTGCGGCGCGGCAAGCGGGTCATTTTCTTGTCACCCGCGAAACTCAGCCTGGAAAGGCGCGGGCGGGAAAAAATCTGGGCGCCGGGCAAAAGACCGCGCACGGCAGCGTGCATGGTCGCGGACCCGATCAGCAAGGTCTCCTCGCGCCCTCGCCAGTGCAGCAGCCGGTCGGTGAAGACATGGCCGCGGTCGAGATCGGCGCCCAGCTGAATTTCGTCCACCGCTACGAAAGCGAGGTCGAGGCCACGCGGCATCGCCTCGACGGTCGAGACCCAGTAACGTGGCGATTCCGGTTTAATTTTTTCTTCGCCGGTGATGAGCGCGACCGCAGCCGCGCCGACCTTTTCGACCGCGCGGTTATAGACCTCGCGCGCGAGCAGCCGCAGCGGCAGGCCGATCATCCCGCTGGAATGGGAAAGCATCCGTTCGATCGCGTAATGCGTCTTGCCGGTATTGGTCGGCCCGAGCAGCACGGTCACGCCGCGCGCGCGGTCCAGCTGACAGACTTTGGTGGCCGGAAAGGAAATGTTCATTGGTTAACCGGCGCAGGAAAAGGATCGGGTGCGTGCCGCAGCAGTGATCGCTCGTGGTCATCCGGCTGCGCCACACGGCGAGATCGAACTGGAAGGGCTTACTTTTTGGTTCCCCGCCGCTCAGGCGATAGGCAGCGATTGAAACGGATGCATGCCGGAAGGACGCTTTTCGCGCGCACCTCCGATCTAGGACGCTCTGTATCACATCGGAGCATTTGTGTATCACAATGGGGCCGCAGCGGGCAGTATTGTTTACGGTTCGAACGGGAGACGAACGAATCGCGCCCGAATCGCTGTCTTGCGGTAAATGCTTGTTTGTTCACCACAAGATATCGAAGAAAACCGCAACCGAACCAATACCAGTTGTAAAACCTGAGATCGCGCGCGAAACGTCAAGCCTTTTTTCTGCGAGATATGGGCAGACTCACAACCCTTTTCCTGTCAACTGCCAAAATGCAATTTTTGTGACGGGAAGAAGCTGGGAATCCCGGCCGCAGTCTAGCCTTCGAAATAATGCCGCAGGATCCGGTCGCGATATCCAGTGAGGTTGGGGTGGCGCTCCGCGGCAGTGCGGACCGGCGAATCGAACACCGGCGCGAGAAGGCTCGCGACAAAGGCAAAGACCGTCGCATCCGCCGCGCAGGGCTTTTCGCCCATCAAAAAGGGCTTGTCTCCAATAAGCGTAGCCAGGGCATCGAGGTCGGCAATCGCGAGGTCATCTTGCTCGTCTGCGGTATGCCGCCCAAATCCTTGAAAATTCAATATTTTCGTGATCTTACGGCGAATCAGGCGCCGTATGATCGGCCGGAACGGCATCGCAACCCTTTCGAAGAATTGGGCCGGACCCTTGGCGAAATTAGCGTCATCAAGCCACCGCGTCGCCACCAAAGCAAAATAAAGATGTTCCTCGCACATTTTTTCGATGGCCCAGGCCTGTGCCCTCTGCTCCCGCGTGAGCTCGGCATCGAAATCGAAGCCGTATTTTCTTTCGATGTGAAAGCGAATAAAGGTCGAATCGGCAACGATCTCGTCATCGTCTTTGATGTAAGGCAGCTTCCCTTTTGGTGCCCTGCCATACCCGCCGCGATCTTCGTTGTACTCAAGGCCAGCGAATTTCAAGAGCAGCATCGCTTTGATAACGAAAGGACTTGCATCTGGAAGCCCGAAATAGGGCCCAAATGTGTATAGCGTGATCATAGCAGTGGATTCCGTCTCGGATATGATGCCGCGCCTCCGCTCCATCAATGGGAGGTGGTCGCCGTCAGGCCGGAGGGCTCGACCGAAAATTCGACTGCGTCGATGACGGCGGCGCCGGCCAAGGTCATCAATGCAACATGGAAGGGCACGACGACATGCGCCCGTTCGATCGGCGCGAGCCAAGCCTCGATGTCCTTGTTTTCGGCCATGAATTTTGTCGATTTGGAGTCCCGCTTGTGACCGGCGACAGGGGTATAGCGTGCGGCGCAGACCGAAACGGGACCAGAGTATCCGTCGACGTCCACGTCTTTTATTCCAACATAGTGGAGCGTGACATCGAACCGGAGATAGCCGTCGTAGACGGGGATCGTCCGGTTGCACGCGGCGGGACCAACCAGAGGCTGGCCCTCGGGAACCGCCATGATCAGGGCGGTCGCCGGATCGAGAATGTTGTGCTTGTTTGCCGGGGTGACCGGCACTCTTCCTTCCTTGTCCTCGAAAGGCGGAACGATCTCCACGGCCTTGACGGTTCCGGCATCGAGCGACATGCGCACCGTCCGGGTTCCTTGGGAACTGGCGGACGTCGTCGCATAGGTGGAAGGCGCAGCGCCGCCTCTGTGCATCGCGCCGGTCGCGGCGAGCGCTAGCTTGACATTTGTGACCATCGCCGCGACGCCGGTTAGCTTGGCAGTGAGATCGATCTTGTAGCTTGCCGGGCCAAGCGACCCCGCCGCCACCGCCTCCCCAATGGGAAAGCCGATGAGGCTCACCGTATAGCGCGCCCGGAAGTCATCAGCGCGAACCGAAGCGATGCCGTGGCCGGCAATCACCGCCCAAACAACACCGAATGTAAGGACCGTCGCGCGGGCGTTCCACTTGAGATTATGCATTTCAGCATCCGCGATCAGCAAATAGAATTTAGAACACCTCATAAATTCGCCGCTTTCATTGACTCGAAAGCCGGCAGATCGTATAGTCCGAAAAGGCATCATATCAGGATCGCGGGCAAACGCCATTGCCGCTCCGCAAGTGTCCCGGGCAGGGTTGGTTCCTCGCCGGAATGGTGCTTTTTGTATATGCTTGCCTTACAAGGCTGGATTTGGGCTATTGTCCAGTTTGGAGCGCCGAGGATTGGCGGCGATGTCGCGAAAGGGTCTTTAAGTGCCAAACATGGGTTGGGGACACGGCTTACTTGTTCTTGCGGCGAGTGTATTTGTCTGCACCGGCGCACGGGCGGGTACGCCAGACGACGCGGCTGGCCGTTACGTCATCCTGCGCGACGGCGGCAAGGATACGGGATGCATGCTAACCTTGGAAACCCCAGGAAAGGCACCGGGCCGAAAAAAGGCTTCTCTCGCTCCCGGTTGCCGGGACCAGGGGATCGTGATTTTCGATCCAGCCGGTTGGCAAATCGTTAACGGCCGCCTCGTGTTAATAGCGCGCAAAGGGCATAAAACCTCCCTCGACGCGCAACCGGATGGCACCTGGAAAAAAGACCCAAAGGAAGGCAAGAGCCTTACCTTGAAAAAATTGTAACAGATACTTGAATTCTTCAGCCGCCGCGGCCCGTTTCAGGAATGGCGGTGTTGAACCAGTGTCCAAATTTTCAAATGTTCGAACTCAAGAAAGGCGCGGCGGTCCGAACTCGCCGCCGCGCCTCTGTATATTGGCATTATGCGGGGCTTTTGCCTTCAGCCCTCAACCACGGTTTTTTTCGGGCCACCATGCGAGGCGTGCCCCCCCTTGCGGCCGGCCTCGGAGGCAAGCGTGTGATTGCGCGAAAAGCTGCGCTTGTTCGGATTGACGCTTTGCCCACCCTTGCGCCCAGCTTCGGCCGCCAACGCCGGGTTTTGCGAAAAACTCCGCTTTTCGTGCGGCACACTCTCGCCGCCCTTGCGCGCGATCGCCCGTTGCTTTTCTGGATCCATGGAGGCGAATCCACGCGTCGAAACCGGAGATTTCTTGGAAGATTCCATTGGAGCGCTCATCGTTCCTCTCTCAAAAATTGCTGTCTAACTTGATATAGGTAATGTTTGGCAGCGGTAAAGGTTGCCAACTCAATTTCAAGTTCGCGTGACCAGTTTGGCCGAGGCCCGGCTGAACCCGTCCGAAGTCCTCGCCCGCGTAGCGGTGCCTCGTTCAAACAGCGGGCGTATAGGTCGGGTCGGGCTACTCTAGGATGGAATTTAACGGCGGGGTGAACAGGACGCCTGATGCCTTATCAATGCAATGCCGGCGGGACGCATTATGTCTTTGCGGATTTGCGGCTGCTCCTGGCGCACGCCTCGCCGGATCGCGCGGGCGACCGCCTCGCCGGTCTTGCCGCGGAAAGCGGGCAAGAGCGCGTCGCCGCCCGCATGGCCTTGGCCGATTTGCCGCTTACGCGCTTTCTCGACGAGACCCTGGTGCCGTATGAGGCAGACGAGGTGACACGGCTCATCCTCGATACCCATGACAAGCAGGCCTTTGCGCCGGTCGCCACGATGACGACCGGGGAGTTTCGCGATTTTCTCCTATCCGACGCGGCAACCCCCGAAACGCTGGCCCGGCTCGCGCCCGGCATCACGCCGGAAATGGCGGCGGGAGTGTCGAAACTGATGCGTAACCAAGATTTGATCGCCGTCGCTAAGAAGATCTCAGTGGTCACACGGTTTCGTACCACGATCGGTTTGCCAGACTGCCTCTGCGTGCGCATCCAGCCCAATCACCCGGCCGACGACCTCGCGGGCATTGGAGCGGCCATCCTCGACGGCCTCATGTATGGCTGCGGCGACGCCTGCATCGGGATCAATCCGGCGTCGGACAGCGCCAAACAGGCCATGTTGCTTCTCGAACGGATCGAGGAGTTGCGGCTGCGCTTCGATATTCCGGTGCAATCCTGCGTCCTCGCTCATGTAACGGCAACCATGCAGGTCATGGAGCGGGGAGGCCCCGTCGATTTGGTCTTTCAGTCGATCGCAGGGTCCGAGGCGGCCAACCGCGCATTTGGCGTGAACCTCGCGCTTTTGGATGAAGCCCATTCCGGCGTCCAGGCACTGCACCGGGCGCCGCCTGGCGCGAATCTCATGTATTTCGAAACCGGACAGGGCGCGGCGCTGTCGGCGCAAGCGCATCATGGCGTCGATCAACAAACGATGGAAGCACGCGCCTATGCTGTGGCGCGCCGCTACGCGCCCTTGCTCGTCAATACGGTCGTGGGTTTTATCGGCCCGGAATATCTCTACGACGGCAAGGAAATCATCCGCGCCGGGCTCGAGGACCATTTCTGCGGCAAGCTGATGGGCCTGCCGATGGGCGCCGATGTTTGCTACACCAATCACGCCGAGGCGGATCAAGACGACATGGACAATCTGCTTACGCTTCTTTGCGCCGCCGGCTGCAACTACATCATGGGGGTTCCCGGCGCCGACGACATCATGCTCGGCTATCAATCGACCTCCTACCACGATGCGCTCTATGCGCGCGCGCTGCTGGGCCTGCGGCCGGCGCCGGAATTCGAAGTCCTGGCTCAAGGCGTTCGGCATCATGGACTCGAATTCACGGGTGCGGCCAAGCCTTTCGGGAGGCGCCGCGCGCCTGCTCGCGGCGGCACCGCGATGACGTCGCCGCCCGGTGATTTCTGGGATTATTTGCGCCGCGCGACGCCCGCCCGCATCGCGCTCGGCCGCACCGGCGATGGCCTGCCCACGCGCCGCGTGCTCGAATTCGAACTCGCACATGCCCGCGCCCGCGATGCGGTCAAGGCAAGTCTCGATCCTACCGCGCTGATCGCGGAGCTCGCGAACTGGCACCCCATCCTCGTCCAAAGCGACGCAAGGAATCCCGAGATTTATTTGCAGAGACCAGATCTTGGCCGCCACCTCTCGCCGGACTCCGCACGGGAGCTCTCGCCAGGGAAATATGATGCGACAATCGTCATCGCCGACGGTCTGTCCGCCGGTGCAGTACAAGCGCAAGCGGGGACGCTGTGCAAAATGCTGCTGGCGGCACAAAATTTCACCTTTGCCGCTCCGGTCGTGGCGCTTCACGCGCGCGTTGCATTGGGCGACGAGATCGCGGCAAGGCAGGGCGCGGCCCTTGCCGTCGTGCTCATCGGCGAGCGTCCAGGCCTCTCCTCATTTGAAAGCATGGGCGCTTACATCACCTTCGACCCAAAGCCGGGCGTGACCAGGGACGCCGAGCGCAATTGCGTCTCGAATATCGGCGGCCATGGCCTTTCCTTGGACGCGGCGAGCCGGCGCATCCTCGCCATCATGGCGCTCGCCCGGACGATCCGGCGCACTGGGACGTTACTGAAGGAAGACGAAGCCCTTGCGTTATTGCCTCCAGCGCCGGGGACGTTCAATCAGACCGTATGACTTTCTTTTTTGATATGGCGTTTAGCCGTCCTCGACAATGAACTTATGACATAGGCAAGTTTTATTGGATTGAGCGACCATGGCGCCAAGCAGAGATTCGCGGTTTCGCCAAAGAACGGCGTTTATGATTGTGGTTCTTGGCTTTGCATTTTTCGCCGTTGGCAGTTTTGAGGCTGGCCGCGTTTTCGGAGGTCCCATTGGTGAGAAGAAGAACGTTTGGGATTTTTCATTGACGTTCGATGCCCCGGGGCAGCCGCCCTTTCCCTGTGTACATAACGCAAGCCACGCTCGCTAATCGCGAAGTATCCAGCTACCATCCAGCATGAACAAATCGCTTCGTGCATCCCGCGCGTTTCTCGGGGTCGACCGCTCCGTGCTTGGGCGGCCGTGGCGCGGTCGGCTAGATGAAGGGGGCGAGGTGCTTGCGCTTGCCATCGCGCAAGTTCATGGAACAAGCGATCTCTTGTCCCGCGTTCTCGCCGGGCGTGGCGTGACGCCAGACAATGCGCAAGACTATCTCGACCCAAAGTTGCAAAATCTTCTCCCCGACCCTTATTGCCTGATGGACATGGAAGCGGCGGCGCAACGAATTGCCTGGGCAGTCGAGCGACGCGAAACGGTCGCGATATTTGGCGACTATGATGTCGATGGCGCCGCCGCCTCGGCACTGCTTCATGATTTTTTCGAGGCATCCGGGACGCCGTGCATGATCCATATTCCCGACCGTATTTTCGAAGGCTACGGCCCTAATGCCGAAGCGATCCAGAGCCTCGCACGCGCGGGCGCGAAGCTTTTGATCGCGGTGGATTGCGGGACGGCGAGCCATGCGCCGCTTGCCGAGGCGGCAAGGCTCGTCCTCGACCCAATCGTGCTCGATCATCATCAAGCGCCGGAAGATTTGCCCGGCGCGATTGTCGTCAATCCGAACCGGCAAGACGATCTTTCCGGTCTCGGATATCTTTGTGCCGCGGGCGTCGTATTCATGACGCTCGTCGCAGTCCAACGCGAACTCCGCGAGCGCGGCTTTTTTCCCCCTCCCGGCCGATGCCCGACCTTCTCGCCGGGCTCGATCTGGTGGCGCTTGCGACCGTCGCCGACGTCGCGCCATTGACCGGGCTAAACCGCGCCTTCGTTGCCAAGGGGCTCGCCTTGATGCGCGCGCGGGGACGTCCAGGTCTTAGAATCCTGTGCGACATCGCCGGCCTCAAGGGACCTCCAACGCCCTACCATCTCGGATTTCTGATCGGTCCGCGCATCAATGCCGGGGGACGGATCGGCGATCCCGCGCTTGGCGCCAGGCTTTTGAGCCTGACCGATCCGGTGGAAGCCCGGCGCATCGCTGAGGCACTCGACCGGCTCAATCGCGAGCGCCAAGAGCTTGAGCGCGTCACGCTCGAAGAAGCCGAGGCGCAGGCGCTTGATCGCCTCGCCATGGAAAGTTCCGCGGTGATCGTCACGGCGGGCGAAGGCTGGCATCCGGGCATTGCCGGGCTCGTCGCCTCGCGCCTCAAGGAAAAATTCCGGCGTCCCGCTTTTGCGATCGCGTTCGATGCGAACGGGACGGGCACCGGGTCGGGCCGCTCGATTCCCGGCATCGATCTCGGCCGCGTGGTGCGGGCGGCGGCGGAGGCTGGGATTCTTGTCAAGGGGGGAGGTCACGCGATGGCGGCGGGGATTAGTGTCGTGCGGGAGCGGTTGACCGACCTTAAATGTTTCCTCCAAGAAAACCTCGCCGCGCCGGTTGCGGCCGCTCGTTCGGGGGAAGCTCTGTTGATCGACGCGGCACTGACCGCGGCCGGCGCCAATCTCAGCTTGATGGCGGGCCTGGCACGCGGCGGCCCTTACGGCGCGGGCAATCCCGAACCGGTTTTCGCCTGGCCCGCGCACCTCCTTGCTGATGCCGCCGACATTGGCAACGGCCATGTGCGGCTCCGTGCGGTGGGGCGCGACGGCGCCAAGTTAGACGGCATCGTGTTCCGCGCGGCGTCCGAGCCAATAGGCCGAGCGCTCCACGCCGCGCGTGGTAGCTTCGTTCATCTTGCCGGAACGCTGGCGAACGATAATTTCGGCGGCCGGGACAAGGTTCAGTTGAGGCTGCTCGATATGGCCCCCGCGGACGGGCCAAGTGAGCCGTAAACTTGCCAGCGCGGGCGGCGGCCTTTATATGTCCGCGCGGCCGAGGGAAGAGCCCACCGCACCCGCCGCCAAATTTCCGCGCCCATCGTCTAGCGGTCTAGGACGTCGCCCTTTCACGGCGAAAACAGGGGTTCGATTCCCCTTGGGCGCGCCATTAAAATCAATAAGTTATGTGACAATTCCTGCCGGCGCTGCTGGAGATCATGTCCCGGTTGCACTTCTTGGACATCTTGCAGCGTAGTTTATTGTGCCTCCATCTTAAATCGGAGGCTGATATGCGCTAGCTCATCGCAACTGCGTCAGCGGTGGAAATTGGAGAATTGGCGACGGCTGCCGAGCCCCTGCCTGCTCCGCCGCGATGTCAAGGATGGTATTTCTCGTCTCAGGCCCGCAAGTGTGTCAATGCCCATCAAACAGACGTTCGATCCGTGGGGCAAATGCCCCTTGCTACTCTACCTCATTGAAGTGGAAGCAGACGGAGCATAGCAGTGGGGATGACCATCTTTGGAGGCCTTTGGCCATTCAAGCCACGTGAAGCGGTACGCGATGCCTTAGCGGGCATGACGCTCGCGTCGATGAACATTCCGCAGGTTCTCGGTTATACCCGGATTGCCGGGACGCCCATTATCACAGGTCTTTACACCGTTCTGCTACCGCTCGTTGCGTTTGCGGTCTTTGGGTCCTCACGCCATTTGGTTGTAGCAGCCGACTCAGCGACCGCGGCGATATTCTCCAGTTCATTGTCCCATATGGCTGAGCCTGCCAGCGGGAAGTATATGGCGTTGGTCGGTATGGTGGCCCTGCTGACTGCTGGATTCCTGTTGTTGGCGCGGATATTCAAGCTCGGGTTCCTTGCTGATTTCCTTTCGCGCACGGTGCTGGTTGGTTTTCTCACCGGTGTTGGATTTCAGGTTGGTATTGCCATGCTCGGCGATATGCTCGGTGTGGCAGCGCCCTCGCATCGCACGCTTCTTCAGGTTAAAGAGATTTGGGATAGCCTGCCGGCGTTTAATCCTCCTACACTGGGGTTGTCGGTGTTTGTCGCCGGAAGCATCTTGCTCGGCCATCGGTTTGCTCCCCGGGTGCCTGTTGCGCTCTTTGCGGTCATCGGGATGATCGCGGCAAGCGCGATGTTCGATTTTGCTGAGTATGGCATAGCGGTCATTGGTCCGGTCCCAGGAGGGCTTCCATCGATCAAATTGCCTGATGTGAGTTGGAGCGAGACCCTAGCACTTTTACCGATAGCTGGATCCTGTTTCGTCATGATCATCGCGCAGAGCGCGGCGACATCGCGGGTTTATGCGGTGCGGCATCACGAGCGCGTCGACGAGGACGCGGACATCCTCGGTCTGGCAGCCGCAAATGCAGCTGCTGCCATGAGTGGAACTTTTGTGGTTAACGGCAGCCCGACGCAAACTGCTATGGCAGACAGCGCGGGAGCGCGTAGCCAGGTCGCACAATTGGTATTTGCCGGCCTAGTTTTATTGGTTCTGCTCTTCCTAACCGAGCCCCTACAGTACTTGCCGCGCAGCGTACTGGCTAGCATAGTATTTACAATCGCGGTGGGAATGGTTGATGTGAAGGGCCTGCGGGCAATATTCCAAGAAAGCCCAGGCGAGTTCCGGCTCGCCATTCTTACCGCCGCAGCGGTGGTCGTAATCGGCGTTGAGCAGGGCATTCTCATTGCAATTGCGCTATCGCTTATCAGGCATGTCCAGCATAGCTATCGCCCCCATTCGACAGTGCTCTCCCCTGATGCGACGGGCCGATGGGCACCGGCACCCGCGGCGCCCGGCTCGGAGACCGAACAAGGGCTGATCGTCTATCGTTTCGGTGCGGATCTGTTTTATGCTAATGACAACCGCTTCGCCGATGAAGTGCGTGCTCTCGTCCAACATGCACCGACGCCGGTTCGGTGGTTTATTGTCGACGCGGGCGCCATCACGGATATGGATTATTCTGCTGGTCAATCCGTGCGCGATCTGCTCGATGAATTGCGCCCTAAAGGGGTTAACGTTGTCTTCGCACGCGTCAGTTCGTACCTGCGATCCGATATGGACCGGCATGGAGTGACGGCAGTGCTCGGGGAAACGCAGATTTTCGAGACGCTTCATGAAGCCATCGCCGCAGTCCGCAGCCCATCGCAGGCGGATCAATTCACGAGATCGCGCGATAGGAAGGAAAATGATTTGAAGTGAGCAGATGGCCCAGTTTTTGAAATCGTCAGATTAGCTTGCCACAATGGCGGCCATGTGTAGCTACTTCCAAGGAGATGACTGTGATGATCTCGCGCCGATCCGCCATGCTCTCCACTCTCGCTGCCTGTGTAATGGCACCCCATCGTGTCTGGGCACAGTCTGCCGCGGCAGCCGCCGCAGAAGAAGGAGGACCATTTACGATCTTGCGCGTTCAGCGGCGCAGCATCGAAGTCAATGGAAAGCCGGCCTCGGTGCTCGGCATACGCCAGCCGGATGGGACGCCGGGGATAATCACAGAGGTGGGAAAGCAATTCCGAGTACGTGTCGAAAATGAGCTCGACGTGCCGACGCTCATTCATTGGCATGGATTGACGCCTCCCTGGCAAGAGGACGGTGTTCCAGGCGTCTCCGGCCCGCCGATCCCGCCCGGTGCCAAGGCTCAATATGATTTTCCCCTGCGCTTCGGCGGCACCTACTGGATGCATTCCCACCAAGGCCTGCAAGAACAGAGGCTCCTCGCAGCACCGCTCATAATCCGAGACGGGCGTGACCTACCGAGCCATCAGGAGGTTGTGGTCATGCTCGCCGATTTTAGCTTCACCCCGCCTGAGGAGATCTACGAGGGGTTACGCAAACGAAGCACAATCCCGGCGGTAATGTCACCTTCGCTCACCGCGGATGCCAAAAGCGGCATGACGTCGCCTGTCGCCAAGGGTGGGTACGCCAAGCCAGGAATGGCCGAAATGGCCAAGCCAGGAGCATCTCCGGCGCCAGATCTCAACGATGTGAAATATGACGCCTTCCTGGCCAACGACCGCACGCTCGCCGATCCTGAAGTGATTCAAGTCGAGCCCGGCGGGTCAATTCTGCTGCGCATCATCAATAGTTCGGCGATGAGTGCCTATCATCTTGATCTCGGTGCTCTCCGGGGTGAGCTCATCGCGGTCGATGGGTTCAGGGTCCATCCAGTTGCGGGCCATCGCTTTCCGATTGCCGTCGCCCAGCGCCTCGACATTCGCGTTGCGATTCCCCACGGCCCAGCCGCGTATCCGATGCTCGCGATTCTCGAGGGCGAGCGTAGACAGACCGGAGTGATCCTGCTAGCGGGGCGCGCGCCAGTGACCCGTATTTCGGAGGTCGCGCCAGTGCCATCGCCCGCGCTCACATTAGATCTGGAGCGCCGACTGCGCGCGGCGAAACCGCTAGAGGCACGCAAAGCGGACCGAATCCATGAGGTTAACCTCACGGGAGTCATGGAGGGCTATGTCTGGTCGATCAATGGTGTTGCCTGGAACAAGGATGTTCCTCCGCTGCCCATTTCAATGGGCGAGCGCGTCGAGCTGGTGCTCAATAATAAGACAGGTATGCCTCATCCCATGCATCTCCACGGGCACGAGTTCCAGGTGGTGGAAATCAACGGCAAGCGGTTCCCTGGCGCAGTGCGTGATACCGTGCTCGTGACGCCTGGGACGCGCGTCGTCATAGCATTCGATGCCAATTACCCTGGCTGGTGGGCTTTCCACTGCCATCTGGTTTATCATCTGGATGCGGGGATGTTCACAACTTTGCGCTACGTTTAAGGATGACAGGTCTCCCACGCGGGTTGGGCTCAATGTCGAACGCAAAATCGGCGGTTACTTGTTCCAGCCGGTCGCGCTGCCAATAACAAAAATCTTGGCCAGGAGGGGATTCGCGCGGGTGGAACGTTCCGAGGGTCGGGAACGGCGGAGTCAGATATGTTTAACCTCCGAATTTTTTTTCAAGTCAGCGGGCGCTTGCTATTTTCTACCGTGCGAACGAAGAGTAAGCGAGCAGGTATCTTTGTTTTACGCATCGACGGGCACTCTGCAGTTGGATAATGAACAGATGGATTTCGTAAAGCACACTGTTGAACTGGCGGCCGCGAACGTAGAGCAGGGAGGGCGGCCCTTCGCCTGCGTTATTGTGAAGGACGGAAAGGTCCTGGCCGAGGCGGTCAATCAGGTCGCACAGACCCACGATCCGACGGCGCACGCCGAGGTTAACGCGATTCGTGAGGCGACGCGCATCCTGGGCTCGGAACATCTCACCGGTTGCACCTTCTATATTTTGGCACATCCTTGTCCAATGTGTCTGGCCGCGATGTACTACTGCAGCCCAGACAAGGTCGTGTTTATCACGAGTCGGGACGACTATTCAGCCTATTACAAAGACGACCGCAAATACTTCACCCTTATGAATTTCTACGACGAGATCGGAAAGCCGTGGCAGCAACGCACCCTGCCGATGGAGTATCACCCCGATCCCAGCGCGATTAAGGTATACCAGAGATGGAAAGAGGTTAACTCGTGACAGAGCTGGACGAGGACGGGTCAATTTAAGCGATAATGACCATATCCTTTCGTATTGGCCACTCAATCGATGCAACGCTGCCAAACCCCGGTCCCCTTCAGCGGCGGAAGCGTTGAAATCCTGACGTGGCTTGCCGGTTCAGAGCTGTGACGCGGTTATGTGTCATCAGGTTTGCCGGCGCCGTATCGATCTGCGTAGGAATAGCAGATGGCTGAACCCTCCCGCCCGGCTCGATTGTGGTACCAGAGCTTCGTCCATCCGAAAGAGCAGTCACCCTACATCCAACGGCTGCAGGGTCTACTGGACGCCTCCGCTTCTCCCGGAATCAAGTTCGAGGTTCATGGACTCGAACCTCCCGACCATCTCTTCCATCCGTTGACGGAATTCCGCTGCGCCGCGCAGACGATCCGCAATGCTCTGGAGGCAGAACGCGCGGGATATGATGCCTTCGTCATCGGCCATTTCCAGGAGCCCGGCTTATTGGAAATTCGTGGCTCGGTCGATATCCCGGTCATTGGGCTGGGCGAGGCGAGCCTGCTCGGTGCGATGAGCATGGGCCGCCGAATCTGTCTTGTGACCATCGATCCGGTGTTCATCGATTGGCACGAGCGGCAGATAACAGCGTACGGCATCGGTCAGCGTGTCACCGGTGTGCGGGCCATTCATGTGGATTTGCCGGGCTTCATGCGCGCATTCAGTGATGACGCGAGTTACGTGCAGGTTCGCGCGGATTTCGTGAACCAAGTTCGCCCCTTGGTTGCAGAGGGAGCGGAAGTCATCATTCCTGCGGGAGGACTCCCCATGTTGTTGTTTGCCCGCGAATGTCCTTTCGTAATCGATGGCGCGCTGGTGCTCAACGGTATTATCACGGTAGCAAAGTCTGCGGAGATGGCACTTTCTATCCACCGGCTTACGGGATCGGTTGTGAGCCGGCGCGGCAGCTATGCGAAGGCTTCGGCCGAATGCGTGAAGGAATATCTGAGCAATCGTTGGTAGATCCCTCCACGTTGACACGCTAAATACCTGGCTAAGGGGCGCATGTTTGATTGGGCCATGACGCCCACTTCCTGTGCTCGCCACTGCGTTCCTACTGATGGCATTCGGCACTCCGTTGGACTTTACCTGGAATGGCGCAATGCGAGACTAGGCGTGGCCCTCGGCCAATTGCTTCCATGGACACTGGTCAATAATGTCGTCTCCGTTAGATGTGATTGAAGTGGTGGCCTGGCGGAAGGAATTCGGCACGCCAGAACGGCCTGGCGAACTGATCTATGCGCTGGATGAAACACCGCCCTTGCCACATGTCGTAGCCCACAGACTTCCGTGCGCGGGCACGAGCAGACTCTCGGCCAGATTCGAAAGGAATGCCTCGTACTCTCCACGGAGCGCGACAAAGCGAACCCAGGACGCATCGCGATCCACCTTCAATGCGGCGCCGAGCGCTGTAAACCGCTCGCAGGCCGTATCGAAATGGGAGCGCGTGAGGTGTTGCCTCTTGCGAGCCTCAGGCACGCATTGGGGATCGGCCATCTCCGCTCCGATCAATCGCATGGCATCGACACCGGTGCGATGACACACAGCCGCTGATGATGTCCCACGTGTCTCGATTGCGGACAGATAAAACGAGACTGAATCAAGGGCGACAGCCGCGGCGGCGAGCCATGTCTGACCGCGTTGAACCGTCGGGACAAAGGCGAGTACGGGCGCCAGCGCATGAGTTTCGGCTATATTGCGGAACCAGGACTCCCAGTCTTCCCACAGCTCGTTCCAATCACTTGAACCGGAGAGCAGGAACCATTCGACGAGGGTAAAATTCGTCAGGCCGGCACCGGCGCGCGCGTAGAGCCAAGCGACTTTGGCCTGCCGGAGTTGGATCGTCGTCTGATACCCGGGGATAAAAGTGAAATAGAATACGACGACACCAAGTCCTAAAGCGCCCTCCAGGACGGCAAGCAGCTGACCCGCGGCGTCTGGCGGGGTAAGGAAGCCAAGTGTGCTGAGTGCAGAGCCGCTAGCGATTACTGATTGCAGGAGGCCCTGCTCGGCGTGAAACGACCAAATCAGCAACGAAAAGCCGGCTTGCACAATGCCAAACCACACGACGATCAGCAGCAGGATATAAAGCGGTAGAACCCATGACAGCACATCCTGGACGTCGGCGTAGCTTTGCCGCTTCACAGCCCTGCGCGCTAGTGCCGAGTAGACGAACCAACCGACGCCGCGCGACAGCCAATCGCCACGTTGACGATTGACGACTGCGACTTGCAGCGCGGACCGCAGGACGGCCAATACAAGCAGCAGCCCGATCAAGCCAGAGCCAACACGCAGCGAAAGATGCAAGAGGTTATGCACGTTATTACCGTCTGCCAAACGATAACTCAGTGGCGTCGCTGGGCGCGGCGAATGATTGCTGAGTTCCTACGGGATTTTTCCAACAGGTGGGATAGTTCTAGCCTATGATTGTAACGAGCACGATTTATTGATCTCGGAAGCAGGCAATGTGGAAGGGTCGCGCCGCGGGCTTCCCACTCACGTCAAAGGTGTGCACCTTCATCTGGGACGGATCGCCTGACAGCCCGACCGTGATAAAGCCAGGCGAGACCTGCTCGTCCAGGGCACTACCAATGGTCGCAGCAAAGTTTGTTTTTACTGCGCCCTGCAAAGGAATCTTCCAGGTGATGACGTACTCGTTGACGCCATTAAATTCACATCCGTCGATCATATACCCGCGAGCGATTGTACCATCTGCCCTGATGACACAAGCCAACCTATTCTCGAACTCTGCCACCGCGACCTCCTCGGGTCATGATCTCGTCGCTGTTGAGAACAGCACTTGCACTCTTCTACGAGCACATCCCTTCCTGCGCGTCAACGCTGGAATGAATTCGGCTGAGCGACTCGGAGACTACATCAACCTAATTCCCACCACCTCTGCGACGGGACCAGAGTGTTTGGCGTAACCCCCCTGACCAATGAAGATCGAAGGCTCGCAGCTCCAGCGACGTGTCGAGACGATAAGTTTGAATCCGCTGCAACTCCCCTCCCCGACATGCGCTGCGCCATTGACTTTTCCAGATATTCGAAAATATAAATAACTTGCCAGTTGCTCTCATGGGCAATTCAATTGCCATGAGTAACCAACAATAACAACGCGTGCGGTCGGGTATCCGAATGGACGAATGGACCGGGATAGCAATTGGGGCTTTTGCATTTTCCTCATTCGTCTCGGCACTTCGAGTAGGGCATTGGATTCTCAATGCTGATCCCCGCGCCATCCTCAATGCAGGACGTTGGTCCCTTATCCTTATCGCTGTTCTCACTCTTGCTGCTTTAGTATGGCTCGCAATAAGCGGCAAATGGGCTGCTGTACTGATGCTCGCAGCGTTTGTCCTGCCAGTTCTCGTGCAGGCTGCACCCCGCTGGCGCGTACTACTCGGCCCATTCAGCAATTTGGCACGTGGCTCGTATTCAATTTCACCTGATCGCAGCCCACGCGGTCGTCCTGCTAACGGCTATTACACGCCTGGCACTATTGATTCCAAACTTGCAGAGCGATCCGCTGCAATATTGCAGGCATACCTTGAACAGTCGAGCCACCGGGGCGGCTCAATACCCAGCGGAATAACCTTCAACGGCCGAAATGTGGACGCGGCCACCAACGGGTTAGGGCCAAAGCGCATGTCGACGGCCGAAGCTCTGGCCGTGCTGGGACTAGAGCCAACTGCGGGAGAATCTGAAATCAGAAACGCGCACCTGCGTCTCGAATTTAAACTCGCTCCTGAGCTTGGGGGCAGCGGCTATCTCACTCAGAAGATCAACGAAGCGAGGGATATCCTTCTTGGAGATTGAGCAGCAAACACCAGAGTAAGTAGTTACCGGGGGCTCTGAAGGAGCCAAGTACGAAAGCCGCATTCAGGGAGGTTACATAATGTCTGAGAACCGCAAGATCGTGCCGCCAGTTTGGAAGGAACCCGAGGAAAATCTGCCACCTATTGAGATTAAGGCTCAAAACGATCCACGGCAATTAAACCAAAGTCCTCTTAGCCCCGCAGAGCGATATCTCAAGCGCAAAATTGAAGTGACGGAGCAAGACCACCAAGAGTTTTTGACCTATTTAGAGGCCAAGCGCGCGCGGGAGGCCGAGAACAAAAAAGTCGAAAGCACCTCCGAGAAACCGGCTTCCGCACCGGCCGAATTTGCGCCTTCGAGAATGGATCGCCGAAGCTTTCTAACAGTGGTGGCTGGCACGGCAGCCGTCGGCGAGGCCGCTGCCTTTGGTTACAAGATCGTCAAAGATCAGGCCATACCGGCGCATGGTGCCAAGCACGCCGGGGATACCTACACCGAAGCGCAGAGCCATAATATCGAACGCGAGCTCATCAATCCAAAGGGCGATATTGGCGGGCGAGGCTTTGGCAATTGGGTCCTGTTGATGCCGACCAAACTTGGCGGCGGTACTTACGCCGTAGATCTGAACACGGGCCGGGCACTCGCCTGGATCAGTTACTGGACTTATGGCGACTTTAACCCGATTTCTCATCACCTTTGTGCTTTTCCGAGCGCGGACCCCGTGCAGGGTTTCGAATGGGTCAACAGCACCCAAGGGGGCAAGAATTCGCTGATCTACGGCATTCCTACCAATATCGAAACGCCGGCCGAAGGATTCAATATTTACCGCGTTCGATACGACGGCAGCCAAATGGAGCTGATGGAAAATGTTTCCGAAACGACTGGTCTGGGTCTTGGCGTCCATGTGACAGTCGACCCCAAGACGGCTGAGCGGTATTTCGTTACCGACGGCCAGAAGGACATCGCAGCCTGTTTCGATCGCCGGACCTCGCGAGTCATCGCGGCGCTTAAATTTGATTGGGAACCGAATGATTCGAATCTCGCCATGGCCTGGCGCAACGGCGGTGTTCTCAAAATCTCAAAAATTTATCCCGATCCCGCGACCGGCAAGTATGATTATCTTGGGACAAAGGGTCAGAAAATCGAATGGGAAATGGTCCCAATGGGAGAACTGTTCGTCGAGGAGGGAACGATCCCCGGCGATGATCCGCACCATTTGAGTGGTGCCGACGGTACCATCTGGCATCCGAGTGGCCGGTGGGCTGCCACCGTGGTTCGGCTGTGCGGAGGCACGGTTATCCTCGATGCTGAGAACAATTTTGAGCCCGTTGCCTTTTGCCAGTTCAACAAGGATGCGCCGAACCAGTATCCAGTTGTCAAGATCGACAATGATCATTGGCAGATTACGTTCGACAAAATCTTTTCACCTGGACATGAAATCGGTTTTTCGCCCGATGGCCGGTACTTCTGCATGATGAACAATCTGCGGGAGAACAATTGCTCGGTATTCAATTCAAGCGATCCCGACCCGCGCAACTGGAAGAAGATTGCTCATATCGAGGACCCCCTGTGGCGCGGCAAATATCCAAATCCATTCCACATGGTGTTTTCAATGGATAGTTCAAAACTCTATCTTTCAGTTTTGCATCCCGCACCGGCGTCGAGCGGAGTCATGGTTGTCGATACGAATACCTGGACAATCAAGAAGGAGATTCAAGGGATTGGGCCGGACATGCAGACTCTGGCCGTGACCTATGACGGCAAATATGTGGTGGGGGTCTTCAGCGGTTTTCAGCGGCTCGCCAGCGGCATCGCCTTCATTGATGCGGCGACGGACGAACTGGTGGGCCTCTGGCCAAGCAATGGCGGTCACCACGACTGCGTCATTATTCCTACCGAGCTCGAGCACATGAAGCACACCCGCTCCTGCACGCTTTAGCAGAGAGGCTATCTACTCCAGCCGAAAATCGCTCAACGAAAATTGCAGGGCGGGATGGCAAGACTTCGAGGTGCCCGTTGGCTGCTGATCCGAGTAGCGGCTCAGAATGTCGCGCGTCAGCGGCTACGCGCGTTACTGCTCGGTGGCGCCGTCATGCTCGGTGTGGGCATCGGCTTTGCCAGTTTTGTTGCGGGTTGGGCGATGCGGACGGGTATCGCCACGAGTTTGTCACGCATGGGCGCCGACCTCGTGGTCGTACCGAGCGAAACATTAGTGAATATCACGTCGAGCTTACTGACAGTGCAGCCGACCGATTTAACATTGGATAGCGGCATAGGAAAGTCACTTGCCGCTATTCCGGGAATTGCCCGAGTGGCCTCGCAGCGAATCGTCCGATCGGTGATCGGCGGCCAGGCTGTCAATCTGATCGCGTTTGATCCCTCGACCGATTTTTCGATTTTGCCGTGGCTTGGCGAACGTCAATCCGGCCCGGCAGTCGTCGATAACGTCCTTATAGGCAGCCGTGTTCCGGCGCATGTTGGCGACGTACTCCAAATCTGCGGCAAGTCTTTTGTCGCTTATGGCCGGCTCGAATTGACGGGCGTTGGGCCGCTCGACGAGTCCTATTTTCTGAGCTTTGATGCTCTGAATGCTATCACCGCTTTGAACCACGTGCCTGGAACGCAACAAAGCGGCGTAAGAGTGCCCGACCAAGTCAATGGAGGGAGAGATGCGGCATTAACAGGTGCTGACTCAGGTCTCAATGCGGATGCCTGCAAGGCAAATCTGCCGCGCAATCGTGCTTCTGCGTTTCTGCTGCAGCTTTCCTCTGGCACGAAAGTGGAAGACGTTAAATTCTCTATTGCCAAATTCCCTGGGGTAAGAATTGTCGAAGGCAATACTGTACTTACAAATTCCCGCCAAGCGATTGGCCCGCTCTTTCTTGGCGTTGTCATTTTTGCCGTCTTTCAGGTGGTTGCTTTGATGATCGTTGTTTCGCTGCTTTTCTCGGCTATTGTGCAAGAACGCTATCGTGAAGTCGGACTGTTACGCGCAATGGGCGCGCGACCACAACAAATTATGACGATTATTCTTGCCGAAGCCGCGATAGTCACGGGGCTTGGCGGCGTCACGGGTCTTGTCTTTGGCACGGCACTTCTGTTGATCTTTGCCCGCTCTCTCGGCTTTTACTTTGGCCTGCTCGGAATCCCTTTCTCTTGGCCGCCACTCACTATTCTGCAGGAAAGCGCGGCCATGGCGATCCTATTTTCGGTCCTTCTCGGACTTGTCGGCGCCTTTTTGCCAGCTTGGCGTGTGCGTGGCCTAGACCCCTATGCACTCATTCAAACGCAAGAGCGCTGATGTGAACCTTTCGGCACATTCGCTTAGCAAACGTTATGAATTTGCCTCAAGCTGTGAGGCCGTCCGCGGCGCGAGCCTTGATCTTGAGGCAGGCGATTCTGTCTCGATCGTTGGACGGAGCGGCTCCGGCAAATCGACTTTCCTTGCGATGCTGGGCACCCTCACAAAGCCGACATCGGGCACGCTGTTGCTGAACGGTTCTGATGTTTGGGCGCTCTCGGAGGCAAGGCGATCGATTTTTCGTAGTCACGAGGTCGGTTTCATCTTCCAATTCCCTAGCCTTTTGGCGAATTTAACTGCGCTCGACAACGTTGCCGTTCCGTCCTTTCTTGGAAGCGAGGCAGATACTGAAGCAATTTACAAAAGGGCTGCTGAGTTGCTTGTCCGTGTCGGCCTCGGTGATCGCGCCGACGCCTATCCCGGCAGCCTATCTGGCGGCGAACAACGACGGGTGGTGATCGCGCGTGCCATGATTAATTCGCCTTCTCTATTGCTTGCGGATGAGCCGACGAGTGATCTCGACGAGGATACCGAAGCCGATATCATTGACCTTCTTGAAGAGTTGCAAGCGAGCGAAGCTTTTAGCTTCGTCCTCGTCACCCACAATTTGGATCTCGCCAAGCATGCGGAGCGTTGCTACGAAATGAAACAAGGCCTGCTCTTCCCTTACGAGTTATCGCGAGTGGTTGCAGAGGTCGAACCACGCATACGGCATTTCGGCTTGGCCACAGTAAATGCGCGGTCGGAATTCTCCATGCCGCTCTCGTCTCGGACGCCAGTTCAACTTGGCGCGAATCTTTGGAGCAGCGTGCGGATGGTTACGGTTGGCGGGGCCACGATCCTGACCTGCATCCTGCTGCTCGACTTTGGAATCGCAAAATATCAGGAAATGCAAATTAGCGAACGCGGAGCGCGGATCGCCCAAATGGCGGATATGGCGCTTTCTCAATTGCAGGCCGATATCCAGGCCGTGCTTGATCGTGGAGAGGGACGGTATGAATTGGAAGTGGCCCTCTTAAATGCGGACAATGAAAAACCAATTTACGTGATGTCTCCCGATATGCATGCCTACGTGCAGATCGGCAAGGTCTGGCAGGAAGTGCCACTGGAACCAGCTGAACCCAGCGCAAGCGGCGTTTTAAGAATAGATGGCAAGCAGATTTACCGTTATCTGTTTGATGCGCGGGTAAAGGACTTCACACAATTGCTGCCAAATTACATGCATGTTCGGTTTTCGGAGACGATGCTGATTAGCCCAAATAGCATGCCAATGGGCGACGTGTTTGAGCGTAAGGACAATTTTTATGTTTACTTGAAGCCCTATGACGTCGCTGACGAAGTTGTCTTGAAGCGGCTAAAATTTTCGGGAAAGCCACCAGTTTGGATCCCTATGCCGCCCCACTAAAAAATTCTGTACAATCCTGCATGGCGGAGCAGTGAGCGTTAGCGTTCCGATGCGTTGGGTTCCTCTCCTGTATCCCGATTACCGAAGGACCATGTGAGCTCGGCCTCGTAATTTACGTGGGCGAAAGCATTGCAACAGGTTTTCGCAACGCCAATGAGTTCGCATTGGGTCAGAATAGATGAGCCTCAAAGCGAACATTTGTTTTTCGGAATTCCTTCAATAGCTGAAGGCTTCCCGCGCCGGGAATAATGAATTCTGAATTCAACAGATTCGGGAATCCCCCCATCAATTCAATTTGTTCAAACACCGCTTTAGGTCTTGATCTCATAAATAGGATTTACGAATCGGCAAAGGCGTGATTCAACCTTTCTGATCATGGAGGTTGAGATGGCGCGCTTTGATCTGACGGATTTCGAATGGTCTGTGATTGAGCCCCTTTTGCCGAATAAGCCGAGGGGCGTTCCTCGTGTCGATGACCGGCGGGTGCTCAATGGGATTTTCTGGCGGCTGCGCACAGGCGCGCCTTGGGCGGATATTCCGGAGCGCTACGGCCCGCACTCAACCTGCGTGAATCGCTTCAACCGGTGGCGCAAGGCTGGCGTCTGGGATCGTCTTCTCGAAGCTGTGTCAAAGGCTTACGATGGCGACCTGCAGATGATCGACTCATCCTCGATCCGCGTGCACCAGCATGCCGCCAACGCCCAAAAAAAGACGGCCGATCCGGTTGCATGGGCCGGTCGCGTGGCGGGTTGACGACGAAGATCCACGCGCTTGTTGATGCCGAAGGACTACCGATCGCCTTGAAGCTGACCGAAGGCCAGGCTCATGACGGAAAGAACGCCGGCGACATGTTGGATGCGCTCGTCGAAGGACAAATCCTTCTCGCTGCCCGCGCCTACGATAGCGACGCGCTACGCGAGAGCCTCGCCGAGCGCGGCGCATGGGCCAACATCAACCCGATGCCGAACCGCAAGAACGTACCGTCCTTCAGCGTCTATCTCTACCGCTACACAAACCTCGTGGAGCGTTTCTTCAACAAGATCAAGCACTACCGCGCGGTCGCCAAACGCTACGACAAACGGCCGGAAAACTTCCTCGCCGGAATCAAACTCGCCTCTCTCCGGCTTTGGATGCGGTTCAATGAGTTGATGACCTAGCACTACTTTAGCAGATTTTTAGGGATGGGCGAGTTTTTTGGATTCCCAAGGGAGGTTTTGCGTGATTCATGAGAGGTCGGCTTGGAGGGCCGATCAATGGACGTGGACTGGCAAGTCGATCTCGATCGCTGGCTTGCGCCGTTTGTCGCGGCGTTACGGCACAAGACGCGGGCGCGGATGTGCCCTTTCTATGTCGCGGGTTTGATTGGTCCAGGAGACCGCAAGAGCGTTCAGCCGATGGCGGCGCGCGCTGGCGAGGTCGGCTACGACCAGCTTCATCATTTCGTCGCTGCCGGAGTTTGGGACAGTGCTCCGCTCGAGGCTGCCCTGTTGAAGGAGGCAGATGGCCTGGTTGGCGATGAGGCGGGGTTTCTTGTCATCGATGATACGGCGTTGCCCAAGAAGGGACGCCACTCGGTTGGCGTCGCGCCACAATATGCCTCGTCGCTTGGAAAGACTGCCAACTGTCAGTCGCTGGTCTCGGTAACGTTAGCGTCGCGCGAGGTGCCGGTGATGGTGGGCCTGCGGCTATTCCTGCCCGAGAGCTGGACAGATGATCCTGAGCGCATGGCGCGAGCCGGTGTGCCGAAGGATAGACAGACTGCTCTGACAAAGACGGAAATTGCGGTCGAGGAGATCGATCGCGTCATCGCCTCCGGTGCGCGCTTCGGTTGTGTGCTTGCCGATTCAGGGTACGGCTCCAGCGGGCCTTTCCGTCAGGCTTTGAGCGAGCGCGGTCTGCTGTGGGCGGTGGGTCTGTCGCGCCGCCCAGAACGTCTATCCCGCCGACGTTGCCCTGATCTTCCCCGTCGCGAAGGCCGGAAAGCCCCGCAAATACCACATCCCTGATCAGCCCCCGGTCTCTGCTGAAGCGTTGTTGGCCGGAGGGAAATGGCAAAAGGTCAGCTGGCGGCGAGGCACCAAAGGTCGGCTGACATGTCTCTTCGCGGCCCGCCGTGTCCGCGTTGCGGATGGCCATAAGCACCGCATGCTCGATAATCGTATGCAGTGCATGCCGGGCGACGAGGTCTGGCTCGTCGGCGAACGCCGGTCGACTGGCGAGCAAAAATACTATGTGTCGAACTTACCGGCCGATGCGAGCCTCAAGATGCTCGCCGCCACGATCAAAGCCAGATGGGTCTGTGAGCAGGCGCATCAGCAGCTCAAGGAGGAGCTTGGCCTCGACCACTTCGAAGGCCGATCCTGGACCGGGTTACACCGGCACGCCTTGATGACCATGATCGCCTATGCCTTCCTCCAATCCCGCCGCCTCAAAGCAGCGGGACGGAAAAAAAAAATCGGGGGGCCGCCGCCACAACCAAGCATGCCGGCCATCAGGCAAGCCATCCTCGACCTCTTCGCACGGCCTCCACCCAGGCGATGCCCCCACCGTGAGAAACTCCTCGCCAACGCCGTCGAAACCAAACTGCCAAAGTAGTGCTAGCTAGCCGTTCCTGCAATGGCGTGATGCGTTCACACGCGGCTTGTGCGGTGGCACATTCTCGTTCGGCACGTTGCGCTCGGTCCCTTTCAACGGCGCGATTGAGCGCGGCGATATACGTGCTCACGATTGTCTCCTGTTGTGATAGGTCTTCGCACCAATTTGCCATGACGAACGGTTTGCGTACTTTGAGTACTTTTGGGCTATTTTCATAAAGCCTCCTATAAAGAGCTATAGGAAAAATTCCTGTTTTTCGGCTCAAAACTGCGCAAAGTGCGCAACCAACCACTCGTCATATGGTCCTCCCGAGCCGGTGCGCACTAGCTCGATTGAAATCGAGGCCTTGCACGCCACGTTTGACCGCCGCAAGCTGGTAGTCCTGCTCGTTGAGCCGCCGTGTCAGCCTCCCTTGCGCGAAAGGCAATTGGCCGTTTTGCTTGGCCCATCGTTGGTAGCTGTCATAGAGAACGTTTTTCTTTTCGGAGCGCCCTGCCCCGGCTTTGCAGTTCTCCATATCCAGTTGCCCGTTATATACTTCTCATCACGGTAGGCGGCTGTAGCTGCCTTGTCGGCCTCGGGATTTTGCGAGCCGTCCTTCTGATATGCTCTCAGCCCGACCATCACGAAGTTCAGGATACCCGTGCCTTCGATCTTGAGCTTTCCGAGCAATTTCGGATCACGCCTTTTTTCTGGGATCGACAGATCGAAGGGCGTCAGTGCCACGCGCGGCCCAAATGCAGAAGGAATTATCGGTAATCTCCGGCTTGTGGTTTTCAGCCATAGCCAGCTTATGAGTGGGGCGGAAGTAGATGTCGGCTTCGCCGTAGGACACCCACCCGGTGAGCGTGTGTCCCTCAGTCAAATCCTTGATGCGAGCCTCGGCCTGTCGCCACCCCTCTTCCGTTTCGTTGGCATAGATGAAACGCATCGCCCACGGCGATACAATGTCCGCGCTCGGTCCATGCGGGCTGCGCTGGTGATGCATGGATGTTTCAGTTGGAATTTTGCGCGCGCAGTCGCCCAGCAGCCTTGCGAAGAGCTCGACAAATACATTCTTGCCATTCGTCCCGTGGCCATAAAGAAATTTAAACATCTGCTCACCGACGCTTCCTGTCAAGCAAAGCTCCATCAGCTGCTTTAAGAATGCGCGAATGTTTCGCAGGCTCCCCCTCAAGCATGAATTTCGCGAACCGCGAACATTTTGCGCTAGGATGGTAAGCGACGTTGCAGCGTTTGCTCACCAGCACCCCGGGTGAAGCGGTGTGCTCAATCTGGCGACAGGGATGCTGTTTCCGGTTTTTCCCGCAACCTCTTACCCCAGTCACGGTCATGAAGCGGCCACCACAATTCAACTCATGGCCGTTGCTGTCATCGCCTCCTTTAAGGAGCTCCTTGGTTAACACAAATATTCCGAGCCCTTTGCCGCTTGGAAAGCATTCAAAGTATGGATTCCCGAGACGCAGCCCAAGTTTTATGATTTCACTGGCTGATCCTTACACAATTATCAAAGTCCAAAGCTACAATGTAGAGGTCTTCGTCATTTAAAGTGACCTGATGTTCAAAAAGTTAAAATGATACATATACAATTTTATTACTATACACCGGCATGTATATACGTCTTCGTGACGCGGCACGGTTCGGCAAAGACGGGGAAGTAGCTGCCCGTGCGAAGTTTGAGAATCCGCAGTTCCTGCGCGCTCCCAGTCGCGGTCGCAGTAGCCGTTGCGCTGAGCCAGGCGGCCGTATGAACGCTCGCCAGTGGCGGCCCCGGTTCGGCTTTCAATGCCCAGCTTCATCTGGCGCTGGGCGGCGACGCCGATCACCTCGCGCAATATATTGGCGTCGGTGGTCTTTTCCAAAAGAGCGGCGGCTGGTGAAGCCACGGCGAAAAACCCTCTGATCGGATGATTGACCTTCCGTCTGAGTAGGCAGCTTCGTCGCGCGGGAGTTCGCGCCACAAAACTTCCAGCCGCTCCCGTAAGAGCACCCTCAAGCGGTGTAGCAAGACGGTGGCAGATGCGGGCCACCAGGATTTGGCCCCGAGCCACTTCCCCGGTTTTCCTCCGCTTGAAAGGACGCTGCGCATAAGCTAGTGTTGCTGCGCCGCATCATTCATATTGCGTAAGAGCCCTCCTGCAAGGTACGCCAGGCTCGCCGCAAGGAACCCAAGGAAACCCCATGAGCGCGACGACTGGCTCCTTTAGCATCGGCGATACCACTGTCCACAACGCCCGTCAAGACCGGAACGATTGGTCCTTCGGTTGTCGATATCGGCAAGCTTTATGCCTCGACCGGGATGTTCACTTACGATCCCGGATTTACCTCGACGGCGAGTTGCGAATCGGCAGATCACCTATATCGACGGCGATGAAGGTGTCTTGCTCTATCGCGGTTATCCGATCGATCAGATCGCCGAACAGGGCGATTTTCTCGAAACCGCCTATCTCCTGCTCTACGGGGATTTGCCAACCCCACCCAGAAAAAGGATTTCGACTACAGGATCACCCGGCACACGATGGTGCATGAGCAGATGGCGAGGTTTTTCCAGGGCCTTCGCCGGGACTCCCATCCGATGGCCGTGCTGTGCGCGAGTGTTGGCGCGCTGTCGGCCTTTTATCACGATTCGACCGATATTTCGGATCCGAAGCAGCGCATGGTCGCCTCGTTTCGCCTGATCGGCAAAATGCCGACCCTCGCCGCGATGGCGTATAAATATTCGCTCGGCCAGCCTTTCATTTATCCAAAGAACGAGCTCGATTATTCATCGAATTTCCTGCGCATGTGCTACGCGGTGCCGACGCGAGGAATATAAGATCAGTCCGGTGTTTGCCCGTGCGCTCGACCGCATCTTCATTCTCCATGCCGATCATGAACAGAATGCGTCAACCTCGACGGTGCGGCTGGCCGGCTCCTCCGGCGCAAATCCCTTCGCCTGCATCGCGGCGGGCGTGGCGTGCCTCTGGGGCCCGGCGCATGGCGGCGCCAACGAAGCCGCACTCAAAATGCTGATGGAAATCGGCACGGTCGAGAATATCCCGAAGTTCATCGCCCGCGCCAAGGACAAGAACGATCCGTTCCGGCTCATGGGATTTGGCCACCGCGTCTACAAAAACTATGACCCGCGCGCCAAGATCATGCAGAGGACATGTCACGAAGTCTTGAACGAACTCGGCATCAAGGATAGTCCGTTGCTCGATGTCGCGATGGAACTTGGAGAAAATCGCTCTCAGCGATGAATATTTCATCGAGAAGAAGCTCTATCCGAATATCGATTTCTATTCTGGGATCACGCTGAAAGCGATGGGCTTTCCCGGTGTCCATGTTCACCGTGCTTTTCGCGGTGGCGCGCACCGCCGGCTGGATCGCGCAATGGAAGGAAATGATCGAGGATCCAAGTCAGAAGATCGGCCGGCCGCGCCAGCTTTACGTCGGTTCGCCGCGGCGCGACTATGTCCCGATTGACAAGCGCTCGTAATAAAAGCTGCGTGGAGCAAAATCGATTGACGTTGAAATGTGGACAATGCCGCCGTTACCGGCCGGCGGCCAAATTTTATGCGGGCGTTGGCGCAACGCATTTCTGATCGATCAGCTCGCGTACCGCCAACGTGGCGTAAAGCAGCGGCACTTTTGCCGGTATGATTCAGGAGGCATTTTATCGCAAGCGCCTGCGCGTGGCGCTGCGTGTTTGGGCAAGCCACCATAGGTGGATTCCTTCTTTTGTTGTTCACTTATTGTTCTTGCCAAGGCATTGTTTTTTCGTTAAGCTCTGCCCAGAGTGGAAGCTGGGGCGTGCCATGGTCGTCAGAGTTGCGACGGTTGCGTTTGAAGGCATCGAGGCGCGGCCGGTGGACGTGCAGGTGCAAATCGCCAATGGCAACGTGGTCTTTACGGTGGTCGGCCTCGGCGACAAGGCGGTCGCGGAATCGCGCGAAAGAGTGCGCGCGGCGCTGAACGCCTCGGGCCTTGCCATGCCCGCCAAGCGCATCACCGTCAATCTCGCGCCCGCCGATCTCCCCAAGGAAGGCAGTCATTACGATCTGCCGATCGCGCTTGGCATCATGGCCGCGATCGGCGCCATTCCGCCGGACGCGCTTGGCAAATTACACCGTTCTCGGCGAACTCGCGCTCGATGGAACGATCACCGCAGTCGCCGGCGTGCTGCCCGCCGCGATTGCCGCGAATGCGCGTGGCCACGGGCTCATATGCCCGCACGCGAGCGGCCCGGAGGCAGCCTGGGCGGCGCAAGACCTCGATGTGCTAGCGCCGCTTTCATTGATCCAGCTCGCCAATCATTTCAAAGGGACCCAAGTCATGGCACGGCCGCGGCCGGCCGTGCGGGGGGAAGTGGGACCGCAGCCAGACCTTCGCGACATCAAGGGACAAGAAAGCGCCAAGCGCGCGCTCGAAATCGCCGCCGCCGGGGGGCATAATCTGTTATTGAACGGACCGCCGGGAGCGGGAAAATCGATGCTCGCCGCAAGGCTTCCCTCGATCTTGCCGCCGCTCAGCCCGCGCGAACTGCTCGAGATTTCGCTCATCCACTCCATTGCGGGCGATCTTGCGGGCGGCGCGCTGACCGACAGGGGCCTTTCCGCGCGCCGCATCATTCGGCCTCAATGGCGGCACTCGTCGGCGGCGGCACGCGTGCGCGGCCTGGCGAAATCTCGCTCGCCCATCATGGTGTTTTGTTTCTCGACGAATTGCCGGAATTCCAGCCGCAGGTTTTGGACAGCCTGCGGCAGCCGCTCGAAACCGGCGAAGTCGCCATCGCCCGGGCGAACCATCGCATCGTCTATCCGGCGCGGTTTCAGCTCGTCGCGGCAATGAATCCTTGCCGGTGCGGCCATGCGAGCGAGCCCGGCTTTACCTGCAACCGGCAACCCGTTGCTCGCTGTATCGCCCAATATCAGGCGCGCCTTTCGGGGCCCTTGCTCGACCGCATCGATCTCCATGTGGAGGTGCCGGCGGTTGCCGCCGCCGATCTGATGTTGCCGGCTCCTACCGAGGGATCAAGGGAGGCCGCGGAACGCGTCGCCGCGGCGCGAGATATCCAAGTTAGGCGTTATGCCGGGCTCGGTCTTCCAGGAATCCTCTCCAACGCTGCCGCCCCCGCTAATGTCATCGAGGCAGTGGCGCAACTCGACGTCTCTGGCCTCGCCTTGGTCAGAGAGGCGTCGGACCGCCTTCATCTTTCCGCGCGGGGATTTCACCGGATCTTGAAGCTCGCCCGCACGATCGCCGATCTCGACGGCGCCCGCGAGACTGGACGCTTGCATCTCGCCGAGGCGCTAACTTACAGGATCGATACCACAAGCCAGCTGCGCGCCGCGTGAACGGGCCGCGGCTCTGGCTGGGCTTGGACGCGAAAGCGGGACTGCCTAGCGCGATTGCAGAAGCCGCGCGTCGCAAAGTGCCCGCCTTTTTGCGCCTCGCCTTCATCCGGCTCGTGTTGCGAAAGCTTTGTAATCCCAAAGTATGTTTTCGGACGGACTTTTAGGGGAAAACTGCGGCGTTGGCAATATGAAACTTGCCCTTCAGGGAGCGAATGCGTTGGGCGCTTTCCCGAATACGTTGTGACGAAAGCCGCCCCCTTTCAATCGCTGTGCGCACCACGCTTACAAAACGTTTCGGCATTTGTGGGTCGGGATGTTCTCGATTTGAGTATATAAAGAGGTCAATTCCGGCCTCTATGCCAAGTAGGATGCTCTCTTCTGGCGAATAGTGGTCGCGTATGGCTCCCATTTGCATGTCATCAGACACGATGACGCCTTTATAGCCTAGTTCGCCTCTCAACAAGCCGGTGATTGCTTTTGATGATAAACTGGCGGGTTGGCCCGCACCGGTCAGGTCCCGATGTACCAGGTGTCCAACGACGACCATATCAGCTAGCCCAGCGTGGATCAGATTGCTAAAAGGTTGTAATTCTTGTTTCTGCCATACGTCTGAAATGTCAGGAAGAGCATGGTGACTGTCAAGCGATGTCGATCCGTGTCCTGGAAAATGCTTAATCGCAGTGATGAGGTTATATTTGTGGTGACTATTAATGAACGATTTGGCGAATTCCGTCACCGTCGTTGGGTCAGATCCAAAACTGCGACCTAGCCCCTCGATAATGCGACTATTGGGGTTTAAGTTGAGATCAACGACTGGTCCCAAGTTGACGTTAAATCCCAGTCTGTCCAGCTCTTTTGCCGTGCGATCGTAATAAAGGGCGGCGTTTCGAGGCGTCGTCGCCGTAATGGATGACGCCTCTGGCAATGGCTCGAAGCCATGGTTAGCGCGCAATCTGGAAACGGCACCTCCTTCCTGATCGACGCACAAGAAAGGAACGGCCGGTTTCGCTGCTTCCCGAAATAATTTGGTCAGCCGCTCTGCAACACTCGGCGATGGCAAGTTTTCCTCGAAGAAAATGACACCGCCAATTAATCCCCGTTGAAGCCAATCGACTACCGCCAGCACTCCCGGGGCAGAGGGGTTCGAGCCCCAAAAGCCCAAGATCACCATTTGGCCGATCATTTCATCGAGTGCCAGATCTGAAGCGGCCACAGGTTCAGTTTGTTCCGCCTTCAATGAATGCGCTGACAGCAAACCTCCGGCTAGGCCGAGCGCCGAAATCAGAAGTGCACGGCGGTGCAATGAGATCCAGCAATTGAGCATCAGCTGCAAGCTCTGAACTCCAAAGCCGAGTAATCCTTTGGTGAGCTCATCGCGCACTGTTCCGTGCGCGCACGATGCCGGTAATCGCCGGATCCCGGGACGGCATAACAGACACAACGGAAGCCTTCGGAATGCAAATAAATTTCGCTATGTTGTACGTGTATCCCGCGCAGTTGCTCTCGGCTAGACACAGCCCTTCGCACTGGTCCACGCTCCCGACACCGCGTACCCAACGAATGTCGCTACCAGGGGCGTCCATGTTCGACAATCTAGTCACTGCGAGGCTGATCGAGCGCCCGGCGCGGCCGAGAAATTCGCCTGTCACGGGTTGCTCGTTATGCTGAACTAAAGAGCCGATGCGGTTCTTCGGAATGCAAGTCGAACGCCTTGTGTTGTACGTATAGCCAGCGCAACCTGGATCTGCTAGACAAATACTTTCGCAGTCGTCAACACTGCCGACATTTCGGATCCAGCTTCCGCGATCGTTGCCGGGAGCATCCATGCCGAAGTGACGGCGGACGTCGGTTGGTTCTGTCTCAACAGTCTGTTTAACGGGCTCCAGCGTTTCTTGTATTCTGCTAGGTAGTTGTTCCCGTTGAGGTGGTTGAGGTGGCAGTAATTTGATCTGCAACGTATCGAAAACTTTAAGTTTGCAGGCGGCGTTGTCTTTTAGCGTGGCCGATAGGTCCGTCCGCAATACATTTTGATATGCCTCATTATTGATATTATCGGATCCAGATACTCCGATATCGGCAAGCTTCGAAGCAAGGCCATTCAGTTGCGCCCTCACTTCTCCTTTTACTTCCTTGCTATTGGTCTCTCCTCTATTCAATACTACGTTACATATTTTGTCGGCGGTATTTGTAATCTGGTCCAGCACCTTTTGTGTATCGATGGTTTGCACATGTGCGATGCCAGGTATAAAGAGCCCGGCGGCACTCCCGAATACAAAGCTGAAATTTCGAACGCGCATCACGACCTCCCCTAGGATGCGGACTACGCCGAGAAAGGTATAGGTCCGATAACCGAAACGTTTATTTAGCACTCACGGCCGGGGATTTCCAGCGCCGCCTATCCACCCGCGAGGGGTGAAGTTTAGCGCGATTGCAGGAGGCGCGCGACGGCCTTCGATGTAAAATCCACCATCGGCACGATCCGCGCGTAATTGAGCCGCGTCGGACCGATTACGCCAAGCACGCCGACGATGCGCTGCTCCCGGTCATGAAACGGTGCAGCGATCATCGAGGAACCCGACAACGAGAACAGCTTGTTTTCCGAGCCGATGAAGATACGGACGCCGTCGCCCCCTTCGGCCCGGCTCAACAATTCGATCACGTCCTTCTTTGTTTCGAGATCCGCGAAAAGCAAACGGATCCGCTCGAGATCCTCGATCGCAGTGAGGTCCTGGAGCAGATTGGCCTGCCCTCTCACGATCAGCTGCGGGCCATGCGCCGGGGATTCCGCCCAGCTCGCGAGCCCCGCATCGACAAGCCGCGCCGTCAATTCTCCAAGTTCCGCCTCGGCGCGCTTGCGCGAGGCCTCGATCTCGCACTTGACCTCCTGCAAGGTGCGGCCCCTAATCCGCGCATTGAGGTAATTGCCGGCTTCGCACAAGGCGGATGGCGGCAGCCCCGCCGGTATAGGCAGGATCCGGTTTTCGATCGAACCATCCTCGGCGACGAGCACGGCGAGCGCGCGCTCCGGCTCGATCCGGACAAACTCAACATGTTTAAGCCGCGCGTTTTCCTTGGTCGTGACGACCACTCCGGCGCCGCGGGTCAACCCCGACAACATCAGCATCGCGTCGCCAAGCAGCCCTTCGAGGGTCTGCTCCTGCGAGGCCGCTTTAACCTGTGCTTCGATCCGTGCGCGTTCCTCCTGGCCAACGTCGCCCAATTCGAGTAGCGCATCGACGAAAAAACGTAAGCCGAGTTCGGTGGGGAGCCGGCCCGCGCTGGTGTGCGGCGCATAGATCAGGCCGATCTCTTCGAGATCCTGCATCACATTGCGGACCGAGGCCGGCGACAGCGGCGCCGGCAAAAGCCGCGCAATATGACGCGACCCAACCGCCTCGCCATGGGCGAGGTAGGAATCGACGATCAGCCGGAAAATCTCGCGCGAACGTTCGTTCAGCCGAGCCAGGCCGTTGCCGCCAGACCGCGCCGCGCCGGGTGCATGTTCCAAGGGAATTGCCATGGCGGCTAACATGGCCGCCTAGGGTCTCGGATGCAAGCGGGGAAGGGTTTGTGCTCCGGCAGGGCGGCGGCCTCAGCCGTCTCCCAGTCACGCCGCCTGCATTTTTCGATTTGCGTTTAAATTAACCTTAAAGGTTTTTCGAAAGCTTTTCGAAATACCCATGCGAACGATTGGAAACCGCATGTATCTTTCGCCCGGAAAGGCCGCCAAGGAGGCGGGCACCGGCAAGTCCTCCATCTAAAAAGCCAAATCTTCTAGCAATTTATTCCGCCGGGGGAAATTCGGACGGCCACAAAGTCGATTGCGCCGAGCATTTCCGCGAGCATCTGAGAACCGCGAAAACCGGTGCGCGCGAAACCTCAACGAACGATTGGAAACCTGGCAAGGATCGCGCAGAAACCGTGCTCTATCCGGACAAAATTCGAGATCCGGCCCGGGAAAAAAGAATCCAATCACGAAAACTGACCCGCGCGTCACCGGTCTCGAATTTGGCCGCGCTGACGCGGCGGCGCCACGGAAAGTCGCGCCGATGAAAATTGGCTCCCCAGGAACGAACTTTGTTCCCCAAGAATAACCAGGTTTGGGATCGCGGAAATCGTCAAACAACCGCACGGCGCGGCCGCGCGAATGTTAATGCGGCGTTCGCTATTGAGAAAGTGTTGGTGCGGGCGGCCGGAATCGAACCGGCACTCTGTCGCCAGAACTGGATTTTGAGTCCAGCGCGTCTACCAGTTCCGCCACGCCCGCCCTACGACCGCGCGTTCTTTGCACTCCAGCTGCGGCGCGACTCCTATGCGGCTCATCATCGGGCTTATTTGCCACAACTCCACACGTCAAGTCCAGCGGAACTCCGCCGACGGAACGCTGGTGTAAATTTCGCTTATTCCGCCGCGAGTTTCACCGGCGCCGGTCCCGCGCGGAACTGCTCGAGCAGCTCCTGCTCCTCGGCTTTTGCGGCCATCAAATGTGTTGTTTTCACATGGCCGTAGCCGCGAATTTTTTCGGGGATAGAGGCGAGCGCGACCGCCATCGCATGATTGTCGGGCGATAGATTTGCCAAAATTTCCTCGATCAAAATTTCATAGTCCGCAATCAGCTTGCGCTCGATGCGGCGATCCTTCGTATAGCCGAACACATCCAACCATGTTCCGCGCAATTTTTTCAGGGCGGCGAGCATACGGAAAGCCGGGATGATCCACGGCCCGAAACTGGATTTGACGGCCTCGCCCTGCGCGTTCTTGCGGCCAAGAAAGGGCGGGGCGAGATGAAATTCGAGGCGCGGATCGCCCTCGAAAGAGGCTTCGATCTGCTGCGCAAACGATCCGTCGCTATAAAGCCTAGCAACTTCGTATTCGTCCTTGATCGCGAGCAGCTTAAAGTAATAGCGCGCCGCGGCCTCGACGAGTTCGTGGCTGCCTGGCGCCCTCGCCCGCTCGACTTTGTCGACATGCTTCACGAAGTTTAAATAGCGCTGCGCATAGGATTCATCTTGATACGCCGAAAGGAAGGAGACGCGCCTCTCAATCACCTCCTCGAGGGATCGCGATTGCCGTTGCGTCGCGGCGCTTCGGCGCAAAGGCGCGGCAAGTGCTTCCACTGCGGCCGCATTGGCGGCTTCGCGGCGGCCCCACAAAAACGCCCCTTGATTCATCTCAACGGCTTCCCCATTGAGGACGATGGCATGCAGGAGCGACGCATCGTCGAGCGGCACGAGCCCCTTTTGCCAGGCGTAGCCGAGCATGAACATGTTCGCGGCGATCGAATTGCCGAGAAGCGCGGTCGCGATGCCGGTGGCGTCGATAAAGTTGACGTGTTCCCCGGCAGCCTGGCGTATCGCCCGTTTGATGGCCTCCGGGTGGAGCGAATAATCGGGATCACGGGTAAAATCGCCGGGAAATATTTCCGCGGTGTTGACGACAACCCCTGTCTCGTCCTTCCGCACGGCGGCGAGCACCTTCTTCGTTCCGGAGACGACGAGATCGCAGCCGAGCACCAGATCGGCTTCGCCGGCGGCCACCCGGATCGCGTGAATATCCTCAGGCCTTGCGCCAATCTTGACATGGCTGTAAACGGCGCCACCCTTTTGCGCGAGGCCTGCCATGTCGATCGAGCCGCACCCCTTGCCTTCGAGATGCGCCGCCATACCCAAAATGGCGCCAATGGTGACGACGCCGGTGCCGCCCACCCCCGTCACGAGAATCCCGCAGGGCTTGGCGCCGATTTCCCGGACAAGAGGGCGCGGCAGGGCGGGAAAATCGTGCTGTGGTTTAATCTCGGCCTTTCTCGGTCGAGCGCCATGCACCGTAACCAAAGCCGGGCAGAACCCATCGAGGCAGGAAAAATCCTTGTTGCAGCTCGACTGGTCGATCATCCGTTTGCGGCCGAATTCGGTTTCAAGCGGCTGGACCGAAACGCAATTGGATTTCACCCCGCAATCGCCGCAGCCTTCGCAGACAAGCTCGTTGATAATCACGCGGCGGTCCGGATCCGGCAACTCTCCCTTCTTGCGGCGGCGGCGCTTTTCCGCCGCGCAAGTCTGATCATAAATGAGCACGGTTACGCCGGAAATCGCGGCAAGTTCGCGCTGCACACTGTCGAGCTCGCGACGGTCCTTGACGCTTAGCCCTTCCGGCCATCGTGTCGCGGACGGATATTTGTTCGGCTCGTCGGTGACGACGGCGATGCGCTTGACGTTTTCCGCGGCAACTTGACGCGCGATCATATCCACGGTGAGGCCGCCCTCGAGGCGCTGGCCGCCGGTCATCGCCACCGCATCGTTGAAAAAAATCTTAAATGTGATGTTTACGCCGGAGGCGACGGCGAAACGGAGCGCAAGGATTCCGGAATGGTCGTAAGTGCCGTCGCCGAGGTTCTGAAACACATGCGCCCGTTTCGAGAAAGGCGCCTCACCGATCCAGTTCGCTCCCTCGCCTCCCATTTGGGCAAAGCCCTCGGTGGCGCGGTCCATCCATTGTACCATGTAATGGCAGCCTATCCCCGCATAGGCGCGCATGCCCTTCGGCACTCTCGTCGAGGTATTATGCGGGCAGCCCGAGCAGTAATAGGGCGTGCGGGTGGCAACCTCTCCGGCCATGGCGAGCGCGGCCTGCGCGCGTTCGAGCTTGCGCACACGCGCCTCGAGGTCGTCGTTGCTGACAAATCGCAACAGGCGGCGGCCGATTGCGATCGCAATATCATTGGCATCGAGCGAGCCGGTAACCGGAAAGAGCCAATTGCCCTCTTCGTCTTTCTTGCCGACACAAACTGGCTGGGTCGGCGACCCATAAAGTTCTTCGCGCAGCTGCACTTCGATGAGCGAGCGTTTTTCCTCAACGACGATGATGAGTTCGAGCCCGCGCGCAAATTCATGCAGACCTTGCGGTTCGATCGGCCAGGTGCAGGCGAGCTTCATGAATTCGCAGCCCAAGCCGGTTCGCCGCGATCTCGTCGATCCCGAGGTCGTCCATTGCCTGACGCACGTCGAGATAGGATTTTCCCGCCGTGATCACGCCGATTTTCGGGTTTGAACCGCCGGAAGTGATGATCTTGTTCAAGCGATTGGCGCGGAGCCAGGCGAGCATGGCGTCGCGCTTATAATTTTGCAGGCGCTTCTCTTGATCGAGGACACTGTCGTCCGCCCGAATATTGAGGCCGCCGGACGGCATGACGAAACTGGCCGGAACGATCGGCCTCACGCGATCGAGCGAGACGTCGATCGAGCCGGTCAATTCAACCGTATCCTTCAAGCATTTGAGGCCGACCCAGGCGCCGGTGAAACGGCTCATCGCATAGCCGTATAGCCCATAATCGACAATCTCCTGGACGCCAGCCGGCGACAGGACCGGCATCATTACATTGACGAAGTTGAACTCGGATTGATGCGCAGTTGTCGACGATTCGGCGGTGTGATCATCGCCCATGAGGGCAAGCACGCCGCCGTATTTCGAGGTGCCCGCGAGATTGGCATGGCGCAGGACATCGCCGCTGCGATCGACGCCAGGACCCTTGCCGTACCAGAGCGCAGAAGACGCCGTCCTGCTTGCCCTCGCCGCGCATCTCGGCCTGTTGCGACCCCCATATGGCGGTCGCTGCAAGATCCTCGTTGAGGCCCGGCTGAAATAAAATGCCGGCGGCATCGAGCGGATGCTTGGCGCGCAAGAAATTCAGGTCGAGGCCGCCGAGTGGCGAGCCGCGATAGCCCGAGATAAACCCGGCCGTGGCAAGCCCATTGCGCCGGTCGAGCTCCTTCTGCATGAGTAGGAGCCTGACGATTGCCTGCGGGCCGGAGACGAAGATTCGCCGCTTCGCTAGATTGTATTTGTCTTCGAGTGAAGTAGATTGGAGGTCTTGGGGGAGGTTCGACCGGACCTTTCACCGCGTCCGCCATCGCTTTCGTCTCCTGCCGGACGCATGCGCCCGGCGCTGCGGCGTCCGCCGCCGCAACTGCGTGAATATAGGCGGTTGATGCCCGATTTCCAAGGTTTGACTGGCTTTTCCACTAGAGAACGGCTTCATCCAGTCCATCGCGCAAGCGAAAAGAGCGCTTACGCCGGTTCGGGCGCTTTCATCCGCCTGTAGCTATAGGTGGCCGCGCCGCCCGTGTCTTCGCTTGCAGCGCGAGCACGGCGACATTTAGAACCTTATCATGATGCGGCGAAAGGTGACAAACCGGGTCCGCTTCCCGCGCGTCGCCGGTCAGCGCAAGCGCCTGGCAGCGGCAGCCGCCATAATCGATGGTCTTGCGCGGGCAGGAGCGGCACGGCTCGCGCATCC
The DNA here is from genome assembly GCA_963851225.1 of uncultured Alphaproteobacteria bacterium. Classification (GTDB taxonomy): domain Bacteria; phylum Pseudomonadota; class Alphaproteobacteria; order Rhizobiales; family Beijerinckiaceae; genus Methylocapsa. The sequence goes on along the minus strand of CAWKON010000042.1, from coordinate 314,065 downwards.
AATCCTCCCCCCGGAACGCATTGAAAGCGGGCGAATTTGTCCAGATGTCCTCGATCGAATGATCCCGCACATTCCAGAATTCGAGATCCGGGAATGGTTTCCGCCGCGTGGCAAGGCAGCGCCTTGCCCGAGGGGGTGATATTGAGCCCGCGCTTGCCCCACCCGCCCATGCAGGCCTTCGGATAGCGGGCATGATAATCGGGGATCACATGGTCGATGACGATGACCCCGGCGAGGGTCTGTTTTGAGCGCTTCGACCTCGGCGATCGCTGCTTCCGCCTCGGCCCGCGAAGGCATGAGCGCGGCTCGATTGAGCGAGCGCCCAGCCGTAATATTGCGCATGCGCGATCTCGACCCGGCGGGCGCCGAGCTTTACGGCAAGCCTGACCATTTCGCCCGCGCGCGACAATATTGGCGCGGTGGATGACGGCGTTGACGGTGAGCGGCAGGCCCGCGCTTGCGTGATCCATCCCGCGACCGCCTGCTTGCGGGCGAAGGCGCCCTTGTAGCCCGCGATCCGGTCGGCCGATGAGCGCTTCGAAATCCTGAATCGAGAGCTGCGCGTGGTCGAGCCCGGCTCTGGCGAGCTCCTTCGACGCGCTCCTGCGTGAGGCCGATCCCGGAGGTGATGAGATTGGTATAAAGCCCCGCTTTCGCGCAATGCGCGACGATTTCGGTGAGATCGTGCCGGGCCGCCGGTTCGCCGCCGGAAAGATGCGCATGCAGAACGCCAAGCGCCGCGGCTTGCGAAAAAACCCGGTTCCAGTCGCGGTGTCGAGTTCGTCCTCGCGCGGATCGAGCGCGAGCGGATTGGAACAATAGGGGCAGCCCAGCGGACAGCGATGCGTCAGCTCGGCGAGAAGCGCGACAGGGCGCGGTCAAGTTTGCCCTGGCGAAGGCGCGTCATAGGTCCACCATTCGCTTGGCCGCGAGTTCGTCCAGCAGTGCCCGCACATCCGCCTCCACCCGCGCGCGGTCGGCGGAGAATTGGGCCGCGAGATCATCGACGATCGCGCGCGAACGTGGCGGTTCCGTCGCAGCGTTCAAAATCTCGACCGCGATGGCATCCGCCTTGATCACGCGCTCGGGCGCAAGCAACAGCCATTCGCCCCGCGTCTCGTCATATTTCAAGCGCACGCCGCGCGGCAGACGCGGTTTCGACACGGATGTCCGTGGAGCTCGCTTCCATCATGCGGCCCGGCCATGGCGCGGCCCTGGTTCCCGGCACCCAGGCTCCGGGCGGGATGGCGCCATCGACATAAGCGCTCCAAAGCGCGTCGAGCTGCGCCCAAAGCACCGAGCATTTGAATTCCAAGGCGGCGACGACGGAATCCTGCTCCGCCCGTGTCGCGGCGTGTTTCTTCACATAGTCGAGGGCGAAGTCGCTGTCGCGCTTGGCTTGCACTGGGCGCTGCGAAAAATAGGCGAGCGTCTCCTTGCTCACGAAATCATAATGGGCAAGCATGCCCGCGACCCGCTCGCTGATGATGGCGGGCGAAAACAATTCCGTGAGGGACGAGGCGACCGCCTCGCAGAGGCTCCGCGTCGCGGCAGAATTCCGTATAAGCCTCGACGGCGAAACGCGTGCCCGGCAAAATGCCTTGCGTCGAGGTCACATAATCGCGGGAAAAGCCGAGGCTGTCGGTGAGCTTCAGCCAGCGCTCGATGCCGCCGTCGCCTTCCGCGCAGGCCGTCATGATCCTCGATGCGCTTGCGCCATTGCCGGCGGTCCTCGGGATCCGGCATCCGGGTCAGGATCGTCGCGTCCTTGATCGGGATCATCGCCTGATAATAATAGCGGTTGAGCGCCCAGGCCTGGACTTCTTCATAAGTGCATTGGCCGCTGTGCAGACGGCGATGGAAACGATGCAGATTGTGATAGCGCTCGGCCCCGATCTGGCGCAGATCGGGCTTCGAGTTCGGCGCTGGGTCAGGAGCGGTTCGGCAGCGCTCATAGGGCAATCTCCATGCCGTCATAGGCGACTTCCCAGCCGGCACGCTAGACAGTCCGCGCGTTGCGGCAAATCCTCGATCAGAACCGGATTCGTATTGTTGATATGAACATAAATCTTGCGGCCGATCCCGCAAGACGGCGAGGCGCTTGAGCGACCCTTTTTCGCCGCTCATCGCGACATGGCCCATGCGCCACGCGGTTTTCTTGGACAAGCCCAGATCCACCATCTCGCCATCCGTGAAAGTGGTGCCGTCGAAAAAAACAAGTTCGGCTCCGGAAAGCCTTTTTGTGACGCCTTCATTGATCTCGGCGCAGCCCGGCACGTAAAAAAAGCTCTTGGCGCCGTCGCTGACCTCAAGCCCCAACGGTCGTCTCGGTTTCGGCCCCGACCGCGACGTTCTCGCCTTCAAGATAAAGCGCGACTTTTCCAGGCACCGCGAAGGGCTTGACCCAGATGCCGAGGCCGGTATCGGCGGCGGCATCGAGCGCGACACGGGCGCCGTTCAACGAAATCCTTGTTCAAAACCGCAAAAATCCCGCTCGCCCGCCTGCGCCAAGGTGGCGGGGCTTCCAAAAAGCGTAAAGCTTTGGCTCTCGCGGAGCGTCAAAAGCCCGGCGAGATGATCGACATCGGCATTGGTGACGAAAACGGCCCGGATTGGCGACTGCCGCTTCGCGCCGCGCGGGTGCAGGCAGGGCGAAGCAATGATCTGCTGGCGAAGATCCGGCGAAGCGTTGAGCAGCAGCCAGCACTCGCCATCGGCGCTGACGGCGAGAGAGGATTGGCTGCGCGGCTTGACGCGCTTATCCCCGCTCCAGGCAAGCTGGCAGACCGGGCAGAGGCAATTCCATTGTGGAAAGCCGCCGCCCGCCGCCGAACCCAATACGATAATGCGCACGACGCGCGCCAATCATGAATTTTGAAAAATGATCGAGCGAGGCCGTCAGATCTCGGCGGAAAGATAGCTCGTTACTTCCATGCCGATGCAGATTTCGGTGATCACCGGAGTTGTCCAAGTCATGTCAGCCTCTGCCTTCATCTCAATGTTGCGATTTCTGCTCGGCGCAAACGTTGCCTTGCCTCGAACAGCGTTCAACACTGTCCTGCACTTCTATCTAGCATTAGCCGGCGCCCAATGCCACGGTCTTTTTTCAAAAGGTCCGGAGCCAGCACGCGTTCAGAGCCAGGGGCGCCCGGCCGCCGATTTTTGCTCGAACGCCTCGATTTGCGCGGATTTCTTAAGCGTCAAGCCAATGTCGTCGAGACCGTTCAAAAGGCAATGCTTGCGGAAAGGGTCGATGTCGAAGTGGACGACGCCGCCATCGGGGCCGCGAATTTCCTGGGCTTCGAGATCGACCGAGAGCGTCGCATTGGCGCCGCGCTTGGCATCGTCCATGAGCTTGGCGAGGTCTTCGGGCGAAACAATGACCGGCAGAATACCGTTCTTGAAGCAATTGTTATAGAAAATATCGGCGAAGCTCGTCGAGATCACGCATCTTATGCCGAAGTCGAGGAGCGCCCAGGGAGCGTGCTCGCGCGACGAGCCGCAGCCGAAATTATCCTCCGCGACGAGGATTTTCGCATTGCGGTAGGCGGGTTTGTTCAAGACGAAATCGGGATTTTCGCGTTCCATCCTCCTTGATAGCGCAGTTCGGCGAAAAGTCCCTGCCCAGGCCAGTGCGCTTGATTGTTTTAAGGTATTGTTTGGGGATGATCATGTCGGTGTCGACATTGGTGATTTCGAGCGGCGCCGCGACACCGGTAAGAGATGTAAATTTTTCCATTTTGGGTCCTAGCCGTCGTAAAGCCACTCTGTGGGGAGCTTGGGAAGCAACCGTCTCGAAGAACGAGTATCTGTGTTTGTTGTCAAGGGCGGGCCGGTTACGCTTGCCCTTGAATTGGAATTGACGGCTAGAATGGCGTTGTTCCGCAATCCGCGCCACTAGGTCAGGAATTTTTTTGCGCCCAAACGTGAAATTCCGATTAAGGCCGGCGTCGATTGGCTGAACGCCTGGGCAGCGTTAGCGAAGCTATAAAAGTCCCCTGTTGGGTACTGATCTTTAACGTCACACAACTTGGCGTGAGGCAATATAGTGACACTGCACAAATTTTTACACTATCGCCACTCGAACTTTGGATGGCACGCCTACAGCGAATGACGGTGAGTTTTCACCCTTTTTTGCATCGTGCGTTGAACCAAGTACCCGGTGCGCGCGCCAATAACGATTTCAGTACTCCTGGGGCAGATCCGCGTCCCCAATGGGCGCGGGGGGCCCCATCGCGCTTGCTAAGTTCCGCCGGGAATGATAGGCGCGCACGATGGATCGTCCGCGAGCCCCTTGCTATCCGGAATTTTCGTCCCGCGAGGGCACGGGGCGATGAGCATCCGCTTCCACAAGGGCGATCTGCCGGACGATGCCGGTTTTGGCGATTGCGTCGCGATCGACACCGAAACCTTAGGGTTGGTTCCGCACCGCGACCGGCTCTGCGTTGTCCAATTGTCGCGCGGCGATGGATCCGCCGATGTCGTTCAAATCGGGCCCGGCCAGGACGCGGGCGAACAACATCGCGCGGCTTCTTGCCGATCCAAAAATCACGAAGCTGTTTCATTTCGCCCGTTTCGATGTCGCGGTGCTGTTCAAGACCTTCGGCGTTTTGGCGGCGCCGATCTATTGCACCAAGATCGCCTCCAAGCTCGCCCGGACCTATACCGACCGGCATGGCTTGAAGGATCTTGCGCGCGAGCTGCTCGGAGTTGAATTATCGAAACAGCAGCAATCCACCGATTGGGGCGACGACGACGCTCTCGGAGGCGCAGCTTTCTTATGCGGCATCCGACGTCCTCTATTTGCACGCCTTGCGCATCCGCCTCGACGCGATGCTCAAGCGCGAGAATCGCTTCGAGATCGCCGCTGCCTGTTTCGATTTTGTGCCGGCAAGGGCGCGTCTCGATCTCATGGGCTGGGCCGATGTGGATATATTCTCGCATCAATAGGCAAGGTCCTAGCTTGTGCCCGCCATGACTTCGCCTTTCTTGCTTGCTGTTTAAGCAGTCTGGACGGAGTTGCGCCCGCCCCGGCGGTGTTTGCCTGGTCAGGCCAAAGCCAGACCAAGGTGATCTTAGCCGGATTATTAAGAGTTTTAGAGAGTTCCATAGCCGCGGCCATGTTTGATCGTGGTCTAAGGAATTTTGCACAGCCCGGAGCTTGAGTCCCTTTGTCTCAGAACGCAGCTCTGCGAATGCAGACAATCATCAGGCCGCACCGGTGTGCCAGCGGGCGCCGCGAGTGGCGTTGGTGGCTTCGCTAGCATGGACAGGCTGGAGCACGCCAAGCTCCTCCGAGCGCATACCGCTAAGACCGGTAGCGGCAGGGTGGATGATATTCAGGCCGACTCCCAAGCGGTGCGTTTCGACATGACGCCGGCGATTTGGGGCGGCGGCTTCAAGGCGGCACACCGACATTCGGCGCGGGTGCGCATATTTCGCCGCGCCGCGATTGCTGTTTCGCTTCTCGCGATCACGCTAATTCCCGCAGTGGCTCTCTTCAACCCTTTAAGGTATCTTCCGGGTGACATTTCCGCCGGACGGGCCACACTTGACGGCACGAAAATCACCGTGAATTCACCGACAATCTCCGGAGTCTCAGAAGGATGGCCTGCCGTTTGAAATCAAGGCGCGGTCCGGAACCCAAGACACCACGGTGCCGAATATCATCGAACTCCTCGGCATCGAATCCAAGATTGGAGGGGCGGATACCTCGACAACTTGGGTGCGCGCCATGCGGGGCATCTATGACAGTCTGCACGGCAAAATGACATTGGAAGGCGACGTTCGAATCAAAAGTAGCACGGGTTACGACCTCCGGTTGAAAACCGCGCGGATTGATTTCAACACGGGCGGCCTTGTCTCTGAGGAGCCGGTCAACGTCATTCTCGACGGCGCGACGATCGCGGCACAACAGATGGATGTCAGCGACAATGGCCACAAAGTCTCATTCGCGCGGCGAGGTCGCCTCGATAATCGACGCCAACGCGAGCGGGCCCAGAAGCCGCCGCCGCCTCGACGGAAAGCGGGAAATGACCAGGCGCTTGGGCCCGTCCGTTCTTGTTTTGCTTCTTGCCGCTTGCGCGGTTTTTCCGGCCTATGCGGAAAAGGCAGGCTCCGGCGCGATTTTGCCAGGCGGCAATTCCAAGGAACCCGTCAATATTGCCGCCGCCAAACTGGATTATTTCGACAAGGAACAAAAACTTGTCTACACCGGCAATGTCGTTGCGACGCAAGGGGAGAGCAAGCTCCACGCGCCCAAGCTAGTTATTTTCCTCATGCCGAAGGATCCCACGGCACAGGCCGGAGCTCCATCGTCGTCGAGCCAGATTCGCCACGCAGAAGCGGCTGGACCGGTGACAATCGTGTCCAAAGACCAGATCGGGACCGGCGACAGCGGCATCTATGAAAAATCGGAAAACAAAGTCTATCTCATCGGCAACGTGACATTAACTCAGGGGCCAAATATAACCAAGGGCGACAAATTGACCTATGATTTGACTACCAAGCAGGCGGTGGTGACCGGCCGGGTCAGGAGCAAGTTTTTGCCGAACGGCGGCACCGAAGTCGCAAAGGAGCCAAAACCAGCGGGAGCGGTTGACGCCCCGAAGCCCGATCAGGCGGCACAGGCCCCCTGAAAAGCAGGTTTCGCTGAGCGAGACGAAATTTTCGCTTGTCACCCTCGCGATGCACACCCCGGCGAGTGCGGTTTGCCGGCGTGGGCTGGGAGGGACGCTTCCAGCCGTCACGGAGATTTATGGCGCACCTAATTTGCTTCACTCTTATGCCGCGTGGCCGGTGCCCCATTTTGTTTAGCCGGAAATTATGCTTCGATGGCGACGCAGCGGGGCTCTTGCAGATTGGAACTTCGAAGGATTTTTATTGATTTGCGCCCGCAACCGGCCCTTTTTTCTTTCGCCTCCTTCGCTCGGCTGCGCGACGTGTTCCGGCGTGAATTGGCGCCGCGGGGCGATGGCGTCTTTATGGACGCGCAGGATGTCGCGCCGTGCGGCGGCGGGCGGGACATGTGGCACGGACCCGGAGGTCTCGACGGCGAAACGCCGCGGGAGGTGACGGGGGGAACCGAGCCGGAAACGAGCGCACAGGGAGTATTGGCGGTTCGTCATTTGCGCAAATCGTACAAGGCCCGCCGCGTGGTCGAGGATGTGAGCATGATAGTCCGGCGGGGCGAGGTGGTTGGCCTTCTCGGCCCAAACGGCGCCGGCAAGACCACGCTTTTTTACATGATTACCGGGATGATCCGCCCGGACGGTGGCGTCATTGAGCTCGATGGCCACGATGTCACCCGCCTGCCAATGTACCGGCGGGCGCGTCTCGGTATAGGCTATTTGCCACAAGAAGCCTCGATTTTCCGTGGTCTCGACGTCGAGGACAATATCCGGGCGGTGCTTGAAATCGTCGAATCCGACAAGCATAAGCGCGCTAACGAACTCGAAGCCTTGCTCGACGAGTTCGACCTCAAGGCCTTGCGCAAGACGCCCTCGATCGCGCTCTCCGGCGGTGAGCGGCGGCGCTGCGAAATCGCGCGGGCCCTGGCGGGCCGCCCATCCTTCATGCTTCTTGACGAACCGTTCGCCGGAATCGATCCGATTGCCGTGGCCGACATTCAGCTTCTTGTGCAGCACCTAAAACGGCGCGGCATCGGCGTTCTCGTCACCGATCACAACGTCCGCGAAACCTTGGGATTGATCGACCGCGCGTATATCGTTCATGCCGGCCGGATCTTGGTCGAGGGGAGTCCGACCAAAATTGTCGAAGACCCCAATGTGCGCCGGTTCTATCTCGGTGAGGAATTCCGGCTCTGACGCGCGCTGTTTAAGGCCTGCCCGAAAATCCATTTTCCGGCGAATACTCAATTCGCCAAAATTCCCTTGGTTACGCCACAAATTAATTATTGATAACTGTTAATTTTTCGTTCTTATCTACCCGAGCCCCCATCGGGAGTAACTGATGCGCGTCTCTTCGATCCAGCATGGCAAGGCGGGTTTCGAGCTTGATCTTGGGCGAATTGGGTTTGTCGTGATCATTCCCGTCATGTTTTGGGTGTTTTACACGACGTTTAGCGGACTCGTGGATATCATGAGGAAGGGGCCGGACGACAATTTCGGTCTCATCGGCGCGGTGACCGGATCGGCGGCGATCCTGAGTTTGATGGCGCTGAGCTCCTGGTTGCTCGGCTCCGAACTGGCGGCCGCGGTCTCTGGCAAACGCCGGTCGGCAAGGGGCGGTATTGCAGGGCTTCTTATCATCCTTCCGGCCTTTCTGTTCTTCTTCGGCATGTCGGCGTTTTTTTCCTACACTTATTATCACGCTAACCTATTCAATCTTTCAGCCAAGAAGCTCGCCGGAGAGACGCAACCGATGGAATTGGCGGTGGTTGTGCTGCCAGGGGTGAGCGCGGCGGTTCAGCAAGCCAAAGAAGATCAAATCAAGAAAATATTGGCGCGAGAGGATACGTTCGCCTGGATGAAGGGCGTCGATGCTCTCGCACGAACCGCGCGAAAGGATAGCGAAGCGCTTGCCGAGAGATGGCGAGATGAACAGGCGAAGCGAAACGATGCGGAACGGCAGGTGTCGGCGGAAGAAGCTAAAAAGCTCGAGGCGGCGCAAGATGCAAAACTGCGAATCGAAGCGATCGAGCCTAGGCTCGCGGAACGCGCGATCCAATTGCAAGCGCTGAAGGAACAAATTCGGCCATGGGACGAGCAAATTGCCGTGCTCGACGCTGAGGCGGCAAAATTCGAGGCCGAGGCGAGTTTTGCCGGCCGCGGGCTCGACCGGACCCGCGTGAGGGGCTGCGGCAATGAAGTCTGTAAGCCGGCCCAGAAAAACGCTGCCGAACACCGAAAGAAGATCGCCGATATCCAAAAGGAATTGAAACCGAAACACGATGAACTTGCCAGGGATACTGCCGAAATCGAGGTTTTACAAAAGACGCTTGCAGAACTGCGCAAGCAAATGGCCGGTGCTTCCGGCCAGAGCAGGCAGAAAAACGCGATGTCCGCGCCAGTTGCTTTTGACCTCGGTTCGGCTTTGCAGGGCCTGGACGAGGCCCGGCGCGATTTCGAAAGAGACCCGTCCTGGAGCGCAATCAATCGCATCAAGGCCTCATGCGACGTATTGCTGCCGGTCATACGGGAAATGAAGCTCACGAGCGACGTGCCCGAGAGCGTCCAATGCGCTCCGCAGTCTTCCGGCTTGCAGGACCTGCTCGACCGCCGTGATACCTACGCCGGCGTCCGCAAGACATTCGAGGCCCAATGCGCCCTCGCAGGCAAGCTTCGCGATCAATTGGAAAGTATCGCGGAACGGGTACGCCGTAAGGAATTGCAGCCTCCCTTGGCGCTGACGGAGGCGAAGAAAATCGTTGATGGTTGCATCGCCTTGGCGGGCAACACAGGCGTACCCGGCGGACAATTGCAGGAGTTCTACGATCGGGCAAATGAATTTGTTCTTGCGCGGTCACTCGAACGCAATCGCTTTGACCTCGCCACGGAAGAATTGTTCCGGACGCCGGCCGCCAACAAGGCTTTGGCCATCGCGGTAGCACAGGACATGCTCATTGTAATCTATAAGTTCCTGGCCGATTTCTATAAATATCGCTGGCGGCCACGGGACAGAATCGTGATCGGCGCGCCGGTCGATCTGGCGGACAATAAGGCGGATCCAAACGGAATCAGGGCGAGAAAGGCGCTCTTGCGTCTCGCCAAGCCCGGGCGCGACGAGGTCAGCGAGATCAATGACGCCGATGTTGACGTGTTGCCGGCTGAAGTCGCAATGAATCTCAAAGGCCTGCTCAATGGGCTGGCGCGCCGTCAAGCGGTTTGGCGCATCGGCAGAGGCGTCCTGGGCATCGAGAATTCAGTTCTATTAGCGGTTGAGAGCTGGCTTCAAGAGCAGTTCGGATCCGCGCCGCCCAGGCCCGCAATGGCGCTACCGCCTCCCCCAGACCGAACCATTGCCGGAAGCTCGCGGAACGGTCTCGCCGAACTCTCGCCGCCGCTGCTGCCGGCCAACGCCATTAATTCCTCCCAAACCACGCGAGGGGACGTTGCCAATACTGATGTTGGAGTTCTGCCGGCCGTTTTGGCAATCGGACGCCGCGCATTCAATTGGATTTCGCCACGCCCGCCTTCCGGCCTGAACCCCTAATACGAAGTCCTCAAAAGCCTGAACTCGTTGAAGGAGTCCAGTATCGCCCGCGATCTGATTCACGATGGCAAACACGTGGAAGTTTAAGTGGTGGGTTTGTTTGAATTCTGCATCGGATTGGTGGAACACCCGCACCCACTCCGACGCTGTTCGGCGAGGACAAGTATTATTGCAGCGGGCATCGAGTTCCTCACGAAGCTCGGTGCCATGCGGCACGACGAAGTAGCCAGTCTCCAGATCACCAACCATCAAGCAATCTTTCTGCTCGGCCAAGTACAGCGCCACAAGCAGGCATAGACAGGCATCCAGTCCGTCCTGATCTTTCTTGCGCGGTGAAATCTCGTGCAGCTCATCGATCCAGCTAGCTATTTCCGCGAGTCGGAACTCGTGGAATGCACCTGACACCTTCTCGCAGACGTGCTTCCAGTCTGGGGTCGAAAAGTTTTGATTCTTCGGGTTGTACTTGGGCAGGCGACCCGTAGCACGTTCATCATCTTTCAGCATCCAGCCGAGCGCCATCATCGCTAGCACCGGGTAGGTCTCGATTACACGCGTGTCAGCGACACGCTCCAGGGGATTCGCCGGACCGCCAAACTGCTTAAGGAACTGCCAAATCGGCGCATCCCTGCCGAACATCTCCGTCTTGGAGTTGTTGGCTGGCTGCATCCCGCCGCGACGGCGGCTGACAAGAGACCCAACAATGTTATCGACAGGCCGCTGCCCCGCAGGGTTCTTTACGATGGTGGGCTGGTCGAGCAGTACGATTGTTGTGGTGGGCGCCTGTTCGGTTTGCCATTTGAGAATGACACATTCAGCTTGCGGATAGTCCACCGTCCGAGGCGGACCGTGGACTTGGAAAGTCCCGTTATCTCGGCGGAGCAACCCGACGAGAGCACCTTTATTGGTGCGGGTCCATGCGGAATCGAATCCAACGAGCAAGGTGGTCATGGCTGGGGCTCTGGGGTTTGCAATTCAAACAGACCCACTACCGAAGTTTGCCAAGACGGCTGCGATATTATTGTACAGTTCACGGTAGATCCGCGACGCGATAGTATTGGAATATAAGGAAAAAGACGACAGACGCCGGTGTCGGCCGGCCCTAAAGTTGAGAAACGTCGAAAGGCGACGGTTGTGTACGCACGCATATTTTGTATTATGCTCACGAATTGTAAGCAAAAAACGTGCCTGCGTCGGGGCCGTCTCGCCTACGACGTTCCCACAGCGGTTGTTTGAGGGTTTCACTGGGACATGGCTCTTACCACCAAGCTCATCGTGCGTCAGAGCCAGTCGCTTGTGATGACGCCCCAGCTCTTACAAGCCATCAAGCTATTGCAATTTTCCAATCTCGATTTGACCGCCTACATCGAAGAGGAGCTCGAGCGCAATCCTTTGCTCGAACGGGCCGAGGATGGCCCCGGGCCACCCGGGCTCGATGGGGAGATCGATCGCGGCGGGATTTCGCCGCGCGACGATGCCAACGAGGAAAGCGACGACGGCTGGAGCCCGGCGCTCTTGACCGAGAACCGCGAGGCCATCGCGGAAAGTCTCGGCACCGGATTGCTGGAGGCTTTCGATGACGGCCGGACGGCGGTGCCGAGTGGAGACGATTTGACGGCGGGCGGCTTGGATCTCCCGGCGGCATCATCGTGGTCCGGGCCGCCAGGAAGGGCCGCTGACGGCACGGCGGCAAACCTCGAAGCCTATATTGCGGCACCCGCCAATCTCAAGGACCACCTGGACATTCAATTGGCGCTCGCTGCGGCCGGGCCGGCCGAACGGCTAACCGGTCAGGTATTGATCGACTCGATAGACGAGAACGGCTATTTCACCGGTTCGCTCGACGAAATCGCTGCACGTCTCGGCACACCACTGGAACAGGCCGAACGCGTCCTGCGCCTCATTCAAGGATTCGAACCATCCGGCGTCGGCGCCCGCAATCTCGCCGAATGCCTGGCCATCCAATTGCGCGAGCGCGACCGGTTCGACCCGGCCATGCAAGCGCTCGTTAGTCATCTGGATCTGCTCGCGAAACGCGATTTCTCGGCACTGCGCAAGATTTGCAAAGTCGACGAAGAGGACATTCTCGATATGCTGGGCGAGATAAGGCGGCTTGATCCCAAGCCCGGGCGTGCCTTCGGTGGCGATCCGATTGCGCCCATCCTGCCCGATGTCATTGCACGGCCCCTGCCCGGCGGCGCGTGGCACGTCGAACTCAACACGGAGGTTCTTCCGCGGCTTCTGGTTAATCACAATTATACGGCGCGGGTCGGCAAGGGGAAGGAGGCCGACCGGAATTTCATCTCGGCTTGCCGTCAATCGGCCAATTGGCTGACAAAGAAGTCTCGAACAAAGGGCGCGCACGATTCTCAAAGTTTCCAGCGAAATCGTGCGCCAGCAAGATAGATTTTTGACCCACGGCGTAGAATGTTTGCGCCCTCTCGATCTCAAAACAATCGCGGAGGCGGTTGGCGTGCACGAATCGACTGTCTCCCGGGTAACCTCCAACAAATATATGGCGACCCCACGCGGTCTTTTCGAACTCAAATATTTTTTCACGGCCTCGATCGCCGCGCATGACGGGGGTGCCGCGCATTCGGCCGAATCGGTGCGGTTCCTGATCAGGCAGATGATCAGCCAGGAAAGTCCATTGCAAATTCTGTCCGACGACGCCATCGTCGACAGGTTGAAGGAGGCCAATATCGATATCGCCCGGCGCACGGTCGCAAAATATCGCGAAATCCTAAAAATCCCTTCCTCGGTGGAACGCCGGCGCGAAAAGGCAAGGAGTTGATGCGGTGCGCGAAGATGGCCTTTTCCGGCCTGCACACGCCGAATAGCCAAGCGATGGCGGGACGCAGTCACATTCGAGGTATCGGCGCGTTGCACCGGGGTGCTTTCATTGAACCATTGACTCCATTCGGCGAGACCCCTAACGCTTTGAAGGGATTTTGTTACGCCCATGGGCCGTGCAACAGCGCTCCGCATTGGCCATTCCGCCAAGCTTCGCTTGGGCGAACCAGGGGCTGCCTTCGGGCATGGTGAATTTCGCCAATCTTTATCTATATCAGAGCCAAGAGCGTTAAATTGAGGTTGGGAACCGGCGGTCATTTTTCAGGCCGGGCGGAGAAAATTGCGCCGGCTGGAATGGTGGGCGGCGCCGGTAACGGAGAATAGACGATGACTTTGCGCGTCTCGGGCAAGAACTTAGACATCGGCGAGGCTTTTCGCGTGCACATCGAGGCGCGCATCGATTCCACCCTGGCAAATACCGGGCGGGACCGGCCGCGGGCCATGTAACGATTGAACCGGAAGGACACGGTTTCCGGGCCGATTGTACCTTGCACCTGACATCTGGCGCCACGCTGCAGGCAGACGCAAAGGCACATGACCCCTATGCCTGCTTCAATCACGCTGCGGATCTCATCGAAAACCAGATCCGCCGCCATCGCGAGCGGCTCTGGGATCATCACGCCGGCGCCGCAGCAGACGGCAAGACTAGGCTAGAGCAACCCTCGCGCGACGAAGCATCCGGCGCTCAACCCGACGTGCCACGATTGGAGCAAGACGAAGCTCTCGACCTCCATCCAGCGGTCATCGCCGAGCCATCATCGAGGGTAAGGGAGATGACCGTTTCGGGGGCGGCGATGGAGCTCGATTCGACCAACGCCCAAGTCGTTGTCTTTCGCCGGGCTTCCGATGGGCGGACCAATGTCGTATATCGCCGGCCTGATGGAAATATCGGCTGGATCGATCCAGGGCGGGAGTGAAAGGACCGGCGCCTCGCGCGAGGCACCGGGCGCGCCCTGCCCCGGCCTTAAATCATCCCCTTTTATGTCCCAACGGCGGACGCGGACCGGATTATTTCAAACCATGCTGCTGACCGAATTGATTACCCCCGAGGCGGTTATCCCATCCCTCAAGGTGAACTCAAAGAAGCACGCGCTTCAAGAACTGAGCGAGCGGGCGGGCTTGATTTGTGGCCTTGCGCCGCGGGAAATCTTCGACGTTTTGCTTCAGCGCGAGCGTCTCGGCTCGACTGGAATCGGCGAAGGGATCGCCATACCTCACGGCAAACTCGCCGAGGCAAAATCGATGTTCGGGATTTTCGCGAGGCTTGCCCGCCCGATCGATTTCGAGGCCCTCGACGGCGCGCCGGTTGATCTCATCTGTGTTTTAATCGCACCGGAGGCAGCTGGCGCCGACCATTTAAAAGCGCTGGCGCGGATGGCGCGCCTGCTGCGCGACCCAAGAATTACGGCGAAACTTCGCGCCGCACGCGACGTCAGCGCGCTTTACGCGGTGTTGACCGGCGAAACCACCTCGCACGCGGCTTAGCGCGGGTTTTGGTCCAAACCGGGCGCGCCGTCCGGCGCGGTATCTTGACTTCGCGGCGCAAAATAGCGAGTTTCCACGCGCCTGCAGCATCAACGGCAGCAATGCATTGGTGTTGGTTACGGTTCGCGAATTTCCGGTCCTTTTGGCGCCACGCCGGAATTTTGGGCGCCGCCGCCAAGGCAGGAAGTCCTTGGCATAAACTTTCCGGCGGCAATGCGAAGCTATCTCGATTTTGAAAAACCGGTTGCAGAACTCGAAGCCAAGGTTCTGGAACTCCGCCAGCTCGCAGAAAAAGGCGACGCCGTTGCCATTGGCGAGGAACTGACCCGGCTCGAAGCGAAGGCCGAAAAGGCGCTTGCCGATCTTTATGCTAATCTGACGCCCTGGCAGAAGACGCAAGTCGCGCGGCATCCGCAGCGGCCGCATTTTAGCGATTTTGTCACGGCCCTCGTAGACGACTTTACGCCGTTGTCGGGCGACCGGCATTTTGGCGAGGACGCGGCGATCGTCGGCGGATTCGGCTGGTTTCGCGGCCGTTCCATCTGCGTCCTTGGCCAAGAAAAGGGATCCGGCACCGAAGCCCGAATCAAGCATAATTTTGGCATGGCACGGCCGGAAGGCTATCGCAAGGCGGTGCGTCTCATGCAGCTTGCCGACCGATTTCGGCTTGCCGCTCGTTTCACTGGTCGATACCACCGGTGCGTTTCCCGGCGTGGACGCGGAAGAACGCGGTCAGGCCGAAGCCATCGCGCGGGCGACCGATGCTTCGCTTTTGCTGGGCGTGCCAAATATCGCCGTCGTTCTCGGCGAAGGCGGCTCCGGCGGCGCCATCGCGATCGCGAGCTTGCAACCGCGTCTTGATGCTCGAACATGCGATCTACACCGTCGCCTCGCCAGAAGCCTCGGCGTCGATCCTGTGGCGCGATTCCTCGCGCGCCGAGGACGCCGCCGTGAATATGAAAATCACCGCGCAAGATCTGCTCAAATTCGGAATCATCGACTCAATCGTCGAAGAACCGATGGGCGGCGCCCATCGCAATCCGCTCGCGGCAATCCATGCCGCAGGCGATGCCATTGCCGCTGCTTTGGAGGAATTTGCGGGCATGTCGCCGACCGAACTCAAGGCGTCCCGAACCGCAAAATTCCTGAATATCGGGCGTAAGATATAATACCAAGTTTCTGAAAATTTCAGTTAAAGGGATCGATGCCTCGGCGATAACGACATCGACGGAAACGTGAACGACAACATGGGCGTTCTGATCCCGATCATTATGCATTAGCGCCTTCCGCACCGGAGGAATGGCTCCGGCGCGTCGCGGGTGGATTTGCTCGCTGCGCTTGTTGCCGGGATAGTGGCTTATTGGTCGCAATCACAGAGAATTGGCATAAGCCGTGAGTGGCGGCGGGAAATGCAGCGCCAAACCTTTCGTTTGCCGACTTTAAAACTTTTTTTGGCCATTAACCGAGCTTTAGAATCTTCCGGGTTGGTTCAAGGTTCCGGTAACCTTTGCACAAGGATACCGGCTGTAAGCTCGTCACCTCTACCGGCAAGACCATTTGGTGCGGGAGGCAAATTATCAATGCGGTGCAAATCATTCGCAAAGCGGCTCTTTGCCGTCTCCCTGATTGCCTCGGCAGGCGGGTTTTTGGCCGGTTGCGAGGAATCTACGCTCTCGCCCGCGACCTCGTCCCGTTCGTTAGCGCCGCTCCCGTCTAAGACCGTTGCTGGAATGGAGGCGATTGGGTCTTCGAAAGAAGCGCCGGTCCTTATTCGCACCTACAAAAAAGAGGCGGAGCTCGAAATCTGGAAGATGAAAGCGGATGGACACTACGCCTATTTGAAATCTTTCCCGATGTGCCGCTGGTCGGGGCAGCTCGGACCAAAGGTGCGGGAGGGCGACCGGCAGGTGCCGGAAGGATTTTATTCGATCACGCCGGCGCGGATGAATCCGAATTCTGCCTATTATCTTTCTTTCGATGTCGGCTATCCCAATGCCTATGATCGCGCGATGGGGCACACCGGCGGTTCGATTATGGTGCATGGCATATGTTCCTCGGCCGGCTGCTTTTCGATGACCGACGCTCAGATCGCCGAGATCTATGCCATCGCCCGGGAAGCTTTCGCCGGCGGCCAGCGCGCTATCCAGATGCAGTCCTATCCGTTCCACATGACCGCCGAAAATCTTGCCAAATACAGGCTCGATAAAAATATCGGCTTCTGGAACCAATTGAAGGAAGGTTTCGACAATTTTGAAGTGACAAAGCAGGATGTGGCGGTTGGAGTTTGCAACAGGCATTATGTTTTCAATGCGGCTCCCGCCGACGGGTCGCATTTCGATGCAACGGCCGCCTGCCCGCCCCTGAAACGCGATGCTGGAACGCAAGCCGAAGTCACCGCGAAGCAAAAGCGCGACGACGCAAAAATCGCTGAACTCGCCGCTCAGGGCGTGCGCCCCATTCGCACCGTCTATGTAGATGGCGGCCAGCATCCGGATTTTGCCTCCCTGGCAAGCTATGCGAGCCGCCCGGAGGCGCTGGCGAAAGGTCCCGTCGATATTGCCCTCGACGAAGGCAAGTCAAAGAAAGCCAGGAAGTTGGCCGCAGCCAAGCCGGGCGCGGTCAGGACGGCCGCCAATTCCGTTGAAGACGTCAACCCCAAGTCAAATGAACTTGTAACAGCAGCCATCGCTGCCCCCGAGCCTGCGAAGCAGCAAGACTCTTCCTTGTTCGCCCGGCTGTGGGGCGAGAAGCCGGCCGAAGCGAAAGTAGAAACACCTACACCCCCTTCACCCGAAACTGCGGTGCCGCAGCCAGGCGAGGCTCCCTTGCCGCCAAGGCGTCATGACGCCTCGACGCCCGCTACCAAGCCGCGCGACGTAAATAGCAAGCCGCAACATTCCGTCGCTGCCCCTGTCCCGGTCAAGCCGCAGGCAGCCGCGTCGCCCGCCGCAGCCACAAACAAAGTGGCTGCACTTCTACGCGGCGGAGTTCTCGACAATCGCCCAAGCCAATCCTTAACTGGCTTGGTGGCTTAGCTCCTGCCTTGTGGTGTCCCAAATTTGCAACGGCCGCCATGAGCAAAGCTTTTACTAAGGAGACCGAGACGGAAGCGGATTTCGAGGACGAAATCGCAGCGCTTCCGGCCGGAGTTAAAAATTACATCACGCCCGAGGGCTTTCAACGGCTCCAGGATGAGTTTGCCCAGTTACAAAAAATCGAACGTCCCAAAACCGTCGAGACGGTGTCCTGGGCCGCGGGTAACGGCGACCGGTCGGAAAACGGCGACTACATTTACGGCAAGCGGCGCCTGCGGGAAATCGATAGACGCATGCGGTTTCTCCGCAAAAGAATGGAAATTGCCGAGACCGTCGACCCAGCGCGGCAAAAGAACCGGGAGCGGGTCTATTTCGGCGCGACGGTCGTATATCGCAACACGCGGGACGAAGAAAAGTCTGTCCGGATCGTAGGCATCGATGAAACACGCTCCGAACTGGGCGAAGTCAGCTGGATCTCGCCGGTCGCCAAGGCGCTTTTGAAAGCCGCCGAAGGCGATGTCGTCGAGGTGCGGACACCGAAAGGCATCGAGCGCATCGAGGTTTTGAAGATCACTTATCGAGGGTGAAACATTTTGCGCGTGCCGCGCACCGGCTGTACGGCGCGCGCCGCAATGATTTGCGTTCGACGCAAACGGCCTCATGCCATCCCAAAGTTTCGATCCGCGCTGCCCCCGAGACGACCTTTCGAAAAAGGCATCTTGTCCTTGCCAGGCAGGAAGAGCGGATGGTACGGAAAAGCTGTCTTGAAGCCCTGCCGTCTTGGTGGTTTAGGGCACTGGAGCGTACCCCTTCGCCGCATCTTCTGCAAAGTTTGCGCCTAAGGAAAGTTCCGCCACGTGAAATTTCCTTTTCCGGTTCTCCTTTGCGACATTGGCGGCACGAATGCGCGATTTGCGCTTGTGCCAGCCCCCGGCGCGGCGATTGAGGCGGGGCCGCACCTCAAGACCAGGAATTTTGCCGGCCTCGAAGACGCTCTCTCGGCGGCCATCGAAGGACTAAGGGCAAAGCCACGGTCATTGATCGCCTGTGCCGCCGGCCCGGTCAGCGGACACACAGTCAAGCTGACCAACGCGGATTGGACGATCAACGGCGAGAACGTCGCGGCAAGGGCGGGGCTTGAGCAAGGCTTGCTCCTCAACGATTTCGAAGCTCAGGCCTTGAGCCTGCCCATCATCCAACCCGCCTGGGTCCGGCCGATCGGCGATTTCGTACCAAGGCCCGGCGTGCAACTGATCATGGGGCCAGGCACTGGCCTTGGCGTAGCGGCCTTGCTCGGTATCGAAGCGCGCCATTTTGCCTTGGCGAGCGAGGCGGGACACATGGATTTTGGGCCTCTCGGAGCCGAGGAAACCGCCCTTTGGCCGCATCTCGACACCGGCGCGCTTGGCCGGGTCTGTGCCGAAACAGTCTTGTCTGGGCCGGGCCTCATGCGCCTCCACCTTGCTCGATGCGCGGCGGCTGGCGAGACGGCGGCCGAATCCAGCGAAATCGCATTGATCGAACGAGCGCATGCCGACCCCGGCGGCGAGGAAGCGGCGACTCTGCGGCTGTCTTGGACTCTGACTGCGCGTTTCGCGGGCGATCTCGCCCTCGCTTACCTCGCCACGGGGGGCGTCACCTTTTCGGGCGGAATTTTGCCAAGGATCATGGAGTTTTGCGATGGCCAAAATTTTCGCGCGGCGTTCGAGAATAAGGCGCCCTATGGCGACATGATGCGCGCCATTGGCACGCGGCTGATTATCTCCGAGGATGCGGTCCTCTCTGGGATGGCCGCGATTGCAAACGCGCCGGAAAATTATGCGATCGACTACGCGCGCCGGGCGTGGCGATGAGAACTCACCCGCTCCGAATTGTCCAAAGCACGTCGAGCCAGCGGCGGAGCCGGCGCCACGAAAACTGTCGCTTCCGCCCGCCCACCAGCCCGCCAGTTCTATTTCGGCGCGAGGACCATGATCATCTGACGGCCTTCCATGGAAGGTTCGGCTTCGACCTTGGCGATACTCAGGGTCTCGGATTTCACCCGCTCGAGCAGCCGGAACCCCAGATCCTGATGCGCCATCTCGCGGCCGCGGAAGCGCAAAGTGACTTTCACTTTGTCGCCCTCCTCGAAAAACCGGCGGACAGCTTTCATCTTGACGCCGTAATCATGATCGTCGATTCCCGGACGCAGCTTGATTTCCTTGATTTCGACAATCTTCTGCTTTTTCCGGGCTTCGGCGGATTTTTTCTGCTCCAGGAAGCGGAATTTGCCATAATCGAGGATCTTGCAGACCGGGGGATTGGCCGCCGGGACGATTTCGACAAGATCAAGCCCGCTTCATCGGCCGATTGCTGGGCTTGAATAATTTCCACGACACCACGGTTTTGGCCTTCGGCATCGATTAATTGAACTTCGCGAGCGTGGATTTCACGGTTTATCCGCGGCCCGTCCTTCTGCGGAACGGGAGGGGCCTTCATTGGACGGCGAATGGCTTGTTCTCCTTGAGATGGACACATCGAACCCGGCGGCGCGAGCGAATCACGGATGATTTTCGCGGCGCCAGCCGAGCCCCGCTAAAACATCGGTTGATTGCCCCGCGAAGTCAATGATGTGATCGCTTGGCGGCTCGCGAAATGCGAACTTGTCCAGGCCTTCGCCATCCCGCCTTCGTTCCGCGTACCGGAATGTCTAGCGATCATTTTGCGCCGCCGCGCCGCACATGCACATAAGCATCGAGTGTTGCAGCGCACATTTGCGCGACCGAAAAGCACGTTTCAACATGTTTTTTGGCGCGCGACGAGAGCCCGCCACTGGCGGTGGCCCCGAAACTCAAAACCTTGGCGATCGCTAGCGCCAGCGCCGCCGCGTCACCCGGCGGGACAAGAAAGCCTGTGCGCGAGGTTTCATCGACCATGGGCGGCGCGAGAACAGTTTCAGGCGCTGTGGCCAGATTGGCGGCAATGACCGGCGTTCCCATGGCCTGGGCCTGGACGGCAGTGTCGCCGAAGGCTCGCGCCTCGGTCGCTGGCACGACAACGATCGAGGCGGCGAGAAGTGCAGCAGGCATATCGCAATGGCCGGCGCGGGAGATGATTCCTTGCAGCCGTTCAGCCGCAATGGCGCGGTCGATGCCGCGGCGAAGCGAGTTGTTTTCGTCCTTGTCGCAGGTAAGGATGTATTTCACCCCGGCGAGGCCGCTGCGCGACAAAAGTCCCGCCGCCTCGATCAGAGTTTTGTGGCCACTGCCGGGGCTTGCGGATGCCGCCAGAAGCACGATTTGTTCGTCGGGCGCGACCTTCCATTGACTCCGCACCGCCTGCACGCGAGCGGGCGTAATCGCGTCCGGCGTGAAAACGTGGCAATCGAGCCCGCAATGAATGACGCGGATTTTTTCTGCCGCCGGCGAATAGAGCTTGGCGGCGAGGACCGCGGCAAAATTTGAATCGGCGAGGACCACGTCGCCGCGCGCCAACACCGAATTATAACGCAGTGCAATGGGGTTGGAGCTTTGGTCGACAGAAGAGAAAGTGGTGACGAGGGGCGTCTTCGTCAGTCGGGTTGCGCCATAGGCGACCCAGGCCAGCGCACGCGAGCGCACATGCACGATACCGGCGCCTTCCGCCGCAATGAGTTGCGCGAGTCGGCGCACGTTCAAAGCCATGACCAGCGGGTTCTTGGTGTGCGAAGGGAATTGCACGAAGATGCCGCCCTTGGCTTGGAGCTCCCCCATCATGCGGCCGCCTGCACAAGCAATGAGAGCGCGCGCGCCCGCCGCGCCCAGCGCCGCCGCGATCTCTATCGCTTCATGTGCCAGGGGGTTGACGTCGAGACTAGGAATAAGTTGAAGCACGGTGACGCCGGCCAGGGGATGCGCGGCCCTGTCATTGAACGGTAAGCTGAATAATTGCGGCATCGGACGAGACGGCGTTCAACAAGCCAAGGTGCTAAGTTTAAAGCCGGAAAATGTTAAAATTCATCAAGCGAGCATCGCGGTGAATAGATGTAGCACTACCCTGGCGCCACCCTAATAGCCCGGGCCTGGTACGACGCGAGTCACATGGCCCATCTTGCGGCCGGGCCGCGCACCCGATTTGCCGTAAAGATGCAGGCTCGCGCCCGGCTCGCCAAGGATTTTTGCCCAAGCAAGGACATCCTCACCAATCAAATTATCCATTTCGACATGGGAACCCACTTCCGCGCCGTGACGGCTGGCGGCTCCGAGCGGCCATCCCGCGATCGCCCTTATATGCTGCTCGAATTGCGAGGTGGCGGCGCCGTCGAGCGTCCAGTGACCGGAATTATGGACGCGCGGCGCGATCTCGTTGACGAGAAGCTCGTGCGGCCCATCATTATCCGCTCCACCGCCGGTCACGAACATTTCAATCGCGATGACTCCACAATAATCGAGCGCGTCCGCAATCACGCGCGCCAGCCGGGCCGCTTCGGTGGCTACCGCGGACGGAAGGCGCGCGGGAACGCGAGTGGATTTGAGGATATGATTTTCGTGGATATTCTCCCCGAGGTCATAGGCAGCGAATTCGCCGCTCGGCCCGCGCGCGGCGACAACCGAGATCTCTTTGGAAAAAGGCACGACGGCCTCGAGGATCGAGGGCATGCCGCCGAGCGTGCGAAACGTGACCGCAAGGTCGGCGCCTTCGCGAACCAAAACTTGGCCCTT
Organism: uncultured Alphaproteobacteria bacterium; assembly: GCA_963851225.1. Lineage (GTDB taxonomy): Bacteria > Pseudomonadota > Alphaproteobacteria > Rhizobiales > Beijerinckiaceae > Methylocapsa. Next base: position 291,843 of record CAWKON010000042.1, on the reverse strand, counting down.
GCCGTCATAGCCGAAGCGGCGCGTCTTGAGGATTGAGGGTCGGCCGATCTGGGCGATCGCCCGGGCAAGTGCGCCAGCGTCGTCCACCCGCATGTAGGGCGCCGCCTTGATTCCCGCCGCCGCCAAAAACTCCTTTTCGGCGAGGCGATCCTGGCAAACCGCCAGTGCCTCGGGGTCAGGCCGAACGACGCAGGAATCGGCCAAAATCGCGGCGGTGCGAAAAGGAATATTTTCGAATTCATAGGTAACAAGCTCGACCTCGTCGGCAAACTCCGCCAATGCCGACTCGTCCTCGTAGGAAGCGACTGTCCGCGTGCTGGCTACGTCGAACGCCGGGCTCTCGGGGTCTTCCGCGTAAACATGCGTCTTGAGCCCGAGCTTCGCCGCCGCGAGGGCGAGCATGCGGCCCAATTGCCCGCCTCCGAGAATCCCGATCGTCGCACCAGGAACAAGTTCGAACGGCACGGTTCAGTCCTCCCGCGGGGGCCTTTCGGCCACCGCCCCAGTTTGCGCGGCGCGCCAAGCGGAAAGCCGCGCGTCGATCGCCGGATCGGCCAAGGCGAGGATCGAGGCGGCGAGAAGCGCCGCGTTGATCGCTCCGGGCTTGCCGATCGCCAAAGTGCCTACAGGCACGCCCGCCGGCATCTGCACGATCGAAAAGAGTGAATCCCGCCCGCCCAGCGCCGTTGTTTCGATGGGAACCCCCAATACCGGAAGCGCGGTCAGTGCGGCGGTCATGCCGGGAAGGTGGGCAGCGCCGCCCGCTCCAGCGATGATAACCTTGAAGCCGGCTGCCTTGGCGCCTTTTGCGAATGCGACGAGACGATCCGGTGTACGGTGCGCCGAGACGATCCGGGCCGCATGGCCGATCTTGAGTGTCTCGAGGAGGGCGGCGGCATGGCGCATCGTCTCCCAATCCGACTCGCTTCCCAGGATAATGGCGACGGGCGTTTCTGCAAGGGACAAATGGCGGCCCAAACCTTCGTTCGGCGAAGTTTTGGGCATAAACGAAGGGGGGACCCGGCGCAAGGTGCTCGGGGCATCTGGAGCGCGGTCGTGAGGTGCCGCACGCGGCCGAAAAGGGTTAACGAAGGTCGATCGTCTCTTCGACAACATGGTTGAGCGGCGCGTTTTCAGCGGTCAGTGTCATCCGCAGCTTAAGGTCCGTGCCTTCGACCTTACCATCGCGGACGACGCGCTCGATCTCCCGTTGCGAAGTGATGCCGACGACCTTGAGGAATTTGCGCAAAGCGATGTTGAAGCGATCCTCGTCCATTGCGATCCTCCCAGTTAGGGTATGGCGCGGGCTTGGTCACACATGATAGCCGATTCCGGAAGTGAAGATAGCGCCCTCAGCAGGTCGACCTGCTCGCCACAGGCGCCGTCATCTACTTCGGCGCCACAAGTGGCCGGCTCTACCAACGTCTTCCCCACCTTCCTCCCCAGCTCCTTCGCCATTCGCCTCTTAACGAGCCTGATGCTCAACAAAGGATTAGCGCGCCGATGGCGGCGTTGATGATCGCCGCAGCAACGCCAGAGCCCAGATGGATGCCAAGTTGAGGCAGCAGCCAACTACCGATGAAGGCGTCTACGATTCCAATAATGAGATCGCCGACGATCCCAGACCCGGCGTGTTGCACAATTTGACCCGGCCAGCCATCCAGCAATGAGGCCGACCCATAATATGATCAGAAAGCTTTCATTTGACATGTGCATCTTCGCAGCCCCCAAATTCGTCAGGTTACGTGGAGTTTTGGGTCTCGTGCCGCATCGATTTTGCGTTTGCTTTTTTTCTTCGTGGTTTGCCTCGTCCGGCACACCGTAGCGGCGCTTTCTCCAAATAAGCCAGCGGTCCCAAAATTCATCCCCATTTCAGCATCCCTCCAACGCATCATCCTGAAAACGACGCTCGACCTGATCCTTTCCCTTTGGCGAACTCGCATTTCAATCTGAAGCGCAAGCGTTTCAACGTCTTTCGCCGCGCCTTGCATGCCCAAGCCGGCCCTTGCCTTGGCTTCCGTAAGTCGCCGATGCAGGTTTTTCATGAAAATCGCATCCAGGCTTTCGAAAAATTCTTCGGCGACCGCGCGGGGGAAAAACGGCTCTGCATCGACGTTAATTTGCGGGAAAGGGATAACGTTTCCAGACAAGCCTGTATCGGCGACCGGTGCCTTGCGTTTGACTGCCATTTGTGCCTCCTATTTTTCCAGGTAGATCGCGCCACCCGCTTGACGGGCGTGGAGTAACCCCGCGGTTCTCGGCGGAAGGATCGGATGGCTGGACTAATCCCCGCCAGGCTCACGAAACCCGAGAACCATCAACTAAGACGGCCTGGCTACAAGTAGACGTTCGCCTGTAGGGGGAACGAACGGCTCTGCTGCGCCATTGAGGCTACGTCCATGCCAGGGCGAAGACTGAGCAAAATAGCTCGCATTAAAAGGTTTTCTTTTCCGGATCGTATCCAAGTGCCGGCGCGCCGGCAAAATGAGCCGATTTAAGGGTTGATATGCGGCTCTTCGTGCAAAACGACATTCAATAATGAACTGCGGACTTCGATGCGGCCGTTGTAGTCAATGAGGCCCAGTTTTCGAAATTTGTTCATGAAGAAACTCACCCGGGACCGTGTCGTTCCGATCATCTCAGCAAGCGTCTCCTGGCTGATTTTCGCGAGGATCGGCTCCGGTTTCTCTTCCTTGCCAAAGTTCGCCAAGAGCAGCAGCAGACGCGCAAGACGTTTCTCACTCGAATTGAACAGCTGATCGACGAGGTCTGCTTCGACGCGGATGGCCCGGCCCAGAAGATGGGCAATGAAAATCTCGGAGAACGCTGGTTCCTGATGGATCACGCGGATGATCGCCGCTTTTTCCAGCCGCACGATGACGGATTCCGTCATAGTCGTGACTGTCGCTATGCGCTGTGCCTGCCCGGCAAGACATCCTTCCCCGAAGAATTCGTTCGATCCAAGCAAAGCGACGACGGCTTCCTTGCCTTGCTCCGAAACGACGGTGAGCTTCACCTTACCGCTCTCAATATAAAAGACCGCATCCGCGGAATCTCCCTGGGTAAAGACGACCTGGCCCGTGAGGTACGTGCCAAAGCTCGTGCCCTCGCCAACCTTGGCGAGAAAAGATTGCAGATTGAACGACCGGCGGGGTTTAATCGCCACGACACGACCCTCTGTGCGGCGGGTATCTGAAAAGCGAAACGTCCGTTAGCATAAAATTTTCCGCGGCTAAAGTTGCACTGTGAGCAATTTTGAACAGATCGTCCGCCAGCAGTCCGCTAATTGGGCACTGAGATCAAAGGGTGAGTGGAGCTACACGATAGCCCACCTCTCCCCTACAGGAGCCGTAAGGCAAAACGCGCCAACATTCGGCGGCGGTGGGAATCGATTCATTCCTGCCGCGGAGGAGACGCGTCGTCGTCTGCAGTCCAATTAGGAGGATAATGCTATGTCGATTGGAACCATCCTCCTCATTATTTTGATAATCGCGTTGCTCGGGGGCTTTAGCGGAATTGGAGGCGGCCCCTTCTACGGGACCGGCTACTATGGCGGGGGCGGGCTCGGCCTCATCCTCGTTATTGTGCTTGTCTTGGTTTTGCTTGGCAGGCTGTAGAACTGCAAGGGCGATGCTCCGTCTAAAAATGCGTAGACGCGATCGGCCGCCATGACATGGCCTTCGATACCAAAGTCCCTGAAGAGCGAACAAGGAGCGGATCGCCGGACCGGCAAAAGAAATCAAAGGCGCAATCAAGGTGGCGGCGGGTGGCGTCAAGCTAGAATTCGACGGCACGGCCGACAAGATCGAGGGCAAGGTTTTAGAATGCTAGCGGTGGCCTCAAGGACATGCTCAAATGGAAACAGGCGTCGTCGCGGCGTGCTTCGTTCCGAGCGAACTTTGGTCTGATGGCTCGCAGGCGGGAATGTGCGATTTTGCGCAGGCGGCGCGCAACTCCGGGCGTATCTCCTCCCGACGTCCGGTGCAGGACCCCGGCCAGAAAGCTCTGGCCGGGGACTTTTTTCCGGTGGTCTTGCGCGAAGCGAAAGCACACGCACGCGCGAAGATTGTCACGAGGTAATAGCCGATGAAAGGAGAGATCTGCTCAAGCCTACACCCGTTTGAATTTTTCATTCGCCGAATTTTCAGGAGTAGTAGTGCATAATCGCGAAAAGGGACCCAAACGCGGCGTCATCGCCCATTTTGCAGCGGCACCGCCATTCGCAACCGAAGTCCCCCGGGCGCAAAATCAACCTTCACTTCCGCCGCGATTTGCTGCGGCAACACCCGTTCGAGGAGCATTGAGCCAAACCCGTCACGGCAACGCGGCGTCACCCGCGGTCCCGCGAATTCGTTCCATTCGCATAACAGCGCGGATTTGCCATCTTTCTCGATCAAGCTCCAACCGACTTCGACCCGGCCTTCCGCCGTGGCAAGGGCGCCGTGCCGGACGGCATTGGTCGTGAGTTCGTGGACCGCCATGCCGAGCGGCACCGCGATCTGCGAGGGCAGCTCGACGGCAGGCCCGGAGAGGCGAATCCGCAGGCCCTTATGATCGCCGGAATAAGGGTCGAGCTCCTGGGTCAGCAATTGCCGAAATGAAACCGATTGCTGGGGTTGCTCGGTCATGACGGCATGCGTCCTGGCGAGCGAAGCGATCCTCCCAGCAAAAGCTTCCTGAAACTCCTCGATGTTCGCGGAGGCCTTCGCGGACGTAGTCATCACTCCTTGCACCATCGCCAACGTGTTGCGGACCCGGTGATGCAACTCGCGGATAAGCAGCGCTTGCCGTTGCTCCGTGAGGACATGATCCGTCACGTCGTTGCCTTCGATGAAGATCCCCGTTACCTCGCCGTTCACGCCCATGATCGGCTGGGCGACGAAATCGATGTAATGTTCCTCTATCTCGCAGTCCGGTGCGTCTTGCAGGAAAATGCGCGTCTTGCGCCCGACGTGAACTTCGCCGGTTTTAAAAATATTCTCCAGAATGCGGGGATAATCCTGACCTTCGGATTCGGGCAATCCCTGCCGTAAAGTTTTACCGATGAGATCACGGCCTCCAGCGAGCATCGAAAACGCAATATTGACCAATTCGAAAACAAGGTTAGGCCCGCGCAATACGCACATGAAGCTTGGAGCCTGCATGACCAAGCATCGCAATTGCTGGACCGTCGCCAAGAGCGTCTGATTGAGGACCTGGATGTTTCCCGCCTGTGGACCAGCCACGCCCGCGCGCGCCGCCGCCGAAGGCAGGCCCGTTAAGCCTTTTGATGCCTGAAGCTCCGAAATATCCTGCGCGTTCTTGAGCAGGAATGCGGTTTGGCCGTCCTTGCCGAGGATTGGGACATGGGTGCAGCTCCACAGCCGCTCTTCGGCCCGGCCGTTGACGGCAACCGAGTAAGACACCAATGGCAGCACATCGACAACCCCTTTGTCACGGACGCGCTCCAGAGAGTTCTTGCACGATACGGCGGGTTTCTCCGACCGAAGGAAACGCGGTGAAGAATTTGATCCCGATGAGCTCATCCCGCGGCCGCGCGGTCGCGTCGAGAAAGGCCTGGTTCAAGGCCACGATAGTGAAATCCCGGTCCATCACGAGGAGAGGTGTAGGCAGACTTTCGAAAACGGCCTCGAAATCCAAACGTATATCTTGCTTCACAATGCAGCTCCGGCGCATGTCCTGTCTTTGCCACCTTGGCTCGGGCTGTACGGGAGGCCAAGGCCCAGCCCGGCGTTACCCGGGAATGAGGAAGGAAATATCGCGGCGAGGGCTCGCAGCAAATGAGCGGCAAGTGAATGGGCGTGCCGGGTTTGGCGGGATTCCATGGGTCGAATTGGACATTGACAATTTGGCTGGATTTGCATGCGGCGCACAAACACGCGGAATTATAACACACCCGCTTCCTAAGGCCCCGCTACAGCCGCCGATAGCAAGCGGCTAGCCCATCTAACGAACAAAGGTTACCATTGGTTGCATCGAAATGCTGCCCCAGGACGCGCTTTTTTACGGTTCTTCGCTTCCAAGCGTTGCCGACGGAAGTGCGCCGTATGATGATGGCTGAAGAGGCGCCGTGCCAATGTCTTCGATCGACCCTTTGTCGGCAATAGAACGCCCGGTCCAAGCAGGCGACCACGTGTTCCTGGTTGACGGTTCGTCTTTCGTCTTCCGCGCGTATTTCCAGTCAATCCGGCAGGACACGAAATATAATTACCGTTCCGATCGATTGCCGACTGGAGCAGTAAGACTCTTCTGCACTAAGTTATTCCAATTTGTGCGCGACGGCGCGGCAGGTGTCAAGCCGACCCACCTCGCGATTATTTTCGACAAGTCCGAACATTCGTTCCGCAAAGAGCTCTACCCGCCCTACAAGGCCAATCGTTCGGAACCGCCGGATGATCTCGTCCCCCAGTTCCCGCTGATGCGGGCCGCCGTGCGGGCTTTTGGCCTGACACCTGTCGAGCAAGACCGCTATGAGGCCGACGATCTGATCGCGACTTATGCCTGCGAGGCGGTCCGGCGCGGCGCCGACGTTTTGATAGTTTCAGCCGACAAGGATTTGATGCAGCTCGTTGGCCCCGGCATCCGCTTCTACGACTTCGAGACGTCGACCCAGGTGCTCAACACGGACACCAATAAGAAAGTGAAAGTCGTTCTACGTGAGGAGAGATCGTTTGGTCCTGAAGAGGTCATCGAAAAATTCGGCGTCACCCCCGAAAAAGTCGTCGACGTTCAGGCGCTGGCCGGCGATTCCACCGACAATGTCCCGGGCGCGCGCGGCATCGGTTTGAAGACGGCGGCGCAGCTCATCAACGAATATGGCGACCTCGAAGCCTTGCTCGCCCGCGCCAATGAAATCAAACAACCGAAACGCCGCGAGACGTTAACCGCTCCCGAAAGCGTGGCGTTGATCCGCGTCTCGAAAGAGCTCGTCTCGCTTGTGCGAGATGTGCCTCTCGACATACCACTTGAAAATCTTGCGCTTCATTCGCCGGACGGAAAGACGCTCGTCGCATTCCTCAAGGCGATGGAATTTTCCACCATCACCAAGCGCGCCGCCGACGCTTATGGGGTGGACGCGGCCGTGATCGAACCCGATCCGGCCTTCGCGGGATCTGCTGGCTGGCGCGGCCGCGATGGCAATGCACTAGGTGAGGGCGTCGAAAGCGCGCGGAAAACTCCGCCGCCAGCGGAAAGCACGCAGCCAGAAGTACCAAAAAGAAACGCACGCTATGGCGAGCAACCACCAAAAGCCGTCGTCGCCACTGGGCCGGGCCATCTTGCCGCTGCGCGCGCCGCTGAGGCGCGTGTGCAAGAATTCGACAGCAAAACCTATGCAACCGTTTCGAGCTTCGATCAACTCGACGAATACATTGCCGCCGCGTATGAGGCGGGCGCGATCGCGGTCGATACCGAAACCTCCTCCCTGCAAACCATGCAGGCCGAACTCGTGGGCATCTCCTTGTGCGTCACGCCGGCGCGGGCTTGCTACATTCCTCTTAGGCATAGGAACGAATCCGGCGGCGATCTTTTTGGCGGCAGCGATCTTCTGCTCGGCCAATTGCCGGAACCAGAAGTGCTCGCATGGCTAAAACCCCTGCTTGAAGACGCGAGCGTTCTCAAAATCGCACAAAACGTCAAATTCGATTGGCTTATTTTCAAACAGCGCGGCATCGATGTGGCGCCAATCGATGACACCATGCTGATGTCTTATGTACTCGACGCAGGCCGCACCGGTCATGGGATGGACGTGCTCAGCGAACAGCATCTTGGCCATAAGCCGATCCAATTCGGCGAAGTGGCGGGCTCGGGCCGCAGTTTTATCGGCTTCGCCCGTGTTGCCATCGACAAGGCCACCGAATATTCGGCCGAGGACGCCGATGTCACCTTGCGTCTTTGGCGGGTGTTGAAGCCGCGCCTTCCCGCTGAACACATGACCAATGTCTACGAGACGCTGGAGCGTCCGATGGTCGACGTCCTAGCGCGGATGGAACAGCGCGGGATCACGATCGACCGCGCCATCCTCGCAAAACTATCTGGCGAATTCGCGCAGGACATGGCGCGGCTTGAGACGGCGATCCACGCACTCGCCGGCGAGACCTTCAATCTCGGCTCGCCTAAACAGCTCGGCGATATTCTCTTTGGCAAAATGGGCCTCCCGGGCGCAAAGAAAACCGCTACGGGGGCCTGGTCCACTGCAGCGGGCGTGCTCGACGATCTCGCCGAGCAGGGTAATGAACTTGCGGCACGCATTCTCGATTGGCGCCAGCTTTCAAAACTCAAATCGACCTATACCGACGCGCTGCCGTCCTTCGTCAATCCGGAGACAGGGCGTGTTCATACCTCCTATGCGCTCGCCGCGACGACGACCGGCAGGCTTTCCTCTTCCGACCCGAATTTGCAAAATATACCCGTGCGCAATGAGGCGGGCCGCAAGATTCGACGGGCCTTTGTTGCAAGCGCGGGCCACAAACTCATCTCGGCGGATTACTCGCAGATCGAATTGCGGCTCCTTGCCCATATCGCCAACATTCCGCAATTGAAGGCGGCGTTTGCCCAAGGCCAGGATATTCACGCAATGACCGCGTCTGAAATGTTCGGCGTGCAGGTCGAGCGCATGCCGCCAGAAGTGCGCCGGCGCGCCAAGGCGATCAATTTCGGGATCATTTACGGCATTTCCGCCTTCGGCCTTGCCAATCAATTGGGCATTTCACGCGAGGATGCCGGCGCCTACATCAAAAAATATTTCGAACGCTTTCCCGGCATTCGCGCCTATATGGACGACACCAAGAAAGCCGTGCGCGAAAATGGTTATGTGACCACGATTTTTGGGCGCAAATGCCATTATCCTCGTGTGACCGCATCAAATCCCTCGGAGCGCGCTTTTAACGAACGCGCCGCGATCAACGCGCCGATCCAGGGCTCCGCCGCCGACATCATCCGCCGCGCGATGATCCGCATGGACGCGGCCTTGGCACAGGCAAAACTTTCGGCGCAAATGCTGCTACAGGTCCATGACGAACTTGTTTTTGAGGTTCCCGACGCAGAGGTCGAAGCCACGATCGAAGTGGTGCGCAAGGTGATGGCCGATGCGCCACATCCTTATTTGCAGCTAGCGGTGCCCTTGCAGGTCGATGCCAAGGCCGCGCAAAACTGGGACGAGGCGCATTGAGCGGTCACGCAAGTACCCCGACAACCGGAAAAGTATTTTTAAAGTGGTACTGTATTGGTTTGACGTTCCGCCAGGCCCAGAGGATGGAACCCGGTTTTCGGGGTTGAGCGGAGCCAGTTGGTCAGCTTCGGGGAAGGAGTTTTCGGCGCCGGGACCTGTTTACGCCGGAACGCCCCCCGTCCGCAGTCCGGCACGCGAGGGAGTATAGAAGAGTCAAATAATAAATAAATATTTTTCTCAGTTGCAAAATGTTAGCTAATCGTGGCAAAATTGCGTCGCGGCTATTTACATTGCACAAGCCCCCGGTTAGATTGCGTCCGGCGGTCACACCGCTGTCGCGAAAGACGGGGAAAGTCGAAATCCATCTGGGGCGCGGCCTTTGGTGCCCGGGTTTCCGGGGGGCCACCTTGGGCGATGAGTGGCCCGCAAAAAGATGAGTGGCGCGCAAAAAAGCGTCCGGCGGCGGCCTCGAACAGCATAAGCGGCGGCATTCGGCATGCAACTTGCCAGAAGCCGCATGAAACAATGTGTAAGCGGAAGGAACTTTGAAATGACGGTTCAAATGGCCACGGCAGAGATGCCGTTTAATCCCATTCAAGCAAATGACATTGACGCAGAGCTAGAGCACAGCCTGACGCATGAGTGGGATGCGCAAATCATGACCTATCCGAACGAGGAGTTCCCGTTCAACGAATGGATCCTGAACCGGGTTCGGATGATGGGATATAAGATCGACGAACTCGACTATTTGCATAAGGCGGTGCCGCAGCCAGAAGTCTTCAAGGTCACCAAGCAGCTCTGCGCCGATACCAATTTGCCGGAATTCCAGCGGATGGTGAACCGCTTCGTCCGCGAAGTCGTGATCCCGCAGGGCAAATTGCGGACGCCGGTCGCGGTGCAGCGCTACATGAACGTGCGGATCATGCTGCCGACCACTCCGGATTTGTTCTTTCCGTTCCACACCGGCTTGCTCTACGGCCACGGCATCGCCTCCCGCAGCCTGTGGCTGCCCTTCGTCGACGTGACGGCGGACGAGGACCGCAGCCGGTCGATGCAGATCATCGGCATTAAAAAATCGCGCGAGCTGATCAAATACGCGATCGACAACCGGCTCAGCATGGAAGAGATGACGGACCTCTTCGGCAAGGAGAGCCACCAGATCAAGGCGAAGCCCGGCAGTTTCTGCGCCTTCACGCAGGAGAACATCCACGGCTCCGGGCGGCCCAACACCACCGGCAAGACGCGGGTCAGCATGGATTTCCGGCTCGCCGAGGGCATGTATGGCGATCTGCTCGGGCGGAAGATCCCGGCCGGCTATTCCCATTTGATCCCCGAGACGGAAGAAGAGGAAGAGGAGCTGGCACGCAAGCCGGCCCGGGAAGTGACGTTCAACAACGGCAAGAACAACATTTTCTACGTCGCCAACAACACCTCCGCGACCTATCCGATCCCGGTGCATTTGCAGCGCTACATGCTGTTGGATTACAGCAAGAAGCACGGCCTCACCGCCGATCTCGAGCTGTTCGATCTCGAGGACATGCTGCATCTGCCGACCTTGTGGCATATCGTCGAGCACCGCAACGTCAACGTCATCATGTACAGCATCTTTGCCCTGCCGGAAGACACAGCGGACCGCGACCGGATGCTCGAATTGGCCCTCAAGAAAGGGATGATCTTCCATTTCGTCAACGAGGGTCTTTCGCTGACCTCGGAGGAGGATCTGCAGGAGATCAAGCGCTATCTGGAGTTCTCCAAATACGGCCATTCGCGGCTGCCGATCGGGCTGCCGCTGTCCGATCTCAGCCGGGCGTATTTCAACAAATGGTCGGCCTCGCTGGCGGAATGGCGGCAATAATTAGAATTTAAACGGGACTTGAGATTTCAGCTGGCGGCGTGGCATTCATCTCATGGCGGCGAGTTTGACGAGCGGATCGATCCTCAAGGATGCGATAGGGCGTTCGGAAGAACGCCCGTCGCAAGCAACGGGCTATGGCATGGGCTTTGCCGGCGCGAGCGATCTGCGAGCTTCGACCCGTGGACGGTCCTTGACAGGATCAAGGCCGTCTCGCCGAGAGATGAATAGTGAAATTTGACAGTGAATAGTGAAATCTGACATTATGTAAAATCTGACATTGATCGCTGGATCAAATCTAGATTTTTACATCTAATCCTGGGGGAAAGCCGCCGATGAACCCTCCTCCGAATGCCTTCGCCGGCGCCGGCCTCGCGGTTGACCAGAAGCCGGCGCCGCCGGTTGCGGGGGCCGCGCGGAGCCTTGGGCGGCTGCACGCCGTACCGGTATGCGACGCTGCGGCGGCGTCCCCTTGGCTGGCGGAGGCGGCCTATCGCGGCTTCGAGATTCTGGCCGCGTTGACCGGGCTGCTGGCCGGGCTGCCCTTGGTGCTGCTCGCGGCGGCGGCGATCCGGTGCGACTCGCCCGGGCCGGTGCTGTTTTTTCATAAGCGCCCGAGCCGTTCGGTTGCCATGCGCGGCCGCGATCTCAAGGGCCGGACGGATTTGCTGCCGCCGCCGGGCGGCTTTGAGGCGGACCGTTTGTATTATGTGCCGAGCTACTTCACCTTGGTGAAGTTGCGCACGATGTACGCCGATGCGCGGGTAAAATTTCCTCAATTCTACGCCTACAAATATACGCCCGACGAGTTTCGCCGTCAGTATCCGACGATCCAGCGCGATCCCCGGGTGACCAGGGCCGGCCGGATTTTGCGGATGACCTCGGTGGACGAGCTGCCGAATTTATGGTCGGTGCTGGTGGGCGATTTGCGGCTGGTTGGGCCGCGGCCGGAGACGCCCGAGGTGTTGCAATATTATACCCAGGAAGACATGTACAAATTCGCCTGCAAGCCGGGAATCACCGGCTTGGCGCAGATTAACGGCCGCGGGCTTTTGAATTGGGACGAGACCCTGGCCTATGACCTGGCCTATGTCCGCACGAGGAGCGTTTGGCTCGACCTGAAAATTCTTCTGCTGACCTTGAAGCGTGTCCTGATGCGGCACGGCGCGTTCTAAGCACAGCTTGAGCATCAAGGCATAGTGAACAAAGCAGGGCCATGACCCCCAGCCTGATCTTTCTCGTGCTGGCGCTTGCCGTCGTTGTGCTTCCGGTGGCGGTGTTGCGCTTTTCTGGGTTGAAGGGGCTGGTGCCGCTGGTTGTCGTTCAGATCCTGGTGGGCATTGCCCTCGGGCCAACGGTGTTTGGCCGCCTAGCTCCCGGCTTGTTTCAAACCTTCATCAACCCGGCCTCGCTCGCCTCCCTTTCTGGCATCGCCTCGATTGCGGTTCTGATTTTCGGCCTGATTACCGGCCTGCATTTGGAACCCGGCATCTTGCGCGGCAACGGGCGGATGTTCACCGCGGTGGCTGCCGCGAATGTTATGATTCCGGCCGCCACAGGCTGTCTCGCCGGATTTTGGATTCTCGCCCGCCATCCCGGCGAGCTCCCGCCGGGGATCAGCTCCACCGAGTTTGCGGTCGCGGTCGGGATTTGTATCGGCATGACGGCGCTTCCGGTCCTCGGGGCGGTCCTACGCGAAATGGATTTGTTGGGCAGCCGGATTGGCCATCTCGCGCTTGGGATCGCCGGGATCAACGACGTTGCTCTATGGATCCTTCTGAGTGTTCTTTTGGCGGCTCGGGCGGGGCCGGCAGCGGGAGGACCGGCTGGTCTTGCCACTTTCCTATTGATCCCACTCTATTTGGTCTTCATGGCAAAGGTGGCGCGGCCACTCCTCGGTCGCATGGTGGCTGCTAGAATGCGTGATGGAATAGCCGGCGAGGGGGCGCTCGCGGTGGTGGCCGCCATGACCATCGCCTCCGCCCTGTCCACCGAGATCATGGGATTACATTACATCATCGGCGCCTTCGTGACCGGCGCCGTGATGCCAGCGCATTTGCGCAAGCCAATTCTCGACCGGCTGCAGGTGCTGACGGTGACGCTGTTGATGCCCTTCTTTTTTGCCTTGACCGGGCTGCGCACCCTGATCGACCCCGGCTCACCCGCCTTTCTGGAAGTTTTTTTCATAGCCACGGCGGCGGCTGTGGCGGGCGTTGTTGGCGGAACCGCGTTGGCTGCCCGCCTTGCCGGCGCGCCGTGGCCATTCGCCCTGGCACTTGGCGCACTTTTGCAAACCAAGGGCCTGATGGAATTGATCGTGCTGACGATCCTCTTGGATGCCGGGATAATTTCTGCCAACGTCTTCGCGGCGCTGATTTTGATGGCGGTGGTCAGCACGGCGCTGGCGATGCCGCTGGCAAGACTGATGCTGGCCCGCCAGGCGGCCCCCCAGCCCGACAGGCGTGACCCCCCTATCCTGGAACGGCATTAGCTCCGAGTGAAAATCGCCGGTCCGCGCCGCCGGGACCCTGAACGGCTTCAGGTTGGATTGCTCATGGTCTCGCCGCCTGCCGCCAGTTTTTTGACGACCTCGCGCTTGATCGAAAGCGCGCTGCGCGATAGCCCCGCATCGCCCGCCCTCACCAAAAAAGCATCGAGGCCGCCGCGATGTTCAACCGTGCGCAGCGCCGAGGCGCTCACGCGCAGACGGACTTTGCGCTGCAACGCATCGGATATCAACGTCACATTGCAGAGGTTCGGCAAAAACCGCGTCCGTGTTTTGTGGTTCGAATGGCTGACCAGATTTCCGGTCTGCACAGCCTTGCCGGTCAATTCACAACGGCGGGACATTCGCTATTCCTCGCTATATTCCGGCCAGTCAGATGCCTCATATCCGGTCAGGCCGCAAAGACCGGCGGGCAAGTCTTCCATTGCACGGGATGGGACAGGACGTCTCTTAGGCTAGGGTCCGGGCGACGTCAAGGCTGGGCGGAATACCTGGAAAGATCGGGTGAAGAAGTGCATGAAAAGCCGGTAATGTGCTGGTTCTAATGTGACCCTCTGATTTAATTTCTGGCGCCATAGTCTTGTTTTTGATGCGGCGATTTTTCGCTGTCTACGCTTTTACCTGCCCCTGAATGGTGCGCCATGATAGCTCGCTTCCAATGACCCCTGGCGCTCGCATCGCGGCGGCGATCGAAGTTGTGGAAGAAATTGAAGCCCGCAAAAGGCCGGCCGCCGATGCGCTGAAGGAATGGGGTCTCTCGCACCGGTTCGCAGGCGCGAAAGACCGTGCCGCGATTGCCTCGCTTGTGTTCGACGCACAGCGCAAGCGCGCGTCTTCCGCGTTTATCATGGATGACGAAACGCCCCGCGCGAGCGTGCTTGGCGCCTTGCGTCAACTGCGGGGTATGAGCGCCGAAGCGCTGGCGGCGCTCTGTTCGGGCGAGGCACATGCGCCGCCACCGCTCAGTAATGGAGAAATGGAACGTCTCGCTGCTGCCGATCTCACCGAAGCGCCAAGTTTTGTCGCGGGCGATTTTCCTGCATGGCTGGAGCCTTCGTTGGCCGCGGTCTTCGGACCGGCCGTCGTCGCCGAGATGAGTGCGCTCGCCACGCGGGCGGCTGTTGATCTGCGGGTCAACACATTAAAAGCGACGCGTGAGAAAGCTGTGCGCTGGTCTCGCGCATCTGCACGCGGCGCCAACGCCGTATTCCCCTTCGGGGTTGCGATTGCCGCTGACGCCGGACGGGCGCGGTCCGGCACTTGCGGCCGAGCCCGCCTACATCAAAGGCCTCGCCGAAATTCAGGACGAAGGCTCGCAGCTCGCTGCCACTCTCGCTCTTGCAAAACCGGGCGAACAAGTGCTCGATCTTTGCGCGGGCGCGGGCGGCAAAACACTGGCACTTGCCGCGTCGATGCAAAACAAAGGTCAGATCCATGCGACCGACCGCGATGGGGCAAGACTCATGCGGAGCTATCGCCAGACTCGAACGTGCCGGGGTACGCAACGTTCAGGTCCATGCGCCGCGCGGCAAAAACGATGTGCTCGCCAGTCTCGAGGGGCGCTGCGATCTTGTTTTTGTCGATGCGCCGTGCACCGGCACGGGCACCTGGCGGCGCAGTCCAGACGCAAAATGGCGGATAAGACCCGGCGCCCTGGCGATCCGAATCGCGGAACAGGACCGGACCCTGGAAGAGGCCGCGCGTTTCGTCAAGCCGCATGGCCGGATTCTTTACGCGACGTGTTCGGTTCTGCGCGAGGAAAACGAAGACAGGCTCGCGGCGTTTCTTGTCTCCCATGCAGAGTATAAGAGCCTTCCGGCACTGGAGCTAGCGGCATTAGCGCGGATGCCTGGCCTTGGGGCGTTCGCTTCGCGATTTGGTTTTGGTCTGCGTCTCACGCCGCTGACGAGCGGCACCGATGGTTTCTTCATCGCCATGCTCATGCGCGGCTAGTGCAAATATACAGAGCGCCACATTTTCCTGCCGGCCAGCCCCGCCGGTCAGGGCTTCAACTCCATTTGAAGTCGAGATACTCCCGCACCAGCCCCAATGCGCCGATGCCGGTCCAGGCGGCTCGGACCTCGTCACGCAAAGCCTCGCGCTTCGCCGAATCGGTTTCCGTCAGGCTGGCGCAGAAGGCGCGCCAGCCGGGTCCGGCTCGTTTGCTAGGGTGGCTGGTTTCATGCGCAAGGACTTTGGCCGCGGCCGCTGGAAGAGAAGAGCAATTGCCCCGCAGCGCGGCGATTTGCGCGAGACGAAGGCTGCCGTGCGCCATGCCCCAAGCATCGTTGAGCGTCTGATATTTATTCAACGCATCGCCAAACATCGCCTTCGCTTTGACCGTGTCTTGCCGAGTCAAAACCACTCCTTCAGTAAAAGCGGTGTTCGCCTCGCCAAGGCTCGCGCCGATCCGGACATAGATATCCCGCGCCGCCTCGAGTTGGGTCTTTGCTCCATCGAGATCGTCGCGCCGGAGCGCCAGATCGCCGAGGGAGCGAAGCGCATTCGCCTCGCCAAGGCTTGCGCCGATCCGGACATAGATGTCCCGCGCCGCCTCCAGATGGGTCTTCGCGCCATCGAGATCTTCGCGCCGAAGCGCCAGATCGCCGAGGGAGCGAAGCGCATTCGCCTCGCCAAGGCTCGTCACCAATCCGGACATAGATATCCCGCGCCGCCGTCCAGTTGGTTCTTCGCGCCATCGAGATCATCGCGCCGAAGCGCCAGAGCGCCGAGGGATCTAAGCGCATTCGCCTCACCAAGGCTCGTCAGCCGAATCCGGACATAAATATCCCGCGCCGCCTCGAGTTGGGTCTTCGCGCCATCGAGATCATCGCGCCGAAGCGCCAGATCGCCGGCCGCGCAGAGCGCATCCGCCGGCCGCCTTTTTTGAATTATCGATAGTACGCGTGAGCAACAGCGAAGCAAGCTTCAGAAATGCCGCAGCTCAAACGGCTCTCCTGGATGGCCAACACGCCGTGCTGGCCCAATTACCTGCAAAATCCTGGCGACCGGTTGCGTGCGGCCCGCCTTGACAAGGATGGGCGCGAAATTGCCGATATGCGGCAATAGTTCGGCCCTCACGGCAGGCCACTTATCTGTTGCCCAACATTTCCCTTTTTCCAAAAGCTTTAGACCGGCGCTCAGGACCCGCTCCAGATCTGGTGTTTTTTTTAGCGGGCGCTCAATAACCACACATTCGCGCAGCGGATTGAGAAGCTTGAGCGATCCATCGGCGCGAGGCGAGATCAGGCGGAGGCGCTGCAGAGCATCGGTGGCTTCATTCGATTTTTGCGTCGTGATCCGATGGTCCTCGCGGCCGAGAAAAGCTTTGAGCCCCCCTTCCGGCAGGCCATCAGGCAAAAAGCCCAGAACGGAGAGCAGCCTCTTCGCCATGGGCGTCAAATGGCGGGAGGTGAGCGATAGGCGCAGCGAGGCCCGAACGGAATTGTGCCGGTCCTCACGGGAATCGGAACGGCGCAATAGGTCGGCTTTCTCCTGCTTCCATCGCTCCAGCATGCGCCTCAGACGGAGATCGCCATCGACACGGCCGGCCATGATGGTGAGGGAAAGGGCATGGCCCTCAAGGGCCGTCAAGAGCGGATCAAGGTCAGGATCGTCCGGTTTGATCGAAGGAGCGATGCGCAGGAACAGCTCACTCGCTTCGTCGATGGGAAGCGGCGATAGATCGTCGATCCTTCCCCAATCTAAAAGACCCGGCAGGCTTTCGCGGCTGGTGACGACGCATGAGAGGCCCGGCGTGTCTCTCAACAAACCCAACAAGCGGCCGGTTTCATCCTGATTGGCTTCGATCAGCCCCTCGGCGTTGTCCAGAATTGCAAACGCCGGGGCGAGCCCGCAAGCATATCGGATAGCAGCCAAGGTGCTGTTATGCGTTGGCTCCGTAGGGAGCCCCAGTTCGCTCGCCAGTAGGATGAGGAGATCAAGCGGGTCGCTCCGATGTTCAAGACTGACGAAGACACGCCGCTTTTTAAACCGGGCAATGACCTGTGGCTCGTAGGCCGCGGCCACCGCGACGGTGGTTTTGCCCATGCCCGGCGCGCCAATGACGATACACGGCCGCCAATCGAGTGCCGCGGCGACCGCGCGGGCGATCTCATGTTTGGCGCCCGATGTGCGGCGGATTGGGAATAAGGAAGTCGATGCTGTTGGCTTGTCGGGGCGGAAGAAGTCCGGCGGCGCCACCGCAAGACTGCGCAGGAAAGCGGGCAAGTCATCGTGCTTCGGCCCGTATGATACGCGGGTGACGGCCGGTGGCCATCCGACGCGCGGTCATTTCGCCATCCGTAAAAAGGCGAAATGCTTTTCGCCCAGACCGGCCCAATCCTTCGCGAACCAATCCAAAAGCTTGCCGACGTTTTTGTCCGCCAGGCCGTCCGCCGAGCAGCCAATGAAGATGAGGGTATCGGTAAAGGCGGCGTTACTTTGAAGGAACTGCGCCAGTCACTGTTCCCTACCCGGACATAATCGGCATTGGAGAAGATCACGGATTCCGGCTCCTCCCAATAGCCGTGGATATGCCAGATATCGAACGCATTCTCCCGTTTTAGAATTTCCGCGACCGCGTTGGGATTTCGCCATGTCTCTGCTTCGACGCCCATATGGGCACGCAGCAAGCCATCGTAATTTGTAGTCGCCAGCCGACACTTTAGGTCCTTGATTGCATCGAGCAACGGCAGGGTTAGCGGCCTTTAGTTCGCCAACACTTTTCTTGAGCCATGCCCGATATGGTTCCCGGCCGCACAGCCACCAAATTCCTTCTGCGCTTTACCCGCCGCGTCGAGCCACATGTCGGAATCTGTGGAGGCAAGGTTCACCGACAATACGGGCGCTCCAATCCTCACCCGGCTCTTTGGGTGCCGCATTAATCGCGCTCTCAATCAGCCCCTTCCAGCCATTGGCAGCTTTGCCCGCAACGGCCCTACTCACACCTGCCCCGCAAACGAGCAGTGCCTTTCCGCCCGCGATAGCAGCCTTCAATTCATCGAGCGGAGTCGGGTCTGGCAAAGGGATCGGCCTCGTTGCGACCCCGGCCAAGCTAAAAGGAAAGCAAGGAACCGCAAGACTTTTATTTCGCCCTCGCCGCAGCGGGAAAGCACGATCCCACAAAAATTCTGCGCAATCGTACTTGTCTCAAGCCCGCAACAGCGTATGTGAACTTGTAAGGATTTCGGCCCAAATCGTACCAAAATGCTTCACGTGAAACATTTTGGTGCGATTTGCTGGTCGCTCACCCCTCATGCCATTTGGCACTATCCGCTACTTGCCGGTTGCAGGCGGTTTGGGCAAACTCAGGGTTTGGTTCAAGTAACTCCGCATGGGAGACCGCGCGCGTGAATATTTTGCGGCTCGTGCTGTTGGGCCTTGCCGCCCTCGCCTGGTTAGGTACCGGCGCGGTCCTGCTGCGGAAGGCGCTCCACCCGGAAGTGCCGTCCGCGCCCTTGCTCGCAACGGCGTCCACGCGTCCGGGCGAACCGGGACTGTCGTCTGATGAAATCAGCGCCGCTACGCGCGCCTTTACGGAAAAGCTTACAACGGCGCCAGAATACGCGGCTTTCTTCGACCGGCTGAAAACCGTCTTTCCTTCGGAATACGAGTCTTTTCTTGCAGCATTTGCGCAGCGTTCCAGCCAAGGGCGGCGAGACTACAAGCGCCGACCTTCTTATGGCGGAAGCTGCCCGCTCATTACGCCTTTCCCGCGGGATTTTGGCCGCCAAAGCCGGCGGGCAGGCTCTGGAACATATTTTTGAATTGCATTTCGCAATGTTGCGAGCGCTCGCGGCCAAGGATCCGCATCTATGCGTCGATTTTCTAAATGGTGGCGAGAGCCCCGGCTTTTTTGAATTTTCGGCACAAAATCGTGGTCTTGTTGCTGCCATGGCAAACGCTGGCATCGACGCAATCCTTGATGGCGAAATCAAGCGGATCGAGAGGCCGGCACCAACCGGGGCGGATTTCGCGGTGCTCGAAAAAGCATTGCGCGTGAAAGGCCTCGATACCCCGGAAATCGAAGCGCTGCTCGACGGCAAGGCCAGCGATCCACCTATCGGCGACGCCAAAATGTGCCGGGCCGGGCAGGTCTATCTCGAAACCCTCGCCGCAATGCCGGAGTCCATCCGGTTGCGCATTTACGGTCTAGCCGTCGAACTCATGGCGCGATCGTGACGGGGCGCACCAAACCCGGCTGGCATCCGGCGCTAGTTATTGAAAGATTTTCGCGGCGTTTTCGAGGGTCTTCCACACACCCCAGGCGAGCGGAAGTGCGACCAATGCCCAGGCGACGAGCACCTTGGCTTCGAGACCTCCCGGGCCGATACCATAGGCGCGCTTCACCCCAAGAGCCTGGCCGCGCGCCGCGGAGTTAATGCCCGCTTCTTCCTCTATATGCCATTTGGTGTGGACCGGCCTGATGAGCGCGTTACAAATGATTCCGGCGACGAGGAGACAGGCAAGAACATAAAAGATCTGGTCGTACACATGATCGCGCGGGACGCCTTCGGCCACCCGCGTGTCATGCAGGTAATTGACGATCACCGGACCGGCAATTCCCGCAGTCGACCACGCGGTGAGCAGACGGCCATGGATCGCGCCGACATACCGCGTGCCAAAGATGTCCGCGAGATAGGCCGGCACGGTGGCAAATCCGCCACCGTACATCGAGGCGATAATGCAACACGCGGCTGCAAAAACCGCCATCGCCTTCAATCCCGCGAGGGTGGGCGCGATGGCATAACAAAGGACGCCGAGCGTGAAGAAGACGAAATAGGTCGTCTTGCGGCCGATCGAATCGGATAGCGTCGCCCAGAAAAACCTGCCCCCAATATTGAACAATGAGAACAGTCCCACGAATCCGCCCCCGATTGCGGCGGCCAAGGTCTTTTGCGCGTCGGAGAACTGCGTGAAACAGACCGAAGGATCGCGGAACAGTTCGCCACCGAACGTCTCCTGCAACATCGGCGATGCGGCGCCGATGATACCGATACCGGCCGAGACGTTGAGGCATAGGACTGCCCAGATCAGCCAGAATTGCGGTGTCCTGTGCGCGTGGTGCAGAGCAACATGATTGGCTGTGATCATCGCCTTTTGCATGGCGGGCGGTACCCAGCCGTCCGGGCTCCATCCGTCGGGCGGCACGCGGTAGCCGAAGGCGCCGGCCGTCATGTAGACGAAATAGCCGAGACCGAGGACGACAAAGGTTTGCCACACGCCGACCGACGTAGGCGTCTTGAAATAGTTCATCAACAGATTGGCGAGCGGCGAGCCGATCATCGCGCCGCCGCCAAATCCCATAATCGCCATGCCGGTTGCCATGCCGCGCCGGTCGGGGAACCATTTGATGAGCGTCGACACCGGCGAGATATAGCCGAGGCCAAGACCGATCCCGCCGATTACGCCCGAGCCGATCCATAGCATCCACAGCTGATGCGTTCTGACCCCGAGCGCTGAAATCATCAGGCCGCCGCACCAGCAAAGCGCTGCGTAAACCCCCGCCTTGCGCGGCCCGGCGCGCTCGAGCCAGCCACCCCAGATCGCGGCCGACGAGCCGAGCAGAACAAAAAAGAGCGTGAACGTCCAGCCGAGATCGAATTGCGTCCATTCGCAATTTGTCGCCGTCAGCGCAGTGAGCGTACCGAGAGTCTTGTCCCAGAATGTCGTCGCGGCGCCCGCGCAGGCAGCCACCTTCGTGCCGGTCGCAGTCCCCACCGCCCGCGACAACGGCAGCCAGAAAACGCTGAAACCGTAAGCCATGCCGATGCACAAATGGATGGCGAGCGCGGCGGGCGGCACCAGCCACCGGTTGTACCCTGCCTTCGCGATAATTCGTTCGCGGTCAAGAATTCCGCCGCTCGCAGCGGCAGCGACGGCGTCCACGCCGACGGTTCTGCTCATCGTCAACACCCCCCCGATATTTGTCACTTTTCACGGTGACGTCCCTCCCCGCGCCGAGTGCCAAATGACACTCGCTAGAGAATGATCCCAAAAGTTGCAGACATTTTGGATAAGATCATATGACAGAACAATGACTTAGATACAAAAAGCGATTTATGTAGAGGCGCTCATCATCTGGGTACCCGTTGCCCTCGATGCGCATTCCGGAAAATTAACAAATGCCGCCGGGAGGAGCAACAGCCGCCATCATTGCAGCAAAACCTATGCAACTATATAATCACTATATAATAAGTCAACTTATAATTAGTCACTTCGTGACAAGCACTGGGCACTGGGCAAGTTGCATGATGCGATCCGCGCGGCTCCCAACCATGCGTTCGTACAATGCCGAATGGCCTCTCGCCCCAATGACGAGCAAATCCACGTTGAGATCGGCGGCAAGCTTCACGATGTCTCGCACCGGGTGCCCCGCCACGACATGGGTGTGCAGTGTCACATGACTTTCGTCCGCCATCGCACGTGCGCGTTGGATGACGCCGTGGAAACGGCGGGCAGCGGTTCCCGTTTCTTCTCTCACCTCTTCAATGAATTCAGGCATGTAGTCGATCTCTTCGACCGAAACCATATGGAGTTCCGAATTATTCTGTTTGGCAATCGCAAGCGCCAGGGAAAGAGCATGAAACGCATGTTCCGAACCGTCATTGGCGTGCAGGATCTTGGCGAACACTGGATGCCTCCCAGATTATTCGGCCCTCCTAACAATTCGCGGAAGCTTTGTCACGGGCGGGGGCTGTTGAGCAGCAATATCTTCCATTTCCGTCTTGGGCAACAAATGGCGCGGCAGATAGAAGGCGTTGGCGATCACCGTCGGGATTACCGCGCTCCCCATCACCGCCGCTACCAGCGCCGAATATTGACTTTATCGATGATTCCATGGGACAGGCCAAATAAGGATGAGATCGTTCCGAAGGTAAGGCCCGTCGACATCATGAGGGTCGTATACATGGCCTCCTTGTTGGGCGAGCCGAAGAGCTTCGTTACCGGGTAGACACCAACGATTTTCGTAGCAACTTTGACGGTGAGGAAAACGACAAAGGCGGCGGGCGCGGCGATTAGCGCGGGTATCGAGACAAACGACCCCGCACGGATGAAATAGAACGGCGTCAGTAATCCGAATGTCAGCGTCCGCAAGCGTCTGACCAGGGCGTGATCCTTGCCAACGGTCCCGGCAAGCACCATTCCGATTAGATAGGCGGGAAGGACGGCTTCACTGCCGGCCCAACCAGCGAGCGCCCCCATTCCAAGCAGGCTGAGAAGCAAGAACTTCGTTTCGAACTCCGAAGGCCGCCCGCCATAGCGTTTGAACAAGCCCTGCGCCGCCCATGGCACGAACACGACGGCCGCAATACAGGCACCAACAAATATCGCTGTCTTGGCGGTGAACGGCGCAAAGATGAGGCCCAGCGCCACCACCGTTCCAAGATCGTTCACGAAGCAGGCGGCCAAAATCGTCTTGCCGTACTCGGTTCTATTAAAGCCGAATTCGAGCATTACTGCGTACACGACGGCCACCGAAGTCGTCGACATGGCAACTCCGGCAAGCCAGCTTGGCATGATCTGCCATCCCAACAAATAGTGAGCCGCTGCCGCGCATCCCAGAAAAGGGAACAAGAAGCCGGCGAGCCCGAGGGCGGCCACCTCTTTCCATTTGAGCTTGAAGACCTGCGGGTCGAGTTCGGCGCCGGCGAGAAACGTCAGGACAATCGCGCCTATCCCTGAGAGGAACTTGACCCATGGTTCGTCGGTTCCGAGCACCCCCAAGCCGAAGATAAATTGAGCGATCGTTCCGACGGCGATTTCAGTCAATGCCGTCGAGATTCGAAGCCAGATCGAGAGAAGGGTCGCCACCACGGCGAGACCCAGCCACAGTGTTGCAAGTGCCCATACACTGGTCATGATTTTTATCCTGTCAATTAAGGGGTCGTTCGTCTCTCGCGCACGGTTGAGCCCGGCAAACGTCTTGCACCATCCGCCGGATCAAGACAGTGCTTGCCAGTTGCGAATCTGTGCGAAAGAACCCGGAAAACCGCTCTACCCGGCAGATAAACAAAAAACTCCCGCTCGTTGCTGTTGCACGGCAGGAGTTATCAGCCACTTCGGCGATTTTGGGGAACCCCATCCCCATTTGGATGATCGATTTTAAATCGAGAATCAAACGTTAGCACAACAAAAAATCAGGCGCAAATTAGGTGGGCGGCGTGAACAGCCGCACGAACCAATCTTCAAGCAATTCTTTAAGAAATCCTCATTAGATGATGAGTCTCATTGATACCTCGCACGCAAATGCGGCCATCAAAGACGTCGATCTCATTGATCGCGCATGGCTCCTGGGCGATCCGCCAATACGCTGATAGGGGTTGATCGAGAAACTGCAAGAGCAGGGCTCGATTGACGCTATCGTGCCCGACAAAGACGACGGTCTCCGTTTCGGAAGCGTGACGTTCCAACACGAGGCGAAGCGCGTTGGCAGTCCGGGCCACAAGGTCCTGCAGCGAATCGCCCCCGGGGAAACGCACGAGATGCGGCGTCATGTGCCAAGCGGCAAAGAGTTCTGGCCATGCGGCCCGGACCTCCTCAAAGGTCCGCCATTGCCACTGGCCATAATCAAGATCGTTAAGCGCCTCTATTGGCTCGCTTGCCACTCGGCAAGCCCTGGCAATTTCCTGTCCCGTTGCGACGCAGCGTCCCAATGGGCTTGTGTAGACCTTCACCGGGTTCCAGGTTTTGGCGATCCGCGCCGCGACCGCCTTTGCCTGGACCTGACCAAGTGCCGTCAGAGGCAACTCGGTTCGGCCGCGGAATTGTGCGGGACTAATTCCTTCGACATGGCCATGGCGGGTTAGAATTATTTTTGTCACCACACCTCCCTTTAACGGCATTGTTCGGTCCCAATGTGCGCAAGTGCGCAACACCGGGTTTTGATGCGCTCCGAAGTGCGTCGCTCAAAGCTGCGAGGTTTAAGGCCGTGCGCCCCTATCTTTGGGCTTCGATCTTCTCGCGGGCAGCGCTTGCGAGAAAAGCCGAACGCGTCACGCCGCGCTGAGCCGCCGCTTCGTCGATGGCTTCGAGCAGACCGGCATCGAAGGTGGTGTTGACACGGATCGACCGGCCCGAATTGAGCAAAAGCGGAATAAGAATCGCCGTTTCGCCAGGTTCCATTTCGCCGGCGGCAAAAATATCAGCAAGAGACCGGGCGGCCGGCAATGATGCGCCGTCCTTTAAGGTTGCATCCGCCCATGCCGTCAGCCCCTTGATCGCACTGGCGGCGGCGGCTTCCGCGCTTTCGCCCGCGCCATAGGCGCCAGGACAATCCGGAATCCGGACGCCCCACACATCGTCTGACCCATCCAAAATTCCAACATAAAAGGTCATTTCATGCTCCAACCGGCTTTTTTCGCAATGTCGCGGGCAACACCCAGCGACAACTCGCGATGACGCGGCACGACGAGCCGTGTCTGTGGAAAGTTTGTGTTGCGGAAAATGTCGTGTTCCTTGCCATGCTCGATGGTCCAGCCTTCCTTTTCCAGGCGGTTGACAATCTTGCGCGTGCTGGTTTCAAATCTTGGCATTTCCCGCTCTTTTGATACGCATATTTATGCGTATAAAACGAGTGTTTGTCAATTATGATTGCGCATAATAATGCGTATTAGCGGAGCAGCTTTGGCGGCCCCGGATCTTACAAAAAGACCGGAGCAAAAATTTCAACCTGAAACACTGCCACTTTTTGGTATCATGCTCGGGACCAACCGGTGGCATTCTCCTCAAGCCTCCCGGATTGCTGGCCGTTCCGGCGGCGACCATAAGACCCGCGACAGAATCGCCAGGGCCGCGACCTGCAGCACGACCGAGACAGCGGCGAGCGCCGGGATGGACCAGTCATAAAGCAGCCAAGCAAACTGCTCCCGCCGAACCAGGCGAGGCCATAGGCGGCGTTGAATATGCCATAGGCGGTGCCCCGCTGCGAAGCCGGCGCGAGCGGCGCGATTGCCGCGCGCATCACCGATCCCTGGGCGCCCATGCCGATCCCCCACAACACCATGCCGGTCATCGCCGCGGCCGGTCCACCAAGGAAGGCGAGGGGAGCGCTGAGCGCCGAGGCGCCAGTTGCAAGGATCATCGCGCCGATGCCGATCCGGTCGAACAAAAGGCCGAGGAGGAGAGAGGCAAACGCGTCGGCCGCCATGGCGAGCGAATAAAGCACGGGTATCCAAACCGGCGCGATCAAGCCGGTCTTTCCGAAATGAAATGCGATCAACGGAAAGTCGGCATAGCCTGCCGCGATCAAACCCGCTGCGGCGGTGTAAACCCAGAACCGGCGCGGCAACCGGCCAGGTGTCAAATCAGCAGGCGCCACATCGAGGTCGCGCGGACGTGGATAGAAATGGCGCGCGCCGAAGAGCAACGTCATCGTGAGCAAGGCGGGGATCGCCAATATGGCGAATGCGCCTTGATAGCCACCCTTTAAATAAAGTGCGGCGCCGACGATCAGGGGCCCGAGAATAGCGCCCGTTTGATCGAGCGCGCCGTGCAGGCCAAAACCCCAGCCAAGCCCGGTTTGACTGCCCGCGTGCGACAGCATCGCGTCACGCGCGGGGACGCGGATCCCCCTGCCCGCGCGCTCGGCGATAATCAAAATAATCGCAAATTCCCAGCGGCCGGTGAACGCAAGGAGCGGCACGGCCAAGAGATTGATGCCATAGCCAGCAATCGTGATTGGCCAATAACTGCCAGTGCGATCGCTGAGATAGCCCGAGACCAGCCGCAAAACGTAGCCGAGGAACTCGCCAAACCCCGCGACAAGGCCGACGATCGCGGCGCTCGCTCCAAGAACGCCAAGGTAAGGGCCGGTGACGCTGCGCGCGCCTTCATAGGTCATGTCGGCAAATAGGTCGACGATGCCAAGCAGCACAATGAACCGCACGGCGGCGTGGCGGGGAAGACCGATGCTGGCAGGCGCGGCCTTGCTCATGATCGCGGATCTCCTTGGCTTTGGCGGGGCGGGCGGCTTCATGCCTTGGCAAGGCGCGCGATGATTTCCTCGATGGGCTGGGCAAGCGCGAGGATCAGGCTAGCGATCGCCGCGATGTCGTCAAGATGGGCGTGCGGCAGATGGGAAGGGAGGTCAGCCAACGCATCGGTGGCAAGCGCGGCAATGCTCGGATCCTCTGGGTAGAGAAAAGGCTTTCTCATTTGCCGTGCGGAAAACCTCGATTTTTGCGTGCGCGTCGCGCTTATAACCCTCGACGAGAATGAGATCGGCCGGACTCATGCGCGCCAGAAGCTCGGCAAGGCCGGGCTCTTCGGCCCCGCGCAATTCATGCATCAGCGCGAAGCGCCGGGACGAGGCAACGAGGACCTCGCGCGCGCCGGCCTCGCGATGGAGGTAGGAATCCTTGCCGGGCTGATCGACATCGAACGCGTGATGCGCGTGCTTGAGCGTCGAGACAACGATGCCGCGTTCGCGCAAATAGGGGATCAGCTTGACGATCAAGGTCGTCTTGCCCGCGCCGCTCCATCCGGCAAGGCCGATTACCCGCATGGTCCGCAATTCCGAGAAGTTTCGCTGGAAACCGAGGCGCGCATGCCCTACCTTCCTTAACGCCAGGTTTAAGGCGCCAATGGCAGTGAGATTTAGATGTTCCTCGACGCTTCTCGATTTGCATCGATTTAGTTGCCCGCGAAAGCCCTCATGCAGACGTAAGCGGGATAAATTATCCGATCACAGACTGAACCGGTGGCCGTTAAATATATGAAGGAGAGTCCGGTGACGACACCCAAATTACTCGTTGCCACGAGATCCCACATGCGAAACCGGTTCAAACTAGTTTGCAACATCTATGAGCTCAACAGGTTTTCATTTGTCGTATTGCGGAAAGGCAACAAGATCGCGCTTGTATTATCACTTATAGCGTTCGCGTTTGGGGTCATCTCTCTCTTTCTGAGCACCCTTGATACGATCTGGTCGCTTATCTCGGCGCTTGGAGGCGTCATCGGCCTAATTCTAACGACCAGATCAGCCCTCAAGACAATCTTTAATACTCCAAAGGTGCGCCTTGTTATCGACGATGGCATACATAAAATCATGCTATACGTCGACCTTTCGCCTGAATACAAGTATCATGGATATGAGATCTTGAAATTGCCAAACCCATCCACGTTGCGCTGTCATAACGGCGACTTGGTACTTGAATTTGTCGTAAGAAGTCTAAAAGTTGATGAATTTATTAGAAGTAATGAGATTCCGCTTATTTATGATGGTTCAAAGGCCCCGCTTATCGACGAGGCGTTACGCAATCACGCTGCCACCTTTGAACTCGCGCTTCGTCGTAAATTCTGCGATTGTGTGAATCAATATCCGAGGGAGGAATTTTATAATGGAATTGTAACGTGTCTGACCAACGACTTATTACCTATAAGCAACATGCAGCTTCGCCTATTTAGCAATACCTTCTATCATACATTCTTAACTACAGATTTTGTGTATCGCGGAGTTGAATCCGTTGATGCACACCCTGAGATAATTTATGATGGCTCGGCTAAGTTTCCCGCGGTACCAAAAGACGGACGATATATTTTAAGCAACATATCAGATTCTATTCTTAGTAATCACGTTGGAGTTAGCACGTTAGTGCTCACGCAAGACCGGAAGTTGATCCTGTGGGTACAAACCAAGGCTGCGGGGGAATCTCAGGATCGCTTGGCTCCCACCGGTTCCGGATCTTGTGATTGGGCGGATTGGCTGAGCCTACCTCCAGAAAAAAGAACTCTTACAGCTTTAATTACCCAAGCAATGGAACGGGAGTTCCGCGAGGAATCCCATCCACTCAGAGACGGTCTAAGGGACGCTGTAATAAAAACTCGCATTATAGGATTTTTTAGGTGGCTAAGACGAGGGGGCAAGCCGGAGTTTGTGGGGGTGTCCTTGGTTGACAAGATGTCATATGAGCTCCAACCAAATACATCCGAAGTGGCGAGCCCAAAACGCATGCAATTGATGTACCCTGCATCTTCAACTCCACAACTGGCTGGATCGGTGGAGGTAATGCTGGGGGAAAAGCTGTTGAGTGTCCCACTCTGGGTCCTTTTGAAGTGTTTAGAAGGGATGGTCGCTCGCGATGCCAATTTCTTGGAAAACTTTGTAATGGAAGGTGACCGCTGACATTCGGTGCACTGACCGCGAGCGTTTGCGGTATCGCCGCACGACAGCGTGAGGCTGCCATGGCTCTTAATACAGGTCCATAGCGCCGACTGCTCACATTCCTGGGACTTCCAGCCTCATGCCCCGCCTCGCCGTTTCCATCGAACGTTTTCCCATCCGCGGCAGTTTCGTGATCGCACGCGGCGCGAAAACGGAAGCCGTCGTGGTTGTGGCGGCGATCGAGGACGGCGGCTTTCGCGGGCGCGGGGAAGCAGTGCCCTATGCGCGCTACGGCGAGACGGTCGATTCGGTTCTCGCTCAAATCAGTTTGGTTCGTTCCGCGATCAAGGCGGACGCAGATCGGGTGCTCTCGCAAACCCTACTTCCCCCCGGCGCCGCCCGCAACGCCATCGACTGCGCGCTGTGGGATTTGGCGGCCAAGCGTAGCGGCGTTCCGGCCCACGTGCTCGCAGGCGTCGCGCCACCGGTACCGGTCACGACCGCCTTTACGATCTCGGTGGGCACTCCGGACGAAATGGCGCAGGCGGCAGCCAAAGCGCGCGCGCGGCCGCTATTGAAAATCAAACTCGCGGGCGAGGGCGATGCGGCGCGCATCAAAGCGGTGCGCGCCGCGGCGCCCGATGCAACCCTAATCATTGACGCGAACGAGGCATGGGCGGAAGCCAGTCTCGAACGCAGTCTCGAAGCCTGCGCCAAGGCCGGCGTCGCCTTGGTCGAGCAGCCGCTTCCCGCGGGCAGGATTCGGCGCTCGAAAAAATCGAACATATCGTTCCGATTTGCGCCGACGAGAGCGTTCATGATCGCACCGGACTCGAAATTCTGCGCGCGCGCTATGACGCAATCAATGTCAAGCTCGACAAAACGGGAGGGCTGACCGAGGCGTTGGCCCTGGTTAATCAAGCCGAGAACCTTGGGTTCAAACTCATGATCGGCTGCATGGTTGCAAGCTCGCTCGCGATGGCGCCTGCGCTTCTGCTCACCGCCCGCGCGCATTTCGTCGATCTCGACGGCCCCCTTCTGCTCGCGCAGGACCGCCCGGATGGGCTTTTCTATGAAGGCTCGATCGTTTACCCGCCGGTCCGCGAATTATGGGGCTGACATACTTTCCGTATCATGTCTCGATCCGCCGTTTGAGCACCGCCGCAAAAAGCGCGAGCACGAGGCCAGCCATGGCGAGCCCCGCCATGAAGAGATAGGTTTTTTCCCCATAAAGGTTCGTCAGCCTGCCGCAAGCAAATGTCGAAAACGCGAGACCGAGGGCCGAGGCGGTGGCCAGCCATCCTTGCATGCGCGCGCGGTGGGTATCGCGCGCGATGCCGGCAAGTGAAAGCACGCTACCAGCATAGACCGCGCCGAAACTCAATCCGTGCATCGCCTGCAAGGCAATGAGCCACAAAGGTCCGGGATCGGCGCTCATGGCGAGCCAGCGGAGCACCGCCCCGGCGCCACCGAGAACAAGAAACGAAGGGGCATTTTTCCCGGCGCGGGAATAGTGTGCGGTCGCCAAAAAAATCGCGCTCTCGGAAGCAACCCCGATCGCCCAGGCGGCGCCGATGAATCCCGATGGCAAGCCCGCGAGCTTCCAGTGCAAGGTAGCGAACGAATAGATCTCCGCGTGGCTCGCCTGAATCAGCGCCGCCGCGCCGATGAAGACGAAGGCAAGCCGCAGGCGGGCGGGGTCCTCTGTCAGACCACCCTTGGGCGCGCCATGTACCTGCAGAGTTTTCAGTTTCGCGGCGGCAACGATCGCAATGAGAGCGGGAAAAAGCGCAATACCTGCCAGTGCAAAAATAATTTCTTCGCCTGGGAAAAAGGTGACGATCCAGCCGGACAGGAGCATCATGCTCAACACGCCAAGCGATGTACATACCCGGATTCGCCCGTAGGCGATGTAGCCAAGACCAGCGACTTCGGCGCGCCGAATCCCGGCAAGCGTAAGGGCATCTGAGAGCGCGGGCATCAAGCCCAGCGTGGTCGCAACGAGCACCGCGCCGACAAAAATTGGCATGAAGCCTTTGACAAACCCAAGGCCGCTGTAGCCTGCGAATGTCGCTAGCGCACAGGCGGCAAGCGTCGCTGCGATTCCGCGCTTGTCGGCGATCGCCGCAACGATGGGCGTTGCGACAACGCGCAAAACCATCGGCGCGGCGAGAGCGGCGGCGATCTCACTGTTGGAAAATCCGCGCGCGGAGAGCCAAACTGGAAAATAGGGCAGATGCAGCCCCATCGGCAAGAATAATGCACCGGCGAGGAGCGAGAGAATGAAGACGGTTCGGCCGCGCGATTCCTCATGTGGCGGCGCGCGCAACATGTCCAAGTTTGTGTCGATTTTCATGAGGCTAGAGTTTGATCCCAAGCAATTGTAGAAATTTTGGATAAGCTCATCAGATAAAACAAGGATATAGAGCCAATGAGCGATTCACCTGGAAGCGCTTTAAGGCCTAGGCCACGCGCAAGGATGCGACGCGTATGGCACGCCATGAATCACGATTGGCCTTTCAAAGCAAAACACTTATTAACCCAATTGACTAAGCAAGAATTCTTGTTGCCATAATCCAAAACTCTCCCCTTTAAGATGGCCGGCGGACATCGATAGGAACTGGCGGCAAAACGACCAATGAGCATTTTCATGTTTTCACCGAAGCAGAAATCCCCTAACCACAATTTTGCGCAAATGAATTGGATTCGATGATGGAACAAGCTAAGCCCGGCGCCGCTTCAACAATTGCCATTATCGGCGGAGGACAGGCAGGCGGCGAGGCCGCGACGTTGCTGCGGCAAAACCGCTTCGAGGGCCGCATCATCCTCATCGGCGAGGAGGACTATCTTCCCTATATGCGCCCGCCTTTGTCGAAGGCTTTTCTGGCGCGCGAGATCGGCAAGGATGCGCTAATCTACAAGGCTCCGGTTGCGTATGAGAAATCCCGTGTGGAGATGCGGCTCGGCGTCCGCGTCGACGCGATCGACCGGAGCACGAAGACACTCTTGATCAAGGGCTGCGCGCCGCTCCCCTACGACAAGCTTGTGATCGCGACTGGGGGCCGCGCCCGCGAGCTTCCGGTGCCGGGCGCCGGTTTACGCAATATTTTTTATCTGCGCACGATTTCCGATGTCGAAGCATTGCAGCCGCTGATGGCGGCCCCCCGCCGGCTCGTCATCGTCGGTGGCGGCTATGTCGGGCTTGAAGTTGCCGCCGTCGCGGCTAAACGCGGGCTTGCCGTGACCGTGCTCGAAGCGGCGCCGCGCGTGCTCGCGCGTGTCACCGCGCCAGATCTTTCGACTTCTATGAACGCGTCCATCGCGAAGCCGGAGTTGACATTCTCACGGGAGTCACGGTCAGTGGTTTCACCGCTGGCGGCGAGAATGGCGGAGTTGGCGCGGTCGCATGCGCCGGCGGTCAATTGTTTGCCGCCGATTTGGTGTTGATCGGCATCGGTCTCGTTCCCAACACGGAACTTGGCGAGCAAGCCGGGCTCGACGTGGACGACGGCATTGTCGTCGATGCGGCGAGCCGAAGCAGCGACCCCGATATTTATGCGATCGGCGACTGCGCGATGCACGCGCGGCACGGGTTCCTGCGCCGGAAAATACGCCTCGAATTGGTTCCAAACGCGCTCGAACAAGCGCGCGCGGCAGCGGCGGCGATCACTGGCGGGCCTATTCCCCAAGTCGTCGCGCCATGGTTTTGGTCCGACCAATATGATCTCAAATTGCAGATGGTTGGGTTCTCGGACGGCTATGAGGAACTTGCGATCCGGGGAAATATGGAGACGTCCTCCTTCGTTGCATTTTATCTCAAGGAAGGACGGGTGATCGCCGCCGATTCGGTCAACCGCCCTGGTGATTTCATGGCCGCCAAACGCATCGTCGGCGAACGGATGGAAATCGCCGCCGGGCGCCTCGCCGATGAATTCGCGCCGCTCAAATCGCTGCTGCGGGCCGCCGCAGCCTGAAGCACGGTTTATCGGGCAATCCGCTCCATGCACCCCGCCCTTTTGGATTAGTCAACCGGAAAATGTTTTCGTTCCGTTCCAATCCTGCCTTGTTCATGGCATAAGCAGCGGCGAATTCGAATCACAAGGATCAAGGACGAATCGGCCATGGCAAGGAATGGCGATCTCTTCGGCAATGCGGCGCGCAAAGAGCCGCCGGCCCGGCCGGGACGAAGAGCCAAGGCTGTCCCGCAAAAAACGGCAAACGGGGCGCAAAGTCCACGGAACGCCGGGAGAGCTTGGCTATACCGCCGCCTCGATCGAGGTGCTGGAAGGGCTGGAGCCCGTCCGCCGGCGACCGGGCATGTATATCGGCGGCACCGACGAGGCGGCGCTTCATCATCTTTTCGCGGAAGTCCTCGACAATGCGATGGACGAGGCTGTGGCCGGCCATGCGTCCTTCATCGATGTCCGTCTCGAAGCCTCGGGTTTTCTTACCGTGATCGACAATGGGCGCGGCTTTCCGGTCGATCCGCATCCGAAATTTCCAAAAAAATCGGCGCTCGAAGTCGTCATGACCATGCTGCACGCGGGCGGCAAATTCGATCAGAAATCCTATCAGACATCGGGCGGATTGCATGGAGTCGGCATTTCCGTCGTCAACGCGCTGTCGGAACGCCTCGAAGTGGAAGTCGCGCGAAGCCAGATGCTTTATCGGCAGATCTTCGAGCGGGGCCACCCCAAAACCCCCCTCGAAAAGCTGGGCAAGGTGCAAAATCGGCGCGGCACGAGCGTGCGGTTCAAGCCCGACGAAAGGATTTTTGGCAAGGGCGCGAATTTCAAGCCGGAGCGCTTGTTCAAAATGGCCAGGGCGAAGGCCTATCTCTTCGGTGGGGTCGAGATAAGCTGGCATTGCGCACCGGAATTGCTCAAGCTGGATGGGAGCATCCCGCCCGAGGCAGTTTTCCGCTTTCCCGGCGGCCTCAAGGATTACCTTCTCCAGGATATCGAGGGCAAGGACCTCGTCACCGATCAAATATTCGCGGGCAAGGTTGAAAAACACGGCGGCCATGGCTCGCTCGAATGGGCGATGGCATGGCTCGCCTTCGACGATGGCTTCGTGCATTCCTATTGCAACACCATTCCCGACCCCCGACGGCGGCACCCATGAAGCCGGACTTCGTGCCGCCCTGGCGCGCGGCCTTAAGGATCATGCCGAGCGGATCGGCCTGGCAAAGAAGGCGGCCGCGGTGACCGGCGACGACGTCATGGCGTCCTGTGCCGCGATTATTTCCGTCTTCCTTCGCGAGCCGGAGTTTCAGGGCCAAAACAAGGGGCGGCTTTTGACCAATGAAGCCACCCGGATCGTCGAAGGAACCTTGCGCGATGCCTTCGATCATTGGCTCGCGGCCTCCCCTTCGCATGCCGGCAAACTCCTCGAATGGACGATCGAGCGCGCCGAGGAGAGGCTGCGCCGGCGCGCCGAGAAAGATGTTGCCCGCAAGACCGCGACACGCAAGCTCAGGCTTCCGGGAAAGCTCGCGGATTGCTCGAATAGCTCATCGCAGGGTTCGGAACTCTTTATCGTTGAAGGCGATTCCGCGGGCGGCTCCGCCAAGCAGGCGCGCGATCGCGCGATCCAGGCGGTGCTGCCGTTGCGCGGCAAAATCCTCAATGTCGCCAGCGCCACCCGCGACAAGCTCGCGGGCAATCAGCAGCTCAACGATCTTGTCCAGGCGCTCGGGTGCGGTACTGGCGCGCATTACAAGGAACAAGACCTTCGCTACGAAAAGATCATCGTCATGACCGACGCGGATGTAGATGGCGCCCACATCGCTTCCCTGCTCATCACATTTTTCTTTCGACAGATGCCGAAACTCGTCGAGGCGCGGCACCTTTATCTGGCGGTGCCGCCGCTCTACCGGCTGACCCAGGGCGCCAAACAGGTCTATGCCCGCGACGATGCGCATCGCGATCAGTTGATCGCCAAGACGCTCAACGGCAAGGCCAAGGTCGAAATAAGTCGTTTCAAGGGGTTAGGCGAAATGCTTCCGGCTCAACTTAAAGAAACGACGATGGATCCAAAAAGCCGCGGCCTGCTCCGCGTGGTCGTTCTCGCCGAGGACCAGGAGGGCACGTCGGACTCGGTCGAGCGTTTGATGGGCAACAGGCCGGAGGCGCGCTTCGCTTTCATCCAGGAGCGCGCGGCTTTTGCCTCTGCCGCCGAACTCGTCGTGGTTTGAAATGAGCGGTGGATTGAAATGACGAAGGTGGCCGGCGGCAAATGGCGTTTCGAGGAGGCCACTCCTATAACCATTTGCGCGCCGGCCAACCCTACGGACCCAGGAGATGCGGCGGACCCGAGCACTCCGCAGGGTATCTTAGTTCATCGCCGGATACGCATCACGATACGCACGGCCACGGGCCAGGCTTTCTTTCAAGGAGCCCGCTTCGCGCCGCCAGATAAAATCACGTCCGGCGCGGCTAGTTAACCCGCGAACGCAGCAAATTGCAATCGGCTTTTGATTTCCGGCGCCTAATTTTTCATTGGGGCCGGTTGACATTCATTTCAGCGCCATGACCGAGCGGCAAGGTTGATCATGCCGGCAAAACTCCGGGCTGATCCAGCTGTCCGCTTCGCCAGCCTGCTCGTGGAACCGGTTGGACGAATGGGCGCCGGGCTGCTCGCGCGGCCACGGCCAGGCGCGTTCTGCCATTTTCGCTCGCCCGCGTCCGTTGCCGTCCCTTCCCTTGCTCGCGCGCCAGCGCGCTTTCGCATGGCTAATTGCCGCCAACCTAATGCCTGGTGCCTTCAATCGCTTCTATCACATGAGTTTCCTGCCGACGGCGAACAGCTCTTGCGGTACGGCGATGTCGCCAATCGCGTTGCGATAGGCGCCGGTGAAGAACCTGGCCGTAAGCGCGCGGCGCTGCGGAATTCCCTTCTCACAATCACTGCCGAACCGACGGACAAGACCTTGCCTCTGGTCCAACCAGAGAAACCGGAAAGGCACTTGCAAAGCGCCGTCTTCCATCAGCCAATTTTTCGGCAAGACATTCTCCCAAGTGCCGCTTCAACGCCGTGACACTCTTGCATCGCGCAAGGCAACGGATAGGATATACGTTAATCTGGCTGGCTGGATCGGCAGCTCTGCAAAAGGCTTGGCGTAATGGTAAGGCTTGCGCACAAAGCGGGACTGGGGCGTAGCGCGCGATCTTCCGTGTGCCTAAATTATGTGCAATTGCCTAAAAAGCGTAACAATAGGGTGTGCGCAATTTTAAAGAATCCGCGATGCATATCGAACTTAAGTTTGGGAGTCTCTGGTCGATCCCTGGCTTTGGGCGAGGCCGGGGAATGCGGCGACAATTTGAGGACTGGAAAATGAGCATGAACCGCGCCTACCACAACCCGGACGAAATGCCGGCGGCGTTGCCGATTTTTCCGCTTGCGGGCGCCCTGTTGTTGCCGCGTGGCGAATTGCCTCTCAATGTCTTCGAGCAGCGCTACCTTGCCATGGTCGACGATGCCCTGAAAGGCGAGCGGATCGTCGGCATGATCCAACCCGATCCCGAGGGAGCAGCGGAACCGCCGTGCCGGCACTATTCTCGGTCGGCTGCGCCGGGAGGATCACCCAGCTCGCCGAAACCGGCGACGGGCGCTATTTCGTCACGCTAACCGGCATCGCGCGGTTCAAGATCGTCGAGGAAATCGCCGCGGTGACACCCTACCGGCAATGCCGCGCCGATTTCAGTCCGTTTGCCGTCGATTTCAGCCCCCGCGCTGGCGAGGACCAGGTCGATCGCGACGGCGTCTTGCGCACTTTGCGCGATTTCGCCGAGACCAACAATCTCCAGATCGATTGGAATAGCATCCACGACGCGCCAAATGAAGCGCTCGTCAATGCGCTGTCCATGATGAGCCCATGCAGCCCGAAGGAAAAGCAGGCGCTTCTCGAAGCCAGCGACCTGAAAGGCCGGGCAGATGTGCTTGTCGCGATTACCGAAATCGAACTCGCCCGTGGAAGAAGCACGTCGACGCCTTTACATTAAGGTGAGTGACTACGACTTGCTGCGGCAATCGAGGTGAAATCTTCATTTCAGCATCGTTGCCCATATTCCCGTAATTGCTTTCGGTAAACGATGCAAACCATGCGGGTGGCTTGACCCGCCCAAAATTCGACTTGAAACGGCAATTACAGGAGGACGCACCTATGGCGGGTAAGGAAAAAGAAGTTCAGGCGGCAAGCAAGAAGCTCCCGAGCCTTCCCGGATCGATCCGCGTCTGCTGGAAATCCTGGTGTGTCCGCGCACAAAGACGACCCTCGAATACGACGCGCAGAACCAGGAATTGATTTCCCGCGCGGCAAAACTTGCCTATCCGATCCGCGACGGCATCCCGATCATGCTTCCGGAAGAGGCGCGTCCTCTGGACGGATAGAGGGCGGCCGGAAGATGGCGTTACCGGTTAAGGCTTGACTGGAGCCACCGCAAGGCTCACGTCAGGCTTCCGGAAAGGACGTCGTGCGCGCCATGTCGAATGCCATCGAAGAACTTTTGGCTATTCTCGATCTTGAGCGGATCGAGGAAAATATTTTTCGGGGGCGCAGCCCACAAGTTGGTTGGCAACGCGTGTTCGGCGGGCTTGTGGTCGCGCAAGCCCTTGTCGCGGCGGCCCGCACGGTCGAAGGACGCGCGCCACATTCGTTGCATGGCTATTTTCTTTTGCCGGGCGATCCAGCCGTGCCAATCGTCTATGAAGTCGACCGGATCCGCGACGGGAAGAGTTTTACGACGAGGCGCTGCAACGCAATCCAACATGGCCGCGCGATTTTCTCCCTCTCGGCATCGTTCCAGATCGAGGAGTTTGGGCTCGAACACGCCGTTTCGATGCCCAAGGTTCCGTTACCGGAAAGCCTTCCGAGCGAATTCGAAATGCTGCAGCGCTTTGGGGCGGTTATGCCGGAAGCTATTCGCCGCTGGTTCGCCCAAGACCGTCCCATCGAGGTACGTCCTGTCGATTTGCCCCGTTATATGAGGCACGAAGCGAGCGCACCCGAACAATACGTATGGTTGCGCGCGAGTGGGCCGCTCCCCAGCGATCCAGCTATCCATCGCGCGGTGCTTGCTTATCTCTCCGACATGACACTTCTCGATGCAGTGCTTGGCGCGCACGGTCATTCGGTATTCGATAGCGGTCTTCAGGTCGCGAGCCTCGACCATGCCTTGTGGTTTCATCGCCCATTTCGTGCCGACGCTTGGCTTCTCTATGCGCAGGATAGCCCGACATCCTGTGGCGCCCGCGGTTTCGCGCGCGGGCTCCTCTTTACGGATGACGGCCGGCTAGTTGCCTCGGTAGTCCAGGAAGGCCTTATCCGCCCCACGCCATCCGGCCGGGGCGTTTTGATTTGAGCGCGGGACCATGCGTTTTTTCTGATGCAATACTTAAAATCATCAGCATTCAACTTGTGATTTTCCGATCACGAATTCGTGATCGGCAACGACCGCGGACATCTAAATTTCGGCCGCCACCCCAACTCGAAATTTTGCAAATACCTAATTCCTATGGCGTTTCGGACTCTCTCGCGGCTTACTTCTGACCGAACCAAGCCCCCCAGTACTTTAATTTTACGACGGCAAATTTGCGCGAACGGACAAGTGGCTCGCGGCTTGCTTCGTGAAACTCAAGCATGACCGCGATCCCCCGCGCCCGGCTCTACGGCGACGAGCCGGGTCGCACGTAGTTTCCTAAGTTCCCAGGTCGAGAAAGCAGGAAAGCAACATGAAAATAGTTACTGCGATCATTAAGCCGTTCAAGCTGGACGAGGTCCGTGACGCGCTGACAGCGCTTGGCGCGCGCGGAATGACTGTGACCGAAGTCAAAGGGTACGGCCGCCAAAAGGGCCACACGGAAATCTACCGTGGGGCGGAATATGCGGTCAGTTTTCTTCCCAAGTTGAAGGTCGAGGTCGCCGTGCCCGGTGATCTCGTAAATCAGACGATCGATGCCATCACCTCGGCGGCTCGAACTGGCGAGATTGGTGACGGCAAAATTTTCGTCACCTCGCTCGATCAAGCGGTCCGGATCCGTACCGGAGAACACGATAACGAGGCCATCTAACGCTTCCTTCCCCCTTCTTGAGCTTCGCAGGAGTTGGATATGAATTACAGTTTGCTTCCAAAGATCGCTCCCCGGGCGATCGGTCTAGGGCTTTTGCTGGCCGCCGGTGCGGCCGGGCTGGCCTTTGCGGATACCGCCGCGCCCGTAGCCAATAAAGGCGATAACGCCTGGATGCTGACCTCGTCGGCGCTCGTCCTGATGATGTCGATTTCTGGTCTCGCACTTTTCTACGCTGGTATGGCGCGCCCAAAAAACGCGGCCTCGTTGGCTGCCCAGGTGTTCGCGATTGTGGCGATGGTTGGAGTCATTTGGTGCGTTTATGGCTATTCGCTCGCCTTTACGGAAGGCAGCCACGCATTGGTGCCGGGCGCCGCAGGCGGGCTTGCCTTTCTCGAAGGCTATCAATGGAACAATCTCGTCGGCGGGTTTGACCGGGCGTTTCTTAAAGGAATAACCCCGGATTTGAACGTCCCGACCTTTTCCAATGGCGTCGTCATACCAGAATATACTTATATGGTATTTCAGATGACCTTCGCCATGATTACCCCAGCCTTGATTGTCGGCTCCTTCGCCGAACGCATGAAGTTTTCGGCGGTCTTTGTCTTTATCCTACTTTGGGTGACCTTCGTTTATTTCCCCATCGCGCATGGCGTTTGGTATTGGGCGGGTCCGGACGCGATCGGCGATGCCGCGAAGGCCCTTGCCGATGCCCCCGACGATGCCGCCAAGGCGGCTGCGCAGGCGAACCTCGATGCGGTTCTCAACAATGCTGGCTTTTTCAATAAATTGGGGGCGCTCGATTTTGCCGGCGGCACCGTGGTCCATATCAACGCTGGAATTGCCGGTTTTGTTGGCTGCTTGATGGTCGGCAAGCGGATCGGCTATCCGCACGATATCGAGCCGCCGCATTCGGTCATGATGTCGATGATCGGCTCCTCGCTTCTTTGGGTCGGCTGGTTCGGCTTCAATGCCGGTTCGAATCTCGAAGCGACTGGAATGGCGTCGCTCGCTTTTGTGAACACCATGGTCGCGACGGCGGCCGCGACGCTCGGCTGGATGTTCACGGAATGGGCGCTCAAGGGCAAGCCCTCGTTGCTTGGCATGGTCTCGGGCGCAGTCGCGGGCCTCGTCGCGGTGACGCCGGCATCCGGCTTTGCCGGGCCAATGGGATCGATTGTGCTTGGTTTGGTCGCCGGTTCGGTTTGCTTCATCTTTTGCGCGTACGTCAAACCGAAAGCCGGGTTTTACGATGATTCCCTCGATGTGTTCGGCGTGCATTGCATCGGCGGCATTCTAGGGGCGATCGGCACTGGCATTCTGGTCGCGCCCTACCTCGGCGGCACGGGCCTCACCGACTACACAATCAAACCTGGCTTTGCCTCGCCAGGGGATTACGCCATGCTGCCACAGGTGATGATCCAAACGAAAAACGTGCTGTTCACGCTCTTCTGGTCGGGATTTGGTTCAGCGATCCTCTACAAACTCGTTGACCTGACCATTGGCCTCAGGGCAACGAAGCAGTCCGAGCTCGAAGGCCTCGACATTACCGATCACGGCGAGCGCGCCTATAATCAATGACGATCGTTCGGCCTGCCCGGCGCTTTAAGTCCAGCACCGGGCAAGCCGGCCGCTAAGAAGACGAAGTTGCAACGAACACCATGGGCCGCCTGTAACGGCCCATGGATTGGGGCCAGATGGTGCGACGCTGCGGCGACTGCATCCCCGCGCGGGTCTTTTTCCGGTAAGTTGGATTACGGGACCCAAACTTGAGCCCCGAGGCGATCGAGGTGCTCGCTCCACACAAGCTGTTCGAAGGCAACCGGCCATCGAGCACTTTCCTCAATAAACAAATGTCGCCGCGCGTGCTCGGCCAATTGCTCGCCCTCTGCGAGCACAAGTTTTTCTTGCAAGGGTCATCTGGAACATCAGTTCCTTTGACCAATCGGGGCGGAACTTGGCAAGGAACTCGCCAACACGCCCATGCCAATAGTCGCGGATGCAAGCCACTTGACAGCGGATTTGAATTCGTCCACGGCGGGGCTCACCGCCGCGGCGCGCGAATATGGGGGGCTGAATAATAGTGCCCGCCTATTATGGCCTCGCTTATTCTTCCTCGCCGAAGCGGTTGGCCACGAGCGCCGCGATTGCCTCCATTGCCTCCGCAGCCTGGGCGCCGGCCGTGGTAACCGTGATGGTCATTCCTGGCCCGGCTCCAAGCGTCAAAATACCCATGATTGAGGCCCCGCCGACGGTTTCCCCGCAACGGCTGAGTGTGACAGTGGCATCGAATCCGTCGATACATTGCACGAGTTTCGCCGTGGCGCGCGCGTGGAGTCCCCTCCGATTGATGATTTCAAGCGTGCGGACAAGGGTATCTCCTGGCGGTTCGAAATCCGGACAATCATTGCCGGGCTCAAATGGGATGGCACGGTCCTCGGTCATGTACCGCTCAATACCCGGCTCGCAACATAGATATATTTGCGGCCTGCATCCTGGGCCTGGATCACCGCCTGGTCGAGATTGCAGCTATCGCGAACTGAGGCGAGCTTAATGAGCATCGGCAGATTGACCCCCGCGATGACTTCGATATTAGCGCTATCCATAATCGAAATCGCGAGATTTGAAGGCGTACCGCCAAACATATCGGTGAGCACGACCACGCCCGCGCCGCTGTCGACCTTGGCGGCGGCGGTAACAATATCCTGGCGCCGCTGTTCGATATCGTCGTCCGCCCCGATGCTGACCGATTCTATCTGCTTTTGCGGACCGACAACATGCTCCAACGCGGCGCGAAACTCCGATGCGAGCCGGCCATGAGTTCACGAGGACGATTCCAATCATTGAACGGTCCGGTTCTTCAGGAACTTCGTGCCTGACCGGCACGGCGCGAAATGTTCGTCACGGTAAGAACCATCCCCGGACTTAAGGAGAAATCCGCCGCAACGCTGCCTGGCGGCTGCGCTTGGGTAAATGGGTTTACTATCAAGGACCGGCAAAAGCTACGCGCGGCGGCCATCGCGAAGAATCTTCGTGTTAACGCAAAAACGCAAGACCACAAGCGGCTTATGGTTGGTGCCCAAAAATGCACGTGGTGAGAATACATCCATGGTTTTTTGTGCGGCGCAATGGAATTGGCAAGTAAAATGACGTGAAGCTCGCCCGGAAATAGCGTCTCGAACCCAAAGACCTAGTATGTTCGAAGGCCTACAGGAGTTTGCGCCGCCAGCGCGGATCCGCCAATACCGCGAGGGCAAGCCTGGCGGCCGCGGCATCTTGCCGCATCGAGAAGAACGGGACTGTGACGCCCGCTAGCTCGATGCGATCACGGTCACCCTCCGGATATCGAGGCAGTGCTTCATCCTCTCCGGTGAGCCCGATCACAAGCCGGACAACGGCCGCGGGCAAAAACGGTATTTCGAAGATTCCATAGCCGCGCCGTTCGATCTTTCCCAGGATCGTTGGATGGCCATGCGCGATCAGGCGGCCGCCGCGGGGTTCAATCCCGATCCGGTCATCGCCCACGAGCCTTGCGAAAAAGCCCGCATCCCCGGCGGCCGCGATCAAGGCGAACGCCAAGCTGCTTTTTCCTGCGCCGGGTGGCCCGGAAATCAGCACGCCCGCCCCCCCAATCACGACGGCGCTTGCATGGAGATAAACCTTTTCCGCATTCGCCGCCGGTTGATCCCGCTTTATGGACAAGGCCTTATTGTGCCTTCGGCAAAAATATAACGAAGCGTGCGCCGAGCACAGGGGTCAATCCGTCAGCGTCAGGGGAACCGATCTGGTTGAGCGCCGAAATGCGACCACCATGGGCCTCGATAATTTGACGCGAGATCGAAAGCCCAAGGCCCGAGTTTTGCCCGAAGCCCTGGCCAGGGCGGTCGGTATAAAACCTTTCGAATATCCGTTCGAAAGCATCGGCCGGAATGCCGGGGCCGTCATCGTCGATAATAATCTCAAAACCGTCGCGCGTGTGGCCGTGGGCCGTGTGGTCCTTGGTTGAACGCAACC
The DNA here is from genome assembly GCA_963851225.1 of uncultured Alphaproteobacteria bacterium. Lineage (GTDB taxonomy): Bacteria > Pseudomonadota > Alphaproteobacteria > Rhizobiales > Beijerinckiaceae > Methylocapsa. Next base: position 249,128 of record CAWKON010000042.1, on the reverse strand, counting down.
GCACTCGAACGCTTCCGTCAGCGGCCGAAAACGATCTCGCATTGTCGATGAGATTGTTGAAAACCTGGCCAAGGCGCGAATCGTGCCCGAGTACCAGGAAAGCAGGTCTTCGGCTAACCTCCAAGGGCCCCGGGGGGGAGACGGCGAATTCGACACGAATGGCCCCGGTATCGGTGACCATATTAGCCATGGCGGCAACGGTTTCAAGTAGGCGCTTAAGATCGACCAGATCCACGTCGTCTCGCGCCATTTCCGCATCAAGCCTGGATGCGTCGGATATGTCGCTGATCAACCTATCGAGCCGGCGAACGTCATGCGCGATAATCGCCAACAGCCGCTGGCGCGAGTCCGGTGAGCGGGCAACCGGCAGAGTCTCGACCGCGCTCCGCAAAGATGTAAGGGGGTTTTTCAGTTCGTGCGCGACATCGGCGGCAAAGCGTTCAATCGCCTCGATGCGATCATAGAGGGCCTTGGTCATATCGCGCAGCGCACCGGAGAGATGGCCGATCTCATCTGCGCGGCCCGTTAAATCAGGGATTTCTCGGCGTGCTTTTGTACCTCGCCGCACGCGTTCCGCCGCCCATGCCAGGCGCCTTATGGGTTCAGCTATCGTTCCCGCGATGAATACGGAAAGGAGGAACATGATGACCGAGGAAACCAGAAAGATCCGGACGATAGCCCAGCGTTCCGAAGCAATGATTTTGTCGACGTCGTCGCCTTGCGTGGAAAGGAGCAAGGCGCCGCGCACGGCCCGGAAACGTTGGATCGGCACGGCGACCAATACAACTGTTTCTCCCTGGGCATCGACACGTACGATCGATTGCGCGCCGCCGCTCAACGCGCGCGCCACTTCCGGATAGCTCTTGCCATTTCCGGCGCCCGGATCCTCGTAAAGGGACAGGCCGGAGTGGCCAATCAGCCTCTTCAAGGCAAGGCTGATCTGAGTCCACCACGAGGACGGCTCCTGTCGCGCGGGCGGCGGCAGGTCATAGCGCATGATATTGGACCGGCTCGTCAGCGAGTGCGAATCGAGCAACAAATAGCCGTCGCGATCGTAAATTCGCGCCCGCGTCCGCGTCGGCGAAGCGAGCCTGTGAAGGACCGGCCCGATGCGTTCTGGATTAATCGAAAATTCCAGCGACGGTGCGGTTTCGTCGGCGAACGCGTAACTCTCGCCCGGAGCGAGGTGAAGCAACTTTTCGGGATCGATGGCAATCGAGTCGGTCTCGACGGTGGCCGATGCCGCGATCGCTGCGGCGATGATTTCGGCCTGGATCTGCAAACTCTGCACCTTGGCCTCAATCAATCCTTCGCGGAATTGATTGAGGTAAAGGAAGCCGATGAGGAGAGCCGCGAGCCCGCCCAGATTCAAAACGACGATACGGCGGGTTAGCGGGGACGCAAAACGGGCGCCAGCGGCGCGCGCAAACCCGCGCAGCCGCAAGCCGACACTCCGGCGTATGCGTTTGGCGCGCCGCGCCGTGCGGGGCACTCCTTCGAAGCCCTCGCGTGCTTCGACACTCATCGTCCGGCGATCCCCCTCCCAGAGGCGCAATGTGTTATGCCTAAGCCCGAAACAGCGACCGGACCCAATCCCAATTCGGATCAAATACAGGACCGGTGCTTCGTATCGCAGTTACGCCGGGCATAATGGCGGATCGCGTCGCCACGGTCTCCGCCGCAAAGCTCGCTCGACTTACTGCGAACCTGGCTGCCATTTTCCCATCATGCCTTGAACTTTGGTGCCAGTTGTGGCAAATGCGCCCTGTTCCGCTTGCCGAAATCGATTGACCTATGGCAGTGGTTCTTCATTCCTTGAAGCGGTAGCCCACGCCATATAGCGTCTCGATCATTTCGAATTCATCATCGACGGCCTTGAATTTCTTACGCAATCGCTTGATGTGGCTGTCGATCGTGCGGTCGTCGACATAGACCTGATCATCGTAAGCCGCATCCATCAAGGCATTGCGGCTTTTGACGATTCCGGGTCTTGTCGCGAGCGCTTGGAGGATCAAGAATTCGGTGACCGTCAAGGTCACGGCGTCATTCTTCCAGGTGCAAGCATGGCGCTCTGGGTCCATCTTTAGAAGACCGCGTTCGAGAATTTTCGCCTCGGATTCCTTTTGCGTTCCGGGTTCCTTGGGATTGGCACGGCGCAAAATGGCCTTGACACGCTCTACGAGAAGCCGTTGCGAGAAAGGTTTCCGGATAAAATCGTCGGCGCCCATTTTGAGCCCGAACAATTCGTCGATCTCCTCATCCTTTGAGGTTAAAAAGATCACTGGCACGTCGGACTTCTGGCGAAACTTGCGGAGCAGTTCCATGCCGTCCATCCGCGGCATCTTAATATCGAAAATCGCAAGATCGGGAGGATTGCTTTTCAGGTCGTCGAGCGCCGTCGATCCATCCGTATAGGTCTGCACGCGATAACCCTCTCCTTCGAGGGCAATCGCCACGGAATTGAGGATGTTGCGGTCGTCATCGACCAGGGCAATCGTTAGCATGAACGGTCCTAATTTCGAAATCGAGCGCCACGATCACGTTCTAGACTAGACGGGCTTGGCAAAATATCCCCTGAACCGTCACCGGAGATTTCATGCTTTTTCAGGGAATTGCGGTGGCGCCCCGTAGTTCAAATGGTCCGCGGCCGCGGTAGGCCGTGGCGAAACGTCAAGTTCAGCATTCCACCGGGACCACATAGCAACACCCATGTTCTAACAAGGCCTCCCGGAACTTCACGCCCCCCAATTTAGAGAGTGCTGGCCAGTCTGGTCCTTTCACGAACGGTTACGCAAGGCTCTACTTTGGGTCGGCGAGAAAAACCTTGCCGCTCTATATCAGGAAAAATGCGCGGCTGAAATAAGGCAGAACCGAACGTCTCGCGACGATACCCCATTTTTCGCAAATAGATCTGTTTGCTTGAAGCGGCGCGAGGTGCCGTCGAGGCTAGGCCGAAATTGCATAGAACCTTATAGAATAAGTAATATCATACTGTTACAAAAGGAAAAATCGGGAAAAGTCGCGCGGTCCGTGGAGCAGCGTTCATTCTCCCTCCCCTCGATGCAGGCAAAAGGCGGAGATTGGGCAGCGTCAACGAAAAAGCCGCGTCCGGAAAATCTTACGAAAAGATCAGTCTTTAGGCGTCCATCGCCGCTGCGCCATAGCTAAAGCACAACTTGGCCCGGAAACCGGGCGAACGGTTTCAGCCGGGCTAGGACGCGAATGGCGAACGTTTATGTCGCGGTGGAAACAGGTACGCAGCGACTTCTGGAAGAGCTGGTAAGGAGGCCGGGCCGGACCTAATTCTGGCAGATTAAACCGCGCATCACATAGACCCGTCCGTCGGGGCCGACTATGCGGGTGACCCTGACACAATCCTCATCCTCTCCTACCGCAGCGTGGCCAAGCTGAAATGCTGGACCGTTTGCGAGAGGCACATAGACTGTTTTCGTCTCGCTCGTCCGCTGCGCGGGACCAAAAACCTTCACTTTCGGGGTGATCGTCATCGGGGCCGCGAATACCGCCGCTCCAAGACAGGAAACCGCAATTCCCGCCATGGCATATTTGAGAGCCTGCTGTCCGATTGTGTTGCGCGACCTGATCATAGAGTCCCGTTCCCTCCCGTCTGGCGAGCTGGGCGCCCAAGGCACAACCTCAGAAAAAAGTCGGCCGGTGGGTGTCGCTGCTCCGAAGCCTAAACGCAGGCCGCCTGAAAAGGTTGCGCTGGATCAGACGAAAATTGAAAAAAAGTTAAAGCCCCGCCCTCAAGCGGGGCTTCGGGTCAGCGGCCCAATATCAATAGCAAACCTGGACCGGTTGATAGCCCACAAAATTGCCCCAACCATCATAGGTCGGTCGATTTTGCACATAGCAAGTTCCATAATAACCCGGTCCGTAAGCATAGGCCGATCCTGCGAGCGCACCGAGCGCGAGACCGCCGAGGACACCCTCGGCGACCGGTGCGCCCCAGCCATAGCCGCCGCCATACCAACCGCCGCTGCCCCAGCCGCCTCCGTACCAGCCATGACCGCCGTGCCAGCCGCCTCCGCGCCAGCCATGACCGCCGTGCCAGCCTCCCGCCATGGACGGCGTCGCGGTCGCTGTAATACCGGTTGCCAGGGCCACAGCGGCGATGGTGCCTATGGCGGCCTTCCTCAACATGGTAGTCATCTTAACATCTCCTTGACTTGCCGCGCCGGGGTCCATTCAGGGCGAAGTCCTGGGGCGCTTGTCATTGCCACATTGCGACCGTTAGCCTGAATTTCCCGTGAACGGAGAAGCCGCATGTTGGTTTCGCTTTCAAAACAAAATCGGTTAAGTGTTCCGGTGATCTGAAGACTCCGCCCTATGCGGTGAGACGATAGTCGTCGGCTTTCTGGGCGATTTGCCGCGGACTCAGTATTGCCGCGATTTCGCTTGCGGGAACTGGCCGGCTGACCAGATAGCCCTGCATTTCGGTGCAACCTGTTTCGCGCAACCATTCGAGCTGGGTTCTCGTCTCGACGCCTTCCGCCAGCGTGGGAATGCCGAGGCTCGATCCAAGCTGGATGATTGCCTGGATGATTGCCGAGCAATCCGCGCTCTCACCAAGCTCGGAAATGAAGGACCGGTCGATTTTGATCTTGTCGAACGGAAAGTCGCGCAGATAGCTCAGGCCGGAATAACCGGTTCCGAAATCGTCCATCGCAATGCTGACGCCGAGCGCGCGCAAACTGCGCAAAGTGGCGAGGTTGGTTTCGCTATCCGCCAGAAGAATGGATTCCGTGATCTCGAGTTCGAGCCGCGCCGCGGGCAGCCCCGCGCTCGCGAGCGTCGCGAACACCAACTGCGGTAAATTACCTCTCTTGAACTGCACCGGCGAAAGATTTACCGCGACTTTCATTTCATTTGGCCATCGCGCCGCCTCGCTGCAGGCTTGACGCAGCACCCATTCGCCGATCGGGACAATCAAGCCGGTCTCCTCGGCAACCGGTATAAACTTCGCCGGAGGCACCGTCCCGCGCAATGGATGGTGCCAGCGTAGCAGCGCCTCGAAGCCGGAAATGACGCCGGTCTCAAGCGTGACGAGCGGCTGATAATAGACTTCTAATTCGCCACCTGCGAGCGCTCTGCGCAAATCGAGTCCTAGCGAGTGGCTGGCGCGAAGGCTGGCACCCATGCCGTCGCGGTAAAAGCAGTAAGTGCGCCGGCCGTTCTTCTTGGCCTGATAGAGCGCCATGTCGGCGTTCGCCAGAAGTTGCTCGGAGGTCTCGCCGTCGGCTGGTGCAAGCGCGATGCCGGCGCTGGCTCCGATTACGGCCTCTTGACCGTCGATATCGTAAGGCTCGCTCAAGCGCGTCACAATGCGATCGGCCAAAACGCCCGCCTCATGCGGTCCGGCGAGCCCCAATTGTAAGACTGCGAATTCGTCGCCGCCAAATCGAGCGACCATGTCGTAGGCGCGTAAGCACGCACGGAGACGCTCCGCAGCCGCCACCAGGACCTTGTCGCCTGCGGGGTGACCCAAGCCGTCGTTGACGGTCTTGAATTGATCGAGATCGAGATAAAGCACAGCGAGCCTTTCCCGGTCCCGGCGCACGCGCGCCAATGCGTCTTCCAGATACTTGTTAAACAACACCCGGTTTGCCAAACCGGTAAGCGCATCGTGATGTGCCATATGGTCGATGCGTGCCTCGGCCTGCCGCTTTGCCGTCAAATCCACGATCGCGACAAGCTGCACACGCCGGTCACAAAATACGGTGTGGCGCCAATAAGTGAGGACGTCGATTTCCGTCCCATCCGCCTTTACATGTTGCCAAAGATGGCTCGGGTTTCCGTCCGCACCAGGATTGCTTCGAATTGCTTGCCCGATAGCGTCCCCGTCCATTTGCGGCACGAGATCGAGCAAGGACATCTTCAAGAACGACTCTCTATCATAACCGTAAAGAATGGCCGCCGCGTCGTTCACGGCCAAAAATTTCAGGGTCTCCGGATCGAAAAGCCACATTGGAACCGGATTTTCTTCGAACACCAATTTGAGCGATTCTTCCGCTTCGTAAGCCTCGGTTACGTCCCTGTATGTCCCGATCCAGCGGACTGCCGTGCCAGTTTGATTCAGAACCAATTCGGATTCGTGGTGAATCCGTCGTACCTCGCTGCCAGGCTGCACGATGCGAAACCGAAGGTCGCACGGCATGTCGTGAAACTGGCCAGCGGCGGCGGCTTGATGAGCGGGTCCCTGCGATTCACATGCGGCGCGATCGTCAGGATGGAAGAGAGCGAGGAACGCTTCTCCCACGGGCGGCGGGCGGTTCGGATCTAGACCGAAGATTCGGTAGGTTTCAGCGGACCATGTGATGATGCCGGTCCGCAAATCCTGTTCTATGCTGCCGGTATGGGCGATCCGCTGAGCGCGCGCCAGATGGTCCGCGCCGCACCGGAGCCGCTCCGCCAAATAATTATCCGCGGTCACGCCCAGGAGGCCGAGCGCGGCGACGAACGCCATTACCGTGGCGAGCGTTATCGCGAGGACGGCGGCGGCAACGGCGTGGCCGGGCACCGCGACAAGTGCGTCTGGCACAAAAGTAAGGGCCGCCATGGCCGCGAAATGATGTCCGGCGATTCCCAGGACGAGCAGCATCACGGCCATGAGGCGGCCCCACACGGCCGGTTCCCGCGCCAAGATACGCATCGCGGTGGCAGTGCCGGTCATGACAATTACGACTGACACTGGAATATAGCCGCCGTTCCAATGCAGCTCGGCGGGCGCCCGCAACGCGGCCAACCCTATATAGTGCATCGCGGCGATGCCCGCCCCGATGATGGCCCCGCCTAGAACTGGCGCCGCAAACCGGTGCACAACAAACATCCCGAGCCAGACGGCTCCAATCACTTCCAGGAACGAAATCCCGGTCAGACCAGGATCGTAGCTGATGGGAAAACCCGGCTCATACGCTAGCTCGAAAACAAAATGGGTTGCCCACACGCCCGCGCCAAAGATCGCGGCCGCCATGAACAACCACGAAAGCGGCCGGTCCCTCTCTGCGTCATTGGCGCGAACGAAAAGATTCGTGGATACCAAGCACGTGCAAACGCAGATCAAGCCCGCAAGAAAAACGAGCCAAAGATCATAATGTCCGGAAAGGCTGCCATATACGCGCTGCATCGTTCATCCCGTTCGGTCCGGATCGTAGTTTCGGCGCCACCAAACGCCGGGTCCGAAAATTTGTTTCGACAATCGACAGGGCGGGCCGCCGGCATCCCGGCGCTTCTCACCTGATTCTCCTCGCAAATGTGGCACGTGGCCGTTGCGTTTCGATGTTCGGGAATGGGCAAGTTTTATCTTGTTGGCTAATTGAGCCGCCCTCTCGCTTTTCTGACGGGATCTCCGTGCCCGGAATTACGACTCAATGTGTCCGGGGATTGGGCTGGAATGGCCCGCTTGATCGGTCCGCCAGATCGGGTGTCGCATGCGCTTGCCGGACGATCATCTGGCCCTATTGCAAATCTTGGAGCGATGCCTGAGGCCACTTATCGGCGAATGGAGATGGTTTCGACTTCCTGCAGAATGCCATTCACGAAGCTGGGAAGGTCCGTCGCACGTAGGGACGCAGATTGCGCCACGACGCCTTGCAAATAGGCTGCGATCTCTGTTGTATCGCCGGGAAATTGGTGCCCTTGCCCGGCAAGGAAGCACCGCAATTTTTCGACGCAATCGGCGAGCTCTCGGTTCCTTGTGAATGCGGGGCGCTTGCCCCCGCCTAATTTGGATCGAATTTCATATTCGAAAACGGTTTGGGCAAGACTCAACCAGATAACCCGCGCGTCGCAGGGCACGTTGCCGAAAATCGAAAGTTTGATGGCGATTGCTTCCCGCACTGCTTTTGCATCGTGCTCACCTTCTTGCGTCAAACTCCCTGGCGGCCGCCTGTGTTTGTTAAGGGCACGCGGACAGAAGGCGATTTTTCCCTTGCGCAGACACGCGGCGTAAATCGCCCAGTCGCCGCAATAGCGCAAACCCTCGGCGACGCTCAAACTTTCGTTGAGCGCATCGCGCCGGAAGAGAACCGCGCTTACATTGGGAATTGTATTCTTGATGGAAAGAACCTCGGCGATTTCGCGCTGGCCCGTCTCGATATATGCTCCCATCCATTTTGTTTCGCTGAGCGTATCGGTATAGAATTGGTAGCTGGAAGAGAGGATTTCTCCATCCATTCCGATCACTTGCGAATCGCAATAGGAGACCACAACATCCGGATCTATAAAGGCGGCGGCCATGCGCTCGAGAAAGCGCGGGCAAGACGAATCATCGCTCTCCGCGATCCAGAGGAGATCCCCGCGAGCCCTTTCGACCCCTTTTGCCCATTGCCTAACTGGCGAGCCGCTATTCGCCGCATTTGCAGCGATCGCGAAGGGAATTTTCGACCGCGCCTGCCATGTCCGTGCGATCTCCAAACTGCCGTCGCTCGACCCATCGTCGAGAAAGATAATTTCGTCCGGACGCAATCCTTGCTCGAAAATCGACTTGAGCCTCGCATCGAGATAACGGGCGTGATTGTAGTTTGGAATGATCGCGGAAATTGTCATGTGACGGGGCGGGCAGTAGGCAGCGCGGCGGGATAAAAGTTCCGCCCTATCCGCGGCGGTGAGCTGCCCTGATTCCATGAGATTGTGGTACGGCAGACCGATGTCAGCGCATGTCCGGGCGAGCGGCAAAGCGGCGCAGGCCGCCTCGCAAACAAGCCCCTTCGGGTCCCGGAATTTCAACGCCCGCAGGACGCGATCGAGGACAATGCTGGTGTCGAACAAAGCGAGATCCGGCCGCGACAAGTCAAGAATTGCAACACCTGGGGTCGGTTCCATGGCCGCGTTGGTCACGCAATGCACGTCCAGTTCCGGCAGCGCGGCAAGCGCCGTTAAGAGCTGGCTCAGCCGCGCGGGATCTTTTCCGGCGGCTTCTCCAACATCGACGATCATGACACGAAACGGCGCCTCGCCAGCGCCGGGCAATGGCATCGAGGTTTGCCAGGGGAGGTCCTCGAAGTAGGCGCTCGAGGATGCGGGTGGCGGAAGAATTCTATGGGTGCTGTGCCACCCTTCGCGCCCGCGCCCGGCGTAAAAATCCAGCGCCGTCTCACGTGCCGCGCCCAGCCTGGCGTAGGCCGTGGTATAAAACTCCGTATCGAAAAAACGGGAGGGGTCACGGCCTTCGCGAGCGCCGATCGCCAGATAGTGATGCAGCGGCTCCATGCCCTCGTCTCGCGCATCGGCATTCTTCATTAGGTACCATGCCGAATCGAACAGCGGACTAGGCGAGCGGCCGTCCTTCGCCCCAGACGCCACAAAATGGAGAAGCGGGTCGAATCCCGCGCGCCGCACGTCAGGATTGTTTTCCAAATACCATGTTCGGTCGAACAGGGGCGTCGGCGTCAGGCCGCGCGGCAGCCCAAAAGCCACGAAATGTCCAAGCGGCGTCAAACCGGCGGTACCGCCAGCGGCTTTTCGATAGAACGCGGTTGCAAAATAGGGAGACGGCTCGAAGCCCTCAAGCGCGCCGTACTTTATGTAATCAATAAGCGGATTTGGGTCGCGCTGCCGGGATCCGCGCGCATTAATATACCAAGCCGGATCGAACAAAAGATGGGGCCGGTAACCCCGCTCGGCGCCACTGAGCAGATAGTGCAGGATCGGATCCAACCCCGCGGCGCCACTCTCTGGATATTCGTAAAGGTACCATGTGCGATCGAAGATCCGGCTTCGCGCAATGAGCCACCTGTTGCAAATCCGCGAAAGCTTGATGAAAAGATTTCGTGAGTTCAGCACTCTACCAGTCCACGCGCATGGCGGGCATTGGGTTATTGAACATAACGCGCCGCCCGACGGCCCCGTCGACGGAAATTGAAGCATGGCGGACCAGTTTGCAATCTGTCAGATTTCATGGAATCCTTTCTGCCCGTCTTGAAGCCTCATGCCACTCTGGAAAATGCCGCCTCAACAAACCCCGCCCGCCTGTCCGGTCACTGGGCATCCGGCCATCCGGCATGTTCAGTGGGTGTCGGCCCGGCTCCTCACTGATCTTTGGCGTATTGAGTTCAAGACGGATTCGGGTCCGAGCTTTTGCGGGGTGGATCGATTCGGATTGTGGGAGTCACCTGCAGGTCTTTATTTCTTCGATCCCCCTCTTGAAGGAGACCACACGTTTTATCTCCAGTTCTACGCGAGGGTGAACGCGAAAAAGCTTTTTTCACATAACGCCATTCGCCATGAGTTTCTGATCGCCGCGCGGCAAATTCAAGCGGGAGCGCGCGTCCTCGATGTCGGATGCGGGTTTGCGAGCTTCCGGTCATGCGTGCCGCAGGCAGCTTACACCGGGCTCGACCCGAACTTCGCAGAAGGCGGCGCGGCCGACGGCGTGCGCAACGAAACGCTCGCTCAGCATCTTATCGAGCATGCGGGGTCTTACGACGCCGTCTGTGCCTTCCAGGTTCTCGAACATGTCAAGACACCGGCGGCCCTTTTCGCTCAGATGGTGCAGGCCGCGAAACCAGGTGGCCTTATCTTCGTTGGCGTGCCGCATCTCCCCTCCGCGTTGACCCGCATCCCGAATTTTCTCCTCAATGCGCCGCCCCACCATTTGACCTGGTGGACAAGATCCGCTCTCGCCGAGCTTGCAAACGGCGCCGATGCTGTTGTAGACGGTATCGAGCATGTCCCCTGGGGCGGCCATGATTTGCTCATATATTGGATCGAGCGTTGCTCCCCGTTCAAATGCGCCGGGGAGCATTTTCGCGGTGCTTGGTCCTGGCACGCAGCCGCGGCCTGCGGCCTGCTCGGCGGCCGTCTCGCTCACTGGTTGCTTGGCACGCCGGTAACCAAGGACGAGGGCGCGGGACTGCTTCTTACGGCGCGGCGGGCGAGCCAGGACGCAACTCGGCAATGACGGCAATGACTACCATCGCCGGCATTCTTGTGGCCGCGTGGGTCGCGATCGCGATCGCAAATACGGTTTCGGCATGGCGTTACACATGGGGCCTTCCGCTCACCGAGATTCCCGGAGTCACGCCCCCCGTCGTTGTCGTCGTGGCCGTGAAGAACGCTTCGGACCTGTCGCGCGCCTTCTTCGGCCGGCTACGCCATCAAGCCTATCCGGATTATCGGATCATCGCGGCGGTCGAGTCCGAGGAAGATCCTGCCTTCGCGATGGCAATGGAGGAATTGAAACGGCCAGGAGCACCTCTTCGCACGGTTGTCGCCGGCCAATCTGGACGGACAGGTCAGAAGGTCTGGAATTTGCTCGCCGCTCTCGACGCAATCGAGCCCAGCGATGAAATCGTGGCTTTTGTCGACGCTGACACGCTGCCGGCGCCCGAGTGGCTTTCCCGGCTCGTTGCCGCTCTGGTCAACACGGGGCGCGATGCGGTCACGGGTTACCGCTGGATCATCCCGGCCGACAATCGGGTAAGTTCGGCTATGGTCGCGGCGGCGAATGCATCCATTGTGACGGTGCCGAGGCTGCCTTCGATAATTAACCATTGCTGGGGCGGCACGATGGCCATGCGGCGCACGACGCTGGAACGCATCGACATCCGCCGCTACTGGACAGGCGCGATCAGCGACGACGCGCAAATGACACGTGCCTTCGAGGGTGCAGGGTACGAGGTCCATTCGCCGCGCCAGATTCTTCTCCTCTCGCCCGTAGCCATGAGTTGGCGCGAAGCTCTATCGTTTGGGCGGCGCCAATATCGCATCCTCTGGCTTTATAGCCGTGACCTTTGGGCGCTGGCGGCACTCGGAACGCTCTTCCCTATCGCCGCCGCGATCACTGCCCTGAACATGGCCTTGCAAGGGAGCATCCTCGCCACCGTTCTCATTGGCGTATCTCTGGTGTTGGGCGAGATTCGTTACCAGTGTCGGCGCAAAATCGTTTTCGCGTTGTGGGGAGAGGCGACGACAGCCGGACTTCCTACATACTGGCGGGTCGAACGGTGGCTACGCCCCTTCTGGTGGAGCTTCCATGCGGTATGCGTGTTTTCGGCGCTCGGCTCCCGCCACATTCGCTGGGCCGGCATCGATTACTGGGTTCGCGGGCCGCAGGACGTCGAAGTGTCGAGGCCGCCCACCGCACAGCCCTCGAAGAGCGGCTCTCGCTAGGGTAAGTGACTCGTGCAAAGGATTACAATTGGCCGTGGCGCGCGAGCTTTGACCTACTTAGCGCCGCGCGGCCGCGATTGACCTTGAGGATGATGACGATGGCGTGTTTGGACCAACCGATAGGCTTCGGATTGGCATTGTTGCGCTCGATGTAATCGTAGACGGCGCGCTCAGGCTCCGGCACGCTTGTAAACGCGCCACGGCGGATACGCTCCGTGGTAAGCTTTCTGAACGGGCGCTAGACCAAGTTCAACCACGATGAAGAACCTGCCGAATCCGTCTCAGGGGCGCTGACGTTGGACACCGCGTGACAGGGTCATCACGTCCCGATGGTCTACAAATCGCGCAATAACGTGCACAGTTTGCCATAAAGTCTTCTCTGAGCATCATCGACCGATCGATCGGCCAGATTGAGCTTGCAGCCAGCCACTACATCGAGATGGTCGAACCGGTGCTGAACGATATTTTCAGCCCTTTCGTAATACCATTTGCCTTTTTCGATGGTGTTGATGTCGCAATCAAAAATCCTCTCCCCGCTCACTGGGTGAACGCCGGCCGTGAAAGGTAAGCGCTGCGAGATCGAACTGACCGCGCCATCGTTTTCACGCCGCTTGTCGGTCGTGAGATCGCCCGTGCTCCAATCGGATAAAGGTTTTATATGCGTGCCGAAAGGATCGCTCCCTTGATAATGCGCGGAAGGTATAAGCAATGGGTTCATCTCGGGTGTTGGGCGTTGGTTGCCTAACAGCTTACCCAGCAGCGAGCCTAGCCACCTGGGTAGCAGCGGGTCCGTTTTCGATGTGACGATGGATAGGTAATATGTGCCATTCTGAGTATGAAAGTTCTCATTTGCTTTGTAGCATCCTTGCAGACTTAGATCGAAAGCTGGATTGTCGTCTCCGGCTGCAAAATTGCTATCATCAATGGAAATCGTGCCTTGCGTCCATTGGTCCAAGTACCAATCAATGACAGGTTCGGTTCCAAACATCTTAAGAATATCAAGGCCCTTTTGGATGAAAAAACTCGGCAACCGCTTGAGTTTTCCCGTTGCCGGGTCGCAGCCTAAGAGATAGGTCAGCGTCGAACCATTGAGGACTCCGGCGATGGAAACGATGGCCTCGGCCCATTGCGCATTCGAGCCGCACTTCCAAAAATCCTCGGCAAGCAATTATTGCAACTGCAAGCATGTCTGCGCGCCTGCGCCATGGCCAATCAAGATGACCGGGTTATCCGGCGACCAGCTCCGAACGAAAGGCCTTCCCGAATAATCGCCGCGCGGTTTTTGGTCATGCCCTGCTTCCTTGCTATGTTTCTCACCATATTCGACCTGCGCGCCCTTGATTTGCGCGAAGAGTTCGCACGCCCTATCGTGGAACGAGCTTATGGGATCGCACTTGGCTCAATCGGTAGTAAAAACACCTTCAAATTGCGCCAAGGCGCCGCCCCAGTAATCGAGGCCTTCGAGTGCTCCGGGGCCCCAACCGAATAACCCAGGAACGAAAACTATGCTTTTCGATTTCATAAAAACCTCCGAAATTAGTAGTCTTGAGCCGTTGCTTATGAAGTCCGGTTCGACTGGACCGGATCATGCCCTAGCCTGGCTGCTCCCCGTCTTCCTCCGAAAATAGCGGCAGTGGCAGCCTCTCCCCTGCAGGCTCCGGGAGTCCGAGATGGCGGAAGGCGTGCGGCGTCAATATTCTGCCGCGCGGGGTGCGCTGCACGAAGCCGCGCTGGATCAGAAAGGGTTCGATAATGTCCTCGATCCCATCGCGCGGCTCGGACAGGCTCGCAGCGATCGTCTCGATCCCGGCCGGGCCGCCGCCGAACGAGACGGCAATCGTCTCAAGATAGCGGCGGTCCATCGTATCGAGCCCGATCGCATCAACGTCGAGGAGACGCAGCGCCTTGTCGGCGACGTGCCTTGTGATTTCCGGCTCGTTGCCGACGATGGCGAAATCGCGAACCCTGCGCAGCAACCGCCCCGCTATCCGTGGCGTGCCCCGCGCGCGCTTGGCGATTTCATTGGCGCCGTCGTCGGAGATCGCGATCGCGAGCACTCCCGCGTTGCGCCGCACGATCCGCTCCAGTTCCTCGACCGTATAGAACTCGAGTCGCAGCGGAATGCCGAACCGGTCGCGCAGCGGCGTCGTCAAAAGGCCGGCGCGGGTCGTTGCTCCGACCAGGGTGAAGCGTTTGAGGGGGAGCTTGACCGAGCGGGCGCCCGGCCCCTCACCGATCATGAGATCGAGCTCATAATCCTCCATCGCCGGATAGAGGATTTCCTCGATCGCCGGATTGAGACGATGAATTTCGTCGATGAAGAGCACATCGCGTTCTTCGAGCCCGGTGAGCTGCGCCGCGAGATCGCCCGCCTTGGCGATGACCGGCCCGGAGGTCGAATGGAACGCCACGCCAAGCTCGCGCGCGACGATCTGGGCAAGCGTTGTCTTGCCGAGCCCTGGCGGCCCAACAAAAAGCACATGATCGAGCGCCTCGCGCCGCGCCCGTGCCGCCTCGATGAAGACTTTTAGATTTTTCCGCGTCGCCTCTTGACCGGTGAAATCCGCAAGAGCCAAAGGGCGCAGCGACTTCTCCGCGTCATCGCCGCGTTTTTCGGGGGTAACGAGTTCGAGGGCTTGCGGGCACTGGACAAAGCCTTTTGCGAGTGGTTTCTCCTACACGATATGTTCGCCATGGACAATGATCGCACCCTCGCGTGCGCAGGCGTAACCGGCGAGGCCGCGGGCATCGGCGTCGCGCGAATTTTTCGCAGCACCCGTTCGCCCATCCTGGAGAACTCGCGCCTCGCGAAGCCTCCTCTATTTGTTCAGCCGCGCCGGGGGAATCATTTGGATCATCTCGCGCGGCTGCGGCTCGACGAATGTCACCAGCGCGACCATGCCGCCATAAACGAGCCCCGCCAGAATACCGGCGAGCATAAGAAATTTTATGAGGGAAGGCACGCGAGTCTCCGGTAGCGGTTTGCTCTTGTCCGACAACGAGGCAAGCGTGCGATAATTCCGGCAATGGGTCAGTTTGACTTTCCTTAAAGGGCCAGAAGCAGTTGTTCCTGCCAAAGGCGCGGGACGACCCGATTGGGCCGAGACGAGACGGGCCGCTTTCGGGCTGGAGTTCCCGAGAGGCGGGCCAAACATCGGACGAAACTGAGTCCGCTTTTACTATGCCGAGGTTGCGGCGTGCGGTGGATGGCAGCGCCTTCTGAACGAAGCGCGGAACAGAAGCGGCTCGGCCGAGAGTAGACCGTCAGCTTTAGGCTAAGCAAAAGGAAAGAAGCGAACATTCGGTGCCTGACCACGTGGCAGCCCACATCAGCGGCCCGCAGTGGAGTTCAGGCTCCCATAAAGCGATCTGGCTCCGGCGTACGGTACGCTAGCACACGACGTTACGCGTGCCCACGCCGCCAGTCGGCTTCGCAATCCTTTAAAGTGCGGCCCCATCCCCGACGAACGCCTCTATAGCGCATTAGGGTCCCGACTATAATATGAGAGACCCGCAGCGAAGCTAACGCGCTACTCACCTTCCGTGTCGGCGATGGACATGATCCGCTCTCGGAAGACCGTGGAGAACGCTTCGGAACGGATCGTGTCACGAATCCGGTCCTGGCTCGTGACGCCCATCTCATTAAGCCGGTGCTCGATGATCTCTACTACTTTTGTAACGGAGTCTTTTAGTTTCTCTTCGTCCTTACAGAGTTTTAGCATTGTCTCCGCAGCTACACTCATTTTTGCCTTTTTCATGGTAAATACGTCTATTCCGCCTGTTAATCGGAGCCCGATTCCAGCCAAGATAAAGTAGCGAAAGATTTTGAATCTCATTGTCAACTCGTTGATTTCGCCATAAGAACTCCAGCCTATAATAAAGATATGCTACCGCGTGGTATATACGAACATCCTGACCATCCAAGAAGAGTTTATCTTCGTAGTCTGAAATGATGCCTCGATAATCTCTACCAGCCCTCTGAGGTTGAAATAGCAGGCTCGCAGCTACCGCTTTCATTAGCACTGATGGTTGCATGATACGCGTGCGTTCAATGTCTTGATTTCTATATTGGTTGTCACGTCTTTCTAGCAAAATGATCTCTTCTGAATCAAGATTGCGACAATACTCTTCAAGGCTCTTCATAAACGGCCGGAGTGCCCAAAACTGCTCGTCTCGGACT
The DNA here is from genome assembly GCA_963851225.1 of uncultured Alphaproteobacteria bacterium. Lineage (GTDB taxonomy): Bacteria > Pseudomonadota > Alphaproteobacteria > Rhizobiales > Beijerinckiaceae > Methylocapsa. The sequence continues at coordinate 232,819 of CAWKON010000042.1, read as the reverse complement.
GGGTTTTGTCTGTTGGTCCCAATGATGATTGAAGACACGAAATCGTCGTCTTTCGACCCAATCAGTCGAAACGGAACCTGAATGGCTTCCGCCAAGCCGGGCTCGCCTTCGACCCCCTCTTCGCCGCAGACGAGATCAAATATTATATTGCTCGTTTGGCAGCCATTTACGATTTGAAAGTCTTCTAGCTTGAACCGATCTCCGGTTCGGTCAATGTTTTTGGAAACAACTGTTATGCCGTTGTTCCGGAACACGAACTCAGCTCCTCCGTCCGATCGTACACTCTCCTTGATCCCTAAATTGATTTTCGATTTGGCATCGTAGTCACGAATATTGTCAAAAAATACAGCTCTGTTTAGACCAACAACTCTATCGTTTTCATCTTTCATTACAAATAATTTCAGGAGATTCGTTGCGTCAATGTAACGGATATAAGCTTCCTCATCATGGTTGTTGCTCGGCATAACGACGTTTCGTGAAAAGTCGATTTCAACTTCTGCAGAGCTTGTAGCAGATCTATACCATTGCTGAAGTTCGCGAGCGCCAACCATCTCTATTTTAATTGTGTTAGCCTCGAAAATATTCCTTTCGTTCATCTGCTCGCGAAAACTTGCACGCATCTTCTCGATTCTCAACGGCGCCTCATAATTGCCAGTCGCGATATAGTAGCAACTGAGCTTTGGATTTCGCCTTCCTACTCCCTTCTCGTAAATGGCTTCCATTGCGCCAATTAGATCATCAACATCGCTACTTTCTCCAGCAAGTTCGCCATCAAAGAATCCAGAAATAGCATCGAAGAACTTCGAAATATTGCCATAATCGTAATGGGTGCTAGTCTTTGCTTGAAAAAAGATGAATTCAATCAGAGGATTTTTGATGGCTGCGAGCTTATCTTCGGCTTCCTGGCGATTGCGCACTATCTCGCATTGGATGATTACCGCGATGCCGTCGACGCCAAACTCATCTCCCTGCAAGTGCACATCGTAGGCTTCGACGCTCTCACCTAGGAGGCCACTCAGGATCGAGAAGATTCCGTAAATCTCGAACTGTTTGTCCTGTGTCTCAAAGGCTATCGAGTTGGCCTTTGAGAACTCTCGAAGTTGGGCGTGAATGACCGGGTTCATGGTTCGACTCTAGTCATTAAAAGGCTGCTGAAAACTTCCTATAACAATTACCTCTCGACCCTTCCACCGTTCGTGAGTTGGTAGGATGTAAACAGGGCCGCCATGCCAGATGATGAGCGTCCACCTCTCAACCTCACGGGCGCGAATGTCCGTTTCCGAGTTTGAAGCCGTAATCGCATTCCGTCCCGCATGGGTACAAAGTCGCTGTCGGCACTCGACCGTCAGAAGGTCTCTAATGGGTCAAAAGCGGAAACTCAAACCGCAACACTACCATAATTCCTGTTCCCTAAGCACTCGCGTTCGGCTTTTGGGAATGGCTCCCGGCGAGCCTCGCTGCGTAGCGGGCCATCAGATCGACTTCGATGTTGATTTCATCGCCCAGGCGCCTTTCGCTCCAGGTCGTGACTTGCAGCGTATGCGGAATGAGCAGCACCGAACAAATATCGGCTTCGACGCGATTGACCGTCAGCGACGTCCCATCGAGCGCAACGGAACCTTTTTCCGCGATGAACCGCGCGAGGCCGTCCGGAGCGCTCAAGTCAACGCGCCGCATGCCGTCGAACTCATCAATTGCGACGATTTTTGCCACTCCGTCCACATGCCCGGTCACGATATGGCCGCCAAGTTCGTCGCCAAGTCTTAGCGCCCGTTCGAGATTGAGCCGCGTGCCGCGCTTCCAATTCCGTGCGGTCGTGCGCGCAAGCGTCTCCGCCGCGACATCAGCCTCGAACCAGCTCCGAGCGCCACTTTCGCCACAAGCAGTCACGGTCAGACAAGGTCCGCCGCAAGCAATCGATGCGCCGGGCAAGATTGTCTCCGCCGGATAGGAGCAGGCGATGCGCAGACGGTGTAAATTTGTCCCGGCGTCAACCCGTTCCACTTCGCCGACGTCGCTCACAAGGCCAGTAAACATTAGGCCGCTCGTTCGTAACTGGTCAGCTGGTCGGCGCCGATCGTCCGCGTCCCGGCGAGCCGATAATTTTGCGGGTCGGCAAGCAAGGCGGCGCTATTCGGATCGAGGCCCAAAACGCCGTCCTTTCCTAGCGGTTCCGGCGCGGTAAAAATAAGGACTTCATCGGCGAGCCCCTGCCCTATCAATGCCGCCGCGACGCGCGGGCCGCCCTCGCAAAAAACCCGCGTCAAACCGCGCGCGGCCAAATGAGTCAATGCGGCATGAATATCGACGCGCCCCGCCGCGTCGCGGCGCACAGGCGTGACTTCGATTTGCGCCTCGCGTAGACGCGCGGCGCTCGCTTCGCTCGCCCCTTCGCCGGCGATAATCAGTGCCGGGATTTCTACCGCCGTGGCGGCGAGCCGCGATGAAAGTGGCAGTCGCAGATTGCTGTCGAGCACGACGCGCAAAGGCTTGCGGTCCTCGAGGCCGGGAAGCCGCGCGCTCAACAGGGAATCGTCCGCTAGAATGGTGCCGATGCCGGTCATCACCGCGTCGTGCATCGCACGCATGATATGCACGAGCCCATTTGCCGGCGCGCTGGTAATGACAATCCGCGGCTCGCCTGCCAGTCCCGCCGCAAAAGAATCCGCCGTCACGGCGAGTTTCAGGCTGACCATGGGGCGCTTGCGGGTAACGCGCAAAAAATGGCCGAGATTCGCCCGCCGCGCCTCCTCCCTGAGCACCCCGCACGTGACCTCAATGCCGGCATCGGCCAGGATTTGCGCGCCTCGGCCGCAGGCACGGTGATCGGGATCGTCAACGGCATAGACCACGCGGCCAATCCCCGCAGCGATTATTGCTTCCGTGCAAGGCGGCGTTTGCCCATGATGGCTGCAAGGCTCCAACGTCGCATAGAGCGTCGCGCCCCGCGCTTGCGCCCCCGCGTCGCGTAAAACCTCGGTTTCCGCATGCGGGCGGCCGCCGGGCTTGGTCCAGCCACGCGCCACGATGACGCCATCCCTAACGATGAGGGCGCCGACCGCGGGATTTGGCGCGCAAAGCCCGAGCCCGCGCCGCGCAAGGGCGAGCGCCGCCGCCATGAACCGTGCGTCCACGCCGGATTGGATCATGCCAGTCCCGGCGGCCGTGCAATTGCCGGAGGCGGACTCGTGCCGTCTTCCGAGGCCTCGCCCTCGCCATTGGCGAGCTCGTCGATGAGCGTATTGAAATCGCGGGCCTCGCGAAAATTGCGATAGACCGAGGCGAAGCGTACATAAGCGATGCTGTCGAGCGCGCGAAGACCTTCCATGACGAGTTCGCCGATCCGGCCACTTTCAATTTCGCTATCGCCCTGACTCTCAAGTTGGCGCACGATGCCGTTTACCATCCGCTCGACGCGATCAGGATCCACCGGCCGCTTGCGCAACGCGACCTCGATCGAGCGTGTGAGCTTATCGCGGTCGAAGGGCACCCGCCGGCCGGATTTTTTCGAGACCATTAGTTCGCGCAATTGCACGCGCTCGAATGTCGTGAAACGGCCGCCACAATCGGGACATGCGCGGCGGCGGCGAATGGCCGACGCGTCGCCGGCCGGGCGAGAGCTCCTTCACCTGGGTATCTAAACTGCCGCAAAATGGGCACCGCATGGCGCACCAGCCTCACCGCATGTGGCAACCGGCGCAAATGGCACCTGGACTCAATAAATTGGGAAGCGTTGCGTCAATTCGCGCGCGCCTGCCATTACCTTGGCTTCGACAGCTGCATTGCCCACATCGCCGTGCTTGACCAAGCCGTCCAAGGTCTCGGCGATTAACTCGCCGACCCTTTTGAATTCGGCGATGCCGAAACCGCGCGAGGTCGCGGCCGGCGTGCCTAAACGAATGCCGGAGGTGACCATCGGGCTTGCCGTGTCGAATGGCACGCCGTTCTTGTTGCAAGTAATCCCAGCGCGCCCGAGAGCCGCTTCCGCCGCCTTGCCGGTGAGGCTTTTTGGCCGCAGGTCGACAAGCATCAGATGATTGTCGGTGCCGCCGGTGGTAATCGCGTAGCCGCGCTCCGTGAGCGTCGCGGCAAGTGCCTTGGCGTTGTCGGCAACGGCCCTCGCATAAAACTTGAACTCGGGCCGGAGCGCCTCGCCGAAGGCGACCGCCTTGCCCGCGATCACATGCATCAGGGGGCCGCCCTGGAGGCCCGGAAACATCGCCGAATTGATTTTCTTGGCGATCGCCTCGTCGTTGGTGAGCACCAGACCTCCGCGCGGCCCGCGAAGAGTCTTGTGGGTCGTCGAGGTTACGACATGGGCATGCGGGAACGGCGAGGGATGCACGCCGCCCGCGACGAGCCCCGCGAAATGCGCCATGTCGACGAAAAAATACGCGCCGACCGAATCGGCGATTTGCCGGAACCCGGCAAAGTCCCAATAACGGGGATAGCCGGAGCCCCCGGCGATGATGATCTTTGGCTTGTGTTCCGCGGCCAGCCGCGCGACCTGTTCCATGTCGATTCGATTGTCGTCGCGGCGCACGCCATAGGGGACCGGCTTGAACCATTTTCCGGAGAGATTGACCGGCGATCCATGGGTCAGATGGCCGCCCGCGGCGAGATCGAGACCCATAAAGGTATCGCCCGGCTGGGCCAGTGCTAGAAACACCGACTGGTTGGCCTGGCTGCCCGAATTTGCCTGCACATTGGCGAATTTGCAGTCGAACAGCCGGGTGACGCGCTCAATCGCCAGGGCCTCGACCATGTCCACGAATTGGCAGCCGCCATAATAGCGCCGGCCGGGATAGCCCTCGGCATATTTGTTGGTCAAGACCGAGCCCTGCGCTTCGAGCACGGCTTTCGAGACGATGTTCTCGGAGGCGATCAGCTCGATTTCATGCTGCTGGCGGCCGAGTTCCAGCCCGATCGCCTTGGCGATTTCGGGATCGGCTACAGCGAGCCCCGCCGCGAAAAATGGGTTTGAAGTCTGGGCGGCTGGCGACGGTCTGGCTCATGCTGAAAATTCCTGCGATGGCGGACCGGGCGCGAGGCCATGCCCGCGCCCGGCACGAGAGATGGCGGACAGGCTTCGATAGCATGCCGTTTGGCCCGCGTGAAGCCGCTGGCGCGGGTTGCCATGCCAAAAAGCCGCTGCGGAAACCCCCGCCCAAAGCACAGCCATATGGCTTCGTCCGGTTTTTCGATGTAATCGTACCAAAATGTTTCACGTGAAACATTTCGTGTTTATCCCTTGACAACAAGTAAGGGTTATGCGAAATGTCTCATGCTGCAATTTGCGAACATGACAATTATCCCGATCCCTACTTTGTGGGCAGAGGCGTTTGCGTGCATTTATCTAGCGAAGCCCTTAAATCGGTTGCCTTCATTGGCATCAAGAAGCGAGGCAAGTTTCAGCCCCGTGCGACGGCATTTTTTGTAGGATATATTGAAGATCAGCACCGCTTTAATTATTTAGTTACAGCTGAACACGTAATTTCAGGATTGCTAACGAAAAACTATGATATTTGGTTGCGAGCAAACGTTATCGGCGGCGGTTCCAAAGAGATGCAATTGGAGCCTAGGGCCTTTCTATTCCATCCTGACAACGAGCATGACGCAACGGATGTGGCAGTTTGCCCATTTTCAAGCGGCACTAGTGACGGGATCGAATTAGACATCGTCTCTCTATCAATGAATTCGGAGCCGTTGTTTTACCCGAGCGATGAGTTTGCGAAAAAATCAATCGCACTCGGCGCCGAGATAGCAATAATTGGGCTATTCCGCAGTCATCATGGTATGAGTCAAAATGTTCCGATTGTTCGCGTGGGGAACATTTGCACTCTTTTAGAAGAGCCTGTCCTTACGAAATATGCGGGATACATCAAAGCGTACCTGGTAGAAGCGCGATCCGTCGCAGGGTTAAGTGGGTCACCTGTGATCGTCTTGTCGGACCCTACTGTTCTTTCAGCGCGGATACTACTAACGGGGAAATTGGAAAAGCAACCTTGCGCTCTTCTCGGACTTATGCACGGTCATTTTGATGTTCAAAATTTAAACGAGGACGTGGTATCAGATGATGACGATCCAAAGCAAAGTGTTCATACAGGGATAGGTATAGTTGTCCCAGTGGAGAAAATAATCGAGACAATAAGGCATCCGGAATTAATGAGCATTAGAAAGGCTATTGTTCAAAAGCTCAGAAAAAGTGGAGCTACGCCAGATATTATTCCTGATGACGGCCCCTTAGAGGCAAAGGCACCCAATCTGCACCACCGAGAGGATTTCACGGCTCTGCTAAACGCGGCAACGCGAAAGCCTCAATCAAAAGATTGAACATTGACCAGTGCGACGCCCGGTAGTTGCGACGATAATTGAACTCGCAAATATACTTCCATGCGTGTTTCTTCGAAATGTGAACGTGCGTGCCTTTTATGGCTCGTTTAAAATGCGACCAATGGCCTTCAATCGTGTTTGTATGGTGAATTCCGCGAACCCATTCATCAGCCCTATGGTCAACGGCGCCATGTTCGTAAGTATCGCTAAGATTGGCATAGGCGCCGTGCATATCGGTGGAAATGGTAGTTCCCTCGGCAACATGCTCAAGGATGATCGGTTCGATCGTGGAGGCTGTTTGGTCTGGGATCGTGCCAGTTCGTATTTTGCCGTCGCGCTCAACCATTCCGAACACGATGATCTTTTTGTCAGGGTGCCTTCCGCGTCCTTGTCCCTTAATGCGGCCACCAAGAAGCGTTTCGTCGATTTCAACATGCTTGCCGTTACCTCCCAACGGTCCGCGATGATCTGCCGATGCCATGAGCTTGCGCAGCTCGTGGCATATGCGCCAAGCGCATTTATAAGTGACGCCAGTTTGGCGCTCGATTTCTTTAGCGGCAACGCCGTGGCGTGTACTGGTCATTAGGTACATTGCGAAAAACCAAATCGTCAGTTTGGTGCTTGACTTATGAAAAATCGTATCGGCGCATGGGTAGACATGATGGCCGCATTCTTGGCAGGAATAAGCGCGCCGTTTGTTCATCTGATGGAATTGGGTACGCTTGTCGCAGACTGGACAGTTTGCGGCCTCGCCGCCATACGTAATTTCCATGATCCGCTTGAGGCAAGCGGCGTCGTTTGGGAATTCCTCTTGGAATTGCTTGAAGGTGAACCCGGCCATGGTTATCCCCCGCTACATGCGACTGAGGGATACCATACTCGCCCGTATACTTGTTGTCAAGGGATAAACACGAAACATTTTGGTACGATTGCGGGCCGGAAATCTTACAAGGCTGCGTACAGCTGGCAGGAGTGGGAGACGTAAGTTCGCCCGGAAAATTGGTGCTTTTGGCGGGTTTTTGAAAATGCTTTCGTGGCTGGGGAGTTTTCAATGATCCTGAAAAACGGCGGGACGACCTCTGTTACCTGCGCCCCATCAAATATTGACCCGTGCTGAAGTTGCGGTAGCGGCACCATCGAATTCGCCTATGATGCCAACGCTAAGCTCATTTTTGTATTGGGACTGAAATTTTATGCCGGACATTTCCCTCAAATGCGTTGGAACAGGCGCCGGCGAGCCCCGCCTCAACGTAATTTTCGTACATGGGCTTGGAGGAGATCCAATCACCACATGGTGCCACAAGGGCGGCGAGAATGATGGATATTTTTGGCTGAAAGATATTGCCAAAGAGATCGATGGCATCGCGGTCTATACACTTGGCTACCCCGGCGACAAGGCGTCCTGGAGCGATGGCTGGCCAATCGCCGAAGCTGCCGTGGCCGTGTTGGACAAGCTAATGAATTCGCGCGTCCTTCGTGCATCGCGGAGTGTGCCGATCGCCTTTGTATGTCACAGTCTTGGTGGGCTTATCATCAAAAAGCTCGTGGTGACGGCTCATCTCGACCGTGGGCAGCAGCCCGGCAAAGGCGAGTTTCTGGATCGCATTGCCGGGGTCGTATTTCTCGCCACGCCACATGACGGATCGATCGTAGCCAGCATTGCGAAGTTTGCGTATTGGTTCGCGTCGAAGTCCCTTGGCGATCTCACGGCCAGCGATACTGCCTTGCTTGAGCTTGGGCATTTCTACCGCGATCGCATCGCCAACGAAGAAGTGGTGATCCGTCACCGCGTTTATTACGAGAAGGTCGGGGTTTGGGGCACGAAGGTCGTGACCGCTGCGAGTGCCGATCCGAGGCTCCCAGGTGTACAGCCGATCCCTGTCAACCGCGATCACATCAACATTTGCAAACCACCGAAGAACAAAGACCTGGTTTATGACGACCCAGTTTATGAAGGAGTTGTCGCCTTTTTGCAGGATGACGTTTTGCTGCCTCGTAAAACGAATCAGAACGAGAAGCTGGACGAAGTGCTCGCGCTGACGCGGCGCCTCTTGGAAAACAGCGAGAGAGCGGCCGCACCGGGCGCGCAACAAGCGGTTGGCGGGGCGGTCCAATCGATCGCGCAAGGCGCGGCCGAGGGCGACTCCCGCTTGCAACAAGCGCTTGATCTCTTGAAGGCAAACAAGACCGCCGAGGCGGAGCCGCTCCTGGAAGCGTTCGCGGAAGACAAGAGGGCGCAGATAGAGAAGGATCGCAAAGAGGCGGCGATTGCCTATCGCAACCTCGGCGCCATCGCGGGCCTCGCCGATCCGAAGCGGGCGCTGGCGGCTTACGACAAAGCGCTGGCGCTCGATCCAGATGATCTGGAGAGCTTGCTTTGCGCGGGCTGGATTCGGATCGATTACCGACCCCTCAACCAAGCGCAACACATGTCTTGAACGCGTGCTCGCGCTGGCAGGGACCAACCAGCCTTTCTACAAATCTTGGGCGCTGACTGGCCTCGGCCACGTCAAGAGGCAGCGCGGCGACCTCTCTGGCGCGCTCAAATCCTATTCGCGATAGTCTCGCGATTGCCGAGCGCCTCGCGCAAATCCGACCCCGGCAATGCGGGCTGGCAGCGCGATCTCTCGATCAGCTACGATCGAAGTCGGCAACGTGCAGAAGGATCAAGGCGACCTTTCGGGCGCGCTCAAATCCTATTCGCGATAGTCTCGCCATTAGAGAGCGGCTGGCGAAATCCGATCCCGGCAATGCGGGCTGGCAGCGCGATCTCTCGGTCTCCTACGACAATGTCGGCGACGTGCAGAAGGCGCAGGGCGACCTCGCCGGCGCGCTGAAATCCTATCCGCGACAGCCTCGCGATCGGCGACCGGCTTGGCGAAATCCGATCCCGGCAATGCCGGCTGGCAGCGCGATCTCTCGGTTTCGCTACAACAAGGTCGGCGACGTGCAGGTGGCGCAGGGCGACCTCGCGGCGCGCTGAAATCCTATTCGCGACAGCCTCGCCATTGCCGACCGGCTGGCGAAATCCGACCCCGGCAATGCCGGCTGGCAGCGCGATCTCTCGGTGTCGCTACAACAAGGTCGGCGACGTGCAGGTCGCGCAAGGCGACCTCTGCGGGCGCGCTGAAATCCTATCCGCGACAGCCTCGCCATCGCGACCGGCTGGCGAAATCCGATCCCGGCAATGCCGGGCTGGCAGCGCGATCTCTCGGTGAGCTACAACAAGGTCGGCGACGTGCTGGTGGCGCAGGGCAATCTGCCCGAGGCGCTGAAAACCTACCGCGACGGGCTGGCGATTGCCGACCGGCTGGCGAAATCCGACCCCGGCAATGCGGGCTGGCAGCGCGATCTCTCGGTAGCTACAACAAGGTCGGCGACGTGCTGGTGGCGCAGGGCAATCTGCCCGAGGCGCTGAAAACCTATCGCGACGAGCCTCGCGATTGCCGAGCGTCTGGCGAAATCCGACCCCGGCAATGCGGGCTGGCAGCGCGATCTCTCGGTGCAGCTATGACAAGATCGGCGACGTGCAGAAGGCATCAAGGCGACCTTGCGGGCGCGCTGAAATCCTATTCCGACAGCCTCGCCATAAGAGAGCGGCTGGCGAAATCCGATCCCGGCAATGCGGGCTGGCAGCGCGATCTCTCGGTGTCGCTATGACAAGGTCGGCGACGTGCAGGTCGACGCAGGGCGATCTCGCGGGCGCGCTGAAATCCTATTCCGACAGTCTCGCCATTAGAGACCGGCTGGCGAAATCCGACCCCGGCAATGCGGGCTGGCAGCGCGATCTCTCGGTCAGCTACAACAAGGTTGGCGACGTGCAGGTGGCGCAGGGCGATCTGCCCGAGGCGCTGAAATCCTTTCCGCGACAGCCTCGCCATTGCCGAGCGCCTCGCCAAATCCGACCCCGGCAATGCGGGCTGGCAGCGCGATCTCTCGATCAGCTACGATCAAGCTGGCGACGTGCAGCATGGATCAAGGCGATCTTCCAGGCGCGCTCGAATCCTATTCCGACTAGCCTCGCGATTAGAGATCGTTCCTATTCGAGATCCGGATCCCGGCAATGCGAGTTTGCAACGCGATACTCGCGTGACCTTTGCCAATCTCGCGCTGGTGCACAAGCAATCCGGCGACGCGGCAAAAGCGCGCGACTTTTTGCGGCAAGGCCAGGCGATCATGGCGCGCTTGACAAAACTCTCGCCGGACAATGCCGTGTGGGCAAATGACCTCGCCAGGTTCGATGGCGAGATCGCGGCGCTTGATCAAGAGAATGCCGAGGCGCCGCCGCCGCCGGGTAAAGGCAAACGCAAGGCGCGTTGAAAGAGCCCTCACCCGGCTCGGCTTCGCCGTGCCACCCTCTCCCGCAAGCGGGAGAGGGGATGCGCCCCCGCTTCCGATTCACCGCATTATCTTAATCTTAAGCCTAAACCAGCGTTTTTGTGCCCACGCTGCGAAGAACGGGGTAGAGCTTGCGGCTATTCATCCTCCTGCCACGGGCAAGCTTTTGCGTGTGAGTATGGCGGTGGAACAAAAGCGTGCGCTGGAAGTTCTAGGCGTAGAAAGGGCGAACGAAATGAGTGGCACAGCAGCGGCCGGCAAGCCACCAAAAAATTGGGAGGGCGAAACTTTGCGGACGTGGCCGCGAACGCGACAGGCGGTATTTGGGACGATGATCATGCCGGAGATTAATCGCTTTCGAGGCGACACCTTGGCGCCGGGCGAAAGCAAATTCGAGAACCCCGAGATCGGGTCCTTCCGGGAGACAGCAGTGCGCGCCCATTTTGGCCGGAAGCTGCAAAAAATATTCCCCTTGCCGTCCGACGAATTGGAGCCGGAAGACGTCCGCATGCTTCTGCAAAAGATCCGAGAGGCGTTCGCCACGCCGCGCATTCCTGGAAATGGGTGAGAGCTTGGGAATCGAGAAATGCACCCGCACGGATGGTGGAGTGCGGGCGTTTTAAGCCTGCAACAGGCTTATCGCCTCTTCGTGTAGGCCGGCGCTGCAAGAGGCGATGACGTCGCCGCCTTTTGCCGGGCTGCTGCCGTCCCAGCAAGTCACAATTCCGCCGGCCCCTTCAATGATCGGCACCAGGGCAACAATATCATAGGGGTTAAGATCTGGTTCGATCACGCAATCCACATGCCCTGCCGCCAGCATCGCGAAAGCATAGCAATCGCCGCCATAGCGCGACAGGCGCGCTCTTGCTTCGATCCTGCGGAATGCCTTGAGTTTTGTGGTGGAGTACAATAGCGGCGATGTCGTCATCAGCGTGGCCTGCTCGAGCGTCTCGCAGCGCCTTGTGGCGAGCCGGCGTTCCGTCATCTTATGATCGTAACCAGGACCGCGCCAGACCGCGCGCTTCCCATCGCCGGTGAAACGCTCCAGAGTGAATGGTTGCACCATCATGCCATAGACCGGGGACCCTTTGTAGAGAAGCCCGATGAGACACCCCCACACCGGCATGCCGGAGATAAAGCTCTTCGTGCCGTCTATAGGATCGAGCACCCAAACATAGTCGGCATCGCTTTGCAGAGGACCGAATTCCTCGCCGATGATGCCGTGATGCGGGAACGTCGCCTGGATAAGGCGCCGCATCGCCGCCTCCGCAGCACGGTCCGCCTCCGTCACGGGATCGAACATGCCTCCGGCGTTTTTGTCCTCGGCGGTGAGCGCGGTACGGAAGAACGGCAGAATCGTATCTGAGGCGATATCCGCAAGCTTCTCGACGAAAGCGGCGAAATCCACGGTTGTCATTGGGTGCCGTTCCGGTCGCCGATCCACTCCGCGTTCGTTGCCACGCCAGCGGGCCGGCGGCAAGCCAAATTCCGGGCCATGGCCCGGCCGGGGCGTCCGTCCCGGTCCTTGCTAAGCGGGCGTGCTAGCGAGCGGGCTGCCGGGTTTAAACCGGCATGTGCGCGTTTGGCTTCTCCCGCGTCCGCGCGGCGATCATGCGCCTCAGTTCGGGCAGGCACGATCCGCAATTTGTGCCGGCCTTGAGCCGTGTGCCGATCGCCTCTGGCGACCATGCGCCATCGGCGATCGCCGCCAAGATGGCTTGCGATTTCACGCCATAGCATGCGCAGATTGTGGGACTTGCATCGAAATCGCCGGCCTCGTTTTTGCCTGACAGGAGAAACTGACGCGCCGTCGCGTCGAGCCTCTCCAGCCGCCATGTTTCGACGAGCTTGTTCCAAGGCGGCACCTCCCCCTCCCCCTCCCCCTCCCCCTCCCCCTCCCCCTCCCCCCACACCAGCACCGCATCGAGCCGGCCGCCCAAGACGAGTGCGCCCTGGAACACGCTTGTTGCCGAATCGTTGTAGGTCACTGGTTCGGCTGACTTGGAATGGGCAGCAACAGCCTCGAACAGTGTTGCGGATGGCTCATTTGTCGCAAAACGCGCGGCAAAACCGCCTTCTATTGCGCTCCAAGCAAACACCGTGTCGCCGGGCAGTGGCAAGCGCCTTCGAGCGAGGACAAAACCATGCGCTGCGAAGGAAACCGGCGCGAGTGCCGCCGGAATGCTCTTGGAGTCAGGCTGCCCCGAGTGCCGATCGGTGAAAGAATGGACAAGCGCGCCAATGCGCGCGCGGGCGGAAGTCATGTCGTTCCAGTGGATCGGAACGAAAATCCGTCCCCGCACTTGCGCAGCAGTTATGTGGACACGCAGTACCGCGCTCCCATGTACCGTACTCACTTTCGCAAATCCGTCAGTGCCGAGCCCGAGCCTTTTCGCATCGTCCGCGCTAACCTCGACGAAAGGGTCGGGCATGTGGCTGGAAAGCTTTGGCGAGAGGCCGGTCCGGGTCATCGTGTGCCACTGATCGCGCACCCGCCCGGTGTTCAAGAGGAAGGGAAACGTCTCGTTGGGTGCTTCGGCAAGCACCGGCTCGGGAATGGCAACGAAGCGGGCGCGGCCCGATGGCGTATAAAAGCATCCATCCGCGAACAAGCGCATCTTACCGCAGGGGCGGCCCGCAGGTGCAGGCCATTGCACGGGACCAAGCGAGTCATAGGCCGCTTCGCTTAGGGAGGCGAGGCTTCCGATATCGAAATCGCGGGTTCCGTTGTTCTCGAATGCTGAAAGCGCCGCATGCTCGCGGAAAATCGCGGCCGGGCCGGAATAATCGAAGGCCGCGCCAAAGCCCATCCGCTTGGCCACCTCCGCCACCGCCCACCAATCTGGCTTTGCTTCGCCCGCGGCCGGCAGGAACGGGCGCTGGCGCGATATCCGCCGCTCGGAATTGGTGACTGTCCCGTCCTTTTCTCCCCAGGCCCGCGCGGGCAGGAGGGCATGCGGGCCGCTATCGATCGTATCGGTCGCGCACACTGTGTCAGAGATGACCAAAAGATCGAGCCCGCGCAGCGCGTCACGCACATGATCCGCGCGCGGCAGGCTCACCGCCGGATTGGTACCCATGATCCACAACGCCTTGATGTCGCCACGCGCGACAGCATCGAACATTGCGACGGCCTTGAGACCCTCATGTGTGGCCATTTGCGGCGCACCCCAGAAGCGGCCTACACGATCGATCTCGGCCGGCGAAAACCCCATATGCGCGGCAAGTTGATTGGCGAGCCCGCCGACTTCGCGCCCGCCCATCGCATTCGGCTGCCCCGTCAAGGAAAACGGCCCCGCGCCGGGAATGCCGATGCGGCCAGTTGCAAGATGGCAATTGATGATTGCATTGACCTTATCGGTTCCTTGCCAGGATTGGTTGACCCCCTGGCTGTAGAGGGTAACGACCTGCCTTGTTGCTGCCCAGAGATCGAAAAAAGCCGCGATGTCCGAGCTCGCGGCGCCGCATTTGTTAGCGACGGTGGCAAGGTCTGGTGCGATCGCGCGTGCCGCGGCAAGCGCGGCCTCGAAGCCTTCAGTGTGGGCCCCCGTATAGGCGCGAGCGACAAAACCGCTATCGGCGAGGTGCACCAAGAGGCCACAGAACAAAACTCCGTCCATGCCCGGCGCAATCGTCAGCGCGAGATCGGCACTCTCGCTCGTCTCGGTGCCGCGCACATCGATGGTCACGATGCGCGCGCCGCATTGCTCGCGCGCGCGCACCATCCGTTGATAGAGGACCGGATGGCACCAGGCGGCATTCGATCCGACAAGGACGAGGAGATCCGCCTCGTCGAGATCATCGTAGCAGCCGGGCACGGTGTCCGAACCGAACGCCCGCTTGTGTCCGGCCACCGACGAGGCCATGCACAGGCGCGAATTGGTGTCGACATTTGCCGAGCCGATGAAGCCTTTCATCAGCTTGTTGGCGACATAATAGTCTTCGGTGAGCAATTGGCCGGAAAGATAGAAGGCAATTGCGTCCGGGCCATGATTTTCCAAGGTCCGCCGCAATCCATTCGCAATCCGCTCGAGCGCCTGGTCCCATGTCGCGCGTGCTCCGTCCACCATTGGATGCAGGAGCCGCGTTTCGAGGCCCAGGGTCTCGCCAAGTGCAGAGCCCTTGGAACAAAGGCGGCCGAAATTCGCCGGATGGCTCTTGTCGCCGGTGATAACTGCCCTGCCGGCGTTTCCGGGCGTGGCCACGACGCCGCAGCCAACTCCGCAGTAAGGACAGGTCGTCTGGACCTCCTTCATGGGTCCAGGGTTGAGGAAAACGCGCCGGCCACTGATTTGAACCGGCACCTTGCGTGTGCAGCCCTGATCGGGGGCTACAGCCTCGCCGGTGGCAAGGTCGACGGCCCAATTGTGCAGCGGGCAGGTCACATGTTTGCCATGCACGATGCCTTGCGACAAAGGTCCA
Organism: uncultured Alphaproteobacteria bacterium; assembly: GCA_963851225.1. Lineage (GTDB taxonomy): Bacteria > Pseudomonadota > Alphaproteobacteria > Rhizobiales > Beijerinckiaceae > Methylocapsa. The sequence goes on along the minus strand of CAWKON010000042.1, from coordinate 217,726 downwards.
CCCTTGTGCGGACAGCGGTCCTCCAGCGCGAAGATTTCGCCGGCGGCGGTCCGGAATACTGCGATGTCGCCCAGCACCGTCGCGACAACGCGCGCGCCTAATTTGGGGATGTCATCGATAGTGCCGACTTCCCGCCAGCTGCCCGGACGATCAAACTCATCCATTTACGAATCAACTTTCGCAAGCGCGGAATTCAGCGGGCTGCGCCTCCGCGTTTGCGCGCCCGGCCCACGGATCCCACTGGAAAAATTGTTGTAAATGCGGGGTTGAGGAAAACCCGCCGATCCCTGATTTGAACCGGCACCTTACGTGTGCAGCCCTGGTCGGGAGCCACAGCCTCGCCGGTCGGGAGGTTGATGACCCAGTTATGCAGTGGGCAGGTCACATAAGTGCCATGGACGATGCCTTGCGATAACGGCCCGCCCTTGTGCGGGCAGCGGTCATCAAGCGCAAAGATTTCGTCGCCGGCGGTCCGGAAAACCGCGACATTGCCCCGCGCCGTAGCGACAACGCGCGACCCTAACCTGGGGATGTCTTCGATAAGGCCGACGTCCCGCCAGCCTCCGAGGCAGTCAGAACCAGCCATGTTACGAATTGACTGTTGCAAGCGCGCGGAATTCAGCGGGCTGCGTCTCGCCGCGCGCCCGTTCTTCCCACGGATCCTGCTGGAAAAATTGTTGCGAATAGAGGAATTGGTCCTGAAGCGATTTTCTCCCGGCGGCGTCTTGCACGATGCGGCCGTTGACGTAGTCGAGGCCGACACGTTCGATCCAGGGCGCGGTGCGCTCGAGATAGCGGGCCTCCTCGCGGTAGAGCTGCAGGAAGGCCGCGCAGTATTCGAGCACCTCGGCCTCGGTGGCGACCTTACACAACAAGTCGGTAGCGCGAACTTTGATGCCGCCATTGCCCCCGACGTGCAGCTCCCAACCGCTTTCTATAGCGACGACGCCAAAGTCCTTGATGGTGGCTTCGGCGCAATTGCGCGGGCAGCCAGACACCGCTAGCTTGACCTTGTGCGGATGCCATGATCCCCATGTCATCTTCTCAAGCGCGATCCCCATCGCCGTGGAGTCCTGCGTTCCGAACCGGCACCATTCCGAGCCGACGCAGGTTTTCACGGTACGCAACGCCTTGCCGTAGGCGTGGCCCGAAACGAGGCCCGCTTCATTGAGTTCGCGCCAGACGGCCGGCAATTGGTCTTTGCGGACGCCCAGCATGTCGACGCGTTGTCCTCCGGTTATTTTGACCGTCGGGATAGTGTGCTTATCGACGACATCGGCAATCGCGCGAAGTTCCTTGGCGCTGGTCGTGCCGCCCCACATGCGTGGAATAACCGAGAACGTCCCGTCTTTTTGGATGTTGGCATGTGCCCGCTCATTGATAAAGCGCGACTGCGCATCGTCCACATATTCCCCCGGCCAAGCGCAGAGCAGGTAAAAATTGAGAGCTGGCCGGCAGGAATGGCATCCATCGGGAGTTGACCAGGAAAGCGCCGACATGACACGTGGAATTGTCTTCAGCTCTTGTTCAATGATCTGGCGCCGCACTTCGTCATGAGTATGCTCGGTGCAGCGGCACATCCCCGGCTCTTTGGCCTTACAGAAAGCATCGCCCAATGTCGCCGCCAACAGGCCTTCAACCAGCCCAGTGCAGGAACCGCAAGAGGCCGATGCCTTGCTGTGGGCGCGCACCTCGGCGAGCGTGCTGAGACCTTTGTCCAAGATTGTCTGAACGATAGTTCCTTTGCTAACCCCGTTGCAGCCGCAGATTTGATAGTTATCGGGCAGGTCTTCAACGCCGACCGGCTTGATTTTTCCCATTGCGGCGACGATTGCCTGGCCAAACAGGATGGCATCCTTGAAGGCCGTAACGTCCTCTTTGTTTCGCAAGAGTTCGAGATACCAGCCGCTATCGGTCACATCGCCATAGAGCACCACGCCTTCGACGCGCCCTTCGCGCATGACGAGCTTCTTGTAAACTTGACCAGTCGTGTCGTGATAGGTCATCTCGCCACAATCCTCGCCGCCACTGAAGTTGCCCGCGGAAAAGAGGTCGACGCCGGTTACCTTCAATTTGGTGGCCAAAACCGAGCCGGTATAGCTGGATTTATGCGCATCTCCGGCGAGGTGGTCGGCACACACTTTGGCCATCTCATACAGGGGCGCGACAAGGCCATAGGTCATGCCACGATGCTCGGCGCATTCGCCGACGGCGAAAATATCAGGATCGGAGGTTCGCATGTCGTCGTGGACCACAATCCCCCGATTGATCTCGAGGTCGGCGGCGCGTGCGAGGTCGGTGTTAGGGCGAATGCCGATTGCCATGACAACGAGATTGCCGGGGACCTCGCGGCCGTCAGCCAGCCGGACGCCTTCGGCTTGCGTGGCGCCAAAGATTTCCTCGGTCTGGCCATTCATGAAGAAATTGATGCCCCGCTCGTCGAGCTCCCTTTGCAGCAACTTACCAGCCTGGTGATCGAGCTGGCGTTCCATGAGCGTGTCCATAAGGTGCACGACCGCTACGTTCATCCCACGGCGAAGCAGCCCATTTGCCGCCTCCAGGCCAAGCAAGCCGCCGCCAATGACGATCGCCTTCGCATGCCGAGTTGAAGCGGCGATCATTTGCTCGATATCGGCAATATCGCGAAAGGCACATACGCCTTGTAGGTTCAAACCTGGAATTGGCGGCACGATCGGGCGCGACCCCGTCGCCACGAGCAGCCGGTCATAGGGTTCCACGCGCCCGTTTTTTGAGGTGACCGTATGCGCAGCTCCACTAATCGAGATTATCGGATCTCCAGTGAAGAGCCGGATACCGTTTTCCTCGTACCAGCTGCGCGAATTGATGATGATCTCGTCGATTTCCTTTTCGCCGGCCAATACCGACGACAAGAGAATCCGGTCATAATTGACGTGCGGTTCGGCTCCGAAAACGGTGATCTCGTAGCGGTCCGGCGTGCGTTTCAACAATTCTTCAACGGCCCGCATGCCAGCCATCCCGTTGCCAATCACGACGAGCCGTTCTTTGGGAGGAACGTGAATGTTCATTATGAAAGGTTCCTTGCCGTTGGAGAATTAGATGCGCACTGGTTGCGCCCCAGCCAGGCCCGGGCGCCCCTCGTCCGTACCTTACACGCGTGCTTCGGCGAGGCTCTGAGCGCCGCCTAGCTGTCTGTCCCGCAAATAGTTCCGCCAGGTAAGCGCCACGCAGGTTACATAGAACGCCAGGAAGACCTCCAAAGCCAGATTGGGACCGCCGGTGGCGGCAATCGAGGCGCCGAAGCCGCGTGGAATGAGGTATCCGCCGCAGGCACCGATCGCCGAAGTGAAGCCGAGCACAGCGGCACTTTCGATACCGGCCGCCTTGAGGGCCAGCGCCCGGGCAGCCTCGCCCAAGCCCTTTGCTTCTCTGAGCTTCTCCGCGCGGAAAATCGAGGGGATCATCCGGAAAGTCGAGCCATTGCCGACGCCGGTCGTGATGAAGAGAATAAGGAACATAGCAAGGAAGCCGGCAAAATTCTTGGTCTCGACATAATGCATGACGCCGATGGTAGCAGTGCCCATGACAACGAAGTTCCAAAGGGTCACGCGCGCGCCGCCGATCTTATCGGCAAGCAGGCCGCCAAGCGGACGCGCGATCGAGCCGACCAGCGGTCCCAGGAAGGCAATGCCAACGGTAATCGCCGGAAACTGCGTCTTGAGCAACAAAGGGAATGCGGCCGAATAGCCGATAAACGAGCCGAAGGTCCCGATATAGAGCCAGGATATCACCCAAGTGTGCTTGCGCTTGACGATGATCAGCTGATCCTTGAACGTCGAGCGCGCAGTGGTCAGATTGTTCATGTAGCGGTAGGCGCCAAACACGGCGAGGGCGATAAGTGGCAGCCACATGAGCCCTGCATTCTGCAGGTACAGCCCTTCCAAACTCCGCGGCGAGGCCCAATAGAAGCTGATCCATCCGCACCCGATCATGATCGGCGTCATCAACTGGACGCCACTGACGCCGATATTTCCACCGGCCGCGTTGAGGCCCAGCGCCCAGCCCTTCACGCGGTTCGGGTAGAAGAATGAAATGTTGGCCATGCTGGAGGCGAAATTGCCGCCGCCGAAGCCGGACGTAGCAGCCACGATCAGCATCAGCCAGAAGGGGGTGTCAGGCTGGGTGACGAAGTACGCCAGCGCGATCGCCGGGATGATCAGCAGCCCCGCGCTCACCATGGTCCAGTTTCGTCCGCCGAACCGGGGCACCGCAAACGTGTACGGGAACCGCATCAGCGAGCCTACTAGCCCGGGGATAGCCACGAGTTGAAACAACTGGCCGGTCGTGTAGTTAAAGCCGGCGTCCGGCAGCTTGGTCGCCACGATGCTCCAGATCAGCCAGACCGAGAAGCCGACGTGCTCTGCCAGGATCGACCAGATCAGGTTGCGCCGGGCAATGAACTTGCCTTCCGACTCCCAGAACTTCTCGTCCTCCGGGTTCCACTCCGAGATCCAGGTCGAACCAGGCACCGGCTGACGGTCCGGTCCAGGCGCGGCGGGCGAGGTTTTGGAATTCATAGGCAAGCTCCATGACAAAAAAATAGCCGCTGGCGGACCCCCACGTTTGTGGCGGCCAGTCAGCGGCGTTGCTGGATGCCCGGGCCCATCATTGGACCCGGAAAGGACCGTAGGGAGTTGATCCATAGAAACTTGGGAGCAAGCTCCATGCCAAATATTGTTGACGACGGTCTCGCTCGCGCGGCAGCCCCAGCCCTCCCATTTTCGCGTGGGCTAGCGAATAGCGGGGCGCCAGTTTGCCGGAATATTGCACGCGCTGCGCATTTATTGCGCAATGCAACAACCGATCAGCATGAGCGCCCCGTTTTCAATGCGGTGAGGTAGGAAGCGATATCATTTTGTGAAAATGCGGGACCGTCGAACGCAACGGGGATGGCCGCCGGGCGCGAAACCGGCGGTCCGAGAGCTGGGGCGTAGACGGCGGCGGCGGCTTCGGCCTGGTCATGCGAATAAGCAGTCTGGCCAGCCGCCGCCATCTGGGCGTAGAGCCAAAGCGCCTGACCGGGATCGGCCTTGATCGCATCTTGGTCGAGCCGGAGGCCGGTTTCCGTAAGAGCAGGGCCGGAAGCGCAGGCAGGAGGGCTTTCGAGGACCCTTTCGATTGTCCTGGCGCTCACGTCTTGCCCCGCCGTGCCTGTCAGCAGCGCCACCAGAGCATCGCGGTTGCTCGGTGCAACCGCCCAGCGCGAGGCGTCGCCGACGGCTTCCGTGAGGGCGTGGACGTCGTTAGCATGTGAACGCACCCATTCGGCCCGGAAGGCCAGGACTTTCTCGGGGCAGTCGCGGACGATGGCCGTGCCTTGATGGAGGATGATCCCGGCGCCGGCGGCGACAGCGACAGCATTCCATGGCGCGCCGACGCAGAAGCCGTCTAGTTGGCCCTTGCGCAGGGTCCAGACCATGAGCGGGGGTGGCACGACGACGAGCCGAACATCTGCATCGGGGTTAATGCGGGCGGCCCGCAACCATAAGCGTAACTGGTAGTGATGACTGGAAAAAGGAAATACATGGCCAAATGTCACCGGGGATTTACCTCTTTCGCGGCGCCTTGCCACGATCCTGGCGAGCGCCTCGGCGGTAACGCGCGGATCCGCCAGGTCCCCTTGCGCTTCCTGCCGCAAGGCTTCGAACAGCGCTTGCGAGACCGTTATGGCGTTGCCGTTGAGTCCGAGCGCTACCGGCGCTACCAGCGGAGCCTCGATTTGTCCGATGCCGAGCGAAACCGCGATGGCGGCCGGCGCCAGCATTTGTGCCGCATCGAAATGGCCGGCCACGAGCTTGTCGCGGATATTGGCCCAGGAGGAGTCAGCCACGAGGTCAATCTCGACGCCCCGCGCGGCGGCGAAATGCTGGGCTTTCGCGACGTGAAGCAACGCCGCGTCGGTCAACGGCACATATCCGATGCGCAGTTTTTTTGTCATCGCAACAGCTCCGCTGCGGTAATGATGGAACGGGCAACCTCGGCGATCTTTTTGTTTTCGTTCATCGCGATTTGGCGCATGAGGGCATAGGCCTGTTCCTCCGTAATTCCCTTGGCGCGCATGACCAGCGCCTTGGCACGGCCGATGGTCTGGCGGTCATCAAGCTGTGACTTCGCTGTTTCAAGCTCGTTCTTCAGCTTGGCGAAGGCATTGAACCGGCTGATCGTGATGTCGAGAATCGGCTTCACGCGGTCCTTGCGGAGGCCATCGACAATATAGGCCGAGACTCCAGCATCGATCGCAGCGTCGATCGTCACGGCGTCGGACCAGTCGACGAACACGGCGATGGGCCGCGCGACCGAACGGCTCACCGTGAACATTTGCTCGAGAACGTCGCGACTCGGGCTTTCAAGATCGATGAGGATGACGTCTGGGTCGATCGCCCGAATGCGGTCGAGGAGCTCCGCCGTGTCGTCGATCCGCACGACGCTCGTGTGCCCGGCCGCGCGCAATCCTTCTTCAATAATGGCGGCGCGCAACGGATTCTGCGTCGATGACGGCAATGCGTAAGTCCCGGCTCAACAAAGCTCCATGGGTTTCATGGATGCTCACTTGCACATTGCGGGCCAAGGCGAAATTTTTCGTCGGGGGCTTGCCCATACAGGGCCATAAAAATAGGGTCCTGAAGTAAAGACCAGTTAGAGTGATTTTCGGTGGCGCTCTCGCCGCAAAGGGGGTAAGGGACGCAAGGCCGCGCCGCCGCCGTTTAGCGGAACGGGCCTCTATGTGAGCTTGGCGCTCCAATTTTGGGTCTTGCCGGGCGGGTACTTGTTGCGCTATTGGGACGGAAGTTGGAGCGGCGCGGTGAAACGGACCTATCAACCAAGCAAAATTGTGCGCAAACGCCGGCATGGGTTTCGCGCCCGGATGGCGACAGTCGGTGGCCGCAAGGTTATCGCGGCGCGGCGCGCGCGCGGCCGCAAACGGCTGTCCGCGTGAATCTTCCAACAGTAGGTTTAGGACCTTCCGATGTTTCCATGAAACAGCGGAAAGCTTCGGGGTTTCCATGGTGCGGTTTTCGGGGGAAACCGCTTTGCTTCACAAATCTTTAACGAGCGCGTCTCTAACCAGCGCGGTCATGCAACCCGGCCGTCCGGGAAGCGTTCGCCGCAAAAGTCACGTGAAAAAATTGGCGGTCATTCACTCCCGCGGGATATAACGCCATGCGAAAGCCTCGCGCCGGGCGTGGCGGTCAAGCCACGGCGATGTTTACATCCCAATTCCCGGCGAAACCTTTGGACCAACCGGATGGAGGCGCCGTGACGGCGCCGGAACGGCTGCGACGAAGGGCTGACTTTCTGCGCGCGGCGCAGGGAAAGCGGTTTTTCGCGCGGGGACTGACATTGCAAGCGGCGCCGCGCCCGTCCGAGCCGACGGAGACGCGCGCACCGGGCGATATTCCCCCTTGCCGGAGCGCCGCGCCGCGGTTTGGTTTCACCGTAACCAAACGCTCCGGCGGCGCAGTAGAGCGCAACAGGATTTGCCGCCGTCTCAAGGAGGCGCTGCGCCTGCTCGACCCTCTTCCGGCACGGCCAGACCATGATTATGTAATCGTCGCGCGGCCCGAGGCCCTCAGCATGCAGTTCCATGCCTTGCAAGGGGAGCTTATCCGGGCGCTTGATAAGATCGATGCGTGGAAAGACCAGAAGCCCATCGGCCGGGGTAGTAACCGGGAGGGCCACGCCAAAGGCGGCGCGGACGCGATGCGGCGGCAGAATTCAAAAGGCAGGATACCCAAGTGATTAGCAACGAAGTCAGAAACATCATTCTCGCGACCTGCCTGTCGCTGCTTGTCGTTCTTGGGTGGGACCAGTTTTATAACCGGCCGCATCTCGACAAGGAGCGGCAAACCCAAGCCGAGATGCAAGCACGTTCAGCCCCTGGCGCGCAGCCGGGAACGCAAGCGGTCACTTCCCAAGCCACGCGTTCGCAAGCGCCCAGTGCGAGCACGCCGATGCAAGAGGTGGCAGCGGCGCCGCAAAAGAGCCGTGCCGAAGCTTTGGCCGAAAGCCCCAGGGTCAAGCTCGACGCACTGGCGATTTACGGTTCGATCGCGCTCAAGGGCGGTCGCATCGACGACGTTTCGTTTAAGGCCTACCGCGAAACGGTCGATCCGAACAGTCCGAACATCGTTTTGCTCTCGCCGGCCGGTTCGCCGGCGCCTTATTACGCCGACGCGGGCGTTATCGCCGATCCTGGTGCCAATCTTATCCTGCCTGGGCCCGATACATTGTGGCAAGCCGATCATGATATGCTTACGGAAACTTCGCCCTTGACGCTGACCTTCGACAATGGCCAGGGCTTGGTGTTTCGCCGCAAAATCGCGGTGGACAACCATTACATGTTCACGGTGACCGACAGCGTCGAAAATAGGTCCAGCCAGGCGGTCACGCTGCATCCCTATGCATTCGTCAAGCGGCATGGCAAGCCCGCGGCTAATGGCATTTACAGAGTGCATGAAGGGTTCGTCGGGGTCATCGGCGACTTGGGCGTGCAGGAGATGAAGTACGATAAGATCGAAAAGGAAGATCACGCGACGAAGAATTTCGCGGGTACCGGCGGCTGGCTCGGCCTCACCGACAAATATTGGGCCGCGGCGGTCATTCCGGACCAGACTATAGCTTTCGAGGCAAGCTACTCTGGATCCGGCGGCGCTCCGGTGATTTATCAGGCTGGATTTGCCGGAACAGAAGGAAAGACGCTGGCGCCGGGCACATCGAGCGAATTCACGTCGAGGATCTTCGCGGGCGCCAAAGAAACCGCCACGCTCGACCATTATGAGGCCAATTTGGGGATCAAGAAGTTCGATCTTCTGATCGACTGGGGCTGGTTTTATTTTATTACTAGGCCGATGTTCTGGCTGCTCGACCACATTTACAAGTTGGTCGGAAATATGGGCGTCGCGATCTTGTGTATCACGGTTCTGGTCAGGGGGCTCGTATTCCCGCTCGCCAACCGGAGCTATCGCGCGATGGCGAAGATGAAGGTGGTGCAGCCGCAGGTTGCCGCAATCAAGGACCGTTTTCCCGACGACAAGCCCAAGCAGCAGGCGGAAGTCATGGCGCTTTATAAGCGCGAAAAGATCAATCCCTTGTCGGGGTGCCTTCCGGTGCTGATCCAGCTTCCGGTGTTCTTTTCGCTCTACAAGGTGCTCGTCATCACAATCGAGATGCGGCACGCGCCGTTTTTCGGCTGGATCAAGGATTTGTCGGCGCCCGACCCGACCAATGTCTTCAATCTGTTCGGTTACATCCCATTCGATCCGACTCAGATACCGGTGTTTGGCCCCTACCTTGCGATTGGCGTTTGGCCGCTCATCATGGGTTTTACCATGTTCATTCAGATGAAGGTCAATCCGGAACCCACCGATCCGATGCAAAAGCAGTTGTTCACCTGGATGCCGGTCATCTTCACGTTCACGCTTGGCAGCTTCGCCTCGGGCCTGGTCATCTATTGGAGCTGGACTAATATTTTGTCGGTCATTCAGCAGATGACGATCATGAAGCGGGCCGGTGCCAAGATCGAACTCTGGGATAATTTGACCGGCATGTTCCGCAAGAAAGCGACAACCTGATTTGGCGGGCGCGCCGGCCACGAAGGATCTCGCGTGTGCCCTCCTGATTTTGCCGAATTGGGACGCAAGCTTTTCGCAGGCGAATGTACGTTTCTACGGGCGGCGGGCGATGCCGCCCAATTGCCACCGCCGGGTCCTCCGGAGATCGCCTTCGCCGGCCGGTCCAATGTGGGAAAGTCCTCACTCCTCAATGCGTTGACCAACCGCAAGACACTGGCGCGGACATCGCACACGCCGGGACGCACGCGCGCACTTAATTTTTTCGCGCTTGGCGGCGACATCGATTCCATGAAATTACGCCTGATCGACATGCCGGGCTATGGCCATGCCGCGGCGTCGAAGGAAATGACTGCGTCCTGGTCCCGGCTGATCGGGGATTTCTTACGCGGCCGGGAGCGGTTGCTGCGCGTGTTTCTTCTTATCGATGGCCGTCATGGTGCAAAACCGGCCGACATCGAGATGCTGGATTTTCTCGATTCTTCCGCAATCTCGCATCAGATCATCTTGACGAAACAAGACGAGGTAAAAGCGGCCGAGCGGGAGACACGTCTCGCCGCCACCCTCGCTCTCGCAAGCAAACGTCGCGCCGCATTTCCGGAGACGATCTTTACCTCGTCGCGAAGTGGCGAAGGCATCGCCGAGCTGCGCGCCGCGATCGCGCGGCTGTTGGCGGAATGCGGCACTTTAGACCACGGGACGCGGTAGTCCGGCAGCTCGAGGCGGGAGGTGGTCGGGGCGAAGCCGAATCGAGCGCCAGTCTGTTCAATCTAAAAACTGCAATTGCCCTTAACCGCAACGAATTCTCATCCATTTCCCGAAGAGGACCCCACATGGATAGTGTGCGTGACGTAGCCGTCTTCGTCGGCAGTCTTAGAAAGGATTCAATCAACCGCAAAGTAGCAAATGCGCTCGCAGAGCTCGCGCCTTCGTCCCTGAACCTCACTAGCGTGGAGATCGGCCACCTTCCTCTCTACAACCCGGACGAAGAAGGCATCCCGCCGGCGGCATGGACAAAGTTTCGTGAGCGGGTGAAGGCGGCCAACGCCGTTCTCTTCGTGACCCCTGAGTATAACCGCTCAGTGCCTGCCGCGCTGAAGAATGCGCTGGATATTGGTTCGCGGCCCTCTGGACAAAATGTGTGGAACGGTAAGCCAGGAGCAGTCGTCAGCGCGTCACCCGGTGCAATCGGAGGATTTGCGGCTAACCTTCATCTGCGGCAATCGCTCATGGCCGTGAATGTCCCGGTGATGCCCCGACCCGAGGCCTACATCGGAGGCGCCGACAAGCTCTTCGACCCGAATGGCAAGCTGTCCAGTGAGGGAACACGTAAGGTTCTCCAAAGCGTCATGAATTCATTTGCCGCATGGATTACTGCGAACTCTCCTTAAAGGAAACATGATGCCGATGAAAATTGCGGCCGTCATACGGCATGTTCATTTCGAGGATCTCGGTTCCTTCGAGGAACCTTTGACGCGGGCGGGCTACGAACTCCGGTATTACAACGTTGGCCCTGGCGGCCTCCCTTTGCCTGATCCCATCGCACCAGATCTCGTCATCGTGCTCGGCGCGCCAATTGGTGTTTACGAGGAAGACAAATATCCGTTTTTGCGCGAGGAAATTAATCTTCTCAAAGCCCGCGCGGGCGCCTGTCGGCCGGTTTTCGGCATCTGTCTTGGCGCGCAACTTGTCGCCCGCGCGCTCGGCGCGCGAGTCTATCCCTCCGGTGTCAAGGAGATTGGCTGGGAACCAGTCGATCTGACGGATGCCGCTGCATCCTCGCCGCTTCGGCATCTGGCGCAAACGCCAGTGCTGCATTGGCATGGCGACACCTTCGATCTGCCGCAGGGCGCAGTCCTTCTCGCCTCGACAAGTTTATGCCGCAACCAAGCCTACTCCTTGGGTTCCAACATTCTTTGTGTGCAGTTCCATCCCGAGGTCGACCCAACTGCCGGGATCGAATCATGGCTCGTCGGCCACGCGGCGGAACTCGCCGGTGCCGGGATCGATCCCCGCGATCTGCGCGATGGCGCAAAGGCCGCCGGACCCTCATTGCGGGCCAAAGCGCGTACGATGTTCGAAGAATGGCTGGAAGGGCTGCGCCCATGACCTCGAAGGAGAAAGCGCCGTCGTGACGGTAATCGCGATTTTAGTCGCAACTTGTTCACGGCCACGCTGGAAACAGCGCCGCAGTCTTTCCGCTGCAAACCTGCGGCATCGAGGTCGCGGCAGTGCCGACGGCGCTGTAGAGCAATCATCCGCGTTACCCTTCGATGCGTGGCGGGGTGCTCGACGCGAAACTCGTACGTGATCTGCTGGTTGGCGTCGAGGAACGCGGTCTTGTCGAAACCTGTAAGGTCTTGATCTCCGGCTATTTGGGCTCGCCGGCGATCGCCGCCGCCGTTATCGATTTTGTCCGCCGGGCGAAGGCGCGAAACCCAAACCTGCTCTATCTTTGCGATCCGGTCATGGGCGACGCCGCTCCCGGCCTTTACGTGGACAAGGATTTGCGCGCCCTGTTTTGCGAAGGCCTTGTCCCCTTGGCGGATATTATTACGCCGAATCAATTCGAATTGGAGCAGCTGGCGGGCCGCGCCCCCGCGACACTCGAAGGCATTGCCGCGGCCGCCCGTGGACTTGGCCCGGCAACAGTTGCAGTAACCGGGGTGCAGCTCCAAGACGCAAATTCGGAAATCATTCAGACCTTGGCGATCGAACCGCGGACCACTTGGATGGTCTCGACTCCCAGGCTTTCCTGCTGCCCGGCCGGGACCGGCGATCTCTTTACCGCGCTTTTTGCCGCCGCGCTGGTACAGGGCCTTCCAGTCAGTGCGGCACTCGGCCGGACTGTTTCCGGGGTCTTCGCCGTTCTTGAAGAAACCGAGCGGCGGCAGTCTTATGAAATGGCGCTGATCGCTTCGGCGGAGCGCATGTTGCATCCCGATCGCCTCTTCGAGCCGACCGGCTTCCCCGCGCGTGCCGACGGCGACTTCTCTCTGGTGGTTCCCGCCGCGATATCGCGATGATTATGCCCGCGCGCCGCCCCTACCCTATCGGGAAGAAACAAGCTGGCCGGCTGGTAATGCCTTCGCCGCTCCAAGACACCAGGCAAGAATTCCTTTTTGCACATGCAGCCGGTTCTCGGCTTCGTCGAACACGACGGATTGCGGACCGTCGATCACCTCGCCGGTGACCTCCTCGCCGCGATGGGCGGGCAAGCAATGCATGAAGATCGCTTCCTTGCCCGCGCAAGCCATGAGTTTCGCATTGACCTGGTAGGGCGCAAGCAATGCTATGGCGAAGGCCTCGTCCACGTCGCCCATCGAAACCCAGCAATCCGAGACGACCGCGTCGGCTCCCTTCACCGCCACATAGGGATCTCTGATGAGCTTCACGCGGGCGCCCGAACTGGCGCACCCATTCGAGAAGCCCGTCCTTGCGGATCGAGCCCGGCGGGAGTTGCGACATGGAGCGAAAAATCGAATCGCTGCGCGGCATGAACCCAGCTCGCGAGCACATTGTTGGCGTCGCCGCTCCAAGCTACCGTGCGCCCCTTGATCGGGCCTTTCTTTTCCTCGAAAGTCAGAATGTCGGCCATCACTTGGCAAGGATGCGAACGCTTCGTCAAACCATTGATGACCGGCACACCGGCATGACGGGCGAGTTCGAGCATGGCGGCATGATCGAGAATGCGAACCACGATCGCATCGACAAAACGCGACAAGACGCGTGCGGTATCGGCGATCGTCTCGCCTCGGCCAAGCTGCATTTCCTGGCCGGTCAGCATGATCGTTTCGCCGCCGAGCTCGCGCATCGCGATGTCGAAGGACACCCGCGTCCGGGTCGAGGGTTTGTCGAAAATCATCGCCAAGACCTTGCCGGCGAGTGGCGGTCTGGCGGACTCTGTCCCTTGCGGCGGCCCGCCTTGAATCTTGCCGCGGCATCGAGAATGAGGCGCAGTTCAGCCGCCGGAATCTCCGAAAGATCAAGAAAATGCCGCACGCGCGGAGGATGCGCCTTGGCCTTCGGGACTGCGATCATAAGGCCGTCCCGCTCGAGCCTTGCGACCGGCTTTCAGGCTCGCGGCCTTCGAGCCGTAGGCAGGCGGCGTCGAAACGCGCGACGGCTTCGGAAATCTCCTCCTCGCCGATGATGAGCGGCGGCAATAGCCGCGCGACATTTTCGGCCGCCGGAATGACAAGAAGCCTTCGGCCCGCGCGGCGGCGGCGAAATCAGTGACCGGCATAGCAAGGCGATGCCCTGCATCAGACCTTCGCCGCGAATCTCCGGGATGATCCCGCCATGTCTTTCCTTTAAACCGGGCGAGACCTTGTTTGAGCCGCAAGCCCAGCGACGCGACCCGCTCGATAAACCCCGGCGCCAGCACGACATCGAGCACCGCATTGCCAATGCTCGCGGCGAGCGGATTGCCGCCAAAGGTGGTGCCATGCGTGCCGGCGGTCATCCCCCTCGCCGCTTCCTTTGTCGCGAGAAAAGCGCCAAGCGGATATCCGCCGCCGATGCCCTTGGCGATCGCCATGATGTCCGGCGCGACGCCAAAGTGTTCGTAGGCAAAGAGCTTGCCGGTCCGGCCGACCCCCGTCTGCACCTCGTCGAACATCAAAAGAAGCCCGTGCGCGTCGCAAAGCTCGCGTAACGCCACGCAAAAAGCCCGGCGGCGCGGCGCGGATGCCGCCTTCGCCTTGAATTGGCTCGATCAAAATGGCGCCGGTTTGCGGACCGATCGCGGCTTTCACTGCGCCCGATGTCGCCAAAAGGAACCGTGTCGAAGCCTTCGACTCTCGGACCGAAGCCCTCAAGATATTTGGGATTGCCAGCCGCGGCGATCGTCGCGAGCGTCCGCCCGTGAAAAGCCCCGGCGAAAGTGATGATGCGGAACTTTTCCGGATGGCCGCCCGCCGATTGATATTTGCGCGCCGTCTTGATGGCGCCTTCGACGGCCTCCGCCCCGGAATTGGTGAAAAATACATAGTCGGCAAAGCTGACCTCGACGAGGCGCTGAGCCAGGCGCTCGGCTTCGCGGGATTTCGAACAAATTGGAACGTGCCAGATTTTCGCGCCCTGCTCATGGAGCGCCTTAACGAGATGAGGGTGGCCATAGCCGAGCGACGCCACGGCGATGCCGCCGCCGAAATCGAGAAACCGCTCGCCCTCCGTCGATGTCAGCCAGGCGCCGTCCCCCCGCTCGAAGGCGAGATTGATGCGGGCATAGGTGGAAGAAGCGCCGATGCCACTTTTTCGCTCCAAGGACTTCACCCAGATCGTTCCACGTCCCGAGATCATGTCAGACCCGGCCGGTCCAAACGCCATAGACGCTGGACTTCGAAAACGCGATGACGGGAGGGCCTATTCTCGGCGGTGGCGCGAGCCGCGCGATCCCCCCGCAGCCATGGCCTATTGTGTCGGCGCGCGCGGTGAGCTGCGGCGAAGCCTGGCCCGGCTTGGCCGCTTCGAGACGCTTGCGCTCATCTTCGGCGCGCTTTTGCAATTCCTCCTGCAATTTCTTCTGTTGCTCTTCGAGGACCTTCGGGTCGATCGGGCGGCCCATCAAATGCCCTCCCGAAACCCGCCACCGGGATCGCGAAAGTCACTTCGTTGTTCGCTTGGTTCTTGACCGCGACACTCATAATCGACCCCTTCTTGAGCTGGTCGATTGTCACGCCCTTGACCTTGGCTTCGGCGAAACACCCGTTCGGGAAGCAAATTTCGAAGGTTCCCTCAAGCATCCACGCCCTTGTCGATGGTGAAACGGAATCCCGGCCGCAACATAAGGCCGACCGGCACAAGCAGGCGAATAATGCGGGTTTCGTCGCCTTTAATATCGTAGACGGCCAGCGCAAGAACCGGCGGCTCCCCAGCTTTGGCACTGAAATCGCGCGTCGTGTAGCAAATGTCCTTGTTTGCGGCCTGATCCCGGCCGCACACCTTGGTCCAGTCGTTTTGCGTCGGCACGAGATCGATCTTGATGGGCCCTTGTGGCGCCGCCAGCGGAGAGGCTTGATCCTGCGCGGGCTGGTTGGGCGCGGGCTGCGCTTGGGGGGATGCCGCGGGGCGGGATGCGCCGGCTTCTTGGCCTGCGCGAAAGCACCGGTTCCCCCAACTAGAATAAGGCTAGCTAAACTGGCCGCGCCGAAACGTTTCAACGAGAAGGGCATCAAATTTCCTTTCCAATAAGCAGGCCTTGCACAGCCGCCTTTGCTCTGGTCGCCTTACGGCGGCAAGCGATGCCGCAATGAAACCACCTTTGCGGACCCGCTGGACGCGCGGAGCGCCGTCGAGGCCGAGGCATGACAGCTCCATACCGGTGCCTCGGTTTACCGCCTCGGTAAGCATATTATGACTGGCTTGCAAGCCCTGGAGCGGGTTCCCTTTAGTGTCATGTTAAGGGAGCGAACTTTCCGTCCAAGCGCGGCGCAAAAACCCGCCGCGAAAAGTGTGCTCTGGAGATGAAGACTGTTCGTGGCCGCATTCCGCGACAACCAACTCCAGCTACCACGGCAGCCGGTTGACTTCGAACAGATGGGAGCGGCGGGTTTACCAAAGCTCTTCGTCGCCCGTCGACGAAAAACCGGCTACTCCAACCGCCACACCGGACCCTCCGCCCTCGGCGTGACCGCCATTTGCGCTCACCACGACGGCTGGGTCCGGAAGCGTCGAAAATAGGCACGCCCAATGCGTACTGTCCCGCTCTCGGGCGCCGCCCTGTTTTGCAGCTAGCCCCCCTCGCCTGCCGCCGTTTTCCCGGCCGTCTCGAATTTTCAAAGGCGAGGTGGCGCGGCCACTTGCGCGGCCGCGCGCTTACAACGTCAGGATACCCAAATTTTCACGAGGATAAGCTGGACTACAATGGTGGCAATGAGTATGCCATTGACAATGGCGACTGCGTGATCGTTCATGGTCCTCTCCCGGTCGGTACTGATCTTGGCGCCGCGAATTCGCGGTCGCGATGGGTACGTCGAACTTTTTGCCGGAAAAGTCAAGATGGCTCCAGCAAACACGGCATTAAGCGTTGCCGGCACATGATCGCCGCTCCGGCCGATCTGACCGCGGCGGCACATGCCCAGCATCGCAAAAGCAACGACGCGGCGATACTCATAAAGCATTTTCCAAGCTAAAGGAAGCTTTATTCTCGGGCCCGCTCGCGCTGCCCTCGGGGCAGAATTCGAATCAACGGTTTAAATTGCGCCAATGAAATCTCATCTGCCTCGGATATCACTGCGGGCCATTGCTGTTTTTGCGTTGGTTCTTCGTGCCACTTTTAACGCCGCCCTTGCCTCGGAAGCGGCGGAACCGGCCGGAGCGCCAGCCATCGCCATGCACGGCACCCCCGCGCTCGATGCTCGCTTCGATCATCTGCCCTACGCCGATCCCGCCGCGGTGAAAGGCGGCCGCCTCGCGATCGGATTTCTCGGCACATTCGACAGTCTCAATCCGTTCAACCTGAAGGCCGGATCGACCGCGCAGGGGATGAACACCAATGTCTTCGAGACCTTGATGGCGCGCTCTCTCGACGAGCCTTTCACGCTTTATGGACTGATCGCGCAAACCATCGAGACCGGACGCCGACCGCACATTCGGTGACCTTCAGGCTCGATCCGCGCGCGCATTTCTCGGATGGCGTGCCGATCACCTCGGCCGATGTCCGTTTCACCTTCGAGCTTCTGAAGTCCAAGGGCCGGCCGCAACAGCGCGCCGCTTATTCCCTTGTCAAATCGGTCGAAACGCCAGACGCGCTGACGATCCGCTACGATCTGATCCGGCATCGGAGACCGGGAAATGCCCCTGACGCTCGCGCTCATGCCGGTGCTGCCGCGCCACAAGATCGATCCGTCGAAATTCGACGACGCGAGTCTCGACATTCCGACGGGCTCCGGCCCCTATGTCGTCGCCGAGTGTCAAGCCCGGCGAGCGCATCATTCTGCGCCGCGATCCTGATTACTGGGCCAAGGACCTGCCGGTCCGCCGCGGCCTCTTCAATTTCGATGAAATCGACATCGAATATTTTCGCGACGCCAACAGCCTATTTGAGGCTTTCGCGGCAGGGCTTCTCGATTTTCGCGAGGAGACCAATCCGGCCCGCTGGACCAGCGCTTACGATTTCCCCGCCATCCGCGATCACCGGGCCATCCGGGAAGCCTTGCCGGCCGGAGGGCCAAAGGGCATGGAAGGATTTGTCTTCAATCTGCGCCGGCCGCTGTTTGCCGACATCAGGGTTCGCGAGGCGCTGGGGCTTGTTTTCGATTTCGAATGGATCAATGCCAATCTTTATGATGGGCTCTACAAGCGAACGAAAAGTTTTTTCGACGATTCCGAACTCGCCTCGACCGGGCGCGCCGGCGAGCGCCGCCGAGCGTGCCCTGCTCGCACCATTTCCGGGCGCGGTTCGCGCCGACATTCTGGAGGGCCGCTGGCGGCCGGCCGCAACCGACGGTTCGGGAGCCGACCGGACGCAGCCAAAGCGCGCCCTCGCGCTTTTGAAAGAAGCAGGCTACGAACTCGAAGGCGGCCGCCTGACTAAAGGGGGCGAGGCGTTGTCCTTCGAGATCATGGTCAAGGACAGGAACCAGGAGCGGCTCGCCCTCAATTATGCGGATTCGCTTGGCCGGATCGGAATAACGGCGAATGTCCGGCTCGTCGACGAAGTCCAATACCAGAGGCGGCGGCAAAAATTCGATTTCGATATGATGATCGGAAGCTGGCTTGCCTCCGCCTCGCCCGGCAACGAGCAGCGCTCGCGCTGGGGCTCGGCAAGCGCGGATCAGGAAGCCTCGTTCAATCTCGCCGGGGTCAAATCTGCCGGCCGTCGATGCGATGATCAACGCCCTGCTCACCGCCAAGACGCACGCGGAGTTTACTCGCCGCCGTGCGCGCTTATGACCGCGTGCTTCTCTCCGGCTTTTATATTGTTCCGCTGTTTCATGCGCAGGACCAATGGATCGCGGCGTCCGCCAAGCTTGCGCGGCCGCGCAACCTGCCGCGCTACGGTCCGGCCTCGGGTGGCGCCACCCTGGACACATGGTGGAGAAAGGAACCTTGAGTGCAAGCGTTGCCCAGGCACGCGCAAGAATCGGGCCTCATGCTGAGGCGCCGCGCCTTCGTGCGAGACAATCGAGAACCACGCGATGCTGATCATTTCTTTCCTGGCGATCCTTGTGCTCCTCTTTCTTGTGACCGGCGTGCGGATCGCCAACCAATATGAAAGGGCGGTGATTTTCCAGCTCGGCAAATATGTCCGCACCTCGGGACCGGGGCTTTATCTGCTGATTCCGCTCATCGAGTGGCAATGGACGATTGACATGCGCACGATGACGACAGCGGTCGAGCAGCAGGAAGCGATCACCAAGGACAATGTGCCAATCAAGATCAACGCGGTGATCTGGCGCAAGACGATCGATCCCAAACGGGCCGTCATCGAGGTTGTCAATGTCGGTGATTCGGTTGTCCAAGTCGCGCAAACTGCGCTGCGCAATGTCATCGGTCAGCATACGCTCGACGACGTGCTGAAGGAGCAGGAAGCGATATCTCGGGCCCTGCAGAACTCGATCGATGGCGTGACTGAACCTTGGGGCGTCAAGGTCGAGCGGGTCCAGATGAAGAATGTCGAGATTCCCGAATCCATGCAGCGCGCGATGGCGCAAGAGGCCGAGGCGCACCGCGAAAAACGCGCCCGCCAAATCAAGGCGCAGGCGGAGGTCGAAGCCGCGGCGCTGCTGCGGCAGGCGGCCGAAACCATCATGCAAAGTCCCGCCGGGCTCGAATTGCGCCGCATGCAAATGATCACCGAGGTCGGCGCCGAGCAAAACACCATGACGATCATCATGATGCCGAGCGAATTCGTCGAAATGGCGCGAGGGATCGGGCAACGGGCAGGACGCGGCACGCAAGATGCATCATGACGAGCCATAATTTATTGTTAGGCTTGGCCGCTTTATGTTCGCTTTGACGGCACTCGCTTGACACCCCTATCCCTCCCTGCGATATCGCGGGCACTTCGGTTGTTTGCGGCAACCATGGGGGCGGAGTAGCTCAGCTGGCTAGAGCAGAGGAATCATAATCCTCGTGTCGGGGGTTCGAGTCCCTCCTCCGCTACCACCTTTCCCCACACTCCTTTGACCCCGTTTGGATAGGCTGGAGCGCCGAGGAGCGCCGTCAGCCGCCCCGCAATCTCAACTTCGACGCCACCTGGGCGGGAGGTGTCGCGGAACACCGTGACAGTCTCTACCAGATCCCGCATCGCTTCCGCCCCGTCCAAGTCACCGGCATTTATGCCTTTGGCCAAAGCGTCCCGAAGTTTCGCCAATTGTTCGGAATAGCGCTCGAGCACTGCTGGATGAAGCGCCAAGACGTTGACCGGCGGCGGCTCGGCCTCGAATTCAGCGCCGAGCGTTTTCCGTTCAGCGCTAAGCACGTTCATCCGTGCGCCGAGGTCATTGGGGTCTCCAACGCCCTTCGCGATGCCGTCGACCAGCCGGTCGATCTGTCGGGAGATTTCACCAAGACGACGTTGGAGCCGCATCCGCTTTGCGTCGCTTTCCGTTGCCAAGCGCTTCCGCTCCTCATGGTAGGTCTTCACATATTCGGCGATCACCTCGGGGTGCCGCAATTCGGCGGACAGGCCCGACAAAACCGCCTTTTCGACGGTTTCAAGATAGAACGTTTTTGGATCCGGACATGTGCCGCTCTCGGTTGCCGCCGAGCAGCGGATGCGGATGCGACCCGATTTGTCCCTTCCATTGGTCGACATGCCAGAGCCGCAGGCCCCGCACCGCAGGAGGCCCGAAAGGATGTGCCGTGGTCGGCGCTGATAATTTGGATGGGTGCACCCACGCGCCTGCTTTCTTTGCTGCGCAGCATGAAATAGATCGGGGGAGACGATCGCGAGTTCCGGCACATCGGCAGATTGCCATTCGCTTTTGGGATTTGGACGCGACACCCGGCGGCCTGTGTCTGGATCTTTGACCATCCGGACTTTGTTCCAAGTGAGTCTACCTGCGTAAAGCTCGTTCTGCAGAATACCGGTTCCACGCTGGAGATTGCCGTTGATCGCCGATGCATTCCACTTGCGTCCGCGCGGAGGCCGAACATTCTCCTGATTCAATTCGTGAGAGATATCGCGCGGTGTTCTACCTGCGACATACTCCGCGAAAATACGTCGAACGATCTCGGCTTCGCCTTCAACGATCTGCCTCTTACCCTTGTCACCAGACACTGGCGCGTAGCCGAACGTGAGACCGCCGGCATTTAGCCCTTGTCCAACCCTCCCTATCATTCCCCGCCGAATCTTGTGTGCATTATCCTCGCGGTAGAGCTGTCCGACCAGACCGCGAAGACCGACTAGTGCCCTGAGTCATTCAAACCGCGGGTATAGCCTCTTCAGTTTCACGCGTGCGTCCGCGGTTGTGAATTGCCAGTCGGCCTTGGCGTGATGTTTGTTGCGTTTGTCCCGCCATGCCGCGACTTCTTTGACGAGAGCCTCGTTTGTTTGGGATGCGGCGATCCAGACATTGGGTCGCGAGAACGCCGAGTTCGAACTCCGCCATGTTGAGCCAACTGCCGTGCTTGGGCGTGTAATGCCATTCGAAGCGTTCGACGAGGCGGCGCGCCTCGTCGGGCGAAAAGGCTTCATAGAGCGAGGCGGACTTGTGGGTGATGAGATTATCCTGCACCAGCACAATCTTCGCCGCCTGGGGAAAATGGCACATCGGACAAGTCCTTTAGAACATCGGGCATAGTCGATGGTTGCATGACGGTCGGGGGAGATGATCGCGAGTTCCGGCACATCGGCAGATTGCCATTCGCTTTTGGGATTTGGACGCGACACCCGGCGGCCTGTGTCTGGATCTTTGACCATCCGGACTTTGTTCCAAGTGAGTCTGCCTGCGTAAAGCTCGTTCTGTAGAATACCGGTTCCACGCTGGAGATTGCCGTTAATCGCCGATGCATTCCACTTGCGTCCGCGCGGAGGTCGAACATTCTCCTGATTCAAATCGTGAGAGATATCGCGCGGTGTTCTACCTGCGACATACTCCGCAAAAATACGTCGAACGATCTCGGCTTCGCCTTCAACGATCTGCCTCTTACCCTTGTCACCAGACACTGGCGCGTAGCCGAACGTGAGACCGCCGGCATTTAGCCCTTGTCCAACCCTCCCTATCATTCCCCGCCGAATCTTGTGCGCATTATCCTCGCGGTAGAGCTGTCCGACCAGACCGCGAAGACCGACTAGGACTGTGTTGACCACGCCCTCATGAACAGCGCGGATCTCGACGCCTAAGAATGTTAGGCGCTTGTGGATGCCAGCAAGGTCCTCCATGTCGCGTGAGAGGCGATCGAGAGCCTCGGCAATGACAATACTGAATTTGCGGGCTCGCGCATCTTCCAAAAGTTCGAGCAGACCCTCTCTTCCAAGGATCGACGCGCCAGACCGAGCTCTATCCTCATACACGCCAACAACTTCAATGTTCTCCCGTAAAGCGTAGCTTCTACAGAGCGTGACTTGATCCTCGACGGAACGTTCATTCTGTAGGTCGGTCGAGAACCGAGTGTAAATGACCGCTCGGTTTTTGAACTTCACGATGTTTTCGTTGGTCTCGCTCATGATCCTCTCGCGCCGCTTGCCTCGCCAAGGCCCTTGTCAGGCGCAGAATCGCTCCGTCTGGCGTCGAACGCAAGTGGCGATAATCGGGCAGGCGGCGCATGCTCAACGCGCCTCCGTGGCATAACAAACCGCGCGATCCCTTGCACCCCAACTCGAACAATGAGGTGCGGCCCCGTTCGGTAGAAAGGTGAAACGACCACGATGCATGCGATCAGCTTGAAATTATCTGATCCCGATGTGAAGTGACTTATTGTCATCATCGCAGTATTGGCCAAAGCAGCGTATAAAAAGGCTTCTCCAAGTTTCGTCAGTAGGCCGCAATGGACGGCTCAAACTGATCGCATTCTTGCCGAATCACCGGCATCTTCTAGGGCCGGAAGGACACCGACACCTCCGGCAGATCACCGGTCGCAATAAGTGCGTCTTCCGCGTTGTCCCGCAGCGCGATCATCTTTGTGATCACCCGATGGGTGGTTGTCGCGGTCTTGTTCATTTCCGAACATTCATCCAGAAATTCGGCGATGGATGGCGGAAACCTGTTCTTTCGCCAGACGCGGCTAATCGCGGCGGCCACAATCTGGGGCGAGACCGGCTCTCCCGAGATCAGCAACAGTGCCCCATCGACATAGATATCGATTTCCGGAGTCTTCGCCTGCGGAAATCCGTCGAGCATGATCGAAAGCAGGAACGAGAGCGTCTTTTCGTCGGCTTTCGCTTCGAGCGCGCGGCACAGTTCATCGTCCCAAGCGTGCAGCGTCTCCCTCGCTGGCAATCGCTGATGGCGGGCCAGGGCGCGTTCTCGGACTTTCTGGGGGTGCGCGCAGATCAAGCAACACGAAACTCAGCCAGTTGCTTAGTTTCAGTTCGATAATCTGCCGCAGAATGCGTTGATGGGCGAGTAGGGGCTCGAACAGCGCATGGACTTTGTCGATGTGCTGGTTGGCGGCTGTCTCAGGCCGGCTGCCGGGCGAAACAATCGTAAGCTGGTCCATCATTTTCTTCCTCTGTACAGCGTCTGGATAATCGTCAGAACCTCGGTGAAATCCGTGTCGGGATGCATTCGCTCAAGGACCGACCCGTTGAAACGGCGGCTCGTTTGTCTGGGCTGGAGTAACGATTGGCGTTGAGCGAGCGTCGGATCGGTCCAGCACGCTTTGCTCAGCCATGTCGCTGGATGTTTTGTGAAGCGGGGATCCTGCCCGGTGCGCTCATCTGCGTAGCGCATGGCGCCACGAACGATGTCCTCAAACGGAGCGTTCTCGCTGGCCTTCGCGAATGCCCGTAGAGCCTCACCTCGATCGACCTTCTTCGGATAGATGCGCCAAAAGTCGTTGAAGCCGATGGGCAAGATTTGTGCGTGTTGCCGGGCCGAGGATCTTTCAGGAGGATCATAGATAAATTCATTAAATAGGGTTGGGGGAACCGTGGTTCCCCTTTTCTGGAACACCAGTTCCCCTTTTTCGGGACCACAGTTCCCCTTTCCGGCGTCGAAAGGGGGAACTCCAGTTGCCCTTTTTTGGGCAGATATCGGTACCTGAGGTGCAACTTCTCGACTTGACGGGAACACGTTGTGATCATCACGGGCTCGGGATGCGCTACCGACGCGGCGCCCGTCTTCCACCTTGATAATCCAACGATAGCGATTTGTCCGGCCGCGCCCGACGCCGGCTTCCACGCAGAGATGACCGCGCACAACAAGGCTGCGAATGACCTTCTTGGCGCCCTTCCCGGTCACGTGGCATTGGGCTGCGAGTTGCACAATACCGGGCCATGCGCACCCCTCGCGTTCGTTGACTAGGTCGGCGAGAACATAGGCCAGCATGAAGGCGAGTGGCGTCAACTCCGGGTCTGAGCGTACCTGGTCGAGCCAGACGAATTTTTCACGCGCGAAAGAGCTTGCCATGACGGCACTCGGGAGTGGCAGAGCTGATGGCGCGGCAAGCGAGATCGTGCCGGAATGGGCGGCAAATCGCGCACGCTCGTCTACTGGCAACATGGCGTGAGCGCCGTGTCACCGAAAGATCTCAAATCGACGCTGCTGCTTTCCGGATATTCACGGCGTTAAAGACAGGCGAAAGGCGGCGTTTTCGAATCCCTGCGCGACGAAATTGCGCTTCGCATCAGAGGTGTCGCTTCGGGCGCCGGTCCACGATGGCGAAGCGAGGCTTCGTGCGAGCGGCGCCTTATACCAAAGGCCCCGCCGGAAGACTCGATTGAGGGGGATTCCCTTGGCGGCGGTTTTCTGACTCCCTTGGCGCGGAGGATTCGCGCCATGCCATCAGCGGTGAAATTGCGAGAGGACTATTCGGCCAAGGAGCTTCGGATGCTGGCCCGGCGCTCAAAGAACGTCAACCAGAGCCGGCGGCTGTTGTCGCTGGCGGCGGTGCGGGACGGGATGGACCGGGGGGCGGCGGCCAAGATCGGCGGGATGGATCGGCAGACGCTGCGCGACTGGGTCCATCGCTTCAACGCCACCGGGCCAGAGGGCCTTGTCGACAACTGGACAGAGGGTCCCAAACCGCGCCTATCAGCCGCGCAGTTGGCCGCGTTCGCGACAATCGTCGAGACCGGGCCGGATCGTGAGAAGGATGGCGTCGTGCGTTGGCGCCGGGTCGACCTCAAGCGCATCATCGCCGAGAGGTTCGGCGTCGACTTCCACGAGCGCTACGTTGGAAAGCTTTTGAAGAAACTCGGCTTCTCGCACATCAGCGCAAGGCCGCGCCATCCAGCCCAGGACGAACGGATCGTCGAGGCGTTCAAAGAAACTTCCCGCGCGCGCTGAAGGCTCATCTCGAGGGACTGCCAGAGACGACGCCGGTCGAAATTTGGTTCCAGGACGAAGCCCGGATCGGCCAGAAGAATGGCCTCGTCCGCCAATGGGCCAGGCGAGGAACGAGGCCAAGGCAGCCGGCCGACCAGCGCTACGACAACGCCTATCTGTTCGGCGCGATCTGTCCCGCCCGCGGCGTTGGGGCAGGCCTCGCGCTGCCTTATGCGGACACCGGCATGATGCAGCGCCATCTCGACGAAATCTCGCACAACGTCGCCAAGGGCGCGCATGCCGTCCTGCTGCTCGACAGGGCTGGGTGGCACACCACCAGCCAGCTCAACGTGCCCGAAAACATCACGCCGGTCTTCCTGCCTTCGCGCGCGCCGGAGCTGAACCCGGTCGAGAACATCTGGCAATATCTGCGTCAGAATTGGCTCTCAAACACCGTCTTCGAAAACTACGATGCCATCATCGACGCAGCCTGCGCCGCCTGGCGAAAGCTCATAGCCCAGCCTGAAACAATCACATCCATCGGGATGCGAGAATGGGCTCACGTCGGTCAGTCGCTATGACCTTTGGTATTAGAGCCTGCTTGCCACCCATGGAAAGCCCGCAATTGGCATTGGAGTTGATCACGCTTGTCAACAAGCGTCGTGTCAATCCCGGAAGTTCATGGCGTGCCCGAAATTAGCGCTCTCATAACCCCAACTCACGTTTGCGTCCGAGGCTCCACTCGATCCCGCCGCCGTCGCGCATGGTGCCGGTGATGTGCTGGCCGATCCGTTTGTCGAGCACCGGCTGCCAGGGCACGAGACTGAATCCTAACCCGTCGTCGATCATGGCGAAACGCCCGCTGGCGAGTTGGGTCGAACCGATGAGCTTGCCGCTGACATATTCGCCGGTCTTGGCCTGCTGGAAGGTCAGGCCGCGCTCAGTGGCCATCGCCCGGCCGACGCGGGTCACTTCGGCGCGCTCCAGCCGCGAGAGCAAATCGGCGGGCGCGCGGATTCCCTCCATCCGGCAAGCGGCTGGCATGGCCCATGTCGACCAGCGCCTGCTTGCGGCGCTCCATCGCGTCCGCCACGTCCCGGCCGAACCCGGCGCCGGTGAGTGGCATGCGGCTGCGCGAGACCAATTCCCGGTCGAGCCAGGTCGCCCCGTCGCTGCCGATCTGGGCTTCAAGATCGAGTGTCGATAGGGTGCGGACAGCAAGTCCATCGCCACCCCGGCTCAGGTCGTAGCGCATCCCACGCTCGGCAATGTCGGCGGGGATGCGCCATTGGTCGGCGTCGAGCCGCTCGACATGCCCGGCCCGGCGGAGCGCCTCCAGGCGGCGCACATGGGAGCGGACAAACGCCTCGGGGTCTCCACCGATGCGCTCGATTTGTTCGCACGCCCGCTGCAGATGCGCGCTCGGGCGGTAGATGCCTGCCTCACCGGTCATGTCGGCGATGTTCAGATCAGCCGCCCTCGGGCGGGCAACCATGGGCGCCACTTCGACGATCATGCCCCGGCGGACGTCCTCGATGCGGGCAGGATCGGCGAACTCCAGATGATGGACCCGGCCGTCCACGCCATCGAGCACGAGATAGACCCGCTCGCCCAGCTCATCGCCGGCCAGTCCCTTGCCGAGGACACGGCCGATAACCGGCTCGGCGATCCGGCTGCCGTGGGGGACGTATTGGCCGACGCCGCGTTCCTCGGCGAGGCCGTGTCGGCTCAGCGCCCGGTGCATGGTCTTGATGATGTCGCCGCGCTCGCCAAGCTCTTTCAGGGTCGCCTCGGCCTCGCCGGAGATAACCCAGCGTCCCGGCTCGGTCTCGGTAGCGAGGCCGTAGCGTTCCAGACGCTTCGCCCGGCCGATCATAAGATGCCGGTTCTCGCGGACGAGGTAGGAGCTTCCTTCTCCCGGCCGCAGATCGATGACGCCCTGATCTCGCTGCTCGGCGATCAGCATTTTGTCGAGCCGGGTCAGCCGCTCAGCGTCCACCTCGCTCGCGAGTTTGCGGGCGACTTCGATCTCACTTTG
Organism: uncultured Alphaproteobacteria bacterium; assembly: GCA_963851225.1. Taxonomy (GTDB): domain Bacteria; phylum Pseudomonadota; class Alphaproteobacteria; order Rhizobiales; family Beijerinckiaceae; genus Methylocapsa. The sequence goes on along the minus strand of CAWKON010000042.1, from coordinate 190,700 downwards.
ATGCCCCAATTCCAGCGTGACCAGTTCGCTCGCCCGGTGGCGGACGCCATGGGCGATATAGTCGCCCGCGATGTTGAGGATTTTGCCGTCATCGGTGACACCCCGGACAATGATGTGGGTATGGGGATGGCCGGTGTTGTGGTGATCCACCGCGATCCAGTCGAGCCTGGTGTCCAGGTCCTTTTCCATCTGGCGCATGAGATCGCGGGTGAAGCCGCGCAAATCGTCCATCTCGGCGGCGTCTTCCGGCGCGACGATGAAGCGGAACTGGTGCCGGTCCTCCCGGCCCGCGCTCGATGAAGGCGCGGCCGTCCGCCTCGTTCTCCATGGCGGAATAGGCGCGGCCCTTCTCGCCGTCGCGCGTTCACCCCGTCGCGTTCGAGATAGCGCAGATGGGCGTCGGCTGCCTTGCTCGCCGTGCCACGCATCTTCGGGCCGCGCGATCCGCGCTGGGGATTGAGCTTCACCACCCGCGCCTTGACGATGACCCGCCGCGAGCGGAACCGGCCCGGCGGAGTCTCGCTGCCAGCCGCCACCATCCTTGGGGAAGGATGCCACCACCTTCGCGCCCCGGCCTCGCGCGTTGAACCGGCCGCTTCCTTCCCCTTTCCGGCCGACCGCCGTTGCCGATCCCCGGCCGATCCGATTGGGGTTGCCGCCAGCCTTACGAATGGCGAACTCGACCTGCCGGACAAAGGGCGGCGAGCGAGGATTGACGCCCGTTCCGCGGCTTCGGGACCGCCCTGTCTTGATGTGGAAATCGTCTCTGTGATCGCCTGCCATAAAGGCAGGATTGGCAGCAGATTCAGCATCCGCAAGATGCTCGCGGACGCCGATCGTGGTGAAGCGTAAAAATACTTGCTGTGACGTGGAAACGGCGGAGTGCACATCCCGGTGGTGCCAGAGCTTATCGTTTGTGATCAAATGGATAGCGGATGGAGCGGCACTCGCCGCAACTTTCAGAGTGCCGCGATGGTGCCGCTGAGAGGTGCTAAAATCAATGTGCAGACAAATACTTACGAGCGCAGCGAGGTGCGAACGAAAGTTCGCTTTATCTTGCCCTCAACCCTACTTCACAGTAAGCGTCCGGCCCCTGCACATTCTTTTGCAGATGCGCGACGAGAACAAATGGGGTTCCTTCACAACCAGGGAGGATCTCCGATGGCATCTCGGTCCTGGGAAAAAGCGAACAATCCTTACTGGTCGGAACATGTTGAGACCTGGTACCGCGGTCATCAGGACGCAGAGGAATATTGCCGCCGCCGCAAACTTTCTTGTGCGACTTTTGAGCGGTGGGCACGCCATCTGGTGAGCGCTGAGGATCTGCAGCAAACGGGCGGATCGTCTGCAGAAATTGCGCTCGGAAAGAGTGTGAAACAGCGGGCCAAAAGAAGCGGCGTAGCAGGCCTCCGCGCCATCGCTACGGTGCACGCACGGACAGCGGTCCGATCGCTCTTCGGGCTTTCTGGAGCATGCATGTTGAAGCGATGAACTGGAGCGGCATGGGGCTTGCCGAATATGCCGGAGCGCTCGGTCTCTCGCCCTATGCGCTGCGCATATGGCGTGATCGTCTCGAAGACTCCGGCAACGATATGGATTGGCGATCCCTGCTTCATCCGAGTGCCCGGGCTCAATTAAGCAGCGCTGCTAATTGCGCGCGGCGCAAATACCGCTTGACACCGGACGCGGTGGACGGCCGGTCGAACCGGCGCCGCTTCAGCGACGAGCAGAAGCGGGCGTCGTGCTGGAGACGGAAAAGCCGGGCGTCAGCGTGGCGCAGGTTTGCCGCCGCCATGGCATCGCCACCAGCATGGGCTTCCGCTGGCGCGTCGAGTTCGGGCTGACCGCTCGAAAGGCGCCGCAACTGGTAACGGTGGAACTTGCCGATGGCGCAGCGAATGAGCCTCCAGCGCTCGCTGCTTTGCGCAATCTCGTGCGGCCTCCCGACGGCATGATGGCGGTCGAACTCGAGGATGGACGGCGTGTCTTTGCACCGGCAGGCAGCACTCCAGCCGAGGTGAAGCGGCAGCTTGCCAAGCAACCCGCGAAGAAGAGAGAAACATCATGATCGTCATCCCGGCCGGCGTGAAAGTGCATCTGGCGCTCGGTCACACCGACATGCGCAAGGGGCTCGATGGACTTGCCACATTGATTCAGGAACATCTGAAGAAGGATCCGTTCTCGGGCCATCTGTTCGTCTTCCGCGGCAAGAATGCTTCGCTTCTGAAGATCCTGTTTTGGGATGGTACGGGGCTGTGCCTGTTCACCAAGCGCATGGATCACGGAAGTTTCTTGTGGCCGCGCATGGCGGAGCCTGGCGGCACGGTGACACTGACGCCAGCTCAGCTCGCCATGTTGATCGAGGGCATCGACTGGCGCGCGCCGGAACGTTTCTGGCGGCCGCTTCTGGCCGGGTGACCACAAGCTGAAAAACCGACTGTCCGCCGGAAAATTGCTGGGTCCGAATTCGCGTATTGACGTAGAATTGGACATGCGAATCGATATCGATAATCTGCCTTCCGAACCGGCTCTTCTGCAGCATCTCTTGCGCGATATGGCAGCTGTCGTTGAGTATCGCGATGGTGAGATCGAGCGGCTCAAACTGATCATCAAGAAGCTTCAACGGGCACAGTTCGGGCGCCGGTCCGAACGCCTGGATCGATGACCAGCTCGTGCTCGCTCTTGACGACCTCGAAAGCGATATCGGTCAGATCGAGGAGAGCCATCCGATCACCATTGCAGAGACCGCAAGCGCGTTGCCAAAGCGCAAGCCGCTGCCTGATCATCTGCCGCGTGAAGAGATTTTGCTCGATGTTCCAAGCGATGCTTGTCCGTGCTGCGGCGGGACAATGCATCGGATCGGCGAGAGCGAATCCGAGATGCTCGATTGGGTGCCAGCCAGGCTTCGTGTGATTCGCACCACGCGTCCAAAATATGCATGCCGGGTCTGCAATAAAGTGGTACAGGCAGCGGCGCCGGAACGCCCGATTGCTGGCGGGCTCGCAACGCCGGCACTGCTCGCCCAGGTGCTCATCAGCAAATATTGCGATCACACGCCGCTCTACCGGCAGTCGCAAATCTTTGCCCGGCATGGCATCGAGATTGAACGCTCGACACTCGCGGGCTGGGTCGGCGGCGCCTGCTGGTGGCTCGAAGCTCTGCACGAGAGGTTGTGCAAGAACGTCTTTGCCTCCGATCATCTCTTTGCTGATGACACGCCCGTCCCGGTGCTCGATCCTGGCCGTGGACGCACGAAGACCGGACGCCTGTGGGTCTATGCACGCGAGCAGAGACCGTGGGCGGGACCTGAGCCTCCTGCGGCTGTCTATCTGTTCGCGCCTGACCGAAAGGCCGAGAGACCGGTGTCGCATCTTGAGCACTTCAAGGGCGTTCTCCACGTCGACGGCTACGCCGGCTTCGAACGGTTGACCATCAAGGGCGATATCATCCTTGCTGCGTGCTGGGCGCATACGAGGCGCAAGTTCTATGAGGTCGCGCAAGCGACCAATGCGCCTCTTGCCGAGGAAGCCTTGCGCCGGATCGGCGAACTTTATGTGATTGAAACCGCAGTTCGAGGCCAGCAGTCGCCTTATCGTCTTGCGGCCCGACAAACGCGATCGAAGCCGATTGTCGACGCATTCCGGACTTGGCTCGAACAACAACTCACTCGCATCCCTGGCCGCAGCACACTTGCCGAGGCGATCCGCTATGCGCTCTCGCGCTGGGAAGGTTTGACGCAGTTTTTGCGTGACGGCCAGATTGAACTCGATACCAATCCTGTCGAGCGCGCAATCCTTCCTGTAGCGCTCGGCAGGAAGAATCACTTGTTCGCGGGAAGCGACTGCGGCGGCACTCGCTGGGCAATTATCTGCTCGTTGATCGAGACTGCGAAGCTGAACGACGTCGAGCCATACGCCTATCTGCGTGATGTTCTCACGCGCATGGTCAACGGACATCCAATAAATCGGCTCGACGAATTGCTGCCGTGGACCTGGAAAGCCGCAAACCCTGTCAATCCCTGACATCAGTGCAAGCCCCGGACGCTTACACTTCACAGAACCCATGCTAAACCACGCCAATTTACGACTGATTCCCCTTCCCTATTCGAAAGAAATCGACGTCAGCATCGCGCATCGAATGCGGCGCAGACTGCACCAACGATAGACCAGAGACTTACGCCAGCACGTTTAAAAGCAATCGTTCAAATGACAGGCGAAACTCGCCTTACCGGTCGTTCGGCAGGCGCCCGACGCGCAGATCGGATGCGTTTTGGAGCCCGCCGAATTGCGAAGCGACCCATATTCGGAGCGCTGGAATCTTGTCGGTCATTCTATGGACAAATCGCGACGACAACACATAGAAAGGTGCGCTCGTAACTTCGATCGACGGCGCTTCTGCCGCGTGATTCCTCATACAAAACAAGCAATAGGTGGGGCGACGGAACGCTGATCCAACCGTGGCTCGGTCGCAGGCCGGACAATAAATTCGCGTGCGGCGGCGATATCCTCCTTCGCACCTGGCAAAGCGCAGCCGGATCGAGGACGCTCTACGCGAGATCACTGCGCGGGCGATCGGTCGACTGACGATTGCTACGGCTGCGAACACTGTCGTCGAGCCCGGTATTCTATTGGCGAGATTGGTCGTAAGGAAGAAATTATCACGCGGTTCCCAACGTGGCCAAGCTCCGATTTTCGAGACAAGGTCCTCCTTGCCAACCTCCTATGCGGTCTTTGGCATGGTGCATTACGCGCATGCCGGGTCGGGCCAAATGTCACGGGGCCAAAGCCGCGGCGCCATCGAATTAGTGCGGAGCGCGGCGCCAATCGCACCAAGTCGGTCCGAGCTGGCGGCCTCGGGAAGCGAAGAATCGTGCAGCATCCCGTCGAAATCCTCGCCTTCGGCTTCATTGCCGAGCGCCTGCAGGAAGCGGGACGCCCAATCATGGACGCTGTTGGCTTGCAGAGCTGTCATCATGGAACGCCAGCGGTCCTTGCGTTCATCAAGCGGCATCGCGAAGGCGCGGGCAATGGCGGCGGCGGTGGCTTCAGTGTCGTAGGGATTCACGATCAGGGTGCTTTTGAGTTCCTGGGCGGCGCCAGCGAATTGCGACAGCACGAGCGCTCCGGGGTTATCCGGCGATTGCGCCGCCACATATTCCTTGGCGACGAGGTTCATGCCGTCACGCAAGGGCGTGATGAGGCCGATGCGGGACATCCGGTAAAGTCCGGCGAGGACCGGGTGGCTAATCGATTTGTTGATATAGCGCAGGGGCGTCCAATCGATATCGCCGAGCTTGCCATTGATGCGGCCGGCTTCTTCCTCCAATTCGCGCTGCATCCGCGCATATTCGGGAACATCCGAGCGCGATCTTGGCGTGATTTGCAGCATTGTCACGCGCGCCTGCACCGCTTGTGGCGAACGCTCGAGGAAGGTGGCGAAGGCTTCCATGCGCTGTTTCAAGCCCTTCGTATAGTCGAGCCGGTCCACCCCGATCACCAGCGCCCGGCCATCGAGGCTCGCCAGCGTGCGTTTGTATGTGCTGTTCTTTTCGGCGGCGCGGGCCTCCCGCGCAAAGGCCTCGTTGTCGATGCCGATTGGAAACGCTCCGACTTGCATCCGGCGGCCATCGATCTCGCACTCATTGCCGTCCACGACTCGCCCGGCATTGGCGCCGGCGATGCAATCGCGGAAAAGGTCGAGGCGGCCATGGCAAATGGGCCAAAGCCTCCGGTTGGAGAAACCGCAATATATTGTTCGATATCGCGGATCGAGAGATCGCAGACCGCATAGGTGAGCGGCCAGCTGTCTTTCATTGAAATGTCAAATCGCTCTCCGCTGGTTTTACCTGACCAGCCGAACCAGAGGCCTCCGCATGTCTTGAGTGCCGCCTCCAGTGCAACCGCAAGCCCGATTGCCGCGGGCGCCGCCGGGGATGACGGCAAAGACGACAACCAGTCTCCCGGCCAGCGCCCCGTTTTTGACCGCTGCAGGCTTGTACAGAAGTTCAAGATTAATCATGAGCACGACCGCCTTTGTCTGAGCATAGTGTGACTTAAACGCATTTCAAAAGGCGCCCAAACTCGTACGGTACCCCAAACGGCCGGCTTACCAACGTCTCCCCCAATTCCCGCGCCATCCGCCTCCACCACGAACGAGCCGGATGATCAGCAACAATATAAGCGCGCCGATCGTGGCGTTGATGATCGCCGCAACAATGCCCAAGCCAAGATGGATGCCGAGTTGAGGAAGCAGCCAACTCCCGATGAAGGCGCCGACTATTCCAATAAGAAGATCGCCGACAATCCCGAACCCGGTTCCTTGCATGATTTGGCCGGCTAGCCATCCCGCAATGATGCCGACCATTAATATGATCAGAAGACTTTCACCCGACATATACATCTTCATATCCTCCAAATTCTTCAGCTGGCCGGATCAACCCCCGCAAAGTTCAGGGAAACACATGTCCCATCAACAGGGATTACCCTGCAAACGAAGAGGGAGACGAAGCGCCTATCTTGGTTAAGTTATGTCCAATCGAAGGCGGGGTCTGTTCAGAATTGCTCACATCAAGAGGACGTGGTCGCGCTTCGGCAAAACGAAAACATTTAAGATCTGTTCACTCTTTTGGCCTGTCGCAACGATACGAAGCAATTCATGTGGAACTATATCCGAAGGCTAAGGGTTAACCGGATAGCTGCGTACAGAACACAGCCAGGAGAAAAGATGATGCGGAAGAAATTTGGAATAGCCGTGGTTGTGGCTCTGTTAGCGGCGCCAGTCGCGGTTCACGCGCAGGGCGTTATCGGAGGCATGCAGCGCGGCGCGGCAGAGGGTAGTTACGCCGCTGGTCCAGTTGGCGGTGTTGTCGGTGGCGCGGTCGGTGGCGCGGTGGGCGGCGTAAATGGTGCGCTTGGCATCAATCCGGGGCCACGCTATAAGTCTCGTTCAGCTTATTACCATCGCCATTACTACCACCATCGCCGGTACCACCACTATTGACCGGTCCGGAAAGGAAACAGCGCGCACGCCCTTCCCACTTGCGGGAGAGCGGCGCCTCTCCAATTAAGTCTCGATGTGCGGCTCGTGCCGCAGAAGGAAAACACTTATCCAATACGATGGAAGACGATGACTTTCATTACCGTCCTCCGCCAGAATGGCGTCGCCGCTTCCCTCGTACTCGATGACCCGATTTCGGCAATTCCTCGCTATGTCAAAGAGGCGCAGGTTCCGGCGCTCTCGCCGGGAGATACTGATCGAAACTCTCGAGGTCATGGGCGCCGAACGATCCGTCGAGGCTCCAGCTGCCTCAAGCGCGCTTAAACGACGAGTAAACCAAATAGGCAACTAAAGCTGTGATTAGGCCTCCAGCGCCGATAATGATAAATAGCGTATTTGGACCCATCTCATTCTCCTTTTCGGTAACAGATTTTCTGTAGTCCTCGGATAGCAAACAACGGAGCGAAGATCTGATCAAAATTGCTCATGTCGCGAAAGGCAGGCATGGGAAGTCAATTCGGCGCTCACCGGACTGTCGTTCAGGACCGATATATCGCGACCTGTCGCAAGGTCGCGAGTTAACCCTCCGCCAGTCGGATTCGAACGCCGCATCCGGTAATTGCGAACTTAAGTCTCGATGTGCGGCTCGTCGTGCAGAACGACATTCAACAAGGAACTGTGGACTTCGATGCCACCGTTGTAGTGAATGAAGCCCAGTTTTCGAAATTTGTTCATGAAGAAACTCACGCGCGACCGGGTCGTGCCGATCATCTCCGCCAGAGTCTCCTGGCTGATTTTCGCGATGATCGGCTCCGGTTTCCCTTCCTTGCCAAAGTTCGCCAACAGCAGGAGCAGACGAGCAAGACGTTTTTCGCTTGAATTGAACAGCTGATCGACAAGGTCTGCTTCGATGCGGATGGCCCGGCCGACAAGATGGGCAATGAACATCTCGGAGAATGCCGGTTCTTGGTGGATCACGCGGACAATGGCCGCTTTCTCCAATCGCACGATGACGGAGTCTGTCATCGTTTCGACCGACGCTATGCGCTGCACTTGCCCGGCCAGACATCCTTCACCGAAGAACTCGTTCGTTCCAAGAATTGCGACAACGGCTTCCTTGCCTTGCTCCGAAATGACGGTGAGCTTAACCTTGCCTTTCTGGATATAGAAGACCGCATCCGCAAGGTCTCCTTGAGAAAACACGATCTGCTCCTTGCGGTATTTAGCGATGCTCCGGCCATCACCAACCTTGGCGAGGAAGGATTTCGCTGTGAATGAGGGCCGGGCTTTAATCGCCATGACATGATCTTCAGTATTGCAAATCTCTGAGAAGCGAAGCTTTTATTATCATAAGAATTTTCTCCGCTAAAGTAGCGCCATGAGCAATTTTGAACAGATCGCAGCTCGATAGTCTTCTACTTGTGCATTGAGACCAAAGGAAAAGCTGAGCTAAACCATAGCACCAGCTCACCCGTTCGGGAACTTCGCTAGGTCTTAGGGGAAGAAATCATGGACAAAGATCGGGTCAAGGGATCGGCGACGGAGACCAAGGGTAAAATCAAAGAGGTTGCCGGCAAGGTGCTTGGCGATGCCAAGCTGGAATCAGAGGGCAAAGCCGATCAGGCGGCGGGTAAGATCCAGAACGTTGTCGGCGGCATCAAAGACGCGCTCAAGGGGAGATAGCCACCACGGCAAACCTCTCATTGCCTGGATCCGCATGCTTCGCACTGTTGTCAACATCTGTCCAACTCAGCGCGAGCAAGTTGAAAGATAGAGATTTGATGGCAGCTCAGCGGCTACCCCCGCGCTTATCAATGCGAAGGGACTTTAAGGTGTGACATGAGCACAAGTCTAATGATTTTCCTGGCTGTTGTTGTTGTCGCGTTCTGGATGTTTGACACCTTGCGTATCGGCTGATCGGCAATTTGGTCGAAATAGCCTCGATGAGACCGTCGATCTGAACTCGCAACGTTGGGTGACTAAAGTGGCTCGGAGAGATCGAAAATTCTTTGAACGACGAGTTGGATAGCGAAGGTAGCTCAAATCATATGAGCTCCAAATCAAAGATAGGTTGGGACACTATTATGGAAAAGAGAATCGTATCCGGTTTGGCAGTCGTGGGTGTGGCGGCGGCGGTCTTCGTTCCGTTGGCCTATGGAGCACAGGGTCGGGAGACGCGAGCCGAAAGATCTGCATCCACGATCAGCCAAAGCACTGATCGTGCTGATGCGCGCATTGCCATTTTCAAGCCGGACTTGCGTCTGTCGTCTGATCAGGCCCAGCATTGGGCCGGCCTCGAAACCGCACTGCGCGATATCGCGGCGAAGCGTGCCAAGGGCTGGGCGGCGTCCCACGACCTGCAAACCGGGCGCGCCTCCAGCAAAGCACCCGTAGCACCAGACACTTCGATCACGGAAGACGAGCGAAGAGGAGACACCGATTCTGAGCGTGACATGCGCAAGGCGCGGCAGGATGACATCGATGAGATGCGACGCCAGGCTGACGTCTACACCCTGCAGGCCGCCGATCTGCGCCAGGTCGCGGACGCAGCGCAACCACTCTACGACTCACTCGATGACCGCCAACGCCACCGGCTCGTGCAATTCGTTCGTGAAGATCTGAGGGTGAACGTAATGGATGATCGGCGCGACCAGCGACCCTGATCTTGACCCATCGCGACGACAAAAGGACCGAGTGAAATCAAGGAATCGCTCAACGAGATTAGCACTTTATCATATCCTCGAACAGGAGAGAGACAATGAACCTGCTCCTTATCATCCTTATTTTATTGTTATTGTTTGGCGGCGGTGGTGGTTATTACGCCTATAATACCTATGGTGGAACAGGCCTGGGTGGTGTGCTCGGAACGGTTCTCGTCATTTTCCTGATCCTCTGGCTCCTCGGCGTAGTGCGCTGAAAGCTGCGCAAAAGTGATATTTCGCAATCTCGCCATAGGACAAGTGCGAGCAGTGCCCTTGCCCATACAATGACCAATGGAGAGAGCGAAAAAGCCAATTCTCTACCTCGCCGGCTTGCAGTTTTCTCGATGAAGCGGCCACGGCGCTATTTGCGCAGATCCTTGAAAAGCACGGGATGGGGGCTAAGGTTGGGCCCGCCGGGGCACTGATCGCTGGCCGGATTTCGAGCCTTTCGGCTGAAGGTGTGCGGCTCGTTTACCTTTCGTATTTCGATGGCGATTTGAGCACGGCAGGAGCCCGCTTCGCGGTTCGGCGGCTGCGCCGGCGTCTAGGCGAGGTCAAGATTCTCGCCGGATTTTGGCAGAGTGGTCCCGGACAAGCGAACGAGCTTTGCACTGCCACGAAAGCGGATTTCTGCGTGACGAGGTTCAAAGAGGCGCTTGCATTTTGTCTCAACGAAGCCGTCGATGTGGAGAAGGGCGAGCCGGGCAAGATCAGCGAGAAGCCTGCGGTGTAGAAGTTTGTGTTGATCTCAGTCTATTTGGAAGTAGTGTACTCCATCGTTGTGAAGAGCTAGCCTGCATTATGCATTGCAGGCTGGCGGATGTGGCACAAACTGCTGATTTCGCGTAGGAAATAGGTGTCGAAGCTAATCCACGCCATTTCCGCGAGGCCACACCCGCCATGATCGATCTTATGCTGCCGCTGCCTGGCCTGTCACCTGTTTCCGGCAAGACCGTCGTGGCTAAATTCGACGGTGGTCTGTTGTCGTCAGACGGCGGCATTCTGGTGTTGCGCGAGATCGAACAACACCTTCGCATCGCTGATCGCCTGGCGGCCTGCATTCAGGACCCGCGTTCGCCTGATCAGATCACGCACAGCCTCGCCGACATCATTCGTTTTCGACTGCTGATGATCGCGGCAGGCTACGAAGACGGAAACGACGCCAGTTCTCTGCGAAGCGATCCGATGTTTAAGATGGCGTTGGACTTGTCGCCATCCGACCGCGAGCTTTGTTCACAGTCGACCATCTCCCGTCTGGAGAACCTGCCCGACGCTCGCGCCTTGCTGCGCATGGGCCGCGCCATGGTCGATCTTTATTGCAAGTCTTTCAAGCAGGTCCCGAAACGGATCACCCTCGACATCGACGAAACGTTCGATGCGGTTCATGGCGGCCAGCAGTTGCGGCTGTTCAACGCGCATTACGATGAATACGGCTTTCAGCCGATCGTCGTGTTCGATGGCGAGGGTCGCTTCATCACCGCCGTGCTTCGCCCCGCCAAACGGCCCGGCGGCAAGGAGATTCGCACTTTCCTGCGGCGCCTGCTGCGAGCGATCCGCGCCAACTGGCCAAACACCAAGATCCTGCTACGCGGCGATAGCCATTATTGCTGTCCCGAAGTTCTTGACTGGTGCAGGGCCAACGGCCTCGATTACATCCTGGGCGTCGCGCCGACCACGACATTGCGTCGGCATATCGAGGGCCTCGAGGCCAGCACCAAGGCGCGCTTTGAGGCTGCGCCCAAGAATGGCAAGCTTCGCCGCTTCAAGGAATTCTTCGACGGAGCGGCGAGCTGGAGCCGCGTCGAGCGGATCATCGCGCGCGTCGAAGTCGGCGCGGAAGGCCCAGACACGCGCTTCGTCGTCACGAACTTGAAGCTCCGCAATGCCCGTGTCCTCTACGAGGATGTTTATTGCCGGCGCGGCCAGGCGGAAAACCACATCAAATCGTGGAAGACGCATCTGGCGGCCGACCGCACCTCGTGCACGAGGGCTCCGGCGAACCAATTCCGGCTGTTCCTGCACGCCGGAGCCTACTGGATCATGTGGGGTCTGCGCGCATCGATGCCCGGACGCTCAATGTGGCGCGTCGCGCAGTTTGACACGTTGCGCCTTCGGCTCATCAAGGTTGCCGCCCGCATTGTCGAGATGAAGACGATGATCCGGGTTCACTTACCGGCGTCGTGCCCCGCCCAGGATATTCTGCGTCTCGTGCTTGGGCGCATACCCCGCCTCGTCACCTGAGCACCGGAGCGTCGTGCCTCCGATTTTAAACCCATCCCATCAACCCGCAAACATTGTCATCACGACCTCTGGCCCGACACCGGAGACGACACCGCGTGTCTGCACGCAAACGAAATCATCAGAAAATCACGCGAACCTGGTCGCATTCACGGCGTAACGGTCAAAGCGGCGCATAATGCAGGCTAGGTGAGCTTACTACGGCCGGGCAAAAGAGCAGGATGCCTTTGAATGGGCGCCACGCTTACACTCATGTTGGAGCATCCGTTGATCACGCTCAGTATCCACCACAAAACAACCTATCGCTACCGTCTGCCGGTAGTCCTTGGGCCGCACCGCCTAATGCTTCGTCCGCGTCAGAGCCGAGATCTTAGGCTGATTTCGAGCGATGTGACGATAACTCCCGCCGCTTCGGTAACCTGGGCGAATGACGTCTTCGGCAATGCCGTCGCGATGGCCTGTTTTCAAACTACAGCCGACACTCTCGTGATCGATAGCATCGCGGAACTCCAGCTCGACGCCGCCCCCTGGCCTATTTTCGACGTCGTCGCCTCGGCCATTTTCTACCCCTTCCGATATTCCGACGATGAGTGGACGGACCTCGGTGCCCTGACGATCCAGCAATATCCGGACCCGGCAGGGCGGTTGCGGGGCTGGGCAAAAGCGTTCGTTGGCGGCAATCCGACGGACACGCTTGCGCTGCTCAAAGACCTGAGTATCGGCGTCTCCCGATGGATCCACTATCAGAGCCGGGAGGACGAGGGCACCCAGTCACCGACCGAGAACTCTCGATCGCGGCTGGGGATCCTGCCGGGATTTTGCGGTCCTCTTTATTGAAGCGGCCCGCAGTCTCGGTTTCGGGGCGAGGATTGTGTCCGGCTATCTCTACAATCCAGATCAGAACTTTATAGGGTCCAGAGATGTGGGGTCGACCCATGCCTGGGCGGAAGTCTACGTGCCGGGCGCGGGATGGATTACCTTCGATCCGACGCACCGGAGTATTGGCGGCTTCAATCTGATCCCCATCGCCGTTGCGCGCGATATCCGGCAGGCGATGCCGATCACCGGCAGTTTCGTTGGGATGGCTGACGCCTTTCAGGAGATGTCCGTGGAGGTCCATGTCACCTCATAGACGGGCGCAGCATCGATAAACGCCCTGATGCGTTTCTCTCAATGCTGCGACGGCCTTGTCGCATTTCGAATTATTATTGTAGGATGGGTTCTGTTCGACGTCATCGATATAAGTTCCCGTGACGAGCGCCACAGCTAGAAGGCTTCTAATTCCCTGGACAAAAGGCGTTTCCTACATGACTGACGTTGACCTCAATGAGATCGAGTTCCAGTGCCCAAGCTGCGGAAATGATCTCAAACAGCCGATAGGGAAACTAAAGGCGGAGAAGCGCATGATCTGTCCAGCTTGTGGCATAGGAATAAATCTCGACACGGATAGATTGGCCAACGCCGTTGAAGAGATACAAAAGGCCATTGCGAAATTTCCACCAGAGATCACCATTAAATTTTTCCGCTAGTGGACACTTCGCTTCGGGCGCGTCGCTGACATCTGCATCGTGAACCTCGGCGCATTGACTGGGTGATCGGTTGCTGCCGCCAAATAGGTATCCACCTCGGCACCAGGATCGCGGCGTCCATTGTAGCCGCCACCATCGTCGCCAATCTACTGCTGGTCGGTCCTAGGTTTTAACAAGTAAAACAGACGAATGTGACAACCCATTTTGATGTGAGCAATTCTGCACAGTCCTCACCAAGGAATGGACGTAGCTTCTGTCTCGGCCGCCGAGGCTGGAGGATCAGACAATGAGCCGTCAAATGGACTTTCGTGTTAAAGGCCGTCCAGGTACAAGCGTCTTGCGATTTATGCCGCTATCAGAAGCCGCCAGGACGTTCGTCGATGCCAACGTCGAACTTGAACCATGGCAATGGCACGAAGGCTCTTTTGCTGTCGAGGATCGCTTTGCGAAAGATCTCGCTGCTCTCTTGACCGAACAAGGCTTCGATGTGTCGGACGGTCGCGCGGTGGTCGCCAGCAAATAGCTCTAATAAATAAATTGACGACAGCTACGAGACTGTGGCGAAAACTTACAGAGTCAACTCAACGAAGAGCATTGGCATGCAAACATGCGTAAAGTCGTCGCTGCGGCGTGAGGGTGACGTGCCAGCACATTTGTTAAGCTTTCAGTATGTCAACGTGACGGAATCTTTGACGGCGCTTTCGAGGAACCTGCATCCGCGCATCATTTTTTTGTGATCTTGGATCTGACGCCTCGTCGGCGTGAGAGTGATCAATTTTGACCAGACGCCCCACCGCGCTCTGGTTTATCATTGGTCCGTATGTGGTCTAATGCCGTGCGTCGTCTAAATGTCCCCCTTTACAATGCTTGATCCACAACCCGGGGTTTGGTCCAGAACCCGGACCAGCAAACACTGGCCGGGGTCTTTTTTGGTGCTCTTCTGCGAAGGGTCTCATCTTTATCTGACAGAACTCCATCTCAAGGACACTTTATCATGCTGGACAAGCCGAAGCCGACTTTGGCGCCTATACCGCCCCCGGATGTTCGGCCAGCACCATCGCCGACGCGCGTGACTACACCGGCCATCCTCGATCGCATGCTGCACGCCTGGCAGAGCCGCTTTACCGGCGGGCGATCGCCCAGCACCGTCGGTCTCGCCTTCCTCGATTGGGCCGCCCACGCGGCGAACGCGCCGTTCCAGACGGCGGAGCTCGGGCGCACGGCGCTGGCGCAATGGCACCGCCTTGCGCACGCCGCGATGGGAGGAGGCAAACGCGATCGCGCCGCAGCCGGGCGACCACCGCTTCGCCCATCCGGCGTGGCAGCAGCGTCCCTTACGACCTGCTCACCCAGGCGGTGCTGCTCGGCGAGGAATGGTGGGACAGCGTCGTGCGCAGTCCCGCGCGGCGTCGACCCGCACAATGAGCGCATGGTCGCCTTCACCGTGCGGCAATGGCTCGATCTGATGTCGCCCTCCAACGTCCCCTGGCTCAACCCGGAGGTGATCGAGGCCACCCGCAACACCGGCGGCGCGCAACCTCGCGGCCGGGATGCGCAACTTCCTGCGCGATCAAGCGGCGGCGCACGGCGGCGCGGTCACCAGCGGCTTCACGGTCGGCGAGCGACCTCGCCGCCACGCCCGGCAAGGTCGTGTTCCGCAATGCGCTGATCGAGCTGATCCAGTACGCGCCGACGACCGCGACGGTCGGCGCCGAGCCGGTGCTGATCGTGCCCGCCTGGATCATGAAATATTACATTCTCGACCTGTCGCCCGGCAATTCGCTGATCCGCTGGCTGGTCGGCGCAGGGCCGCACCGTATTCGCGATCTCCTGGCGCAATCCCGGCGCGGACATGCGCGACACCTCGCTCGACGATTACCGCACGCAGGGCGTCATGGCGGCGATCGACGCGGTGCAGGCGATCTGCGGCGATGCGAAGATCCACGCCACCGGCTACTGCCTCGGCGGCACGTTGCTGACCATCGCCGCCGCCGCCATGGCGCGCGACGGCGACGACCGGCTCGCCAGCCTGTCGCTGTTCGCCGCCCAGACCGATTTCACCGAGGCCGGCGAGCTGCAGCTGTTCATCACCGAGGACCAGCTCGATTTCCTCAACGACATCATGCAGACGCAAGGCTATCTGAGCAGCGCGCAGATGGGCGGCGCGTTCCAGATGCTGCGCTCCAACGACCTGATCTGGTCGCACGCGATCCGCGACTACCTGCTGGGCGAGCAGGAGGCGCCGTTCGATCTGATGGCCTGGAATGCCGACGGCACCCGCCTGCCGGCGCGCATGCACATCGAGTATCTGCGGCGATCTGTTCCTCCACAACGACCTCGCCGAGGGCCGCTTCCGCGTCGGCGGCCGCCCGCTGGCGCTGGACGACATCAGAGCTGCCGATGTTCGTCGTGGGCACCGAGCGCGACCACATCGCGCCCTGGCATTCGGTGTTCAAGCTGCATCTGCTGAACGATGGCGAGCTGACCTTCGTGCTGACCTCCGGCGGCCACAATGCCGGCATCGTCAGCGAACCCGGCCATCCGCACCGCCACTTCCGCATCCGCGTCCGCGAGGCCGGCGCCCGCACGCTCGGCCCGGATGAATGGGAACGCAGACACCGCTCCGCAGGACGGGTCCTGGTGGCTGGAGTGGGACGAATGGCTCGATCAGCGCTCCGGCGGCCGACGCGTCGATCCGCCGCCCATGGGCGCGCCTGGCTTCGTGCCGCTCTGCGACGCCCCCGGCACCTACGTGCTGGAAAGATGACCGACATGCCGGACGGAACCGCTGACGCTCTTCATCGAGAACCGGACCTTCGACGAACTGACCATCGGCGAGACGGCCAGCCTGTCGCACACCGTGACGCAGCGCGACATCGATCTGTTCGCGACCGTCACCGGCGACGTGAACCCCGCGCATGTCGATCCGGCCTATGCCGAAACCGATATGTTCCACCACATCATCATCCACGGCATGTGGGGGGCGGGGCTGATCTCCGCCGTGCTCGGCACCAAGCTGCCGGGTCCGGGAACGATCTATCTCGGCCAGGATCTGCGCTTCCGCCGTCCGGTCAGCATCGGCGACACCATCACCGCGACACGTGACGGTGCGCGAGAAGAAGCCGGAAAAAGGCGATGTGATGCTCGACTGCGTCTGCACCAACCAGCACGGCCAGACGGTGATCACCGGCACCGCCTTCACGCGGGCGCCGAACGAGAAGGTGCGCCGCAAGCGGGTCACGCTGCCCGATGTGCGGGTTGGCCGTCACGATGGCACGGCGCGCCATCCTGGCCCGCGCCGCTGGCGGCGCCGCGGTAGCGACGGCGGTGGTATATCCGGTCGATACCGCCTCGCTGCTCGGCCGCCCTGGACGCGGCTAAGGCGGGGCTGATCGTGCCGATCCTGATCGGGCCGGCGGCACGCATCCAGGAGGTCGCCAAGCGATGCAGGCGCGGACATCTCGGCTCTCCGCCTGATCGATGCGCCGGACGGCCGCTGCTGCCGCAGCCGCAGGCGGTAGCGCTGGCCCGCGCCGGCGAGGTCGCGCTGCTGATGAAGGGCGATCTGCACACCGAGGAGCTGATGCACGCGGTGGTCGCGTCGCAGACCGGGTCTGCGCACGGCGCGGCGGATCAGCCATGTCTATCTGATGGACGTCCCGGACTATCCGCGCCCGCTTCTGCTGACCGACGCCGCCATCAACATCGCGCCGACGCTTGACGGAGAAGGCCGGCATCGTGCAGAACGCGATCGACCTTGCGCATGTCATCGGCATCGCCCAACCGCGCGTGGCCATCCTCGCCGCGGTCGAGACCGTCAACGACCGGATGCCCTCGACGCTTCGACGCCGCGGCGCTGTGCAAGATGGCCGATCGCGGACAGATCACCGGCGGCCTTGCTGGACGGCCCGCTCGCCTTCGACAACGCGATCAACGAGGCGGCGGCGGCGGAGAAGGGCATTGTCTCGCAGGTCGCCGGCCGGGCCGACATCCTGCGTGGTTCCCGATCTCGAAGCCGGCAACATGCTGGCCAAGCAGCTCACCTTCCTCGCCGGGGCGGAGGCGGCCGGCGTGGTGCTGGGCGCGCGTGTGCCGATCATCCTGACCAGCCGCGCCGACAGCGCGAACACCCGCCTGGCGTCCTGCGCGCTGGGGGTACTGATGGCGCGGGCAGGCCGCGGCATGAGCGTGACCGGATCGATCCTCACGCTTGAACGCCGGTTCGTCCAGCATGAAATTCGCCCTGTTCGATACCGCCACCGGGTTAAAGGCTACGGTGCGCGGCGAGATCGAGGACCTGGATGAAGCGCCGCACCTTCTCGCCCGCGACGCCGCCGGCACCGTATTGGCCGAGAAACGCTGGCCGGCAGGTACCACGCTTCCGTTCACCGTCGCGCTCGACACGTTGCTGGATTTCGCCGACGCTCATCTCGGTCGCGATGGGCTGGCGGCCGTCGGCCATCGCGTCGTGCATGGCGGTGCGGACCATATCGCGCCCGAAGTCGATCACGCCCGCGCTGCTGGCGGCACTTGAGGCGCTGACGCCGCTCGATCCACTGCATATGCCGGACAACCTGGCGCCGATGCATGCGATCGCCGCCGCCCGCCCGTCGCTGACGCAGGTCGCCTGCTTTGATACCGCGTTCCACCACACGCTGCCGCCGGTGGCCACGCGGTTCGCCCTGCCCCGAGCGATGTCGGCAGCAGGCGTGCGCCGCTACGGCTTTCACGGCCTGTCCTACGAATACATCGCCAGCCGTCTGATGCAGCAGTCTCCCGCCTTGGCGCGCGGCCGGGTGATCGTCGCGCATCTCGGCTCCGGCGCCAGCCTCTGCGCGCTAAGGGACGGGGTCAGCATCGCCACGACCACCGGCTTCAGTGCGCTCGACGGGCTGGTCATGGCGACCCGCTGCGGCAGCCTTGACCCCGGCGTGATCCTCTATCTCGGCCGCCAGGGGCACAGTTTCGCCGATATCGAGGACATGCTCTACCGCCGCTCCGGCCTGCTCGGCGTGTCCGGCATCAGCGGCGACGTCCGCGTGCTGCTCGCAAGCGACGATCCGCATGCGCGCGAAGCGATCGACCTGTTCACCTATCGCATCGCCGTTGAGGCAGGCGCGCTGGTCAGTGCGCTGGGCGGCCTGGACGGGCTGGTCTTCACCGCCGGCATCGGCGAGCACGCTCCGGCAGATCCGCGCGGCCGTATGCGCGCGCCTGGCCTGGCTCGGCCTGCGCCTCGACAATGCCGCCAATGCCGCCGGCACCGCTCGCATCAGCACGCCGGACAGCACAGTCGAAGTCCGCGTCATCGCAACGGACGAGGAAGCCATGATCGCCCGCCACACGCAAACGACGATTCGACCAAGCAGCTCACCTGAACAGGAGCTATCAGTCATGCATCTTCCCATTGCAACCAGCCTGCACGGCAAGCGCGGCCTCGTCGTCGGCATTGCCAATGAGGCCAGCATCGCCGCCGGCTGCGCGCGCGCCTTCGTCGCCGCAGGCGCCACCCTCGCGGCAACCTATCTGAACGACAAGGCGCTGCCGTATGTCCGTCCTGTCACCGACTCCCTTGGGCTGCAAGTTGCTGCTGCCCTGCGATGTCCGCATCCCGGGCCAATTGGAGGCGGTATTCGAGCGGATCCGCGCAGAATGGGGCCAACTGGATTTTCTGCTGCATGCCATCGCTTTCGCGCCCGCGGACGATCTGCATGGCCGCGTCGTGGATTGCAGCGCCGCGGGGTTCGGTCTGGCCATGGACGTGTCCTGCCACTCCTTCCTGCGCATGGCGCATCTGGCCGAGCCGCTGATGACCGGCTGGGGGCTGTCTGCTGACGGTCACCTTCTATGGTTCGGAACGGGTGGTCGCGCACTATAATCTGATGGGCCCGGTGAAGGCGGCGTTGGAAAGCGCGGTTCGCTACACCGCCGCCGAACTCGGCCCGAAAGGGATCCGCGCGAACGCGATCTCGCCCGGGCGCGATCCGCACCCGAGCCGCCAGCGGGATCGCCCACTTCGATGAACTGCTGGCCGCGGAGGCCGCCGCTGCGCCCGAGCACCAGCTGGTCGACATCGATGACGTCGGCGCTCTGGCGGCGTTCCTGGTCAGCGACGGCGCACGCCGCATCACCGGCACGATCATTCCCGTGGATGGCGGGCAGCACGCGATCGCATGACATCGAGCCTTCCAGTCATTAAGTCAGCTGATCTGCCCACTACTCGAGGTATTATGCGGTAAGGAGTTCCATTATGGCGTTTGCGGATCACGCCTCCGCTCGTTCGGCCTCGCGCGGCAACGATCCAGATCGGCGCACGGCCAAAGTCTATCTCGTCGGCGGCGGCATCGCCTCGCTGGCCGCGGCCGCCTTCATGATCCGCGACGGCGACGTACCTGGCCAGCAACATCACGATCCTCGAGGAACTCGACAAGCTCGGCGGCAGCCTCGACGGCTCGGGCTCGCCGCAGAACGGCTATGTGCTGCGCGGCGGCCGGATGCTCGAAAGCAAATATCTCTGCACCTTCGAGCTGTTCTCCTCGATCCCCACGCTCGACGGGAGCCGGACGGTCACGCAGGAGATCTTCGCGTGGAACGAGACGATGAAGACCTCGTCCAAATCGCGCCTCGTTCAGCGATGGCGCGCCGGCAGACGGCGCCCGCAGTTCGGGCTCAGCGAAAGGCACATCCTGACGATCGAGCGCCTGGCGCTCGAACCCGAGGCCATGCTCGGCGAGACCAGCATCGCCGATCAGTTCGATCGCAGCGTTCTTCAAGACCAATTTCTGGTTCATGTGGTGCACGACCTTCGCCTTTCAGCCCTGGCACAGCGCGGTCGAGTTCAAGCGCTATCTGGTGCGGTTCGCCCATATGGTCGCCGGCTTCAACCGCCTGCAAGGGATCATGCGGACCGTCTACAACCAGTACGATTCGATGGTGCGCCCGCTGCAGAAATGGCTCGACGAGCGCGGCGTGATGCTTCGAACTGAACACCCGTGTCACCGATCTCGGCTTCGCGAGCACGACGGCGAAAGACGCGTGACGCGCATCGCCTACGAGCGGGACGGCAAAGCCGGCGAGATCGCGGTCGGCGCGAGCGACTATGTTCTGGTCACGCTGGGCTCGATGACCGAGGCGTCCAGCCTCGGCGCCATGGACGCGGCGCCCGTGCTCAACGGCAAGGCGGACGGCGGCGCCTGGACGCTTTGGGAGAAGATCGCCGCGGGCCGGCCCGAGTTCGGACGTCCGGCGGTCTTCGCCGATCATATCGACCAGTCCAAATGGGTTTCGTTCACCACGACCCTGCACGATCCGACCTTCCTGCGCATCGTCCGGGACCTCACCGGCAACGTGCCGGGCGAGGGCGGCCTGATCACCTTCCCGCAATCGAGCTGGCTGGCCTCGATCGTCATCCCGCATCAGCCGCATTTCATCGGCCAGCCCGACGACGTCAGCGTGTTCTGGGGCTATGGCCTGTCCGTCGACAAGCCCGGCGAACTTCGTCAAGAAGCCGATGTCGGCCTGCACCGGCCGCGAGATCATGACCGAAGATCCTGGGCCATCTGCGCATCGAGGCGGAGGCGCCCGAGATCCTGGAAACCTCCATCTGCATTCCCTGCATGATGCCGTTCATCACCAGCCAGTTCCTCCGGCGCGAGAAGGGCGACCGGCCGCAGGTCGTGCCCGAAGGGATCGCAAAATCTGGCCTTCATCGGCCAGTTCTGCGAGCTGCCGGAGGATGTGGTGTTCACCGTCGAATATTCGATCCGCTCGGCGCAGACCGCCGTCTATGCGCTGCTCGGCCTGAAGCGCGAACCGCCGGCCGTCTACAAGGGCAAGTTCGACCCGCGCGTCCTCTATAAGGCCTTCATGGCCTTGCACGATTTCGGGTCGTGACCACGGGCCTCAGCCCGGGGTTTGACATATGTCAACGCGAGTCACCGATGGCGAAAGTCTACCCATTATGAAAGCAGATACCGGCCAGCCCAAGGCTCCCATTTCGAAGCCTGTATCAACGCCCATTGGAAAGGACGATTTGAAATCCCTGCCTCTGCCGGAGGTGGAGAAAAAATTGGGCTCGTCGCCGGACGGCCTCACTCAAGCCGAGGCGCAGAAACGGCTGACCCAATATGGGCCGAACGAGATTGAAGAAAAGAAAACCAATCCGTTCCTGAAATTCCTCACCTATTTTTGGGGTCCCATCCCGTGGATGATCGAAGTGGCGGTGATCCTGTCGGCGGTAGCCCGGCACTGGCCGGATTTCTTGCATCATCCTCCTTTTGCTTGTGGCCAACGCCGTGGTCGGATTCTGGGAAGAACACCAGGCGGGCAACGCCATCGCCGCCCTGAAGGCCAAGCTGGCGATCAAGGCCAGGGTGAAACGCGATGGGAAGTGGATCAACCCGGCGGCGCGTGAGTTGGTGCCGGGCGATGTCATCCGCGTGCGCCTGGGCGACATTGTGCCGGCGGATGCGCGCTTGCTCGAGGGCGATCCGGTCGAGGTGGATCAGTCCGCGCTGACGGGCGAATCGTTGCCCGCCACGCGCAAATCCGGCGAGGCCGTATTTTCCGGTTCGATCATTCGTCAGGGCGAAATCGGCGCGATGGTCTACGCCACGGGTGCGAATACCTACTTCGGCAAGACGGCGCAACTGGTGCAGGAGGCGCACACCGTCAGCCATTTTCAACGCGCCGTGCTGAAGATTGGCAATTACCTGATCATCCTCGCGGTGGCTCTGGTGGCGGTGATCATTGCCGTCGCGATCTTCCGCGGCGATCCGATCCTCACCACCTTGCAGTTCGCCCTGGTGCTGACCGTGGCCGCGATTCCCGTGGCGATGCCGACGGTGCTGTCGGTGACGATGGCGGTCGGCGCGCGCCTGCTCGCCAAGAAAGAGGCGATCGTGACCCGGTTGTCGGCCATCGAGGAACTGGCCGGCGTGGATATCCTGTGCTCGGACAAGACCGGCACGCTGACCCAGAACAAGCTGACGCTGGGCGATCCGTTCAGCGTGAACGACATCCCCGCCGATCAAGTCATCCTCAACGCCGCGCTGGCGTCGCGCGCGGACGACAAGGACACCATCGATCTGGCCGTGCTGGGCGGCCTGAAAAACGATCAGGCCTTGAAGGGCTACCAGGTTGTCCATTTCCAGCCGTTCGACCCGGTGCATAAGCGCACCGAAGCCACCGTCAAGGGCGCGGACGGAAAGGAGTTCAAGGTGGCCAAGGGCGCGCCGCAGGTGATCTTGGAGCTGTCGGCCAATGCCGCGGCAGGTGAAGCCCGCCGTCGAGAAGGCGGTCAATGAATTCGCGGCGCGCGGCTTTCGTTCGTTGGGCGTGGCGCGGGCCGAGGGAGACGGCAAATGGCAGTTTCTTGGCGTGCTGCCCCTGTTCGATCCGCCGCGCGACGATGCCAAGGCAACCATCGCGACCGCGCGGCAGATGGGCGTGAACGTCAAGATGGTGACGGGCGATGCACTGGCCATCGCCGTGGAAACCGCCAAGAAACTGGGGATGGGCACGAATATCCTCGATGCCAGCGGCTTCGGCGACACGAAGCGTCATGAGACGGCGGCGCTGGCGGAGTCGATCGAGAAGGCGGACGGCTTCGCCCAGGTGTTCCCCGAACACAAATTCCACATCGTCGATGTCCTGCAACAAGCGCGGCCACATCGTCGGCATGACGGGCGACGGGGTGAACGACGCCCCCGCGCTGAAGAAAGCCGACTGCGGCATCGCCGTTTCGGGCGCGACGGATGCGGCGCGCGCGGCGGCGGCCATCGTGCTGATGACGCCCGGCCTGTCGGTGATCATCGACGCGATCAAGGAGAGCCGGAAAATCTTCCAGCGGATGAACAGCTACGCGATCTACCGCATCGCCGAGACGCTGCGCGTGCTGCTGTTCATGACGCTGTCGATCCTGATCTTTAATTTTTATCCGCTTGACGGCGGTGATGATCGTGATGCTGGCGCTGCTCAACGACGGCGCCATCCTGTCCATCGCCTATGACAATGTCCACTACAAGAATGCGCCCGAGGCCTGGAACATGCGCCTGGTGCTGGGGATCGCCACGGTGCTGGGCGTTGTCGGCGCCGTGGCCGCGTTCGGCCTGTTTTATCTCGGCGACCGCGTTTTTCACCTCGACCGTCCGCACATCCAGACGCTGATGTACCTGAAGCTGTCCGTGGCCGGACATCTGACGATTTTCCTGACGCGCACGCGCGGCCCGTTCTGGTCCATACGTCCCGCGCGGATTCTCTGGATAGCGGTGCTCGGCACGCAAACGCTGGCGACCCTGATTGCGGTTTATGGGCTGTTTATGACACCGCTCGGCTGGGGTTGGGCGCTGTTCGTTTGGGGCTATGCCCTGGTTTGGTTCCTCGTGAATGACCGCGTGAAACTGCTCGCCTATCGGATTCTCGATCCAGTCAAAGACGGTTCTGTAAGGACACGCGCCGGTCGGGCATGGATCGAGTCGCGACATCCGCACGTGGCGGCCGGATCTCTCGAAGGCGGACAGTTTCAATCGGCTGCGATGGCGGAACAGGAGTTTGTCGGTTGGGTCTCTGCCCATTGGCGAATACCGGCCGCCGCCGTCGCCCTCGCCGTTCTGGCTTTCGGCGGCGGCGGTGGCTGGCACTATTGGGCGACCCATCGCACCGTCACCGATCACTATGCGACCCAGAAGACCGAACTTGGCTCAATCATCCGCACCGTGACCGCAACCGGCGGCGTCGTTCCCATGGCGACCGTGCCGGTAAGCACTCGCGTGTCCGGCGTGATTCAGGTGCTTTATTGCGCCGCCAACACAAAAGTGGTGGCGGGCCAGATCTGTGCGAAAATCGACCCGCGCCCCTATCAAACCGTGGTGGATCAGGGCAACGCCGATCTGGCGGCAGCCGAGGATCGGCTCGAAAAGGACAAAACGGATCTCGCCCACGCTAAAGCGGCCTTCGAGCGCCATGAGGCCCGGCGCTTCGAGCGGGCCTCATGGCGTTCGAAGCGCCGGGCCATTTCTCGGAAAGGGCTCGACAATTTGCGCAAAACCTATGAGCAGGCGCGGACGCAGATGAAGATTGACAAGTCAACGATCGCAGAGCTTCAAGCAGCGCTTCATGCCGCCGAGACTAATCTCGGCGGCACTGATATCATCGCGCCAATAGATGGAACAATCGTCTCGCGCAATGTCAAGATAGGCCAGTCAGTTGCGGCGGGCGCAGAAACGCCGCCGCTCTTCCTCGTCACAGCAGATCTCACCGTCATTCGCGTCGACGCCAATGTCAGCAAGAACGACATTGACGAAATTAAGCTCGGCGATAAGGCCTCGTTCACGGTCGAGTCCTTGCCGGGCCATGCCTTCGCCGGTGAGGTAACGCAAATTGGTGCATCCAGGCGTAGCTATGAGCAAGCTGCGCCCTATGATGTCGTCATTAGTGTGCCCAATCCGGACCTTTTGCTCGAACCCGGCATGACGGCGACGATCAGGATCGTGATCGACAGACGCGACGACGTCCTACGCGCGCCCGATCAGGAATTACACCATTCGCCCATGGATCAAGCGGTCCCCAGCGGCGGTGCCGGTCCAAGGGCGCCGCCGGATGGCCGATCGTAGGTCTGGATAATGCGCGTTCGAAGGCAAACAATGACCGCTTTCCAAAAGTGGAACGCTGCCTTATCACGCTATGCACTTCGTATGGTGAGTTTAGCTACGCCAGTCAGGAACATGTGCCTACCAGCGAGGACTTGCGGTCACGGATGCGTATCTTGCTTTCCAAGCCGCAGTGTGACGAGTTATGGAGAACCCATGTTGGACGGCATCCTGCTCCCTTGCCGGCACGACCCGCACATTTCGTGTCGCAGAACACGATGTCATATACAGATATGCGCAGGCCCGGTTGTGTTAGGTGGCAAATAATAACGAAGTTCCAGAAAACCACACTAAATAATTCGATTATCCGGACATAGTGTCCGTCCGGGAAGTAGTTGAACTGGATGAATCATTTGTGATTTAAGGGAGGCGGCCTGATTTGAGGAGGGGCCGCCGATGTGGACGCCTGAAAACCGCCCGAAATACAATCGTGACAAGCTGCGCTATCCCAGCGATCTGACCGATGCTGAGTGGTCGCATGTCGAGCCCTTGATTCCTCCGGCCAAACGCGGCGGACGCAAGCGCTCCGTTGAGCTGCGGGAAATCGTGAACGGCCTCATGTATGTGCTGAGCACGGGATGCCAGTGGCGTTATGTTCCCAAAGATCTGCCGCCGAAGAGCACGCTGTTTGATTATTTCGACCTTTGGAACTGGAACGGCACCCTGGATCGCATTCATCACGCGCTCTATGTGAAGTGCCGGGAAGCCATGGATCGCGAAGCGAGCCCGGCGGCCTGTATCATCGACAGCCAGAGCGTGAAGAGCGCGGAAAAAGGGGGCGCTGCATCGATCCAGGCGGCTATGATGCTGGCAAGAAGATCAAGGGCAAGAAGCGCCATATCCTCGTCGATACGTTAGGCCTGCTGCTGCATGTCGTGGTGCATCCAGCCGATATTCAAGATCGGGACGGCGGCCTGCTCGTTCTCTCGACCTTGTTCGGCATGTATCCATTTTTGCAAAAGCTCTTTGCTGATGGCGGCTATCAGGGCCCCGTCTTTCAAAAGGCTTCGGCCAAAACCCTGCCGCACCTTCAAATCGAAATCGTCAAACGCTCCGATCAGGCCAAAGGGTTTGAGCTTCTGCCGCGACGTTGGGTTGTCGAACGCACCTTCGCGTGGCTTAATCGCTGCCGCCGGTTGGCTAAGGATTTCGAAAATCTCGCCCGGAACGCGCTCGCTTTTCTCCGCCTCGCCTCGATTCGTCTCATGCTCAGAAAGCTTTGTCTGAGTTGATGAACTTTTCGGACCGACTCTGAGAATTTCGTAATCTCAAGTAAAATCATAAATTGTCCTTGTATTTTTTCCGTACCTGACCATGTTAAACAAGTCGATACACGGCCAGATGACTTGGCTTTGCGCAGAAAAATCTAGCGCTAACCGAACAGTATCCATGCCTGAAAATGCAATTTCGACAGCCAGCGGCTTCGCAGGCAAGCAAAATCCATGTTTGTGAAAGAAGTTTCCATGACTACGGGAACCGTAAAGTGGTTTAATATCCAGAAGGGCTTTGGCTTCATTGCACCGGATAATGGCGGCAATGATGCCTTCATTCATATCAGCGCTGTGGAGCGTTCAGGCCTTGGTGATTTGCGCGAAGGTCAGAAGGTGAGCTTTGAGCTCGTCTCCGACCGGAAGAGTGGCAAGATGTCGGCCGATAACCTCAAGGATCTGGGCTGACTGCGCTGTCGGCGGCTCTGGATTTCCGGACCATGCCGACATCCTGCATCGCCTCATTCAAATCGGCCACGGATGTACTGGCAGCTTAATATGTGGTGACGCGGCAGCATGATGATGCCCGGCGAGGGGCGCCTCGTGCCTTATGGCCCCGCACCTCATGAAGGTCGCGGGGCCATTTTTTTCGTCGGCCGCAGTGCCGGATCCGTCGTAGAGGAGACCTAACATGGCCAAAGGGCAGAAGAGCGGTAATAGGGAAATCCGAAAACCAAAAGCGAACAAGCCGCCGCCTGCAGCCGCGGCGTCGCCATTGACTAAAGGAATGCTGTCCCCGATCGGCATTTCAAAAAAGAAGAGCTGAGGCACGGAGCATGGCTGACCGGACCACCGAGACGACGGTTACATTCAAGCACCCATTTAGCTTGACGTCTCTGGATGGCAGTCAGCCAGCCGGAACCTACCGTGTCGTAACGGATGAAGAGGAGATCCTTGGCCTTTCTTTTCTCGCATTCCGTCGCACGGCAACGATGCTGCACATTCCTGCCATCTCGCCAGCTCTCTCGATTTCTGGCTCTTCCAATCAGATCTTCACCGTCAATTCTGCGGAACTCGCAGCTGCCTTGGAGGCGGATGGTTCAGCTTAGCCTGACCTTTCATCACTCAAAGAAAGTCGACCATGCGTTATCTAGGCAAAATCTCAGGGAGTGGCATGCTGAAATGTAAGGGCGAAGAAATCGCTCGCGCATCCTATGACTTTGACGAGTTTTTCAAAAAGCCGGCCGGAGTTCACAAGCTGCGGCGAGATCCGATTGTCCGCCGCCGTTCTACAAGACGTCTTCGGTCACAAGGACGTTCAACTGCTTACCGATAATGGCCGTCTCTTCAGTCTTAGATTTTCCGAAAAGAAGTTGCTTCGGGCGAGCGACGTCGCTCATGTGGATGTCACAGGAGAATTGCCGATTACTCCGCTAGATCGTGGTCATTGACTGCCTCTGGTGACGATTTGTGTGTGGTCCATGAGCAGCATCATCCGAGATCATTTGGACCCGATCTGAGCGGAGACAACCAGGAGAAACTTGTGGCGATCGAACATGCCTGCATGCGGGCGGTGCGCAAACCCTGGGGCAGCTTCGATCTCCGTCCCTGGAGCAACATGCGCAACGATGGTGTCTCGATCGGCGAACTCTGGTTTCAACGTCCCGACGTCAACACACCAGATCCAGCTCTGCTCCTCAAGTTACTGTTCACGACGGAGCCGCTGTCCATCCAAGTTCATCCGGATGACGCCTTCGCGCAATCGATCGGTTTGGGGCATGGCAAGACCGAGGCCTGGTACATCCTCTCAGCAACACCTGGTGCCAAAATTGCCGTAGGGCTGAAGCGGCGGCTCACGACAGCGCAATTGAGGGCCTCGATCGGGGATGGCTCGATTTCGGACCTGGTTCAATGGCGCGGCGTTTTGAAGGACGACGTTATTTTCGTCCCAGCCGGCACGATCCACGCCGTAGGCCCGGAACTCGTGATCGCGGAAATCCAGCAGAGAAGCGACGCGACGTTCCGCCTTTTCGATTATGGGCGACAGCGGGAGCTTCATGTGGACAAGGCGGTGGCGGCGGCGAACGCGGGGCCGCCTGAACGCCAAACCGTTCCGAGGCGACTGACCGAAGCCAGAACCCTGCTTGTTGCCAGCCCGCAATTCGTTCTCGAGCGGATCGACCTCGCGCCGGAATCGAACTGGGAGCTCAATGCCGAGCATGAGACCTGGGTCCTCATCGTGGAGGGCCGCGCCAAGATCGGGCTGATCAATGCGTCTGTCGGCGAAGCCATCTACCTGGAGACAGAATGTGCCAGCATCGAGGTTGGATCTGAAGGCCTGAAGGGCCTCCTGGCCTATTTAGGCGCTGAACCGAGCCCAAGCCTGTTGCACAATCTTGATGGTGGTGCGCCAATACCCTGCTTCGCGATCAAACATCATTCCCATCTCATCACCGGGCAATAGCGGGTTTGCCGGTCCTTTCCATGGAGGCGCAACCGTGACCCAGCTAAGCCGTCTAGCGTTCATCGGGAATTCGCTGCCACGCCGTTGCGGAATCGCCACCTTCACAACCAATCTGCAGCAAGCGATCTCAACGTCAGGCGCAGACGTGGAGACCGCAATCGTGGCGATGACAGACCATGGTCAAGCCTATAACTATCCATCCGCCGTTCGCCTTCAGGTCAATGACGCCAGAATAGAAGATTACGTGCATGCCGCCGACATCCTGAACGCAGGCCACTTCGACGTCGTTTCCCTACAACATGAATTCGGCATTTTCGGTGGTGAAGCTGGCGCCCATATCATGGCGCTGCTCTCGCGGCTGAACATGCCGATTGTCACAACGCTTCATACGGTTCTTTCTGAGCCGACGCCGGCCCAACGCGGCGTGTTGGATCGGATCCTCGAGGCTTCGTCGAAAGTAGTCGTCATGGCCGAGAAGGGGCGGGAGCTGCTTCGCACCATATACCGTGCACCTGCGGAAAAGATCGAGGTCATCCCGCACGGGATTCCCGACTTCCCATTCGTCGAGCCCGACCGAGCGAAGGCCAAGTTCGGCTTTAGCGACAGAGCCGTCATTCTGACGTTCGGTCTGCTTTCGCCCAACAAGGGCGTTGAAGTCATGATCGACGCGATGCCCTCGATCCTGAAACGCCGTGGCGACGCCATGTATGTCGTTCTCGGCGCCACCCATCCCAATCTCGTTCGGACTCAGGGCGAAGCTTACCGCGAGAGCCTCGTGGCTCGCGCGCGAGAACTCGGAATCGAAGACCACGTCGTATTCCTCGACCAATTCGTTGACCAGGCGACGCTGCTCGACTTCATTTCGATGTGCGACGTCTACGTCACGCCCTATCTCAACGAAGTCGCAGATGACGTCGGGCACTTTGGCTTACAGCTTCGGGCTGGGAAAGGCGGTAGTCTCGACGCCCTATTGGCATGCGCAGGAACTCCTGGCGAACGGGCGCGGCATTCTGGTTCCATTTGGCGACGCCGCAGCTATTGGCAGCGAGATCGCGGATCTGCTGACCGACGATGCCCGGCGGCAAGGCATGCGCGAACGCGCCTATGCGAGCAGCCGATCGATGACCTGGGGGCGATCCGCGGAGCGTTACCTGACTGCTTTCGAGAGCGCCAAGACGGGGCATGCGGCTCAGGGTGATTGCGCGGCTCGACCAAACCGCGCCTTGCGCGACGTTCAGGCTCCGCCAAAGATGCAGACCGGTCATTTCCTGTCCATGTGCGACGACACCGGACTTTTCCAGCACGCGGTCCATTCGGTGCCCGATCGCTCCCACGGCTATTGCGTAGACGACAATGCGCGTGCGCTGCTGTTGGCCTGCGCGCTCAACAATCCGGGTGAGCAGCGTTTGTCCGAAACATTGACGGCCCGGCTGGCCGCTTTTGTCCAGCATGCGTGGAACCCCGACACGAGGACGGTTTCGCAACTTCATGAGCTTCGATCGGCGCTGGCTTGAAGACAGCGGTTCGGAGGACAGCCATGGGCGAACACTCTGGGCCTTGGGCGAATGCGCGCACAGCGACGTCAGTCCGTCGCGGCGGCGGTGGGCCGCCGCCCTGTTCGCCGAAGCGCTGCCGGCCGTGGAGAGCTTTCGTTCGCCGCGCGCCTGGGCTTTCACGCTGCTCGGGTTGGACGCCTATTGCGCCGCAGTTCCGGAGGATTCCCGTAGTCAAGCGTGTCCGACAATCTTCTTGCCGACAGGCTGATTTCCATCATGTCGCTCGGTCGAGACGGAGGATTGGGTGTGGTTCGAGGACGGGCTTGCTTACGACAACGCGCGTCTGCCTCAGGCCCTGATCGTTACGGGTATTTCCACCGGCGCGACCGCCTATGTCGAGGCCGGCCTGAGGTCCTTGCGCTGGCTCATGACGGTGCAGACGGCGCCAGACGGGCTATTTCAGGCCGATCGGCACGGAGAGCTTCGGCGACAAGCGGACGCCGCCGCAGGCATTCGATCAGCAGCCGCTTGGAAGCGGCGGCGACGATCTCAGCCTGCCTTGCGGCCTGGCGCGCGGATGGCGATGCTCAAATGGCAGACCGACGCGGCGCGCGCATTCGCCTGGTTTCTCGGCGGCAATGATCTGTCGATGCCGCTGGTCGACCTGGAGACGGGAAGCTGTCGTGATGGGCTGCATCCCGACCGCCCGAACGAGAACCGCGGCGGCGAATCCGTCGTGTCCTATCTTCTCGGCCTCGCGGAGATTCGCCAGCTTGCTCGCATAAGCGGCGATCGCGCGAAGCTACCGCGCCGCTTCGCGCCTTGCGCGCTTGAATTCATCTAAACCCAATCCAAACGAGCCGAGGGCGCCTTGTCACAAGTCACGTTCTCTGAACCGGCAGGCTCTCTATCTGCGCCCCGATCCGGCGAGGGTGGTCGTGCGCCCGTTCAAGCCAGCGACCGAGCCGCGGGACCTCAACCCCACCGACAAGACGCGGGCGAACCACATCGTCGATCGGGTCCTGGCGCTCGATCCCGAGACGGCGGCCAGCCAACTGGCCGATGTCTCGAGAATTTCGAGGGTCGCCACCGCAACCTGCTGGAGATCTTCGAGGCGCGCGCCGACGAGATGGAAGACGCCTTTGCCGCCATGCGACTTTCACCAAGAACCAGCGCCAGCTGGTCGGCGCCTATTTTCTGCACGAATATTCCTTCGAAGCGGCGGCCCTGTTCAATCCGAGCATCGTCGCCCATCCCGATCAGTCCGGCGCGCCGGCAGGCGGGCGACGCTTCATCCTCAGCCTGCGCGCTGTCGGGGAAGGGCATGTCTCCTCCCTGACATTTCGATCGGGATCCATCGCGGCCGACGGCAGCGTGACCGTCGATCCGACAGCTCGTCTTGCCTCAATTCCCAGAGTGCGCAAGCGGACATCGGGTCCGGATGGCGACGATGTCGAGGTGATCTTCAAGCCGGACGAGGACATCAGCGAGCGGGTGATCTTTCCCATCACCGAATCGCAGTCGAACGGCATCGAGGATGCCCGCTTCGTGGAGTTCGACGATGGCGGGCGAAGAACATTCTACGCGACCTATACCGCCTACAGCGGCAAGGCGATCAGGTCCGAGTTGATCGAGACCACCGACTTCATGTCCTTCCGGATGTCGCCGCTGAGGGGAACCGCCGCGCAGAACAAGGGCATGGCGCTGTTCCCGCGAAAGATCGACGGCAGGTACGCCATGATCGGCCGGCAGGACAATGAAAACCTCTACCTGATCTATTCGGACGATCTGTACTCATGGAACGGCGGCGTCGGCTATTTTGAAGCCACAGTTCCCATGGGAGTTCGTGCAGATCGGCAATTGCGGCTCGCCGATCGAGCTCGACGAGGGCTGGCTGCTGCTGACCCACGGCGTCGGCCCCGTCCGGAAATATTCGATCGGAGCGGTTCTGCTCGACAAGGCGGATCCTTCCAAGGTTCTCGCGCGATCGCGCGAGCCGCTAGTCCGGCCCGAGACTGTCCGAGCGCGAAGGCTACGTCCCCAACGTCGTCTACACCTGCGGCGCGATGCGCCACAACGATCAGATCATCCTGCCGTACGCGGTCTCCGACACCTTCTCCAATTTTGCAACGATCAAGATTGCCGCGCTGATGCAGGCGATGGAAGGCTGAGAATTATCGGGGAAGGGTAATGCGCGCGCCGGTTGCGTCAGCATATAGAGCTAAACCAATTCCGCGCCACGCGTAGGTTTGGGAGAAGAGCTCGCGCACGCAGCTACCCCATCACTTGTGGACGATTCCCCGAGCAGATTCACGGAAAGGGTGAAGGAGGCCTTCATCGAAGCCGAGAATTGGGAGGGGCTGGCGGGTCGAACGCGTGAGGACACCTCGTACGTTGCCGAACACATAGAAATTACCGGGCACCGGTGAGGTCTCGTCGTCAACTGCCATCGCGACGAACGGCATGGTAGCGTCAGGCCGTTTGGGAGAGTTGAGAGGCGTTGGCCGTGTGCGTGAGTGACACGTTCACGCCTCCCGGGCCGCTGACGAATTCGACCCTTGCATCGAGGTCCTGCGCGAGCGCCTTGACGAGGGTTGTGCCCAAGCCGCCCTTCGAGGGATTGCCGGCGAGATCCGGCTTTCCGATCCCATTATCGGAAACGGCAAGCTTCCAGTCCGGCCCGTCGATCTCGTAGCTGACGACGATCCGGCCATCTGGTTTGTCCGCCGGAAATGCGTGTTTCAGAGCGTTGATCACGAGTTCGGTGACGATAAGGCCGAGGCTGACGGCCTTGGCGGACTTGGCCGTGCCGCCGTTGACCAGAACTTGCAGCGAGATCGTCCGGCTGTCACCGATCATCGAGGCCGCGAGGCTTTGCACAGCCTCGACAGATAGGGGCCAATCTCGATTTGATCATAACTCTCGGAAGCGTGAAGATGCTCCTGCACGGCCGCCACCGCCATGACGCGTTGATGCGCTTCCTGCAGATGCAGGCGCGTCTCCTTCGAGGTCACCGTGCGCGCCTTCAGCATCAAGATGCTGGCGATGATCTGAAGGCTATTGGCGACACGGTGCTCCATTTCCCGGAACAGAACGTCCTTTTGCCGCAGCAATTCCTCTGTCTGCCGCAACAGCTCTTCCTTCTCGCGTTCGATCGCTCGCCGCCCAGTGACATCCTCGAAAGCAAGAAGAAGGGTCGTGTGAGAGTGATCCGCGTAGAACACGCTGCGGGCGTTCAAGCAGCATGATGCGGCGGCCGATCCCGGGAAACTCATGCTCGACCTCGAATGCGTCCATGGCGGCGCGCTCCCGGATGATTTTCTCCAGAATCATACGAAGAGCTGGAATGTGCCACTGGCCGTCGCCGAGCGCATAGAGCGGCCGGCCCAGGACGTCCTGTTGGTGGACTTGGAACGTCATATAGTAAGGAGCGGCTGACGGCGAGCACGCGCAAATCGCCATCAAGCACGAGCATGGGTTCGCGCACCGTGTCCACGATGGCTTGTGCGAGCGCCCGCGCATCTTCTATGTCCTTGAAAGGTTCAATCACGCTAAGCACGCTCCCGAACCGTTCTCTCATTATGACTTATGGCATAGAGCCGCAAATCACGCGTGCGTGCTTTGCGGATGGGTAGATCAGCCGATCCGCAGGGCTCCAAGCAACCAGACCACGACGGCAACGGTCAGAACCAGGCCAAGAACGCCGCCGAGGCCAGCCCCGCCATACAGGCTGTGACCATAGTAGCCACCGCCTCCAAGCAGCAGAATCAACAAGACGATAATCAGAATTGTGCTCATGTTACACCTTCCTTGAATTGAACTTTATTTGGGTTCCGGCCGTCCGTGAGCTAAATCCCTTCGCATTCAGAAGCTTAGGACGTCGCCGATGACCGGCCGCCGATTGCTGTTCGGCGAATTGTCCCGCACTCTTGCCGGCACATGCCGGCAACAGTGCGAAGCATTGGGTTTTCATCGCCAAGAACTCCGCCGTAGCGGTTATGTCCCCTTGAGCGTGTCTTTGACGCCGCCGGCAGCGTTCTGAACCTTTCCTGCCACCTGGTCGGCCTTGCCCTCGGTCTCCAGCTTGGCATCGCCCAGCACCTTGCCGGCGACCTCCTTGATTTTGCCTTTGATCTCCTTCACCGATCCCTCGATCCGATCTTTGTCCATGATTTGTTCTCCAAAATGTATGCCGCCCGGTGTGGGACGCGCATATTGTTTTTCGATGGATTATTTTTTAACACCAGCCATCGTGACTGGAGATTGATGGAACCCATGGAGAACCAACATAGTTCCGCCTAATCGGCAAGCGGTGAACAATTAATCGTGAATATTAGACGCATCAATTAGGATGTGGTTAATTAAAGGCATGGCCTCTACGAAATAACGAGGTAGCTTTGTCTACATTAATATTTATTTCGAAACATATTATATTTTATTCTGAGCCGGTTTATCCATGAATTGTCTTTGATAATGACCGTAACATAAGAGTTAGGCGGCGTATTTTACCGGCCGCTTGGATGGAAAAGCATGAAGGATTGCTGTTATCGCGCCTAATTGGCGATTGGTATGGGACTTGGACTCCCGCGCCGCCTTCAACTTGCGAACCGCGCAAGTTCAGAGCACTGCGGGTCCACGATTTGAACCTTTCTTCTATGCACCTGCCCAATTTCAGGCGCATGATCGGAGGAAATAGCGCACGTTCGGCAGATGTGGGGAAAGGCGGTATCGATCCTCCGCTACCACTTGCCCATCCAAGCAATTCCAGCATCGTCCAAAACACAAGCGAATTGATTGAATTTTCCCACATTTTCTGACTAACGCTGGCCAGTACCTTACATGTCCGCACTCAAACACATATGAGACGATTGCGGGATTGAAGAGGGTCTCCCAAGCTGAGGTTGCGAATCGACAACTTCAGGAGACCCCCCATGCAAGTTTTTGGCTTGCCCGGTCATCTTATCCGCAATGGTCGTTCGGCGTCGCGTCTTCTCGCGGCGAAGACCCCAAATATCGAAGCCGCGAGAAGACGCGACGCCGTCGTCCGCTGGCGCCGGGCGATGGCGGACGGGCTGACTGCCAGCCAGGCCGCAAAGGCGGGCGCCGCGCGCCAGCCTCTACCGCTGGCAAGCGCGCCCCGAACCCCTGAGCCGCAGGCCGCGCCGGGTGCGCCGGCCAAGCTGGACCCCGGCGCTGGCGGCAGCGGTGGAGCGGCTGCGGCTGGACTTTCCCATGTGGGGCCGCGAAAAACTGGGGCCGCTTTTGCGCCAGGACGGGTTTGCCGTCTCCAACGCAACCGTCGGGCGCATTCTCGCCAAGCTCGTCGCGCGCGGCGTAGTCATGTCTGTGCCAGCCTTGCGCAAGCGCCCCTATGCCCGCCGTTGGAGCGCCAAACGCCGCTTTGCCACCCGCCTGCCGCGCGATCTGAAAGCCACCGAGGCCGGCGCCATCGTCCAGCTGGACACTGTCTACATCAATCTCACGCCGGAAAAAGCGGTCAAGCACTTCACCGCCTATGACCCGGTCGCCAAATGGACGGTCGGGCGCGCCTACAACCGCGCCACCGCCCGCTCTGCCGCCCTGTTCCTCGACAAAATCATTGCCAACATGCCCTTCCCGGTCAAAGCCATCCAGGTCGACGGCGGCTCCGAGTTCATGGCCGAGTTCGAACAAGCATGCCAGAAAAAAGCCATCCGCCTCTTCGTCCTGCCGCCAAAATCGCCCAAGCTAAACGGCGGCGTCGAGCGATGTAACGGCTCATGGCGCCATGAGTTCTACGAAACCTACGACCTGCCGCCAAATGTCGAAGCCCTCAACCCAATCGTCGACAGCTACCAGCATCTCTACAACCACCACAGACCACACGGAGCACTTGGCGGAAAGACACCTTTCGCATACGCTCAAACCCAATCAGCCAGGAGACCGCCACAGTCTCATATGTCCTGAGCGCGGACACACATAGGGGCGCACATATTCCGGCGACATCAGGCGGAGCTCGTGTCCCTGAGCGGCAAACACCCGGCCCAGATAATGCGCGCCACAGCACGCTTCCATCGCCACAACACAACGCCGCAGACTTATGACAAAGCTCTCAAGCGAGCTCCGCCGCGTCCGGCGCCTCAAAACAACCCGGCCTGAAGTGTCCAAACCAGCCAAGCTGCAAGAGTTCTTGCCAAGATCAATCCCAACGATAACTATGTCCATAGGCCTGTTCCTCTCTTTCTCAAACCAACCGCGATCCTAGCGGATCCTGGCGAGAGGGGCGGGCCATCCCATAATCACAAGCCACTGAAACCACTCAACTTATTTTTCGTTTGGGCTCTTAGATGAATTCAATCTTATCGCGTTCCAGTCTCAAACATGTCAACCGGCCTGTCGCATAAGCGCCAGTGTCGATGTTGATACGGTTGCTCCTTACCTCTGGCTGCCTTACCGGGGTGTGGCCATGGACGATAATTTTTTCGAACGATTCCTCGTGCATCAAAAAATCATCTCTTATCCAAAGCAGATCTTCCTCGCATTGGTGTGATAGGGGCGTGCCTGGCCGCACTCCCGCATGCACAAAGAAAAAATCCCCGCAGATGAAAAAGAGTTTTAGCTCGGCGAGAAACTGGCTGTGGCTTTTGGGCAAGGCGTTACGCAAGCTTGCGGAGAGCTCCGCCTGATCCTCCGGATTTGCGATTATTGCCGGGGTTAGCCCGTAAGAGGCGAGCGTCGGCAAGGCGCCATAGTGCGCCCAATGCTTGAGAACGCCAGGATTTTCGAGAAATTCGGACAGAAAGAGTTCATGATTGCCCTTAAGGCACAAAATGCGATGGGTTTTGGCGCGTTCGATCAACAAATCCAAAACGGCTGCGGAGTTCTGCCCGCGGTCGATATAGTCGCCGAGAAAGACGTGAATGGTTTCGCCTATTGGATGTTCCTTGAGATCCTCATCTACTCGCGAAAACAATATTTTTAGCAAATCCGCCCTGCCGTGGATATCGCCCACCGCGTAAATCCGCAACCCTTCTGGCAATTGGGGCGATGCATGGCTGGGCAGCGATTTCCACATCAAAATCTGGTTTTTATCCGAAGCATTTTGGCGGTCGAACGATTACGCCACGGAATATTATACGCGAAATTGCTTGTCCATGGCGCGCTGTCAATAGGTGGAGCGTGTTTGCGTCGGACGCCATTGCGAACCTCTTTTCTAGCGTGGCGCCCCGGCGCAGTCGAACGCAAAACTTTTGCCCAGGCCTCACAACCGCTTGATCGTGGCCATTTTCATATAGGCGCGCACCGCCTTGGAGTGCCTTCGCATCCCCGCCCTTAGGCCATACGGGGAGACCGGCCGGCAATATTGTTGTCTTCGTCAGGCCGTTGGCGGCGCCGGCGCCTGCTCCAGCCTCGGTTGCGATGAATTCGGCCATGGCGTCGCGGTCCCGGATCGTGTTAAGGGGCGCCTGAAGCTTTTTGCAGCAATTGATGAGTTTTTTTAAGCGCTTATCATACTAGAGGACGCCTGGCACATCGGCGAAAAAAACTTTGCCATGTAGCGCAGCTTTTTTTTCTGCGCGAAATTGGTGGCGGCCGCCGGACGCAGCCTTGCAAGGCCCACGCCTTGTTTCACGAGATTTGCGCGGCGTTTGCCCAAGTCGGCGGGAACGTAACACAATATTGGTTCCTCCATGGCCGGAGGGGACCGCGATCTCCATCCCCCGCTTTCGATCCACGCCATAAGTTCGAGCAGCAAGATCCGCGCGCGTTCGCCGTCCAAAGCCTCGACGGCCGCCTGGCGCGCCAACACGCTTGGCTTCACAACTGCGGGCAAGATCCGCCCCCCGCATGGTCGCTCAATCCTCCAGCGCCGCAAGCGACAAGTGCGCCCGCAAGAGATCCAAGTTCCGCGCCGCGGCAAATAAGTCCGCCAACCACTTCAGTCCGTCGCGAAGTATTTGATACGTAATTGAGAAGACCATTGGTTTAGAAAGCGCCGTGGGCCGCGCGAAGGCGTCTAATTACGACGTGGGCCTAGCAAAACGCCTCGATACTGTCGGAATCGTCCAAAATCCGTTAGGTTCAGTTGAAAATTGTGCAGATAGACATGATAAATATCTTGGAAAGTCGGCGGCATGTGATGTCCTTGGCTAGGCGCGGTACCTGTCGCTCTTCATCGGCCTTGACGCGACCAAAGCTCGGCTTCGAGCTGAGCCTGGGCGAGGAGAAGGGCCAAATTGGCGAAGCGGGCCCCGGTTGCGAGCGCTGCGAGTTCGCCGGTCAGTTCGGCAATATAGGCTGCGGTAGGATGAGAACCTTCGATAATATCTCTGATTTCAATAGGTTCCGCAGTTTTTTCGTGGGCCGTAACCCGGCTCAAGCGGCATGCCAACGAGGCTGGCTTTTTCATTATCTGTTCCCTTATGTTCATTAAATGTTGTGTTTATGTTCGCATATTTTGAGGCCCTTGAGAAGGGGCAAAATAAAAAATATGGTAATTTATTTTGTGACAGTTACTTGGCTGCTGTGCTACCAAAATGGGGGCATATTGGTGCCCGCCGGTCCGTTGGGTCTTCGCGAGGCCAGCTTGCGCGGGCCTGTTGCGGTGCTAGAAGAAAAGACGGCGTTTTTGAAACTTCTGGAACGGCGTGGACAAAGCCTGCGAGCCGCGCCAAGGATGCTGCGGGTATAGGCCAAACGAGCTGTTCGCCGTAAGCCGCATGTAGGCCGTTTTGCAATAGGAGAATTGATCATGGCTGGGAGCGTCAACAAGGTGATTCTCATCGGGAATCTCGGCCGCGACCCAGAAGTCCGGCGAACGGGCGCGGGCGATCCGATCGTCAGCTTCTCTCTCGCCACCTCAGAGTACTGGCGCGACAAAGCCTCCGGCGAGCGCAAGGAGCGGACCGAATGGCATAATATCGTGATCTTCAACGAGAATTTAGGCAAGATCGCAGAGCAATATTGCAGGAAGGGCACAAAGATTTATCTCGAAGGCCAATTGCAGACGCGCGAATTTACCGACCGCGACGGCAATCAGCGCAAGGCAACGGAAGTTGTGCTGACCCGCTTTCGTGGTGAACTTACCCTGCTCGACAGTCGTGGCCGCGGCGACGCGGGCGGCACCTTGGAGGCGTCCAATGATTCTTTCGGCCGCGGCGCGCCGGCGATGGAGCGCGTGGCGGCCCGCATGCCGGCGGCCGGATCGAGTTCTACTGCAGACATAATCGATGACGACATCCCATTCTAAGGTCGGATTTGCCCGTTGACGCGCAAAGCGATAGGGACAGCTTTGCCGGGTACTGAAATATGTGCCGGTTTCACAACAAGGACAGGCCGTCGAATTGAAATCCGGCGTGGCCATTTCCCGCCCCATGCGCCCCGCATTGTCAAGCAAGCAGAACTGAAACGGAATAAGACTGGCACCGGTGGCGCGATACGGGCTGCCCCTTTTTGACTCAAAACGGTCTGACGATAGGAACGGTTGGTTTTGTATGGCAAAAAGCGTAATCCCAAGCCACTTCTACTCTCTTGATGTGTTGCGCGGCGTTGCAGCACTTAGTGTGGTGTTTTGGCATTGGCAAAGTTTTTTTCTGCCGTTCAACAAACAGGGGATAGCATTTTTCCTTGAGCAGCAGCCCATGTTTGATTATTTTTATATATTCTACGAGAAAGGCTATGAAGCAATTTATTTATTTTTTTGTCTCTCTGGGTTCATCTTCTTTTGGCTATATTCAAAACCTATTGGAAATAAATCAATTTCACCTGGACCTTTTACGGTACTAAGGCTATCGAGACTCTATCCACTTCATTTTGTAACTCTTTTATTTGTTGCCGCGGGTCAATTCGTCTATATGAAGATAACGAAGACATATTTCGTTTATGCTTTCAACGATACGTATGATTTTTTCCTGAATTTGTTTTTTGCGTCCGCTTGGGGCCTGGAAAAAGGCAATTCGTTCAATGCTCCAGTATGGTCAGTCTCTGTCGAGATTCTATTGTATGCAGTTTTCTTCGTTTTCTGTCGCCGGATAAAGCTGACTCTCAAGTCAGTATTGATCGCAATTCTTGTTGGGCATTTATTGAATAGTGTTGACCGTATATTTGACCTTGAAAACTTTATTGCGCTTGGCATAAGGAATTTTTTCATTGGTGGTCTT
Source organism: uncultured Alphaproteobacteria bacterium (assembly GCA_963851225.1). Classification (GTDB taxonomy): domain Bacteria; phylum Pseudomonadota; class Alphaproteobacteria; order Rhizobiales; family Beijerinckiaceae; genus Methylocapsa. Next base: position 150,280 of record CAWKON010000042.1, on the reverse strand, counting down.
ATTTTTATGGCTTACGAGAGGCTGATAAAGGGAGGCGACAAGTGGAAAGTCTCACTTTGGTTGCCATTTGTGACTATTGTCGCATGGCTAGCGACACTGCTGATCATGAATCCAAACTATAATTTCACGTTTGACAGACTTCCTCCAATGCTTGCGCATAAATTTGCATCGTCTTGGTCGTCTTTCGCATTGTTTCCGATGACTATTTTGTCTTTGGCATTGATCGAAACAAAACGAGGGGCATTTGGCAAACGATGGTCATTAGTAGGTGATATTTCATATGCCTCGTACCTCCTTCATTTTCCTCTTCAACTAGCTATAGCAATCGTCATGGTGCCTTTAGCCGTTAACTGGGAACTATTCTATTCACCCTTGACTATGGCTTTATATTTCATCGTACTCGTCATTGGGTCTTTAGTTAGTCATTATTATTTCGAAGTCCCAACGCAAACTTTCCTGAGACGAAAACTGCTCAACAGGCAAAAAGCAACACCGTTACAAGAAGTCGCGTAGCATTTATCTCGATCCGCCGTCACCAACCGGAATGGGTTAAAAGCGGTACGAGCTGGCGGAAATCAAAGAGCAGGGCATGCTCAGTATCGGCCTCGATCGGGCGAACGATTGACAAATGCCAATTTGAGACAGGGTCGCCGCGATATATGCCGTTGCACTTCCATTGGTGGGCAGTTGAGAGAGCTTGTATGCGATGTCTGTCCAAGACTTCCAATCAAGGAATAGCTCCGGATTGGATTCGGCGTTTGTTCCTCCGTCCAATTGGCAATTATATCGTTGACACCACAAGAAACTAGGTGTAGAGTTTGCGCCGTCGGAATAGGTGGAAGCTCATGGACGTTTTCTCAGCCCCTCATTTCCGCGATGACGACGCGGCCCGCAAATACCTAGAAGGCATTCTGTGGCCCGATGGCCCGGTATGTCCCCATTGCGGCGTTATTGGACGCGCATATGAGACGAAGCGCGTTGGCGTGTACCGTTGCGCTGAAAAAGAATGCCGTAACGATTTCACTGTGACCATGAAGACAGTCATGGAACGAAGCCATATTGCCTTGCATAAATGGCTGATAGCTTTCCATTTGATGACCTCTAGCAAGAAAGGCATCTCGGCTCATCAGTTACATCGCACGCTCGGCATCACGTATCGTTCAGCATGGTTTGTGGCGCATCGTGTCCTCGAAGCCATGCGCGCCGGCGGCCTTGCGCCAATTGGCGGTCCGGGCGGAATTGTGGAAGTTGACGAAACTTTCATCGGCCGTGTTGAAGGCGTTCCAAAACAGAAATCCGGCTCGGCTCATAAGAACGTCGTTCTAACCCTTGTCGAACGCGGCGGTTCGGCTCGCAGCTTCCACATTGATAGCACGCGCCGCGCCGATGTCGAAGGCATCATGCGCACTAACATCCGTAAGGAGTCGCGCCTAATGACCGATGAGGGCCGCCACTATAAAGCGATCGGCCGTGAATTCGCAAGCCATGAGAGCGTTGACCATGGCGCGCACGAATATGGTCGCGGCGTCGTACACACAAACACCGTCGAAGACTTCTACAGCGTCTTTAAACGCGGCATGAAAGGCGTCTATCAGCACTGCCACGAAAAGCATTTGCACCGCTATTTGAGCGAATTCGATTTCCGCTATTCCAATCGCGCAAAGCTTGGCATCGAGGACGCCGAGCGCTCTGGGATGGCAATCATCGGCGCGGCAGGCAAAAGGCTCTACTATCAAGAACCTCGTGAAGCCGGATTTTAAGAGGCAGGCGCGAAGGTTTCTTCGTTGGCGGAAGCGAAAGATCGTTAAGTCTTAGCTTTAGACTTAGCTTTCTTTTCCTTAGGATTTGTACTCGACGGCTTCTTTTGGAAGCTCTTCATAGGCTCGTGTCCGACCTCGCGCGCGCCGCGTAGCGCAGCTCCAAACCGGCGATTACTCTCTTCGGCGCTATATTCTTCATCTTTGTTTCGAGGCATCAGTTTCTTACCCCACTATTGCAATAGGGGTGGGTTATTTGAATGTTTCCTATATCTCCATGACCACCTTCTCTTACTCTCAATTTATGGTCATACGATGCTGATTTGCGTCCTAGGTCTTGTTGACAAATGCGCGCATCCAAATCCGGATGGTGGCGATATGGACGAAGCCGAGATAACTCGCCATGGTTTTATCGTAGCGGGTCGCCAGCCTTCGTGAGTTCTTGAGTTTATTGAAGCAGCGCTCGATGCGGTTGCGCAAGGCATAGATGTGGCCATTGACTGGGATTTGAACCTTGCGGTTCTGTCGCGTGGGAATGACCGGCGCGGCACCCTTTTCCTCCAGCGTTTCGCGAATATGATCAGAATCATAACCGCGATCGGCCAGCAGGACTTTGGCCTCCGGCCCTTCCGCTTCCATCAAGGGGTCAAAGCCCGAATAATCCGAGACCTCGCCTGCGGTGATCTTTGCGGCTATCGGCAGTCCTTCGCCGTTCGTGCGGAGGTGAATTTTAGTCGTGAAGCCACCTCTTGAGCGCCCAAGACCCTGACTCGGAGTCCCCCTTTAGCGCCGGCTGCGCAGTGATGCGCCCGGATAATGGTCGAGTTGATCATCTGGACGCTTTCGCCGACACCTTCGGTCTCGTTCAGGGCTTCAAGCAGGAACTCCCATAATCCGGCGAGCGTCCAGCGCCGGAACTGTCGATAGACCGACGACCATTTGCCGAAATGTCCGTGCAAGTCGCGCCACTGCGCTCCGGTGCGGGCGATCCAGAAAATTCCATCCAGAACAAGCCGATGATCTTTAGGCGGGCGTCCGCTATGCGCGCCGCGAACCGTCACGAATGGCTCAAAGCAGGCCCATTCCTCATCCGACATCAATCCCCGAATCAAGCGCGCCTCCTTTCGAAAGCGACCTTGAATCAGAACCTTGAACCGATGGGAATCCTATTTGTCAACGCGTCCTAGCACTACTTTGGCAGTTTGGTTTCGACGGCGTTGGCGAGGAGTTTCTCACGGTGGGGGCATCGCCTGGGTGGAGGCCGTGCGAAGAGGTCGAGGATGGCTTGCCTGATGGCCGGCATGCTTGGTTGTGGCGGCGGCCCCCCAATTCTTTTTTTTCCGTCCCGCTGCTTTGAGGCGGCGGGATTGGAGGAAGGCATAGGCGATCATGGTCATCAAGGCGTGCCGGTGTAACCCGGTCCAGGATCGGCCTTCGAAGTGGTCGAGGCCAAGTTCCTCCTTGAGCTGCTGATGCGCCTGCTCACAGACCCATCTGGCTTTGATCGTGGCGGCGAGCATCTTGAGGCTCGCATCGGCTGGTAAGTTCGACACATAGTATTTTCGCTCGCCAGTCGACCGGCGTTCGCCGACGAGCCAGACCTCGTCGCCCGGCATGCACTGCATACGATTATCGAGCATGCGGTGCTTATGGCCATCCGCAACGCGGACACGGCGGGCCGCGAAGAGACATGTCAGCCGACCTTTGGTGCCTCGCCGCCAGCTGACCTTTTGCCATTTCCCACCGGCCAACAACGCTTCAGCAGAGACCGGGGGCTGATCAGGGATGTGGTATTTGCGGGGCTTTCCGGCCTTCGCGACGGGGAAGATCAGGGCAACGTCGGCGGGATAGACGTTCTGGGCGGGCGACAGACCCACCGCCCACAGCAGACCGCGCTCGCTCAAGGCCTGACGGAAAAGCCCGCTGGAGCCGTACCCTGAATCGGCAAGCACACAACCGAAGCGCGCACCGGAGGCGATGACGCGATCGATCTCCGCGACCGCAATTTCCGTCTTTGTCAGAGCAGTCTGTCTATCCTTCGGCACACCGGCTCGCGCCATGCGCTCAGGATCATCTGTCCAGCTCTCGGGCAGGAATAGCCGCAGGCCCACCATCACCGGCACCTCGCGCGACGCTAACGTTACCGAGACCAGCGACTGACAGTTGGCAGTCTTTCCAAGCGACGAGGCATATTGTGGCGCGACGCCAACCGAGTGGCGTCCCTTCTTGGGCAACGCCGTATCATCGATGACAAGAAACCCCGCCTCATCGCCAACCAGGCCATCTGCCTCCTTCAACAGGGCAGCCTCGAGTGGAGCACTGTCCCAAACTCCGGCAGCGACGAAATGATGAAGCTGGTCGTAGCCGACCTCGCCAGCGCGCGCCGCCATCGGCTGAACGCTCTTGCGGTCTCCTGGACCAATCAAACCCGCGACATAGAAAGGGCACATCCGCGCCCGCGTCTTGTGCCGTAACGCCGCGACAAACGGCGCAAGCCAGCGATCGAGATCGACTTGCCAGTCCACGTCCATTGATCGGCCCTCCAAGCCGACCTCTCATGAATCACGCAAAACCTCCCTTGGGAATCCAAAAAACTCGCCCATCCCTAAAAATCTGCTAAAGTAGTGCTAGGGTGATTATGCGGAACTTGACACAGAAGGGCGAATCTGGTTAATCGCTCTCGCATGCGACAAGCAGAGAACTTCCGAAGTTTCTGTCAAGCCTTCTTTGCCGAATGGCTCACTGCGATGAGTGGCGCTCTTAGCGTGCCGCTCTCGGTTGGGGCATATTTTGTTCAAAATGATCTTGCCAAGGGTGCTCTGGCGGTCACAGCGATTGCATGCTTCATTTTCGCGGCCTATCGCGTTTGGAAAGCGGAGCGTATGAAGGTATTAGAGGCCGTATTGAAGTACGGCCCTCTTCGTCTAAGAGAAATAGAGGTACAAGAGGCGCATGCTGCCGAATTACAAGATCAAGTTGAAGAAATGCGCCGTCAGAGAATTCAGCAGGAAAAAGAAAACGACCCTATACATAGATTATTATCTGAGAAACTCCTTGGAACAGTTAATAAAAGATCATCTACAGATCGCAGCTAACCTGTTTATAGATTTATGATAACAATAGTGTTTACTGAATACGCTTCCGCCTCCCACGGTCCTTTTTGCGCCTTAGAGTCTGTCCGGGAAGATCATATTGGATTGCATAGCTTTCTTAACATGAGACGGATGGACGCGAGCTTGACGAACGCGAGCGCTTTGCGATTGAGGCATTCCCAATCCTTGGCCAGCCTTCGGCATCGCGCGAGCCAAGCAAAGGTGCGCTCGACGATCCAGCGTTTGGGCAGGACGACGAAGCGTTTTGCCTGATCGGATCGCTTGACGATCTCGACGTTCACGCGCGAGAGGATTTTCTTCAGTCCATCTTGGAATCCTGCGCCCTGATAGCCGCCATCGGCATAGAGCTTCAGAAGGAACGGATAGAGGCCAAAAAGGCTCGCCATCAAAAGCACGCCGCCGTCACGATCCTGCACATCGGCGGCATGCACAATGGCTTGCATCAAGAGGCCCTGCGTATCAACGAGGATGTGCCGCTTCTTGCCCTTGATCTTCTTGCCCGCGTCATAGCCATGCGGGTCGATGCAAGGCCCCCTTTTTCAGCGCTTTTCACGCTCTGGGAGTTGATAATCGCGGCGGAAGGCGATGCCTCGCACTCTGCTCTTTCGCGACATTCGACATAAAGCGCGTGATGGATGCGATCGAGCGTGCCGTCCCAGTTCCACAAATCGAAGTAGTCATGCAGCGTCGAGCGCGGCGGCAGGTCCTTCGGGATCGCCCGCCATTGGCAGCCGGTGCTCAGAATGTACATAAGTCCGTTGACGATCTCGTGCAGATTTACGGTCCGCTTGTTGCCCCCGCGCCGGGCCGGCGGAATAAGCGGCGCGATCAGCGCCCATTCTTCGTCGGTCACATCGCTCGGATAACGCAGGCGGTTTCTGTCATAGCGTGCGCGATTCTTGTCCGTCCACATCGGCGATCCCTCCTCGAATCAGGCCGCCTCCCTTGAATCATAAATGACTTTTCAGATTTAAGATGTTCCCGGACAGACAGTAAGCACCGTGCTATCGCGGCGCCGAAAATGTCCGCGGTGTCGCGGTTATTGTAGCGCCATTCGAATTCTGCGACATACAGCGAAAGGTACTTGCGGCTTACCTTGTGGTAACTGCCCATAATACCGCGCTTCAAGAGGGACCAGAAGCCGTCAATGGTTTGTGTGTGGACCGCACCATTAACGTACTGACCACTGGTATGCCGGACAGTGCCGTGATTTTTCAGCTTGCGATAGCCGGGATGATCGTCGGTAGCGATCAGACTGACTTTTTCAGACACGGCTTCGCGGATGAAACTGTTCAGCGTTTCCGTATCAGCATTTTGGATGACGCGAGCCACGACATTGCCCTTGCGCTCGACGGCGCCAACGACAGTTTCTTTCCCTTCGCCACCAGTTCCTTCGGTGCGCTTATCCCAATGCCGGTTCTTGTTCTTGCCGCCGATGTACGTTTCATCGACTTCGACAATGCCCATGAGCTTGCGGAATTGTGGATCGGCGAGGCCAGCGCGGATGCGATGGCACATGTAGTGAGCCGTCGAATAGGAACCGAAACCAAACATGCGGTGCACTTGCAAAGCGGCGATGCCTTTCTTGCTGGTCAGAATGAGATATATAACTTTGAACCAAGTTTTCATTGGCACGTTGGTGTTCTCAAAGATTGTTCCAACGAGAACGGAAAAGCGATAGCCAGTTGCGGAACAAGCACGGCACTGCCAATGAAAAGGACGAGTGCCAATTTCAGCAAGTTTTTCATTCCCGCAACGCGGGCAGCGGATGCCATTAGGCCAGCGTCTTGCAACGAGATAGGACTTGCAAGCTTCATCGGTTGGGAACAGCCGCTCGAATTGCGAGATTGTCATCTGCTTGGTGAACTTTGGACCGGCCATAGGAGTGCTCCCGATGTCTGAAAAAGATCATGGCACATTAGGTGATACGTGTCAAGTTCCGCATAATCGCCTATACGAGCCGGTTGAACACGTCCGGTCTGGCGCAAATGCGACCTCAATTAATGCCCGCTGTGCCGCTACCGGCGTCAGCGCGACGGGATTGTCTGAATGGCGCCGCTGCCTCTAGTAGCAAAGATAACCTTGGCGTTCGCTCAACCAAGCCTGCTCATCGGCTATAGCCAGCATATCTAAGTCTTGCCGAGTTGCGCGCGTGTCGTCCACCCAATGCCGGAGTAACGGACCACCGTTAATGATATCGATGGCGAGCTTGCCCTGCTCGTATTCGTAGGCGAAATCGCGCCAGAGTGGATAGTCGGGATACAACCGGCGAATAGATTTGAAAGCGAGGGCCTGGATACGCCAGGGCTTGAACGCCTGATGATCATAGTCGGGACCCTCGGTGTGAATCTGCACGCCGCTGCATAGCTTGCCAACATGCTTATGAAACGTCGGTTCGAACCAGCAGTCGCGCAGGCGGCAACCACGGAGCCAGTCCGGCGCAAGAGTGCGCATTTCTTTTATGACTGCAGGCGCATCGATATCTGGAGCACCGAACATTTCGAGCGGTCGCGTGGTGCCGCGCCCTTCCGAGAGCGTCGTGCCCTCGAGCAACACCGTACCTGCATAGGCGCGCGCCATCCATAAATTCGGCGCATTGGGACTGGGATTGATCCACGCGCGCTCGCCGAGCGGCCAACCGAAACCCGGCGCGGCATTGGGCTGCCACCCCTGCATTTCGACGACACGATACTCGATATCGAGCTTGAGAGTTCTGATGAACCATAGACCCAACTCACCGAGCGTCAGCCCGTGACGCATCGGCAATCGCCCAGCGCCAACGAAACTTTCCCATCCGGCGCGCAAGGTCAAGCCTTCGACTGGCCGGCCGGCGGGATTGGGCCTATCCAGCACCCACACCGATTTGCGATGTATCGATGCCGCTTCGAGAACATAGCGCAGTGTTGTTATGAACGTATAGATGCGGCAACCCAAATCCTGTAGATCGACAAGAATGACATCGCATGTCTCCATCATTGCATCGGTCGGCTTGCGCACTTGACCATAGAGGCTGAATACCGGGATACCATGCACCGGATCGATGAAGTCCGGCGACTCAATCATGTTGTCTTGCTTGTCGCCGCGCAGACCGTGCTGTGGACCGAAAGCTGCGGTGATCTTCAGGTCGCCGCATGCTGCTAACGCATCGAGCGAGTGTGTCAGGTCTGGCGTGACTGACGCGGGATGTGCGAGCAATACGATGCGCCTGCCTTTGAGTGGCGCGCGCAAAGTGGGTTCAGTGATAAGTCGATCAATGCCAAATTTCACGGTCGCTACGCTTTAGGAAAATTGAAGCGCAAAGGAATTGGAATGGTGGAAATCTGCCTTGCCCGGTGGATGCGCCAGCGCCCAATATGATTTATGGCCGCTCGTATCTTCGATTACCGCCGCGAGACCCATTCGCCATGCCCCGTCGACTTGCAGGGTCGACATCTGATCCATTTCGAGCGAGGCTTGTAATCGGTAGCACGCTCGGCTCGATCGTACCTCAATGCGGGGCGCGCTTATCTCGGTTGCTACATGCATCCCACTTCGATAGCTGCCGAACCGATATGCCGCCCAGTGTGTTGAGGGCGCAAAGTTGAATTCGTAATAGGCGAGGCCGGACGAAGTGCGGACAAATGCCTCGAAACACGTGTGCCGCCAAAGCTCATCGGTACGCGCTGCTGCAACTGCGGCCGGAATACATAGATCGCCTATCCTGCCAGTCACCAAATAGGACAAGACCAAACTGCCAGCGCATGGACGCATGACTTCCACTTCGATGTATGTCACCGCGGAGCAATGCGAATCCGGATGAACTTTCAACGCCTGACGCATACGGCCATTGTACCTGTAAGACAACCTCACGATGTACGCGAGAAGGGCGGGCTGCGCTTCGCACGAGTTGACCACGAACTGGTCGGTGGCGAGTGCTCCTACTGGGGTGTATCCCGTCCAAAACGTTGCCGCAGCCGTGCACGGCGCAAACGACGCAGCGGCAGCAGTGCAGGCGACTTCAAGGCGACCAGATTATGACAGCCCGCCAGCCGGCATAAATGGCATGTCTGCACTGCCTGCCTAGGGCCTGTTAGCACTACATGATGAGATGTGCGAGGGCGAGATTCAGAAAAGCTCGGAACATAATGTCGAGCTTTTCGAACCGCGTGAAGATGCGCCTGAAGCCTTTGAGCTTGCGGAAGAGCCGTTCGACTTCATTGCGCCGCTTGTAGAGTTCCTGGTCATAGTCCCATGGCTCCTTGCGATTGTGCTTGGGCGGCACGACAGCCGAGAAGCCGCTTGTGTGACGGAGGCGCGCGTCTCATCGCCCTCGTAGGCCTTGTCCATGGCCATGGGCAGTTTTTCCGGCAAGGCGTCCGGCTTGTCTTGCCAATTCTCCAGAAACGCACGCCCTTCGACGCCGTCGCTGGCTTGACCAGGTGATAGGCTGAAGGTCAAAGCGGTTCGGTCATCAGCGGCGACCATATGAATTTTAGTGTTCCATCCGCCCCTGGATTTGCCGATCGCCTGCGGCCCTCTTTTTTGAGAGCGCCCATGGCGTCTGGATGCACCTTGACACTGGTGCTATCGAGCCCGAGGCATTCGATGTGGATCGCAATCAGGCGTTGCCGCTGAAGCGTTTCGAAATTCCGTTCCAGCACGCCTCGGTCCGCCCACCGGCGAAGCCTCGTGTAGATGGTGTGCCAATTGCCAAATTCCTTCGGCAAGCGCCGCCATTTGCAGCCGTTCTCGGCGACATAGAGCAATGCGTTGAGCAGCCGCCGGTTGCCGATCTTCACGTTGCCGCGCTGCACGGGGAGAAGCGGCGACAACAAAGCGTATTGCGAATCAGTCAGCTCCATCTCGCAACAATGGAGCCCTCAACCTTGCTTTTATGTTAACAGGTCCTAAGTCATTCGGCAACTTGTTCGGCTATGGCAAGAACATCGTCGGCCGCAATGCCAGGGTCGTTTCCCAACCGGCACGATGAAAGCTCCATCCGGACGGTGTTCAAAGTGGTCAAAATCGTGTAAGCTTTGCGGGATCGAGGTTTAGTTTGGCCAATTACGGCAGGAGTTGGTTATGCCCGTCGAAATGGTTCTGACGATCATTTCGAAAGATCGACCGGGGTTGGTACAAATTTTAGCGCAAGTTATTGCCGATCATTCGGGCAACTGGATCGACAGCTCGATGGCGCGTCTTGGCGGAGAATTTGCGGGAATTCTGCGCGTCGATGTGTCAGAGCGCGCGGTTGCGAGCTTCGAAAAATCATTGGCTGCTCTCGCTGAGCGCGGTATTGCCGTGACCGTTCGCCGTGACAGCGCGGCCCCGAGGTCTCACGGCCGGCGAGCGCATCTCAATCTGACCGGCGTGGACCACCCCGGCATCGTTCGAGAGGTCTCGAGCGCTCTGGCACGCCATCGCGTCAGCATTGATGAACTGCACACCGAAGTACGCCCTGGCAGCATGACCGGCGAGCCGCTGTTTACTGCACAGGCCATCGTCATTCTTCCCGCAGGCCTAACCACCGATGCGCTGCGTGCAGAGCTGGAGCGCATTGGCAATGACGTCATGGTCGATCTTGCATTGACCGAGAGTGATAATGCGAAGGCAGATTGATTTTCATCAGGGGCGCTAGGCCGTTGGCTCCACTTCGATGCACTGCATGAAGCCTAGCGCTCCGTCCGCGACGACGAGCGTGGGCGCCAAGGCAAGACCGCGGCGTTTCAAATCGAGCAGCAATTCCTTCCAGGATAAGGCGCTGCCACATGTGGCTGGGCCCCAGACTGTTGCTGCGGGCTTTAGCTGTGTCGCGGGGCCGGCAGGGAACCAACGGTCCTCCACACCGTTGAAGCCTTGCATACTCTCAAACTCGAAAGGACCTCCTAAATGATTAAACGCATCTTTCTTGGGACATCTCTCTTACTAGCCACATCACCTGCCTTTGCCGGATGTATCGGCGGTGCGGTAGGCGACGGCTGTATCGGTATTCCCACACCTTCTGAGCGGCATTACGATCGCGACTACGACCATCGCAGCGTTGTGATTGAGCATCATCGCGCTCCGGTTGTTGTTGAACATCATCATCGCAGCGCCCCCGTCGTAATTGAACACGACGACGAAGATTGACGGTGTTAGCCGAGGGCCTGCCAACATTGAGCAGGCGCTTGGCATTTTCGCACCAACCTCGGCGCCTTAGCACATCGCCAAACCGAAGCTCTTCAGAAAGAAAGGAAAGTGGATGCGCATAGCGCTGGTCGCTCCTCTCGCGGAAGCGGTCCCCCCGAAGCTGTATGGCGGAACCGAGCGAGTCGTCTCCTGGTTGGCGGAAGGGCTTGTTAGGCAAGGCCACCGCGTTGCTTTATTTGCCAGCGCGGGGTCCAAGACGACAGCGGAGCTCGTCGTCTGTGCGCCGCAAAGTCTAAGACTTGCCGGAGTTCGCGATCATTTGGGCAGCACCCTCGCGATGCTGCGCGAGGTAAGGCGCCGCGCCGATGATTTCGACATCATCCATTTTCATTTGGACCTATTGCCACAAGCCTTGTTCCACGATCTTGCGCACAAATGTCTCGTGACGCTGCACGGACGCCTCGATCTACCCGATGCCTTGCCTCTATATAAGGCCTATCCCGAGATGCCGCTGGTTTCGATTTCAAACGCGCAGCGCCGTCCAATGCCAAAGGATGCAAATTGGCTTGCGACGATCCCACACGGCCTTCCGACGAGCGCCTGTCCATTCAACCAGGAAGGCGGCAGCTATTTGGCTTTCCTTGGCCGTATCTCGCCGGAAAAGCGCCCGGACCGCGCGATAGAAATCGCCAAACGAGCGGGTATTCCGTTGAAACTCGCGGCAAAAGTGGACGCTGTCGATTTGACGTATTTCAAGACCGAGATCGAACCACTGCTTGATCATCCCCTCATTGAGTTCATCGGAGAAATCGGTGAAGTCCAAAAAGGTGAATTTCTCGGTAAGGCGCGCGCGCTGTTGTTTCCGATTGACTGGCCGGAACCTTTCGGTCTGGTCATGATCGAAGCGATGTCGGTTGGAACGCCGGTCATCGCTTGGCCTAACGGTTCCGTGCCTGAAGTCGTTGTAGACGGCGTCAGCGGCTGGATCGTCAATTCCATCGAGGCTGCGGCAGAAGCTGCGCAGCAGGCCTCTTACATGGACCGGAGCAAAGTGCGCGCCGAGTTCGAACGGAGATTTACCGCCGAGCGGATGGCGCAGGCCCATGTCGCTGCGTACCGATCGCTGCAATCATGCGATTCTGTGTCGACAGCGCTTGACAAGGAGCTTATGGAGCTTTCTTTGGCGCCGCGCGCTGTGTCCGAGCCTTCGTTAGCCACTTGAAAACAACTAGCAGGAAAGCGCGTCGGCTCGGTCTTGAATAAGGCGGATTGAAGAGATAACTGAGAAGGCGAAACGCCGGACAAGCGTGCCCGGTATTGAGGCAAGGCCACAAGCGCCTCACGCCTTAAGCAACTTCACATCCGAATCCGGCCAAGTGGAGTATAGTCATCGTAGGCAACCCGCAAGAGGCGGAGCACCGCACAGACAGCGTCACGGACGCTACGATAGACCTGCCCCAGCACTATATCGAGATCGCGGGATCGCTCGTCCAGCGATCGTTGCGCAGTCTGAAAGATGGCGATGCTTTCGCGGTCTTCGACGAGTATGGCGACATCGGTGTTTTTGGCGCCGGACCTCAGGGACTCTATTTCAATGACACCCGGTTTTTGTCCCGGTATGACCTCCGTTTCGAGGGTAAACGGCCGTTGTATTTGGGCTCGGTGGTTCAAGACGACAATGTCGCGCTCTCAGTTAACCTTGCCAACCCAGATGTTCATGCGAACTCACTCATTTCGCTGCCGCGCGACACGATTGCGATCGAACGCACCAAATTCCTTTGGCAGGCGGTCTGCTATGAAAGGATCGGTTTTTGCAATTTCGCCGATAGCACTCGGCATTTCCGCATTGAAATTGGATTTGGCGCCGATTTTCATGACCTGTTCGAAGTACGCGGAACGTCGCGCAAGCGGCGAGGCACTAGTACGTCAGTGGTCACTAAGGAAATCGTTGGATTTTATTACGAGGGACTCGACGAGTTAAAACGCAAGACGGAATTGCGGTTCTGTCCTCGGCCTTCTCGTCTTGAGACCAATCGCGCAACCTTCGAATTCGAGCTCGCACCCCATGATCGCAAATCGCTCTTTGTGTCGGTTCTGTGCGAAGACAGAAATAAGCCACGATGCGATTCGTTCGGACATGCTTTCCGGGCGAGGCGGCGTGCCATCCGGCATAAAGCGACCGGCATTGCTACGATTGAAAGTTCGAACGACCTCTTCAATGAAGTCTGCCAGCGTGCCACCGCCGACCTCTATATGCTGATGACGCGGACCCGCCATGGGCTTTATCCTTATGCGGGAATTCCTTGGTATAGCACCGTTTTTGGCCGCGATGGGATTATCACGGCCATGCTGCTTTTATGGCTTGACCCGTCCGTGGCCAAAGGTGTTCTTGGGGTCCTCGCTGAGACTCAGGCAAAAACCCTCGATCCTCTTTCTGACGCGCAACCGGGCAAAATCCTGCATGAGACCCGGAAAGGGGAAATGGCGCATCTTGGTGAAGTGCCTTTCCAGCTCTATTATGGGACTGTCGATGCAACGCCGCTCTTTGTTATGCTGGCTGGCATGTATTTCGACCGGACCGGCGATATCGGAACAATTATTGCCATCTGGCCGAATATCAAGGCGGCATTGCACTGGATCGATACATTTGGCGATCCGGATGGGGACGGCTTCGTCGAATATGCGCGTCAAACCGACTCCGGCCTTGTCAATCAGGGCTGGAAAGATTCCTACGATTCAATTTTTCACGCCGATGGCACGATGGCGAGTGGTCCAATCGCGCTTTGTGAAGTGCAGGGCTATGTGTTTGCCGCAAAGACGCATGCAGCTAGGCTCGCGCATCGCATGGACGAGGTTGATTTGGAGATCAAGCTGCGCGATGAGGCGCAAATCCTGCGAAAGAATTTCGAGGAGGCTTTTTGGTGCGAGGATCTCGGTACCTATGCCTTGGCGCTCGACGGCCACAAGAATCCATGTCGAGTCCGGACATCGAATGCGGGCCATGCGCTCTTTACCGGGATAGCGGCAGTCGGAACGGGCCGCGCGCGTTGCCGAGACATTGCTTGGCCCGGATTCCTTCAGCGGCTGGGGAATAAGAACGGTTGCCAGCGGCGAGGCGCGGTTCAATCCGATTTCCTATCACAACGGCTCGATCTGGCCGCACGATAATGCGATGATCGCGCTTGGCTTTGCCCGCTATGGCTTGATATCGGAGGCGGCACGCGTTTTCTCCGCGATGTTTGAAGCTGCGGCCTATCAGGATTTGCGCCGCTTGCCGGAATTGTTCTGCGGCTTCATCCGCAAGCCGCACCGCGGGCCGACCGCCTATCCCGTTGCTTGCGCGCCGCAAGCGTGGGCGTCGGCCGCGCCTTTTGCTTTTCTCGGGGCTTGTCTCGGCATGGAGCTGCGCCATGACAGCAATTCCGTGACCTTTCATGATCCCGCGATGCCTGCTTTTTTGGACTACGTGATCTTGAACCAATTGAGTTTGGGCAATTCACGCATCAATGTTAAACTTCAGCGGCACGGCGGCGATGTCACCCTCAATTTATTGTGCCGGTGGGGCGATGCGAAAGTCATGCTGGTCGAATGAGCGTTCGCGCCGCGCCAGCCGAATGCGCCGCCGAGCCATCTCACGCCAGGTAATTGGGCCGGCGCGATCCTCTGGTGACAGAAAGCCAGCGCGAATCATGCCCCAAGAGGAATCCCAAAATCACCTAGGGCAAGCGATTTTTCCGGCGTTTCAATGAGTTGGGCTATATACAAACGCCGCCCCTCCTCATTCTTTTTTATCCGCTGCTCATTCCTCAAGACTTCAATTGACTCTCTTGGCAAATGAGAACAAATAATGAACATATGACCCTCCGAGCCCATAGCCAAGACCATGAGTACCTCCATTTCCCGTCCCGCTATCGAGGAGCTTCGCGAGCGCATCCGGCACCTCGAGAGCGCGGCCGGCCGAAGACGTTCGGTGCTGCCCTTCGGCATCAAGGCAATTGACCGGTATCTTCCCGGAGGCGGATTGGCGCTAGGCGCGCTGCATGAGGTGGCGGGTGGTGGCCATGGCGCGATCGACGGCGCCGCTGCCGCGCTCTTTGCGGCGGGAATTGCGGCGCGCACGCGCGGCCTTGTTCTCTGGTGCGTCACACGGCAGGATTTGTTTGCCCCAGCTCTCGCGCAAGCCGGGCTTGTCCCCGATCGCGTGATCTATGTCGAGGCGGGAGACGAGACGCCGGTCCTGATCTGTTTCGAGGAGGGTTTACGGCACGGCGGGCTTGGCGCTGTTGTTGCCGAAGTCGCGCGCCTCTCCATGACGGCTTCCCGCCGTCTTCAGCTTGCTGCCGAAAGCTCGGGCACCATCGGCCTTGCCATCCGCCGCTGGCGGCGGCCCTCAGAGGCGGCCGATTTCGGGCAGCCGACGGCGTCCCTCACCCGCTGGCGCATCAGCGCCCTCCCGGCAACTTCCTTGCCGGTGCCCGGCGTTGGCCGCGCCCGCTGGCAGCTCGAATTGATCCGCTGCCGCGCCGGGGAAAGCGTCGATTTCGAAGTGGAGGCTTGCGATGCGACGGGTCGTCTCGCTCTTCCTGCCAAGCTGGCCCACGGACCGGCTGCGAAGGACATTGGGCGTCTCCGCGCCTCCGGTTGAGGCGCGGCTTGTGCTAATTGGCCCAGACGGAAGGCGGCGGATGGTTTTGGCCCTGGACGCGGCCGCGCAGCGCGCAGGCTTGCGCCTTGGCATACCCGCGGCCAAGGCGCAAGCGCTGGTGCCGGGCCTCATCGTCAGGGGCGCGGAGCTTGCCGCCGACGCCGCAGCCTTGAGCCGGCTCGCTCTCTGGGCGCTCCAGCATTATGCGCCCATCGCCGCCGCCGATCCGCCGGACGGGCTGGTAATCGACACGACCGGTGCTGCTCACCTGCATGGTGGCGAAGACGCCATGCTAGAGGAAATGGTCGCACAGCTCGCCACATCAGGTATCACGGCGCAGGCAGCGGTCGCTGACACTTGGGGCGCCGCTTATGCTTTTGCCCGCTATGGGGCGCGGACCACCCTTGTCGTGGCGCCAGGAGACAGCGCGAAAACTATTCTCGACCTGCCCATCGCCGCCCTTCGCCTGCCCAAAACCATGGTAGAGGATTTGTCCGTCCTCGGCTTCGAACGTATTGGCGAACTCGCGGCAAAACCCCGCGCGCCGCTCGTCTTGCGCTTTGGCCCCGAACTTGGCCGCCGCCTCGATCAGGCCATGGGGTGTCTTAGCGAGCCGATCGATCCGATTTGCCCGCCGGACCTCGTCGAGGTACGCCGTGTTTTTGCAGAGCCGATCAGCGCGCCGGAAACGCTAGCCCGCTATACAGGCAAGCTCGCCGGCCAACTCTGTGAAGTGCTCGAAGCCAAAGGCCTCGGCGCACGGCGTCTCGATCTGCTTTTGCACCGGGCCGACAACCACATTGAGGCCATCCGCATCGGCACGGCGCGGCCGGTGCGCGACGCGAAGCGTCTGACCAGGCTCCTTTGCGACAAGATCGAGACCATCGACCCGGGCTTTGGCATCGAGATCATGCGTCTGGCCGCGATACTCGCCGAACCGCTCGCCCCGAAACAAATGGTCTCCTCGCTGACCGGGGAACCGGAGGCGGATGTATCCGGCCTTATCGACACGCTCGCTAATCGCGTCGGCGAACAACGGCTCTATCGCTTTGCTCCGGTTGCGAGTGACGTGCCGGAACGCTCGGTGTGCCGCATCGCGCCGGCAGCTCCCGATACCGGCGAGACTTGGCCGGACCCTTGGCCGCGTCCCGCGCGCCTGTTGCCAGCGCCCGAGCCGATCGAAATAGTCGCGTTGCTGCCCGATCATCCGCCCGTCAGCTTCACCTGGCGCGGCATAAAGCGGCGCGTGAAATGCGCCGATGGCCCGGAGCGGATCTTTGGGGAATGGTGGAAACGCGATGCCGAGCTCTCCGCAGTGCGCGACTATTTCCGCATCGAGGACGCGGCGGGCGAGCGCTTCTGGATCTATCGCTCAGGCGATGGCGAGGACACCTCGACTGGCTCACACCGCTGGTTCCTGCACGGAATTTTCGGATGAGCACGCGCTATGCCGAGCTGCAATGCACCTCGCATTTCAGTTTTTTGCGCGGGGCGAGCTCTTGCGAGGAGCTGTTTGACGAGGCAGCCAGGCTTGGCATCGAGGCGCTGGCGATCACCGACCGCAACAGCCTTGCCGGGATCGTTCGTGCCCATGAGGCAGCCAAGGCCGCAGGTGTGCGTCTGATCGTGGGCTGCCGCCTCGACCTTACCGATGGCATGTCCGTTCTTGTCTATCCGATGGACCGGCCCGCTTATGCGCGGCTCTGCCGGCTGCTGTCGCTCGGTAAAAAGCGCGGCGGCAAGGCGCACTGCCGGCTCGATTGGTCCGATATCGTCGCCTATGGTGAAGGGTTGATCGTGGTGCTTGTGCCCGATGCGGCCGATGAAACATGTGCGCTGCATCTTCGCCGGCTGCGGGAGACATTTGCGGACCGCGCCACTCTGGCGCTGACCTTGCGCCGGAGGCCAAACGATGCGCTGCGCCTCCATGAGCTGTCGAACATGGCCGCGCGCGCAGGCGTTCCTGCCGTCATCACTAATGATGTGTTGTTCCATGTCCCGGCGCGGCGCATCCTGCAGGATGTCGTCACCTGCATCCGGCACAATTGCACCATCGACGACGCCGGCTTCCGGCGCGAGCGCCACGCCGATCGCTACCTCAAGGCGCCGGAAGAGATGGCGCGGCTCTTCGGCCGCTATCCCGAGGCCTTGGCACGCACAGTGGACATCGCCGCGCGCTGCCGCTTCTCGCTCGACGAGCTTGCCTATCAATATCCAAAAGAGCGCACGATGCCCGGCCTCACGCCGCAGCAGGTGCTCGAAAAACTCACCTTCGAAGGGGCCGCCGAGCGTTATCCAGAGGGCGTACCCGATAAAGTCATGGCGATCCTCACCCACGAGCTGCGCCTCATCGAGAAGCTCGGCTACGCGCCATATTTCCTGACCGTGAATGCGATTGTCCGCTTTGCGCGCAGCCAAGATATTCTCTGTCAGGGCCGCGGCTCGGCCGCCAATAGTGCCGTCTGTTATGTGCTCGGCATCACCTCGATCGACCCCGAGCGCAACGATCTTCTGTTCGAGCGTTTCGTCTCGGAGGAGCGGCGCGAACCGCCGGATATTGACGTCGATTTCGAGCACGAGCGGCGCGAGACCGTCATGCAATGGGTGTTCGACACCTATGGCCGCGATCATGCCGCGCTCTGCTCGACCGTCATCCGCTACCGCGCCAAGGGGGCGCTGCGCGATGCCGGCAAGGTGCTCGGCCTGCCCGAAGATGTTACCAAGATGTTGTCCTCGCAAGTTTGGGGGTGGTCGAAGGAAGGGATTGAACCGAAGCACGCCAAGGAACTGAACCTCAATATCGGCGACCGGCGCCTGCGTCTCGCTATGGACATCGCGCGCGAGCTGATTGGCACGCCGCGGCATCTCTCCCAGCATCCGGGCGGTTTTGTCCTCACCCATGACCGGCTGGATGAACTTGTGCCGATCGAACCGGCTGCGATGAAAGACCGTCAGGTGATCGAATGGGACAAGGACGACATCGACGCGCTTCGCTTTATGAAAGTTGATTGCCTGGCGCTCGGCATGCTCTCCTGCATGAAGCGCGGCTTTGATCTGCTTGCCGCGCACAAGGGCATCAGGCTCGATCTCGCCACCATTCCCGCCGAGGATCCCAAAACCTATGCGATGATCCGCAAGGCGGACACTCTCGGCGTCTTCCAGATCGAATCCCGCGCGCAAATGGCGATGCTGCCGCGCATAAAACCGCGCACTTTTTATGATCTTGTCATTGAGGTGGCGATCGTCCGGCCGGGCCCGATCCAAGGCGACATGGTCCATCCTTATCTCCGCCGCCGCGAGGGCAAGGAGGAGGTGGTCTATCCCAAGCCCGAACTACAAAAAGTGCTCGGCAAGACATTGGGCGTTCCATTGTTCCAGGAACAGGCGATGCGCGTTGCCATCGCATGCGCGGGTTTCACGCCAAGCGAGGCCGATCAGCTCCGGCGAAGCATGGCGACCTTCAAACATACCGGCGGCGTCTCGAAATTCCGCGACAAGCTGATCTTGGGCATGATCGCCCAGGGCTATGAGCGTGACTATGCCGAGCAGACCTTTCGGCAACTCGAAGGTTTTGGCAGCTATGGTTTTCCCGAAAGCCACGCGGCCTCTTTCGCGCTGATCGCCTATGCCTCCGCTTGGCTCAAATGCCATCACCTGGATGTCTTCTGCGCCGCCCTTCTCAATGCGCAGCCGATGGGTTTTTACGCGCCGGCTCAGATCGTCCGCGATGCGCGCGAGCATGGGGTCGATGTGCGGCCAGTCTGCGTGAATGCCTCGCGCTTCGATTGCACACTGGAGCCAACAGAAACACAAGACCGCTTCGCGGTCCGGCTCGGCCTTCGCATGGTGCATGGCCTTGCCAATCACTGTGCCGCCGCCCTCGTCGCGGCACGGGCGGATGAGCCCTATACTTCGATCGATGATCTCTGGCGCCGCGCCCATGTCCCGGTCGCTTCGCTCGTGCAGCTTGCCGAGGCCGACGCCTTCCGGCCGTCCCTCAAGCATGCCCGGCGCGAGGCGCTATGGGCGATCAAGGCGTTGCGCGACGCGCCGCTGCCGCTCTTTGGGGCTGCCTCAGCCCGTGAAGCCAAGACCGTTCAGGAATGTTGCGAACCCACGGTGGCGCTCCGGCCCATGACCGCAGGCAGCGAAGTGATCGAGGACTATGGCCATGTGGGGCTAACGTTGCGAAACCATCCGGTCAGTTTCCTGCGAAGCGGCCTGCGCCACCAGCGCATGGTCACTTGCACCGAGGCGATGCGGGCCCGTGACGGGTGCTGGCTCCAGATCGTCGGCCTCGTGCTGGTGCGGCAAATGCCGGGCTCGGCGAAAGGCGTCGTGTTCATCACCATCGAGGACGAGACAGGCATCGCCAATCTGGTGATCTGGCCAAAGCTTTATGAAAGACAGCGCCGCGTTATCCTTTCGGCCAAGATGATGGCAGCCCGCGGCCGCATCCAGCGCGCGGGCGAGGTCGTCCATGTCGTCGCCCACCGGGTGGCCGATCTGTCGGACCTGCTGGCGAGCATCGGGCATCGCGATACCATCTTTCCCGCATCGCCCGGGCGCGGCGATGAATTGCGCCACGGCAGTTCCAACACGATCAGGCTGAAAGCGCGGGAGTTCCGGTAAGGCGCAATGCTTTCGCGCATACTGTCCCTAAATGTCTGTCCCGTCATGCAAGATCGACCGAGACCTATTTTTGCAACGATCGTTCACGGCCGCACACGCTTGAGCATTTTCGAGCGAAATGGACACCGGTTCGCGTTAAGAAAATGCGATAAAACAAAAACGTAGAGCGCTATCTGATGCTGTAACGTATGGGAACGGTGAGACTGATGCTTGATCCCATACCGGGTGGCAAAGGCTGGCCGCTCGCGCTCCGGGCCATTTGAAGCGCTGCCTCGTCGAGGATCGACGAGCCCGAACTCCCGATGATCCGGGCCGACAGGACACGACCGCTACGGCCTATCGTGAGGGCGAGCCGGACCGTGCCTTGCTCGCCTCGCGCCCGCGCCGCTTCCGGGTAATGTTTGGCCCAACTCAGTGCCGCTGCCCAGGAGCTGCGCCACGCTGCCGCCTCCGCCGCACTCAATGCATGCGAGCCCGCCGCCTGCGCCGCTACCGCCGCGCGCGGCGGGGCGCTAGTCCGCAGCGCGGCTGGTTCGTGTACCGGCTTAGCAACTGGTTTCTGCACTTCCTTCACGATCTTCTTCGACTTCGGCTTGCGCGGCGGCATCAACACGACATTCGGTTTCGGTACGGGCGCTAGTTCCGGCACCGGAATCGTCTGCGGCTGCGCGGACTCCTCGGGCTGCGCCTCCGTCATTCGCGGTCCTGGCACGGCTGCGGGAGGCGTCTCACTTGGCGGCGCGGCATCGACCGGCGCCAGCTCGATCGTGATCGCCGCCGGAGGCTCCCCGGCCAAGTACAGGTCGCGGGTGTACAAGAGCCAAAAGACAACCACTGCATGGACGAGAAGGACCACAAAGGCAGCGAAGATCCAGCGCCGCAGGGACGGCGCGTCATCCGCTAATAAGACCGTTTGAACGGCCGACCGGGTGGCATGGCTCGCGAGCGTCACGGCTTTGCATCCAACGGCGTTATCTCCGGTGGCTTGGCCTCTGGCGGCGTGCTCTCGCCTGCCGCGGAACTGGGTCCGCCTGACGGGCCTGCCTCCAGGCCGACGAGCCCGATCTTCAAATAGCCGGTGCCCCGCAAGAGGTTCATGAGTTCCATGATCTCGCCATAGGATACGACCCGATCAGCCCTGACGAACACACGTTGTTCCTTGTCACCTTGCGCCGCCTGATCAAGGGCAATGCCCAGTTCCTCCCGCTTCACCGGTTTCTCGCCAAGCACCAGGGAAAGGTCGGCTTTGAGCGTCAGAAACACGGGTTTATCGGGACGCGGCGCTGGCTGCGCGGTGGAGGCTGGGAGATCGACATTGACATCGACCGTGGACAGCGGCGCCGCCACCATGAAAATAATCAGCAACACCAAAATGACGTCGATGAACGGCGTCACATTGATCTCATGGGTTTCCTCGACCCTGTCTTCTTCGAGCGAAAGACGCATGGCCATCTCCGCCTACTCCGCCGATTGACGAAACCGGACGACCTCGGCATCTTGCTTTGACGGTTGAAACGCGCGGTCGAGGTCACGCGAAAGATGACGCAGCACCTCAGCTGCCGCGTCGCCAAGCTGGGCGCGGTAGGCCGTGATGGCACGCGCGAAGGAATTGTACATGACGACCGCCGGAATCGCGGCGAAGAGCCCCATGGCCGTCGCCAGCAGCGCCTCGGCGATGCCGGGCGCCACCACGGCGAGATTGGTCGTGTTGGTTTTCGATATGCCAATAAAACTGTCCATGATCCCCCAGACGGTTCCAAAGAGGCCAACAAAAGGCGCGGTCGCGCCGATCGTCGCCAGAACCCCGGTACCCCGCAGGATTGCCCGGCCAGTCTGCGCCTCGATGCGCGACAAAAGGGTCGCAGCCCTGTCCTTGATGCCATCTGGCGCAAGCCCCTCGGAGCGCTCGGCTTCGCTCGCCGCCGCCGCGATAAAGCGGGCGATGGGAGCCTGCGCATCCTGGGACACGAGCAGCTTTTCTGCCGCGCGAAGGCTCTTGGCGCCGGCAAGCACCGCGAGCCCGCGCCGTGCCAAGCGCTTTGCGTTCCACAGTTCGATGGTTTTGGCGAGCCAGACTGTCCAGGTCACAAGCGATGCGAAAGCAAGTCCAAGCATGACGAGTTTAACCGGCACGACGGCGGACATAAACATGCCCCATGGGGAAAGATCGCGCGGCAGAGCGGATGGCAGCAAGGCATCCGTGAGGTGTGGTGGCGGGCTGGCGGCTTGCGCCGGCGTCGCGGCGGGCTTGGCACCAGTCTCGGGCGCTGCTCGCGCTGGCGCAATGGGTGCGGCGGAGGTCCCAGCCGGAGGGGTTGCCGTGGGCTGGGAACCCGGCGCTGGGGACGCCGTTTGCGCAACAACTGGGCTGGCACAAAGAAACGCGCCCAACAATCCTAGCGCTAGAATCGCCCCTCGAAATCCAAGCCTTAAGCTTGCTTCAATCCTTACGGCGTCTCTTCTGCCAATCATCTCGATTTCCTCGTAACCTCTCCCGCCCGGGAACATTGGCTGGGCCGGAAAGAGCGCCATAGATCACCTCTGCCATGTCAGCTTCCATAAACTGACCCCGAGAATGCGGGCTGGCCTGTCCGACTGGAGACGCCGGACCGTATGTTTTGGCACCATCAATACCCATAATGCGCTATGTTTAGAACGCATGAGAGCCCGGAATCGCGACAGCTGTGAACAGGCTTGGCTGATTGAGAGTCCTAACGAAATGTAGACAAAAAGACAGCTATCAAGCTGGCGTGAACATTTTGGGAGAGGCGAAGAGAAAGTCCACCATATCCTTGACCTTGGAGACGACTTAGGTGCGCTGTCGGAACGCGCCACCTCGTGGCGGCGCCCGCGGGAGCAAGCGATTACCGGAGTTCTCGATGTGCGATTGAATCCAGGCTTCGTGGACTACGATTTAGAGCTTGAGACAGTGATAGAATCCATGCCAAATCGAATCATCTCTCGCTTGCACGCGAGTGGACGTGCCAAGCGCCGGGCTATTCCAATGCCGGCCGCTCGCCACCGCGACGCGCGTGGGACGCGT
Source organism: uncultured Alphaproteobacteria bacterium (assembly GCA_963851225.1). GTDB lineage: Bacteria > Pseudomonadota > Alphaproteobacteria > Rhizobiales > Beijerinckiaceae > Methylocapsa. The sequence continues at coordinate 126,982 of CAWKON010000042.1, read as the reverse complement.
CAGCGATCCGGCGGCCAAAATGTGGGCGGACCTTTCGCCCGCGCAACGGCATTTGCATGCAGCGCACCGGTCGAATCATAGGTTCCCTGCGCCGTGTAGGCTTTCCCTGGCACCAGGACGCCGGTGTGCTCCCTGCGGAGAGCTTCCGAATCGTCGACCCGCGCGATGGTGCCGGCCCGCGTCCGCAGCGCGAGCCCCGTGCCGGAAGCCGGTTGAAGAACCCCTGTCACTTGATGCGGAGAGTCTGGGTATTGCCCGCCGCCGACCCGGCCGCGGCGGCCGTGGCGGCCGCGCTCACCACAAACGCATGCCCGCCGAGGCCGAAAATTGTTAACAACTTGTCGCTCGCCACATAGACTTTTCCATTCGCCACGACCGGCACGATATTGGCGCTGACCTGCGAGTTGAGCCATGATCCAGCCTGCGAGGAATACAGCAACGGCAGCGTGCCACCCGACGGCGCCGCACCGAAGGCATAAAGCTGAATGCCTAAGGGAGTCGCGCCGCTTGGTCGTCCGGCCGCCCATATGATGGCGGTCCCGGCTGTTGTGCCGTTCGACGAAACCGCCGTAAGGGTTCCGCCATCCTGGCCGCTGGCGACCGACACCGCCGCGCCTTCCTGGACAAAGGCAACCGTGGGCGAGGTCTGAACCTTCCAGACCGTGATTTGGGCGAGGCCCGAGGGACTGATGGGAGTGCAGCTGCCGCTGCAGCCGCTGCTGACGACCCGCCCGACCCCATCCGAACCGGTGAAATAGGACGGCCCGCACCAGCAAGGCCCGATGGTTTTTGTGTCGAGGACCTTGTCGGGGCCGCCCGGCGTAAACCCGCCCAGATTGTCGCGATTGAGCAAGAACATCGTTCCAATTTTGCCGGCGATAACCGCCAGATCCGGAAACGGACCCGGCTGGGGGGGCAGGAGGAGCACGCCCCCGGCCGAAAGGTCGTCATCTAATGCGTCCAAAGAATTTTCGTTCGACGGCGTGAATATGTCGAGAAGATTTCCGAGTTGCGGGCCGAGCTTCGCCACGCTCTCCTGAATATTGCGGACGCCATCATAGGTGCCCGTCGCGGAGTTTCCGGTCGAAAAAAACAAATTCCCCGTCGGGTCAGCGGCTATGCCATAGCCAGACATCCAAATGGAGGATAAGAAAAAGCTCCCCGTCGCGAGCGTGTTGGTCACCTCGTTCGCCGGAAGCGGTTTCAGCGTGCCCGCCCGCCAACCCAAAACCCAGCCCCGCGAAATCGAGCCGCCGTTATCGCAAAAACTGCCAAAGGCGGCGTAAATATTGCCGGATGATTGGAGCCCTAATGGAATAACGCCGGATGAACTCGAGCAGCGCTGGCCGCTGTTGTTGATATGTGGCGTTGAAAGTGGTGGTCGTGCCATCACTCAACTTATGTGACGCGGCAACGGTGGCTGGGGGAATGCTGTCAGTCAAATCTTTCAGATTGAGGGCAAAAAGCTGATAGGTTGGGGTCCCGCTTATCATTCTATAGGCGATGACATAGAGTGTCTTGGTCGCCATATCGATGACCGGAGTGCTCTTGATTCCGACATTTGCAGCAGTACTGCCACAATTCAGCGGGTTTTGAACCGCAGTTCCGAGGTTTCGCTTAGCGAGTATGGCACCATTGGCTGAATTGATCGCGTAGACCGTATTGGCTTCGGTCGCTACATAAACGACTTCATACGTTCCCGGCGAGCCAAGCGTGAAGGAACCGGCGATAATCTGTTGGCTTGGAACGACAAGGGGTTGCGCATCAACCTGATCGTCGAGCACGACCTTGGAGAGCACACCGAATGTGCTCGGTCCGACATTTGCCGGGGTCAGTATTGTTTCACTGCGGTTCCAGCCGGTGCGCAGATTGTCGTAATGGTAGGTCGCAACCACCTTGCTCAGAGCCCTGGCGGGAGCGAGAGGGAGGGCGACTGCCGCGACTATCGTCAAGCCTAGGATCGTAAAACGTCGCATGACTTTGCTCTTCGTGCATGTCAATATGCCATCGTGTGAGACGCAGGCGTCTAACGCATTGAGATAATTCATCAAAGACATTTCCTCCCCAGTGAAAGGATGGCTGGAATGGGTTCAATATTTTCGATCGCCGCCAAGCCTGTAGAGAACCATATCAAACGGGCGGACGCAAGGCGTCAGAGGCGGGCTTGATGATGCGGATGCCGCGCACCCGGCGCGCCGGGTTCCGCAAGATGGCGGTTTTTCCGGCTCTTCTCGCGTGTTAAAGCGGATCGCGCGGCGATTGCGATAGACTGGCGGGCTTGGCATCGGAGGACGGCGATCGTTCCGCGCCACGGGAGCGTTAGGATATTGAACGCCGGCGCGATACGGCCGGGCCTGGGATCGGCATGGTGGAGACCCGAGCGCTTCCCCTCAAGCGGTTAACACTGCCATGCGGCGCGGGCGTCGAGCTTTGGCTCGCGGGCCCCGCCGGCCCGGGCGGCGCTCCGGAACATTTGTGGAACATACTTTCGCCCGGCGAAAAGGACCGGGCGAACCGATTCCGGTGCGCGGAAGACCGGGCGCTGTTCACTTTGACGCGTGGCACGTTGCGCCGCCTCTTGAGCGAGGCAACGGATATGCCGGCGGACGAGATCGCGTTCACGGAGGGACCTTACGGAAAGCCCTGCCTGCTTGGAATCCAGGGTCCGCAATTCAATGTTTCCCATTCCGGGTGCTGGGCGTTGATCGGATTTTCCGGCAGCCGCGCTATCGGCGTGGATATCGAATATATGCGCGCGGCAGGAGACGAACTGGACTTGGCGCGGTCCTTCTTTTCGGCCGCCGAATACCGCTCTCTGGAAGGCCTGGCGAACGGCAAGCTGCTTTCTTCCTTTTATAAAATCTGGACCTGCAAAGAAGCGGTCCTCAAAGCCTGCGGCGCCGGAATTTCCGCACACCTCAAGGATTTTTCGGTGGAATTGACCGAGGATGGCTATGCCATCCACCTCGAACCCAATTGCATTCTGCCCGCGCCTGCGGTGGTCACCGTTCAACCGGTCGAGGTCCCGGAAGGCTACGCGGGATGTTACGCCCTGGCGTGAGTTTGGCACCTACTTGTTAGAGTTGTCCGGCGACTAGCTGACCGCACCGGCGCCCGCGCCTCGATACCGGCCGAGCCTTCCAATGAAAGCGAACTACCCTGCCGTTACATGACACTGGAAACCATCGCGCCTTTGCGCGATGATCCAATTGTTAAATTGTCCGCCGTGTCGCCTGGCCAATCCAGCAAAGACCGGAAACGATCCGGCACCAGCTACACCATGCCTAGGGACGCGGCTGCGCTATTTTAGCTGGCCGGAAATGAACGAGGCGCATCCGCCCATACCAACGAAAACGAAACCGATGCTGAAAAAATCTTCGTCTGAGGCACCTCTCGGCCAATCCATCGCCCGGCCGGCCGTGGCTGCCGATCCTATTTCCTTAGCAAGGCGGGGTCTCAACAAAGCCCTGCCCCGCCGCTTCTACAAAGAAGTGACAGTGCAACAGCGGGATGGCGCTTTCATGCTGCTGCTGGACGGCCGCGCGGCCAAGTCGCCGGGCGGAAAATCCTTGGCGCTTCCGGAAGTGGCGGCGGCGAGGGCGATGGCGGATGAATGGTCCGCGCAGGGCGAATTGATCGATCCCGCGTCCATGCCCCTAACCTGCATCGTCAACTCCGCGATCGACGGAGTAGCCCGCCGGCTCCACGCCACAGCCACCGGCATTGCAAAATATGCCGGGGCGGACCTTGTTTGCTATCGCGCGACAGGGCCAAGCACGCTCATAGAAGCGCAAGCCACCGCCTGGGATCCGGTCCTTGCATTCGCGCGCGAAAAACTCGGAGCCCATTTCATCTGCGCCAATGGCGTGGTGTTTGTCGAACAGCCGGAGCCTGCCCGCGCGGCTGTGCAAGAGGCCGTCCTTGACATCGCTAACAGCGGCCCGGTGGCACCCTTCGCATTCGCCGCGCTGCATGTGATGACCACGCTCACCGGCTCGGTCTTACTCCCGCTCGCCGTGGCGCATGGCGTATTGACACCAGAGGCAGCCTGGACCGCCGCCCATGTCGACGAGAATTTCGAAATGCGCGCTTGGGGCGAGGACGCGGAAGCCCTTCGCCGCCGCGCGCGGCAATGGTGCGAATTTGACGCTGCCGCACGCCTGTTTCAGGCCGTCCACGGCGCCGCGGCATGAAAGCGCACACGGTTTTCGAAGTGACAACAGGACGTTCCCAAGGATGGGCAATGTGATCGGCAAGCAGGAAGACGGCCTGTGAAACCCAGTCTTGAACGACTCGCCGCGCGCCGCGCGCGTGCCCTCAAGGGCGGCGGCGAAACGCGGATCGGTGCCCAGCATGGGCGCGGAAAGCTCATAGCGCGGGAACGAATTGAGCTTCTGACCGACGAAGGATCGTTCGAGGAATTTGGGATGTTCGTCGAACATCGCGCGACGGACTTCGGCATGGACGAGCGCCACGCGCCCGGGGATGGCGTCATCACCGGCTCCGGCACCATCAACGGCCGAATCGTCTTCGTCTATGCCAAGGATTTTACCGTTTTCGGCGGTTCGCTTTCTGAAACCCATGCGCAAAAAATTGCCAAACTGCAAGAGGCGGCGCTCAACAATCGCGCACCGCTCATCGGGCTGTTCGATTCGGGCGGCGCCCGCATCCAGGAAGGGGTCGCAGCACTCGCAGGCTATGGCGAGGTTTTCCAGCGCAATGTCTTGGCATCCGGGGTTATCCCGCAGATTTCCCTCATCATGGGTCCTTGCGCAGGCGGCGACGTCTACTCGCCGGCGCTGACCGATTTCATCTTCATGGTCAAGGACACGAGCTATATGTTCGTGACCGGCCCCGATGTGGTGCGGGCAGTGACCAATGAAATCGTGAGCGCGGAGGAGCTTGGCGGAGCATCTGTGCATACGGTCAAAAGCGCGGTCGCCGATGGCGCCTATGAAAACGACGTCGAGGCGTTGCTGCAAATGCGGCGGCTGGCCGATTTCCTGCCGTCGTCGAACACAAGCGGCGTTCCGCAATGGCCAAGTTTCGATGACGCCGCGCGATGCGAGGCCTCGCTCGATACGCTCGCGCCGGATGATCCGGCAAAGCCCTACGACATCAAGGAACTGATCACCAAGACCGTGGACGAAGGCGATTTCTTCGAGATCCAGGAAGCTTACGCGCGCAATATCGTGACAGGCTTTGGCCGCATCGAAGGGCGCACGGTAGGTGTCGTCGCCAATCAGCCGATGGTGCTGGCCGGCACGCTCGACTCCGATGCCTCGCGCAAGGCCGCCCGCTTCGTGCGTTTTTGCGATTGCTTCAATATTCCAATCGTCACTTTTGTCGATGTACCGGGTTTTCTTCCCGGCATCGCGCAAGAATATGGCGGCCTCATCAAGCATGGCGCGAAACTCCTCTATGCCTATGCCGAGGCGACGGTACCGAAAGTGACCGTCATCACGCGAAAAGCGTTTGGCGGCGCCTATGACGTGATGGCCTCGAAACATCTGCGCGGCGACGTAAATTACGCCTGGCCCGGCGCCGAAATCGCGGTCATGGGCGCCAAGGGCGCGGTCGAAATCATTTTTCGCGCCGACATCGGCGACGCGGAGAAAATCGCCGCGCGCACGCGCGAATATGAAGAGCGCTTTTTATCGCCATACGTCGCGGCGGAGCGTGGCTATATCGACGACATTATCATGCCGCATGAAACGCGAAAACGAGTCGCCCGCGCGCTTTCCATGCTGCGCAACAAGGACCTCAAAAATCCGTGGAAGAAGCACGGCAATATTCCTCTATGATCGCCGCGCCGGCATTTTCGTGATGTGAGTTTTTCTCGCGCGATCGTACCAAAATGTTTCACGTGAAACATTTTGGTACGATTTGGGGGCCAAAACCTTAAGGGGCAGCACACAACGGCCCGCCGCGATCTTGTAGGATTGCGCGATTTTTTGGTGCGAATCCCCGAGGCGCCACCATCCAAGCAAAAAAATGGAAAATGCGCCGATGGCTGATGAAAAACTCGTCGCGTTACTTCGGCAAGGCGCCGCTGAGTGGAACGCTTGGCGAAAAGAGCATAATCCTCACACAATGGACCTCAGAGGGGCAGACCTCAGAGGGGCGAACCTCAGAGGGGCGTGCCTCAGCGGGGCGTACCTCACCGGGGCGACCCTCCTCCAGGCGGACCTCAGCGGGGCGTGCCTCTACGGAGCGACCTTCGTCCAGGCGGACCTCAGTTGGGCGGACCTCAGCGGGGTGGACCTCAGCGGGGCGGACCTCATAGGGGCGGAGCTCAGCAATGCGAACCTCAGCGAGGCGAACCTCAGAGGATCGGGCTTCTTCAGGGCGGAACTCAGAAGGGCGAACCTCAGCGGGGCGGACCTTAGTGGAGCGGACCTCCGTCTAGCGGCTCTCAACAGTGCGAAGCTCAGCAAAGCGAACCTCCATAATGTGGAGTTGTATGAAACGGTGTTTGCCAATGCCGATCTTTCGGCGGTCATTGGACTGGAAACTTGCCGGCACAGGGGTCCGAGCATCATCGATTACCGAACGCTGCAACGGTCTGGCCCATTGCCTCTCGCGTTTTTGCGGGGCGTGGGTCTTCCTGATTCCTTCATTGACTATTTGCCATCCTTGCTGAAATCAGCCGATCCAAATGTACAGTTGCTTCATCAGTTACTCCAGCAAGGACCAGGACTTTGCGGAGCGTCTTCATGCCGATCTCCAAAACAAAGGAGTCCGGTGCTGGTTTGCCCCGCATGATTTGCCGATCGGTGCCAAGATTTGGGATACGATTGATGAGGCGATTAGGCTGCGCGACAAGGTTCTGCTCATTCTGTCCGAAAATTCGATTGCCAGCGATTGGGTCGAGGATGAAGTGAACAAAGCTTTTGCGGAAGAACGCGACAGGAAACAACTCGTCTTATTTCCGGTCCGTATCGATGGCACCGTAATGACAACCTTAGAGCCATGGGCACGCAAGTTGAGCGACACACGGCACATCGGCGATTTTCGGCAATGGAAGGATCACGATGCCTACCAAAAGGCTCTGGAAAGGCTGCTGCGCGATCTCACGGTAAGTGCCGCAAAGCCTTAGTGTCTGTCTCGAAAGCTGTTGAATGGCGTGAATCACTTGTGATTCAAAGTTAGCGGTTTGATTCGGGGGAGGCCGCCGATGTGGACGAACGAGAACCGGGCGAAATACAAGCGCGACCATTTACGATACCCAAGTGACCTGACCGATGAAGAATGGGCGTATATTGCGCCGCTCATTCCGGCGGCCAGACGGGGAGGCCGCAAACGTGAAGCCAACGTGCGGGAAGTGCTCAACGGCATCATGTATGTGCTGAGCACGGGATGCCAATGGCGTTATATTCCCAAGGATTTGCCGCCGCGCAGCACCGTCTACCGTTACTTTTGCGATTGGGGTTTTGATAGCACGCTCGATCGCATTCATGACGTGCTCTATGAAAAGTGCCGCGAGCGGGCGGAACGCGAGGCTTCCCCCACTGCCGCGATCATTGACTCCCAGAGCGTGAAAAGCGCCGAAAAAGGGGGGCGTCGATCGATCCGCACGGCTTCGATGCGGGCAAGAAGATCAAAGGCAAGAAGCGGCATATTCTCGTCGACATACACGGCTTGTTGATGCATGCTCTTGTCCATTCGGCCGATGTTCAGGACCGCGACGGCGGCGTCTCGTTGCTTTCGACGCTGTTCGGCCGATTCCCCTTTCTTGAAAAACTGTTCGCCGACAGCGCCTATCAAGGGCCGCTCTTTGCCGGTGCGCTCGGCAAAACTCTGCCCCATCTGAAAATCGAGATCGTCAAGCGATCCGGTCAGAGGCAAGGCTTCGTAACCTTGCCAAAGCGGTGGATCGTTGAACGGACGATTGCATGGCTCAACCGCTGCCGCCGATTGGCCAAAGACTGGGAGAACCTCAACCTCAGCGCCCTGATGTTTCTGCGTATCGCGTCGATCCGCCTCATGCTACGAAAACTCTGTAATCCCTCATGAACTTTCGAGTCAGACACTTAGCGAGGCGCAACCATGCCGCGCAAACTTATAAAAAAACTCTCGTATCCCGGCTTGCCCGTCTAGGATTGCTAAGAACTTGTTTCAAAAGCTGCGCGGAGCCCAAACCCTCATGCTGAGGAGGGTCCGAAGGACCCGTCTCGAAGCACGCGCGAGCCGCGCTGCCCATCCTTCGAGACGCGCCCTGTGGGCGCCCTCAGGATGAGGTGGAAGCTTTTGAAACAGGTTCTAAACTAAACGAGGTTTTTTCCGGCCGCACCGAAAAAAATACGCTGTCCTCCCCCACTTGGGGGATGCGAGCCGGCCGTTTCGCCGCCATTATGTGAGCACGATTGGGCAGAAGAGCCAATCGCATTTTATTTGGCACGCGAAGCGGCTTGCTGGAACATCCGGGACGGCGTCGCGCAACGTGGTTTAGAGGTGCTGGCAAATTACGCCTTAAATTCGATTGAATTTACGAACCGATTGCTCCGGTTCCCGCGCGTCCGCCAGCAGACGCGCGGGAACTTTTCATTTCAAGTGCCCATCGTGGTCAGACGGCGCCAGCTGCCCGGTCAATGACGGCCGGCGTCCGGGCTGCCCTGTTGCACGCTCTGAAATATCTTGGGGTTGGGCGGTCCCTCCACATCGAGAAATCCGGCCGCACCCTTCTGCAGACGCCCCAAGCTGTGATCGACGAGAATATAAGTGCCGGGAACTTGCGTCTTGAACTCGACCATTGTCGCACCGCCGGCGGGGACCAAGGTGGACTGCACATTGCTGAGGGTCTCGGTGGCCCCTTCAGGATGAACCTTGTCGAAAATTTCGCCGATGACGTGAAAACTCGACACAAGATTGGGTCCGGCATTCCCAAAGAAGATCCGCACCGTCTCGCCCACCTTGGCTTTCAGCGCGCGCTCCTTGGCGAGCGACCCGGCGCTCCCGTTGAAAACCACGTAATCGGGTGTCTCGTTTTCCATTTTGTCGACGGCGACCTCGCGCATGCCGCCTTGGGTCCGATCTCCCTTGAGATAAATATCGCCTTGCATCACGTAGAATTCCCTGTCCACCTTCGGCCAGCCGCCCGGCGGTTCGACGACCAAGAGGCCGTACATTCCGTGTGAAAGGTGATAGGGAATCATCGGTGTCGCGCAGTGGTAGACGAAGACGCCGGGCTTCATAGCCTTAAATCGAAACACGCTCGTCGCGCCGGGCGGGGTCTGAGTCACTTTGCCGCCGCCGCCGGGTCCGAGCACCGCATGTGAATCGATGCTATGGCTCACCGGACTGTCGAGCGCGTTGTGCAGGGTGAGCTCGACGGTATCGCCCTGGCTGACACGGATCATCGGGCCGGGCACGGTTCCATTATAGGTCCAATAATGGTAGCCGATCCCCTCGGCGAGGAGTCCGGTGGCCGGGCGGGCTTCCAGCTCGACATGAACAGTTGCCGGCTTCTTGCGGTTGACCGGCGGGGCAACCGGGGGCATGGGCAGCCGCTCGAGGTTAGCGGGCAGTGCGGGCACGTGCACCTCGTCCTCCGCGGGTACGGAAGACGAAGCGGCCGGGGGGGCGGGTTTTTGCGTTTCCTGCGCCTGTGCACCGGCGGCGTACCATATTGTGCATAAGGCGGCGGGGAGCGCGAACGCACGCACAAACGGCACTAGCCGCAGTCCACAATGCCTTTTCCTTGAATTCTTGCGCGACATACTTTTTCTCCCTTGCACCCACGCCATTGGCTTTGCCATCGACGCATCTTGTTTTTCGGCCAAGTTCGTCCCCGTGGATGCCGCCCGCAACCGGCTGGCCGCTCATTGGTCAACGGCGATTAGCATGCCTTGCATGCCCGCATCGTGGTGGCCTGGCAGGTCGCAAGTGAAGTCATATGTGCCGGGCTTCGCGAAGATGATGTTTTTTTGAGCGATCTCGCCGGCCCGGGCTTGCAAATGAAAACCAAGGGCAGGCAAAACAAGATTGTGCTCGGTTTCGCCCAACCGGTTGTCGAGAACCAGCGTGACCTCGCGCCCGGCTGCGACCCGAACTTGCGCCGGAGTGAAGCTGAATTCGGTGGAAACGATTTTGACTTTGGGGAGCTCGGTTGCGCTCGAAGGTTCCAGCGCCGCAACCTGCGCCAGCACCCTAGTTACTAATGGAATCGCGATCGCCGCCAGGCTGAACGCGATCACGAAACTGAGTGGCGAATGGCGTCTGGATTTTTTTTGATCCGCCATTTTCCTCTCCATGATTTTCGAGGCAATATTGTTAGATTAACTAACCACACTATCCATCCGGCCGGATCCGACGAATGTCCTATGCGTAGTGATAAAAAATATTAAATGCTGATTGGTATCTGTTCTCTTTCGTTTCGGCTGCCTATAGGGTGCTATAGGCTGCAACGGTGAGGGGACGCAATTCATAAGGACCAGGGGCAAGCGATTCCTAGTTTGGAATCGGGTCCGTTCCTTTTCCTTGACTTAAATCATGCAGCCAGAGTCTGCGTCTGTTGCTGCGGGTTGGTGTGCAGGGACGGACGTCCGATGAAGTGAAGTGCGCGATACACGGCGGCGGCCTGGCAAAGTGGTGAGCGTTTGCCATGCGCGCGCCAGCCCGAACGTGTCCCGGTCAAATGGAGCTATTTATAAAAGGCGGAAAAGCCGGGCCCCGGCGCAAAAAAGGGCGCCTCCTGCGAGACGCCCTTCGACCGCGTAGCCAGGCGTGGGAGGGAGCCGCCCGGCTCGCGAAGTTAGGCTGCCCTTGACGTCGCAACCGCCGGCTTGGCCGCGGCGGCCGCAATCGGGATCTGGCGCGGTTTCTGCGCCTCGGGGAGTTCACGCATGAGGTCGACGTGTAGCAAGCCGTTTTCAAGGCTCGCGCCAGTCACCTGGACGTGGTCGGCAAGCTGGAAGCGGCGCTCGAACGCGCGGGCCGCAATGCCCTGATAGAGCACTTCCGGCTTCGCCGTTTCGCCCTCGCCGTCGCGCTCCCGCGAACCACGAAGGGTGAGGGTATTTTCCTTGGTTTCGATCGAGAGATCGGTTGCGGCGAAACCCGCGACCGCCACCGATATCCGGTAGGCGTTCTCGCCGGTGCGCTCGATATTATAGGGCGGATACCCCGGCATGGTTTCGGGCCCGGCGGCCTGATCGATCATGTTGAACAAGCGATCGAACCCGATGGTCGAACGGTAAAGGGGGGAAAGATCAAATTGACGCATCTCGCTATCCTCCTTGAATGAAGCGACAACAAATATTGCCCCGGTGCGACGATCTCCCGGCATTTTCGCCGGACCCGTCGCCTCCGCTTGCGCGTCCTGAAGCGGCCCGCGCAACCTTGATGTGGGAATGGCGTTTCCCATTGCAAGAGGGGCCGGAGGCGACGAGATTTCGGCTGCCCCTGTACCGCCTCACTCGCGGCTGAACTCATTCAGGTCCTGCGCCACATGCTCGACCCGCCGCGCTGCCTCGGCGAGCGACACTGCCAATTGCTCGGCCCAGTCAGGGGCGGCAATCGAAGGAGCCTTCAGCCGCGCAAGTTCGGCTTCGAGCTCCCGGAGGCGGCCGTTCGCCTCCGCCCATTCGTCGGCGAGGGTTATCGCTGCCATGATGATGAGACGCTGGTTGCCGATTTCGCCGAAACGCTGCCGCAACGCGGCAATCTTGGCGTCGACCAATTGCGCTAGGTCGCCAAGACGGACTTCCTCGCCTTCATCGCAGGCCAGCCGGTAGCCCCGGCCGTCGATCATAACCGCTAACTCCGCCATCTTGTCCTCACGAACAGGAATTGCCGAAGGCTCCGCGGCTGGTTTAGCCGCATTGGGCAGCCTATCCTTCAAAAAAGTCGAATTATGTTCCCGTTCATGATAGCATGAGTCTTGGAGAACAGCCATGACGCAAGCTGCATCCGTGACCGCGGCGCTCCTCGTCATCGGCGACGAGATCCTTTCCGGGCGCACCAAGGACCAGAACATTGGTTACATCGCGGATTACCTTGCCAAGATAGGCATCGATCTGCGCGAAGCGCGCGTTGTTCCGGATGAGATCGGCCGAGATTATCGCCGCGGTCAACGCGCTGCGGGTATGCTACGATTATCTCTTCACGACCGGGGGCATCGGCCCGACGCATGACGACATTACCGCAGGCGCTGTTGCCGCCGCACTCGGGGTCGGAATTTCGGAAGACCCGCGTGCGATAAAATTTCTGCTCGAACGGATCAAGCCGAAGGATCTCAACGAGGCGCGCCGCCGCATGGCCCTCATTCCACATGGCGCCACTCTTATCGAAAACAAAATATCGAAGGCGCCTGGGTTTTGGATCGCCAATGTCATCGTCATGGCGGGGGTTCCCGCGATCATGCAGGCCATGCTCGACGATGTCGCGCCGAAGCTCGCAACTGGCACTGCGGTAGTCGCAGAGACAATTTCGGCGGGGAGCCTGTTCGAAGGAACCTATGCGGCGGCACTCGGCGAATTCGCCGCCGCCAATCCGGAGCTTTCGATCGGCTCCTATCCCGCTTTCCGCGACGGCGGCTTTCACAATGAGATCGTGGTGCGCGGAAAGGTACCCGGCAAATGTCGCCGCGGCCGCGGCGGCGATCCGCGCTATGGTCGCGCGGCTCGCCAAGGAGCGGGCCTGATCCGCGATGCCCGGCGTGCTCGCGCGGCGATCAGGGCATCCCCCGTGGAGACTCGTCGAGCAACCGCGCGAGGTCTGCCGGATCCGTTGGAAAGCCAGCCTCGATCCAGCGCGCTTGCAGCTCCTGCAACGCCGCGCCAATTGACCGTCCCTCGGTCAATCCGCGCGCGATAAAATCGGCGCCCGAAAACGGCAGGCGCGGTTCCTCCATGTCTTGCAGAAAATTTCGCGCGCGTTCCCATTCGTCATTGTATCCCGGGCGAGCATCGGCTTGCGCCAAAATGATTGCATCGCGCGACGCCTGGCGGCCATGGCGGAAGAGCATGCGCCGCAATTCAGCGGGTTCTGGCGGCTCGTTCAGCCCATGCAGAATGACGAGAGCAGCCGCCCCGCGTTCGAGACGCTCCGCCTCCGCGTTGGAAAGGCGCAGGCGCAGGCGCAGCCGCGCCGCGTCCTCGGGTAGAAAGACGCAAAGCGCGGCAAGACGCAGGAGCGGATCTTGCGGCGGGACGATCGCCACGGCGCGCCGCAGCCGCGCCGGATGGGGCACGGATGCGATAAGCGGATGCAGCAGCCCATCGGCGCATATGTCCGCGCAAACGCTTGCTGCCCGCCGTGCGGAAAGAAGCTTCATAAGCTCGGCGCGGATTCTTTCGCGCGAGAGGCGGGCAAGACCGTCTCTTCGGCGAATGGCCGCCGAGCGCCCCGCGGAATCTAGCGGGCCTTCGCCGAAATCGGCGGAAAAGCGGAAAAACCGCAGGATGCGCAGATAATCCTCTTCGATGCGCCGCAAGGGCTCGCCAATGAAGCGCACCTTGCCCGCCGCGATGTCGGCGAGGCCGCCCGTATAATCGAATAGGCGTCCGTCGCGCGTCATGGAAAGCGCATTCATCGTAAAATCGCGGCGCAGCGCATCGGCCCGGAAATCGCGGCCAAAAAGGACGTTCGCATGGCGCCCATCCGTCGCGATGTCCTCACGCAGGGTTGTCACTTCGAAGGTTTGCTTCCAGGCGAGCACTGTGACCGTGCCGTGCGCGATGCCGGTCGGGATGGCGCGCAAGCCGGCGGCCGTTGCCCGCGCCATGACGAACTCGGGAACTAAGGTGGTTGCGAGATCGATTTCATGCACCGGCCGGCCCAGAAGCCTATTGCGCAACGCGCCGCCGACTATGCGGGTTTCCTCGCCTTCTTGATCGAGCGCGGTAAGAACGCTGGGCAAGGCTTGGCCACCAAACAGCGCGGCGAGGTCCTCCGGCGCCTTGATTCCCTGGACTTGCGCTTGGCTCATTGCATGCGCCCCGGCACAATCTTCCCATTTTCTATGTGGGCCGGGACATAGGCGCCCTCGTGGCGCGGGGCGAAAATACCGAAGGCGATCATGCCGGCGACGGCGATCGCAAGGCCGGCCAATGTCAGCGTTGAAACCGCCCCTTTCGTCCAATGCTCCACCGCAAAGGGATAATTTTGGCGCAAAACGAGATAGATCGTATAGGCGGCGAAGGGCAAGGCGAACAAAAGGGCAGGTTCGAGGATGGCGCGCCACATCAGAAATAGAGCCTCTCGCTAAGATAACCTAAAGGACGCGCGGGCACCCCGCAAGTGTTCCGCGCGCTATCACGGCTTTCCAGCCGGACCTTTGCTTGATTGAGGACACGGCATTGAGTCTCATCGTGTTCAAGTAACTGCCAATCATTTGGACATGAATATCGGGCACCCCCTGCGCCACGAGAATGCAGTCTTTCATGATCTGCTTAAACTGCTTGCCCGGACAGCTTCCGGCGTCCTCATGAAAACTCGCGCGAGCGGCGAAGCGAGGCGCGCCTGATCGCCACCCGGCATAAGTGCACGCCCTGCTCTTGTGCAATTTTCGAGCGCGGACTCGTTGCATGTGATCGAGACCGCGCTAGCGCGCCATCTGGCGTAGCACTACCATATCGGCGGCGAGGTTTTCGCGCGCTCGGCTTTCGCCGGTGCCAAGCGCACTTGCAGCCCGCTGCTAGTTATCGGATTTTTTTTGCGCATGCTGGGCGTGGCCGGCCGCAAGACGCGGCGTGAGACGGGCGAGGAACTCGATCGATTCGACGCGCTTGCATTTGGCAATCACCTGGACCATCTTTTGGCCGCACAACTCGTCAGGGGGCGGCACGCGCCTTGAACTTACCCGTAAATCGTCTCCTCAGGTCCTCTCGTATCCCTCTTGGCCAGAGGAATACAGCGTAACGCCCAGTCCGGTTTGGCAGAACAACTTTACTCGGCAATGGCGGGGCAACGATCCTTCCTCTCGTGCGTTTATCACTGATCCTCCCAACCTTATCTTTCATCGAGCGGTCAAGATCAATGCCCTCAAAACTCGATCAGTTGAAAGCCATGACCACGGTGGTCGCCGATACCGGCGATGTGGATGCCATCCGCCGCTTCGGGGCCGTCGATGCGACCACCAATCCAACTCTAATACTGAAAGCGGCGCATATGCAAAATTATGCGCATATTTTGGAGGAAACCATTCATTGGGGCCGTGAGCGCAACCGGGTGTCAAGCGAGATCACCGACCGGCTCGCTTTAAATTTCGGACTTGAATTGGCCAAGATCGTGCCTGGCCGCATATCGACGGAAGTCGACGCGGATCTCTCCTTCGACACCGAGGGAACCGTCGCCAAGGCACGCGCGATCGTCACCGAATACGGAAAGCTGGGATTAGGCCGCGAGCGCATCCTGATCAAGATCGCCGCGACCTGGGAGGGTATCCGCGCGGCCGAAATTCTTCAAGGCGAGGGAATCGACTGCAACATGACTTTGGCTTTCTCGCTGATCCAGGCTGCCGCTTGCGCCGATGCGGGCGTATTTCTCATCTCGCCTTTCGTCGGACGTATTCTTGATTGGTACCGCAAGGCCGAGGGCAAGAATTACACGGCAGAAACCGATCCCGGGGTCCTCTCCGTGCGGCAAATTTACAATTACTACAAGGCGCACGGGATTAAGACCGTCGTCATGGGCGCGTCGTTCCGCAACATAGGCGAAATTGAAGCTTTGGCCGGTTGCGACCGGCTGACCATTTCGCCGCAATTACTCGACGAACTCTCGCGCGACATGGGCGATTTGCCGCGCCGGCTGGACCCTTTAGAGGCGGCGGGGCACAAGTCAGCCAAGTTCTCCCTCGACGAAAAGTCCTTCCGCTTCCTGTTGAATGAGGATGCCATGGCGACCGAGAAGCTCGCCGAGGGGATTAGGGTTTTTTCCAAGGATTTGCGCGCACTGAGAGAGCAGGTGTCGAAGCAGCTGCAGAAAGCGGCTTAGCACGATAGTTAATGGACTATGCGTAGTCGAATTGTTTAGAAGTGGTAATCGCCCCGGAAAGGACGCCCCAATGACCGCGATAAAGCTTCGCACGGGATTCATTGTGTTCATGTTGGTCACGGCCGGTGGGCCACTCGCGGCTCAAGACACGAATGTTGAGACGCAACTCGTCGACGCGATGAACAAGCTTTATGGCGCACACCCCGGCTTGCGCGCCAATCATGCCAAGGGAGTGGTAGCTGCGGGAAGCTTCAAGGCCACGCCGCAAGCGGCTGGTTTGAGCAAAGCGGTGCTGTTTGCCGGCGGCACGATCCCCGTGACGGCACGTTTCTCAGACGCTACGGGGATTCCGAATGTTCCCGATGGCTCTAATCTCGCAAACCCGCATGGCGTGGCGATCAAGTTTTATCTGCCGGACGGAAGTGAGACCGACATGGTCCTCAACTCCCTCAAATTCTTTCCGGTTTCCAACAGCGCGGATTTCCGCGACTTGTTACTCGCCGTAGCCGCGAGCCCGCCAGATGCGCCCAAACCGACAAGGCTGGAGCAATTCGTCGCGGCCCATCCAACAGTGCCGCGTGCCCAGGCCACGGTGCAAACACCCGGGAGTTTCGCGGACGAAGAATATTACGGCATCAACGCGTTTGTCTTCGTCAACGATAAAGGCGAGCGACGTGCCGTGCGTTATATTATGGCGCCAGAGAAACTGGTGCACTTGGACCCAGCGGACGCGGCCAAGAAGCCGCCGAATTTTCTGATCGATGAGCTGGCGGGACGTCTCGCCCAAGGCCCGGTGAACTTTCGCCTGAAGGTTCAGCTTGCCTCCCCCGGCGATATGACGAACGATCCCTCGCAGCCGTGGCCCGACAGTAACGAGGTCGTCGAACTTGGGATATTAACGATCGACAAGCCTGTAGCCGATAGCCTCGAGGCACAAAAGAAGCTTCTGTTCCTGCCCGGTCAGCTCACCGCAGGTATCGAACCCTCAGACGATCCGATGATCGAAATACGCAATGGTGCTTACGCTTTATCATTCTCGCGGCGGGCTCCGTGACATTCCTGATTATGACTTGAGCTCTTGCCATTTATGACGGCCGAGGTGAGCCATGGCGGCTTGCCAACCGCCTCAATCGGGTGGACGACGCGTTATAGGGGAGAAGTCGCCAAGCGCATGCCCTGCGCCGTCTACTCTTCCTTGGCCTTCTGGGTGAATACCTGGCGGCCGCGGTACATGCCGGTCTTGAGATCGACATGATGCGGACGCCGCAATTCGCCGGAATCCTTATCTTCCACATAGGTAGGCGCCTTGAGCGCATCGGCGGAACGGCGGAACCCGCGCTTCATCGGAGAGGTTTTGCGTTTCGGAACGGCCATGTCGCTGTCTCATTGTTGGTTCGTGCGGGGAATCGCGGCGTGCGCGTGGATTTACGTGCCTCTTACAAGGAAATCCCGTGGTTGACCATTCAAAAATGAGGGGCAGGTGCCGCGGTGCGGAACCTAATGCGGGAAGGATCGTTGCGCCCTTTATTCAACGCATGCGACGAACGAACCAGCCGTCGGCGCGCGCGCCATGATGCGCGTAGCTAGCCCGGCATGGCGCGGGGACGGTTTTGCGGCATTGCGATGCCCGGGGTTTGGTAGCGCTGTTGCGAGCAATGCGGCTTCCCTGGCGTCGAGCCGAGCCGCCCCCTTGTGAAAATAATGCCTTGCCGCCGCCTCGGCGCCAAAAATTCCTGGCCCCCATTCGGCCAGGTTGAGATAGACCTCCAAAATGCGCCGTTTCGGCCATGCGAAGTCGATCAAAAGCGCCAAGGGAATTTCGATTGCCTTCCGGAGGTAGGATCGCGATGGCCAAAGAAACAAGTTCTTTGCGGTCTGCATCGGGATTGTGGAAGCGCCCCGCGTGGGGCCGTTTGCGCCCGGCCGGTCGAGGACTTCGCGCAGCGCCCCCCAATCCACGCCATTATGCTCGCAAAAATGCGCGTCCTCCGAGACGATGACCGCAGCGCGGAGAAAGCCCGAGATGCGTTCGAGCGGAACATAGTGACGCTCGACCGTCTCACCCTCGAGCCAACGTGCAAGCATCAGCGTCGAAACGGGCGGCACGAACCGGTAGACGAAAATCAACGCGGCCAAACCGAGCGCCAGTGCCAAGCTAGCGCCAACGACAATCCGCCCAATCGAGCCGATCAAACCAGTGCGCCGATAGCTGGAAACCATGGCCGAGCCTTGACCGGTCGTGCCCAATCGGGCAAGCAAAACCTCGGCTTTATTGGCCAAAGGACGGCAACACAATGACCGGCGCGCGGACACCCGACTTCGAAGCTAGACTGGCGGCAAACGCCGCCGCCACGGAGCGAATGCTCAATTCCCTGCTGAGCCCCGCCACCCTGCCGGGCGAGACGGTCCGGCCGGCGCGATTTCTCGAAGCCATGCGCTACGCAAGTCTTGACGGCGGCAAGAGGTTCCGGCCTTTTCTCACGATCGAGACCGCGCGCCTTCTCGGCGTCGAAGGCGAAGGCGTGTTGCGTGCCGCCGCGGCGGTTGAAATGATCCATTGCTACTCACTCGTCCACGACGATCTTCCGGCCCTCGACAACGACGATCTGCGGCGCGGGCGGCCGGCCACGCATAAGGCTTTCGACGAAGCGACCGCAATTCTTGTTGGCGATGGGCTTCTCACCTATGCGTTCGATGTGACCGCGGACCCCGCGACCCACGAGGAACCTGGGGTTCGCGTGGAACTTATACTTGCTCTGGCGCGCGCGGCCGGTTTAGGAAACATGATCGGCGGGCAGGTGCTCGATCTCGAAGCCGAGCAGGCATTGGAACCGCACATGCCTGAAGCGGTGGTAAAACTTCAAGCGATGAAAACCGGCGCATTGCTGCATTATGCGGTCGAAGCGGGCGCGATTCTTGGGCGAGCCGATGCCGAGGCGCGGGGCGCGCTCTCTCGCTATGGCCGTGCGCTTGGTGCGGCGTTTCAGGTAGCCGACGATATTCTCGATGTCGAAGCCGACGCGTCGGCGCTCGGCAAGCGCGCGGGCAAGGACGCAAGCCGCAACAAGGCAACGCTCGTCGCCGCGCTCGGCGTCGATGCGGCGCGGGAACGGCGCGACAGCCTCGTGGCGGCGGCAATCGGCGCGCTCGATTCGTTTCCGCAAGGCAGCAAGGCGGCGGTTTTGAAAGAGGCGGCCCGTTTCGTCGCCGCGCGGAACCATTGATGCCGCGCTACGGCCAAAATTCGCCAGGGTGGCGGCGCGGCTTCCGGTTTAGGCTTCCCCTGCGCATCGTGCGGGGCCATCCGCGTCTCTTCGCAGGCACGGCGGCCGGCCTCCTCGCGGGAGTACTTTTGCCGGATTCAATTCGCCTGGCAACAAGGCTCTTGATTGCCTGGAACGTGGGAACCTGGCTTTATTTCATTGCCGCCGGCATAATGATCGCCCGAGCGACTACGCAATCGATCCGGCAGCGGGCGCGGACCACCGACGAGGGAAAAGTTTTCATTCTTGTTCTCACCAGCCTGGCCGCGATCGCGGCGATCGCGGCGATTATCGCCCATCTCGCCGCCGTCAAGGATTTATCGGGGACGATCAAGGGCCTGCACATGGCGCTCGCGGCGGCGACGATCGTCAGCGCCTGGTTCTTCATCCATCTGACCTACGCCCTCCATTACGCGCATGAATATTTCGATGAATATTTCGCCGAGCCCGGCAGACCGGCGGCAGTGCGGGGCGGCTTGGTATTTCCTGGAACCGAAAACCCTGGCTATTTTGATTTTTTGTATTTTTCCTACGTGATTGGCGTCGCATGTCAGACCGCCGATGTCAGCATTTCTTCCCCGGCGATGCGGCGGGTGGCACTCGTTCATTGCGTCCTCGCGTTCTTTTTTAACAGCGCGGTGCTGGCGCTCACGATCAACATCGCCGCCGGGCTGATTTGACTTGATGGACGCCATCTCAATACGAGCTGCACCAGAAAGTGCATCGGGAGGGGCAGCCATGGTAGGTTCGGCCCAACGTCCGGCGTGTTTAAGCTAACTCATTGTAATAAAGTAGCCCCCCGAAAGTCGCTTCCATCGCCGATTATTGTTCCGATCGGTGGACGGCGATTTTGAGTTTCGGAACCAATCAAAATTTCAATTGCCTTTTCTACCGTCCGTCGAAGGCCTCGACTTGGGCGTGCACCGCGTCAGCCAAACTGCGAAGTCCGGTCTCCGGCAAAGCACCAACGAGGACATAATTGGCGCCCCTTTGATGCCAATGGATCGCGGCCGAGGGAAAATTCCCGGACATGTGCGGGACCGTCTCGCCCGGATCAGGGGCTTTTTCGACGCAGAGCGCGATATTCGCCGCGTCAGGGGTCGCGTAAACCAGGCATGACATTTGGCCTTGTTCACCGGGCATGGCGCGAACGCCAGCAAGCTTTAGGCCTTCCATCGGGAGATTCGGCAATATCGGAGCCGCGATACCTTGCTCCAGCCCATCGCTATTTGTCGAAAGACGCATCCCACTGAGTGGCGGCTCAAATGCCCGGAGCGCCGACATTGCCCGGGTGACGAAGGTATCGTTCATCGCGCCCGGCGCGGGAGCCTCGTGCGACGGCGGCGAGGCGTCCGGCGCATTCACGAAACCGGCAAGATAGCGCGGCGCCGAATGCCAGCAGCGCTCCGCTCGCGAAGGAAAGCCCCATCAGCCGCGTGAACCAGCGCGCGCGCCACGCAACGGAGTCGTTCGCTTCGGCCTGTCCTCCGGCGGCGTGCCCCGTTTCTGTCCCCTCGCGGCACCGGGACCAAGCGGCACGGCCCAAGTCCCAGTCTCGACCGGCGCGAAAGCAGCACGGATGGTCTCATTCTGCCGCCGCCATGTTTCGACCCGCGCCGCATCCCCCGGAGAAGCGGCGAGATGGGCCTCAACGGCCGCGCGGCGGCCGCGACCCAAGTCGCCATCGGCAAATCCGTGCAATTCCTCTTCGCTTACAGGGGGGAGCGCCTGCGCGCATGATGCTCTCATTTGACCACGCGCAGATAGGGGGGACGGGTCTTGGCCGGACGCGATGGCATTTCTTGTGCTAGAATTTCGCTCAGCTTGGCGCGCGCGCTTGCCAAACGCAAGACGAGAGCAGTTCGCGAAATTTTCAGGATTCGCGCGGCATGCGCATAACTGAACCCCTCAAGCACGACAAGCAGCAAAGCCTCCCTCTCTTCGAGCGCGAGGGCCAGCAGGGCTAGCCGCGAATTTATCGCGAGGCGAAGGAGGGACCGGCAGGTTCCCAGCGGCGCGCGGCCCGCCCGCAGAGAAATTTTCCTTCTCGATGTGAGCCTTGCCAACCATCCTTCCGGCCGCCAATTTTTCGCGGTGCCATTCCGTGAGCAGCGAATAGAGGTGGAGGATGAAGATCGCGTCCGGTCAGCCGCAATGCGGGTCCGGCTTCCCATGTTCGCTGCAAAACCGCATGGACAAGATCGTCGGCAAGTTCGTTAGGCCCCGGCTGACCGGAAACGAGCGCGCGTGCATAACGGCAAAGCCGCGGCGCGCATAAAGACAAATCGTCCCGCAAGGCCACCTTCGCGTTCCCTTGTGCGCTGATTACCGGCCGTGGGCGGCTCCGCCCATATATTAAATAATACCACCTGCGCGGCTTCCTAACCATCGGCAAAGCAAATCCCCGCGTGGGCGCTTCCCCGGCCGGCGGTCTTGCGCTTAACCCCCGCAGCGCTTAAACGCAGCGGACGCCACGCCCGTTCCAAAACGCGGCTTCCTTAGTTCACTGTCCGGATCAAGCATGACGCAAGCGGAAATGTTAACGCCTGAACAGCACACCACGGGAATTCTGGCCGGGAAACGCGGCTTGATTCTTGGGATCGCCAACAACCGGTCGATTGCCTGGGGGATCGCCAAGGCCGCCGCATGACGCGGGCGCCGAACTCGCCTTCACCTTACCAAGGCGAATCGCTGGAAAAGCGGGTCCGGCCACTGGCCCAGGAACTCGGCGCCAAAGTTTTGGGCGATTGCGATGTCACCGACACGGCGACCTTGAACGCGGTATTTAAGGAAATCGAGCGCATTTGGGGAAATCTCGACTTCGTCGTGCACTGCGTCGCTTTTTCCGACAAGGATCAGTTGACCGGCCGCTATATCGACACGACCGCGGAAAACTTCACGAATTCGCTCCTGGTCTCGTGCTATTCCTTCACCGCGGTGGCGCAGCGCGCCGAGAAACTGATGCGTAACGGCGGCGCCATGTTGACCCTGACCTATTACGGGGCTGAAAAATGGATGCCGCATTATAACGTCATGGGCGTTGCCAAGGCCGCCCTTGAATCGAGCGTGCGTTATCTTGCCGCCGATCTCGGCGAACAACAACATAAGGGTCAATGCGATCTCGGCCGGCCCGATCAAGACCTTGGCAGCCTCCGGCATCGGCGATTTCCGCTATATTCTCAAATGGAACGAATATAACGCCCCGTTGCGGCGCACGGTGACGATCGAGGAGGTCGGCGAAAGCGCCGCCTTTCTCCTTTCGCCGATGGCGCGGGGCATCACCGGCGAAATTCTGCATGTCGACTGCCGGCTATCATGTCGTCGGCATGAAAAATCCCGCCGCGCCGGATATCTCGGTCGTGGGCAAGGATTAAGGCGTTCACCGCTCATTCAGCTTGCGGACCCAAATGAACTTGCAGGTTAAGGCACCTGCAAACATCCTTAGAGATCAATTTGAACTGTTACAGTGGAGATAACGATCTGAGCACTTGGCGCGCAATGGCTGCCGCGGCGCGGAGGGCGTTAAGTTTCAATCGCGTTCGAGGGTTCAAAGAGCCCTCGCAATGATACGCTCCGGAACCAATTTCAACAGGGCAACTGGCTTTGTCTCGCTACGGTCCGGCGGCAGCCGCTAACTCATGCCAGCCCGCAAGGGCCATGTTGCCGCCATCAGCGCTTGCTATCCGGCAATGGCGCTTCAGCCAGGGGGCCTTGGCGCGAACAGGATGATCATGCTGCATAGTTTGGCGACCGCCCAAGTCTCCCTCGAAGACGATGGCGATCGCTTGGCGCTCGCCTGCCGGCGCGGTTTTGCGCGGCCCTGCGCGGCCGGATTTGATTCGCGACGAATTGCTCTGCGAGATTTTTGCCGCGACCGTCGCCCGTCACCCTGCCGCCGTTGCCATGATCACGCCGGAGGGCAATCTCACCTATGCCGAGGTCGACGCGAAAGCGGAGGCGCTCGCCCGCGGCCTTTTGCAAAAAGGCGTTCGCCCGGCCGGATTGTCGGCCTCTTGGATGCCGCGCGGCCACGAGCTTCTGATCGCCCAGATCGCCATCGCCAAGACCGGCGCCGCCTGGCTTCCCTTCGACGCCGACGCCCCTGCCGAGCGCATCGCCATTTGCCTTGCCGACGCCGAAGCCAGGGGCATCGTGACCACTGCCGACTTCGCCGGGAAGCTCGCGGCGCCCTGCCCGGCTTGGACCTATGCCGGGCTTTTGGCCGAGTCCGCTGGAAGCGCTGGACCGCGCGAGAGTCGACGCCCGCGCGCTTGGCGCCCGCCCGGAGGACCCGGCCTATCTCATCTACACGTCGGGCTCGACGGGCACGCCCAAGGGAATCGTGATTATCGGGGCGCAATATTTGCCATTATTTGCGCGCCGCCAATGAAGTCTATGGGGTCGCAGGCGAGCGACGTCGTCTTCCAGGGCGCCTCCGTCGCCTTCGATCTTTCGATGGAGGAAATCTGGCTTCCCTATCTCGCCGGCGCCACGCTTTTCGTGGCGACGGCCGAGATGATGGGCGAGGCCGACAAGCTTCCCGGCCTTCTCGAAGCAAATCGGGTGACGGTGCTCGATACCGTGCCGACCCTGCTTTCGCTGCTGCCGCGCGATGTCGCAAGCTTGCGGCTCATCATCCTTGGCGGCGAAGCCTGCCCGCCGGCGATCGCCAGCCGCTGGTGCAGGCCTTCGCGCAAAATCTTCAATTCCTATGGCCCGACCGAGACGACGGTCGTCGCGACCGTCGCGGAAGTGCGGCCGGGCCTGCCGGTCACGATCGGGCGGCCGATTCCGAATTACACTTGCTATGTGGCAGGCGAGCACCTCGACCTTCTCCCGCCCGGCATCGAAGGCGAACTTGCTCATCGGCGGGCCTGGGGTCGCCAAAGGCTATTTGCGCCGCGACCGGCTGACCCGTGAGAAATTCATTTCCAATCCTTTCTTCGGCCGAATCCTTGCAGCAGCATTGGCACTTCCGGCCGCGTCCGGATCCGGTTTTGTACAGGTCCGGCGACGCCGTGAAGATCGACGCCAATGGCGAGATCGTGTTCCGCGGCCGGATCGACGATCAGGTCAAGGTGCGCGGCTTTCGGGTCGAACTGGGCGAGATCGAAACCAAGCTCGCCGAGCTTCGCGGCGTTGCGCAGGCCGCCGTCGTCTTGCGCAACGATCATGACATCGAACAGCTCGTGGCCTTTGTCGTTCCCTCGCTTCGGACGCGGAAATCGACCGAAAGTCTTGCGCAACGAACTGCGGCAGAGCCTGCCCGCCTATATGGTGCCGGCACGGTTCGAACTCGTCAAAAGCCTGCCGAAACTCGCCTCCGGCAAGATCGACCGCAAGAGTCTGAAGCAGATTGCACTGAGCCGCGGCCGATGTGATCGAGGCGCAGGAAGAGCCGCGCACCGAGACCGAGGCAAAACTCCTCGCCGCCGCCAAGCGCGTGCTGCCGCCGCAGGCCATTCCGTTCGACGCCGATTTCTTCACCGATCTCGGCGGCCATTCGCTTCTCGCGGCGCGTTTCATCTCGGTAGTGCGCGAAACGCCGGCCCTGGCGCGGATCACCTTGCAAGACGTCTACGCCGCGCGTTCGCTCCGCGCGATGGCCGAGCTTCTCGACGGCAAATGGGCGCATGGCGCTGCTACGCCGAGGATCTCTCTTTCGTGCCGCCGCCCTTGTTGCGCCGCTTCCTCTGCGGCTGCGCGCAGGCGTTGGCGCTTCCCATCATCCTCGCGCTCGTGACCGCGCAATGGCTCGGCGTGTTCGTGAGCTACATGCTTGCTGACCGGCGCCGATGCGAGCTTTTTCGAAGAAACTGATCTCGCTCATCGGCGTCTATATGTGCATCAACATCGTGACCGTGGCGATTGTCATTGCGGCGAAATGGCTGGTGATCGGCAAGACCAAGCCTGGGCGCTATCCTCTGTGGGGTGTTTATTATTTCCGCTGGTGGCTGGTGAAGCGTTTCCTTGGGCTGGTCCATATCAAATGGTTCCAGGGCTCCCCCATCATGCGGCTATACCTCTCGCGCGCTTGGGACGAAAATCGGCAAGGATGCGCTCATTGGCGAGATCGAGCCGGGCGCGGTCGACCTCATTTCGATCGGCGCCGGCACCAGCATTGGCTCGAACGCCAATTTCGCCAATGCGCGGGTCGAAGGAAATGAGCTCGTCATCGGCACGATCGAAATCGGCGCCAATGCCTATATCGGATCGTCCTGCGTCATCGAGGAAAATGTCGTCGTTGGGGAAGGCGCCGAGCTTGGCGATCTGACCGCGATCGGCGCGGGCGGACGCCTCGGCGCGTGGGAAGTTTGGGACGGGTCGCCGGGCCGCAAAGTACGCATGGTGGACCGCGCCGCGCTGGACGGCCCCCCGCCGCTTCGCGATTGCGCCGCGCCACTCATGGCGGTGATGTATGGGGTCTTGCTTCTGGCGATACCCGCCTCTCGGCCTTGTTGCCGATCTTCCCGGCCTTTTGGGTGTTCGACCGGATCGACGATGTGATCGGCACCGCCGATTTCGATCGCACGCTCTATATGCTCTCGATACCGGTCATGGCCTGGCCGACCGCCTTCGTCATGGTGCTTGTCAC
Source organism: uncultured Alphaproteobacteria bacterium (assembly GCA_963851225.1). GTDB lineage: Bacteria > Pseudomonadota > Alphaproteobacteria > Rhizobiales > Beijerinckiaceae > Methylocapsa. The sequence goes on along the minus strand of CAWKON010000042.1, from coordinate 101,188 downwards.
GGTCTGCTTCATCGCGGCTTGCCGCTGGATCATCCTGCCGCGCGTGCGGGAAGGGACCTATTCGGTTCATTCCTGGTTCTATTTCCGCAAATGGATCGGTCGCGCTTGCAGCCGAGGTGACGCTTGAAACACTGTCGTCCCTGTTTGCAACCGTTTATATGCGTGCTTGGTACCGGCTAATGGGCGCCAAGATCGGCAAGGATGCGGAAATTTCGGCCAATCTGGCCGGCTGGTACGATCTCGTCGAGATCGGCGAAAAATGTTTCATTGCCGACGAGGTCGTGCTTGGCGATGAGGAAATCCGCAATGGCTGGATGCACTTGCATCGCGTCAAGAACGGGTCCGCGCGTCTTTATCGGAAACAGCGCCGTCGTTCCCGCCGGGTCCGACATTCCGGCCAACGCGCTGATTGGCATTAAGTCGAAGCCGCCCGCAAACCATTTGATGCACGAGGGCGATACGTGGTTCGGTTCGCCGCCAATTAAACTGCCAGTCCGCCAAACATTCGACGGCGGCGGCGCGAACTGGACCTATGAGCCGCCGCGCTGGAAAAAATTCGCCCGCGCCTGCTTCGAGGCCGTTACGATTTCGCTGCCGACCATGCTGTTCATCACGTTTGGAACCTGGGCCGTGGAATGGTTCAGCGCCAGACGTGCTCGAAGGCAAATATTTCGAAGTGGTTTGCGAGTTTGTCCCTGCTTCGGTGATCATTTCCTTGGCCCTGACGCTCGTGGTCATTGTCATGAAATGGATCACGATGGGGCGCTACGAACCAATGATGAAACCGATGTGGTCTTGGTGGGCGATGCGGACGGAAGCGGTCGCTGTCATCTATTGGGGCCTAGCTGGCAGGGTTTTGGTTGATCATTTGCGCGGGACTCCGTTTTTGCCTTGGCTCATGCGCCTTTTCGGCACGAAATTCGGACAAGGGGTCTTCATGGATATTACCGATATTACCGAATTCGATTGTGTGACCGTCGGCGATTATGCTCGCCTTAATACCTTTGCGCCCTGCAGACGCATCTCTACGAGGACCGTGTCATGAAGGTCGGCAGGGTCTTCGTCGGCAATGGGGTCACCGTCGGCGCGGGTTCGACCGTGCTTTATGACACCCGCGTTGCCGATTTTGCGCGGCTCGGACCCTTGACCCTGGTGATGAAGGGCGAGCAAATCCCTGCCCATTCTGCATGGGCGGGTGCACCGGCAGAGCCCAAGGGGACGGCGGAGCGAATCGTCGAGAAAGCTGCCGCCTGAGGCTTTAGTCAAAGAAGCGCGATGGCGGCGATCTGGCGGCCGTAATCGGGCTCGTTTTTATGCACCGAACGGCGGTAGGAATAGAACTTCTCAGGCTCGGCATAGGTGTCGCGGGCCAAATCCTCGAATAAGCCGATGCCCGCAAGCCGCAGCCGCATCGCGATAAACCCCGGCAGATCGAACATGAAATGCCCCTCCGCGCGGCGAGCCTAAAAGAAGCACGCGTAGCTCGCAGATTGCGCGATAAACCGATCGGCAAATTCGGCACCGACTTCGTAACTCTTCCGCGAGATCGCCGGGCCCGAGCACCGCGGCGGTTGACGCCCGGCGCGCGCCAAGCGTTTCCATCGCGTCAAGTGTGGCTTCGAGCACCCCATCGAGCGCCCCTTTCCAGCCGGCATGTGCGGCCGCGATCACCCGCGCCTCCCGGTCGGCGAAACAGGATCATGCCGCAATCGGCCCCGGTGACGCCGAGGCCAAGGCCCGGCGTCGCGGTGACGAGCGCATCGCAACGCGGGCGCTCGGTAAAGGCCTGTGACACGATCAGCGCGTTTGGCGAATGGATCTGGTAGGGCACGAGGAGATGCGCCGGATCGACACCAAGATGCGCCGCCATCCGGCGCCGGTTTTCGGCAACCGAGCGCGGGTCGTCTTGCGAGCCGACGCCGCCATTGAGCGACTCGTAAACGCCGGTAGAGACGCCGCCTTGCCCGGTGAAAAATCCATGGGTCAGGCCCGGCGCCGTCAAAAATGCTGGCGCGCAGCGGCCTTACGGTTTGGTGCGTCATGCTGATGTGGTCTCGAAACCGGGCAGAACGCCAAGGCCCTGCCCTGCCGCCGCGAGCGCCTTAAAAAGCCGCGCCATGTCCGTTGGGGCGGAGTTTTGGCCCTCGCCCGCGAGTCGCAGGACGGCGGCATCGATGGCGGCCCTTTGACGCTCGCCGGCATAGCGCCGCAACTGCGCGGCGCGTTCATGGATGCCGAGACGGGCCAGCCATTCGCCTTGCGGCACGGGGCCATGAACCCTAGCGCCCGCCGCGCGCGCCGCATGGGCAAGGCCGCAAAAATCGACATGCGCGGTAAGATCGGCTTCCCCAGGATCGCGCAAGGGATCGGCGAAGCGATGCCGCTTCACCGCTTGCAGGGTTTCGCCGCGCGCCGGGCGTGTCGTAGCCATAGTCGATGACAAGAAGCGCGCCTCCCTGGGTGGCGATGCGCGCCGCGAGCCGCGTCATCAAAACCGCGGCCGCGTGACCCGCCTCGATCACTTGCCCAGGCTCGCCGGGCGCGAAACAGTCGGGATTCGGCGTCCGGCGCAAGGCCAAAGCACAACCGCCCCTCGCCATCCAGTCCAACGAGCCGTCTCGTGCCAGCCATCTGGCCCACGGACGAAATGGCGCACCGGCAGACAATCGAAAAATTCATTGGCGACGATGATCGCGGGGCCGCTGGGCAACTCGTCTGCGGTCTTGTGCCACCTTGCCGCAGCCTGCGAATCTTTCAGCGCCATGCGCTGGTATTGCCGCAGAAGCTCGCTCGTCTCGACGAGATGGAGGTCCAGCGCTCCAAGAAAATCTGGCGCGATTTTCGCCGCGCGCAAGACGTCCGCCATCAAGCTGCCTCGTCCCGGTCCCAATTCGACAAGAAAAAAGGGCCGCGGTTCGCCCATGGCGCGCCAGACCGCGATACACCATAGGCCAATCAATTCGCCAAACATCTGGCTGATCTCCGGCGCGGTGATGAAATCGCCGCCCTCTCCGAACGGCATTTTGGTGGCGTAATAACCATGCACCGGATGCGCCAGCGCGAAGGTCATATAGGTATCGAGGCTCATCGGACCGTTCTCGGCGATCGTCTCGCGGATGAGGATTTCGAGTGGGTTCATGCGGGCCTATTCATGCCGCCGCCGGCCGCCGGCAAGCGCGGACGATAAAAATAAGGCCCGCCACGATCAAAGGCAGCGACAAGAGCATGCCCATGGTCGCGCCGCCGAAGAGAAAGCCCAGCTGCGGGTCCGGTTCGCGAAAAAATTCGCAGACAATGCGCGCCACGCCATAGCCCGCGGCAAAAAGCCCGGTGACAAGGCCCGGCCGCCGCAGCGCGCCCAAATGAACCGCGATATGCAGCACGAAGAAAAGGACGAACCCTTCGAGGCCTGCCTCATAGAGCTGGCTCGGGTGGCGTGGCTACGGTCCGGCACCAGGGAAAACCATCGCCCAAGGCACGTCAGTGGGACGTCCCCAAAGTTCCGGCTTGATGAAATTCGCGATGCGTCCAAGGAAAAGCCCGATCGGAACCGCGGCGGCGCAGACATCGGCGAGGCTAAGCACCGGAATCCTTTTGTGCTTAGCTAGAATATAAATCGCGAGAGCGGTTCCAGCGAGTCCGCCATGGAATGACATGCCGCCTTTCCAAACCGCGAAAATCTCGACAGGATGCGCGAGGTAAAAACCGGCGTTGTAGACGAGCACATAGCCGAGCCTGCCGCCGAGAATGACCCCCATCGCCGCATAGATGAGAAGATCGTCAATGTCCAAAGGATCGACCGGAGCCGGGCCGCCCCAAAAGGCCTTTTGTTTCGTCAATGCCCGCGCATAGGCCCAGCCGAGCACGAGTCCGGTGATATAGGCCAAGGCATACCAGCGGATCGGCAAGGGGCCGATGGCGATCAGCACCGGATCAATGCTCGGGTAGGCAAGGGACATCGGCATGAGGCTCCGCAAATCGAACGGCGGCGCAATGATAACTGGAACCGCGTTTCCTGCCAGGGCCGGTTTGCACCGGCCTCATTCGCGTTTCAATCAAGGCAAATTGCCGGGCCTTGAGTCAAGCCGGGACTGGGCGCCTGCGGCGGCCTCCTGATCATGCCAACGCGCCAGCGCCAGCGCTTTGCTGATCTTCGAGGGCGCCGCCCGGTCGAGCCCGGCGCGGCTCATTGGGCAAGACAACATCGTGCTCACGCCGCTTCCACCTTCCGCGCCCGGGCGGATCGGCATCCTGGCCGCTCTTTCGCCACGAACGGCGAGGATCTTGACCCCGATCATGCCCTTGATATTAGAATCATTGGCTGGAGGAATACAGCGCGATAATTTGGAGCAGGCGGTCCATGTCACGGATTTCGACCCCTCGCGCCGATATCGTCCCCGCTCTACTTTTCGCCGCGGTGCCGCTGGCTTTTCTCGCCGCGATCACTTTTTACCAGCTTTTCAGCAACGTGCCCGATGCAAGATCGGCACGCGAAGACACGAAAAACGCTTTTCTTGTCGTGCGCACCGCAAGCGCTCTCGCCGATGCGATCCAGAATGCGGAGCGGGGCCAGCGAGGCTATTTGATCACGCGCCGGGACGCCTACCTCGAGCCTTATGAAACCGCCAAGGAACGTATTCCGCAATTGCTGGGGGAAATGCAACAGGCGATCCTCGACCGGCCCGATCAGCAACACCGGCTGCTCAAACTCCGGGGCGATCTGACGACCAAGATGAACGAATTGGCCGCGACTATCGCAATGCGGCGCGAACAAGGCTTCAACGCGGCTCAGGCCATGGTGAATACCGACGCGGGACGAACCGCAATGGCGGCCGTGGAAACCGATATCGATGCGATTTTGGACGCGGCGAATGCGCGCTTGCAAGCTCAGATGGACACCGCGGAAATTTTGGATCGGCGTGTGACATTAACTGTCGCGATCGGAAGCATCATAGCAGCAGGCGCACTCATCGCCGGCGCAGTCTTGCTCGCCCGGGCCTATCGCCGAGCCGCTTCCTCGGAACAAATCTTGCAAGCGACGCTCGATAGCGTGCGCGAAGGCGTAGCAGCATTCGACGCGGACCGCCGCCTGCTCGCATGGAACCAACCTTTCAGGCTAATGCTCAAGCTGCCAAAAGGGAGGTTGCGTCGCGGCGCGGCCCTACCGGTCGACAAGTCGTCCGAAATCGAAAGTTTCGGCGAACAATTCGAGGCTCTCGAATTCGAGGTCAAGCGTACAGGCAAGGCAGCGCTCGTGGAGCGCAAGGAGCCCGGCGGAAAATCGCTGGAGATTTTTCATAATCCGAGCGAAGACGGAGTCTCCGTCACCACTTTCCTCGACAGGACGGAGCAGCGGAAAACCGAGGAGGCGCTGCGCCAGACACAAAAGCTCGAGGCCCTGGGCCAAATGACCGGCGGGATAGCGCATGATTTCAACAACCTCCTCACCGTCATTATCGGCGGAGCGAGGCTTCTTCGCCGGGCCGTGGGCACGGACGCGGAGGCGCTCCAGCGCATCGATATGGTGACTCTCGCGGCCGAGCGCGGCGCGCGGTTGATCCGGCAGCTTCTTGCCTTCGCGCGCCGGCAGCCGCTCGAGCCGGAACTTGTCAATTTCGGCCATCTGATGACGGAGGTTCTGCCGATGGTGCGGCGCGCGGTTGGCGAAAAGATCGCCGTCGAATGCGTGACCGGCGATGACCTCTGGAACATCATTATCGACGCGACCCAGTTCCAGATGGCAGTCTTGAATCTTGCGATCAACGGACGCGACGCCATGCCAGAGGGTGGCAAACTTACGATCGAGGTCGCCAACGCGGTGCTCGACGATGCCTATGCGGCACGCCATGCGGAAGTCGAGCCCGGGCACTATGTGATGTTTGCGATCACCGACACCGGCAAGGGAATGGACCCGGCAACCGCCATGCGCGCGCTCGATCCGTTTTTTACGACGAAACCCGCCGGCGAAGGCACCGGGCTCGGGCTGCCGCAGGTCTACGGCTTCGTCAAACAATCCGGCGGACATTTGAATATCTACAGCGAGGCTGGCGAAGGCACGACGATCAAGCTGTACTTTCCACGCGATCTCGGTCAGGAATCCTTCCAACCGCGCCAAGCGGCGGCGACCGCGGCCACCGCAACGGAAACGGTTCTATTGGTCGATGACGACGAAATTGTCCGCGCAACGGTCGCTTCCATGCTAGAGAGCCTGGGCTATGAAGTGGTTGCGGCGGCAAGCGGCGCCGAGGCCATATCGATCCTGGAAAAAGGAACGGCAATCGATCTTTTGTTCACGGACATAATCATGCCGGGCGCGGTCAGTGGCCGCAAGCTTGCCGAACGGGCAGCCGAAATCAAGCTGGGGATCAAAATATTGTTCACCTCTGGATATGCCGAGAATTCGATTTTTCATAACGGCCGGCTTGATCCTGGAGTGGAGTTCTTGAGCAAGCCCTATGATCGTGAGCGGCTGGCCATGACGGTCCGCCGCGTGCTCGACGGACCGGCCAAGGCACAGCGAAAACCCCGCAACGAGCCGGAATCCGCGAGCTGGCTCCTTCGAACACCCTTTCACCGACGGATAAATAAGGCAGATTCTGGCCCCGGCCATTCCCCCTGAAATAAAGATCTCGTAAAAACAAATATTTGATAACGATCAGATTTAATTAAACCTGATCATGTTCACTGCAACGCGCTGCCGTCACCGGCATCATTGAAAGTTAAGGTCTGCCGTAATGCAAATGAAATCCGCGCTCGTGCTAGTTGCCTTCTCGCTGTCCATGACGGGTCCCGCCCTCTGCCAGTCCGATCTGCGGCTCACAGGAGCAGACGGCATGCGAGGACGACGCTTACCGTCTCTGCCCCGACGAAATTCCCGACGAGGCGCGCGTGGCCAGTTGCATGGCGCACCAGAAATCCAAGCTCAGCCCGGCGTGCCGCGCATTTTTCAGCGCCGTCGCCTCGCCCGTCGCGCCGGGCACTGAACCAGCCGTCCCGTCTACCGGTCACGCCGCCTGCGCTAACGCCGTGAGCGCCGCGCAAATGTCATTGACGATTCTCTCGACAAGATCGAGCTTGTCGCCTTCGCCCATAACCCTGATGACTGGCTCAGTGCCGGATGCGCGCACGATGAGGCGGCCACTTTTGCCGAGCTTCTCGCGGCCATCCTCGATGAGCCGCGCGACGCCGGTGTCCGCCAAGGGCTGTCCGGCCTTGAACCGCACATTCCGTAAGATTTGCGGCACGGGATCGAATCGATGGCAGACTTGGCTCACCGGTTTATTTTGGCTCTTGACAATCGCAAGGATCTGCAAGGCGGCAACGAGTCCGTCGCCGGTCGTGCAATGATCCAAGAGGATAATGTGGCCGGACTGCTCGCCGCCGATATTAAATCCCTATCCCGCCGCATGTATTCGAGTACATAGCGATCGCCGACCGCGGTGCGCATGAGGGATAGCCCGATCCCTTCGAGATAGCGTTCAAGGCCGAGGTTCGACATGAGCGTCGCGACAATGCCTGGCCGCGCCAAGCGTCCGTCTTCCTGCCAGCTCTGCGCGATCGCGGCCATCAATTGGTCGCCATCGACAAGTTTCCCGGCTTCGTCGACGATCAATACGCGGTCGGCGTCGCCGTCGAGCGCGATCCCGATATCCGCCCGCACTTCCCGGACTTTTTTGACAAGCGCTCCTGGCGCGGTGGAACCGGCATCCCGGTTGATGTTGAAACCATCCGGCTCGACGCCGATCGCAACGACCTCGGCGCCCAATTCCCACAAGGCTTCAGGGGCGACCTTATAGGCGGCACCATTGGCGCAATCGACGACGATTCGCAAACCATCGAGCGTAGAGATTGCGTCTCAGGGTTCGCTTGGCGAATTCGATGTAGCGGGCGCGATCGCCCTCAACCCGCATCGCGCGGCCGAGATCCGAGGGTTTCGATAATTTGAGCAAGGATGGCTGATCCAGCATCGCCTCGATTTTCGCTTCGATTGCGTCCGGCAATTTAAATCCGTCCGGGCCGAACAATTTGATCCCATTGTCCTCGTAAGGATTATGCGAGGCCGAAATCATGACGCCGACATCCGCCCGCATCGAGTGGGTGAGCATAGCAACGGCAGGCGTCGGAATCGGCCCGAGCAACAAGACGTCGATGCCGGCAGAGGTGAATCCCGCGACTAAGGCGTTTTCGATCATGTAGCCGGATAGCCTTGTATCCTTGCCGATAACCGCGCGATGGCGATATTCGCCCCGTTGAAACATGACTCCAGTCGCCTGGGCGACTTTCATGGCGAGCTCGGGCGTGATCGCGGCGTTAGCCACGCCTCTAATGCCGTCGGTACCAAAAAGCTTCTGCGCCATTGGTGAACTATCCTTCGAGGCAAAGCCTATAATATCCAGCTTGCCGGCTCATAGGGTTTCCATTTTGACGACCGCGGAATAACATCAATAGGTGACACGGCCGCTATATCGCCCGCCCATTTAATAATATATTATGTTCCTTGCTTGTCCTAACTTCGAAAAATCGCTCAGCGTCGTGTTCCCATGTTGCGCACGCGTTCACAGGAACCGCAGCTGTCAAGGTACTGCGCAGCATGCACCTAGTTAAAGAAACAATTTGCTGTTGCATTTGATGCGCTACATGTAGAGCGCGCGTGGCGGGAACGAGCCCATGCCCACTGAGCAAAGTCAAAGTGCGGACAAAGGCGAATCAAATTCAATTCCTGCAAGTTCGGTGGGCCAAGCCGCCGGGCCAGACGGTGATACCGGTAGACCGCAGACTGGCACTCATTCCGAACCGAGCGCACCGAGCGGCCCTAAACCCATGAGTAGGCGGCGCTTAATGATGGGGGTGGTCGCTGTTTTAGCTCTGGCCATTTTCGCTGTCTTTGGCATTCCTTGGCTAAAGCTCATACTTACCACAGTTTCGACCGATGATGCCTATGTAAACGGTCACGTCACATTTGTGGCGGCCCGCGTGCCCGGTCAGGTGTCAAGGGTCCTGGTCGATGACAACAACCGTGTCACACAAAGGAGATCTCCTCGTCGAACTCGACAAAGAACCTTATCAGGTCGATGTCGCACTTAAGAAAGCGGCTGTCGATACGGCAATGGCGGACCTGGAGGCGGCAAAAGCTGACGTGCGTGGTGTTGAGGCCAGGGCCAGAAGCCAACGCTGGAAATTCCAGCACGCCATTGAGGACGTCGAAAACCAAGTCGCATTGCTTCATGCGAAGGTTGCCGCCCTGGATAAAAGCAAGGCCACACTGACATTGGCAGAGGCGGAATTCGAGAGGACAAAAAAGTTGGTTGCCTCTTCAGTGGCAAGCCGCGAGCAGTTCGACCAGCGGGAAGCAGCGTTATCGGTTGCCCGCGCAGAAGTTACCCAAGCCCTAGATGATATACACCAAATTCGTGTTTCCTTGGGTTTGCCGGCGGAGCCTGAGAATGGCGGAGACCTAGGCCTGGTGCCGCCCGATCTCGATCAAAATTTTTCCTCGGTGCGCCAGGCGCAGTCAGAACTGATTCAGAGTGCGGCCGAGCTTGGTATCGTCCATTCCTACAACCAAACCCCGAAACAGATGCTCGAGGAGTTCTATAAACGCGATGCCCAAGGTGACATTGACAAAATATTCGCCGCGATTGTGCCGGGGGCGCCGGCCGTCAAACAGGCCGAGGCGAAACTCCAATCCGCCGAGCGCGATCTCGATCAGGCGGAATTAAACCTGCGCTATTGTGAGATCATCGCGGAAATTGACGGCGTTGTCACGCGCCGCAATGTCAATCCCGGCAACAATGTGCTGGCCGGACAAGGTCTGATGGCGATCCGCTCGCTCGACGAAATCTGGGTCGACGCCAATTTCAAGGAGACACAACTGCGGGATCTGCGCATCGGCCAGCCGGTCGACCTCTATGTCGACATGTATGGCGGGCGGCGCGTATTCAAGGGGCGCATTTCCGGCTTTACCGAGGGGACCGGATCGACATTGGCGCTGCTGCCGGCGCAGAACGCCACAGGCAACTTCATCAAAGTGGTGCAGCGACTGCCGGTTCGGATCGAGCTCGAAAACTACGATCCGGACAAGAGCCCGCTGTTTATCGGCACGTCGGTTGTTCCCTACGTCTACTTCAACAAGCCGGCCACCGGACCCGATGCCGGCAAGTTCTTGCAGGCATCTGTGCCTGAATCACAAGCGGGCGGTTCGACCAAGAACCCGCCGGACGCAAACAAGTGACAGCCGCGGCGCTTTCGCCCGCCAGACCCGATGTTGCCCGGAACCCCTGGCTGGTGGCCGCCATAGTCGTGGTGCCGGCGTTCATGGAGGTGCTCGACACCACCATCGCGCTGGTGGCGCTGCGCTACATCGCGGGAGGCCTGTCGGCTGCCGCCGATGACGCCGAGTGGGTTATCACCAGCTACCTTGCCGCCAACGCCTTCATCCTACCGATTACCGGCTGGTTGAGCGCTCATCTGGGTCGCCGCAACTATTTCCTGGCGTCGATTGCAATATTCACCCTCAGTTCTTTACTGTGCGGACTAGCCGGTAGCCTAGGTCAGTTGATCCTGTTCCGCGTTATTCAAGGGCTCGCGGGCGGCGGTCTGCAACCCGGCAGTCAGGGGATATTGCTGGACGCCTTCCCGCGGGAAAAGCAAGGCGTAGCAATGACGCTGTTCGGCCTCGCTGTGCTGATCGCGCCGGTGGTCGGTCCGACCTTGGGCGGTTGGATAACGGATTCTTACAATTGGCGCTGGTGCTTTTTGATCAACGTGCCCGTTGGTCTGTTGGCGCTTGGCGGATGTTATGCCCTGCTTCGCGATCCGGATTATCTTGTCGCCCAGCGCATGGAGTTGAAGAAACAGCCGTTCCATTTTGACTCCATCGGCTTGTCGCTGCTGGCCATCGTCATAGTCTCGTGGGAAGTGATGCTCAGCAAGGGCCAAGAGTGGGACTGGCTCGGTGATCCATTCTGGCGCGTCCAGACGCTGGCCATTTTCTTTGCAGCGGGTTTGGTTGCATTGATCTTCTGGGAGTTGCGTCACCGCAACCCCGTGGTCAATTTCCGCACGTTGGGTGAACGCAACTTCGCCGCGTGCTGCATCATGATGTTCTGCGCTTATCTCGCGCTCTATGCCTCAACTAAGTCATTGCTTGGTCTGCTTCAGTCCCTGTTTGGTTATGATGCTCTGAGCACTGGGTTGGTGATGTCGCCTTCCGGAATTTTTGCAGTCCTGGCAATGCCGATCGTTGGCCGCCTGCTCGGGCTGCGGACGGACGCCCGATGGCTGATCGCCGCAGGGCTGTTGATCATGACCGCGGGAAACTATTGGATGTCCCAACTCAACCTCGACATCAGCCCAGGCCAGGTCGTGTGGCCTCGGGTGGTCGTGGTCGCGGGACTGGCGGTATGTTTTGCTCCCGCGAACGTAGCCGCCTACCTCTATACGCCACTGGCGTTGCGCGGGGCGGCCATTGGCTTGTTCAGTCTCCTGCGCAACGAGGGGGGCAGCGTCGGGGTGTCGTTGTCCCAGACCTTCGAAGAGCGGCGTGATCAGTTTCACACCCTGCGGCTTGGCGAGTCCCTCGATCCTTTCAACCCGGCAGTGGCTTCTTTCCTCGAGCAGGCTCGGGGAGCGTTCCTGCAGCAGACCGGCGATCCGGTGGCTGCGCTGCAGCTGGCCTGGCAAGCACTCGAGAATTTGCGCCAGCAGCAGGCGTCTTCGCTTGCCTATTTCGACACCTTTTGGATGATGGCCGCGTTGACGTTTGTGGTCGTTCCAGTCGTTCTGTTGATGAAGCGATCTGTGGCAGAGAAGGGCGCTCGCATCGGAGGCGAGTGATTACGCGATCAACGTCCATTTGTGTGAGGACGCGCAAAAGTGCCGATCATTCGGGTTGTCCGAAAAAGTCCTCTTTTGCCGCTTCAATGTTGCAGGATGCTCACTATCGAGCAAACATCGCAGCGTTTGAACGCTGAACTACTAATAGCGGTAATGATCCGGCTTGAACGGGCCAGTTTGCGGCAGCCCGAGATAAGCTGCCTGGGCGGGAGTAAGCTTGGTCAGCTTAACGCCGATCTTAGCGAGGTGGAGGGCCGCGACTTTTTCATCAAGATGCTTTGGCAAGGTGTAGACCTTGCGTTCATATTGGCTTTGCTTGGTCCAAAGCTCGATTTGCGCCAAGGTCTGATTGGTGAATGACGCCGACATCACGAAGGAAGGATGTCCCGTCGCATTGCCGAGATTGACGAGCCGGCCTTCCGACAGAAGGATGATCCGCTTGCCGTCCGGAAATTCGATCTCGTCGACCTGCGGCTTGACGTTGTGCCATTTCAAATTGCGCAAGCCCGCGACCTGAATCTCGGAATCGAAATGGCCGATGTTGCAAACGATGGCGCGGTCCTTCATCGCGCGCATGTGGTCGAGCGTGATGACATCGACATCGCCGGTGCAGGTCACGAAAATATCCGCACGCGGCGCGGCGTCTTCCATGGTCGTGACCTCATAGCCCTCCATCGCAGCCTGAAGTGCGCAAATCGGATCGACCTCGGACACCAGCACCCGGCAGCCCGCATTGCGTAGCGAGGCCGCCGAGCCCTTTCCGACATCGCCGAAACCGTTGACCATCGCGACCTTGCCCGCCATCATCACGTCGGTGCCGCGGCGGATGCCATCGACGAGCGATTCCCGGCAGCCGTAGAGATTGTCGAACTTCGACTTGGTGACCGAATCGTTGACGTTGATCGCCGGCCAAAGGAGCTTGCCATCGCGCTCCATGATATAGAGCCGGTGGACGCCGGTGGTCGTCTCCTCGCTGACGCCCTTTATGGCGTCGCCGCATTTGCCATACCAGCCGGGAATGAAGGCGTGCCGCTTCTTGATCGCGGCGAAGAGGACCTCTTCCTCCTCATTGCCTGGCTTGTCGAGAAAAGCTGTGTCGCCCGCCTCGGCGCGCATGCCGAGATGAATGAGCATGGTGGCGTCGCCGCCGTCGTCCAATATGAGGTTCGGCGTGCCACCGTCGCTCCACTCGAAGATTTTATGCGTGTAGTCCCAATAGTCGGCGAGGCTCTCGCCCTTGATGGCGAACACTGGGGTGCCGGTCGCGGCGATCGCGGCGGCGGCATGGTCTTGGGTCGAATAGATGTTGCAAGACGCCCAGCGGACATCGGCGCCGAGCGCCTTCAACGTCTCGATCAGCACGGCGGTCTGGATCGTCATATGCAGCGAGCCCGCGATCCGCGCGCCCTTGAGCGGCTGGCTCGCACCAAATTCGGCGCGAACCGCCATCAAACCCGGCATTTCGGTTTCCGCGATGGCGATTTCCTTGCGGCCCCATTGGGCCAACCCGATGTCGGCGATGGCGTAATCGTGCGGCGTGGCGTGGGTCATGGCTGCTGGCGCTCCGGAACGAAGATTTGGGCATCCATACCAGGCTCTCGCGCAAAAAGCAATAAAGATATAAGCAAGTCTTTATGTGAATCTTCTCACGGTGAATAGCCGCAAAATCTCCGCCATTTACGCAGCGGGCTTCGTCCATTTCAGGATCGGGCTCCGCGCCGGGCGGGTCTCGTCGAGGCGCGCCGGCAAAGCGCCCGGGATCGGCGGTATGAGTCAGTTTGATTGTGGCAGGAATTTCCGAGGCTCTGGTTCGAGCCAATCGACTCCGCCAACCTTGAAGCGATATAGTATGCTGTTTCAGAGGGGAACGGGGCAATGGCTATTCTCAGAATTTTGGCGGTCTCCGTTATCGCGACCAGCATTGCCGCATGCGCCATTCAACGAGCGCAGGTCGCTAGTGATGCGCAAAGCCAAATGGTCGGCATGACCAAGGAACAGATACTTGCTTGTATGGGGCCGCCCACGAACAAGGCTGCCGAGGGAGCCACCGAGGTCTGGTCGTATCCCTCCGGGAACGGTCAAACCACGGTGTCTTATGGGTCAGGGTTTGCCAACGCCGCACAGAGGTTCTGCACAGTCAACGTTACGATGACCGGTGGCCGAGTTAGCAGGATGAACTATGTCGGCCCAACAGGTGGACTGTTGACGCCAGGAGAGCAATGCGCCTTCGCTCTGCAAAACTGTGTGCAAGTGCGGTAAAGGCCAACCATGCCTGAAACCAAAAAAATCGACCCCTGCGATCTCTGCAATGCGCAGGTCAAAAAAGCAGGCACGCCGACCCCATGAAAAACTGCGTCTTGTCGAATCCGGCAAGTCATACGGTCATATGTTTGGAGGAGGCGTCGATTCTCATTACGTGTGCGAAGCGTGTGGGGCCAAAATGTTCCATTCTACTGACAAGGCAGATTTCGGCTGGCAACTTTGAACGAAATTTCAAACTGACCGACTACCGAATTCGGCGTCCGTGTTGACATCCGTCGAGGCGGCGAGAATGAGATCGTCCGAGGCTCTCCGAGCATTCACTTCTATACAGCCGATCGCAAAGATGCGCATTCACATGGAGCTTCATTTTTGCGTTTCGGGAGGTTGCCGCTTCGCCCGAAATGACGGATGTGAATGATGACAAACGGCCTTCCAGTTTGGATCTCCTGGGCGCAAGCGCTTGGGGTACTATTCGAACTCGTAATCGCGTTTGCCGGCGTCTGCATCGCCTGGCAGCAAAAGCGAATTGCGGAAATTCGGCTGCGGCATGACCTTTATAACCGCCGTTTCAAAGTCTACGAGGCTGCAAAGACGCTTCTCGTGGCGCATCAGACAAACGGCAAGCTGTCCGGAGACGATTATATCGCCTACCGCCGAGGTACCGCCGACGCCGTGTTTCTGCTGGATGCGGGCGTTGTTAAATATCTTGATGAGCTGCGAAGACAGGCCGAACGGTTGCTGTGCTTGTCAGGACGGAAGGCCGAACTTCGCAACGACCTATCCCAGGAGCCCAAATACCACAGCTCGGTGGATGAGTCTGCACAAATTGAGACCTGGCTCGCGCAACAGTTTGATATCTTGACTTCGAAATTCAAACATTATGGTGTGCCCATGATCAATCGCTAGGGCAACCCCGGCGCATAGTTATCTTCTTGACCCGCTTCACGCCCCTGGCTTCGTCCATTTCAGGATCGGGTTCCGCGCCGCGCGGGTCTCGTCGAGGCGGCGCGCGCGGCGCGTGATGAGGCGCCCCGGCAAAGCGCCCGGTATCCCCGCGCCTCGCGGCCAATGCCAGATCACGCAAGGCCGCGATGAACAGATCGAGCGACGCTTTCGATTCTGATTCGGTCGGCTCGATCAGCATCGCGCCATGTGCGACCAGCGGAAAATAGATCGTCATCGGGTGAAAGCCCTCGTCGATCATCGCCTTGGCAAAATCGAGCGCCGTGAGACCAAACGGTTTCAGCCACGCCTCGTCGAATAAAACCTCGTGCATGCAGGGCCTGTCGCCGAAGGGCTCCGACATGAGGTCCTTGAGGCTCGCGCGGACATAATTCGCATTCAGCACGGCGTCCTCGGCGGCCTGCCGCAAGCCATCGGCGCCATGCGACAGCATATAGGCAAACGCGCGCACGAACATGCCCATCTGGCCGTGGAACGCCGCGATCCGGCCAAAGGACTCCGGCGCCTCGCTTTGATGCTCGACAAGGCGAAGGCCGCTCGCCTCCCGGCGCAGGAACGGCACCGGCGTGAAAGGCGCAAGCCGCGCGGAGAGCACGACCGGGCCGGCGCCGGGCCCGCCGCCGCCATGCGGGGTCGAAAACGTCTTGTGGAGATTGATGTGCATCGCATCGACGCCGAGATCGCCCGGACGCGTCTTGCCCATGATCGCGTTGAAATTCGCCCCGTCGCAATAGAAATAGGCCCCGGCGTCATGCACCAAAGCGGCGATTTCGACGACATCCTTCTCGAACAGGCCGCAGGTGTTGGGGTTGGTCAGCATGATCGCGGCAACATCCGGCCCGAGCCTGCGCTTGACTTCAGCGGGATCAAGCGTGCCATCGGCGCGCGCTGGAACGGAACGCACCTCAAATCCGGCACCTGCCGCCGAGGCCGGATTGGTGCCATGCGCCGACTCCGGCACAAGAACGGTTTTGCGGCAACCAGCCTCTCCTTTGGCCGCGATGGCGGCCTTGATCGCCATCATGCCGCAGGCCTCGCCATGCGCGCCCGCTCTCGGCGGCATGGCGACGGCGTCCATGCCGGTGAGAACCATCAGCCAGCGGGCGAGCTCGGCAATGAGCTCCAGAGCGCCTTGGACGGAAGATTGCGGTTGCAAGGGATGAATGTCGGCAAAGCCGGGCAGCCGCGCCATCGCCTCGTTGAGGCGAGGATTATGCTTCATTGTGCAGGAGCCGAGCGGATAAATTCCGGCGTCGATCGAATAATTCAGCTGTGACAGCCGCACGTAATGACGCATGGTCTCGGGCTCGCTCAAGCCCGGCAGGCCGGCGGGTTCTTGCCGCTCAAGCGGGCCGAGCCGGTGTTTGAAGGGCGAGGGTTCGTCGAGATCGACGCCGGTATTTTCTGGGCGCCCAATCTCGAAGATAAGCCCCTCCTCGATTGCAAGGCCGCGATTGCCGGTGAAGGTTTTCGCTCCCGGTTCCTCGACCCTCGCCGCTTGCGGGCCGAACTTTTGCTGCATCAACATGACAGCGCTCCCTGCAAGGCTTCCGCGAAGGCCGAGCGATCAGCGTCCGTATTGATTTCCGTGGAGGCGGCGAGAATGAGATTGTCCAATCCCGCGTCCGGCAAAAGCCGGGAGACGGGGACCCCGCCGAGCACGTCCGTTTCCGCCATGCGCTCGACCGTCCGCGCCGCATCGCCCGGAATCTTGATCGTGAATTCGTTGAAGAACGTCTCGTTTAGAACGTCGACGCCGTTCACCGCCGCGAGCCGGTCCGCGAGAGCAACGGCATTAGCATGATTGATCCGGGCGAGGCGCCGCAGACCCGCGTCGCCAAGCAGGGTCATATGTATCGTAAAGGCAAGGCTGGCGAGACCGGAGTTGGTGCAGATGTTGGATGTCGCCTTGTCGCGCCGAATATGCTGCTCGCGGGTCGAGAGGGTCAGCACGAAGCCGCGCCGTCCCGCGGCATCCAGGGTCTGGCCGCAAAGACGCCCAGGCATCTGGCGCAAATATTTGTCGTTGGTGGCGAAGAGCCCAACATAGGGGCCGCCGAAATTCAAGCGGTTGCCGATCGACTGTCCTTCGCCCGCGACAATATCGGCGCCCATCGCTCCCGGCGGCTTCACGAGACCAAGCGAGACAACTTCCGTAAACACCGCGATCAAAAGCGCGCCCTTCGTATGGCAGAGGGCGGCGGCTCCGGAAAGATCGCGAAGATTGCCGAAAAAATCCGGGTTTTGCACCACGACGCAGGCGGTTTCGTCATCTACAAGGGAGCCGAATGTCTCCGCCGCGAAAACATCGGGTGGAAGTACCAAAGTGTCGTCCCCGCTCATCGCCGAATGGGTACGCACGGCCTCGGCGTAATGCGGATGAAGACCGCCCGATACTACGGCTTTTCGGCGCTTGGTGATCCGGCGGGCCATGGCCACTGCCTCGACCGTCGCCGTCGACCCGTCGTACATCGACGCATTGGCGGCATCCATCGCAGTCAAGCCCGCGACCTGGGTTTGAAACTCGAAGATGGCTTGTAATGTGCCTTGCGCGATTTCCGGCTGATAGGGCGTATAGCTCGTCAGAAATTCGGAGCGTTGGATCAGATGATCGACGCTTGCTGGAACATGATGCTTGTAGGCCCCTGCCCCAACAAAAAACGGCACCGACCCCGCCGCCATATTTTTGGCGGCAAGCCCAGAGAGCAAGCGCTCCACCTCGATTTCGGTCTTGCGCGGCGGCAGATCGAGATCCTGTTGGAGCCGCTTGGCCTCCGGAATATCGGCGAAAAGCGCGTCGATGCCGTTGACGCCGACGCGCACCAACATGTCGGCGCGATCCTCGGAATTTAAAGGAAGATAACGCATCTTTGCTTCTCTCAATTCCGCTCGATGGAAGTACAGTCGAGGAACGGCTCTAGGAAACTGCCTTCAAGAAATCCCGATAGGCGTCTTCGTCCATCAGGCTGTCGAGTTCGGCGGCATCGTTTAGCTTGATCTTCAGAAACCAGCCCTTGCCGGAAGGATCCTCGTTGACCAGTCCGGGGGAATCGGTGAGCGCGTTGTTGACGTCGATGACCGTGCCCGACACCGGCGCATTGACCTCGCTGGCGGCCTTGACGCTTTCGACGGTGGCGGCCTCGGCGCCCTTGGACAAGCTCTGGCCAATTGGCGGGAGTTCGACAAAAACAACATCGCCCAATTGGGATTGCGCATAATCGCTGATCCCGACGATGCCTGTGCCGCCTTCGACGCGGACATATTCGTGGCTCGTGGTGTAGCGGGTGGTCATCGGTCTCCCCTAAAGTAACGGTGCGGCACAAAAGGCAGCGGCACGATTTTTGCCGCAAGTGGCTTACCGCGTACGATCAAACAAACTTGCGTGCCAAGCGCGGCGTGGGCAGCATCGACATAACCCATCGCGACCGGCCGCCCGAGGCTCGGCGCGAAACCCCCTGACGTAATGCGGCCGATGGTCTGGCCTCCGAGCGTCGCAATCTCAGCACCTTCCCGTGCGGGAACCTTGCCTTCGAGCAAAAACCCCACGCGCAAGCGCGACGGACCGTGCTCGATTGCCCGCTTCACCTTCTCATAGCCAAAAAATCCGCCGGCCTCGCGCCGGCGTTTCGAGATCGACCATGCGAGTCCCGCCTCGATGGGGCCGGCCGTGCGATCGATGTCATGGCCATAAAGGCAGAGGCCTGCCTCGAGCCTGAGCGAATCCCGGGCACCTAGGCCAATTGGGCGAACGTCCGCATCGTCAAGCAATTCTCGTGCGAAGCGAGCCGCCGCGGCGGCTGGAAGCGAAATCTCGAAGCCGTCCTCGCCGGTATAGCCGGATCGGGAAATGTTGAGAACGGCGCCGTCCCGCGCAAAGCTCTTGGCCGACATGAAAGGCATCGCCAAGAGGCTTTCCGAAGCGGCGGGAGAAACATGCCGGCGCAAGACCTCCGCGGCCTTCGGGCCTTGCAAGGCGACCAATGCGTGCCTATCGAGAATGGTCAGCGTGCAGTCCGGCAGCTCCGCGGCGAAATGCGCGAAATCGGCTGCCTTTGTCGCTGCATTGACGACGAGAAAGAGCCGCTCGCGCCCGGCTTCGTCGTCGAGCCGCGTCACCATCAGATCATCGAGAATACGGCCCTGGCCATCGAGCAATTGGGTATACCGCATCCGGCCTGGAGCAAGCGCCGCGATTTCGCCCGGCACCAGTCTCTCCAAACGGCGCGCGGCGTCCGGCCCCGCGAGAATCGCCTGGCCCATGTGCGAAACATCGAACAGTCCAGCATTCGCGCGGGTGAAAAGATGTTCCGTGATTATTCCAGTCGGATATTGCACCGGCATGGCATAACCGGCAAAACCAGTCATGCGGGCGCCAAGCACGCAATGCACATCGTAAAGCGGAGTACGGGCGAGATCGTGCCCAGCGGCGGCGGCGGCGGTTTGGCTATCGGACATCGAAATACCTGGCCGGACAAAGTAACGGCATGTGCGCGGCGGCAAAAATCACCGCACTTTGCCCCCTCTGTCCCGGAACCTGAAAGATTTCCGTCGCGCGGCAATAGATTCGCCCGACGTTACCTCCTTCGGTGGATTTTCCATTTTAGAGACGGAAAATCGCTTTCCAGAGTGTCATCCCCGAGCGGTCCATGGGCCTGAGCGTTTCCGGGGCGGTTGCGCCTTCGGCGCCGGCTCGGCGCAACAAGCGTAAGCCGGTCTCTTCCGCTGGGGTTCCGTGATCTGACGCTCCTAGACTTAATTTATGTCGCGCGTTTGTCAATGCGGGCGGCCGCCTGCGCACAGGGTTCTCGATGGTCACTCTGGCATGGTAGTTGGACGGCGGGCGGCGAATGCGCTTGCGCACAGGCTGATGGATCCTGGTACCAAAGCGATTAAAAGCGCGGGGTTTTCAACCGGCGCCGTAATCGCCCTGCCCTAGCCAAAAAGACCAGCATTCCGTATGATCGCACGCCCTCAAAGGCCGCGCGCTGTATGAGGCTTTGTAAAGTTATTTGGCCGCAATCGTACCAAAACGTTTCACGTGAAACATTTTGGTACGATTGCTCCGCACGATAGGGCAAGATTCAAAGGCTGGCCGAGCGTTGGCTTTCCCACTCGCGGGGCCTCAATGTTTTCCGCTTTGCCCTGGGGTTTGTCTCCGCTCGTACCCTCGTCGATGCCGACCTTGATCGTATAATCGTCCTCGGCGTGGTCCTGGATGAACGGCACGTGGAGCGGTTCGGAAACGAGTGTGAAATCCGCCCCCGTCTCACCTGCATTCACCGTCACGGCGGCGTGATAAAGCTTGCTCACGATTGGCTGATTATCGCGTTCGCGAAGTACGGCCATCCGCACCGGCACGCTAAAAGCGCCAGGGCTGCCTGCCGGTCCAAGCAGTACTTTGCCCGCGACTCCGATCTTGATCGCGAGTTGATCGCCTTCGAGCGTGCATTCGCGCGCTGTATCGCCGAGTGCATATTGATAACGCAGATTGGCGCTCGAAGGCGGCGTTCCGGCGTAAGCCTGGCTCGCCGCCGTGCCTTCGAGAATGAGGACTTCGGGGCAGAAAATATGCCGGACCTGGGTTCCAGGCGCCGCGGGCGCGTCATTGTTCTTAAATCCCAGCAACATAGCGAGCACCTGCGAGCCGCCTCCTTGGTTTTGGGGCGGGTCGAGAGTGCCAAGATGTGCCGCCGCAGCCAGAAAGTCCTACCGCCGCCGCCGCAGCAGCAGCCAAAATAAATTTTGCTTGATGGAGTGGCACAGGCCGCGCCATCGAATTCCGGCCCAATTCACGGCAGCGCATCGAAGCCTTCCTTAAACCCGGCAAGGCCAAGCGGTATGCCGGTTCCTTCTTCCGGGGTCTGAAAAATGATGAAGGTGGCCTTCTGGCCAGTTTTCATTTGGTCGATCAATTTTTCGTCCATGACGACCTCGGCCACGCATCCAGTCGGAAGACAGCGGACGAACCCGGCGCGTCCGACATCGATGTCATCGATCTTTAGCCCAAGTCCCGAAGGAAGGAGTACCCCAAGCGGCGCAATGACACGCAACAGGCGGCTCTTCCCATCCGCCGTCTTGAGAACGATGACCGTCAGATTGATGTTTGGCTTGTCTTCCGCGGCGACGCTCTGCAGCAGCGCACATTGTTCCTTGGCGGCGCCGGGCGGTGTCTCGCAGCGCAGTTCCCATTCGCCATGCCTGGATTTCACGACGCCTTGACAAACAGCGCCTGTCCCACTCGCCAAGAGCCAAATGCCAGCAAGTGTCAGCCCGCAGAGGCGCCGTGCGCCGGTTGTTTTCTTGAATTCGATCGCTCGCGCCACGGAAGCTTCCTGTCTATTTGAAACATTCGAACCGCCACCGGCCCAATTCATCGCAAGGTGCTGGCCCGTTTCATGCGAAATGACGGACCGGCATGCTTGAGTTTAATTCGTGCTGTCGCGAATGTGAACTATCCGGCGGCTTTTGGGCGATGCCGATTGCAATTTTGTTCCGCGGCGATATGCGCTTCCCTCTCCATCGATCGGCGGCCCATGTGCCAGCCACGACGAGAATCGCATCATTTGCGGGAATGCAAGCAAGAGCGAAAACAGATTGCCCTGACGGCCCCAACCGAGGCACCCCCTCAGTCCTCGCCCAATCAGGCAGCCCGCTTCAAATCCCTGATATTCGGCAAGAATAGAGTACTGGACCCCGAAGGCAAACCTGATCCGCGCCCGCCAAGCGGCTCAAAGATCGGGCGCAAGCTTGCGGGCTCGCCGTCCTTGGTTCCGGCGAAGGGCGCGGGCGGAAAGTAAAACGGCCTTTGCATTGAAGATTGGGACTTCCCCGCCAAAACCAAACCACCGGCGCGGCGCTTGCCGCTCCGCCGCGATGAGACGCTTTGCCACGGCAATGAGTATCTCCGGCGCGGCGGCTGAAAGGCCGGGAGAAATATTTTCTAGCATCGCCGGGCGTTTCGCGTAGGCGCGCGCCCGATGCTTAATCAGATCGACGGCGGTGCGCGTTGCTTGGGCGCGAAGCGCGGCTACGGCAATGGCGCGGGCGGGCGGGCGGTTCGGCATTGAGGGACTCCGGAAAAGCCGGAGTGGTTTTACGGGTATAAATACCTATTTCAAGGTATTATTACCTAACACCGATTTTTATTTCCGGTGCCACTGACCGGATCTGACGACTCCTTTGATTTCGGCTGCCCATTCGATTTGCACGCCGCGGACCGGCGCCGCGTTGTGGCTCTCAAGATCGAAGGTTCCACTCGCGGCTCCCCGCTGGATACGCTTCAGATAGCGTTTGCCGTTCGCGGTCCTGACCGCGGCCTCCCAGCCGATGAGCTCCTCGATATTGGCACCCTGGCGCCAGCAAATGATCACGTCGCCCGGATCATAGCGCGGCCACATGCTGTCGCCCTCGACATGGAAAGCGATCGCATCCGCGGGGACCGGAAACGGAACCTCGATGGTGTAAAGACCCGCGGCTGGGATTTGGTCGAACTCCGGCTGAATTTCCGCGCCGGCGCCAATGTGCCCAGCCACGCGGACGAGATTGCCGGACGCCGGGTCTCCGGCGCCCTCAAGCAGCCATGCTGCGGACGTTTGCAAGACCGGGGCAAGCGCGATCAGTGTTTCGGTCGTGATCCCGCGCCGGTCGTTGTTCTTGACCGCCCGTTTCAAATTGCGGATGGCGTCGGGCCTTTTGGCGGCAAGCGATGCGGCGTGGGCGGAGAGGCCCAAGGCCTGTAGCCGGCTTTCGATTCGAGCGAGAACGTCATCAAGTTTCATAGCGGTAGAGTAACCGTAGAAAAAAAGAAACGCATTAGGTAAATTCACCTTGACATGTACGGTAGTATTACCGTATCTCAGGCGGGCGGTACGACGCTCCAGTCGCCCCGCTCGCCACAGCAAGGAGATTTTACAGTGACGGTTGCCACGGAAATCCACAAAGCGCGATGGACCGGCGAGCGAATCGCCCGCCTCGGGTTCCTACTTGGCCTTGGCTGGGACGCCAAACGCGTCGCCGCGGACCCCATCATCGCTTCGACCCCCAACAATGTGCACCGGCAGGCGCAAAGGTTTGGCCTTGCTTTTCGCGCGGCGGCGGCCGCCCTTTCGTTGCATCTGCCGCCCGATGCCACCCGGAATATCGAGGCGGCAGCAGCCAAGCGCAGCCTTACCCGCGAAGCGATGATTCGCATTTTGCTTCTCGAGGTCGCCGGTGATCCCAACCTCCTCGAAAATATTCTCGACGACGGAGCTTGAGCATGGCTTTCGAAACATTGGACAGCCGCTACGAAGCACCGCTTTTCGGCGAGCGCGAGACCCTACCGCCGGTGTGGGACGCCGACCTCGTCGGCAAAAGGCTCGTGCAAGCCTTTGTCACCCTCGACCGCCTGCCACGGGTGCGGGGCCCCCGCAAACCCGGCGGTCATTGGCCCCGCACGCTCACCGAATGGGCCGATCAATTGGCCCAGGCGGAGCTCGAAGAGAGCGAACGCCGGACGCGCCAGCAAGCCGCCAATCGCACCGTGATCCGCCCGAGCGCCGCCGAAATTACGCAAATGGAAATGGCGTTCGAATGGTTGAGCGAATTGCGCGCTGAGGACTCCGGCATGGCGCTTGTCACGACCCTTTGGGCGTTGCGCAGCGCGCGCGGAAGATCGATCAAGAAGCTGTGCGCCGAAAAGCAATGGGCACCGCATACTTTCTTTCGCAAGCGGGCGAAGGCCTTGGCGCATCTGGCGGAGGCGCTCAACGCGCGCGGCGTGCCGGTGTTTTAGGAGGAAAAAGCGCATCGCGCGCCTCTTGCTCTTGCCTCACCCATCCATCTTCAATGCCGCGATAAAAGCTTCCTGCGGAATCTCGACCTTGCCGAATTGCCGCATCTTCTTCTTGCCAGCCTTCTGCTTTTCCAAAAGCTTGCGCTTGCGGGTGACGTCACCGCCATAGCATTTCGCGGTCACGTCCTTGCGCAGCGCCCTAACCGTCTCGCGCGCGATGATCTTGCCGCCGATCGCCGCCTGGATTGGAATTTGAAACATATGCGGCGGGATAAGCTCTTTCAGCTTCTCGACCATGGCGCGGCCGCGCGTATCGGCGCGGTCACGATGAACCAGCATGGAGAGCGCATCGACCGGCTCGGCGTTGACGAGAATCGACATTTTCACGAGATCGCCTTCGCGATAACCGGTGATGGCATAGTCGAAACTCGCATAGCCCTTCGAGATCGATTTTAGCCGGTCGTAGAAATCGAACACGACTTCGTTGAGCGGCAAATCATAAGACGCCATCGCGCGCTTGCCGGCGTAGCTCAAATCGGCCTGCACCCCGCGCCGCTCCTGGCAGAGTTTTAAGACCGCGCCGAGATAATCGTCGGGCGTCAGGATCGTCGCGCGAATCCAGGGCTCTTCGATGGTCTCGATCTTGGTTGGATCGGGCATGTCGGCCGGATTGTGCAATTCAAGCACATCCCCGCCGCGCTTCAAAATCCGGTAGATGACGGAAGGCGCGGTCGCGATGAGATCGAGATTGAACTCGCGCTCCAGCCGCTCTTGAATGATTTCGAGATGCAGGAGACCCAGAAATCCGCAGCGGAAACCAAAGCCGAGCGCCGCCGAACTCTCCATTTCGTAGGAGAAGCTCGCGTCGTTCAGGCGAAGCCTTCCCATTGCCGCGCGAAGATCGCCGAAATCCGCGGCATCGACCGGAAACAGCCCGCAGAAAACCACCGGCTGCGCGGGCTTGAAGCCGGGCAGCGCTTGCGCGCACGGGCGGCGTGCGTCGGTGATCGTGTCGCCGACCCTTGTGTCGGCGACCTCCTTGATCTGCGCCGTGATGAAGCCGACTTCGCCAGGCCCGAGCTCGGCGACATCCTGCATCTTTGGCCGGAATACCCCAATTTTGTCGATCTCGTACTGGGCATTCGTTCCTATCATCTCGATCTTCTGGTGCTTCCTGAGCGTGCCGTCGATGACGCGCACAAGCACGACGACGCCGAGATAGGCATCGTACCAGGAATCGACAAGCAGCGCCTTTAAGGGCGCGCTGTCGTCGCCTTGCGGCGGCGGCAGGCGGGTGACGATCGCCTCCAGAACTTGATCGATGCCCTGCCCGGTCTTCGCCGAAATGAGCACGGCCTGCGAGGCATCGAGCCCGATCACATCCTCGATCTGCTGTTTGATGCGCTCGGGCTCGGCGGCAGGCAGATCGATCTTGTTCAAGACGGGCACGATCTCATGGCCCGCATCGAGTGCGTGATAGACGTTGGCAAGCGTCTGCGCCTCGACGCCTTGGCTCGCGTCCACCACCAGCAGCGAGCCTTCGCAGGCTTTGAGCGAGCGCGACACTTCATAGGCGAAATCGACGTGGCCCGGGCGTGTCCATCAAATTCAGGATATAAGTCTTACCGTCGTGCGCCTTGTATTCGAGGCGCACTGTCTGCGCCTTGATGGTAATACCGCGCTCGCGCTCGATATCCATCGAATCGAGCACCTGCTCGACCATATCCCGCTCGGAGATCGTACCGGTGGCCTGGATGAGACGGTCGGCGAGGGTGGATTTGCCATGGTCGATATGGGCGACGATGGCAAAATTGCGGATGTTTTTGAGTGCATGCCTGGTCATAGGGGCCGGGATAGCAGGCCACCGCCGCGAAGGGAACCCGTCAATCGCGTCGACACCATTCGCTGCGGTAAAGCCAGATCAGCAGGGCCGCCCCGGTTCACTTAACGGTCCCACGTGCACCCTTCTGTGCCCGCGCACTGGACATTGCCCGCTCCCTCCGCGCGCGGCATTCCCGGCGGCCTGAACGGATTGCACTTCGGCTGACCGGTCGCGATGTTCACCATCGTTGCTTGGGTGCAGCGCGCGGGATTCTCTTCGAACGATCCGCCTTCGATGGAAATATTCGAATCCGCTGTCCCTTGTATGAAACAGCATGCCGTGAACCCTGCTACCGGCGATGGACACTTTCCCTTTGTTCGCCACCTCGATGGTCTGGTTCCAGATGTCGGAATCCCGAATATCGAGCGAACTGCCTGGCCCAAGCGCGGCGAGCACGGCGAGTTGCAAAACCGAGCGTTCGACGGGCACTTTTGCATTCCGGCCGAAGAAGCCGATTTCATTGATGGTTGAATTCTCGATGGTCAAATCCGCGTTATCGCCAACATAGATCTGCCAGGCGATGGGCCCGAGTTGGACATCCTTGAGCGTCAACCGATCGCTGATCTGGCGATTTTGCAAGCCGGCCTTGAGGCCATCCAGTGTTTCTCGCGAACCAATCACAAAATACGAGATCTTGAGTTCGCCGGTTGTGACGGCCTGCGCTCCGTTACCAATAATCGTGAGCGCCGAGGCGGGCTTGACCTCGATACCGATTCCGGGTTGGGCGTCATCAACTTGCAGCGACCAACCCACTTCCAAACCGGCGCCGGCACCGATCCGCCACGAGAACGGAGCGTTATAATGTGGGGCAGTTTCAAAGTCCCCTTGGCGCCACCCGCGTCCAGCCAGAGACCGGCTCGCGTGCCGATTCCACTAATTTTTGCGGACGACGAGTCATGGACGTAGATCTCGGTCGGAACTCGCGTCGTATCGGCTATGGTCAACTTGGCGGAATCGTTAAGATTGGCGAGGAGCCAATCCTCTTCCTCCACGAGCGCCGAGCCGGTCGCCTCGAAGGATGACCGGCCTTTGGCGTTATAACTCATGTAGACGCTGCCTTTGCCGCGATCCGGGGATTTCTGGGTGCGAAACTCGACGTAGTCGAGCTTGATCGTCGCGTCGTCCTTCGAAGTGATCGAGCGTTGCTGACTGAACTCATTGTCGACCGCGAGGATTGCCCGCTCCTCCGGCCGGCCCTCGATCCATAACGTCGCGCCATCCCGCACGACTATGTTGCCGCTGACGATCAAGCGCCCGCCTTTTTGCACGGTGTAGTCGAAGTGCAGGACGGCATTGCCCGTCACGGTCAAGTCACCGCCAACAGTGCAGTCCTCGCTTATCATCACGCGGCCGCTCACCGTCATCGGCTGTCGCAGATCGCAATCGCGTCCTCCGGCAGGTGCGACGGACACGGGGGCGGCAACCGAGCCGGCAGAGCCTGCCGCTGGCAGCCCGAGTTTCGTCAGGAGCGTGTCAAGGATTTTCTCGGCGTCCTCGAAGTTCCCGCTTTTGAGCAGCTTATCGACTTGTTGCATGCCTTCCTCGACCGGCCAAAAATCCCCGCCGGATTAGTGGAGCTTGGTAGCACCAGCGCCAACCTGACTTATTTTGGCTTGAATCCGGTTGGCGGTGGCTTCCGAAGGTGCGATGTTTTCCGCGGATAGCGCGTTCGAACAGCCTTAAGGTGCTACCAGGATCAACCAAGACAATGCAATGCCGAGGGCGTTGGCTAGGATCGCGGTTCTCATCGTGTTGAGCTTGGTGATCATTATGGCCTCGATAAACAAGTAATTTCGGTTTTGCGGGAATTATCCTCTTCCCTGACCAATTTTCGCTCGGCCCAGTTGGTAAACACATGCAGCAGCAGCCCTGGACGACAAATCGTATTTGTCAGTTCGTGGGACACAGTTCAATTCGCGCTTCCACGGCAACGTCAAACGTCTGTAGCCGGTACCGGCCTCTCGCGTAGGTTCAGATCGGACAAGCAATGCGCATGATCCTCTGCCTACAGACAGGGCTCAATCCGGATCCCCGTATCTGGCCTTATGCGCGAGCGCAAGCCAAAGTGACCGGTGTGATGCGGCGCGCGCGAGACGCGTGGGCGCGGAGTCTGAGGACTGGGACCCAATTGTCTCCCTTGGTGAAGAGAAGAGGAACGAAGTGCGCCGATTTCTTCCCGCCAAGATTGGGATAGGATCGGCGAAGACATTCTGGCGCGTTTTTGATTTTCTTTTGGTACGGGCACACAAAACCGATTGTGGCGCCTGCAAATCGGCGCCGCGCGACCCCACCGGCTACTATATCCAAAAAGCTGCATTATCTGATTCTAATCATGAATGTTTTCGAGGATACGGAGTCCGGTGTCCAAAATTTAGCCCGAAAAGCGGCCCTACGATGGAACCCGCCCACCCAAGAGGATATTGCCGCATGACGCGTTTCGATAAACCTCTGCTCCTCATGGCCGCCGCCAATTTTTTTGCGGCGTTTGTTGCTGTTAGCGCCGGCGCGGAGACAGTGAATGATCCGGACGCCCGGATTGTCCGGCTAGAGGCGCAAATCGCGGCGG
Organism: uncultured Alphaproteobacteria bacterium; assembly: GCA_963851225.1. GTDB lineage: Bacteria > Pseudomonadota > Alphaproteobacteria > Rhizobiales > Beijerinckiaceae > Methylocapsa. The sequence continues at coordinate 72,907 of CAWKON010000042.1, read as the reverse complement.
CGCGAGATGATATTCGCATTGCCCAAGGTTACGGTCGCCCGCCGGGCGAAATCGGCGAGCCCGGGGATGTCCCCTATGCAGGGGAGCAGCAGGATGTGACGCAACAGGTTCCGCGGGTCTCGTTGTCCGGATCGGACGGCTTGAAAGCCAGATGCGGCAGATCAACGGCCAGATCGAACAGATGCAGTTTGAGACCCGGCAAGCTCGCGGAGCAACTCAAAAAGTTCCAGGAGGACGTTGATTTCCGCTTTCCACGAGGGCGGCGCCCGGGCGCTCCCGCGGCCAAACCCGCCGCAGAAACGCAGCGAAGCGGCAGAAACTCAAACAATGCGGATGCCCAGCTTGCCGCCCAGTGCCGCCGCGGCTGCCCCCACCGCGCGCGAACGGGCACGGCGACGCCTTTGATCCCATCCCAAAATCCCGGCGCCCCGGGGGCTCCCCGTCCGTTGGGAGGTCTTGCCCTCGGCGCAGTGCGGACCCGGCAGGCTCGCAGCGATGACGAAAGCACACCGCCGGACCTCATCCGAAATGAACCCGGCGCGCCGCTCGATCTCTCCAATGGCCGCTCCCCCGATGGCTGGGCCGCCACCAGCTGCGCCAGCGCCGCCATTGCCCCCGCCGGTTGTCCGGGCCTCCGGCGTCACCACGCCGGGCGGCACGGTGATCGCTGCGGCGCCCAACTCCCGCGAGAGAGGAATTCGACATCGCCTTGAGCCTATCTCAAGCAAAGAGGATATGAGGACGCCGAAAAGGGCTTTGCCGGGTTTCTTGAAAAGAATCCCAAGAAGCAAATTTGCATCCGACGCGATCTATTTTCTCGGCGAAAGTTTCTATCTGCGCGGCCGGCAGCGCGAGGCGGCGGAACAATATCTGAAAATATCGACCCAATTTGCGGATTCGCCGCGAGCGCCGGAAGCCCTCTTGCGGCTCGGCCAGTCGCTGACTAGCCCTTGGCGCCAAGGAACAAGCCTGCGCGACCTATGGCGAAATCGCGCGAAAATATCCAAACGCACCGGCCATGGTCAAGGCCGGCGCCGACCGGGAGGCCAAGCGCGCGCAATGCTGATGCCGGCCGGCGATGGAACTGATCCCGTATTGCCCGCACGGACCGCAGCGCCTGTCCCATATCCGCGCAAAAACATTGCCGCGCGCGCCAGTAAGGCGGAGTTCTCGGCCAAGGACATCGCGGCACTTTTCAGCCCATGGGAGGCCGCGCGCGGAATTGTTCTTGGCGTGTCCGGCGGCCCCGATTCGGTCGCCCTGATGCTGCTCGCCGCGGAGTGGGCGCGCGGACGTTCCACGCGGCCCCCGCTTTATGTCGCGACCGTGGACCATGGCTGCGGAAGGACTCTGCAAGCGAGGCCGAAATGGTCGCCCGCTGGGCCGCCGCGCTTGCGCTGCCGCATGCAATTCTCGTCTGGGATGGAGTCAAACCCAAGTCCAGAGTTCAGGAGCGCGCCCGCGAGGCCCGCTACGCTCTGTTGTCCGAACATGCGGAGCGCATAACGGCGCCGATCATGTCATGACCGCGCATCACGCCGACGATCAAGCCGAAACGATTTTGTTCCGGCTGCTGCGCGGCAGTGGCATTTCCGGGCTTTCCGGAATGGCAAGTTCAAGCAAACGCAAAGGACTGATCCTTGCCCGGCCCTTGTTGGCTTCATACCAAGGCGGAGCTTGTCGCTTTATGCGACATTGAGGGCGCATGCCTTTCCTCGTCGATCCTTCGAACCATAATCCTGGTTTCGCCAGAACCCGGATGAGGCGCCTGAGCGGCCTTCTCGCGGAGGAAGGCCTCGACCAGAAAACCCTGCTCCGCCTTGGGCGCCGCGCAGCGCAGAGCCGACGCCGCGCTGGACGTGCAGGCCCGCGCCGCTTCGTGCACAACTCGAAGGTGCAGCGCGAGCCAGGACGGATTTGGGGCGGATATTTCGGCCCTGGCCGATGAGCCGGATGAGATACTTTTACGGTTTCTTGCCGATGAACTAAAATTGATCAAGGGGAGATAAACCCCTCCGTCTCGATCGCCTGGAAACTCTTGCACCAGGGCTCGGCCGGGCTTTGCGCGACGGTATCTCCTACAAAGCAACCCTGGGAGGCGCGGCGCTGCGGCTGCAAAGCAACCATTTTCTTGTCATCACGCGGGAAGAGTGCATAGGCGCGCGCGGCCAAAACCCACCTGTTTCAGACGAGGCCAGGTCTTGATTAACTTGACCAAATAATGCAAGCTCACCCTTGGCAATTGGAAAAACCGGGCTTACATTGGAAAATGCCCAAATTCTTGCGGGTGCTGTCTTAACCAGTGACGGCCTCTGGGCCGGAACGATGTAGTAGCGGGAACGAAGATGAATCCGAATTTCCGGAATTTTGCACTTTGGGTGATCATTATCCTGCTCGTCGTTGCGCTCGTCATGCTGTTTCAAAACCCTGGGCAGCGGGTGCCGTCGCAGGACATCGCCTTCAGCCAGCTCCTGAACGAAGTTGATCAAGGCCATGTCCGCGAGGTCACGATCGCGGGCAACGAGATCACCGGCCATTTCACCGACAACCGGGCTTTCGCGACCTATGCTCCAAACGACCCGTCGCTGGTCCAGAGCCTCTATAAAAAGAATGTTTCAATCACGGCCAAGCCTCCGTCGGAAAACACCAATTGGCTGATGACGCTGCTCGTCAACGGGCTGCCGCTGATCGCCATCATCGGGGTCTGGATCTTTTTGTCCCGGCAAATGCAGGGCGCCGGCGGGAAGGCCATGGGATTTGGCAAGTCCAAGGCAAAGCTCCTGACCGAGGCGCATGGGCGGGTCACTTTTGAGGATGTCGCCGGCGTCGACGAGGCCAAGGAAGACCTCCAGGAAATCGTCGAATTCCTGCGCGATCCGCAGCGGTTCCAGAAGCTTGGCGGGCGTATCCCGCGCGGCGTTTTGCTGGTTGGCCCGCCCGGCACCGGCAAGACCCTGCTTGCGCGCGCCATCGCTGGCGAGGCCAATGTGCCGTTCTTTACGATTTCGGGATCGGATTTCGTGGAAATGTTCGTCGGCGTCGGCGCGAGCCGCGTTCGCGACATGTTCGAGCAGGCCAAGAAGAACTCGCCTTGCATCATCTTCATCGATGAAATCGACGCCGTCGGCCGGCATCGCGGCGCCGGGCTTGGGGGCGGCAATGACGAGCGCGAGCAAACCTTGAATCAGCTCCTCGTCGAGATGGACGGCTTCGAGGCGAACGAGAGCATCATCCTGATCGCGGCGACGAACCGTCCCGATGTGCTCGATCCAGCGCTTCTGCGTCCCGGCCGCTTCGACCGCCAGATTGTCGTTTCGAACCCCGACATCGTCGGCCGCGAGCGCATCCTCAAGGTGCATGTCCGCAAGGTTCCTCTCGCGCCGGACGTCGAGTTGAAGACGGTGGCGCGCGGGACACCCGGTTTTTCCGGCGCCGATCTCATGAATCTCGTCAACGAAGCGGCCTTGCTCGCGGCACGGCGCGGCAAGCGCGTCGTCACCATGTCCGAGTTCGAGGATTCGAAGGACAAGATCATGATGGGCGCCGAGCGGCGCACGATGGTCATGACCGAACAGGAGAAAATGCTGACCGCCTATCACGAGGGCGGCCATGCGATCGTCGCGCTCAATGTCACGGCCACCGACCCGGTGCATAAAGCGACCATCATTCCGCGCGGACGGGCGCTCGGCATGGTCATGCAGCTCCCCGAACGCGACAAGCTTTCGATGAGCTACGAACAGATGACATCGAGGCTCGCCATCTGCATGGGCGGCCGGGTTTCGGAAGAGATCATCTTCGGCAAGGAGAAGATCACTTCGGGCGCGCAATCCGACATTGAGCAGGCAACCAAACTCGCCCGCGCGATGGTGACCCGCTGGGGCTTCTCCGATGAGCTCGGCACCGTGATGTATGGCGAAAATCAAGAGGAAGTTTTCCTTGGCTATTCGATGGGCCGCCAGCAAACCATGTCCGAGGCCACCGCGCAGAAGATCGACGCGGAAGTGCGCCGCCTGGTGGAGGCGGGTCTCGCCGATGCGACAAGGATCATTACCGAGAAGCGCCAGGATCTCGAAACGCTTGCCAAAGGCCTCCTCGAATATGAGACGCTGACCGGCGAAGAGATCGTGGAGCTTTTGAAGGGGCATCCTCCGGTGCGCGACACCGGCAGCGATATGAACCGCCGTTGCGTGGCTCTCCCGTCCCAACCACCGGCGTCGTTCGGCCCAAACCAGGCCCCGAGCCAGGCGGATTGGAGCCGCAGCCGCAAGCGTGAGCCGCACCTCTCCCGCCACGAGCTGTTTTCCGCGTTCGATAGACGCGGAAAACATGCTCCCGGCAGCGGTCATGGCGTGAGTGCCGGTTTTGTTCTTGCGGGTGCGCGGCGGTGCTCTGGCAAATTCATTTGGATGGAGGGCGGCTTTCCGGCCTACGGCACACCAGTAGGGAGGAAAGGTTTCCGGTGGCCCGGCAATGCCAGCGCTATCAGCGCCGGATTCAAATCGTCTGATTATACGCCCCCACTTCCGGATTCTCGCGCAGGATTTTATCGACCGCCGCAAACATCTCGCGCATCCGCGCATCCGAGACGGGGCTCTCGACCACGACCACGAGTTCTGGCTTGTTCGAGGACGCGCGGACAAGCCCCCATGTGCCGTCCTGCACGGTTACGCGCACGCCATTGACGGTGACGAGATCGCGAATTGTTTGGCCGGTAAAGAGTTCACCGTTTGCTTGCATCGCCTTAAAACGTTTCGTCACCCTATCCGCCACGCCATATTTTGTTTCGTCGTCGCAATGCGGCGACATGGTCGGCGAACCCCAGGTTTTGGGGAGCGCCCCATAAAGCTCGGCCATTGATTTTCCCGGGTTACGGTCGAGCATTTCCACGATCTGGATTGCGGAGACAATTCCATCGTCATAGCCGCGCCCTATCGGGGCGTTGAAGAAATAATGCCCGGATTTTTCAAAGCCCGCGAGCGCCTTGAGATCGGTCACACGGCGTTTGATGTAAGAATGCCCGGTCTTCCAATAATCGGCCTTGGCGCCTTGCGCGAGAAGTTGCGGATCGGTCGCGAAAAGGCCCGTCGATTTAACATCGACGACGAAAGTCGATCCGGGGTGGAGTTTTGCGAGATCCCGCGCCAGCATGACGCCGATTTTATCGGCGAAAATCTCCTCACCATGATTATCGACGACACCGCAGCGGTCGCCGTCGCCGTCAAATCCGAGACCGACGTCTGCGCCGCTTTCGTGCACTTTCACGGCCATCGCATGCAGCATATGCAGGTCTTCGGGATTTGGGTTATAGTGCGGAAAGGTGAAATCGAGCTCGGTATCGAGGGGCACGACCTCGCAACCGATCTTTTCCAACACCTTTGGCGCGAAGGCCCCGGCAGTGCCATTGCCGCACGCGGCAACCACTTTCAGCTTGCGCGCGATCTTTGGCCGGTTGACGAGGTCGGCAATATAGCGGGCGGGGAAATCCTTGACGAAACGATAGGAGCCCCCATCTGCGTAGCGGAATTTTCCCTGAAGAACGATATCGCGCAAGCGGCCCATCTCGTCCGGGCCAAAAGTCACCGGCCGTTGGGTACCCATTTTCACGCCGGTCCAGCCATTGTCGTTATGCGAGGCGGTCACCATGGCGACCGCCGCGACGTCAAGTTCGAATTGCGCGAAATAGGCCATCGGCGACAGCGCAAGGCCGATATCGTGAACCTTTATGCCCGCCGCCATAAGGCCGACAGTCAGCGCATGTTTAATCGACGCCGAATAGGCTCGGAAATCATGGCCGGTCACGACTTCGGGCGCAACGCCCATGTCATGGATGAGGGTGCCAAGGCCCAGCCCCAAGGCCTGGACGCCCATGAGATTGATTTCCTGTTCAAAAAGCCAGCGCGCGTCATATTCGCGAAAGCCGGCCGGCTTCACCATCGGGGCGCTTTCATAGGCGTAGGTATTGGTCTCTAATCGCGCCACGGGCTTGGGAAACATGATTTGTCCTTACGTAAAGGGGTTGGCGAGCAAAATGCCTTCACCTATACGTGTGCCGCGCCAAACATAGTCTGGCGCGGCACACGCACACTGCGATCCGTCTATTGTTGCTTGGCGATGATCTTATCCTTTATCGCGGCGTAGACAGCGGGAGGAATGATGTTCTTTTGCACCAACTCGTCCTTGCCCTTGTAGGGACGGTTTTTGATGATGTTGGCGGCGCGGACATCGCCGACCCCTTTGAGCGCGCGCAGCTCCTCCTCGGTTGCAGTATTGATGTCGAGGAGTTGCGTGGCGGCGGGTTTTGCCGCAGCCGGCTTGGCCTTGCCCGGTTTAGCCATCGGCGCGGGACTGGCCGCGCCTGGGGCAGCGGGTTGAACTGCCTGGGCGAAACAGAGGGCGCCGCAAAAGCGGCACCCGCGCAAAGGCAAAGTGCGAGGATTGTTGTCCTTGGGTTTTTCATGGCGTTGCCTTTCTTGTAGGGCCTGGATGAACCTGCGCGTCCTTGCGCCAGTTGCCCGGGGCTCAAATAGCCGTCGCCTTGACCTAAATTAGTGAAGATGAAGCTGGCATGAATAGGTTTAGTTGAGCCGCTATGGACCTCGCCCGAACGGGTAATGGCGACGCCGGCGACCTGCGGCTTGCCCCATTCCAGCCTGCTCCTCGCATGGCAGCATCATTCCGCCACCGCTCGCAAGTCGCCTTGCTGGGCGAGCCAGCGCTCGGCCTCGATCGCCGCCATGCAGCCGAGTCCGGCGGCGGTCACCGCCTGGCGGTAGATGTCGTCGGCGACATCGCCCGCCGCGAATACGCCGGGCACGCTTGTCGCAGTCGAGAAAGGCGCCGTCTCGATGTAGCCATTCGGCTTGATCGCGAGCTGTCCCTTGAATAGTCCGGAAGCGGGCTCGTGTCCGATCGCTACAAAAACGCCATCGGTCGCGACTTCGTGCAGGCTCCCCGTTTTGACGTTCCGCAGACGGACGCTGGAAACGCCCGGGGGATTTTCGGTGCCGCGGATTTCATCCACGGCGTGATCGAAAATCAATTCGATATTCGGCCGCTTGAACAGCCGCTCCTGCAAGATGCGTTCGGCACGCAAAGAATTGCGCCGGTGCACGAGTGTCACCTTGGCTGCGATGTGGCTCAGATACAAAGCTTCCTCGACCGCCGAACTGCCGCCCCCAACGACGACAACCGGCTTGCCCCGAAAAAAAAATCCATCGCAGGTCGCGCAGGCAGACACACCGTAGCCTTTGAACTTCGTTTCCGAAGGGATGCCGAGCCATCTCGCCTTGGCGCCGGTCGCAATGACCAGGGTTTCACAAGTGTAACGCGCCCCAGTGTCCCCGGTGAGCCGGAACGGGCGGCGGCCAAGCTCGACTTCGACGATATGGTCCGCGACCATGCGCGCGCCCACATGTTCTGCCTGTGCCTTCATCTGGTCCATGAGCCAAGGACCCTGGATCGCCGCGGCAAAGCCTGGATAATTCTCCACGTCCGTCGTGACCATCAATTGGCCACCCGGCTCGAAGCCAGAGATCAGAACCGGCTCCAGCATTGCGCGGGCGGCGTAGATCGCGGCGGTATAGCCGGCGGGTCCTGATCCAACGATGATTATTTTGGCGTGGGAAGAGTCCGCGGACCGGGGAGTAGCCAATTTGAAACGCCTTGTGCAATGGCAGCCGAGACACAATTTCGCGCCTGGCCGGTCCAGGGAAAACACAATTATTGGAAAATATAAGTCCAGCTCGCTTGGTCACAACCCTTTGCCCTGCGGCGCGGGCTTGCGAAGCGCCGAGCCCAACTCCGCGCAACGCGTCATATTGATTTCGTCAAATCCTGGACGGGAAGCGAACCGGATTTTTTGGTTTAGCCGTGATGGTGGCGTCTCGCAGGCCCAGCCAAAACCGGCTGCAAGGTCAGGGCGCCGATGCCGGCGGACAAATTAAGGCCTGACGATGGGCCAGATAGCGGCTGCAGGCTTATCGAATTGGCGTAGCCGCCGACAAGCGTATCGGCGGTGCCGCCGGCCCCTAGCGCAAGGCCAACGCCCGCGCCGACATAATTGCCGGTGAGCGCGTAGTGGGGGCCGGGAGGCTGCGCGGTGACGACGCCCCAGACGAAGTGGCCGGGGCCGGTCGCCCCAATGTCGAGGCCGATCCGGCTGATCGTGCCGATATAATATTCGGGCCAGCCGCGCGCCCGATGAAACACGCAGGAGAGGCTTTTGTTCGACCCTATGATAATGCCGACGCCCGGCGCGACATTGCATTCGAGCACGCCGGACTGTACTTGTGAGGCGCTCGGCGCGGTTGCGCTCAGACCAATCAGCGCGGTGCCGAGGATTGCCGCGCGCACCGGCGGGAAAAACGAACAATTCATGAAGATTTGCTCCTGGATGAGAGAAACTATTCCCTGTCAGACGCCGCGGCGAGGCCGCCGAAAAGGGGGCTTGCTTATACCCCCGCATCCGGCCTCGGAACAGCTAAATCTTGGACGTTTGGGCGCATGACTTTATTGTTTCGCCAATTTTCATCCTTTGCCGTAGTAGGCTTTATCGCCACAAGCGTTCATTATGTTCTTTTGATCGGGCTTGTTGAGGTAGCCGGAATGTCGGCGGTGGCGGCCGCGCTGATCGGCTATGGGGCGGGCGGCACGGTTTCCTATAGTCTCAACCGCCGTCATGTCTTTCGCACCCACCTGCGGCATGAGGCGGCCGTGTCCCGGTTCGTGGCGGTCGCCGCCGTGGGCTTCGGGCTCACCTATATTTTTATGTCTCTTTTCATCCATGCCGCGGGCGTTCCGTATCTTTTTGCTCAGATAGCGACAACCGGGATCGTCATGCTCTGGAGCTTCACCGCGCACAGGCTATGGACTTTCCCTGCCGACGCGGAAGCAGAAGGATTGGTGGCCGCCGCCGAATCTCTTTCAAGGCCACCGCGCGAGGGGCGGTAGCGACGACAAAATCGCCTCGACATTGCCGCCGGTGTTCAAGCCGAAAATCGTCCCGCGATCGTAGATCAAGTTGAATTCGGCGTAGCGGCCGCGCCGGGTCAGTTGCTCCTCGCGGTCGGCCTTCGTCCAGGAAAGCGCTAAATTGCGGCGCACAAGTTCTGGATAGACGGCAAGAAAAGCCCTGCCCACGGCCCTTGTGAAAGCGAAGTTTGCTGCGAATGCGGTTTCGTCGCCGCCAGGGCAATCGAGATAATCGTAAAAAATTCCTCCCGTCCCGCGCGGCTCGTTGCGGTGCTTCAAATAAAAATAATCGTCGCACCATCGCTTGAATTTCGCGTGATCGGCAACTTTGCCATGGCTGTCGCAGGCGGCCTTCATGGCAGCGTGGAAGGTGCGTGTGTCCGGATCGCTTTGGATGCGCCTCCGGTCGAGCTGGGGGGTGAGATCGGCGCCGCCGCCGAACCACGCCTTGGTGGTCTCGACGAAACGCGTATTCATGTGAACGATCGGAACGTTCGGGTTCCAAGGATGCGCGATCAGCGAAATGCCTGAAGCCCAGAACGCCGGATCGTTTCCGGCGCCGGGTATTTGCGCCGCGAATTCGGGCGGAAATGTTCCAAAGACCGTCGAAGTATGAACCGCCATTTTCTCGAACACGCGGCCAGCAAGCATCGCCATGCGGCCGCCGCCGCCATCGCCGCCGCTGGCCTGATCGGTTCTTGTCCATGGTTTCGTCGAAAAACGTCCAGGCGCCATGCCCGCCTCTGCGAAAGGTCCCTCCGCCTCGCTCTCCAGAAGTTCGATCGCCGCGATGACTTCTTCCTGTAGCCGTTCGAACCACGCTCGGGTCTCGCTTTTGCGGCTGTCCGTTGCATCGGCGATGGTCATGCAATTTGGTCTTCCAAGCTCAGCGCCGGCACGCGCCGCGAATGAACGTGCTTTATCGAGCACGATGTCGGTGATTCAAGTAGGCCCATCCCCTCCCCTTCGCCCCGCATGGCAAGCCCTCATGGCGAGGTCTTTCGGCCTTTGTCGAACGTCGCGCTCATACTATTCACAAGCACCGTTTTGACGTTGTAGCCGTCGTCGGTGAACGTCATGTCGTAGCAGGCGCGCGGGTAACCATTATCCAGGCTCTTTCCTTGCGCAACCATCTTCGCCAACTCGGCCCGCACCGATTCCAGCGTGGCGGGGTCGGCCTCGATCTTCGTCAGGCCCTTGTCGCGCAATTCATAATCGAGAGCTACGTCATGGCGCATTTCGGTTGAGGGATTCTCGAACTCGCAAAGGTTTTTGAGCTGGCCCACATACATCAACCGAATGAATTCCTTGCCGTCGAGACCACGAATCAGGGCCAGAACGCGGCGCTTCTCGTCATCCGTCAAATTTGCCACGTGGAAGAGCGCCCGCTTAGCATCCGCAGCAGAGAGCGCGCGGTCGGTGGCGTCCATGTCGATCTCGATGCCAAGAACCTTGACCGAACTCACCGACGCTGCTCTTTCGAGAAATTTCTGCACTGCAAGGTGAAGAGCGCGGAAATTCAATAGAATGATGGTGAGGACAACAAGGCCGAAAGCGATTTGCACAGTTGCTTTGACATAGTCCAAGGCTTTCGACATCGCACCCTCCATCCCTCAATGATGGAAGCAGGATAACAGTTTTGGCGCGATTTTTCGCTCGCCGCTTCCATTTATGGCATATCCCATGTCCTACAGCTGATTCGAACGGCAACGCCGCGAGCGTTGCGCAGGCGGCTGAAAGCAAGCAAGATCGAGATTGGACACTTGCCGATCTTGGCAAACAGGCGGGGCGATGACCGAAATAGCCGGCAAAGCGTCAAACCATTGGCCGTTCCTCGATTTTCTGCGGGCGACGGCAGCACTCCTTGTCGCACTCGCGCATAGCCGCGCCATGTATTTTGTCTATCTCGAAGTGCCCGAACAAGAGGGCGCTATGCTCAAGCTATTTTATTTCCTCACTGGCTTGGGGCATCAGGCTGTTGTTATCTTTTTTGTGCTGAGCGGTTTTTTGATCGGTGGCAGCCTCACCAATTCCATACAGCGAGGCAGTTTTGATCTTGTGCGGTATCTCATTGCGAGATTTACACGCATCTTTATCGTCTACTTCCCGGCGTTGGTGATTACCCAGGCAATATTTGTTCTTGGACTGCTCCTCCTTGGCAATCCTGGAGATGGACCGCTCTATGAGCATAAGCAACTGGATTTTGGCGGCGTTTCGCAGACGGTATGCTTTATTTCAGGGTTGCAGGGCTTCAGTTGTCCAGCTTGGGAGCAAAACCCCGCGCTTTGGTCGCTTGGTTACGAATGGGCGCTTTATCTTTTTGCCCCCGCGGTCATTCAATTGTTCTTATGGAAGGCATCGAAGGCGCTTCGCCTAATGGCGCTTACGCTTGTCTTTGCGATTGCTTTGACTGTGTGCCACTATCCCAGTGAAGCCGTGTTTTGGTTCAGCGCTTGGTTTCTCGGCACCCTTTCTTATCGCATTATACAAACGAGACAGGTCCCTCTCCTTGCGGGATTTTTAGGTATTGGCCTAATCGTCGCCGGCATGGCGGCGCGGCACCTCAATGCGGCGGGCGAATTTGGGAGCGATACGACGATCGCGGCGGGTGTAGCCCTGGCGATCTCGTGCCGCCAACTGAGCGCGTTTCCCTTGGCACCGCGATTGTTTGGCTGGGCTGCGGGGTTTTCCTACACCCTCTATGCGATCCATTTGCCAGTCGTGTTTCTCACCGTTTCCCTGTTTCAAAGCGCCGGTCTTGCGCGAGACAAGATTCCCCCATGTCCGATGGCTTTTGCGCAATTCGCGGTGACGGTCACCGTTTGTCTTTTGACCGCCTATCGCGTTTCGCTCGTGACCGAGCGCAAAACCGGACAAGTCCGTTCCGCCATTTTGAAACTGTGTCCACCCCGCTCCGGCCGTTAGCCCGCGCTTGCCTGGGCGGACGTGCCACGCCAGGAAAGATATGATGAAAATTCATGCCAACAGCACATTGCTCATGATCGGCGATTCCATTACCGACTGCGGCCGCGCCCGGCCGATCGCCGAAGGCATCAACTGGGATCTGGGCAATGGCTATGTCTCGCTTATCCATGCCTTTCTCGGGGCTAACTGTCCCGAGAAAAAATCCGCATCCGCAACACGGGGGTCTCTGGAAACACTGTGCGGGACCTCGCGGCGCGCTGGCAAACCGATGTTCTCGACCTACGTCCCGACTGGCTCTCCATCATGATCGGCATCAACGATGTCTGGCGCCAGTTCGATGCCCCCCTTCAAAGAGAATGGCACGTCACTCTGGACGAATATGTATCGACTTTGGAGAGATTGATCCGTGCTACGAGGCCTCAGCTCAAGGGGCTGGTGCTCATGACGCCTTACTTTCTTGAGCCCAACCGGGCAGAGCCCATGCGGGCTATGATGGACCGCTATGGCGGCGCTTTGCTCCAACTTGCAGCGAAATATGACGCCATTCCGGTCGATACTCAGGCCGCGTTCGATTCGGTTCTGACCAAACTTCATCCCATGGCGCTGGCTGGCGACAGGGTGCATCCAACCTTGGCGGGGCACATGATCCTCGCGCAGGCTTTTTTGCAGGCACTGAACATTGCCGCGTGACGGCCGGAGATGGGTGCGCCGCCGGCCCTAACATGCCCGGCATGTCTGACCCTTCGCACATAAGCTCAAGACTTTCCGGCGAGCTGCAACTGCCGCGTGGCTTCTCCTGCCACCATTGCCGCGGCAACAGCAACGTTTAAAGACCGCATCGGCGGCTTCAAGGGAATGACAAGACGCGCATCGGCGGCGGCATGGACTTTTGCGGGCACACCGGCCGAACTCGCGGCCGAAAAGCAGGATATCGCCGGCAGCATAACTGAAGGCCATGTAGGCCAGGCCAGTCTTGGTCGTAAGCAGGACCAGCCGCCGCTTGGCGGCGTGGCGCCACTCCTCAAAGGCCTCCCAATGCGGATAGCGCTCGATTTCGACGTGGGTGAGGTAATCCATGCCGGCCCTTCGAAAATGCTTGTCGCTCGCCAAAAAGCCGGCGGGTTCGATAATCGCGGCGGTGAGCCCGAGACAGGCGCACATCCGCAAAATCGTGCCCGCGTTTTGCGGGATGTCTGGCTGAAAAAGGGCCACCGTCAGAGGCGCGGTCTGGCCGAACTGCATGTTTGCTGGCATGGACTTCCAAAATGACCGAAAACGCCGATAGTCCCCTCATACTCTCGCGGCCGATCCGTGGGCACCGAACCTCGCTTTTAACGGGCACACGAAAACGTTGCGGCTCGGCTATTGCTTCCGTGATGGTGCTCGATTATTCGTAAGGCAGGCTGAAACGCCCGAGTTCGAGGATATCATGGCAGCGAACACGATGGCAGACGAACCGACCCGGAGGGACATTCTAGTCGTCGCGACCGGCGTAATGGGCGTGGGCGGAGCTGGGCTCGCGGCATGGCCACTGATCGATCAAATGAATCCCGACGCGACGACCCTGGCGGCCGCTTCGGCGGAAGCTGATATCGCCAATATCGCGGAAGGGCAGGTGGTGACCGTGAAATGGCGCGGCAAGCCTATTTTCATCAGCCACCGCACCCCAAAAGAGATCGAAGCCGCGCGCGCCGTGCCTTTGAGCGAGCTGCGCGATCCGGCAACCGACGAGTTGCGGGTACAAAAGCCCGAATGGCTCGTCGTCATCGGCATTTGCACCCATCTCGGCTGCGTGCCGCTCAAGAATGACGGGCCTTATGAGGGCGGTTATTTTTGCCCTTGTCACGGCTCGGTCTACGATGCGTCCGGCCGCATCCGCTATGGTCCAGCGCCGTACAATCTTGCCTTGCCGCCGTATAAGTTCGCGAGCGACACGAAGATCACGATAGGGTAAGGGCCGCGGCGTGCGAAGGCTTGCCGCCCCGCCGGTGTCTGCGAAGATCCCCGGTAGATGTCATCGAGAGACGGCCTGATCATGAGCGGAAACTCGACCTACGTGCCGAAGAGCCGCGTGGCCAAATGGTTCGAAAGCCGCCTGCCAGTGGGTGGCCTTATTCACTCCTCCTTCGTGGTTTTCCCCAACCCGCGCAACCTCAACTATTGGTGGACGTTCGGCGGCATTTTGTCGTTCATGCTGGCGTCCCAGATCGTCACCGGCGTCGTCCTTGCGATGCACTACACGCCCCAGTCCGGCCTCGCGTTCGCATCGATCGAGCATATCATGCGCGACGTGAACTACGGCTGGCTTCTGCGCTACGCCCATGCGAATGGCGCCTCGATGTTCTTCCTCGCGCTTTACATCCACATGTTCAGGGGCATGTATTACGGCTCCAGCAAGGCGCCGCGGGAAGTCTTGTGGCTGCTCGGTGTCATCATCTTTCTCCTGGCGATCGTGACAGCCTTCACGGGCTACGTCCTGCCTTGGGGGCAAATGAGTTTTTGGGGCGCGACAGTCATTACCAGCCTTTTCTCGGCAATTCCGTTGGTTGGCGATTCGATTACGACTTGGCTCTGGGGCGGCTATGCGGTCGATAACGCGACTCTCAATCGTTTCTTCGCGCTTCACTATCTGCTGCCCTTCATGATCGCGGGCGTCGTCGTCTTGCATATTTGGGCACTGCATGTTCACGGATCGAATAATCCCGCCGGAATTGAAAAGCAGACCGCCAAGGACACTTTGCCTTTCCATCCCTATTTCACCGTGAAGGATGGCTTCGCGCTCGTCTGCTTCCTAGTGTTTTTCGCGTGGTTTGTTTTTTATGTGCCGAATTATCTTTACGATGCGGATAATTACATCGAGGCTAACCCGTTGCAAACTCCGGTTCATATCGTGCCGGAATGGTATTATCTGCCCTTTTACGCGATTTTGCGGTCGATCCCTTCCAAACTCGGCGGGACTGCCGCGATGTTCGCCGCGGTCATCATAATCGCGTTTCTGCCTTGGCTCGACAGCTCCAAGGTCAAGTCGGCGGCTTACCGGCCTCTTTACAAGGTTTTCTTTTGGCTCTTTGTCGCCTGCACGGTGCTCCTCGGCTACATGGGATCGCAGCCGCCGGAAGGAGGCTATGTGATCGCCGCCCGATTCCTGACCATCTATTATTTCCTCTACTTCCTGGTGATCCTGCCGTTGCTTGGACGATTCGAGAAGCCAATGCCCGTGCCTCCCTCCATTTGCGACGCAGTATTGGGCAAGCAAAGCCAAGCCGCCGCGGCGGACGCCAGTTCAAGGTAAGCGCGCGAACCGGAGCAATGACCGCCTGGCCAAAAGGAAAACAGCGATGAGGCACGGGATCGGCCGCGGTATTGGATTGGCATTTGGCGGCGGCTTTGGTGGCGGTTTTGGCCGCCGAGCGCCGCCAAACTGCTCGCCGCGAATAACCCTCAGCCGGAACCAAATTCCCATGAGCAACCCAATCCGCCGCGTCAGACATGGAGCTTTCACGGCCCCTTTGGCCGCTTCGATCGGGCGCAGCTTCAGCGTGGGTTTCAGGTCTATCACGAGGTTTGTTCCAATTGTCATTCCCTCGCATTGGTCGCCTTCCGCAATTTGGCGGATCCAGGCGGTCCTGGCTTCTCGGAAGCGCAAGTCAAGGCGCTCGCCGCCACATACAAAATCAAGGACGGCCCAAACGATGCCGGCGAAATGTTCGAACGGCCCGGCCGGCCATCGGATTACTTCCCGTGGAATTTTGCCAATGAACAGGCCGCGAAAGCGGCGCTCGGCGCGGTGCCCCCGGATATGTCCTTGCTCGCCAAGGCCCGCACCTATGAGCGGGGTTTTCCGCTCTTTCTGATCGATCCCTTTATCCAATATCAAGAGCAAGGCGCCGATTATATCTATGCGCTCTTGACCGGCTACACGGAGCAAAACGACTTGAACTGGGACGAATATTTCCCGGGCCACAAGATCGCTATGCCGGACCCTCTGAGTGACGGTCTTATTGACTACGCGGACGGCTCGCCCAAGACGGTTCAGCAATATGCCAAGGATGTTGCTGCCTTTCTGACGTGGGCCGCAGAACCGAAACTCGATGAGCGCAAGCGCCTCGGCATGCGCGTGCTGGTCTTCCTCATCGTCTACGCCGGGCTTCTTTTACTCTTGAAAAAGAAGATTTGGTCCCGTGCAGCGGCGAAGGCAGGACACGATGTGCCGTAGGGGTGCGGCGCGCGTCAAACCATGCTTGGCCGAACCGCGCTGGCTGACCGCCGTCCACCCGGCCGGCATCTACCGGATAGCATCATGCCGGCACTTGGTTTCCTGACGAGGAAATGTATTTCCGCCAGCCTTCGGCGCGCAGCCGGCAGGCAGGACACGAACCGCAGCCGCGGCCCCAATCGTGCCGTATCGCGCGCTCGCCAAGGTAGCAGCTATGCGTCGAACTCGACGATAAGATCGACGAGCGATGTTCCGCCGAGCGTTTCCGCGAGGCGCCAACTTGCTGCCTTGTCGAGCCACATCAAAGGTGTTTCAAGAACAAAACGAGTATCCATGCCGAGATTCACCGCGAGCTGCATGGCTTTCACGGTATCGTCGCGGCAATCCGGATAACCTGAAAAATCCGTTTCGCACATGCCGCCGACAATATGTTTGAAGCCGCGCCGGAAGGCGAGCGCCGCCGCCAACGTCAAAAACACGAGATTGCGGCCGGGCACGAAGGTGTTGGGCAGGCCATGCGCGCCGGTGACGATCTCGACATCGTGGGTCATTGCGGTCGTCGAGATTTGCGCCAAAGCCTCGATACCGATCAGATGGTCCTGGCCGAGCCGCTCGCGCCAGGCGGGAAAATCTTGGCCCAGCTTTTCGCGGATCGTGGCGCGCTGGTCGAGCTCGACTCGATGCCTTTGACCATAATCGAATCCAATCGTCTCAACCCGCGCATAGCGATCGAGCGCCCAGGCAAGACAAGTCGTCGAATCCTGGCCGCCAGAAAACAGGACGAGTGCCTCCTCCGCGTCTCCGGTCATCGCGCGGTGCTCGTCTGGCCCGGCAGAACCGGAAATTGTATTGCGATGTGTCCGCGCATTCTGGCCAAAATGCCGCCTCCTAAACGTCCCAGTCCCGGAAAATGAGAGGGGCTTGAAATTCCTTTCGCGTGCGAGACAAGACTCGTGTGAATACGATGGCCCGCAGGAGCTTTGAGCACCAATGAGACAGGCTGGGAAGCGAGCATAAAGGATTGGTTCGCCCAATAGCTGAAAAATTTGGGCTGGTGAAAATCATTCGTATCCGCAAAAGCTGGTATGGTGTACGCCTACGGAGGCAGTGCGAGGCGGCATCAAAACGCCAATGCCTTGGCCTCTTTAACCCCGGGCAGCGTCGCGATTTCGGCGAGCAACTTTTCCGGGACCGGCCCGTCCACCTCGACGAGCGCGATCGCGGAGCCCCCCTCGCGGTCGCGGCCGAGGGCGAATGTCGCAATATTGATCGCGGCATTGCCGAGAAGGCTCGCGAAACGGCCGATGAACCCCGGTTTGTCTTCATTTCTGACGTAAATCATCACGGGCGCGATCGGTGCGTCGACCTTGATCCCATTGATCGCGACGATGCGTGGTTTGCCATCGTGAAAAACAGTGCCGGAGACCAAGCGCTCGTGTTCTTGCGTTGCGACCGACGAGGGTGATGAGCGATTGGTAATCTCCATCGGCGGCGCGGGTTACTTCGTCGATCGCGATCCCCCGTTCCTTGGCCACGCCGGGCGCGGAAACGATGTTGACGTCCGCGAGCAGAGGCCGCAAAAGCCCGGCGATCGCCGATGCAGTCAACGCTTTGGTGTTCAATTGCGCCACCTCGCCTTCATAGGTGATCGCCACCCTTTTAATTCCAGACTTCGACGAACTGCCCGGCAAACGAACCGAGGCGGCCTGCGAGCGCGATGAAAGGCTTGAGTTTGGGGGCCTCCTCGGCGGTGATCGAGGGAAAGTTGATCGCGTTCGTAATCGCGCCGCGGATCAGATAGTCCGACATTTGCGCGGCGATCTGGAGCGCGACGTTTTCTTGCGCCTCGCGGGTAGAAGCGCCAAGATGCGGCGTGCAGACCGCATTAGGGTGGCCGAAAAGCGGATTTCCGGTTGCCGGTTCCTGCCCGAATACGTCGAAACCCGCGCCCGCCACATGGCCGCTATCCAGCAGCGCGCGCAGGGCCTCTTCGTCGGCGAGCCCGCCGCGCGCGCAATTGATAATCCGCACGCCCTTCTTGGTCTTGGCAAGATTTTCCGCCGACAAAATATTTTTCGTCTGCGCCGTCAGCGGCGTGTGCAAAGTGATGAAATCCGCGCGGCCAAGCAGGGTTTCAAGGTCCACTTTCTCGACTCCGAGATCGAGGGCGCGTTCGGACGAAAGGAATGGATCGTAGGCGATGACCTGCATGTGCAAGCCGATCGCGCGCGAGGCGACGATCGATCCGATATTGCCGCAGCCTATGATGCCGAGCACCTTGCCGGTGATCTCGACACCCATGAAACGGTTGTTTTCCCATTTGCCGGCCTGCGTCGACACATCGGCCTGGGGAATTTGGCGGGCGAGCGCGAACATCAAGGCGATCGCATGTTCGGCGGTGGTGATCGAATTGCCTAACGGCGTGTTCATCACGATAATGCCTTTCGCGGTGGCGGTGGGAATGTCGACATTGTCGACGCCGATCCCCGCGCGGCCGATCACTTTCAGCCGCGTCGCGCGCTCAAGTAATTTGGCGGTGACCTTTGTAGCAGAGCGAATGGCAAGGCCCTCGAATCCGCCGATGACGGCGCGCGAGCTTGTCCTTGTCCTTTCCAAGGCCCGGCTGAAAATCGGCCTCGATACCGCGCTCCTTGAAAATGGCGACGGCGGCGGGCGACAAGGCATCGGAAATCAATACGCGCGGAGCCAAGGCGCTTCTCCAACAAATTGGCACGGACTGCCCCGCCCGCCCGGTGAAACCGCGTTCACCAGGGCAGGCTTGTTTGCGCCGGAGCGTTCACCTTGCGGCGCCGCCGTTGATCCTTGCGGAATCACGCCGCCTTGGCGAGATCGCCCTTGGTTTTCGCGAAGGCGAAATCGAGCCAAGGGGTCAGTGCCTCGATATCGCTCGTCTCGATGGTCGCGCCGCACCAGATCCGAAGGCCGGGCGGCGCATCCCGATAGGCGCCGATGTCGAACGCGACCTTTTCCTTTTCGAGCAAATCTTCGATCGCTTTCGCGAAAGCCGCTTGGCCCGCTGGCGGAAGCGTCACGATGGCCGGATCGACCACCTTGAGGCAGACGCTGGTATTCGACCTGATCTTCGGGTCGGCGGCGAGGAAATCCACCCAGGGCGTCCGCGCCACCCAGTCGCCGAGCGCTTGCGAATTGGCATTGGCGCGGGCGATGAGAGCGTCGAGTCCGCCAAGCGATTTTCCCCAGTTCAAGGCGTCGATATAATCCTCGACGCAGAGGAGGGACGGCGTGTTGATGGTTTCGCCCTCGAAAATAGCGTCGATCAATTTCGCCGCCATGGGTCAAACGGAAAAGTTTGGGCAGCGGCCAGGGCGGCGTATAGGTTTCAAGTCTTTCCACGGCGCGCGGCGAAAGGATCAACATGCCATGCGCGGCCTCGCCGCCAAGCGCCTTCTGCCAGGAGAAAGTGGTGGCATCGAGCTTCCCCCAATCGAGGTTTTGGGCGAAAGCGGCGGAGGTCGCGTCGCAAATCGTCAGACCCTTGCGATCAGCCGCGATCCAATCGGCATTAGGGAACGCGCACGCCAGACGTCGTTCCATTCCAAGCGAAGACGACGTCATTGTCGAAATCGCGCTCGGCCAAGATCTGGAATCTCGCCATAGTCCGCGACGAACGGCCGGGCATTCTTGAGTTTCAAATGCTCGACGATATCGATGACCCAGCCTTCGCTGAAGGATTCCCAGGCGAACACATCGACGCCGCGTGGGCCGAGCAAGGACCAAAGTGCCGCCTCGACCGCGCCGGTATCCGAGCCAGGGATGATGCCGATTCGATATTCTCGCGGAACCCGCAAAACCTCGCGGGTCAAATCTATCGCGCGCTTTAATTTGGCCTTGCCGGGCTTGCGACCGGTGCGAGCGCCCAAACGGGTGCCATCTGCAAGATTTTGGAGTTGCCAGCCAGGGTGCTTCGCGCAGGGACCGCAAGAAAAATTCGGCCGCGCGGGCCGCGCGGCGGGAAAAACCGTTACCATCAAGACCATCCTTTCAGATGGGCGCCTTTCGTTGGGGAAAGGTGTCCCAAGGATTTGGGTACGCCGCGCGGGCGCCCCGGTCAAGCCGCGTTCGGCAAGTACTTTCCCGGTTTAAATTTCCGCTTCAGCCACATGGGCGCCATCGGGCGGCGCGTCGTTCTAGGTCTGCACGCCTCGACACCTGTATCCTTGGTCTTATATAATTGGCCCTACCCATAGCGGAGACCGCCCTTTTGAAGATGCGCGCAATGATCGTTCCGGAACCTGGCGCGCGCTTCCGCATGGAGGAGCGCGACCTGCCCGAGCCCGGCCGTCACGAGGTCCGCATCCGCGTACACGCCTGCGGGGTTTGCCATAGTGATTCCTTCATCGTCGAAGGTCACATGCCGGGGCTCAGCTATCCACGCATTCCCGGCCATGAAGTGATCGGCGTGATCGACGCGCTCGGTCCGGACGTCGAAGGCTGGGACGTGGGCGCGCGGGCCGGGGTGGGCTGGTTCGGCGGTGCGTGCGGCTACTGTGGCCATTGCCAGCGGGGCAACGCCTTCGCCTGCGAAAACATTCACGGCACCACTGGCATCACCCGCGACGGCGGCTACGCCACCCACATGCTGGCGCTCGCTTCGGCCTTGGCGCACGTACCGGCGGCCCTGGACCCTGTCGAGTCCGCGCCGCTCCTCTGCGCCGGCATCACCACCTTCAACGCTCTTCGGAACTGCGGCGCGAAGCCAGGCGATCTGGTGGCTATCCATGGAGTCGGCGGACTTGGCCACCTGGGGATACAATTTGCCGCCCGGGCGGGGTTCCGGACCGTGGCGGTCAATCGGGGGCGCGACAAGGAAGCCCTGGCGCGGTCCTTGGGCGCGCACGACTATATCGACAGCGAAGCGGGCGATCCGGCCATAGCGCTGCAGGCCATGGGCGGTGCCAAAACCATCATCGCAACCGTCACAAACGCCGGAGCCATGCAAGCGCTCTCGGGCGGCCTCGGTGTCAATGGAACCATGATGGTCATCGGCGCTGTCGGCGCTCTGACCGTCAATTCTCATTGACCTCCTCGGGAAACGCGCATCGGTGCGAGGCTGGTATGGGGGCACTGCGGCCGACTCGGAAGACACACTTTTGTTCAGTCATCTCAATGGCATCACTTCGATGAACGAGGTTTTTCCGCTTGAGGAAGCCCAGGCCGCCTATGACCGGATGATGAGCGGCAAGGCGCGCTTCCGCGTTGTTCTCAAAATCGACTCTGAAAATGTTGATCGACTGGATCCCATTGGGACCACCTCGGCAAAATTGGATCAGGTGTAGGCCGTCCCGCCTATTGGTGAATTCCTAACTGGGGCGTTGCTTTGGGGCGTCACCCCTGCCCCGTAAAGAAGCAATGAAAAACCGAAACCAGGTTGAAGGCAATTTCGGCAGTGTGGGCGGGTTGCCGCGCTGCCACTGGAAAGCTAGGTTGCAGACTTAACCTACGGTCAAAACGGTTTTCCGGCGTGTTTCACAGTGTTTTCGCCTTTCTGTTCGGCTATCTTTGCGGAGCGATCCCGTTTGGCCTCGTCTTGACGCGCGCGGCTGGCACGCTCGGATCTTCGCGCGATCGGCTCCGGCAATATTGGCGCGACCAATGTGTTGCGCACCGGCCGCAAGGATTTGGCGGCGCTGACCCTTCTGCTAGATCTTCTTGAAGGGAACCGTCGCGGTTTTGATCGCTGCCCATTTCGCGCCGGGCACCCCCGAGCTTGCCGCCGCGCTCGGGGCTTTCTTGGCCATTTGTTTCCGGTCTGGATCGGGTTTAGGGGCGGCAAAGGGGTCGCGACCTTCCTCGGCTGCCTTCTCGCCATCGCCTGGCAGGCGGCGCTCGCCTTCGCCATCATCTGGCTCGCGGTCGCCTTCCTCACCCGCCACTCCTCGGCCGCCGCGCTTGCCGCGAGCGCGTTGACCCCGCTCGTTCTTCTGCTCACTCGGGTCAAAACGGCGCCGCGCTCATGTTCGGGCTCATGGCGATCCTTTTGTGGGTCAAACATCGCGCCAATATTGCGCGGCTCCTGGCTGGCACGGAATCGCGGATCGGGCAAGCGTTGATGGAGGAAGCCGCGCCTGCCCCGGAAGCGCTCCGCCCCCTCGATGACGGCGAGCGCTTCGACTGGCTGCGGCTCCTGCGCTGCGAAAATATCGGCCCCCGGACATTTCAACGTTCTGCTGAGCCGCCATGGGAGCGCGGGCGCGGCGCTCGCCGCTTTGCCCGCCCTGATCGCGAGCGGCAAGGGCGGCCGGCCGATCCGCATCGCGACCCTCGAGGAAACCGAGCGGGAATCGAGGCGGCGCGGCGCGCGGGAGCGCGTTTTATCGGACTTTGCGAGCCGGAATATCCGGCGCTGCTCGCGGCGCACCGCTTCGGCACCGCCGCTGATCTGCCGTTCGCGGCAATTCTTGCGAGCCTCCGGCGCTCGAAAATCGCGATCGTCGGCGCCCGCAACGCTTCGGCGGCCGGGCTTGCCTTCACGGCGCAGCTTGCGCGCGGAATTGCCCGCGCCGGGCATGTCATCGTTTCCGGCCTCGCGCGCGGGATCGATGCGCGGGCGCATCAGGCGGCGATCGAGACCGGCACGATCGCGGTTCTCGCCGGAGGCTTGGGGAATATTTATCCGGCCGAGCATGAAACCCTGCTCGAACGGATCCTCGAAGAAGGCGCGGCGATCAGCGAAATGCCGTTCGGCTGGGAAGCGCGGGGCCGCGACTTTCCGCGCCGCAACCGGATTGTCGCGGGCCTTTGCCGGGCGGTCGTCGTCGTCGAGGCGGCGCGCCGGTCCGGCTCCCTTATCACCGCGCGATTCGCCGCCGAAGCGGGCCGCGAAATCTTTGCCGTGCCGGGTTCGCCGCTCGATCCGCGGGCGGAGGGCGCCAACGATCTTTTGCGCGACGGCGCGACGTTCTGCACCAAAGCGGAGGATGTCATCGAGCGCGCTCGCCGAGCAAAATCTGTCGCGGAATGAGCCGGATGCCGCCTTTTTCGAGCCCGGGTTCGCGGGCGGCCCTTATGAGCCGTTATGGGACGAGCTCGACCTTGACGAAGCCGAAAACGGCCCTGCACGCGGCCCGTGACCGGACGAGGCCGAGCGGAAGCCGCGCGGCAGGGCCAACAAGAGAGCGCCAGAACCCGGCGGCAGAAGCCGCCGCGCGGCCGCCGGACGACATCGAGCGGCGTCTTATCGCGCTGCTTGGGACCGGTGCCGGTCGCGGTCGACGAACTCGCCCGCGCTTGCGGAGGCCCCGCCACGGGAGGTGCGAACGGCCTTGCTCGCCTTGAAGCTTGCCGGACAGATCGAGTGGCATGGCGGCGATCTCGTTTCGTCGCTGCCCGCGGCTTGGCCGCGTGCCGATTATCACGAAGAATGAGGCCGCAGCGCCGCCTTCCGCCAACTATGGCCGCCAATGTCTTGGTGTATGAAACGTGCGGCTCACGGCGGACGTGTTCGTCGTGTCCCCGAATGTTCAAACGCCTCTTGCGCAGTTGGTTGCACTGCGGTACGGATCGCTTGGAATGATGTAGGAGCCGCATGCTGGCTCCCTGCCTTGATCCTTGGCGTCCGATCCCGATCCTGTCCCGCTCACGTGCAAGACCGAGCCAATTCATGCCGAGCCCTCTCGACCAATATTTGCCGCTCGCGGTCTTCATGGCGGTCGCCGCCGTGATTTCGGGCGCCCTGCTGCTTGCGCCCTTTCTCGCCGCCTTCAAGGCGCCGGATCCGGAAAAGCTTTCCGCCTATGAATGCGGCTTCAATGCCTTCGACGACGCGCGGATGCAATTCGACGTGCGTTTCTATCTGGTGTCGCTGCTTTTCATCATTTTCGATCTCGAGGTCGCGTTTTTGTTTCCCTGGGCGGTGGCTTTTCGCGAAGCCGGGCCTTTCGGCTTCTGGTCGATGATGATCTTCCTTGGCGTTCTGACCATCGGCTTCGTCTATGAATGGAACAAGGGAGCGCTCGAATGGGATTGAACTTGCCACCGCAGCGCGACATCGCGCGGGCGGCGGATCCTTATTTTCTTTCAGTCAACGATCGCCTCGCCGACAAGGGATTTCTGGTCACCACGGCGGACGAACTCATCAACTGGGCGCGCACCGGCTCGCTCATGTGGATGACCTTCGGGCTTGCCTGTTGCGCCGTTGAAATGATGCAGGTCGTCGATGCCGCGCTATGATGTCGAGCGGTTCGGCTTCGCGCCGCGCGGCTCGCCGCGTCAATCCGACGTGATGATCGTCGCCGGCACGCTCACCAACAAAATGGCGCCAGCGCTCGCGCAAGGTCTACGATCAAATGCCGGAGCCGCGTTATGTCATCTCCATGGGTTCCTGCGCCAATGGCGGCGGCTATTACCATTATTCCTATTCGGTCGTGCGCGGCTGCGACCGGATCGTGCCCGTGGATATCTACGTTCCCGGCTGCCCGCCCTCGGCGGAAGCCCTCCTCTATGGCATTTTGCTCCTTCAAAAGAAGATCCGCCGCACCGGCACGATCGAGCGGTAAGAGTTGCTGACCGGGCAACCGGATTCCGGCCAGCGGCGCGGATCGAGGCTGCGAGCGCGGCTGGCAATGCGGCACGAGCAATGGGTATCGGCTAAGACGGGGATTGGAAAGGGCGAGATGGACAGCGGCCTGAAACAATTCGGCGAGGCCATAGCGGCGGCTCTGCCTGGCGCCATTGGTGGCGATTTCGACGGCCTTTGGCGAATTGACCTTGACCGTCGAGCTCCGCCCGCCTCATCGAGACCGTGACCTATCTGCGGGACGATCCAAGCTGTCTCTTCGTGTCCTTCATCGATCTCACCGCCGTCGATTATCCGCTCCGCGCCAAACGCTTCGACGTCGTCACCCATCTTCTCTCCCCCAAGCACAATCGCCGCATCCGCATCAAGGTCGGAGACCGACGAGACGACGCCGGTCGCCTCGCTCACCGGCCTTTATCCCGCCGCCGATTGGTACGAGCGCGAGACCTACGATCTTTTCGGCGTGATTTTTGCTCAGTCATCCCGACTTGCGGCGCTTGTTGACCGATTACGGCTTCGACGGCCACCCCTTGCGCAAGGATTTCCCGATGACGGGCTATGTCGAGGTGCGCTATGACGACGAGCAGAAGCGCGTCGTCTATGAGCCGGTACAGCTCACCCAGGAATTCCGCTCGTTCGATTTCCTGTCGCCCTGGGAAGGCGCAATCGACTATGTTTTGCCAGGCGACGAGAAAGCCAAGGGCAATCCACAATGACGGCCGCCTCAAGACTGATTTGACATGAGCGAAAATCCGGTCCGCAATTTCAGCAATCAATTTTGGCCCGCAGCATCCGGCCGCGCATGGCGTTCTGCGGCTTGTTCTCGAACTCGACGGCGAAATCGTTGAGCGCGTCGATCCGCATATCGGTCTCCTCCATCGCGGCACCGAAAAACTGATGGAGGCGCGCACCTATTTGCAGAATGTGCCTTATTTCGACCGGCTCGACTATGTCGCGCCGATGAATCAGGAGCATGCCTTCTGCCTCGCCATCGAGAAATTGATCGGCCTCGAAGTTCCGCGCCGCGGCCAGCTGCTGCGTGTTTTGTTTTGCGAAATCGGCCGGATTCTCTCGCATCTTCTCTGTGTCACGACGCAGGCGATGGACGTCGGCGCCCTGACGCCGCCGCTGTGGGGTTTCGAGGAGCGCGAGAAGCTGATGGTCTTCTATGAGCGCGCGTCCGGTGCCCGCATGCACGCCAATTATTTCCGGCCCGGCGGCGTCCACATGGATGTGCCCCAACAGTTGATCGACGACATCGGCGCCTGGTGCGATCCCTTCTTGAAAGTCGTGCGATGATTTGCAGGCGCTCTTCATCGACAATCGCATCTTCAAGCAGCGCAATGTCGATATCGGCGTCGTCAGCCTTGAGGATTGCTGGCGCCGCGGCTTTTCCGGCGTGATGGTGCGCGGCTCGGGCGCGCCTTGGGATCTGCGCAAGGCGCAGCCCTACGAATGCTACGAGGAAATGGATTTCGATATTCCGGTCGGACGCCATGGCGACAATTACGACCGGCAAGTCATTCGCATGGAAGAGATGCGCCAATCGGTCAAGATCATGAAGCAATGCGTCGATAAGCTTTCCGCGCCGGGTGGCAAGGGGCCGGTCGTCGCGAAGGATGGCAAAGTGGTGCCGCCAACCCGCGCGGAAATGAAGCGGTCGATGGAGGCGCTGATCCATCACTTCAAGCTCTATACCGAAGGCTTCCATGTGCCGGCCGGCGAAGTCTATTGCGCGGTCGAGGCGCCGAAGGGAGAATTCGGCGTCTATCTCGTCTCGGACGGCACCGATAAGCCATATCGCTGCAAGATCAGGGCGCCGGGCTTCGCGCATCTTTCCGCGATGGATTTTCTCTGCCGCAAATCGATGCTCGCCGATGTGAGCGCGATTTTGGGTTCGATCGATATCGTCTTTGGCGAGGTGGACCGGTGATGCCGCGTGCCGCTTCCCGCGAGAGAGGTGGCTATGAAGAAAGCACATTTCATGCACCTCGTCGTAAGCCTCGCCGCTTCCGCGGCCATCGACGCCGGAGAGCTCAGCCGATGTCCGTTCGCCGTCTTGCCGAGCAACAACCGAAATCCTTCGCCTTTACCCGCGAAGAACGAGGCAAAGTGCGCAGAAATCTTGCAAGAAATATCCGGAAGGCCGCGCCGCCTCCGCGGTGATCTCGCTGTTATGGCTTGCGCAAAAGCAAAACGATTATTGGCTGCCGAAACCCGCAATCGAGAAGGTCGCGCAAAGCTCGGCATGCCGCTTATCCGGGTGCTCGAAATCGCCACTTTCTATACCATGTTCAATCTCGCGCCGGTCGGCAGGTTTCATATCCAGATGTGCGGCACGACGCCTTGCCTGCTCGCTGGCTCCGACGCGATCAAGGAAATTTTGCGCAAGCGGATTGGCGAACAAGGCCAAGTGACGCGGACGGCCTGTTCTCCTGGATCGAAGTCGAATGTCTGGGCGCCTGCTGCAATGCGCCGATGGTCCAGATCAATGAGGATTATTACGAGGATCTGACGCCGGAAAATTTCGACGACATTGCTCGACGATCTCGCCGCCGGGCCGGCCCGTGAAGACCGGTTCGCAGACAAGGCCGCGTTACTTCCGAACCAGTGGGCGGGCTTACTACATTGACTTCCCTTTATGGCGCCGATGGCCGCAGTGGTCCATTGAGCATGCCCGATCCCGAACCAATCGTAAGGTCGACGAGATGCTCGAAGACAAGGATCGCATCTTCACCAATCTCTATGGCTTCGGCGACTGGCGTCTCAAGGGCGCGCATGCGCGCGGCGGCTTGGGACAATACCAAGAAATTGATCGACAAGGGCCAGGAGTGGATCATCAACGAGATGAAGGCCTCGGGCCTGCGCGGGCGCGGCGGCGCCGGCTTCCCGACTGGCCTCAAATGGTCCTTCATGCCGAAGCCGGATCCGGCGCGGCCTTCCTATCTCGTCGTCAACGCCGATGAATCGGAGCCCGGCACCTGCAAGGACCGGGAAATCATGCGCAATGATCCGCAGCTTCTGATCGAAGGCTGTTTCATCGCTTGCTTCGCGATGCAGGCGCATGTCTGCTATATTTATATTCGCGGCGAATATATCCTGGAAGGCCAGCGCCTCGAGGCGGCGATCGCCGAAGCCTATGCGGCGAAGCTTGTCGGCCAGAACAATGTCCATGGCTGGCCGTTCGACATCTATGTTCATCATGGCGCCGGCGCCTATATCTGCGGCGAGGAAACCGCGCTTTTGGAGTCGCTTGAAGGCAAGAAAGGCATGCCACGGCTGAAGCCGCCTTTCCCCGCCAATATGGGCCTTTATGGCTGTCCGACGACGGTCAACAATGTGGAATCGATTGCCGTCGCGCCGGATATTCTCCGCCGTGGCGCCGCTTGGTTCGCGAGCTTCGGCGCGAAGAACAATTCGGGCACCAAGCTTTTCTGCATCTCCGGCCATGTCAACAAGCCGTGCAATGTGGAAGAAGCGATGTCGATTCCCTTCCGCGAATTGATCGAGCGCGCATTGCGGCGGCGTTCGCGGCGGCTTCGACAATCTGCTCGCGGTGATCCCCGGCGGCTCCTCGGTGCCTTGCGTTCCGGCGCATCAAATCATCGACGCGGCGATGGATTTCGACACCTTGCGCGATTTGAAATCCGGGCTCGGCACGGCGGCTGTCATCGTGATGGACAAATCGACCGATATCGTGCGGGCGATCGCGCGGCTCAGCTATTTCTATAAGCATGAGAGCTGCGGCCAATGCACGCCTTGCCGCGAAGGCACGGGCTGGCTCTGGCGCGTGGTGTCCCGCATGGCGGAAGGCCGCGCGCAAAAGCGCGAGATCGACATGCTGCTCGAAGTCACGACCCAAATCGAGGGCCACACGATCTGCGCGCTTGGCGACGCGGCGGCCTGGCCGGTGCAGGGTCTCATCCGGCATTTCCGGCCGGAGATCGAGCGGCGCATCGACCAATATGCGGCCAATCCGCATTCGGAGCCGGTCAAAGACTTTGGTGTCGCGGCGGAGTAGGGAATGGCCATGGCCGGGGAACCTGACAATGTTGTTCTCGTCTATCGCGGCGGCGCATCGACGAACCTCATTGTCGAATATCTGCGGCATCTCGATGCAAACTTGATGCGCGATCTTAAGGACATTGGCGACTTGAAATCCGGATACGCTCGAAGAAGACTGGCAAGAACGGACGTTGCGATCGCGAATTTGGAATTATCGATCGCTGGCGTCAACCGCCGGTTCGATCGGGTCGAAGCACGGTTGGACCGGATCGAGCGGCGGCTCGATCTCGTCGAACCGCCGCATTGAGGGCAGGGCATGAGCAAACTCATCGTGGACGGCGTCGAGATCGACGTTCCGCCGGAATATACGCTTTTGCAAGCCTGCGAGGAGGCGGGCGCGGAGATCCCGCGGTTTTGCTTTCACGAGCGGCTGTCGATCGCCGGCAATTGCCGGATGTGCCTTGTCGAGGTGAAGGGCGGGCCGCCGAAGCCTTCGGCCTCCTGCGCCGTCGCGGTCAAGGATCTTGCGCCCCGGCCCGAATGGCGAGCCGCCGGTCGTTCTCACCAAATCTCCGATGGTGAAAAAGGCGCGCGAAGGCGTCATGGAATTCCTGCTCATCAATCATCCGCTCGATTGCCCGATTTGCGACCAGGGCGGCGAATGCGATCTGCAGGATCAAGCGATGGCGTTCGGCGTCAATTCCTCGCGCTATGCCGAGAACAAACGCGCGGTCGAGGACAAATATATCGGGCCGCTGGTGCGCACCTCGATGAACCGCTGCATCCATTGCACCCGCTGCGTGCGGTTCACGGCGGAAGTCGCGGGCACCGGCGACATGGGCGCGACCGGGCGCGGCGAGGACATGGAAATCACGACCTATCTCGAGACCGCGATGCGTTCGGAGCTGCAAGGCAATATCGCCGATCTCTGCCCGGTCGGCGCGCTCTTGCCCAAGCCCTATTCCTTCAAGGCGCGGTCCTGGGAACTCGTCAAGACGGAGTCGTTCGACGTCATGGACGCGCTTGGCTCGGCGATCCGCATCGACACGCGCGGGCGCGAGGTGATGCGCATCCTGCCGCGCATCAATGATGCCGTGAACGAGGAATGGATTTCCGACAAGACCCGCCAGATTGTCGATGGGCTGAAGACCAAACGGCTCGATCGCCCCTTCCTGCGCGAGAACGGCAAATTGCGCGAAGCGTCTTGGCAAGCGGCTTTCGAGGCGATCGCGGCCAAGATCAAACAGGCGCCGCCGGAGCCGGATCGGAGCGATCGCCGGCGACCTTTGCGCCGTCGAGGAGATGTTCGCGCTGCGGCTCTTGATGCAAAGCCTCGGCGCCGTCTCGCTCGATTGCCGGCAGGATGGCGCGAAACTCGATCCGGCGTTCGGCCGGGCGAGCTATCTTTTCAATCCCGCGGTCGCCGGCATCGATCAGGCGGATGGCCTGCATGATCATCGGCTCGAACCCGCGCAAGGAAGCGCCGGTCTTGAATGCGCGTATCCGCAAGCGCTGGCTGAAAGGCGGCTTCCCGATCGGCGTCATCGGCGAAAAAGCCGATCTCACCTATGAATACGCTTATCTTGGCGCCGGACCGGAGACCCTCGCGGGCATCATTGCCGACCACCCGCCGGCCCAAATGGAAAAGCCGATGGTCCTGATCGGCCAAGGCGCCCTCGCCCGCGAGGATGGGCAGGCGATCCTGGCGCTCGCGGCCAAGGCGGCGCTGGCGCTCGGCGCCATCAAGGAGGGCTGGAACGGCTTTGCGATCCTGCATACGGCGGCGGCGCGGGTGGGCGGCCTCGATCTTGGCTTCGTGCCGGGGCAGGGCGGGCTTGGACGCGGCGGCGATGGCGAAAAGCGGCGCCCTCGATGTTCTATTTCTGCTTGGCGCCGATGAGATCGCGGTGGAACCGGGCGCTTTCGTGGTCTATCAAGGCACGCATGGCGATCGCGGCGCGGCGCGCGCTGATGTCATCCTGCCGGGCGCGGCATACACCGAAAAATCCGGCACTTATGTCAACACGGAGGGCCGCGTGCAATTGGCCGATCGCGCCAACTTCCCGCCCGGCGGTGGCGCGCGAGGATTGGGCTATTCTTGCGCGCTCTTTCCGACGTGCTCGCGACATAAATTGCCGTTCGATTCGCTGCGCGCCTTGCGCGCATGCCTTTATGCGGCCCATCCGCATTTGGCGAAGCTTGGCGAAATCGCCGACGAGCGAACCCTTTGATGCCGCGGCACTTGCCGGGAGCGGGCTTCGCCTGCTCAAGCGCGCGTTTTGTTTCGTCGGTCGTGCGATTTCTATTTGACCAACCCAATTGCGCGCGCGTCCGCGGTGATGGCGGAATGCTCCGCACGTCGCCCAAGGTTTCGCGCGCGAAGCGGCGGAGTAATGGCGATGAGCACTTTCGCCGCAACCTGGCCTTTGCTGCTGACGCTCATAAAAAGCGTCGTGCTGCTGGTCGTGCTTTTGATCTTTATTGCCTATGTCCTCTACGCGGACCGCAAGATCTGGGCGGCGGTGCAATTGCGGCGCGGCCCCAATGTGGTTGGTCCCTGGGGGATATGGCAAAGCTTCGCCGACATGCTGAAGTTCGTCTTCAAGGAACCGGTCATCCCAGACGGCGCCAACAAGGGCGTTTTTTTATTGGCGCCCTTCATCATAGGGATGCTCGCGCTTTCGGCCTGGGCCGTTATTCCGGTGAGCGCGGGCTGGGCGATCGCCGATCTCAATGTCGGCATTCTTTATATTTTCGCGATCTCCTCGCTCAGCGTCTATGGCATCATCATGGGCGGCTGGGCATCGAACTCGAAATATCCGTTTCTTTCGGCGCTGCGCTCGGCGGCGCAAATGATTTCCTATGAGGTCTCGATCGGCTTTGTCATCATCACTGTTTTGCTGTGCGCCGGCACGCTCAATCTCGGCGATATCGTCGCCGCGCAGGACACGCGCTTCGGGCTTCTTGGCTGGTACTGGCTGCCGTTGTTTCCGATGTTCGTGATCTTTTTCATTTCGGCGCTCGCCGAAACGAACCGCCCGCCTTTCGATCTTGTCGAGGCGGAGTCCGAGCTTGTCGCCGGTTTCATGGTTGAATATTCCTCGACGCCGTACATGGTCTTCATGCTCGCCGAATATGTGGCGATCATCACCATGTGCGCGCTGACGACAATCCTGTTCCTCGGCGGCTGGCTGTCGCCGGTCCCGTTTTCTCCTTTCACCGAAGTTCCCGGCGCGATATGGTTTATTTTGAAGGTTTGCGCGGTCTTTTTCATGATTCGCCATGGCGAAAGCCATCGTGCCAAGATATCGCTACGATCAGCTGATGCGGCTTGGCTGGAAAGTGTTTCTGCCGATCTCGCTTGGCATGGTCGTGCTCGTTGCCGGGGTTCTCCAATTCACCGGCTGGAGCGCGGGGATGGGAAATTGAGATTGGCTGAGCTTGTCTTGCAAGGACGCATTGAAATGAAACTCGACCAGGCCGCCAAGAGCGGTTTTTCTGACCGAATTCGTTGGCGCGTTCTTGCTTTCGATGCGCTATTTCTTCAAGCCGAAACCGACGCTCAATTATCCGCACGAGAAAAATCCGCAATCGCCGCGCTATCGCGGCGAACATGCCCAGCGGCGCTATCCGAACGGCGAGGAGCGCTGCATTGCCTGCAAGCTCTGCGAGGCGATCTGCCCGGCCCAGGCGATCACGATTGAAGCCGGGCCACGCCGCAACGACGGCACCCGCCGCACCACGCGCTACGACATCGACATGGTCAAATGCATCTACTGTGGCTTCTGTCAGGAGGCCTGCCCGGTCGACGCCATTGTCGAGGGGCCAAACGCGGAATTCGCCGTCGAGACCCGCGAGGAACTCTATTACGACAAAGACCGGCTGCTGGCAGAATGGCGACCGCTGGGAGCGCGAGATCGCGCGCAATCTCGCGCTCGACGCGCCCTACCGCTAGGCGTTGTCATCGCGGTAACAAAGACAGCCATTGCATCCCGGCGCGGGAACGGGACAAACGAGGGTCATCGATGAATATCGCGCGGTGTTCTTTTATCTGTTCTCGGCGGTGATGATTGGCGCCGCCTTCATGGTGATTTCCGCGCGCAATCCGGTTCACTCGGTGCTTTTTCTGATCCTCGCCTTTTTCAACGCGGCGGGGCTGTTTGTCCTGCTTGGAGCGGAATTTCTGGCGATGATCCTGGTCGTTGTCTATGTTGGCGCGGTCGCGGTCTTGTTCCTTTTCGTCGTCATGATGCTCGACGTCGATTTCGCCGAATTGGAACAAGGGATTTTGGCAATATTTGCCGGTTGGCGGACCCATTGGCCTCGTGGTGCTGATCGAGGTCGCTTTTGTCGTCGGCGCCTGGACGATGCGGGCCCGTCGCAATCGCCAATGTCACGACGCCGATGCCGCCCGGCATGACGAATACCATGGCGCTCGGGCGGGTGCTGTACACCCAATATCTCTATCTCTTCCAGGCGGCGGGTCTTCATCCTGCTTACCGCGATGATCGGCGCCATCGTCCTGACCTTGCGGCACAAGGCTGGCGTGAAGCGCCAGAACGTGGCGATCCAGAACGCGCGAACACCGGCCGAGGCGGTCGAGGTCCGCAAGGTTGCCTCGAGGCAGGGAATTTGAAACCGGGCATGGCAGTTTGCGCGCACGCGGCGGCGGAAGGAGAAACCATCGCTGACGATCTCGCTCGCCCAATTCTTGATTGTCGCGGCCATTCTGTTCACGCTCGGCGTTGCCGGCATCGATCTTGAATCGGAAGAACATCATCGTTGTCTTGATGTCGGTCGAGCTGATCCTGCTTTCGGTCAACCTCAATCTTGTCGCCTTTTCGGCTTTTCTCGGCGATCTCACTGGCCAGGTTTTCGCGCTGTTCATCCTGACCGTCGCGGCGGCCGAGGCGGCGATCGGACTTGCCATCCTCGTCGCTTATTATCGCAACCGCGGATCGATCGCGATCGACGACATCAACATGATGAAGGGCTGAGCCTCGCCATGTATGCAGCCATAGTCTTCCTGCCGCTGTTGGGATTTCTGATCGCCGGGCCGTTCGGCTGGTGGATCGGCGACCGCCCTTCCGAAATCGTCACCACCAGCCTGCTTTTTGTCGACGGCCGTATTGTCCTGGATTGTTTTTTTCCAGGTCGCGATAGGAACGGCGCCCGCGAGCGTTTCGGTGATCGGCAATTGGTTCACCTCGGGCACGTTGAAAGTCGATTGGTCGCTCAAGATCGATACATTAACGGCAGTGATGCTTGTCGTCGTCACCACGGTGTCGTCGCTCGTGCATCTCTATTCGATCGGCTATATGAGCGACGATCCCGCGCGGCCACGTTTCTTTGCCTATCTCTCGCTGTTCACCTTCGCGATGCTGATGCTGGTGACGGCCGACAATCTGCTCCAACTGTTTTTCGGTTGGGAGGGGGTTGGCCTCATGTCCTATCTTCTGATCGGCTTCTGGTATGAGAAGCCTCACGCCAATGCGGCCGCGATCAAGGCATTCGTCGTCAACCGTGTCGGCGATTTCGGCTTCTCGCTCGGCATTTTCCTAGTGTTCACGCTAGACCAATTCGGTTGAGCTTCGATCAGATCTTCGCGGCGGCGCCAAGCCTTGCCCATAAGACGATCCATGTCTTCGGGCTCGACATGGATGCGATGACCATCACTTGCCTGCTGCTGTTTATGGGCGCCATGGGCAAATCGGCGCAATTTCTGCTCCATACTTGGCTGCCCGATGCCATGGAAGGTCCTACCCCCGTCTCGGCGCTGATCCACGCGGCAACCATGGTAACCGCGGGCGTCTTCATGGTCGCGCGGC
The DNA here is from genome assembly GCA_963851225.1 of uncultured Alphaproteobacteria bacterium. Lineage (GTDB taxonomy): Bacteria > Pseudomonadota > Alphaproteobacteria > Rhizobiales > Beijerinckiaceae > Methylocapsa. The sequence continues at coordinate 38,406 of CAWKON010000042.1, read as the reverse complement.
TCTCGCCGCTTTTCGAGCAGGCGCCGGCGGCGCTCTCCTTTGTCACCATCATCGGCGCGACGACGGCGTTTTTTGCGGCGACGATCGGCCTCGTCCAGAACGATATCAAAAAAGTCATTGCCTATTCGACCTGCTCACAACTCGGCTACATGTTCGTCGGCCTCGGGGTCGGGGGCTATTCACTCGGCATCTTCCATTTGTTCACCCACGCCTTCTTCAAGGCGCTGTTATTTCTTGGCGCCGGATCGGTCATCATTGCGATGCACCACGAGCAGGACATGCGCAACATGGGCGGGCTCTGGCGAAAGATTCCCTTTACCTTCGCCATGATGACGATCGGCACCTTGGCGCTGACCGGCTTTCCTTTCACCGCCGGTTATTTTTCCAAGGACGCGATTATCGAGGCGGCTTTCGAGTCGGACCGCGTGGGCGCCTACTATGGCTTTCTGCTGACGACGGTGGCGGCCGGGCTCACCTCCTTCTATTCGTGGCGGCTTGTCTTCTTGACGTTTTTCGGGCGCCGCGCTGGGCCGCCGCCGGGCCTGAACCGGCGCGACGATCCGCGCCCCTGCGGCCCATGACGCATGCGCAGGACACATGGTCACGATCGCATGGGCATGAAGCGCATGCGCTCGATCCCGCATGAATCCCCGCTTACCATGCTCATTCCCCTAGGCGTTCTGGCCGTTGGCGCCCTATTTGCGGGCCTCGTCTTCTCGCATGAATTCATTGGCGAGGGGGGAGTGAATTTTGGAAAAGCGCGCTATATCTTGCAGCCCGGCAATCACATTCTCGAAGCCAGGGAAGGCGTTCCAGAATTTGCAAAGCAGCTTCCCACGGTGTTGATGGTTTTCGGCTTTTTCGTGGCGGTGTTGTTTTACATTTTGGCGCCGTCGATTCCAGGGCGGCTCGCGCAGGTCACAAAACCACTTTATGAATTTCTTCTCAACAAATGGTATTTCGACGAACTCTACGATCTGATTTTCGTGCGCCCGGCCTTTTGGCTCGGCCGGCTATTCTGGAAGGGCGGCGATGGCGCCATCATCGACCGGCTCGGACCGGACGGGGTCGCCGCCCGCGTCGTCGATGTGACCGGGCGCGTCGTCAAGCTGCAGAGCGGCTACATTTACCATTACGCCTTTGCCATGCTCGTCGGTCTTGCCGCCGTCGATCACTTGGTATGTGGCCGCGGGAGTCCGCTGATGTTTGGTTTTGGCATTTTATCCTGCATCGTCTTTTTGCCGCTTGCCGGCGCGGGCTTTATCCTTGCCCTACGCGGTGATGACGAAGCCACGCTTGGAAAACGCGCGCCGCGCCGCGCTCGGCACGACCGTGATCGTCTTTCTCTTGTCGCTTTATGCCTATGCGAAGTTTGATCCGTCCTCTTCCGCCTTTCAATTTGTCGAGGAAAAGGGCTGGTTCGGCCACGGCCTCGTCTACAAGATGGGCGTCGACGGACATTTCCTTTCCTTTTGTCCTTTTGACCACTTTCTTGATGCCGATCTGCATTCTCGCGTCCTGGAAATCGATTCGAGAATCGCGTCAAGGAATATATGATCACCTTCCTTGTCCTCGAAACCCTGATGATCGGCGTTTTCTGCGCCCTCGATCTCGTGCTCTTTTATCTTTTCTTCGAGGGCAGCCTCATCCCGATGTTTCTCATCATCGGCATCTGGGGCGGCAAGCGAGACGGGTCTACGCGAGTTTCAAATTCTTCCTCTATACGCTCACCGGCTCGCTCTTGATGCTGCTTGCGATCATGGCGATGTATGGCGTGGCGGGAACAACCGACATCACCGTGCCTTGCTGCAAACGCATTTCCCGCCGTCCATGCAAAAATGGCTGTGGCTTGCCTTTTTCGCTTCGCTCGCCGTCAAGATGCCGATGTGGCCGGTCCACACCTGGCTCCCCGACGCGCATGTCGAAGCCCCGACGGCGGGTTCCGTGATACTTGCCGCCATTCTTCTCAAGTTCGGCGGCTATGGGTTCATCCGCTTCTCCCTGCCGATGTTCCCGGAAGCCTCGGCCTATTTCACGCCGCTCGTGTTCGCATTGTCGATCGTCGCGATCATCTATACCTCGCTCGTCGCGCTGGTGCAGGAGAACATGAAGAAGCTCATCGCCTATTCCTCGGTGGCGCATATGGGCTTCGTGACGATGGGCCTCTTCAGCATGACCCCGCAAGGCGTGCAAGGCGCGGTCTATCAGATGATCTCGCATGGCCTCGTCTCGGGCGCCTTGTTTCTTGTGCGTGGGCGTTGTCTATGATCGCATGCATACCTACGACATCGCGGCCTATGGCGGTCTTGTCGCCCGCATGCCGCTCTATGCGGTGGTTTTCATGATCTTCACGCTCGCCAATCTCGGCCTGCCCGGGACTTCGGGCTTCATCGGCGAGTTTCTGACGCTTGCTCGGCACCTTCAAGATCAACAGCTGGGTCGCGTTTCTCGCCACCACTGGGCATGATTCTTGTCGGCCGCCTACGCGCTCTATCTTTATCGCCGCATCATATTTGGCGTTCTCGACAAGCCGAGCCTTGCGTCGATCCGCGATCTCTCCTGGCGCGAGGCTGCGCTGTTCGCGCCGCTCATTGCTCTGACGATCTTCTATGGCGTTTACCCCGCCCCGGTCCTGGAGAGTTCGGCCGCCTCGATCAACGCCCTCATCAAAGGCTATGACACAGCCCTCGCCGTGACCAAAACGGCCGCGCTGGCTTCCACTAAAGGCTTCATAGCATGTCGCATCTCTCCGCCTGCCCTCGCCCATTGCTTGCCGGAGCTCATTTTGGCGGCGGGCATCCTTGTGCTCGTGCTGTTTGGGGCTTTCCGGGGCAAGGAGCCGGACGGCCTGGTGACCGAGATCGCCGCCGGTCTTCTTGGCGTCGCGATCGTGGTCATCCTGCTCGGTGGCAACACCATGCCGGTCGTCTTCGACGGCGCCTTTATCGATGATGGGTTCGGGCGCTTCATGAAGGTGCTGACGCTCGCCGGATCGCTGGTTACCTTGGTCATGAGCCAGGATTTTCTTGCCCGCCGAGAAAATCGACAAATTCGAATTTCCTGATCCTCATACTTCTATCGACGCTCGGGATGTTGATGTTGATTTCGGCGGCTGGTCTCATCGCGCTCTATCTCGGGCTCGAATTGATGTCGCTTTCCCTCTATGTCACTCGCCGCGTTCCATCGCGACAATATCAAGGCGTCCGAGGCCGGCCTCAAATATTTCGTGCTTGGCGCGCTGTCGTCCGGCATGCTGCTTTATGGCGCTTCCCTGCTCTATGGCTTCGCAGGCACTGTTTCCTTCGCCGGTATCGCCGAAACCATTAACGGAAAGGCTTCGCTCGGCGTCGTCTTCGGGCTGGTGTTCCTGATGACCGGGCTCGCATTCAAGATGTCGGCCGCGCCGTTCCACATGTGGACGCCGGATGTCTATGAAGGCGCGCCAACGCCGGTGACCACGTTTTTTGCCACGGCGGTGAAGATGGCCGCCGTCGCCATTACGCTCAGAGTGATCCTGACCGCCTTTCCGGCGATTGCCCAGCAATGGCGGCAGATCGTGATTTTCATCTCGCTCCTGTCGATGGTGCTCGGTGCCTTCGCCGCGATCGGCCAGACCAACTTCAAGCGCCTCATGGCCTATTCCGCGATCGGCCACATCGGCTTTGCCCTCGTCGGTCTCGCTGCAGGGGGAGAAGCCGGCGCCGCGAGCGTGCTCGCCTACATGGCGATTTATCTCGTCATGACGCTTGGCACTTTCGCCGGCATATCTGTCGATGCGCGTCAATGGTGAGGGCGTCGAAAATATTTCCGATCTTGCAGGTCTCGCCCACACCGATGGAGTGATGGCGTTCTTTCTCGCAACGATGATGTTTTCGCTGGCGGGAATACCCCCGCTCGCCGGCTTTTTCGCCAAATGGTATGTTTTCAACGCGGCGATCCAGGCGCGGCTTTATCCGCTTGCGGTCATCGGCGTTCTGTCGAGCGCGGTCGCGGCGTTTTATTATCTCCGGATCGTCAAGATCATGTATTTTGACGAGCCGGCGCCCGCATTCGATCAGGCCCGCGCCGGCGCCGCGTATCGTGCTTGCGGTGAGCGGCATTCTTATGTTGTTCTTGTTCGCCTATCCTGGCTTCTTCATCGGCGCCACCTTGGCGGCGGCGAAGTCGCTGTTTTGAATTATTAACACTATGGTGGTTTTGCCCTGTTTTGTCTTGCCGGACCGGCCCAAGATCAAGCGTTCCGGCTGGTCCGTGATGACCAGCTCACCTCGACCAACGATGAGGCGCTTGGCGCGCGCCAGGAGGGGCGATGCCGGACGGCTTATGGATTGTTGCCGATTCCCAGACCGCGGGCCGCGGCCGCAATGGCCGCATCTGGACGTCACCGAAAGGCAATCTTCATGCGAGCCTGCTCCTCATCGATCCGGCGCCACCGCACCGGGCCGCGGAGCTCGGCTTTGTCGCCGGCGTCGCGACGGCGCACGCGCTGCGCGCAATTCTTTGTGGCGACCGGCGTGTTGTGATCAAGTGGCCGAATGATGTTCTTTACGGCGGCGCCAAACTTTGCGGTATATTGTTGGAAAGTGCCAATCTCCCCGATGGGCGCTTCGCCTGTGTCGCCGGTATCGGCGTGAACTGCCATCTGCATCCCGAAAGCACGCCGTACCAAGCAACCAATCTCTCGGCGATCGCCGGCCAGCCGGTTGCGCCCGCAAGAGTGTTCGCAGAGCTTTCCGCGACAATGGCGCATTGGCTCGACGTTTGGGCTACGGGCTCGGGCTTCGCGGCTATTCGCGCCGAATGGCTCTCGCTTGCCGCTGGCCTTGGCACATGGACCGGCGTGGCGTTGCGCTCGCAAACGATCGAGGGCACGTTTCAAACGATCGATGCGGCCGGGAGGCTCATTCTCGATCAGGCATCCGGTCAGGTCGCGATCGAGGCGGGCGACGTTTTCTTTTGCCGCCGCCGGCGCTGCCACAGGCTCGCGAGGGCCACAGACCTGGAGAGAGCGAATGGACACGGCGCGTTTGTGCGTAACCGCGCTTTGTGTTCACAAGCAGAAAGCGCTCGGTGACGAACCGGTCTGTGCTGGCTGGATTGTGCCGTTATGGTCGAGGAAAGGTTCGTGCAAATGAACGACGGAAATGACGAGCTCGTCTTTGTGCCTCTTGGAGGCCTGGGCGAAATCGGCATGAACCTCGCGCTGTATGGCTTTGGCCGCAAGGGGCAGTTGAAATGGCTGATGGTCGATTGCGGGGTGGCTTTCGCGGGCCCTGATCTTCCGGGGATAGACCTCGTCATTCCGGACATAAGCTTCATCGAAAAAATGCGGGCTAATTTGGCCGGCCTCGTGATCACCCATGCGCATGAGGATCACATCGGCGCCATCGCTGACCTTTGGCCGCGGCTTTCATGCCCCATTTATGCGACGCGGTTCGGCGCCGCGCTTCTTGAAGCCAAGCGCCTCGCGGAACCTGGTGCTCCGGATGTTCCCATCACCGTCGTCGCGCAAGGAGCGGCGATCGCGATCGGGCCGTTCGATGTTGAATTTATCGCCATGGCGCATTCGATCCCGGAAAGTTCGCGCGCTCGCCATCCGCACGCCGCTTGGCACGATCCTTCATTCCGGCGATTGGAAAATCGATCCCGCGCCGGGAATTGGCAAGCCAACCGACGCGAAACGTCTTGCCGCGATCGGCGCGGAAGGGGTTTTGGCTCTCGTTTCCGATTCGACCAATATTTTGCGCGAGGGCATGAGCCCCTCGGAAGCCGACGTCGGCAAGAGCTTGCGCGAGATCATTGGCAGTGCATCGGGGCGCGTCGTGGTTACCACTTTTGCCTCCAATGTAGCGCGTATCCGCGCCGTCGCCGAGGCCGCCATGGCGGCAGGCCGCACGGTCGTGATGGCCGGGCGCGCGATGGAGCGGGTCATCGCCGTCGCGCGGGAATGCGGCTATCTCGACGGCATTCCGGATTTTTTCGTCCCAGGACGCGTTTGCCCCACATCCCGCGCGACAAGCTTGTCCTTCTGGCAACCGGAAGCCAGGGCGAATGCCGCGCCGCGATCGCCCGCATTTCCGAGGGCAGCCACCCTGCCGTCTCGCTCAACCCTGGCGATCAAGGTGATTTTTTCCTCGCGAACGATTCCCGGCAATGAAAGGGAGGTCGGCCGCATTATCAACAATCTCATCCGGTCAGGCGTCGAAGTCGTCACCGATCGTACCGCGCTCGTCCACGCCTCGGGCCATCCGCGCCGCGGCGAAGTGGCGCAGCTTTACGCCTGGACCAAACCGCACATCGCGATTCCCGCGCATGGCGAGGATATTCATCTCGCCGAACATGCGGCTTTTGCCAAATTGCAGGGCGCGCGGCACGTCATCGCGGCGCGCAACGGAGACATTGTGCTGCTTGCACCGGGATCCCCTGGAATTGTCGGCGAGGCGCCAAGCGGGCGCCTGTGCAAGGACGGAAATTGCCTTATTCCTATTGGCGACGAAGCCTTGAAAACTCGCCAGAGACTTGCGGTTTCGGGAATAGTGACAATTGCCTTGGCAGTGACCGCGAAAGGTGATCTCGCCGGGGTGCCGGATGTCGTAACGGCGGGGATACCGGCGCGCGCCCGCGATCGCGCTGCAATCGATGCGATCATCGACGACGCGCTGTTTCAAACTTTCGATCAACTGCCCCGGCAAAAACGGCGCGACGCGGACATTGTCTCCACCGCGATCGAAAAAGCGGTGCGCAATGCTCTTGCGATGGCATGGGGCAAGCGGCCCGCGGTCCATGTTCTGGTCGTCGAGGTGTGATCGCGTGCGGGGGCAATGCGGGTGATCGGGCGATTGAATCATGTCGCCATTGCGGTCCAAGATCTCGCGGCCGCGAGCGCGGTTTATCGCGTCGCACTCGGCGCCAAGGTGAGCGGACCCTTGCCATTGCCGGACCACGGCGTGACGGTGGCTTTCGTCGAGCTTGAAAACACCAAGATCGAACTGATCGAACCGCTCGGCGAGCATTCCCCTATCGCCAAATTCCTCGCCGAAAATCCCGGCGGGGCGATCCATCATCTCTGCTTCGAGGTTGCCGACATTCTCGCCGCGCGTGAACGGCTGACCCGCGACGGCGCGCGCGTCCTTGGAGATGGCACCCCAGAAATCGGGGCACATGGCAAGCCAGTTCTTTTTCTGAGCCCGAAGGATTTCGCCGGAACCCTGATCGAACTCGAACAGATTTGAGCGCCCGTTTGCCTGCCCCCGGCGGTTCCCGGATTCCGTCCCGTGCGTTTTGCACCGGAAAAGCCGCCTCAGCTTAATCCTTTTTTTGTACTCGCGGGCTAAAATTTAAAGCCAAGGGCAAGACGAATCCAACACTGCGAAGAATTTTTGCCGATCCCGCCAAAATCTCGCAAGTTTTTGTAATTTGTACTTGCTTTGTTCACTTTTTGGATACATATTGTCCTCTCACTCGTTGAGGAGACGTTGGCCATGATGTTCCTTGGACTGCTACGGCGCCGCACCGAATGGAAAGCGGCAATCGCCGCCGACGCCCGCCGCCTCATCGAAAGCTTTCACGAGCACGCCTATTTCGAGGCTCGGGAAAGAGTCCGAGGCCGCTGCCTCGATGGCGGGCATCCGGCGCGCTATTGGACTGCTGTCAAGCTTGAGGTCGCCCGGCGGCAAGGGATTGCGATCGGCCTCACCGGCGCCGACCTGCGCGGATAGCAATTTCGCGCGGAATTAACATGGCCGCCAATGCGGCCGGACTGTCAAATAGCGGGCAATGGTTTGCGCCATGAGCTGCTGGCGGTAGTCCGTGGCGGGTTCGTCAAATTTTCGAATTTCACAGGGAGGCCGAGAAAAAACGGCAGCAGCTTTGACCAGCGGAAGCTGCAGAGGCAGCGTTGCCGGGCGTTCCGGCACCCTCTGCCGGGCCGCAAGCCTCGCTGGACGAGGTGACGCGATGACCGTCGATCCATTCGATCTCATGGCCCTGGCCGGGTTCATGGCAGTTGGACTGTGGCTAGAAACTGTCGGCGGTAAACATGGAATAGCCGACGATTTCTTCGCACCAATCCCACTCGCGGCAACCGGCTGCGTTTACGAAGCGTTCCGGAGTCTTATTTACTGAAAATCATACCCGCGAACTTGTTTATTCCTTGCCTTCCCTGTCCGAAGTTGAATCAGGCCCGGCAAGCTCCGGCTTTGCCGGCAGGTGACCAAAGTTCCCGGCCGGAAGCACAGCCGCCGAGGCGCCGAGCCAGGGGGTCCAAGCCGTTTGAGCGAAGCGCATCCAGAATAGAAACGGATTTGTGGCCTCCAGGAAACGGCCAAAAGCCGCAAAGGACGGCGCTTCTTGCAGGCTGATAGTAATGCGTTCGGCGTCCCCTGCCGGTGATCGGCTATGTGTAATCTCGATGTCGAGGTTTGGCAGCCGCGCGGTCGCCTTGGTTTCGTCGAAAAACCACTGTGGCATTTATCTGTCCGTTTTATTCATCCGGCAAATGGGAGTTCGGCGCCGCGAACGCCAACAGTGCGAATTGAGGCTACGCCCCATCTAGCGCTAGCGCTAGCGCAAGCCATGCGCCGCCGTCCAGAGCATGCCTGGCGAAAGCAGAACGAGTTGCGCGAAAAAATTCGCGCGGCGGCAAAAGTATTAGTGCGCGCTCACGCTCGCAAGTCGGATCAGGCGCTAACTCCTTGGACTAGGGGGCGTCAGGTCCCAATCGGATGGCTTGCCCTCGGGAACGAAGGCGCCGTCTTCGCGGAGGGAGCCGCGCACCGGCTCGGGCGGGACCGGCGCATAGGCGCGGGCGGAGGGCAGGCCAGCGGCGGCAGCGAAATAGGCGTCCGGGATGCGCGCCGGGGGTGCCGGGCCGGGACCCACATGCATCGCTAGCGAATCGCCCTCGGGGTGTCCCGCCTGCGCTATATCCATCTCTTCGTCGATTTCCGGCGGATTGGGCAGGTTGTCGCGCGGTGGCTCGGGAATCGTGCTTGGACGAAGCTGGGGCTGGCAAATCCGGCGCGGGCCGGCCGTAGTATTGCCGTGCAGCGCGAGATCGACATGGATATGATTATAGTGAAAGATGTTGGCGCCGGGACCGAGCACCGTGGTGAATTGGCCGCAAGCGCCGGCATGGACATCTTGCAGGAATGCCCGCGTTTGATCGTCGCCTCGGGTCCAATCGCGGACGATCAAAATCTGGCGTCCGTCGCCAAGACGAAATCCGCCTATGTCGAAGGCATTGCCAAAAGCATGTTCGGAAATGCGACCGCCTGGCTGATTGTTCATCGTCCGGCAGCTGTAGGCGCCCATCGAATCGATTTCGGCCACCGGCTCGCCGAAACGCGCCAGCGCGGCAGGCTGCACGATCTCTTTGACCCACGCATTGAGCGCGGCGATCATCGGGCAGTCGAGCGTATAAACCGAATTGAAGCGCACCGCGCCATCGAGCAATGCGCTCACCTTGAATGGCCGGGTCAGGCCGCAAATGCCAGGTCCGTCGATCTCGCGGGCCGGCTGGACATAGGCCGAGACATGGATCAGCTGTTGGGCAAGGCAAGCATTTTCCGCCGCGCCGCGCCACGCCGGCCGGTGCGGCCTCTCGTAATTCGAGCAGCCGGCCAGCGCCAACATCAAGGCCGCGGCAACGGCCAATGGCAGAACGCAACGCGCCATTGGCAAGACATGCGCGCAATATCTTAACCGGCGCTAAAGCATCGCGGTTAATGGATTTGAAACCACGCCATACAACGAGGCGCGAAGGTTATGCCGGCAATCCAAGTAACGCCCGGAATCGTCATCGATAGGTCCGAACTCGTCTTTTCCTTTGCGCGCGCGAGCGGCCCCGGCGGGCAGAATGTCAACAAGGTGGAAACCGCCGTGCAATTGCGCTTCGACATTACCCGTTCGCCCTCTCTCGACGATGCGGTGAAACGGCGTCTTAAGCGGCTTGCGGGCACGAGGCTCGCCAAGGATGGCGTGCTGGTGATCTTCCCGCGCGCGCACCGTTCGCAGGAACGCAACCGGCAGGATGCGCTTGCGCGCTTGTTACGCTTGATCGCGGCGGCGGCAGAAAAGCCAAAATTTCGCGTGAGAACCCGCCCCAGCCTCGCAGACCGCGAACGCCGCATCGAAACCAAAGTCCGGCGCGGCGAAACAAAGCGCCTTAGAAATATGCCAGTCGAGTAAGCCGATTGCCGTGATGCTCAAGCAGTGCCAACTCCATCGCTGGACCGTTACAGCGAACCGGGACATATGAAAGGAACTTATAAAAGAAGCCTTTGCCACAGCTTTCGTGGAAATATATGCTCGGCGAAGAAAAAACATTGGGGAGGAAACGATGAAGGCCCGTGCTCGATACGCACTCATGGCGGGATTGATCGCCGCCGCACCTGCAATCGCCGCGCCGGCGCGCGCGGACGAGACATGCCTCTCGCCCTATACGGCCGCGCTCATCAAGGGCCAGGAGGCCTATTTGCATGTCTGGACGCTGGGCGAAAAAGGTCTCGGCGACGAGTCCGACAAGCTTGTCACCATCGACGCCGATCCAAAGTCGAAGTCCTATGGCACGGTGATCAGCAGCGTGTCCGTCGGCGGCCGCGGAGAGGCGCATCACATGGGCTTCACCGACGACCGCAAATATCTTTGGGCCGGGCGCCTCGACGACAGCAAGATTTTCGTCTTCGACGTCGGCACCGATCCCTCGAAGCCAACGCTCGTGAACACCATTAGCGATTTTACCGAAAAGACCGGCTTCATCGGCCCACATACGTTTTATGCCATCCCCGGCCGCATGGTGATCGGCGCTTTGTCGAACGACAAGACCCGCGACGGCGTCACCGGTCTCGCGGTTTATAGCAACAAGGGGGAGTTTCTCTCCGCCCATCCAATTCCAACTGACAATGGCGGCGACGGATATAGCTACGACCTCGCCATCAATCCCAAGAAAAATGTGTTTCTGACATCGAGCTTCACCGGCTGGAACAATTACATGAGGGATCTCGGCGCGCTCATCAAGGACGCCGAGGCGATGAAGCATTTCGGCAACACAATGGTGCTGTGGAACCTCAAATCCATGCGGCCGGAAAAAATCTTCAACGTTCCCGGCGCGACGCTCGAAATCCGCTGGTCGCTGAAAGAAGACGACGATTGGGCCATCACCTTCTCATCGCTCACTTCGAAACTCTGGCTAATCAACCACGACGCCAACAACGAATGGCAAGCCAAGGAGGTCGCGACGATCGGCGATCCGGCTAAAATTCCGCTGCCCGTGGACGCCTCGATTTCAGCCGACGCAAAGACTTTTGGGTCAACACGTTCATGGACGGCACGACCCATTTGTTCGACATTTCCGATCCCACAAAACCAGTGCAGATCTACGAGAAAGTCACCGGCAAGCAGGTCAATATGATTTCCCAAAGCTGGGATGGAAAGCGCGTCTATATTACGTCTTCACTGCTTGCGAACTGGGACAAAAAGGGCGCCGACAACGAGCAGGTTCTGCGCGCTTACGATTGGGACGGCAAAGAATTGAAGCTCAAATTCGAGGTCGATTTTTTTGGCCAAAAGCTCGGCCGCCCGCATCACATGAAATTTTCGGGTCCGCTCGAGAAAGCCTCGCTCGACATGCCACGCGCGGCATCGCGGTGAAGACACGCGGAGGATTGCGTCTTTTCAGGCCGTACTGGGCAAGTTTGATCGCAGCCGCGGGGATTTCCGCGGCCGCTGTGCCGCTCCGCGCGAAAAAGTCCGCGGGCCTTCTGCCGCCGCCCGGAAGCTACACGCTCGACCATATTCAGCGCGTGCCCGCCGGAATCGTGCTTGAAGGTACAAAGTTTCCCCGCGCGCTCTCCCGCTACACGACGGGTGCGATCACGCTCTTTGCGTTTTTTTATTCCTATTGCGCCGATCCGAACGGCTGTCCGCTTGCCTGGGACGCGTTCGAGAAAGTGCGGGACGGCATCATCGCGCGCCCCGAACTACATGGACAAGTCCGGCTCGTCTTCATGAGTTCTCGACCCGGCTCACGACACGCCGGAAATGCTCACGGGATTTTCCCGCCGCTTTGAAGCGAGCGCGTCCATCGTGCGCTGGCACTTTCTCACCACCTATTCCAATTTATTTCTCAAACCTGTGCTGCGCGACATGGGCGAGGAGATTTCTATCGATCGCGAGGCATCGGGCGGTGGCGGCGTGGTCATAAATCATCTCTTAAAAGTGTTCCTGATCGACAAGCAGGGCATTGTCCGCGAGATCTATTCGAACCTATCGCTCGATCCCGCGATGATTCTCGGCGACATTGAGACTCTGCTGCTCGAAGAGTCGAGGGACAACGAAAATAGGGATTGAGTGTCAATTTGTGGAACGGGCCGCACCTCCTTTTGCTACCGCGATAGCCGCCGGCTCGGCTTCTCGTTGCGATTGCAAAACGAAAGCCGGTATAGGAAAATTCATTGTCCGCACTGGACTGCGCAGCGAGAGCCAAAAGGAACCAGGCGGTTTTGAAGAAAGTGCTAAGGTATGGTAAACGCGACACAGTGCGGGCGTAGTTCAATGGCAGAACGGCAGCTTCCCAAGCTGCATACGAGGGTTCGATTCCCTTCGCCCGCTCCACGCCATAGCTCCTCATAGCAATCCTAAAACACGTTGATTTTACAAGAATTTTTTTCTGCTCCTTCTCTTTGTATAGCCGCACAGCGCCACATAGAAATTCGCGTCCATCCCACGCGATTCCGGCAAATAAGTGAGAACGATGACGGCAGCACACACCGGTCTTTCCGTCCGCTGTATGGTCGGTAATTGAGTTGGAATTGATTAAGGCCATTTCGAGAAATGATACTTTGATCGGCGTTTTGCTAAAAATCGCCGCAATGGTCCTCCAGCAAAATTACGAAGGTCTTTGGGCCGGCGTGTCGCGAGGCTGAGACGCTTCTTACGCATTGTTGTGGTTAATCGCGCCTTCTAGCGCCACGGGCAATCTCGGCCAAATGGCGCCACGAACGGCAATGATTTTGAAAGCGAGACGCATGGCTCTATGGATCGATAGGGGATCTTGATTTCAACCCATCAAAGCGCCCCTGTTTATTTTCGAGAATTTCTTCTCAAACCATTCCGGGCGCCCTCGCTCTCGCCTTGAGCACATTGTTTGGCGTCTGGATTCTCTACCTGCGTCCCGCCGCCGCCCCCGTTGCCATTGAAGCGCCAGCGGCCGCACCCGCGGTAGCCGTTGCCTCGAACCCCTATGGCGGGCTGTTCGACCCGCGATCGTCTTCGGGTTTCCCGCCGCTTTCGCTAGCGCAAAGCATGCCGCTTAAATCGACCTTTGAGTCAATTGCGCCGGTATCCGCAGGTGCAATTGCAGAGCCGGAAAGCGTCGTGCCGATGCCGGAACGGGCCATTCCCCAACTTGCCGAGAACGCACCTTTACCAATACCGCGTCCCGCAGATTTGGGACTGCCGGCGAGCCATGGCCCGTCTCCTGCGGGCCGCAGGTTGGCCCAGCAGTACGGCAAGACCGCCCCCCCAGCCACCACCGCCGATAATCGCACGTTTTTCGAAAAACTTTTTGGTACGCCGCCTGCGGGGCCTGCCCTAGCCTATGCGGCGCCGGAAGATGGCATTCTTGGTAGCAGTGTACGAAGCCTTACATCCAGCCCGTCGTCCCGCTACGATCGATGGACCGCCGTTTACGATGTCGCGGCCCATACCGTCTACTTGCCCACTGGAACGAGATTGGAAGCGCATTCGGGCCTCGGCAATAGATTAGACGATCCACGTTACGTTAACGAAAGAATGCGGGGGGCCACGCCGCCGAATATCTATCAGCTTCAGCCGCGAGAGCAGCTTTTCCACGGCGTCCAAGCGTTGCGCCTCATCCCCGTTGGCGGCGGTGACGTCTATGGACGGACAGGCCTTCTCGCACACACATACATGCTGGGCGCGAATGGTGATTCGAACGGATGTGTGTCCTTCAAGAACTACGCCGCATTTTTGCAGGCTTATCAAAATGGCGAGGTGAAACGTCTGGCCGTCGTCACTCGTCTAAACTAAACGCTGCAGTCCGCCTTCTGGATGGCTATAGACCATGCTGGAAGCACAGCCCGGCTTTCCAGGCGAAAATGTATCTCTTCGTCACGTTCCTTGCTGCTCACCGCAGCCTATGCCGTGTTCAGGCATTTCCACTTATTACCGGGCCAGCTCTCCATCGGTATCAATAGCGCACCCGCACATATTCGCCGGGCGCATCGCAGATCGGCGCCAGCTCTCTATCGCCCGGCTGGCGCGCCGGCACTTTCTTGCGCGATTGGCGCGTGATCCATTTGATCCAGTCAACCCACCAGCTGCCCTTGTATTTGGTTGCGGCAGCGACCCAATCCTCGTATTCGCCAGCCGGTGCCTTGCCCCGCCAATACTGATATTTCGGCTTGCCCGCCGGATTGACAACGCCCGCTATGTGGCCTGAACCGGCAAGCACGAAGCGGACCTTGCCGCCAAGAAGTTTGGCGCCGATAAAGACGGATTTCGCCGGCGCGATATGATCCTCGCGCGCCGCCAAATGGTAGACAGGCAGGGTGATTTTCGAAAGATCGAGGGTCTTTCCGCCGAACTTCGCCTTGCCTCTGGCCAACCTGTTTTCGAGATAGCAGTGGCGCAGATAGGCGAGATGGTTCGCCGCGGTCATTCGTGTCGAGTCCGAGTTCCATGCCAACAGGTCGAAAGCAAGCGGCGGTTTGCCCTTCATGTAATTATTGACCACGAAGGACCAGATGAGTTCCTCGGGCCGGAGCATATTGAAGGCGCTCGCCATCGCCGAGGCCTCGAGATAGCCGGTCGCCGCCATTTTTTTTTCGAGGGCGCGCAAACTCTCCTCATCGGCAAAGACCCTTAGGTCGCCCGCGTGGCTGAAATCGGTCTGGGTCGTGAAGAATGACGCGCTTGCAATCCGCCTGTCGCCGGTCTCCGCCATATAGGCGAGCGTCATGGCCAGCAGGGTGCCGCCGATGCAATAACCGATCGCGGTTATTTCGGATTCGCCGGTTGCTTTTTCGATTGCATCCAGGGCGGCAAAAATGCCTTCCCGCATATAGGCTTCGAACCCTTTGTTGCGGTGGCGCGTGTCGGGATTGACCCACGAAATCATGAAGACGGTGAGGCCTTGCGACACTGCGAAGCGCACGAAGCTTTTTTCGGGGTTCAGATCGAGAATATAGAATTTATTGATCCAGGGAGGAATGATCAGCAAGGGCCTCTTGAAAACCGTATCGGTTGTGGGCGCATATTGAATGAGTTCTATGAGATCGTTACGAAATATGACCTTACCTGGGGTCGCCGCAGTCGTGACGCCGAGCTCGAACTTCGAGGAATCGCATTGGCTGATTTTGAGCGTGCCTTTGCCGGCCTCCATATCCTGCGCTAGCAGCGCGGCGCCACGGGCGAGATTGTCGCCGCTCGATGCCCAGGTTTCCTTGAGCAGCTCGGGATTGGTGGCAAGGAAATTCGAAGGCGAAAGGGCACTCGATATCTGCCGCAGGTAGAACCTTGCCTTGTCGCGAATGTGCGGATCGACATCGTTCGAGCGCACCACAAGATCCTCGGCCCAATGCGAGACGATGGAATGCGCCTGCCGCAGGAAATCGAAGAATGGGCTCTCACGCCATTCCGGCGCGGCAAACCTTTTGTCCGAGGGGTCATAGGGTACGAACGGCTTCTCCCGCTCGCCGGACATCCGGCGCAAGCTATGCGCCCAAAGGCCGAGGAACCTTACCGTCAAGGAAGATTGCGCTTCGAGGGTCCGGGCTGGGTCACTCAACCAATGCTCGGCAATGCGGCTGATTGAACGGATTGCGTCGGCAAGTCCGTTTGAAATATTGCTCTTGGCCTCGATGTCTTCCGGCTGCTTGAAATATGCGGCGAGCATTTTCCCGCCCTGTTCTACGAGCCGTGCCAAATTATAAGACAAGCGTTCAAAGTCGGGTGCGCCCTCTTTTTCGCGCGAGGCTTCCGGCGTTGCCGGGCCAAGCGCCGGACCTTCGCTATTAGGAGTAGCAGACGCGTCAGCCGCAACGGCTGGCGAAACTTTCTTGGATGCAGCGGATTTTGGCGATCTGCCGGGGTTCGCTATTGTTGTAATTTCAGGCTTTGGCGGCACGAGCTGACGCTCTATCCGCGTGGCCTCCAAGGGCTTGGTTTTTCTCGAGCTCATTAAATTTCCACGCTTTCGTGCGGTTCAAAACACCTGTTCTGGTATCGCAAAATCCGCGTAGCGTTTTGCCGCGGTTCCGACACAATAAACTTGGATTGTACCGGCAGGCAACTGAACAAAGCTGCGGCACCGGTACGCTGAAATGCAACAAAATCGGCTCCTTCATCTTTGCGCGCCACTTCTGACGCTGGCGGCGCTTGCCGCGATTTGTCTTGGCTTTGTTCCGCTTGTTCATGCGCAAGAGTTAAAGCTGGGCCCCTCGCCGCTTGACACCTTGATGCATACGAAAATTTGGGCCGACGTTCCGGAGGCAAAGGATTTCGTGCGCGAGAAACGGCCGTTGCCAGACAGTCTCGCCTATCAGCCGGTTACCGGAACCGACCCTGAACGGCCGAAGCTGAAAAGCAAGGCGGAGCTTGAGGCCATGGAAAGCGAACTTGAGCGCGCGGCCACGCGCAACAATAAGAAAGCTGGAAAACTCCCGGGCATCAAAAAGCCCACGGCCATCACATCGGTCAAGCACGAGTAGCGCTGAGAAGATTGAGGCCGCGTTGCAGGGTGCCGCTTCCTCGACGTAGCTGGCACGCGCGTTTAATCGATCAGCCCGGCCAGTCGCTGAAAGACCGCATCGTTTTGACTTGCCGGAACTTGCCGCCGCAAACCAAGCAACGGGGCTTTGGCGAAATTTGAAAAGCGTCCCCAATGTCGCGTCAAGCGGCACCGCGGAACACTCGCTCTCGCTGACAACAATGGCGCGCAGCTCAAGTGCGTGCCGCAAAATCACATCCTGCGCGGAAAGGACATGGCTCAGCGTCCCAAGATAACTGCCGGCGACGAGGACCAAAGGCAGGTCGAGCGCGAGCATCAAATCCAACACTGTGTGGCACTCGTCGAGCGGAACCATGATGCCGCCGATGCCTTCGATCAGCAAGACACCGTCGTTTCGCGGCGCTTGCCGCTCGGCAAAAATCGACGACTTTCTGAACATCAATCGCTCTAGCCTCGGCCCGTGCCGCCATGTCCGGGGAAAGCGGCGCACGAAAACGCCACGGCGAGACGCGCTTGAGTTCCTCCAAATTGACATCCCGGCCGAGCGCCTCGAGGAGTACGGCCGGATCGCTGCCTGACGGCGCGGCCGGATCGAAGCCGCTCACGAGAGGCTTTAAAGCATTGACCGGTTGCCCGAGCCCACGAAAATAACGGATGATGCCCGCGCACACAAAGGTCTTGCCGACGCCAGTCCCGGTGCCGGTTATGAAGACGGCGGACATTTGGCGATTTCTTTGCGCGCGGGCGTAAATGCGGCGAGAGCCCGCACCGCATCGGCGAGGCGGGCGATCTCTTGATCGGGATGCTGGGCCGTGAAGGCGAAGCGCAGCCGCGCGGTGCCAGCCGGGACCGTCGGCGGCCGGATCGGCGTCACAAGAAAACCTTCCTCCGCCAATTTTCGTGATGCATGAACCGCCGCCTCCGGCTCGCCAATGATCAGCGGGACAATCGGGCTTTGCGCTTCGGGAAGGCCAAGACGAGTGGTGAACGCCCGCGCCTTGGCGAGAGGTTTTGCGGTCAATCCGGGCTCGCTTTCGATGATCGTCAAGGCCGCGATCGCCACCGCCGCCATCGCTGGAGGAAGAGCCGTCGAATAAATTAAAGTCCGGGCACGCGTTTTCATCAAATCGATCACGTTCCGCGACGCGCATAAATATCCGCCGTAGCCGCCGATCGCCTTGGACAATGTTCCCATCTGCAAAGGTACCCGCTCGGCGCTAGCAGCATGTGCCGACCCGCGGCCATTGCCGATCACGCCGAGGCCATGTGCGTCATCGGTCATGAGCCAAGTATCGAAGTCGGTGCAAAGAGCCGCGAGGTCATGCAAGGGGGCAAGATCGCCGTCCATGGAAAACACCCCGTCGGTGACGAGCAGGGCGTTCCGCACGCGGGCGCGGTTTTCACTGAGCAACGCTCTTGCATGGGCAACGTCGTTATGCCGGAACGCCAACGTGCGTGTGCGAGAGAGTTGCGTCCCGGCCCAGAGGCAGGCATGCGCGAGTTCGTCGATCAAAATGAGATCCGGCGCGCCAGCAAGCACCGGGACGATGCCGACATTGGCGAGGTAGCCGGAACCGAAAACGCAGGCGGCTTCGGTTCCCTTGAGCCGCGCGAGCCTTCCCTCCAGCTCGCGAAATAACGGATGATTGCCGGTCACGAGGCGCGACGCGCCAGCGCCCACGCCATATTGCGCAATC
This sequence comes from uncultured Alphaproteobacteria bacterium, assembly GCA_963851225.1. GTDB lineage: Bacteria > Pseudomonadota > Alphaproteobacteria > Rhizobiales > Beijerinckiaceae > Methylocapsa. The sequence goes on along the minus strand of CAWKON010000042.1, from coordinate 19,959 downwards.
GCGGCGATGGCCGCTTTCTTGAGCGCCGGATGGTGCGAAAGGTTTAAATAATCGTTGCAGGAAAAGGACAGCAAGCGGCGGCCGTCGCGTTCAATCCATGGGCCTTCCCCGCGAATACTCTCGGCAAGTACCCGCCGCAGAGAGGCGCGCTCCAACTCCGCCAATTTGGAGGCGGCAAAATCATCCAAGGATTGCATAGGTGTCATCGCGAAGAAGAATCGCTGAAAATTCGCAAGCTATTTTTTCATGATATACAAACATTGGCTTGGCAGTCGATGTTTTGATCGCAGCTTCGGGTTAAGATAATGCAACGGCAGAATGAGCCAGTTTTTATGAAGCCGGGTTCAGGAAACCGGGATAGTTTTTACGGGGCCAACTTGTGAATAATCGTACCAAAATGTTTCACGTGAAGCACTTTGGTAAGGTTTTTTGCGAAAATCCTACTATCGAGAAACAGGGGTCGCCGGGCACTGCGTAAGATTGGGCAAAGGAATTGTCTTTTGCGGCAAGCCCAGCAAGACCACGGCAGCCGCAATGCCGGGAACCGGTTGCGAGGTGCATTGCCGACCCTGGAGCCCGCGCTGGTCGGTGAGGCCGCCCCCGTGGAATGGCGGGTTTCGGATGCGGGTGTACTTTATGCGGAGGCCGTGGCCTTCATGGAGACACGGGTCGCGGGGATCGCCGCTGGCACCGCGCCCGAACTGATCTGGCTTCTCGAACATCCGCCGCTTTATACGGCCGGAACATCCGCGCGCGCGGCGGATCTCTTGGAGGCGCGATTCCCCGTGCACAAGAGCGGCCGGGGCGGGCAATTCACATACCATGGGCCGGGCCAGCGGGTTATTTATGTGATGCTCGATCTCAATCGCCGGAACCCAGATCTGCGCGCTTTCGTGTGCGCGTTGGAAAACTGGATCATCGCGGCGCTGAACACTTTTAATGTCGTGGGCGAGCGCCGCGCGGGCCGGATCGGGATCTGGGTTGCTAGACCGGAAAAACCGCGCAGCGTAAACGGCGAGATCGCCGAGGACAAGATCGCCGCGATTGGGATCGGGGTCCGGCGCTGGGTGTCGTTCCACGGCATAGCGCTCAACGTCGCACCGGATCTTACGCATTTTTCCGGCATCGTGCCTTGCGGCATTCCGGCAGCGCAGTTTGGGGTGACGAGCCTTCGCGATCTTGGTCTTGCGGTGACTATGGGCGAAGCCGATACCGCGCTACGCGCAACATTCGAGCCGATTTTTGGGGCGACGGCGTGGAAATAATGCGAGTTTCAGATTCTCAAACGACTGGGATTTAGCGCGACGCGTTTCCCGTCCATATCGGTTACTTTGCGTCTGCTCCGTCAAGGCCGAGAGGCTTGGCCACTCCTGGCTGTTGCGGAAACAGGGGCGCCGCCGCGCCGGACCGGCGGATCAAATCGCGCACATCCGGTCTAAACGCGAGATCATCCCAGGCGCCGCCGACATCGAATTGAAATTTTGGGATTTCCTTCCCGGGCTTGACCATGCCGACGGAAGGCATGGCTACAGCATGCAGATCGAGCCGGCGTTCGCCGAAATCCACGGTGCCACCAAACCCAAGCTTGAGGCTCGGGTTTTCGAGCGTGCCTTCCTCGATGTGGGCTACGCCCTTAACGAAGCGCAACCCGAAACCGGCTTGCGCGAAAGCGGTCCGGCCGCGATGAATATTGGCGAGAAGCGCGAGCGGGCTTTGGTCGATCCAGTGCAAGACCGAATTGAGATCGATCCCTCCAACTTGCCCTTGCGCAACGTCGATTTGCGCCGTCCCATCGAGGTTGCGCATAAGGTCGTTCATGCTGGCCCCAGCGCTTTCGAGGTTGGCCGTGCCTGTCACGGCCCCGTAAAATTGCGGCCATCCGAAGGCATGGAACGACATCGCTTCAAGTCTGGCGCCGGAGATCGCGCCTGTGGCCTGCACGGCGACGCCGTTCCCGCTCATGTCGAACGTTGCGCGGCCCTTGATCGTGCCTTGATATGCCTTGGCCCCGGTAAGGGTCAATTCCACGCGACCGCTGTTGCGCACCAACGAAAAGGCCGCGTCCTCAATCTCGAAATGCGAAAGAAGCATCTGCGACGCTGAGACGCGGAAATCAAGATCGGCCGAGCCACTTCCCTTCAAATCGAACGGATCGCGATTCCACTGGCCATCCAGCCCAGTGGCGGGCGAAAGACTTGCCAGGAAGGGCCTGAGCGACAGCCGTCTTGCCGCCAAGGTAGCGGAAAGCACCGAAGCCCCGCCGTCGCGCGCCTGAAATGCCAATGTACCTTCGATATCGTTTCCATCGGCCTGCAAGCGCAGGCCTGAACAGACCGCGCGCGCCGCCGTGATGGTGACCTCGCATTTGGCGTCAAAATCATTGAAGGGTCCAGGCAACAGGATAAAATATCCGGCTTGTTCCAAAACCGCTCGCGCTGACAGCGCGGCGGCGTGAGCGTGGCCGTTGAATTGCCATTTCGGCAGACTTGCAAGTTCGCCACCGGCCGACAACGAGAATGAGTGTGCGTCGATCGTGAAACTGAGAGCGGATTGCCGGCCTCGCAACAACCCGGCCGGGCTTGCAAGGGAAGCGACGATCGCGGCGTTATCTCCGCGAATTCGGACTTGCCCCGTCATGAGCGCCGCCGCGCCTGGGATGCGCCAGTCTAGTGTCATGTTGATGGCGTCGACCGATAGATCTGGCGATAGATGCTTGCTTATCAGCCGCGCGTGGCCATCGATAAATGTCACCACGGCGCCGAGGCTAGCCGCGACGCTCGACGCGGCGTCGGCGGTTGCAGACGAGGCACCCGTGGCGCGGCCACTCACGCTGTCCGGGGACACCGGCTGGCCATCGAGATAGATATCCATGTCCGGCTGATCGAGGGTCGCCGACGCGATCTCGATCTGGCCAAGGAATAGCGGCGCAAGTCGGACGTATGCCTTAAGATAACGCGTGTCGATACGAAGCGCGCCAGAGGGATCGGCGAGGCTGACGCCATTTATGCTGATATGGGGTTGCGGCAGGACGACAAAGACCGCCCGGCCCCGCGTAGTCGCGGAAAGTCCAGTCAAATGGCGGATTTGTACCGCGACTTCGTTGCGCAAGGCTGCATTCGAAAAGACCCAAGGCGCCACGGCCGCCGTGATCGCAACAAGAATGGTGAGGCCCGCGAAAATGGTGATCGTGAGCGACAGAATTTTTCGGGACAGCGGGGAGGAACCAGAAACGACCATTGCCGATTCGACCCTGGCTCTTAGGCCGTCCCTGATGGGAATGCGCAAAACTAAAGCATTGTCACGCGAAGGCGATGCTGGATCTTTTCAGAAATTAGCAGGACTAAAAAGCCGATTTTTGCCACGTTTCCTTGTAGCAGGAATCAGTTGGCCTGAAATAATGATTTGGTCTTCGACTATGTCACCATCAAGGCGGAAAGCATCGATCTCAGCGGGGACAGTCTCGTCTTGCCGGTATCAAGGAAGCATGCCCTCCGATCCTAGAAACGCGGGCGTCGCTGCAGCCAGCGCGGCAGCGCGCCTCTTTACAGGCCCGGTGTTGGTATACCGGCACGGTGGCGCGGCGGTAATTGACGATCGCTAGGCGAACCTGCGGCGTCCGTTGCGGTGCCACGCCGGTTATCAGCGGGTGAACCGAACTCCGCGCGCAAGACCGCCAAAAATTGCTCCAATCCGAACGGCTTTTGCAGCACGGCGCGGCCCGCATGCCGCGCTGGCAGGCCCGAAATGCTGTACCCCGTTGTGAAAAAGAAGGGGCATGCACGCGCGGCGAGGATGTCAGCAACAGGATCAATCCTTTGTGAGCCAAGGTTCACGTCGAGGATTGCGCCGTCGATCCGTTCGCGACCGATCAACTCTAGGGCGGTGGAAACTTGCGCGGCGCATCCCGCCAATTCGAAGCCAACCTCCAGCAGCATCGATTCGATGGCGAGCGCGATAAATGGCTCGTCCTCGACGATCAAGATTTGCTGTCTATTCGGCGCGGTCTCTTTGCCGGCAACCATGTTATTACTGCTTGATCGCTTGAAAGTTCAAATTCATTGCCGCGTCTGATTGTCAAAGTCCAGACAATTATCATTCATCTATGTTTTGATCAGGCTTGGTGACGCGCGATTGGCGCGTGACGATCAGGGCCGCCAGCGTCACCCAAACCCAGCCAAAAATAAGAAGCGTGCCACCGAGCGGCGCGGCCATGGGAAACAGTCTTGTTCCGGCGAGCGCGCGCGCGGAGAGATCGCCGCCAAACAACAGGCTGCCGGACAGGAATAACCCCGCCGCGCCGAGAAACCAGATGCCACGGTGCGGCACGGCCAAGGCAAGCCCGCAAACGGCAAGGGTAGCGGCGGCGTGGAGCAGCAAAAAATTGGCGGCCGTTTGCAGCCTGGGATCGGGCACGCCATGCGCGGCGGCGGCGGCCAAAATTATTCCGCCCGCGCCGGTCAGTCCGGCCATAGCGGCCGCCGCGCATGCCCATTTACGCACCGTGCAAGACCTTTGGTTCAGCGGCCTGAACCGGAACCTTAGTCTTTCATGGCGAACTGCGATAGGGTCTTCGCTATCGCTTTTGGTCCGGCGCGCAATGCTCGGCGCCGCGCAAGCGGCTTGCAAATCTCGAAAAGCGCGTTACCGGTTTCTTATTTTTTTGGGCTTAATCTTCAATTTCTACCGGAAGGGAGAAGTGCTGATGCGTCCCCGACTTGTTTGTTTGGCCGCCTTGGTAGCCTTGGCCGGCATTGGCGGCGAGGCTTTTCCGCAAGAAAAGGGCACGCTCGAACCGGTGCGGCTGCCGCCGCTCGCACATCCAGAGGACCCCTCCACGCCTGCAAAACAATTGTTCGGACGCCAAGTCGTGCCGGCGGCTTTGGCCGCGCGCACCATCGGATTTTATTCGCGCGGCTGCCTTGCGGGTGGCCAGGCTCTGCCAGTCAATGGTCCAGCTTGGCAGGTAATGCGGCTCTCACGCAACCGCAATTGGGGGCACCCGGCTCTGCTTGCGTTTCTCGAACGTTTTGCGCGGAAGGTGCCAACCGTCAGCCATTGGCCCGGAATTCTCGTTGGCGACATGTCGCAGCCACGCGGCGGTCCGATGCTTACCGGGCATGCCTCGCATCAGATCGGTCTCGACGCCGACATTTGGCTGACGCCAATGCCCAACCGCGACCTGTCGCGCCTGGAGCGCGAGGAAATGTCGGCGGTCACCGTGGTGCGGCCGGACCGGCTTGACGTCGATCCGGAGAAGTGGACGCCGGATCACCTCGCGGTCATTCGGGCGGCGGCGCAAGACCCGGCGGTGCAGCGCATTTTCGTCAACGCGGCGATCAAAAAAGCGCTGTGCCGCGAGGCCACGGGCAATCGTTCATGGCTCAACAAGGTCCGCCCGTACTTTGGGCATGATTATCATTTTCATGTCCGCCTTGCTTGTCCGGCAGGGGAAGAGGCCTGCCGCGATCAAGATCCTGTGCCGCCGGGAGACGGCTGCGATGCCTCGCTCGCTTGGTGGTTTTCGGACGCAATCCTGCATCCGGTGCCAGGTCCTGAAAAGCCGAAGCCGCCCCTGACGATGGCGCAATTGCCGCCCGAATGTGAAAGCGTCCTCACTGCGCGCTGAAAATTGGCTGGCGCGGCTTGCCGCCAGCCAGCGTTTCGAACGCAAAAACCAGACGAGCGCTAATTTTCTGCAGGGGCCGGGGTTTCGACCAATTCCAGCGGCTTCATTTTTATGTGATGCAGCTTGGTCTTGTGGCGCTCGGTCACGCTGCGCCCCATGACTATGGGCGCCTGCGCTATGACGTGCCTCGCACCGGTGGCGGGCTCGCTCGTGGACACAGGGTGATCTATCTTGCCGGCGGTCCCCTTGGGTATTCCCCCGGCGAAAGCGGCGCCTGACGCGGCGAGGCTTGAAAATATGAATATTCCAAATATTCGTCCAATTATCATTACGTAACTCCAACATGCCGGCATCCGCTCAATGAATGCCGCATTTCCCTTAACGCACCAAATACCAAAAACGTTGCGCCGCTGATTGCGCGGAACTGGATTTTCCGCCGGTTTATTTCCAGGCGAGGTAATGCCTGCATAAAGTGAATATTCGATTGCTGCCGCGCCTTGCCACACGTAAGATTCTCTGGTGCATGAACTCCGTTCGGGATTGTCTGGACTATGCCACGCGGCTATGGCGGCGCGATGCCGATGGGACAAGAAACGCCTGTGCCGCCGAGGCCGCAATAGCCGCGAGGATTTTGCGCCAGATATTGCTGGTGGTAGCCTTCGGCGTAATAAAAATCCGGCCGATCGAGGATCTCCGTCGTGATCGGCCCGAAGCCCCGAGCGGCCAATTCCTTGGCGAAGGCAGCCTTGCTGGCCTCAGCGCTAATGCGCTGGGCGGCGGTTTCGACATAAATGGCGGAGCGGTATTGTGTGCCAACATCGTTGCCCTGCCGCATCCCTTGGGTCGGATCATGGCCTTCCCAAAAAGTCTTTAATAGCGTTTCATAAGAAATCCTCGCCGGGTCGAAAGCAACCAGCACGACTTCGTTATGGCCGGTCAACCCGGAGCAGACTTCCTCGTAGGTCGGGTTCGGTGTAAGGCCGCCCGCGTATCCGGCCGCCGTCACATGGATACCCTCACCAAGCTCCCAGAACTTGCGCTCGGCGCCCCAGAAACAGCCCATGCCGAACAGCGCGGTCGCGATGCCCCGCGGGAAGGGAGGCATTAGTCCGTGCCCAGTTATGAGATGCGTTCCAGCGGATAAAACTGGATCCGGCCGTCCGGGCAGAGCCTCGGCGGCATCGGGCAGAGACATGCGTTTGCGAAACGAAAACATGGGCCGCATCCTTTGGGGACGTCATCCATCCCCTGCTAAGTGGGTCTTATGCCGCGAGCCTGCAATGGGGGCCGGCGCGGCCGGGCATGGGCATTCAACGGCTCGAAAAACCAAATCCCGGCGCCGGTTTGGCGCCAAGCCAGTTGGCCAAACATCCGGCGGCGCCCGCGGCGAGCCACACCGGTAAACGCATAAGATCGGTCAAAACAGGATTCCAAAGGAACGGATGAAGATGACGTTCAAGGAAGGTTTGAGCCAAGGCCAGCTTGCCTGGAGCGAGCGCCATGAGCGACTCCCCGAGCGGCGTAACGTGGAGAGTTGCATTCGCGACAGAGCGCGTGACGTCAACGAAGAGAGTGACGAAAGCTGTCGCCAACAAGCAAAGGCCTAAAAAACGCAAAACAAGCCGGAACATGATTTAAGCGAAACTTCCTCCGCCAGACCATCTTTGGTCTTATCGCATGATCAGATCCAAAAAGTTTGCGATTTTTTGGGATCATGCTCTAAGCTTAGTAGCTTAGCCGGGGCCGCAAACCCCGGCCCGGATATGGATCCACCGTTGGAACCCGCAAAGGCGGCGGCAGGTGCTCACGGTCCAGAGACCGGCCGGGCACTCTACCGCCGCGCCGCGTTCTTTTAGCGCAATTTCTCGCCGGCTACCCCGAGCGTTCGCATTGCGTTTGAACATGCTCGCGTCTATATAATAGCGCGATTCCCTTCACGGATGTTTTGTTTGGCTTCGCTGGTGGTATCCGCGAACAACGCCAGGTTATTTCCGTGTCCGAGCGGACAGGAGACATACATGAGCAATGCGCCGCTGATGCCCAAGGCCACGGCCGTCTGGCTGGTCGAGAACACCTCGCTGACTTTCGAACAAATCGCTAATTTTTGCAAGCTTCATCCGCTGGAAGTGAAGGGGATCGCGGACGGTGAAGTAGCGGCTGGAATCAAGGGACATGACCCTATTACGTCTGGCCAGTTGACCCGCGAGGAAATCGCGGCGGCCGAAGCAGAGGAGACGCGCCAGCTGCAGCTCGCGGTATCGAAGGTGCGGCTGCCGGAGCTGGGCCGCAAGCGCGGCGCCCGCTACACGCCGCTGTCGCGGCGGCAGGATCGTCCGAACGCCATCCTCTGGCTGGTTCGCAATCACCCAGAGCTGAAGGATGCGCAGATTATGCGTCTCGCCGGCACCACCAAAACAACGTTGCAGGCGATCCGCGACCGGACGCATTGGAATTCGGCGGCATTGACGCCGGCCGACCCTGTCACGCTCGGGCTCTGTTCGCAATTGGATCTCGACGCGGAAGTCAATCGTGCCGCCAAGGAGCGCCCGCAGCCCGAGGAAGACCGCGGTCAAACCCTCGTGCCGAGCGAAGTTACGACGCGCGAATCCGCCAAAGAACCAATGACCAGAGCCGAAGTGTTTGCCAGTGCGGGCACAGCAAAAGCAGAATCGGAAGCCAGCATCGACGTGGATTCCGTTTTTGCCAAGCTCAAAGATCCAAATATCAAGGAATAGCAAATTGGGCCAAGGAGTTATACACCTGCAGGCGCGCCGTACGGCAAGAGCCGGGGTGCGGCGATCTCCTCAGGCCACCGCGTCCGCTCCGGACCCGGAGAACAAGGCGGCGCCATCGCCGCTGTCTTCGTCAAATTTCTGGACCATCCGGTCGCCGTCGCCGGCCGCGCCTTCGCCTGGAATAAACGCATCGAAAGCGGCCCAGAAGAGCTCACGCAAAGAGTCCCGTTCCATCAGGATTTCGTGACGGGCGTGCGCCAATGTGAGGCACTTAGCTGCCTTGAGGCGGCTCGCGAAATATTCCGTCGCGGCGGTATCAACGACGCGGTCGGCGCCGGCTGCGACGATCAAAACCGGGGTCAAAATCCGGCGGGGGTAAGCCACTTCCTCGAAGCGCCGAATCAATCGGAAGGCGGCATTGATCCAGCCGATCGTCGGATCGCCGATGGCAAGTTCGGGCGCCGCCTCGATAATTGCTGCCGCGCGGGCATGGCGGCCTGCATCGGACGTCAATAGATTGCCCTCGAAGCGCGCCGCCATATAGGGCTTTGGACCGCCGCCGGGCACGAAACGGCGGCCTTGCCCGAGCAGCACCAGAGCCTTGGCGAGACGGCGCAGGGCGCGCTCGAAGCGCAGGCCATAAATGGCAATCATTGGCGCTGTCAGGACCATGCGCGCGAATGGGGAGCCGCCAGAGTGCGCCCTAGCCAGGGCGATCGTCGCGCCCATGGAATGAGCAAGCGCAAACCACGGCGGCCGGCAGTAAGGTTCGAGAACCTGTTCCACCAAGGCGTCGAGGTCGCGCTCGAAGGCCCGGAAATCGCCGATATGGCCTTTGCGGGGATCCTTCGCGAGCCGGCCGGAGAGGCCTTGCCCGCGCCAATCCAGGATCGCGACATCGAAGTTCCGGGCGAGCAATTCGCCGATGATTTCAAAATATTTTTCGATGAATTCCGCGCGGCCCGGCAAGATTGCGACCGTTCCGGCGCAAGCTTGCCCGCAGCTCCAGCGCGCCACCCGCAAGGTCCAATTGTCCCGCGCAACAATGGCCGAAACGATGGCGCCAGGAGGCGCCGGATTTTCCAAGACCGTGCAATGTTCCATTTGCTCCAGCGCTCGACTCCGGGCTAGCCCCAGCCTATCATTTCGTTTCGTCCCGATGCATGCAACTGAATTAGAGTTATGATTTGCAGCCTCAATAAACGCATTCTTCGAAGGCCGGCTCGATGCTTCCGGCCCATTGCTTCTTGAACTTCTTGACCAGGCGCTCGGCTTCGCTTGCCTCCGCGAGAACCGCATCGAGTGGGTCGAGATACATAGTTTCGTCAATACCGCGCGCATCGCGCCGGTTGCGCCTTGCAAGACCCATGCGGGCAATCTCCAAAACTTCAGCCGCGACCGCGCGCAAATGCCGCCCGTGGATCGCCGCCGCAAGGCCAAGACGCGGAACGTCCGCCCGCAATTTTTCCCGCGCCTCGGAGCTCCAGGTTTTCACAAGGTCGAAGGCCGCGTCGAGCGCCGCAGGTTCGTAGAGGAGCCCCACGAAAAGTGCCGGAAGTGCCGGAAGGAAAGGCCGGGGTCCGACGTCCGCGCCGCGCATTTCGAGATAGCGTTTCAGCCGTACCTCCGGAAAAATGGTGGTAAGATGATTGGCCCAGTCGGCGAGCGTCGCCTGCTCGCCCGGGAGTTGCGCGAGCTTAGCCTTCAAAAGGTCGCGAAAATCGGCGCCGGCCACGTCGTGATAGATGTCGCCGCGCTTGACGAAATACATTGGCACCGACAACGCGTAATCGACGTAGCGCTCGAATGACATCCCTTCCTCGAAAGCAAAAGGCAGTAAGCCGGTGCGAGCCTGGTCGGTATGGCGCCATACCTCCGAGCGCGCCGAAAGATAGCCGTTGAGCCTGCCCTCCATGAACGGCGAATTGGCGAAGAGGGCCGTCGCGACCGGCTGTAGGGCGAGTGAAACGCGAAGCTTTTTGACCATATCGCCTTCGCTCGAAAAATCGAGATTGGTCTGCACGGTGGAGGTGCGAAACATCATCTCGAGCCCGCGCGACCCTACCTTCGGCATATATTTCGACATGATCGCGTAGCGCTGCTTGGGCATCAGAGGAATTTCGCCGAGCTGCCATTTGGGGCTCATGCCGAGCGACAGAAAGCCTATCCCTAACGGCGCGGCGGCGGCTTCTAGCGCCGAAAAATGGGAATCGAGCTCGGCACTGGTCTGATGAATGGTGCCCAACGGCGCGCCGGAAAGTTCGAACTGACCGCCCGGCTCGAGCGAGATCCCGGCCCCGCTCGTTGCATCGTAGAGCCCAATGATATTCGGTCCATCGTTGACCGGGGCCCAGCCAAGCCTCTTTTGCATTTCTTCCAGAAGAGCACGAATCCCGGCTTGGCCCCGAGCGGGAAGGCCGTCATAGGGCACGGGCGACCGGCCGGCCCGGTAAAATGGAATTTTCTCGTGCTCGGTGCCGATCCGGAATTGCTCCGGCGGCCGCGCGCCGTCCGCGACCCAGGCGACCAGTTCATCGCGCGACGTGATGGGTGTAAAATCCGTGACGTCGCGAGCCATTGCCACACTTTCACTTGACAGCCATCTTCATGCGGCTTGGCGCAACAGGTGCGGCTCGCCGTTTATTTAAGAATTCGCGGCCGGGTTTAATCAGTCGTCCCCGCGCCGCTACATAGGCGGGCGAAAGTTCTGACGCAATAAAAGAGCGGCGGGACGGATGCACGAGAAGGCTTCCCGATCACATGTCTCATAAGATCGGGAAGGAATCGTTCAGTGGCGCTTCCCACTCATGATGTCACTGATTTCGGCCTGAATTCCGTCTTGCCGCGGACCCGCAGACGGCGCTGCACCAGGCTGCAGCATTTTCGTGAGGGCCTCAAGGCCCGCCTGGATTGTGGCCGCATCGAGTCCCGGCCCTTGAGGGCTTGCGCCGGAGGAAGAGGATCCCGACGTCGGGCCAGCCCCCGGCCGGCCGGCGAGGTTGCCAAGGATCGTCCCCAAAATGCCACCAAGGCTGCCCTGCCCGCCCGTTGGGCCGGGGCCAGCCCCAGGCGCCGGAGACTGCGATGGCCCCCCCGGATTCTGGCCGCCCCTCAAAATCTGCCCGAGAATGGAGCCAAGCCCCCCAGACCCGCCCGCGGGGCTGGAGGTGGAAGAGTCTCGTGGATTATTTGGGGGCGGAGAAGTATTGCCGCCGAGAATCTGGCCCAGAATGGGGCCAAGGCCGCCCTGCCCCGCGGCATTTGCGAGCTGCCCGATGATCCCGCCAAAGCCCTGGTTTTGCAGGGATTTCGTGAGGCCACCGAAAATCATCGAGGCGATCACCGGGAGCATTCGGGTCAACATATCGGAGCTGATCCCCGTCGCGCTCGAAGCACGCAGGACGATCTGCTCACGCGCACTTTCAGAACCCAGGATTTGGCTAAGATTATCGCCGCCCTTTTGTACGGTGGCCGGTTCCTGCGCGGCGGCCGGATCAGCGAAAGCCGCCAAATGCTGGCCCTCTCCCAGCGCGCCAACGAATGATCCAAGCCCAATTGGATGCGAAGCCCGCTTCAAGAGCTCTTCGGACAGTGCCGGCATGACGGCTTTAACCGCGGCATCCGCCTCGTCGGGCGTGATGTTGAATTGTGCGGCCAAATTGTCGATTGCTTGGCCCCCCTGGGCATTTCGTAAGATCTCGTAAAGATTGAACATTGGCAGTCCTCCACAGATTGCCGCGCGATGCTTGCCGACGCAACACTGTCCAGCAAGAAACTAACCTATGTTATAAGACCTTGGGACGTTTTGCGAGCCGTCCCGTAACGATATGGGCGGCGATTGCGGACCTGGGGCCGAACAGCGCTGAACCGACGTTCAGGCCAATAAAGCCACGCTCGGGTCCAATATGCGCGAGGTCACCGAGCTGCTTCCTTTTACGACCGACCTGCATCCGTGCGGTGGGCGCTCGTCAAATTTTCGGCGCCGCCCAGATGACGATCTCGCGCATGACTTTGGTGAGCGCCGCATCGAGTGCGGCAGCGACCGCCGCCGGATCGCTTGACGGCGCCGGAACATTGGCGGCAAACAACCGGCCGGCGATGATGCGTCCGCTCGAACCTATGATTTGGGAGGAAATTTCGACGACTGCCTCACTCCGCTCGGCATCGAGCTCGAAACGGCGGATGTTGGTTTGGAGACTGACATCCGCGAGCATGCCGGGCCGGCCAACCGCGCGCAGAAGATGGGCGTTTTGAAAGCTCTCGATGAGCCGGTTCTGAATAAGCGACGGAAGCTTATCGGCCCACTGCCCGCCGGAGAGATAAGCCACGGATTGCGAATCGGTGCGTACGACAATCCGGTCCGAGTCGGCGGGAAGTATCGCGTCTGGCCTTAGGACGGCAAGCTGGCCGCGGCCGGCACGCGCGGCAAAACCCTCTGCTGGGGTGAGATCGTAGGTGGCGAGAGGCGCGGACGAACAAGCGGTGAACAATAGGAGCAGTGATCCGGCAAGCAATATCGGGAAAACGCGGCGGCGCGAGGCGCGGAACCGATCAAAGATTAAAGCACGGACAAGGGCAAAAGTCCCCATCTCAAAATCCATTCCCACAAGGGGGCAGAAAACGAGCCCGGCTCCGGAGCCCCCGGCGCCTTATCGCGGCGCGAATTTTCTTGCACGGCGTGAGCCCCGCTTCCGCTTATAGCACTGGACGCTTGCGTCAAGGTAAGCGCGGGCATTGCCGCTCCGCATTACTGGCCGCATTAACGGGCTCCAGAGTATTCCGGAATTTGCGGCGACTTGCCGAATAGGAACTGCTGGGGATTTTTGTCGAGCGAGCGAACCGCCTGATTGATTTGCTCAAGAGTCTTGCGGCCATCCGCCGCCAAGGCCTCGTATTGGCGCAAGCCGTTTGCACTGAAGCGATCGATGCCACTGGCGATCTTGTCGAATTTCGTCGACAGCGAGGCTACATGATTGACAATCGTCTTGACCTCGTCCGGATTGATTGCCTTCACGACTTTATCGGCGTCGCCCGCGAGCGCGTCGAGCTTTTCGCTCAAAGGCTTGATTGTCCCCATGAAATCCTTGATGGCGTCTGAATTGGCGGCAAGCGCATCGGAGAATTTTTCGACATTCTTCACCGAAGCCGTGATGGATGCCGAATTTTCGTCGATCAGATGATTGGTCTTCGTAAAAAACTCGGAGGCTTGGGCCGCGACCCGCGGCGCCGTTGCGATGAGATCCTGGAATTCCGAGCTATCGGCGACAATGACGCCCGGCTGTTGCGAGCTGGTGGGAAGCGGCGGCGCATCAATGGCCCCGCCCGTCAATGCAACCGATGCAACCCCGGTTAAGCCGGTATATTCCAGCCGCGCTTTGGTGTCGGCGCGCACTGGCACCTTCGCATCCACGTCGATCAGCGCAAAGACGCGGGACGGGTCTTGCGGCAACAGATCAATCTTTTTGACCGCGCCGACCCGCACGCCGTTAAAAAGAACCACGCCGCCAACGGACAGTCCCGAAACCGACCCGGTAAAAACAATTTTATAAGGCGTGCGTCCGCCCGATTTTCGGCCCCCGAAAACCAAATCACAAAGCCGAAGGCCGCAGCGACGACCGCCAAGGTGAACACGCCAATCAAGGCATAATTCGCACGAGTTTCCATTTGACTTTGCCTGCTTTTCCAGTCCTCGAAAGCCGCCTCACGTTTGGCCGGGCAAACCGGCCGCTTCATTCTCCGCCGTCGTGCCACGCGAGCCGGAACTCCCGGCAACCCCGGAACCGGCGAGACGCGCCCTTTTGCCATGAAAATAAGCGCGCAGCCAGGGATGTTGCGAGTCAAGCATCATCGATATAGGCCCTTCGGCGATCACTTTTCCGTCGGCCAAAGCGGCGATCCTGTCGCAGATCGAATAAAGACTGTCGAGGTCGTGGGTCACCATGAAGACAGTTAGCCCAAGCGTTCGCTGCAAAGTGGCGATCAATTCGTCGATTTCCGCCGCGCCGATCGGATCAAGACCTGACGTCGGCTCGTCAAGAAATAGCAATTCTGGATCGAGCGCCAGAGCCCTCGCTAGGGCGGCCCGCTTGATCATGCCTCCGGATAATTCGGACGGGCGTTTGTCGGCGGCATCGAGATCGAGGCCGATGAGCTCGAGTTTAAGCATGGCGAGTTCGTCCGCAAGTCGCGGCGACAGTCGCAAATGCTCGCGCATTGGCACCTCGACGTTCTGTTTGACAGTGAGACCCGAAAACAGCGCGCCTTGCTGAAACATCACGCCAATGCGCCGCTCGATAATGCTATGCTTGCTGGGCGAGAGGGTGTCGATATCGGTACCAAAAATCTCGATCAGCCCGCTGCGTTTGCGGGTGAGCCCCAAAATCGTCCGGGTAAGGACCGATTTGCCAGTCCCGGATCCACCTACGAAGCCCAACACCTCGCCCCGGTAAACGTCGAGATCGAGGCCTTGCATGACGAGCTTGTCGCCAAAGCTCACGAAGAGATCGCGCACCTTTATGACGGTCTCCGGCGGCGCGCGCTGATCATTCCGCCCGGCGGGATGCTTCGACAATGCCCCGCCGTCTCCGGTGGCCCGGCCATTACTCAATACCTGATCCCCGCGAAGAACATGGCAAACAGGCCATCGACCACGATGACCATGAAGATCGACTTAACCACCGAGGCGGTCACTTGCCGCCCCAGCGATTTGGCCGAACCCGCGACGGCCAGGCCTTCCATGCAGGAAACGAGCCCGATGACAAGAGCCATGAAAGGCGCCTTGATAATGCCGCTGTAAAAAGTGTGAGGACCGATTGCTACAGGCAACAGCGCCAAAAACCGCGCCGGGGTAATCCCTTCGTAGGCCCAACTCATCATCAGACCGCCAAAAATCCCCGCCATGTCGGCAATAAACGTCAAGAGCGGAAGGCTGATCACGAGCGCGAGGACACGCGGAACGATCAAAATATCAACCGGCCGCAACCCCATCACAGTCAGTGCGTCGATTTCCTCTTGCAGCTTCATTGAGCCGAGCTCTGCGGTGATCGCCGAGCCGGAGCGCCCGGCGATCATGATAGCGGTCAACAGGACGCCGAGTTCGCGCAGGATCAAAATGCCGATGAGATCGACGATGAAAATCGTCGCGCCAAACCGTCGCATCTGAAAAATACCTTGTTGCGCGATGATCGCGCCCGCCAGAAAATTGATAAGGACAATGATCGGAGCGCCGCGAAGGGCAATGTTTTCGATCTGGACAATGAGCGAGGTTCCGCGAAAACGCGACGGGTTCATGAGGCTTTTCCCAATCGCCGCCACAACTTCACCGAGAAAGCCAACGCCCGTGTAGAGATCGGCTCCCGCGGAAACCATGGTCTCACCGATATCGGCGAAAAGACGGACGATATGTGAGCCGCTTGGCGGCTTTGGCACGCGAAGAGCCCGGTACCTGGCTTCGCGGAGCAGAATTTCATACTCCTGCCGGACCGATTGAAGCCCAGCCTCGACGCCTTTAGATTCGAGCATCTGGCGCGCCCGGTCGATGAGCCAAGCCCCAGCCGTATCAAGCCGTCCGACCCGGCCAAGATCGAAAACGACCCGCCGCGCGCCGTCGCTCTCTACGAGAAGAGCATCCGCCTGGGCTTCGATCACGGCCGACGCATCCAGCGTCCAATGCCCTCCAAGGTTGAGCGTTACCATGTCCCCCAAGCGCTGGCTGGAAAATTCCGGGCCGTCCGGCAAAACCATCCTTCCTCCCGTCACGATCGCAATAAGCAACACAACCGGCTTTTCGAGCTGCTTGCATCTTGCAGCTGCTTGCGGCGAAGTCGAGGCACCCCGGTTAGCGCGGTATGGCCCGTGGCCACTTTTCCCTACGGGCCTCCACGGCGGACATTGCCCGCCATGATTGCTTCCGCCGTCGTCGCGGCAAAAGCCAATCGTCAAATCCCATCAAAATAGTTGCAGCGAACCAGCCGTTTTTTCCCGAGCAGCTCAGTCGAACAGGCTTGATACACTTTCTTCCTTGGCGATTTGCGCGATTGCCTCGCCGATCAAGGGCGCGATCGAAACCACCCGGATATTGTTGGAGACCCGGATCGCCTCGGTTGCTTGGATGGTATCAGTGAGAACCAGTTCCTTGAGCCGCGAGGCGGCGATTCGCGCCACTGCTCCGCCGGAAAGAACCCCATGCGTGATATAGGCAAAGACCACCTGGGCACCGCTCCGCAGCATGGCATCGGCGGCGTTACACAAAGTATCCCCGGAATTGACGATATCATCGACCAGGATGCAGGTCTTGCCGGCAACGTCGCCGATAATATTCATAACTTCCGAATCGCCCGGACGTTCGCGGCGCTTATCGACAATGGCAAGCGGCGCGCCAATACGTTTTGCCAAGGCGCGGGCGCGCACCACGCCACCAACATCGGGGGACACCACCATGACATTATGAAGTTTCAGCTGTTCCTTGATGTCCCGGACCAGAACGGGCGCGGCGTATAGGTTGTCGGTCGGGATATCGAAGAATCCCTGAATTTGACCGGCGTGGAGGTCCACCGTGAGAACCCGGTCGGCACCGGCGCGGGTGATGAGGTTGGCGACGAGTTTTGCCGAAATTGGTGTGCGCGGACCTGGCTTGCGATCCTGCCTTGCGTAGCCGAAGTAGGGAATGACCGCGGTTATTCGCCGTGCCGAGGCACGCCGCAACGCATCGGTCATGATCAAAAGTTCCATCAAATGATCGTTCGCCGGATATGACGTCGATTGAACGACGAAAGTATCCTGGCCGCGCACGTTCTCTTGAATCTCGACGAAGACCTCCAAATCGGCAAATCGGCGAACCTGGCATTTGGTTAATTGCACCCCGAGATACGCCCCGATTGCCTCCGTAAGAGCCCGATTGGAATTGCCCGCTAAGATCTTCACAGCCCCCGCCACCCCTTCGAATTTCCAATTGCGCGGCCGCCTCCAGATGGCAGCCCGCCAAAGATGCTAAGATTCAGACGGCCCGAAATGAGAGAGGGATCCGTGGCGGCGCGCAAAACCAGCCATTCCCCAATTTGAAGAGCTGATTTCCCGCTCATTCCTCATATTCCCAGGCCGAGGTGTACGGCACGCAAAACCCGCCAATTGTGTTCGGTCCTCAAGGCGGCTGCGTTGGTGCCCGCGCCTGCGCGGCCAATCGGCCGTCGTACATATTTCATATTTCCTTCCCGATCCATAGCTCGTTACGCCGGAAACTCGAAGTTCCCGTGCTTAAGGCGCGGAACTTAGCTGGCATGATTTGATTTTTTGCCCTTGACGCGGCCACCTTGGAGTGCTTGCCGTGGCCTCATCGGGACACTCCGCAGCCGCGTCAGTCCCGCCGATATGGCTCGATAAGAAGCTCGAGCGGATAGCCTTGAAATGCTTTGTCGATGGCGAGCACGACATGGCCGTGGAATTTCTCGACGCCCAGCTCGCCGCGGCTCATAAAGTCGCTAAGCTCGCTGTAGTGGTCTATATCGCGGCACAGCACCCGCATCAGATAATCGATCCGGCCGCCGATTTTATAGCATTCCAAAACTTCGCTGCGTTTGCGAATCGCCGCCAGAAAACGCTCGAAATCCGCTTCGCGGTGGTTTTCGAGGATAACCTCGACCAGCAGCATCACTGTGCTGCGGATTTTCGCGAGGTCAAAGTCGGCGACATAGCGTCTTATCAGCCCATCCTTTTCGAGTGCCTTGACCCGATCGAGGCAGGCGCTCGGTGACAAATGCACGTCTTCGGCGAGGCGAACATTGCTGATCCGCGCGTCAAGTTGCAGCCGCTTCATGATTTTGAAGTCCATTTCGTCCATCATGTGCCGGTGCGCCATATCTCGCTCGCTCGTTGCTTAAAAGTTCGATGTTTTTGAACGGTATCTGGGATTTGGCCTACGCTTTGCTGCAACCAATGTGAAGGGATTTGACGATTGGTGTTCGCCCGACTCCGCGGCGGAAGCGATCATGGCGGGCAAGAAAATTGTCGTGAGATTGTATGTTGAGCTGCCGGTTCTGTTAGACCGCGCGGCGTGCATAAGAAGGTCGGTCTACGGCAGTTGGGGTCCACAAAGAGAACCGTGAACCGAGGCAAATGCGTTTTGCGGGGGAAGGGCTGGCGATGACCGTATTTGCCGATGCTGCTTAAAGCATGGATGGCGGACGGGCCTCAACCTTAGACCGGTCAAATGCGGGCCACGCCGCAATTACCTCATGCTTTCAACACTGGTAAAGTCAGATCTCGCACAGGATTCTTTCCCCCGTCCGCTGCCCTTTAATCTCGCAGATTTCTGTTACTCGTTCCGGCAAGTCAGCATCTGTTATTTCGTAGCCAGCCACGCGCAGAATGGCCTGTGCGGGGCTCATCGTGACCGCAAGCCGCGTATAGTGGTTGAGGACCGGCGGCTTCACCCAAGCGAAATCGGGGCGCGATACGAACCCACACCAGCCGGCGAGCGCGTCTTGCCGGTCACGGCTTCGTTCGGCTGCCTCGGCCGACGAGCACGTCAGAAATGACGTGAGCGCAATGCGCGCTTCCCATTTCGGGCGGCTCGGCACCCAATCGTTGGCTGCACTCGTGTTTTCCTCGCGGGTGGAAAAGCCATTCTCGGTGCGCTCGATCACACATCGCTCACCTGGCGCACAGCCAATGAGCGTATAAATTACTGGCCGCCCCACCGGCGTGTTTTCCAGCACAATCTTCGCGGCGGCATATGCCGGGCAAATCTCGAATACCCAACGCAGCAATTGATCCGGCGGAATATGACGAATATTTGCCCAAGTATGCAGCGCGTTGGCAGCCAGGTCATAAAGGCGCAGCCCGGGATGCCGTGTGCGGCGCCACATGGGCGCCTGGTTGATGCAGGCGGCGAACCGGCGCGGTGCCATCGCCGTCAGCACGCCAGCATAGCCAGGCCAGGTGACGCTGTAGTAATCGCCCGCATGCCCCTTTGTGCGGACAACATCCGCATTGCGGCCTAGCCCAGGGTATGGCCAATCGAGCGTGCGTGCGAGCCAGGGCACGCCGTTTTCCTCACACGCGAGCGAGGTACAGGCCCATTGGTACGAGCCGTTAAGCAGCCAGACACCCGGAAAGCCGAGTGTTGCCGCGATTTCCTCGATTTCCGGCACATAGGGCGAACACGAGCGGGTGAGCCAGCGGCGCGCGGCTCCATCCAACGCCGGCAAGAGCGGTGTCACCGCGTTGGGAAAGACCGTGAGGCAGTCTTCGCGCAGGGCACGCGCGCGAAGATGGCGTAGCTCGGCGTGTCGGAGAAGCCCGCCTTCGCCGGTATCGACGACAGGTATGGCTGGCAAGTTTGCACTCATAATCCGCTCAATATCCGCTCATCGCAACGGGGTGAACCTTTCCGCCGTTCCAAGGAGGAATGAACCAAAAAAGTCAAACCAAAAGATAACCCCTACCGCAGTTTTCCGCTTGCGCCAAATTCCGGCTTCTGATCGCAGCCCGCGCCTTGTGCAGGAGCATTTGCGCCATCGCTCTCCGCCGGCAAAGTCACGAAAAATATATGGTGGCATTCGTGCCATTTTATCGCGGCCGTTAGCAATTTAAGGCTCTGCC
>CAWKON010000041.1:0-56884 GCA_963851225.1 uncultured Alphaproteobacteria bacterium | reverse complement strand
CCGCGCCTTCGCTTTCGAGCGCGGCTTGTAATTCACGATTGGTCTCGCCGTAACGCTGCACCACAACGCGTTTGCCGCGTAGCGGGGTCCCTTGCATTGTGGCAAGCACCTCCTGCGTCGTGAAAGGATCGCTGGCAGCACGGTCGATGCGCACCTTGCGCGAGCGCAGTGCCGTAGTCGGCTTGGGGCCCCGTACGACTACCTGCGCTGAGTCCAGTAGCCGTAACAGAAGATCGGTTAGCCCTAGCGAATCCGTTGCAGCAAACAAAGCACGTGTCCCGACACCCGTCTGAAAAATGAATACATCAGGCGGCGTGGATTTCCAGTCACGGATCAACTCGTGGAGGTGTGTAGGATCAACATCCGGGATTTCGGCCAGTGCGGGCGCCGAAAATGGCGTACCTCCATATTTGCGGACCAGACTGGCAATCTGATCGCGCATTCGGCTTTCAAGAACAGCGACGGTTTTGTTCTTCATCGACGCGACCAAAAGTCTCCCACCATGTGTGCCATAATGCGAGCCCTTTTTAGGGGTGTCAATTCTTCCCAAACAATGGTTTGCTTTTCATCTTATGATGCACGCAAGCTCATGATTCCGGCAATGATCACCCGCATCGCATTTCAGTTTCATTTGCAGACGGAGCGCAGCAAGGTCAATAGCGTCTGGGACTTTTTGCTTTTACTCTGGATGTGGGAAAAATGCCGTGACGGTGCAGACGATCCTACGATTTCCTGACCAGCGCCTTCGCGCGATCGCCGAGCGCGTGGCTGTATTTGACGAGACTCTTTGCTCGCTTGCTACCGATCTCTTGGACACGTTACATGCGGCATCCGCAATTGGAATTACCGCTCCGCATATCGGTGTTTTAAAGCGGCTGGTCGTGATCGAACTCGCAGCAGCTGATGGAGTGCGAACCTACGTCAACCCGCAAATCGTTTGGGCTTCAGCCGACATGATTCGGCACGACGAAGGCAGTGTCTCGATGCCAGGCGTAACAGATGAGATCGAACGCCATGCCCGTGTCCGGATGAGCTACCAGGATTTGAACGGTGCGGAAAAGACCGAAGAGGCTGATGGTCTGCTCTCCGTATGTCTCCAGCACGAGGTCGATCAGCTTGATGGGATCTTTTGGATCGCCAGGCTCTCCCGGCTGAAGCGAGATCGTGTCGTCAAACGTTTCGATAAATCGCAGCGCACACAAGAAACAGGCGGTTAAATAAGTTTGATCTCACGCCGTAATCTTACTCAGTTGCAGGTTACCTTATGTTCCCAAACGGCCATCACGGATGCAGTTGCGACATTTCAAGTTCCAGAGCGGCGCCAAGGCGTGCCCTGCTCGCATCCGAGCCAGCGATCCCAAAGCGCAGCCAGTCTGGCCGCGCCTCGAAGCGCCGCACCAGAATCCCGCTTTCGCCAGCCGATCGAACCAGACTTGCGCGTCCTCGTGCCGCACGAGCCGGAACAACGGGCTGCCGCCGACCGGGGCGAAACCCGCCGCCGCCAATATTTTGTCGAGCGCGCTTGCGTCGGTGGCAAACGTGCCCGCGTGGTGCCTAGCCATTGCGCATCCATCAAGGCCTTGACGCCCAATGGCGATGGCCGCGCCGGAAACCGGCCAAGGACCGAGCGCGGCGCGCAATTTTTCCGCCAGGCGTTTTGGGCGCGATCGCGAACCCAAGCCGAAGCCCCGGCAGACCATAGGTCTTGCCGAACGAGCGCAACACGACAACGCTGGTACCGGCATGTCTGGGATGGCGCTGGCACCGGGCTCAAGAAAATCAACAAAAGCTTCATCGATAATCAGCAGGCCGCCATGTTTGGCAAGAACCGCCGCCAGCGCGTGCAGATCCGCCGCCGCGACGAGCCTTCCGTCTGGATTGTTAGGGTTGACGACGATGGCGACATCCTTGTCTTCCAGCGCCGCAGAGGTCTTCGGCGATCGTCACCTCTGCGCCGCTGGCGCCCAGCTGCGTGCATGCTCGCAATAGGTAAAGCCCAAAATTCCAACCCGCCGCGCCGGCACGAAGTCGGGGAAGCCAATTTATGATCGCCTGGCTGCCCGGCGCGGCGACCACTTCCGCCGCCGCCGGGGCGCGATAGGCCATCGCCGCCGCCGCTTCGAGCGTGCGAAGCTCCTCCGGTTGCGGCAGCCGCGTAAAACACTCCATCGGCGGATAGGCGAAAGGATAAGCGTAAGGGTTGATGCCGGTCGAAAGATCGAGCCAGGGTTCTGGAGCTTGCGGATAGGCCCGCCGCGCGGCAAAGAGATTGCCGCCATGCCCGCCAAGCGAGCAACTCAAGCAGACCTTGAGACAGGATGTCTCACGCATGGATTTGGCCGCAACCTTGACGCTCGCGGCGCTCGCTGTCGCCATCGAGGCCTGCGTTGGCTATCCGCAAGGCTTGTTTCGCGCGATCGGGCATCCGGTCACCTGGATTGGCCGCCTGATCGCGCTCGCCGACAGCTGGTTGAATCATGACGGATCGATCCTTTGCCATGCGGCGCGCCCTGGGTTTTCTCGCGCTCCTCTTGCTTTTAGCGATTGCCGGCGGCGGCGCCACTCTTTTCAGCCTCGGGCTCGCCGCCATCGAAACTTCCGCAAGCTGCCAGCCTTCGCCCTCACCGCGCTTATCGCGTCGAGCCTCATCGCGCAACGCAGCCTCGATGCGCATGTCCTTGCCGTCGCCGAGGCCCTTTCGGCGCGGGCTCGCTGGAGGGCGGCCGCGCGGCGGTGGCGAAAATCGTCGGCCGCGATGTGGCAGACGCTCGATGAGGCGGGCGTTGCCCGCGCCGCGATCGAAAGCCTCGCCGAAAATTTTTCGGACGGTGTCGTCGCGCCCGCCTTCTGGCTGGCGCTCGGCGGGCTTGCCCTGGCGGCGCCTGCTACAAAGCCATCAACACCGCCGACAGCATGATCGGCCACCGCACGCCGACGCCATGCGGCGTTCGGCTTCGCCGCGGCGAAGCTCGATGATCTTGTCAATTTTTTGTCCCGCGCGGCTTGTCCGCCTTCTCGTTGTTGTCGCGGCTTTCCTCGTGCCGGGAGCTTCGCCGCAAGCCGCATGGCGCACCATCCGGCGCGACGCGCGCGGACATCCCTCCCCCAATGCCGGCTGGCCCGAGGCGGCTTTCGCGGGCGCGCTAGGCTTGCGGCTTGGCGGCCCGCGCGCCTATGCGGGGGTCAAGATCGACGATGCCTGGATCGGCTCCGGCAAGGAGCCTTGCCGCCAGGACATTCTGGCGCGCGCTCACGCTTTATCGATTTGCCTGCGGCGTCCATTGGGCGGCTTTGACGTTGCTGGCGCTTCGTTATCGCGCAAGTGTGAGGAGCCGGTCGAGGTCGATATGCACTTCAAGATGGGCGGCGACCGCATCGAGCGCCGCTTCGAGAGCGTCGTCATAGGAGACGCCGGACCCCTTGCCGCCAAGGCGGGCAAGAAGCGCGCTTCGTTGTCGCGGCGTCAGCGAAAAGCCCATGCACATAGCAGCCGCTCACGCGGCCATCGGCCGATGACCGCGCCATCGCCGCGTCCATCGGTGAAATGCAACATGGGCCGCGCGCAATCCGGCCCGAAACTGCGGCCGACATGCATTTCATAGCCGGTGAAAGGCGCCCCGTTATTGCGCGCTCTTTCCGTGCACCGGCGCCAGCATTTGTCGCCGGCAAGATCCGTTTCGATGTCGAGCAGGCCGAGCCCTTGCGCCTCGCCCGGCGGACCTTCGATGCCGCGCGGATCGCGAATGATCTTGCCGAGCATCTGATAGCCGCCGCAAAGGCCGAACACATGGCCGCCGCGCCGGCAGATGCGCGAAAAGATCGATATCCCAGCCCTCGCGCCGGAATGCCGCAAGATCAGCGATCGTCGTTTTCGAGCCGGGCAAAAGGACAAGCGCCGCCTCGGCGGGCAAGGTCTCGCCGCTCCTGACCATCACGACACGGACCTCGCTCTCCAAATTAAACGGATCGAGATCGTCGAAATTGGCGATGCCGGGCAGGACGGGAACCGCGATCGTGATCGGCCCCCCGCGCGGGCTTGCCGGGTGGAAAGCCCTAGCGAATCCTCTTCCGGCAAACGCGCCGCCTCCGCGCAAAAAGGAATAAGCCCGAGGCCCGGCCAGCCGGTCAATTCCTCGATGCTTTGCATGCCATTCGCAAAAAGAGCCGGATCGCCGCGAAACTTGTTGACGAGAAAGCCCTTGATCATTGCGGCGTCGGCCGGATCGAGCACCGTTTTGGTTCCGACGATCTGGGCGATGACGCCGCCGCGATCGATGTCGCCCAGCCAATACCACCGGAACTTGCGCGGCGCGGGCAAAACCCATATTGGCGATGTCGTTTTCGCGCAGATTGATTTCCGCACGCGCTTCCCGGCGCCTTCGACGAGGACGAGATCAGCGTCTTCGCGAAGCGCCTCGAAACTGCCGAGCACGGCCGGCAGAAGTTTTGGTTTCAGGTCTTGGTATTCCCGCGCGCTTGCCGTGCCCATAACCTGCCCGCGCAGAACGATCTGCGCGCCATTGCCGCTGTGCGGCTTCAAGAGGACAGGGTTCATGTGAACGCTCGGCGCGACGCCGCAGGCTCTTGCCTGCGTCGCCTGGGCGCGGCCGATTTCGCCGCCATCCGGCGTCACCGCGGCGTTGTTCGACATGTTTTGCGGCTTGAACGGGCGCACATTGAGCCCGCGATTGCGATAGGCGCGGCAGAGCCCCGCGACGATCAGCGACTTGCCAACGCCGGAACCCGTGCCTTGCAGCATCAAGGTTTTGGCCCGCCGCTTCATGCTCAGAATTCGATCCCTTCTTGTGCCTTTACACCCGCCGCGAAATGATGCTTGACTAAGCTCATCTCGGTCACGAGATCGGCGGCCACCAGCAGTTCGGGCTTTGCATTGCGGCCGGTGACGACAATATGGAGGCCAGGCCTGCGCGATCGCAGCGTCGCGGCAACCTCGGCCACGGGGAGATAATCGTAGCGCAGCGCGATATTCAATTCGTCGAGGACGAGAAGCCTTATCTCAGGATCTGCGATCAGGTCTTGCGCCTTTGCCCAGGCTGCTGCCGCGGCCGCCATGTCGCGGGCGCGATCCTGAGTCTCCCAAGTAAACCCCTCGCCCATCGTGTGCCAGGCAACGAGATCGGAGAACCGCGCGAGCGCCCGGCGCTCGCCGGTATCCCAGGCGCCCTTGACGAATTGCACGACGCCGCAACGCCAGCCATGACCGAGCGCGCGCAGCAAAAGCCCGAAAGCCGCCGTCGATTTGCCCTTGCCCTTGCCGGTATGGACGATGAGGAGGCCTTTTTGGGTTATCGTCTTGGTGGCGACCTCGGCGTCCTGCGCCGCCTTGCGCTTTTCCATTTTTTGCCGTGGCGAAGCGCTTCGGCGTCGGCTTGCAATTCAGTCGCCGGGATTTCGATCATGTTAAGGCCACAGCCGTTCACCGGAACTCCGCCGGGACTGACAAAAGCGGCCGCCCGGAACGGCTATTACGTGAAATCTCAATGTCGTCGGCATTGATTTAACAATCATGCTCGAAACCATGATCGCTTCAGCACCGCGCATGAGTGCTCTATTTCAGCATGACCTAATCCAAATAATCTGTACCTTTTTGGGATCATGCTTTACCCGCGCAAGCTTGCGCGCGCGCGCTGCCACCAGCCAGAGCGTTTCGGGCGCGCCGGATCGAGGGCAGCCGTCTGCGGGGCCTCCTCCAATCGCGACGGAAGTTCGGCCCGGTCCGGCGCGGCATCAACGTCCGCTGGCTTGGATTGGGGCGTCTCCGGCACACCGGCATTCGCACTCGCAGGTGGACCTTTGGTTTCATCTCCATGTGGCGCAACCGCCTGCCCTTGAACCTCCTGGTCATTGGGGACGAAAGCCGCTGCAACATTTGGCTCACTCGCAGTCTCGCGGCCACGGCGAACACGGGGCGCACGCGGCGGCACGCGGCGGCCCCGCCTCGCTTTTCCGGCGCCGTTTTCGCCCATATCGCCGCCCGAGGTGTCGGGTTGTAGCTTGAATTCGAGCTCGGCGGCATCGACAGGCTCGGCCACGTGGTGTCCGGAAGCTTCGCGGGGGGTACGCCCGCCACGGCGGGAATGCCCACGCGCGTCTTGATGACTTGCCTCTGTTTCATCATTGCCGGGGAAAGGCGCCTGTCCGGTTTCGGCTTCGCTTTCAAGGGCCGCGCTCGGCCGCAGTCCACCGATTTGGGCCATGGCTGCCAGCGCATCGTCCGGCGGCTGCGGCGCATTTGCGGCTATTCCGGAGCCTTCGCGGTCGCCGCCACGGCCACGTCTGCGTCTCCGTCTGCGCCTCTGCCTGCCATCGGCCTCGTTTTCGCTAGCGCTGGGTTCAACGGCGCCATTCCTGCGTCTCTTCCGCCAGACCCGCATCAGGCAGACCCTCTTCGGCACCGGCCGGTT
The DNA here is from genome assembly GCA_963851225.1 of uncultured Alphaproteobacteria bacterium. Classification (GTDB taxonomy): domain Bacteria; phylum Pseudomonadota; class Alphaproteobacteria; order Rhizobiales; family Beijerinckiaceae; genus Methylocapsa. The sequence goes on along the minus strand of CAWKON010000041.1, from coordinate 50,459 downwards.
CATCGAAGAAACTATCGGCCATCGCTGCGCGCGGCTTCTTCCGGCGCAAAAGCCGGACTCTCTTTCGTCCCAGTCGCGGGCTCGCCGCGTTCCAGTGCGTAATAATTCGTCCCGGTCAAACCGTCGTCCGCGGCGATCGTCAATGACGCGCCAAACCGCTTTTCCAAATCGCGCAAATGGGCGCGTTTCTGATTGAGGATATAAAGCGCGACGGCCGTCCTTGTATTGACGATGAGGTCAAAACTCGAATTCTTGATCAAAGCGTCTTCCAGAATGCGCAGGACATGCAGGGCAATCGACGCCGTCGAGCGCATCGTCCCCGCGCCCGCGCAATGCGGACAGACCACGGTCGAGCCCTCGATGACTCCGGTGCGCATGCGCTGACGGGACATCTCCAAAAGACCGAAATGCGACAGCCGGCCGATTTGGATACGGGCCCGGTCGTTCTTGAGGGCGTCCTTCAGGCGGCGTTCGACGGCGCGATTGTTGCGATTCTCCTCCATGTCGATGAAATCGATGACGATGAGACCGGCAAGATCGCGCAGACGCAATTGGCGGGCGATCTCGTCGGCGGCTTCGAGATTGGTCCGCAGCGCGGTGTCCTCGATATTATGTTCGCGCGTGGAGCGGCCGGAATTGACGTCGATTGCGACCAAAGCCTCGGTTTGATTGATGACGATATAGCCGCCCGACTTCAAAGTGACCTGGTTCGAGAACATGGCGTCGAGCTGCGTTTCGGCGCCGGATTTCGCGAACATCGGCTGCGGATCACGGTAGGGCTGGACCATCTTGGCATGGCTCGGCATCAGCAAGCGCATGAATTCCTTGGCCTCGCGATAGGCATCTTCCCCCGCGACCACGATCTCGTCGATGTCCTTATTATAAAGATCGCGGATCGACCGCTTGATCAGCGAACCCTCTTCGTAAACCAGTGTCGGGGCGCTCGATTGCAACGTGGTTTCGCGCACCGTCTCCCACATGCGCAGCAGATATTCGAAGTCGCGCTTGACTTCGGCCTTGGTGCGCGCGGCGCCGGCGGTGCGGACAATCACGCCCATGCCTTCCGGAACTTCGAGTTCCTGAGCGATGAGTTTCAGCCGCTGGCGGTCGGTCGAATTGGTGATCTTGCGGGAGATGCCGCCGCCCCGCGCGGTATTCGGCATCAAAACCGAATAGCGCCCGGCAAGCGACAAATAGGTTGTTAGCGCCGCTCCTTTGTTGCCGCGCTCTTCCTTGACGACTTGCACGAGGAGAACTTGGCGGCGTTTGATGACCTCTTGGATTTTATATTGCCTGCGCTGGCGATGCGGGCGAGCCGGCATCTCCTCCATCGCATCGCCGCCGAGCTGTTCGATCTCGGCCGCTTCGTCCTCGCCTTCGTCGCCTTCTTCGCCGTCTGCGCCATTGGGCTCGGCAGTCTCCGGCGGGCGGGGCTCGCTGGCACGTCGCCCTTGCCCGCAAAAGCCGTTTCCGAATGGTCTTGCGCCGCCACCGGACCGGTGCCGTCCGCCTCGAGAACAATTGCGGGTTCTGCGGCGGCATCGACTAGGGGCGTCTCGCCGGCTAGATCCGGTGGCTGGGTTTCTGAGGCGGAGTTTGCCTGTGCCAAAGCGTCCTGGGCCGGCGCACCGGCGGTGTCTTCCGGCAGGTCCAAGGAGCGATCCCCGGCCGGGCGTTCTGCCGCGAACGGCGCATCATGTCCTGCCCCTTCGCTTTCCGCCTCCTGGCGGACACGGCCTGGCGCGTACACGGGTGCCTCGCCGGCGTAGGGCTCAGCGATCGTTTCGGAGAGGGTTGGGTCCGCGCTGCGCCGTTTCTCGGCCCGGGTACCATTGCGATCGCCGCGCCGGTAGCGGCGGCTTCGGCGCTGTGGCCGGGCAACGTCTTCTTCCTCGTCGCGTTGAGCCCTCGCCTCCTCTTCGATCAGAACCTGACGGTCGGCCACGGGAATTTGATAGTAATCAGGGTGGATTTCCGAGAACGCAAGAAAACCATGACGGTTGCCGCCGTAGTCGACAAAGGCGGCCTGCAGCGATGGCTCGACCCGCATGACCTTGGCGAGATAAATATTGCCGCGAAGCTGTTTCTTGCTGGCGGCTTCGAAATCGAATTCCTCGACCCGGCTACCGCGAAGGACCACCACTCTGGTTTCTTCGGGGTGAGACGCGTCGATAAGCATTTTGTTGGCCATGTGAAACTCGTTTAGGCGCGACGCGCAAAGGGCCAGTGTCGCCGGCCAAGGTCCGCGAAGCGGACGCCGGGGCCAGGCGTGGCCGGCGCAAGGCCGCATCACGCAATGGATGGGAGGGTGAGTGAGAAAAGGTAGGTGCGGGGCGGCAAAACGCGCCGCCGCCAGGCATTCCGCCACCGGACAAACTGGGACGCGCCGCGTAGCTTTGGATACGTCCGGTCCGGCGGCTCCGGTCCGGGAGGCGACAGCAACGCATCAACTCGGGAAGCACGCCTTTGAAAGCGACAACCGCGACCGGCCACGCAACCGGGAGATTGTGATAGCCGAATGGACCGGCGGCCGCTAAAAGCCCCATTGCGGGACAGGTCATATTATGGTCACCTATCGGGAACGGCTCACCTCAATGGAACCGTCCAAACATCAGTCCTAAAAACCTATCAGGGGGCACCTCGGGGAAGCCCTAATTCCGGGAGTGTCGGCAGCAGCTTTGTTCCAGCTCCAGCTTTACCTCGCGGCGCAACCACCTGAAATACCAATAATTGACGGCGCAACGCTGCAAATTCCCGTGCCTTTGATTCGCTAATTTCCGGGCCCGGAAAAGAATTTTTCTTTATATCGGGTTTCTGAACTGCTTGGCAAGTTTTCCTTTGCACCGTGTCTGTGCGGTGACGGTTTTAACGGAGGGCTTCTGGCATAATCATAACTCGTTAACTTCGTTGATCCTAAACACGGAAAGCTCGGTTCACGCGTCTCGAAGACGCCTGGTCCCGGCATTAGAATTTCAAAACAGCGGCCCCAACGGCGGCTTGAGAGGCAAACCCGGGGCGAATCGATGGCGGATAGCGCTTTATTTTGCAAAGCAATTGGCGCGCCAGCCACCATGGCGCGGGCAGTTATGGCGGTGCTCGCCGCCGGCGGGCTGACGCTTCTGTCCCCGGCCGGGCGCTGCTTTGGCCTGCGCGCGAACGCCGCGACGGTTCAGCCAGAACAAGCAAAGCGTCCGGCCGCCAATGCGGCCAGGATCGAGAGCAGCGGCGATCGCGCCAAGCTCATATTCGAGCTGTCCGCGCCGCTCGACGCCACTGCCTTTGTCCTTGCCGGTCCCGACCGGGTCATCGTCGATTTGCCGCAAACCGATTTTTCGCTCGACCCGGAGACCGGCAAGGCGGTATCTTCGTCGCCCCGGACCGGCCTCAGTCGCCTCCTTTCGCTTCGGGCAGCTCGCGCCAGGAAAGTCGCGTATTGTCATCGATCTTAGTGCTCCGGCGCAGGTTTTGCGGGCGGCTTGTGAGAAAGAGGAGAACGGCACCCGTCTCGTCATCGAGCTAGCCAAAACAGATCGCCGGAGTTTCCAAGCTGCCGTCCAACAAGCGCGGATCCAATTGGCGGCGCAGGCGCAATCCAAGGCGGCCCCAAAGCCCGAGCCGGAATCGGCGAAGCCAGTCATCGTGATCGATCCTGGCCACGGCGGAATCGACCGTGGCGCTATGAAGAAAGGCCTCGTTGAAAAAGAGGTGGTATTCGATTTCGCTAAGGCAGTCGCGGGCAAACTCGATGCGGACGGCCGTTTCAAGGTCGTCATGACGCGTGACGACGACAGCTTCGTTCCCCTATCCGAACGCGTGCGGATAGCGCGCGACCGGAACGCCGCCCTGTTTGTCTCTATTCACGCCGACACTTTGTCACGTGCTGCCGATGTCTCCGGCGCGACCGTCTACACAGTATCGGATCGCGCCTCGGACGCCGAAGCTGCGCGTGTGGCCGAAAAAGAGAACCGGTCCGACGCCGCAGCCGGACTGGACCAAAGCGAGGACGCTACCGGCGTGTCCGGCATTTTATTCGATTTGACCCGGCGGGAAACGCGCGCCTACAGCCACTTCTTCGCGCACACCCTGGTAAATTATTGGCGCGTCGCGGGAAAGCTTAACAAAAATCCTCAGCGCGCGGCCGGGTTTCGTGTTCTAAAGGCGCCAGACGTTCCATCCGTCCTATTGGAACTCGGCTATCTTTCCAACGAAAAAGACGAGCTTGCGCTCGCTTCACCGCAGTGGCGCGACAAGGCATCGAGCCAAGTCGCGGAGGCAATCAAAGCTTTCTTCGCTGCGCGGGAACGCAGCACAACCGCGACCAAGACCGATACCGTTTCGGCGCCTTTTGGTAAAATACCGTCCGCCAGGCCGTAAATTTCAAAATTTTCGCGCGCTTCATCATCAAAACCGGGGCGTCGGTAAAATCGACTACATTGACAGCACGCGAATATTGCATTGCATTTGTTTGTAATCCAGGGCGGACCCTTCTTTTTGCGCGATGCCGGCGCCTTTGGCTGTCTAACAGGAAGGATTTGGGTGAGGTGACTCAGCCAAAGCGGTGCATCGCCGGCCAATTCTTCCCGCCAGCCTCTATCTTTGCCGCAATGGGGCTTTATGCCGATGTTGCACCCATGCGATGATCAGCACAACAACGGCGCCCGCCGGTCCGCACAAGATATCCATTCCGGGCCAGCGCACGGAGAGCCAGGCAGTAAGACCGGGATCGGTGCCGATGAGGTCACCGGCGATCCAGCCGAGCAACCCCGCGCTGGCCCAAACGAGGACGGGAAAGCGGTTGAGCAGCGTGAGGACAAGCGTGGAGCCAACGAACAGGAGCGGCATCGAGAGGACAAGACCTAGAAGGATCAACAGTTTCGAACCTTTTGCCGCAGCGGCGACCGCCATCATATTGTCGAGCGACATCACGGCGTCCGCCACGGCGATGATACGGACTGCAGCCCACAGCGTGCTGGCCGGCGCGATCTCCTCTTGCCGCTCTTCCTCGTCCACGAGCCTGACCGCGATCCACAGCAGGAGAATGCCGCCCGCGATCTTCACAAAATTCAGATCCAGCAATTCCACGGCAAGAATGGTGAAGACGACGCGCAAGACCGCCGCCACGCCCGAGCCGAGAATTATACCCCGTGTCCGCTGTCGCTCGGGCAGCGAACGGCAGGCAAGTGCAATCACCACGGCATTGTCTCCCGAGAGAAGAATATCAATCCAGATAATCTCGAGAAGCGGAAGCCAAAACGCCGCGGTAACCGGGTCCATAACTGGCAGCTAAACCACGGGTAGCACGGGGTCAAATGCCGGACCCTTCTTACGTCTCTTCGCAAACTTGTAATGCCAAGGCGTCGCATCACGATCTTTCAGGAAATCTTGACGTAGTTTTTGCGCGACTGCCAGTATGGCGATACCGACGGTACAATTTTTGGTCCTCAACATATGGCCTCCGCGATCAAACTCTTAAATTCTTCTAGAGCGGGTCCCATCCACCCAATGCCTTCCGATACAGCCAGTGACACGGCCGCAAGGCGCTGGGCAAAGAGTTCGATTTCTGCACGAGGGTCGCGACGAAAATCCTCTGAAGTCAGAAAAACACTCGCTGCCCCCGTGCAAGCTGGGTGTTTATTCGTGCAGGAAAGATATTCGTTGATTGTCACCGGCAAAAATCGGTGTGCGGTGAATGCCTGCTTAGCATAACTATGTCGCAACAAGGCATCTCTGCCCAATCGAGCAATGCATTGTCCACTCACTGCGTAATTATTTGTGCAAATAGTGTTATTTATCTTTCGCATCGTCAAAAGATCGCACCCTCCCTGGTCATGAAGAGCCGAAAAGGCAACGCCGAGCCGTACTGACCCCCATTTAAATCCGTCCTCGCTTCGTATTTCAAGCAGACGTTCAAATAAATTTGGCGCAAACCAATCGTCGTTGTCGACGAAAGCGACCAGAGCATCTTCGGGTAGCAACAGCTCTTCGAGCGTCTGAAAATCTATAAGACGAGCGCCCTTAACAGCTGCAAAATTCTTGAGCGCAATGACCTTGAGTGCGTGCCGAAACTCGCGATAACCGATCGACAAGGACGCATCCCAAATCGTAATAAAGTCGATTACCATAGTTTCAGGAAAGCCGAACTCGAAGGCAAAATGGCCGAGAATCCTCTGGGTCGAAAGACAACCAATCGGGACTCTGACGCAGTACAATATAGTTATCCGCCATGTGCGCAATCCGGAATTTGAAACGCAATGTCGGATATGCGAGGACACGGGACCACGACAGCAAGAGGCTGCCCGGACCTCTTCCAGACTGGGAATGTCAGCAACTACGGAGCCTTCTGCACTCGGATAATGTTCATCATGCCCAGATCCTCGTGGCCAAGGATGTGACAGTGGAAGACGAAGTCGCCAATGTCAGGCCCTCGGAAATCGATACGGAGCGTGACGCTGGGAAATGGGTGGGCTGGATTTCCATCCCAGAATGGAACTTGGATCATGTCGAGGTACTGGCCGGTGATAGCGGGCGCCTGTTGGGATCCATTCAGCTCGAAATTATTCTGTGATTCCACCAAAAAATGCAGCTGATGGAAGTGGAATTCGTGGTTTTCGGCGGTGCGGTTTTGGACGGTCCATTCTTCGACCGTACCCTGTGTGGCGACGATGTCCGGGGCAGCGTTGGGATCGAACACATGTTGCGGCTTCCCTTCCACATCCATGAAAAACGTCGTCGGCTGGATTTCATTGAAGAACACGGTGCGCTTTACGGCGATGGGCGCCGATCCGAGGCCCGCGAAACGCGGCTTCCTGGTATCCAATGCCGTAAATGCCGGGACATTGCGGTCGCTGCCCATGTCCTGGTCATCTCCATGGCTGACTAACTTGATCGTCGCCAGGGGCCGCTGCGGGTCGTTGTCGCCATCTGGACCGGTGTTGATACCGAGCGTGATGAGCTGCGCAAGTCCCACCGAAGCCGTCGGTGGCTTCGCAATGAACTCCACTCGCGCAGCCGGCGGAAGCATGAAATGGGTGACCGGAATTGTTTTTCCGGGCTTGGCTCCATCCTGGGAATTGACTGGGACACCGTCAATAGCGACGACTTCAATCTCCTGCGGCACTCCATCGAACACATATTGGAGATCCAGGATGGTGTCGGAACTGGAGTTGGAAACGCGCCAGAATTGGTTCTCTCCTGGTTCCACTTGGAGTATCGCTGGAACGAAGTTGTCGGACTTCGGATCGGTGGGCGAGGTAATCGGGACATAGTTCAAGGTGACGTCCCAAGCTGGGATGTTACCAGTCGGGTCTGGATTTCCCGGCACATTTTGATCGCGGACCACCAAGATGCGTTGGCGCAGGCCGCCGACAGCCGGATGCACATTATGGACGCCGCCCACAATGAGCGCCCCGGCGGCGCCGCCCTGAAGCGCGTGCTCGGCGATGCCATGAACGTGCGGGTGGTACCAGTAAAGTCCTGGGGGCTCGTTCAACGGGAAGGTCACTTTATATTGGAAGGTTTCGCCAGAGTTGACGAGCGTCTTGATGACTTCATCCTGATGGCAGTTCGGCGATGTGTTCGTACCATGATAATGAATGTTTACGGACGAGCTGTTCATCGTCTTGTTCCCGCAGTTTGGCGGATTAATCGTCATGCCTCCTGCGCCAACTGGCGTGTTATTGGTAACGGTGACGATCAAACGATCGCCCGGATTCACATGCAGCGTCGGGTTCTGCAGACCATTCGGCGTCATAAAGCAGAATAATTCCCTTCCGGTCGAATCTATCCGGTGCTGATACGAAAAGCGGACGCTCAATACCCCATTGGAGCTGAAAAGCGCGGGCGGGTCCTGCGCCACGCTGCCTGCATCCGGACGCGGACAAGGATTGACGACTGGCGGCACTGGGGATGCGCTGGACCTCAGTCCCTGAGCATTAGAACTCGCGGGCACTGCCATGAGGATTAATGCTGAAGCTATGATCGTGCACAGAAACGTAGTCCATCGCATAATGGCGTCCTCTACAATCTGAAATTTCCATTCAGAACTTTACCTTGGCGCGAAACCATATGGGCGCCACCCGCTAAAGTCTAAACTCTGGGAATGGTGCTATCGACAGCCCCGGACTTGTCCATTTTCTCTTCAAAATTGTGTTGCGAAAAGGTCCACCACATCCCGCGTCTCTCGATCCAATTTCATGTTGAATTAGATCGACACGCCGCCGCCATCCACACCGGCCAATTCTACGGCCCAAGGAGGGGGACGGGAGCAACTACGGAGACTGAACCTGAATGATGTTCATCATGCCCAAATCCTCGTGGCCCAGGATGTGACAGTGGAAGACGAAGTTGCCAATGTCACTTCCACGGAAGTCGATACGGAGCGTGACACTGGGATAAGAGTGAGCAACATTTTGGTCCCAGAACGGAAGCTGGATCGTGTCGAGGTACTGGCCCGTGACAGCCGGCGCCTGTTGGGACCCATTCAGCTCGAAATTATTCTGCGATTCCACCAGAAAATGCAGCTGATGGAAATGGAATACGTGGTTTTGGCTCGCGTGATTTTCGACGGTCCATTCTTCGACCGTACCCTGGGTGGCAACTATGTCGGGAGCAGCGTTTGGATCGAACACATGTTCCGGCTTTCCTTGCACAGCCATGAAAAACTGTGTCTGGTGATTTTGGTCAAAGAATACCGTCCGCTCGACGGTGACGGGCGCCGATCCGAGGCCCGCGAAACGCGGCCGTATGGCGTGCATTGGCGCAATCGCCCGAACGTTGCCGGCGTTGGCGCCGCCCTGATTATTGACCTGATTATTGAGAGGACTCGCAGTCGGCAGCTTGATCGTCGCTAGGGGCCGTTGTGGGTCATTGCCGCCAAATGTACCGGTGTTGATATTGAGCGTGATGAGTTGAGCGAGCCGCACCGACGCTGCCGGTGCTGACGCAATGAACTCCACGCGCGCAGCCGGCGAAAGCACGAAATGAGTGACCGGAATTGTAAGGCCGGACTGGGTGCCGTCCTGGGAGTTGACGGCGACGCCGTCAATGGCGACGACCTGAATTGTCTGCGGCACTCCGTCGAACACATATTGGAGGTCCAGGATGGTGTCGGAACTGGAGTTGGAAACGCGCCAGAATTGCGACTTTCCAGGCTCCATGGTGAGTATGGCCGGAACGAAGTTGTTGGAGGTAGGATCGGTGGGCGAGGTAATTGGGACATAGTTCAGGGTGACGTCCCACGAAGGGATGTTACCGCCGGGGATTGGGTTTCCTGGCACATTTTGATCCCGGACCAACAAGATGCGTTGGGCCAAGCCGGCGACGGCCGGCTGTGCAGCCTCGATTCCGTCCACAACGATCGCCCCGGCGGCACCGCCCTGGAGCGCGTGCTCGGCGATGCCATGAACGTGGGGGTGGTACCAGTAAAGTCCGGGTGGCTCGTCAGAAGGAAATGTCACATTGTATTGGAAGGTTTCACCGGAGTTGACGAGCGTCTTGATGACTTCATCCTGATGGCACGTTGGCGATAAGTTCGTTCCATGATAGTGAATGTTCACGGACGAGCTGTTCATCGTCTTGTTCCCGCAATTTGGTGAATTGATCGTCATACCGGCTATTCCAGCGGGCGTTTTATTCGTAAGGGTGATGTTCAAGTTGGTCACCCGGATTTACATGTAGCGTGGGGTTCTGCAGGCCGCCTGGCGCCATGAAGCAGAACAATTCCCTGCCGGCGGAATCGATCCGGTGTTGATACGTCAATTGGACATTCAATACGCCATTGGAGCTGTAAAGCGCGGGCGGGTCGCTCACCACACTGCCTGCAGCCGGACGCGGGCAAGGGTTGGGGACGGGCTGCAAAGAGACTGCGCCGGAAACGGCGTTGATTGTCTGAGCGCTAAAAATCGCAAGCATCGCCACGAGGATTGATGCGAAAGCTGTGATCGTGCACAGAAATGTAGTCCGTCGCATAACGGGCCTCCTTAGACATAATCCGAAATTTCAAATCTCTACTTTACGTTAGCATTGAATCCTACGGCCGCAACCCGCTAGAGTCAAACTGGGCGATCTCATGCGCACTGCGACTGGCGCCGGCTTGAATGTCTTCCGTCAGCAATTGGCGCAGCTTTCCACACATGGCCCTGAAGACATCACTGCGTTCGCCGGTAGGTCTTCCGCGTTGAGTGCAAATTGGAAGCGGAACTGAGCAAATCCGGCATGGCCAGCGGGCCCGGAATGTTCTACCCATTTGGCACCTTTTCACGCAAATGGATCGCGGGAGGAGAATCCGGCATGCGGCGTCCTATCATCGAGGAGCCCTATTCTAAGGCGGCTTTGCTCAGCCGGCGCTTCGCGGTGTTTTCGCTTGCCGTTGCCTGTATCGGCATTTTGGGCGTTGCGCGGGGCGTTGCCCTAATCGCGGTCCTCGGCGGGGCGGCCGCGATTGCTTGCGGGGCGATTTTATTGGCGTTCTTGGCTTTTGCGATCATTTGGCGCAGCGGATACAAAGGCGCCGGGCAGGCCTTCGCGGGACTCATTCTCGCCACTCTGCTTTTGGCCTACCCGGCCTATCTCGTACAACAAGCCATGCGGTTACCGCGTCTTTCCGACCTCTCGACGGATATCGCCGATCCGCCAAGCTTTTCTCTTTCGCGCGCCGCCCTGGCCGCGCGCGGTGACAACACGCCGCCAAGCGTCGCGTTCGCGAGACGCAAGGCGCAAATCAAGGCCTATCCACAGATACAGCCGATTCTCCTCGATCTCGACGCGAAGGAAGCGTTCGATGCCGCCGTGGCGGCGCTGGTGGCAAACGGTTGGAAGATCGTCGAACAAAGGCCGCCGGGCGGGCGGGCGGGTCTTGGCCACATCGATGCCATCGCCACCAGTTTTGTCCTCGGCTTCTCATCCGACATCACGTTGAGGCTAAGGCCGCTCGCTGGTCAGACCCGAATTGACATCCGCTCGGTGGCGCGCTTCGGTCCTTATGACTTCGGCGCCAACCCGCGCAACATTGCCAACTTCGAGGCGGCACTGGAAGCGCTTGTCGACAAGAAATGATTCCAGTCAATGCTTCGAGGTAGATCCGTCGATGTCGAAGCGACGCCGCTGACAATGATTAAAGACTGTGAGCGATTTAACTTGGCGTGGTCGCGGCCGGGGGAAAATCCTTAAAAAACTGACCGGCTTTTCGATCAAGGATTGCTCCCGCTCACTGATATTGAGCGATTGCTTCCCGAACAAATGTTTCCATTCGATCGGGAAGCGCTTTGATATTATCGTTCCTTATCCATGCACCGGGGCGGCAACGCCGATCTGCCGGGGGGACGGGGCCAACGCCACTGTCAAATTCCGGCGCCTCGCTAGGCAGCGACCAACCAGCGGCAAACGAGCTGACGCTGCGAGCCCGGGCGCTTAACTACGACGCGCGGGTTCGCATGTGCCGACATTAGTCTGCCAAACCAGGAGGCGAGGACTATCTTCCTATTTGTAGGCTAACTCTTTACAGTTTTCGACCACCGTGTACTTTGTGTCAGCCGGATTTGTCTTTGTGACGGCAACGTCGTTAGTCCCGGTTTGTTGTTCACTCGTCGTAGTATCATAGGTGAGATTGAAAGACGTCCCCGTGCCTTCGGATCCGCTTAAGGCAAGCGGTACGATAATAAAAGAATTGATCTCTGATGTTTGGTTCGCCGGGAAAGCGGCCCGCGCAAGTCCCTTCACGCCCATCGCCTGCGCAAATCTCGGATCCGCATTCATGAACCGGCGGCTTCGAAAAGAAATATTTTTCTGTTCCATTTCGGGCGGGGTTTGGTTGACAAAAAAGCGCTCTGGATCGAGGTTGAACGCACTGTTCTGTTTTGAATTGTCAACGGATTCAATTTTGAAAATGGCAAAACCCCAATCGGGCTTCGCTTTCTCCTCATTGCCGGACAACGTAGAGTAGCCTTTGCATATGCCGACCTGGCTATAGGAAATTTTGGTCGGATTATCGGCACTTCGACGGCCGCATCCAGAAAGTGCGATCGACCCTGCGACCAACAGTGGGACCGACAAGAAAGCTATATGTGACGTTTTCATGGTGCTGTTTCCTCTTGGGTAGGCTGGTTAATTGGGCAAGGACTGCCGCAAATTCTCCGCGGTACCGATTTGCTGGTACCGGTGGGGAATGGCTGTCCCGCGCTGACCGGTCAACTCAGCGCGGGTAAAACAAAGTTGATCGAGAAGTTCGTCGCAGCATCCGGGAAGGCGGACCGAGGGCTGAGTAACTGGCAACGATTGGCGCATATTCTTGACCTGGGAAAATAGGGTGATTTGGACAGGAGCAGCGCGTAACACCCAAGCGCGGGAACATTCAACCACCTGCAGATACAATTGACCAGGGCAAATGACCAGGGGTGGCTGGCCAACTGGTCGGAGTGGCGGGATTCGAACCCGCGACCCCTAGTCCCCCAGACTAGTGCGCTAACCGGGCTGCGCTACACTCCGACGTTGGCCCTTATAGGGAAAGCCTTCCTCAGGCGCAACGCGCCGTGCGACGACGGGCGATCCGCTTTTGGGAACCATCCTGCTCGCGCATCGCCTAAAGTTACCCGCCGCAAGCTACCGGCCGCGCGCGGCAGCAAGGATGTCTGCGCAGGCCTCGAGTTCGGCCATGGCTGCCCGTAACCGCGCGATCTCTGCGGACGTTAACTCCAAAGCCAACGCTGGACCCTCGCAGGGCATGCCGGCGGGATCGGCGCGATCCATGGCGGCGCGTGATTCGGCTGCCGGTTGGGGTTCGCCGGAGTGGACCGTGCCATTCAAAGCCGCTTCGCCTTGCCCGGGCGGCGAACCCTGAAGTTGCAGTAATTCTCGCGCCGCTGGAAACGAATGCTCTGAGCAGCTTTCGTTTTCGGCATCCTTCGCGGCAGCGAACACACCAGCGCCCTGCTCTTTCAAAACACGCTGCACGCCCTTGATCGTATATCCTTGCCCATAGAGAAGATGTTTGATCGCGCGCAGAACCTCTATATCGCGGGGGCGGTAATAGCGGCGGCCTCCCGCGCGCTTCAGAGGTTTGATCTGAGGAAACCGGGTCTCCCAGAATCGCAGCACATGCCGCGGCAGATCAAGCTCGCCTGCGACCTCGCTAATCGTGCGAAACGCATCGGCACTTTTATCCATCCACCGTTAGCTCCCTATCTTAAGGTCAAAGCCAATCGTTTCGATTGCAGGTCCCTCGCCGGGCCGCGCTGGCGCTCTTAATCCAAGAATGAATTTGCCTTAAACTGGAAGCGCGAAAATGCTCAGTCGTCCGCATCGCTGGCAACCGCCACACCATTGATCCGGGCTTTGAGCACATTCGATGGCTTGAACACCATAACGCGGCGTGGGATTATCGGAACTTCAATCCCGGTCTTGGGATTGCGCCCAATGCGCTCCGACTTGGCGCGGACGTGAAATCGCCCAAATGAAGACAAGTTGACAGATTCGCCCTTGATCAAAGCGTCGGCCAGTTCGTCCAAAACCGCCTGCACAAGCGTAGCCGACTCTTTGCGCGACAGACCGACGCAACGGTATACGGCTTCCGCGAGATCGACCCGCGTAACGGTCCGTTGCGCGGTTCGCTGGGAAGCTCCGGCCGTGGGTCCCGCGACAGACAATCCAACTTCTCCTGCAGCGCGCGCGGTTGCGGACCTTGTCGTCCTTGCAAACCCACCAAACCGTTTCACTCACACGGTAGCGAACTCGTCTGCCCACCGGCTGGCGGGCTCTATCCAGGAAAGAAAGCGAACACCTCAAGCCCCGGCGCGGTCCGGTTTCCTAGCCAATCTTGAGATCTGACCGCAGCGTTCAATCCTCGAGGACCCTTGCTCGTGTGATAAGCCGGACCCTCTCATGCCTAAAACAGCCGGTGATCAGCGGACATGCGCTCGTAATTCTCGGTTTTTTCATTCTCGAAAATTTGACTTAGTTTTGTGCACCACGGGAGCCGCCCTTGCCCCCATGGCCAGGTTCCGATGAACCGCTCACTTTAGCATCCCCGTGGCCAAGTCATCTGCCTAGCCATCGAAACATTGGAACAAAATTTGCGCCAAATCAAGCCACTTCCGGCGGCAATCATGGCCGCAAGGCTCACCAGCGAATAAGCGCTGATGCCCACGTGAATCCGCCGCCCATCGCTTCGACCATCACGAGGTCGCCCTGCTTGATCCTGCCATCATCGCGCGCGACCGTAAGGGCGAGCGGAATCGATGCGGCCGACGTGTTGGCGTGCAAATCAACGGTGACAACGACTTTATTTGGCGCGATCCCAAGTTTTTCCGCCGACGCGTCGATAATGCGGCGGTTGGCTTGGTGCGGCACAAACCAATCGAGACCGGCGGCACTCGTTCCAGTCGCCTCGAAGGCAGCCGTCACGACGTCCGCGACCATGCCGACCGCGTGGCGAAAAACCTCCCTTCCCGCCATCCGCAAATGCCCGGTCGTCCGAGTCGTAGAAGGCCCTCCATCGACATAGAGCTTATCCCGGTGTCTTCCGTCCGAGCGAAGGTGCGACGTGAGAACGCCCCGATCCTCCGCGGTTCCTTCCCCGTGCTGCGCTTCGAGCACCACGGCCGCCGCCCCGTCGCCGAAGAGAACACATGTCGTTCTGTCCGTCCAGTCAAGCAGACGCGAGAAGGTTTCCGCGCCGATGACGATGGCACGCCTGTGCGATCCAGACGTCAAAAATTTGTCGGCGGTGGCAAGCGCGAAGACGAACCCGGAACAAACCGCCTGGACGTCGAACGCAGCGCCGTTTGTCATGCCGAGCGCGGCCTGGATCTGGGTCGCGACGGCGGGAAAGGTAAAGTCCGGCGTCGAGGTCGCGACAATCACGAGATCGAGATCCGAAGCCTTCAGCCCCGCGTCGGCAAGGGCGGCTTTGGCCGCATAAAGACCGAGCTGCGAGGTCGGCTCATCCAAGGCGGCGACGTGGCGCTGCCTTATGCCCGTGCGCTGCACGATCCACTGCGTCGGTCGTCTCCAGCGATTTTTCGAGGTCGGCATTGCTAACGATGCGTTTGGGAAGATAGGAGCCGAGCCCCAGGACGACGGAGCGGAGCTTGCCTGATGGTGCATGGTTCACGGAATTATCCATCGATGCCTAGAAACCGCTCAGAAATCCGAGGGCGCCGCGACGGGAGCGCCCGCCGACGGAGCCTCGATGGGATGGGATCTTGCGTCGCGCGAGACCGAAAGTGAATCGCGAATTTTGCGCAAGAGTTCTTGCCGGGCCATGGCATAGCCGATTTCCATCGCATTCGCTGTGCCGATCGCATCGGAACCGCCGTGGCTCTTAATGACCACTCCGTTAAGACCGAGAAACACCCCGCCGTTGACATTGCGCGGATCCATCTTTTCCTTCAATGCCGCGAAGGCATGGCGCGCAAGAAAATAGCCTATCTTCGACATAAAATCCCGGCCAAGCGCTTCGCGCAGATATTGCGCCATTTGACTGGCCGTACCTTCCGCAGTCTTCAGGGCGATATTGCCGGCGAAGCCTTCGGTGACCACGACATCGACCGTTCCTTTGCCAATGTCGTCGCCTTCGACGAAGCCACTAGTAGTCGAGATTTGGCGGACCGATCTCGCGCAGCAGGCGGGACGCCGATCTTGACCTCGTCGATGCCCTTGATTTCCTCGACACCGATATTCAGCAAACCGACGGCCGGCCGTTCGATGGAAAGGACGATCCGCGCCATAGCGGAGCCCATGACGGCAAGATCGACAAGATGCCGCGCGTCGCCGCCGATGGTCGCCCCAAGATCAAGGACGATCGATTTGCCTCGCACCGTAGGCCAGACCGCGGCGATCGCCGGGCGGCCGATTCCTGGCATCATTTGCAGGCAAATTTTTGCCATGGCCATCAGGGCGCCGGTATTGCCGGCCGAAAACGCAACATCGGCTTCGTTCTTCTTTACGGCCTCAATAGCGAGCCACATCGACGATGTCCGCCGCCCAGCGCGCAACGCCTGACTAGGCTTGGCGTCCATCCGAACCGAAACCCCGGTATGGCGCAAGGCGGAGACCTCGGAAAGCCCCGGCTCGGCATCGAGAAGCGGTTGGATCTTGGCGGCATCGCCAAAAAACAGAAACCTCATATCCGGCCGCCGCCGCAGCGCGCGGGCGGCACCTGGAACGATCACTTCTGGTCCATGGTCGCCGCCCATAGCGTCGAGGGCAATTCGTACTGGCTTGGTCATGGACTAGGTAACTCTCAGCCGGCGGGTAAGGCGCGGCGATCTGGCGCCGGGTAAATCCGTCATGGACGATTGGGTTCGAAAAATCATCTCATTTCGGCCCAGAAGCAGAAGTTGGGCGGGCACCCCCGGCCAGCCGAAAGAGAGCGCAAGATTTGACCGGCCGTTCGCCAGCCGGTTTGCGGCGACGGGTAAACAACGGAAAATCCCGTTCGTCCAAGCTTTTCTTGCAGAATGGCCGGGATTTTCTGCAAACGGCGCGCGCCGGGGCCAAAAACGCTAATTGCGAGGCTTCGATCAAGGTTTCCCCCGGCATCTAAGGGCGAGCCTTGCGCCAATATCTGGCCGGCGCGGCGCCGCCGGGTTTATAGCGAACGCCCGGAAGCAATCTTGTTCAGAACAGCGAACCTTGTTCGCGTTTCCGGCGGCCCTTGCTGGCTGCGCGGCTGAGGGGGGCGGCGTCCTTTCCAGTGGCCGCAACCGCCGTTTTGTGGCCGTCGGCAAATTGAATATCGAGATGTGCGCCATCGGCCACCTCGGCCGCTCTGCGCAGGGGTTTGCCGCCGCTGTCGCGCACCAGCGCGAAGCCACGCGCCAGGACTTGCGGATAACCAAGGCTAAAGAGCATTTTATCCAGGCCATTAACATGCGCCCGGCGCGCCGCGATGCGCGCTTCCAAGCCGTGCGCCATGCGGTCCGCCAAACCATGGAGCCTGAACGCGAGCATCGCGCACTGTTCCGATGCATGCCACGCGGGTACCGCCAAGTCGCGCAGGCAAGGTGCGTGAGACCTTGCTTCCTTCCGTCATTGCCCACGGTCCGGTACCGCAGCAACCTTTGTTCCAGCGCCTTGAAATCCGCTCCGCTGCGCGGCCCATATTTGCGCATGCGGCGACTGTTGCGCGAGGCGATGCGACAGGCGCGCCAGACCGAGGTGCCTTTGATCGTAGGCTTTTTCGCGCGCGCCCGTGAGGCGGCTTTCGAGATGTGTCGAGCTGCTGACGGCGAAGGGCGAAATGCTGTCGCTTTGCGGCAGAGCGCCGCACCAGGGCGCGGAATTCGCCGCGGCGGCGATCGAGGAGGCGCATGGCGGCGCCGCTTTGCCTGCGGGCAAGGTCGGCGAGGGCAGCGGCGAGTTCGCCCCGCACCGGCACCGCCTTTTCCGCCGCCGCCGTCGGGGTTGGCGCGCGCAGATCGGCGGCATGATCGATCAAGGTCCAATCCGTCTCGTGCCCGACCGCCGCGATGAGCGGCACAAGGCTTCGCGCCGCCGCGCGCACGACGATTTCCTCGTTGAAACTCCACAAATCTTCGAGCGAACCACCGCCCCGCGCGACAATAATCACATCCGGCCGCCGCAAAGGACCGTGCTCAGGCAAGGCATTGAAGCCGTCGATCGCGGCGGCGATCTCGGCCGCCGCGGTTTCGCCCTGGACCCGCACCGGCCAGACCATGACATGGCGCGGAAACCGTTCCGAGATGCGGTGCAGGATGTCGCGGATGACGGCGCCGGTCGGCGACGTCACGACGCCTATGCAGCGCGGGCAGAAAGGGCAATGGCCGCTTGCGCGCTTCGTCGAAAAGCCCTTCCGCCGCGAGTTTCCGGCGGCGCTCCTCGATGAGCGCCATGAGCGCGCCGATTCCCGGCCGGCTCCAACGCCTCGACGATGATTTGATAGGCTGACTTGCCGGGATAGGTCGTGACCTTGCCGGTGGCGATGACTTCGAAGCCCTCCTGCGGCTTGATCTTCAATTTCGCGGAAAACTCCCTTCCAGATCACCGCATCGATGCGGGCGGACTGGTCCTTCAAGCGAGAAATAAACGTGGCCGGACGAATGCGGCCCGCGATAGTTTGAAATTTCGCCGCGCACCCGCACGAAGCCAAATCGATCCTCGACCGTCCGCTTCAAGGCGGCGGACAATTCGCTGACGCTGAGTTCGGTTGTTGCTAGCCGGCGGATCTTGCATGGCGCGAACATGCCGTATTCCGGCTGCTGGGAAAGGGCGGGGCGCGTTTTAACCCCATGAGGCCGGCATCTTGGTCCTGCTATTCCGCCGTGATTGCGCCTTGGGCGGCGTCATTGAGTTCTCCTTAGTTCAAGGCAGGCATTAGTCCGGCAGGCAGCCATGGCGCCGCCGGCACGAACCGGCCGTTTGGCGATTTAATCTGGATGATTTTTGCTGCCGTGCATTATTGCTTGGACGAATCCGGCAAACGGGCATCAAAGTGACGGGCATTTTTCGCGCCCCATCCAGAATTATTCGGCATAGAATCAGGCAACTCATGGGTACCTTCGCGCCGGAGCAATACAAGGAAATCTTGATTTTTCTCGCGACGGCGGGAGTCGTCGTGCCACTGTTCCGGCGCCTGAAGGTCAGTCCGGTTCTCGGTTTCCTTGGCGCCGGGGTTTTGCTTGGTCCCTTTGGACTTGGCGCGCTCGCGCGGCAAATCAGCTGGCTCGCGCCTTTCGCCCTCGGCAATGTCGAGCAAATCGCGCCGGTCGCGGAATTCGGCGTTGTCTTTCTCCTATTCATGATCGGCCTCGAATTATCGTGGCAGCGTTTGGCGATTATCGGCCGGCTCGTGTTCGGGCTCGGTGCCCTGCAGGTGTTCGGCTCCGCCGCCGCGCTCGGCGCCTTGGCCTTGTTCCTGGAGGAGTCACCATCTTCGGCGGAGGTGCTCGGTTTTGCGCTTGCCTTGTCGTCCACGGCCATCGTGATTCCTGTGCTCGCCGAGGCCAAGCGGCTCGGGACCACGGCGGGCCGCACGATTTTCGCCGTCCTGCTCTTTCAGGATCTGATGGTGGCGCCGCTCCTGTTCATGGTCGCCATGCTCGGAATGCGAGGCGGCGGCGGCGGCCTTGGCATGGCGGTTGTCTCTTTCCTGGTTCCCGCGCTCACCGGTCTGAGCGTCATCGTGCTCGGCGGACGGCTCGTCATGCGGCCGCTGTTCCGTCATGTCGCGGCGGCCGGATCGACCGAATTTTTCATGGCGGCCTGCCTGCTTGTGGTGATCGGAACCGGCGTTCTCACCGCGGCGAGCGGCTTGTCGATGGGGCTTGGCGCTTTCATCGCCGGAATTCTTCTTGCCGAAACCGAGTACCGCCGCGAGATCGAAGTGACAATCGAGCCTTTCAAAGGCTTGCTGCTCGGTCTTTTCTTTGTTTCAATCGGCGCTAGCCTCGATCTTTCGCAAGTCTTTTCCGCTCCGCTAGTGGCATTTGGCCTTGCGCTCGGGATGGTCGCGGTCAAATTTTGGGTCAATTGGCTGGCCGGGTGGATTGCTCGCGCTTCCCATGCGGGTCGTCACCGAGGCCGCGCTTATGTTGGCGCCCGGCGGGGAGTTTGCTTTCGTCATCGTCACGGCCGCCGTCGCCGCCAAGGCGCTGCCAGCCAGCACCGGAGCTGAGGCGATGGTCGCGGTGACGCTTTCGATGCTTGCCGTCCCATTCCTTGGCGCGCTCTCCAAGCGCCTGGCAAGACGGCCGACCGCACTGGAGCTCGCCGCTGTTTTGGAGCCGGCGGGGGACGGACCTGCGCCCGATGCGATCATCGTCGGCTTTGGCCGGGTTGGCCAACTCGTCGGAGACATGCTTCAAACACATGCCATCCGCTATCTCGCTGTCGATACCGATGCCGCCTTGGTGACGCGGTTCCGCGGCCAAGGACGAGAGATTTATTGGGGCAATGCGTCGCGGCCCGGGTTTCTCGCCCGCTGCGGCTTGGCCAAGGCCCGTGCCCTTGTCATCACGATGGACCGTCCGGCCGACGCGGAAGACATTGTTCGCGACGCGCGCGCCGGCAATCCAGATCTGATCATTGTTGCCAGAGCGCGCGACGCGCTTCACGCAACGCAGCTCTATGGCCTTGGCGTGAGCGATGCCGTCCCCGAGACAATCGAGGCCAGCCTGCAATTGTCGGAAGCCGTGCTCGTGGACATGGGTATCCCCATGGGTAAGGTGATCGCCTCGATTCACGAGAAACGCGACGAATTCCGCAAAATCTTGCAACCTATCGCAGGCCGCGCCGAAGCAAGGCACGCCATAAAAATGTCTCTTCGTATGAAGGCCATGAACAAACGGCAGCAGAAATCGACAGGGGAAGAGTGAGCGCCGGCACGGGGAGGTCCGGCCAAGGCGATCCTCATCGATTTGTTGATGCCGTGAATCATGCGCCCAAGCGGAGCGCAACCCCTTCTGAGAAGGCTCTCCGCAAATACGTGCGCTGAGCTCAGCAAAAATGACCATAAGTTTAGATTTATTATAAAAAAGAAATCGTTTCTAGCAAACAGCTCTCATCTTCGGCCAGAGGCAATTTATAATAGATCTTAACTGTGGTTTAAAAAGAGTCTAACTTATAAATACTTGTTGCAGCGGAGTGCAGTTTGCGCTTATCTAACGTCAAGTTCTCCTTGATTGTTGAAAGGTGGCATCCACATGTTGCATCGTCGTCTGCCGCAATTCGGCGGCGTGGTCTGCCTAAGTCCCATCGCCTTGGCGGCTCTAATCTGTTCCCTGCCTGCGCGCGCGGACAATTCTCCGCCATTGGTGCAGCCGGCCGCTCCTCCTCCGCCAATCGATTCGTTTTACGAACTTGAAACCAAATATATATTCGGGTTCACCGAGGGCAGCGACATCGGCGCGGAGGGCGAAAAGGCGATCGAATTCGAGACGACAGGGGCATTCGGCATGCGCGGCGGATCGTTCGCCGCCATCGAGCAGGAGGTGGAATTCGAAGGTGTGCCGACTCAGTTTTTCAGTTACGAGTTGAGCGCCCATGGTTTGCTGCAGTCGATCAACAATGTTGATGGTCTCGACAATTTTCATAACATCAACTTCAGCGGTCTTTCGACGGAATTGCGGTTTCTCCTCCTCGGTCGCGGCCCCGAGTTGCCGATTGGCTTGACCTTCGTGGTCGAACCGGAATGGGCTCGGGTTGACGACGTCAGCGGCGCGCTGACGCGGGATTTCAGCACCGAATTCGGGCTCGTCGCCGATACCGAGCTCATTCCCAACCGACTCTATGCGGCTGCAAATTTGTTTTACGCACTGGGCGTTAGCAAGGAATATGGAGCGCCCAGTTGGGAGCGAGGCTCTGATCTCAGCATGTCGGCGGCGATGTCTTATCGAATTGCTCCAAAAGTGACGCTGGGCGGCGAACTGCAATATTACCGGACCTTTGACGGCCTCGGCATGCAAACCTTCGCCGGCAACGCCCTCTATGTCGGTCCGACCTTGCATATCCAATTTTCGGGCAAGGTGATGCTCGCCGCCGCATTTTCGACGCAGATCTCCGGGCATGCGGCTGGCGAGGGGCGCTCTTTAGACCTCACGAATTTCCAGCGCAATCTCGCCAACCTCAAGTTCGAAGTCGAATTCTAGAGCAAATCGAAGAAAAATTGCACTGTGTGACAGCGCGATCAACTCACGTAGATACAGGAATTCCAGCGGCTTTCGCCGCGCATTCAGGAGTTGAGTGATGAAGTTGCCGGTCTCGACAAAAGATGCGATCGCCATCGGGCTGCCGGCGATCGGCCTCTTCGTCGCCATGACTTCCATTCGCCTTGGCTCCAGTTGCCTGGGCCGAAGACGCCGCGACGGTGCGGTCTGTCGCTCAAGGATCACCGGTTCCAGCCGGCCGAAGCGCGGGCGCCGGCCGGCAAACCGATCACCATTGTAATCAGCAACCTCGACGCGACGCCGGCGGAATTCGAGAGCAAGACCTTGCGGATCGAGAAAGTCGTCGCTGGGGGCGGCAAGATCACCGTCCAAATTCGCCCTCTCGCGGCAGGAAGGTACCGATTTTTTGATGACTACCATGAAGACACGACTGAAGGCTTCCTGAACGTGCAGTGAGACACGCTGTATGCTTGGTGCGTTGATTATCGTATTCCGGGAGGTCGTGGAGGCCGGGCATTATCGTCGGCATCTCTGCTTGCCGTGACAAAGGGTGTTCCTGGCCGCGGCTGGTGGGTCGCTGCAGGCGTAGGCGCCGGCGTTGCGGGAGCCGCGCTCCTGGCTGTTTTCGCCGGACCAAATCTCCAATGCCTTGGCCGGCATCGGCCAGGAAGTTTTCAATGCGGGCGTTCTTGGCTATCGCCGTCATCATGCTGGCTTGGCACAACATCTGGATGGCGCGGCACGGCCGCGAGTTGGCGGCGCAAATGAAAGAAGTCGGCGAGGCGGTCGCGAAGGGCTCGCGGCTCGCTGGCGGCTGTGGCGATCGTGGTCGCCGTCGCGGTGCTTCGCGAGGGCTCGGAAATCGTCCTGTTTCTTTATGGCTTGGTGATCGCAGGCGGCTCGTCGGCCTGGGGCCTCGTGGCGGGCGGGCTCATCGGTCTCTTGCTTGGTTGCGGGGTTACCGCCCTGACCTTTTTCGGCTTGGTCAGGATTCCTGGCCGGTATCTGTTCGGTGTCAACAACGTTTCTCATCACTTTTCTTGCTGCCGGACTTGCCGCCCAGAGCGTCGTTTTTCTTCAGCAAGCCGGCGTCGTAACTGTGCTGGACGGAACCGTCTGGGACACATCGGCGATCTTGTCTGATACGAGTTTGCTTAGGTCGCGTGCTGCATACGCTGATCGGCTACACCGACCAGCCTTCCGGCTTGCAGGTTCTTGTCTATGCACTCACCCTTATCATGATTTTCGGCCTCACGATGGCGTTCAAATCGCCCTTGCCAACGAAGCGGCCGGCTGTCATCGGGTAGCTACCGTCGAGCCGCTCATTCCCCCGGCTAAACAGGACGGCCGCACGCGTGGCACCCAGCACATGCAAATGTCGGCAAAGCCTGCGCCTTGGCCCCAGTGCCAGAGGAGAACGGAACCAGAAAAAAGCGGACAATTGACACGCCGCCGAAACCGGCCAAATGAACTTGCTGCCGGCCTGGCATTGCCTGAACGGCATTGGGCGGTTGCGCATTGGCTGCCAAAGGCCCATTTTGGCGCCTGGGGATTTGAACAATGACGCCGACGAGCCCCCGCGGAGCGTACAAGAGGAGCCGGAACATGGCGGGGATATTCAGCCGCTTGCGTGGCCAGGACAGCGCGCGAGGAGCCGGGGAAGCCGCGAACGAGACCAAGCCGCGAGGTGCAGCCGGAGCGCTTGTGAAAGATGCCACCACGGCGAGCTTCGCCGCTGATGTCCTGGCCGAATTGGCACGCCAGCCAGTGCTGGTCGACTTCTGGGCGCCCTGGTGCGAACCTTGTAAGCAGCTCGGGCCTGTTCTCGAAAAGGCAGTCACGGCGGCGGCCGGCAAGGTCAAGCTCGTCAAAATGAATATCGACAAATATCCGGAAATTCCTGGCCGGCTCGGGATTCGTTCGATCCCCGCCGTCATTGCCTTTCAGCGCGGTCAGCCGGTCGACGGTTTCATGGGCGCCTTGCCGGAAAGGGAGGTAAAGGGCTTCATCGAGCGGCTTGCCGGCCCGCTCGACGACGATGCCGATCGTCTGGCCGACGCCGAGGCCCTGGCATCTGCTGGCGATGCTAAGAGGGCGGCGGAACTCTATGCCGCGATCTTAGCGGAAAACCCTGGTGACCCCGCCGGTGTGGCCGGATTGGCGAAGCTTCATATTTCCGCAGGCGAACTCGAAAGCGCCAAGACTGTTCTCGCCTCGGTTGCCGCGGGCGGCGAGCGTGACACTGCGATCATTGCCGCCAGAGCGGCGCTCGACCTCGCTGGACAAGCCGCCACCGTTGGCGATGCGTCCGAGCTGATGCGAAAGATCGCGGACAATCCAGACGACCATCAGGCGCGGTTCGATTTCGCGATCCTCCTCAATGCTGAGAGCCGGCGCGAGGAGGCGGCCGCCGAGCTCATTGAAATCATCAAACGCAGCCGGGACTGGAACGGCGACGGCGCGCGCAAGCAATTGCTGCAATTTTTCGACGCTTGGGGGCCGATTGATCCGGCGACGATAAAGGCCCGTCGCAAACTTTCCGCGCTTTTATTTTCTTGAGAGAGGGAAGATACCGCGCCTCCCCGCGTTGACCGCCACGGGTACGATGCGGACAAAAAAAATCAATGGCAAGTCGCAGCAGATTGCCGCCGACACTTTAGGCCTTTTGCTTCATCAGTAGAATTAGAAAACCGCCAGTTTCAGCGGCATCTTGCTTCCTTCCCGCCTGACAAGAGGGAATCGCGGTGGAGCAGGAAATATTGTTGACAGCATTGCCCAGAAAAACCGGGCCGAGGAAAAATCCTCAAGCCGCTCCGCTTTCGGGCGCCGCAAGCAATTCCGCTTGGTGATTTGTGACGAGGGCATCGATCACCTCGTCCAGCGCTTCGCCGGTCATGACCTTGTCGAGCTTGTAAAGCGTTAAATGGATCCGGTGGTCGGTCAGCCGCCCTTGCGGAAAATTATAAGTGCGGATTCGTTCGGAGCGATCGCCGGAACCGACCTTCGCGCGCCGGTCCGCGGCGCGCTCGGCGTCAAGTTTCTGGCGTTGTGTCTCGTAGATCCGGGACCGCAAGAGCATCATGGCGCGGGCGCGGTTCTTATGCTGCGAACGTTCGTCCTGCACGAAGACGATGGTACCCGTCGGCAAATGCGTGATGCGGACCGCGGATTTGGTCTTGTTGACATGCTGGCCGCCGGCGCCTTGCGCGCGCATCGTATCGATCTTCAGGTCCGCTTCGTTGATATCGACGTCGACGTCCTCGGCTTCGGGCAACACCGCGACGGTCGCCGCCGAGGTATGGACCCGCCCCTGGGTCTCGGTGTCCGGCACCCGCTGCACCCGATGCACGCCGGATTCGAATTTTAACCGCGCGAAGACGCCGCGTCCCGCGATTTCGGCGACGATTTCCTTGTAGCCTCCCGACGAACCCTCGCTCGCCGACAAAATCTCGACACGCCAGCCTTTCAGTTCGGCATAGCGTTGATACATCCGGAACAAGGCGCCGGCGAACAGCGCCGCCTCGTCGCCGCCGGTCCCGGCGCGAATTTCGAGAATGGCGTTTTTTTCATCCGCGGCGTCTTTTGGCAGAAGCGCGATCTTCAAATCCTGTTGGAGTTCCAAAAGCCTTGCGCGGACCGCCTTTAATTCTTCCTCGGCAAGGCCGCGGATCTCGGCACCGGTCGCGGGATCGGCCAACATCGCTTCAAGTCCGGCGGCTTCGCTGGCTTGGCCGCGAAAATCCTGGATCGCCTTCGCAACAGTCTCGATGCCTGCAAGTTCGCGCGACAAGGCCACGAGCGCTGCGGGCTCGGGCGCCGCGGCGAGACGGGCGAGGATTTCCTCGTGACGGCGCAAGATGAGATCGAGCTGGTCTTGCGGCAATAGGTTCAACACCACGGTCTCCCGGGATTGGCGCTGCGGCGCAAAGCAAAACGGAGGATGCCGGCGAGCTCGTTTGCCATAATGATCATGCGAACGCCATGACGTCAAAGCATGACCGGAAAGCCAAGCCGCCCAAACATGCTCCAAGGTTTACATTTAGGGGGCCGTGAGATGGCCCGGCAGCTTCCGGGCCGGCATGAAAGCGAGCAAGCCACGCCACTGGTTAATATTTGTGGATAATATTTGGTAAAGATTGTCGCGGAAATCTTAATCGTAAAGGTTATCGCATAAGCATTAATCGTTGATTGTTATCAATTTACTTTACGTCACACCCGTGCCCGTCTACTGGTGGAGAAATCAGGCGATTTCGAGGCTGCTTTGCGGCGGCTTCAGGGCAAAACGGAGACGTAAATGGGGAAACTCACTTCGATAGGAAAGGCGACGAGACACGCCGCTGGCGGCCGGGCCGCAATCCCTATCGAAAAACTGCTCGCCGAGGCCCGGCGCAAATTAATGGAAACCGGCACCCGTAACCGCCTCATTCATACCCCGCGGCAAGCCAAGCGACAACGCACGACTACCATCGCTGGCAATGCCGCGGATCAGATCTTCGCAAATCTTGTTCGCGATCAGATGCCGCTGCGGGTTCTCGCGGCCGGGGAAATTGCGGGCAAATGCGAATTGCCGGACCCTGAATCGCAGCTTTTGGGCACCCCTCTGACGAGCGACCAGAACGGTCTGCAGACATCGCTTCTGCCCACGCTTTTGCACAAGCGGCTGCATGACCTGCGGCGCGACGCGAAGACTGCCGAGGAGGAGCGCGGCATCAGCATCCTCTTTCTCGCCGTTGGTTTTCTGCGCTGGTACGAGAACGAAAAATCAGTCGTGCCCCGCACGGCGCCGCTGATCCTGGTTCCGGTTTCCCTCAACCGTGATGCCAAGCGCTCGACCTTCGTCCTGAAGCTCCGCGAGGACACCATCGCCACCAATCAGGCCTTGCAAGAACGGCTACGCAGCGATTTCGGCCTTGTCCTGCCCGATGTTGCGGAAACCGGTGATTGGTGGCCGTCGAACTACTTCGAGGCTGTCGCCAAAGTGGTTGCCGCCAAGCCACGATGGTCGATCGACGCCAATGCAATCGAGCTCGGCCTTTATTCCCATTCGAAACTCGCGATGATGCGCGATCTTGAACCCCGCAATTGGCCGGACAATGCGCTGGTCGCGCATCCGCTCTTGCGCGGACTTTTAGGCGAAAGATTCGCGGCCGGGTCTCCGGTCCTGGCCGAGGCCGCCCGGCTGGAGGAAAATCCAGCCAATCTCTTTCATGTTGCCGAAGCGGACTCCTCGCAGGCGCGGGTCATCGAGGCGGTGCGCGCTGGACATAATCTCGTCGTCCAAGGTTCGCCCGGAGCCGGCAAGTCGCAGACAATCACGAATATCATCGCGGCAAGCGTTCACGATGGTCAAACAGTTCTGTTCGCCGCCGAGAAAATGGCGGCTCTCAACATTGTTTACGACCAGCTGCGGAAAGTGGGTCTCGAAGACATTTGCCTCGATCTCTACAGCCCCGCGGCAACCAAGCAGCGCGTTGCCGAAAGCCTGGATCGCACTTTGCAAGCGGCCGCCGGAACATCTTCGTCGGACGAGACGGAAAGGCAATCGACCGCGGCGGACGATTACTTGAACCATGCCCCAAAATGCCTCCACACCCAAATCGGCGACACCGCCATGACGCCGTATCGAGCGATCTCGATCCAAATCGCGGCGGCCCGGCGCGGGTATACGCCCGATCCGCGTCTTGTCGACGAGGCGGCACTTTGGACGGGCGAGGAATTCGCCGGGAAAGCGCGGCTGCTCGAGCGGCTCGCCCGCCTCACGGAAACCATTGGCCCACTGAACAGCCATTTGTACGCTGGCGTGCGGCGGCGGAGCGCTTTGAAACCAGTGGACCTCCAGCGCCAAATTCCGAAACTGCAAGCTCTCTCAGGCAAAGCGGCGGCGCTCGCCGCCTACGCAACCATGGTGACGAACTATTTCGGTCTCCCTTCGGATCCGACCTTGGCCGGGGTCAAGACGCTCATCGCGATCTTCCGCGCAATATCGTATTTGCCGCCGGGAACCGGAAATATCGCCGCCGCGATTGCCATGCACCGTTCCCCACACAACCTAGCCGATGGCCTAGCGCCCGGAACGAAATGGCTGGAACAGCAGGCACCCTATCTCCACAGATTCCATCCGGCGGCCTGGGCCGGCCTCGTTGCAGGGCTTCGCACGCCGCTTGCCCAAGGCGCGCCGTTCTGGCTCGCCCGGGCCGGCAAAGCCTACGGGAAATCGGCAGCTGCGCTCGCAAGCCTGTTATCGGCGCCATTGCCGAAGCAGCCGGACGGACGGCTCGCCCTCCTCGACGCGGTTCTGGCGAGCCAGGCGTCGCGCCGCAAATTTGCCACCGAGGCCGGACTCCTGGCGACACTTCTGAGCGATGTCTCGCAAGAAAAAAGGGTGGTCCTTCGCCAGATTCACGAGGTTGCCAGGACAGCCGGGGAGCTCGCCGCCTTCGACCCGCATCTCAATGCCGAGCTAGTCATCGGCGTGGCCCGCGACGTCACCGCGGAGGCACATTGCGATTATCTCGAAACCGGCCTCGATGAAGTCGTCAACGCCTTCGCCAGCACGATAAAATTTTTCGACCTCGATCTTGCGGCGGTTTTTCAAACCGATTCCATCGCAACAATAGATCTCAATCGTCTGAGCGCTTGGGCTGCGGAGTGGGTCGCGAGCCACCTTCATTTTGAGGAATGGGAAAGCCTCGTCATGGCCGATCGAAAAATGCGCGCGTCCGGGCCTGCATGGATCGCCAGCACCATTGCCTCCGGAGAGCTTGATCCCAACAATGCCCTTGTGGAAATCGAAACCGCGTTTGCCGAAGCCTGCTGGAAAAAGGCTATCGTGGCCGACCTAGAACTCGCCGCCCTCGGCGGCGGCCGGCGCGAGGAGCTTGTCGCGTTATTCACCGAGATCGAGGAAAGGTCGCGCGCGGCCGCCGTGCGCAGTGTTCGCGCGCGCCATCAGGCGGCGATCCTGCGCATCGGCGCCTTGGGCGAAATGCGTGTGATACGCAGTGAAATCAGTCGCAAACGCGCTCGCATGCCGCTGCGCAATTTTATGCACGCGGCGGGCCGCACAATTCAGAAAATCAAGCCGGTTTTTCTCGTGAGCGCGCTCTCAGCCGCGCAATTCCTGCCACCGGGTTCGGTCGATTTTGATCTCCTCATCATCGACGAGGCGAGTGAATTGCGCCCGGAGGACGCCTTGGGTCTTGTCGCGCGCTGCCGCCGGATCGTCGTCGTGGGTGACAAGAAACAGCCGCCGCCAAGTTTTTTCGACCGGATGCTTGCCGCTGACGCCGATCGCGGAGGTGCCCGGGAGACCGCAATCCAGAATTGGAAGGGTGCCGCCCCAATTACTGGTCCCGAAAGCATTCTCTCCTTGTGCGAGGCGCGTGGCCTCGAAAGCCAGATGCTGCGATGGCACTATCCCGTCGGCGCAGCTGTCCCTGGTAATAGTCTTCAACGCGGAATTTTATATTCCTCGGTCGCGCCGGAATCCGGAAATCCTGCAGGATGACGAGGCGGAATTTGTTGGTGTGGAAGTAACGGACGTGGTTCTTGTTGCTTAATGGCTTTGCCGCGCGAGACATTGCGCGCAGCGTCGTAAATGGCCTGCATGGAGCCTGGGATACGCGGACATACATTGCCTCAAAAAATCGGGCCATTCGCTTCAGATGCGGTCGCCGGGTGAATTCCGAAACGGACTCTTAAGGACTTTTATAGTGTCCCGATACAACTTGGATTAAACAATTCAGGAAACGAGGTACCAAGCATCGATTGCCAATGCGTTCTCTGAGAATCCGTCAAAATGCTATCGACTTGCTTTTCGCCGTCGGTAAAAATTTGCGCCCCTTTACTCCATGCATCATTATTTGGATTGCCGCTCAATCGCGTTTGCTGCGTCAAAGATCGTATCTGCGACTGCATGTTGGTAGCAATTTGAATTATTTGCTGTTTTTGCGTCTGGGTAATGGCAAGACGACTCTCATATTCCGGTTTGAGCAACGCCGTTACCCCATCATGCTGCAAGCTTAGTTGCTGGAGGCGGGTCAATTGTCTGCTATCAAGAAGCTGATTTACAATGTGCCAAAGCTGTTGCTGCGCGCTTGCGCTGCTTGCACCGGAATTGACGAACAGCGACTCGTCATCGAGCAATGTTTGCCGCTGAGCTTCTGAAAGATTTAGGTGCTGCGCGACGCTCGTGCGATAGACAATGAATGGCCCGCCAAAATTATGGAATTTGGCACAGGTTTGATCGAGCGCCATCGCTCCCGCAGGACAAGCAAGCAATGAAAAGACAAAAAAAACAAATGACCTAGCCTCAAAGGATTTTTTCTTTTTGCACATGATAATCCTCGCTAATTTAGAGCAGACCTTTAGAAAACGAAGAATCGGACGCCCGGAAGTTACCAGGAAGGGCTTGTGGCGCACGATTTGCCGAATTCTGGCAGGCGCGCGAATTTTGGATCGCGGGCGAAAGGGCGTTTGCGTATATATTTGGCCTTTGTGGGTTCATTATGCTGTCCGGTCATAATATTTCTCATAATTCGACACTTTGAGATTTCCAACTAGGTGCCGCGCGTCCCCGCGCCCTTGTTAGATAAGCGCGAACCGTCAATGGAGTATCCCGTGCCCTCACTCATAAAATTTCTTGTGGTCGTCGGTATTTTGGCGGGGCTCGTTTATGGCAGCATGATCGCGCTGGTGACGTTCGTCGAGCCCCAGCCGCGCGAAATGATCCAAATGATTCCTCCGGCGCGGCTGAACAAATAAGGGGAGCCCCGCGATGACGCGAAGCATGCCCCCTCTGATCGAAGCCTTCCTCGAGATGATCGCGGCCGAACGCGGTGCTTCGAAAAATACACTTGATGCCTATGCTCGTGACCTCGCCGGTTATAGAGCTGGACTCGCTCGTGCGGGAAAGACGCCGCAAGACGCCGCGACCGGCGACATTCGCGCTTATCTCTCCTTGCTTGCAAAACGCGGTCTAAAACCCGCGTCGAGCGCACGAAAACTTTCCTCGATCCGCCAGTTCCACCGGTTTCTCGTGGCTGACGGGCGCCGCAATGACGATCCGGCGCTAATTGTCGAGGCGCCGAGACGCGGCCGGAGGCTGCCAAAAACCCTGTCCGCCGCCGAGGTGGATCACCTTCTGGCGGTCTCCAAGGAAGGGCTCGACGACGAAGCCCGCCCCGCGCCCGAACGGTTGCGCGCGTTGCGTACGGCATGCCTACTCGAACTTCTATATGCGACGGGGCTGCGGGTTTCCGAACTCGTGTCCTTGCCGTCGAGCGCGGCGCAAACGACAGCGCCTTTCATCCACATTCGCGGTAAAGGCGGGCGGGAACGGCTGGTGCCGCTGCCCAGCGAAGCGCGGCGGACGATCGCGGCCTATCGCGCTTTTCAAAAGAAAACTGATACGGGGGCGGCAACTGGCCACTGGCTGTTTCCGGCCGACAGCGCGAGCGGACACCTCACGCGCCAGTCTTTTGCCCGCGATCTTAAGGCCTGCGCCGCCACCGCGGGGATTGGCAGCGCGCGCGTCAGTCCGCATGTGCTTCGCCATGCGTTCGCGAGCCATCTTTTGCAAAACGGCGCGGATTTGCGCGTCGTTCAGGAATTGCTCGGCCACGCCGATATTTCGACGACACAAATCTATACCCATGTGCTCGACGAGCGGATGAAAGCCATGGTGCGCGATTTGCACCCGTTGACAGACGGGTGACGGAGACCGCATTCCCCGTATTTCAAAGCTTTTAGGCCCGCCGCGTCTTGAAGAGGACAGTGATCTCGATCGGGCGCCGCGGGCACGTCATGTCTCGCTGCTTGCATAGCGAACCTCGCCACGCCGTTCGATCGCGCGCTGCTCTTTCGTCGCCATCGCGAATAACCACATCAAGGGCAACTGGTGGCGTGGAACACGCGACCATGCCAGGCGCAATATTTTCTTGAGATAGGCTTCGGCACCGGTATAGCGTAGCAAATCTTGGTAATAGGTGGTGTTTCAAGAAAAATTGAAATCATCTCACGAACATTTCGTAACCTTCAAATAGCGTTTGTATCAGGTCATCGCTACATCAAGCTATGCGAAGAGCTGGCGTTATTGTTATGCCAGCGGCGTGTTGACTGTCGTGGGAGTGTGATGACATGATCAAGCTTGTAAGAATTCCTCTATTATATGGGGCACTCATCTGTGGCGTGACTGGGGTAGCGTCCGCGCAATCTGTGCCTTTCTACCCGACAGCACGGCAAACTTACTACGATGTCAAAGTCCCGGGGAGCGACGACCACATCTCGGCCAGCGGCCATCCCGAGTATAATTTGAATACGGAGCAGCAACCCGGCGTGGCAACGGTTGCAACGAAGACCGGTCAGGGCAGGTGCGGGTCGCGCTGCTCTTATCCCGACTTCGGAGCAATCTCCAAGTCCGCACCCGCCGGTGGCTAAGTCGCCGCTCGCGAAGCGTTGGTAAACAAGTTCCGAAAGGAAGCACGCAAAGTGCAAGTGGATTCAAGATTGCATGCGTGGAGGGGCTTCCATCGCTTCGCTATGTCTCGAAGTCGAGCCCAATATCGAGCGCGGGCGCGCTGTGGGTCAGCCAGCCGGTCGAGATGAGATCAACGCCGGTCGCGGCAATCGCCGGTGCCGACTTCTAGCGTGACCCGCCCCGAGGCTTCGGTGATCGCGCGGCCATCGACTATTGCGACCGCCTTGGCGAGCCTCTCCAAGCTCATATTGTCGAGAAGCACGGCATCGGCGCCTTCGCCGAGCGCCTCCTTGAGCTGGTCCAAATTATCGATTTCGACCTCGATTTTGACGAGATGACCGGCTTG
The DNA here is from genome assembly GCA_963851225.1 of uncultured Alphaproteobacteria bacterium. Lineage (GTDB taxonomy): Bacteria > Pseudomonadota > Alphaproteobacteria > Rhizobiales > Beijerinckiaceae > Methylocapsa. The sequence goes on along the minus strand of CAWKON010000041.1, from coordinate 18,019 downwards.
CGCTCGGGCGCGCCGCAACGCTTGCGTGATCCCCCCGCGATGGCGATATGATTGTCCTTGATGAGGATGGCGTCGTCGAGGCCGAAGCGGTGATTGGCGCCGCCGCCCGCGCGGACCGCGTATTTTTCGAGCGCACGGAATCCTGGCGTTGTCTTTCGCGTGCAAACGATCTTGGCCTTTGTGCCGTGCACCGCCGCGACAATTAAAGCCGTCGCGCTCGCAATTCCGCTGAGATGCCCAAGAAAATTGAGCGCGGTCCGTTCGGCCATAAGAATCCCGCGCGCGGGTCCGTTAACCCTGGCGATGACGGCACCCGGCGCGGCCAGCGCGCCGTCCTCCAATTCAGTGTGCATGGCAATATTCGAATCGATGAGCTCGAACGCGAGTATTGCCAAATCTAGCCCGGCGACAACACCCCTTTCGCGCGCAACCAGCGCGGATCGCGCCGCAAGCCCAGCCGGAACGATGGCGTCCGTTGTGAGATCCCCCGCGCGGCCAAGATCTTCGAGAAGCGCGGCGCGAACCAAAGGCTCGACCATAATCCGCGCAAGGGGCACAGGCGTCAAAACGCAACTTTCGTTTCAGGCGACGATTTCGGGGACGATTTCGCGCGCTTCAATAATAGCTTCATCGAGGTGCAGCGTACTTCTTTGCCCATGCGCGGAGCGGCTTGGAAAATCGGTTCGCGCATGGGCACCCCGGCTTTCCCGCCGGCGTAAGGCCGCGATCACGATCATCAGGGCGACGCAGGCCGGATCGCTTGCCGTCCCACGCTCCAGCGCCAACGGCAGCAGTGCGGCCGCCGCCGCCACCAACCCATCGCCGTCGCGCAGAACGCCCGCGGCGCGAGAGACAATTTTATGCACACGAGACGGATCACTGTCGCCGGGCGCGCTTGCTTCGGCGCGCGGCATCCCCCGGCGGTGAAGCGTGCGTCCCAGCTATGCTCTCGGCGACAAGGCGGCCGCAGACAGCCGCTTCGAGCAGGGAATTGCTGGCGAGCCGGTTGGCGCCATGAAGGCCCGTGCACGCGGCTTCGCCGCAAGCCCACAGACCCTCGACCGTTGTGCGCCCGCCAAGATCGACTGCGATTCCGCCCATGTGATAATGCGCCGCCGGACGGATCGGAATAGGTTCCGTGACAGGATCGATTCCGGCGGCGTGGCAAAAGCCGCTGATCGCTGGAAAGCGGCGCAGAAAATCGAGGTCCGGCACGTCCCGCGCATCGAGAAAAACCCGATGTCCTTTCGCCATGTGACGCCAGATTGCGCGTGCAACAACATCGCGCGGTGCAAGCTCGGCGCCGGACACGCCGGCCATGAAGCGATGGCCAGTCTCGTCGATGAGGATCGCCCCTTCGCCGCGCACTGTCTCGCTGATGAGTTTTAGAGGAAACGAGGCACTGTCCAAAGCGGTCGGATGGAATTGGATAAATTCAAGATCAGCCATCGCCGCGCCCGCCTTCGCCGCCAGCGCCAGTCCCCCACCCCACGATCCAGCCGGATTGGTGCCATACTGGAACAGGCCGCCAATGCCGCCGGTCGCGATGACGGCGCGCTCCGTGGCGAACACAGCGGGGCCGCGGATACCTTCGGCGACAACTCCTTCTATGGCGTTATCCTCGAGGAGTAGCCCGCGCGCCGCGAGACCCTCGATCACGGTGATGGAAGGTGTTTCGCGGGCGAGACGGATCAACGGCCGCATGATTTCGCGTCCGCTGGAATCGCCGCCGGCATGAACGATCCGGCGGCGCGAATGCGCGGCTTCGAGGCCAAGAGCGAGTTTGCCCTCGCCGTTGCGATCGAATGGCACGCCGCGCCGGATCAATTCGCCGATCGCGGCCGGCGCAGCTTTGAGGATCGCGCGCGCGACAGACTCGTCGCAAATTCCGTCGCCGGCTTTGAGCGTATCGGCGAGATGCAGCGACAAATCGTCGTCGGGCCCAAGGCTCGCGGCGATCCCGCCTTGGGCGAGGACGCTCGACGATTTCAGATCCGAGCGGTGCCTTGCTGAGGAGTATTACCGGTAGGGGCGCCAAGGAAAGAGCGGCGGTCAGGCCAGCGAGCCCGCCGCCTATTATGACGCATCCCCCTGAAGCGTCGATAACATCCATCAATGCACTGCCAGCATGCGTTCGACGGCCCGGCGCGCGGGACCGGCGATCTCGGAACCGATATGCACTTCGTGCTGCATCGTCTCCAGCGCTCGCCTGATATTGCGAAGCGTAATCTTTTTCATATGCGGGCAGAGATTGCACGGCCGGATGAATTCGAGCTCGGGATATTGGATCGCGACATTGTCGCTCATCGAGCATTCCGTCAGAAGGACGACGCGGGCAGGGCGGTTCTTGTTCACATAGGACGACATGGCGGCTGTCGAGCCGGAAAAATCGGCTTCCGCCACAACCTCCGGCGGGCATTCCGGATGCGCCAAGATGGTCACGCCAGGATAATCCTCGCGCAACTGGCGCACTTCCGCGGCATCGAACCGCTCATGCACTTCGCAATGGCCCGACCAGGCGATGACTTTTACTTTTGTCTCGGCGGCAACATTGCGCGCCAGGAATTCGTCGGGCAGCATGATGACACGCTCGACGCCAAGCGATTCGATCACGGCCCGCGCGTTGCCAGACGTGCAGCAAATGTCCGACAAGGCCTTCACGGCCGCCGAGGTGTTCACATAGGTGACGATGGGAACGCCTGGATAGGTTTGCCGCAAAATCCGTACATCCTCGGGCCGGATCGACTCGGCAAGCGAACAGCCGGCACCAAGGTCCGGGATGAGAACGGTTTTCTCCGGATTGAGCAATTTCGCGGTCTCGGCCATGAAATGAACGCCGGCCAAAACAATGACATCGGCATCGGCGATCATCGCCTCCCGCGCAAGAGCGAGACTGTCCCCAACAAAATCAGCGACACAGTGAAAAATCTCCGGCGTCTGGTAATTATGCGCAAGCACCACCGCGTTGCGGGCCCGCTTCAGGGTCATGATGGCGTCGATGTCTTGCGCATGGACCGGCCATTCGATCGCCGGGATCGCATGGCGCACCTTTGCATAGAGCTTCTCCGCGCCGGGATTTTTAGCGCGGACAGTTTCCAGGTACAGCGGCATCATGGATCTTATACTCCAAACGAGCATTACTAGAACATATACTTATCTTGAGTATAAGATTTGTCAAGCCCTCGAAACCGGCAATTTGGTTCCGGCAACCGCTCGTTGGGCAAAGACCTCGCGGCGGAACCGCAACAGTTTCGCTGGACGCCCGCCGGTATCTGGCGTGGTTTCCCCGGTTTCCTCGACGAGTTCCTGCTGTTCGATCAGGCGGCGGAAATTTTGCTTGTGGAGGAGCCTTCCCGCCAGGGCCTCGACGCACCGTTGCAATTGCAGAAACGTAAAGGTTTCCGGCATCAATTCAAACACCACCGGATGATATTTAATTTTAGCCCGGAGCCTCGCTATGCCAGTGGCGAGGATCCGGCGGTGATCGAGAATCATGGGCTGGCCCGCGAACCGGCAATGCGCCGGGCGCTGCGTCCTGGTGCTGGGTCCCCGGCGAACTTCCGCCGTGCGCTTCCGGAATGAGGCCCGCTTCGTAGAGCAATTCGTAGCGCTGCAGGACGAGCTCCTCGTTCCAGGCGCGGCCGCCGCGGCTGAAAGCAATCGCGACGCGCTGGCGGCGGTCTTGCCGAAGGCGCGGATTTTGGGGCGCGCTGGCCCAAGCCTCAAGCTTAGGCAAGAGCACGGATTCGATCATCGAGGGGGCGCCGGCGCGATGGTCTTCCCAAGGGAAGTAGTAATACCAGCTGCGCCAGCTCGCCTCATGCTTACCTGAGGCTGGCTGCTCGCGGGTGAGGCCGAGATAGCTGATCGAGATAACATGTTGTCCGCCGCCGCCGCGATCCCGGTCGGCGAACGTATAGAGCTGTTCGACATAGCCGGGCGGCAGTCCGGTTTGCCGCTCCACCCAGGCGCGCAGCCCCGCCTGCAGCGAACGATGGGCAAGTTCGAAGGGACCGGATGGCAGCGCGGAGCGATCCTGGATGGTCAAGACGCGCGGATCACCGGCAGTGACGGCGACCAACACTGCGATAAGATCGGCTGCAATCGCATTCTTGGCGGCAACCGGCGCGGCCGGCGTGCTTGCCTCGGCAAGGCCAGCTTCGCGAAATGTGCCCATTAACTGGTGCCGTCAGGTTTCACGGAAACCCATCCGCTCAAAAAGAGTATCATAATGATATCGCGATTTGGCCGCGAAAGGAAAACTTATTGGTGCTGCATCCCATTGTTTCAGCGTAAATTTCTAAATGCAGAGGCAAGCATACCGCCTGCACAGGCCGGCTCATCCCAGATCCAGTTCAAATGCCGCGATCTCGTGCCGTGGCCAGCGCCAAGGCGCGATGTAGATGGCGTCGCCGCGCCAGGTCAACGGCGCCGCCCAAGGATTCGAAGCGAGCCAGGTTTTCGCCGCGCGGGAGATGCGGCGGCGCTTTACGAAGTCGATCGCGGTCCTGGCCTCGTCGAGAGTTGGCCTAACCTTCACTTCGACGAAAGCGATCGTATCCCCGCGTCGCGCCACGATATCTATCTCGCCTTCACGGACGCAATAGCGGCAAGCCAGAATCCGATAGCGCTTTAAGCGCAAGATCACGACAGCAGCACGTTCGGCTAAAATACCGAGGCCGTGCGCCTTTTTGCGGTCGCGCGGGCCCCTCGCATTCATCGCTGGCGCGTCGAAAGTTCGATCGCCCGGGCATAGACCTTACGGCGCGGCTGGCCCGTCTCCGCCGAAACCACGGCCGAGGCGTCCTTGACCGAAAGGGCTTCCAACGCCTTCCCGAGCCTGGCATCGAGGTCTGGTTGAACCAGCGGCTTGTCTCCTGGGGGGCCGACGATGACGACGATCTCGCCTTTGGGTGGCGGCTCGGCGGAAGCAACCGAGGCTAGTTCAGGCAAAAGCCCGCGACGAACGGTCTCGAAATATTTGGTGAGTTCGCGGGCGATCGCCGCATCGCGCGGCCCCAGAATGGCGGCCAAATCGTTCAATGTCTCCGCGACGCGGCGAGGCGACTCGAAAAATACCAGCGTTCCGGGTATCGCCGAAAGCTCGGCGATGCGGGCGCGCCGTGCCGCGCTTTTCGACGGCAAAAATCCTTCGAAAAAGAACCTGTCCGTCGGCAGTCCAGCAACCACCAAGGCGGCGAGCACGGCGGACGCGCCCGGCACCGAAACCACTTCAATATTTTGCGCGAGCGCATCGCTGACAAGTTTGAAGCCCGGATCGGAAATCAGCGGCGTGCCGGCATCCGAGACCAAAGCCAGCGCTGCTCCCCCGGCCAACCGGGCAAGGAGGTGCGGCCGCATGACCGCGGCGTTATGCTCGTGATAGGCGACGAGCGGGGTCGCTATTCCATAATGCGCGAGCAAAGTCTTGGTGACCCGCGTGTCCTCGGCGACGATCGCATCGGCGGCGGCGAGCGTCGCCAACGCCCGGAATGAGATATCGCCGAGATTGCCGATCGGCGTAGCGACCACGTGGAGGCCGGGCCGGATCGGTTCCGCCTCGGCCCTGAGGCCAAAGGCGGTAAAGCCGCCTGGGGCCTTCTCACCCTCGAAGGAATTTGTGCGCGCAGTCTTGCCGCGCGGGCCAGCCGCGCCTTGAGGAAGCGCCCGGTGATCGAATCTGTCCGCATTGCCCGCTTTCATGGTGTCCAGCCTGCCGGCGAATAGCCGGCCATCTTACCGGAATTTGCCGTTCTACAAAACATCCATCCGTTCTATTTATAGAACGACAGCACTTTTTTTGCAAGCCGGCCTCGTGTCAAATGCCGTCTCTATTGCCGCCGGCCTCATTTTATGACTGAAAAGAAGGGAGATTGCCATGCTATCTGAATTCTTAGCCCACGGGCGCCCAGTCGAAGCATTTCAATCTACGCGAATTGGAGCGACGCCCGCATGACCTATCTTCCTCGCAAGAAAGCCGGGCGGGCGGCTTTATGGCCGCTCAGCAAATGCCGGCTCGGTGCCGTCCGAGCGATATGGGTAATCGGACTTTGCTTGCCGCTCGCGGCCTGCGGCTCGATGAACGGGATGCTCGGGCGTGGGGGAACCGTCGCGCCGGCGTTACAGGCGCCACCGCCGTACCAGGGCGAGCAAATCGGCTCCGGCCCGGCGCGCGTGGCGCTAATCGTGCCTATGACTCAGGCGTCGGGACCAAGCATGGTCGGCACCTCCTTGCGCAATGCCGCCGAGCTCGCTTGGGCGGAGGCCGGCAACAACGATATTACCTTGCTTGTCAAGGACGATCGTTCGACCCCTGAGGGTGCGCGTGAGGCGGCGCAGCAGGCCGTGTCGGAAGGGGCCGAGCTTATCATCGGCCCGCTGTTTGCGTCGAGTGTGCGCGAAGTGGGCCCGGTGGCGCGCGCCGCCGGAAAACCGGTCATAGCATTTTCGACCGATACGTCGACCGCTGGCCCGGAGCTGTTTTTGCTCTCTTTCCTGATCGAGAGTTACGTCGACCGAATTGTTGATTTCGCCGCCTCCAAGGGCGAAAAGTCGATCGCCGCCCTCATTCCGGACAATGATTACGGACGCGTGGCGGAAAGCGAATTCCAGCAGGCCGCCGCGCGCGACAACATAAGAGTGATGACGATCGAACATTTCCAGCCACAAACCATGGCGTCGGCTGTGCAAAAAATCGCCGCGCTTCATGATCAAATCGATTCGCTTTTCATTCCCGAGCGGGCCGATGCGATGCAGGCGATGTCGCAGGCGCTGGCTGCGGCCGGGATCAACGGCAAACATGTGCAGATCCTCGGCACCGGTCTTTGGAACGACGCGCGCGTCCTGAACCTTGCGGCGTTGCAAGGAGCATGGTTCGCGGCGCCAGAAAACGGCGGTTTCAATGCCTTCGCGGCGCGCTACCGCGCCAAATATCACGCCGATCCAACCCGGATCGCGACCCTTGCCTACGATGCCGTGTCGCTTGCCGCGGCACTTGCCCATACCCAAGGCTCGCAGCGTTATTCGCCAAACGTCCTCACCAACAAATCCGGGTTCAACGGCGCCGATGGCGTATTTCGCTTCCGCTCCGATGGAACCAACGAGCGCGGTTTGTCGGTCTTGGAAATCAATAATGGTGTCGCGGTGCCACTTAGCCCGGCGCCGCATTCGTTCTCGGGGACCGCTTCGGCGACTTGATTAATTTGGTAACCGTTGTGCGCGTTGAGAACGCGAAGCGGTTGACAAGCGATTAAGTGGTATCATGAAGAAGTATGGACCGGAGAGATGTTCGCGGCATGGGCCGGCAGGCGTAAGCGCGCGGTCTCTCCGGCGTGCCGCAAACCTTGGTGCGCGTTGTCTTGTTTTTGGCCCAGCCAGATTTTCGTGGCTAGCTCGGCGGAATTGTGAACGTTGAGAGTTTGATAGAGCCTTCTCGTGAGATCCGCGACCGAGGAAATTTGGATGCCAAGCTCGTCCGCGATCACCGGTTTCGGCTTGCCCAAGGCGAGTTGGATGCCGACTTTCACTTGCGTCGGCGTGGCGCCACTTTCTGCAACGCGCGCGCCGCATGGGCAATGGGGTGCTCGTGGAGGTCGATCGTCACCGCTATGAGACAGGAATTCGGTTCCCTGGCGACGTCCGCCGGAAGCGTACCCGCCGGCTCGAGCCATTTCGCTTCTAGCGTGAGAACGCCATAGGCGGTTGAAATCTGCATGCGAGGCGGCGTGTTGGAAGTTCCGTTCGAAGCGCCGGTGATCTGCCGGACAAGCTTCAGAACCGGCGCGGGCAGCTTGGCGCGTGCGGGCCGAAATGCGTGTAATTGGCCGGCTCTCCCGCGAGAACTGTGAGCAGATGTTCGAGCCCGGTAGTCTGGTGGAGAAGACTTGCGTCGGGGGTCACGATCAATTGACCGCTCAGTACGGTTGGTCCCGCTGTGCTTATTGACGCCTCATCCCCCTGGTGCCCATCACCCGACGGAGACCGCCTGAATGCGTGCGCGAGCCATGGACGCAGCCGGTCGAGCCGTCGCACATCATCCACCATGAACGGGCGAGCGTTGCGCGGACTCCGGGCCCGCGGCCGAGAGATCCGCTCGACCGCGGCCTTGTCAGCGGAGGCAGGCAGATACCGGCCGCGGTCGTCGGCGTTGCGCCGCAGCTCCCGGCTGATCGTCGACGGCGACCGGCCCAGCTCGTCGGCGATGTCTCGCAGCGTCCAACGTGCGCGACGCAGGTCGGCGATGACCATGCGCTCGTCCAGCGACAAGTCGCGGGGATGCCGCGTCGACGGCGTCACGGAGCGCACCGGCGCATAGTGCACGTCGACGCCGGCGGTGTTCTGGACCGTGCGCCCGAACCGCCACCGGGTCCCGGTCCGCCGGTTGATCCCGACCTGCCGACACGCCTCGCTGTTGCTCACCCCCTGCGCGATCAACCGGACGAACCGGTCCTGCTTCTCCGTCGACGCGACACCTGCATGCGTCGTCCGAGACCGTCCCATCGCAACCTCCAACCACCGTCGAGTGTTGCGACGGTCGCTGGAATCCGCCTGAAGACGATGGGGCCAACTCACTTGACGACACCCACGGCGGCGACCGGTGCCGCACCGACCGGCCCCGACGACGAGCGATGCTTGGTAGAACTGGATAACCGCATTCGCGGCCGTCACCTCGGTGCTGTGCGGAGCTCACGGCGACTCTGGCTTCGGCATCCACCGCGCGCAGGAGGAAGCGCGACGCCGACGGACGTCCTAGCCGGAGTCAAGGCCAATTGCCCTCGACCAGGAAAGGACGGACACCGATGTTCGAGTCGCAGCGGGCGATCCGCCCGATCGATGGGACCGGTGACCTGGCCCCTCCTATCCAAAAAGGCCGCCGATGATCGTCCCTTTGACGTGGCTGATCTCAGGTCGCCGCGTTGGTCGTTTCCCCGGGATCGTTGACGGCAATGTTGAGCGCGGTGGCGAATAGGTTCCAGGCTAGATAAGGGGTGAGCAGGTTGGCGGCGATCCGATCCTCGCGTCGTACCGCGATGATCTCCGCGGCCACGGTGGCATCGAGCAGAGCGATGATCAGTAGCGACGTGCGTTTGTCTCGGATGCCGAAGAATGTGATCGGCCAAGTGGCGTTGAGTGCGAGTTGGGCCAGGTGCAGGGTCTTGGTTCGTCGGCTGGCTCCGTCATAGAGCCGCCAGCCGGCGATGCCGATCCCGATGTATAGCGTCGACCACACTGGGGCGAACGCTTCCGCGGGCGGGGCCCACTGCGGCTTCTTCAGCCGACCGTATATCGCCGGTGCCTGCCGAGCTCCCAGGCCGCCCAGCCCGGCCGCAGCGGCGACGGGTGCGACCGCGAATACCAATCGTCGATAGTTCATCGCTACATCTTCCCCTCGCCCGGTAACGGGCAGCGCGCTGATGGTCTTGGTGGGAGTGCTTCAGCCAGGATGCCTCGACCGCGTAACTGGGCACGCTGACGCCTCCGGATGCGCCGGGGCGATTCACGGAACGCCGAAAAGGAGGGCGGGTGGTGGCCTCGTATTCGCCGTGGCAGTGGGTTAGGGGAGCGGGGCGACGACCGGTTCCGATGGGGTCTTCGGGGCGGCTTGGGGGGCTGGGGTGGGGAGCAGTTGGCCGTGTGCGAGCGCGCTGAGGGTTCGGATCGTGATGGCTGCGATGAGGATGCTGATTGCGGTGAGTACGGCGTATTCGTAGGTGAGGTGTCCGGTTGGGCGGGTGTCGTGGAGCCAGTGCAGAGCAGCGGTGGCGACGGCGGCCCAGCTGAAGGTGTAGGCCCAGTAGCTGGGCATGAAGCGCAGCCGCAGGTAAGCAGGTATGAGGCGGGCTTGGGCGAGGACCATGAGGATGCCGTAGCCGGCGAGGGAGGGGCGCTGCTGGCGCAGGGTCTAACAGCGCGCCCGACCCAGGACTTGGATTTCTTCACTCGGCCCGGTGCTGGCGATGTCGGTCTCGCGCGGGATCAGCTCCTTGCCGCGGCGGGCGAGCACGGTTGGGATGTCGACGTCGTGCAGGACAGCGACACGTTCTGCCGCCTGCTCATCCACGGACCTGACGACCTGCTCGTCGACCTGGCTTTGGACTCCGCTCCGGGTCGTCCCGCGATGGCCAGCCTCGCTGGTCCGACGTTCGCCCCGGCGGAGCTGGCCGGGCGCAAGGTGATCGCGCTGTTCGACCGTGCCGCGGCTCGGGACTTCGTGGACGTCTTTACCCTCAGTCGTCGATTCAGCAAGGCGGAGCTGCTCGAGCTGGCACGCGAGATCGACGCGGGCTTCGACGTCGCAGTCTTCGTCGACATGATCGGTCTGCTCTCGCGGTACAGCGACGTCGATCTCGACCTCGGCGACGTGAACGCTGCCGAGGTCCGGGCGTTCTTCTCGGACTGGAGCGCCGAGCTCGAACCTGGCCGGCAGTGATGCTCGATGCCGCCCGTTGTCCGACTAGAGAAACTCCAGCACGATGGAAGGCCGCGACCACCGGTGGCACAGCTTGGAGCTTGAATCGAGTCATGAGATCAGCGACGCCAGACACGATCGCCCGAGGAGGTGACGTGCAACGGTCGTGCAACACCACACCCGAAAGCAACCATCGCAACCAACCTGACCAACAGGCGGAGGCGCCGTAACCAGCGGGTCCGGGCATCAACCAACGCAGCCAACAGCGGCGGGAAAACGTTGACACAAGAGTGCTCACCCAACGCAGCTAGCGCAAAGTTGGGGCGATTAGCTCAGTGGGAGAGCGCTTCCTTGACACGGAAGAGGCCACTGGTTCAATCCCAGTAGGGACCACCAACAACTTTCAGGCGTCGCCACTCGCCGATCCGAAATCGACAAGCGCGGGAGATTGTCCGCGCTCGGACGACCCGCCGAGGTCATGGGATGGCGCTCGATCGCACTGGGTAGGGTGGTCGCGTCGTGAATCATCCGACGGTGATGCGAGGCGGGCCCAGGACCGACTCGGTGGCCTGCACAGATTACGGAAACCATCGCGGAGTCGCGCTGCGCCGCGACGTCGTCGAAGCCCGCTCCCGGGCTGCTCGACCTTATGGCCGCCGAGGCGGCACGCGCAGTGCGCTAGTCAGAAGCGGCTGTTGCCCTGCTGGTCGATGCCTGGCAGTCGGTTGCGCTTTTCGGCCAGACGGTTAATGCGGGCTCAGTGAGATGGCCGGGCGCGGCGCTGTCTGGATGAGCTCGATCAGGTTTCCCTCGGGATCTTGGACGTAGGCGTACCGGTCGCCGGGGTCGCGGCATCTGCGGGGGCGGAGACCGGGGTAGCTCCGACGGATGTCAGGCGGTCGAAGGTTGTCTTGAGGTCGTCTACCTCCAGCGCCCAGTGTCCGTAGCCCTGCACCGCGGCTGCGGCGAGTGGGTCGGTGAAGCGGTTCGGCTTCGCGCCGGCGCGCTCGATGAGTTCGACGCGGAGGCCGGCGGCGGTCTGAAGGACGACGGTGCGGACGGGTGGATCGGCGAGCTGGACTCGTTCGACGGCGTCGGTGAAGCCCAAGGCGGCCGCGTACCAGTCTTGCTGGGCGTCAAGGTCGAGCACGGCGACGCTGACGTGGTGATGTTTAAGGGTCATCCCTTCAATGTAGGCGATGTCAACATTGTTGGCAACGACTACATCCCAGGTAGCATGGCGTCATGGTCGCCGACGGTCCCTATCACCGCGGGTTCTCTCGCGACGGCCCTGCTCGACGCGGCTGAGGACGTTCTTGAACGTGAGGGTCGAGAACAGATCTCCCTGCGCGAACTGGCCCGCCGGCTCGGGGTCAGCCATGCCGCGCCGGCCAGACACTTCACCGACCGCGAAGCCCTGCTGGATGCTCTCGCGTGCCGGGCGTTGGTGCAGCTCGGTCAGGAGATAGATGATGCGCAGCGTCGGCATCGGTCGGTGACACCTTCAGGGAGCGGCTGACTGAATTTGTTCTGGCGCAGGTGCACTATGCCGCGGCGCACCCGCGCCTCATGCAGTTGATGACCGAGCGTAAGGACAATCCTGGCTCGCCCGAACTGCGCGACCTCGCCCGGCGGACCTTTGCCGGTCCGGTGGCTGACTTGGACCGAGCGCGAGCCTCCGGTGAAGTGTCTGATCCGCCGGGTGCGCGCTGAGAGGATGTGTTGCAGGCCGTGCTTCTCGGATTGATTCAGCTCGCGATCGAACGCGGCGGACCGGTTCAGCTTGACCGCATTGTTCGAGCCACTGTGGACAGCGTGGTCATCGGCCTGCGATCAGGGGTCGCGAGCTCAACATCGGCGCGACGGGTTTCCGCGGCCGAGTCGACAGCGGACCCGTTCCTGAGACTCCTCAGGTACCGGCGTTCGCTCGCCGCCGGATCGAGCACGTCGATCCGATGACAGCCTGCCTTCAGCGGGTGTTCACCGGGGAGCCTTGGTACGGCCGCCTCGTGGCGGGGCGTCCTTGCTCGATTAGTTCGGCTGCCGATCGGGGCGTCCTCTGTTGCTGACCGTACGGACGTCGCGGAGCTGCCGGGGCGTTTCCGCGTCAGGTACGCGGCGGCGATCCCTGCGAGTGTGGTGACCAGCAGCACGGCAGCGCCGAGGGTCGCTGCGGTGGTGTATCCGTGGTCGGCGGGGATCGTCGCGTTGGTGGGTGTTGCTGCTTGCAGGAGGATGCCGCACAGGGCGCTGCCGATGGTGACGCCGATCGTGCGGAGGACTTGGTTGAAGCCGATCGCGCTGGTGGTCTCTGCGGCGGGAACCGAGTCGAGGATGAGGGCGGGGATGGTGGCGAACAGGGTTCCCACGCCCAATCCCGTGAGCGCCATGACGATCAGGACGTCCCAGATGTCACCGCGGACGGTGGCGAACACGAGTGCTGCGCTCACAACGACCAGGCAGGCGAGGGGTATCAGCGCAGCGGAGGGGATCTTTCGTTTCAGGCTCGGGTTGATTCGACTGGCGATGAAGCTGAACAGTGAGAACGGAATCAGGACGAGTCCGGCGGTGATGACTCCGCCGTGCACGCCGTATCCGGCGCTCATCGGTGTTTGGACATATCTGCTGGACAGGGACAGCAGCAGGTAGAGCCCAACGCCGGCGAGCAGGACGGTCGCGTCCGCGATCACAACCGTGGGAACACGCAGCTGGCGCAGGTCCACCAGCGGTTGGTCGGTTGAGAGCTCGTGCCGCACCCACCACGCGCCGATGGCCACACACGCGCAGACCACCATGACGAGGGCCCACCCCGTTAGCGCCCGGGCGCTGGCTTCGGTGATCGCCACGAGCAACCCCGTGACGGCCACACCCAGCAGCGCGACGCCGAGAATGTCGGTACGAACCTCGGGTCGGTCGTGATCGGGTGGGAGGACGAGAAGACCGGCGAGCAAGGCGCAGATCGCGACCAGCAGGCCGCCGCCGTAGGCGGCCTCGAGACCGCCGTACTGCGTCAGCAGACCCGCCAGTGGATAGCCGAGCCCGATGCCCGCGACCGATGTCACCGACAGCAGCCCGATAACCGAGGCCGCTCGGCGTCCGGCGAGCTCGTCACGGGCGACGCCGATGACCAATGAGGTGAGGCCGACACCGACGCCCTGCAGAGCGCGTCCGATGAGCAACCCGGTGAAGCCGAAAGGGAGGACCGTCACGATGCTGCCCACCACGACGATGACCAGGGTGGCGACGATAGCCCGACGCCGATGCGATCCCTCGCCGAGCCGGGCGAGGACGGGTGTGGCCAACGCGCCGGTGAGCAGGGTGATCGTCAGGGTCCATTGCGCGGCGCTCAGCGACACACTGTCGTGCTTCGCGACGGACGGGATGAGTGGTGCGCCCAGGCTGCCGATGGCAGCCACGACCAGGCCGATGAAGACTAAGACCGGTACGAGGTGGGCGGATAGCGGTCGGGTCACTCGGTGGGCGTCGTCACTGTCATGGTTGGTCTGTCGGGAAATCCGCTGACCGGCTGACCGCGGCCCACTCCTCGGCTTCGGCGGCGCGGGCCACTGAGGATTTGCGGGCGGACTCCACCGCGCCCGCTCCGAGCAGCAGCCTAAGCGGGGGGCTTCGAGCCGGGTGAGGTCGACGATTATCGTTGCGGCCCGTTCGGGGTCGCCGGCCCATTGCTGCACCGTGGTTTCGCGATGCTGGTTCGCCTTGCCCACGCTGGGCTCATAGTCCGGTTCGACAGGCGCGGTGTGCATGGAGTTGCTGCCCCACTCGGTGCGGAATCCACCGGGCTCGATGATCGTCACTGTGACGCCGAACGGTGCGACTTCGGCGTTGAGGACTTCGGAGAACCCTTCGACCGCGAACTTGGAGGACTGGTATGCCGCCAGGCCAGGTGTGCCTCCTACCCGTCCGCCGATCGAGGAGAATTGGAGGAAATGACCTGAGCGCTGCCGCCGAAAGACCGGCAGGGCCGATTGGGTCACGTGTACGACCCCGAACAAGTTGGTTTCGATCTGGGCGCGGAAGTCGTCGATCGAGGTGAACTCGATCGGGGCGGAGTCGGCGTAACCGGCATTGTTCGCCACGATGTCCAGACGGCCAAACTCCTTCACCGCCAAGTCAACGGCCGCCCGGGCCGCGCCCGCGTCCGTCACGTCCAGGTCGGTAACCCGCAGACGGTCGGACCGGGTGGAGTCGAGGTCGAGGAGCTGACTGCTGTCTCGAGCGGTGGCCAGCACGTTGTCCCCGGCCGCCAGCGCGGCCGTGGTCAAAGCCCGACCGAAACGACAGAGCTTCCCGTGATCAGCCATGTCTTACTCATCAAAATGCCTCCTAAGCAACTGACTAGTTGTATGGATGCGATTGAACACCCCGTCCCGCGACTTAGCAACTGACTAGTTGTTTGCTATAGTCACGGAGTGGCGCGGGACTCCGAACAAACCAAGGCGCGTTTGCTGAAGGCGGCGACGGCCGAGTTCGCGGCTTACGGGATCGCCGGTGCGCGAATCGATCGCATCGCGGACGCCGCCGAGACCAACAAGCAGATGATCTATGCCTACTTCGGGAACAAGGACGGCCTGTTCGACGAGGTCTTCAGCTCCTACGTTGGGGGGTCTCTCAACGCGGTCGACTTCGATGCCGCGGACCTGCCTGCCTACGCCGGTCGACTGTTCGACCGATTCGAAGACGATCCAGCCGCTCTGCGCCTGTCGACGTGGTATCGACTGGAACGCCCTGAGGGCAGCGGACTCCAGGCCGTCATCGCGGTCAACAACGTTCGCCTCGAGCGGCTCCGCGCAGCTCAGAAGTCCGGCGAGCTTGCTACCGATTTCGAGCCCGTCGCGCTGCTCTCCCTGATCCAAGCCATAGCCACCTCGTGGGCCACCATGAACCGGAGTTCGCCGCGGCAACTCCCCCGAGTAGGTCTAAGCGCCGACGCGCCGTGGTCGCCGCGGTACAGCGACTGATCGGCATCGCACCGTGAGCCGGACGACGAAACCATCAGCAGGTAGCTCGACGTGGACTTGAAACTGAACGGGCGCCGGGCCTTGGTCACGGGGTCAAGCAGCGGACTGGGCGCGGCAACCGCACGAATGCTGGCGGGCGAGGGGGCGACCGTGGTCGTCCACGGACGAGACGAATCCCGGGCCCGCGCAGTCGTGGACTCGATCATCGCGGTCGGCGGTTCAGCAGAGCTGGCCCTCGGCGACCTGTCCGCCGATGTCGGCGCCGACGACGTGGCCACCGAAGCGCAGCAATCCGGACCCGTCGACATCCTGGTCAACAACGCCGGCGTCTATGACCACATGTCCTGGAACGCCGCTACTGCTGAGCGTTGGGCGGACATCTACAACGTCAATGTGATCTCCGGAGTCCGCATGATCCAGCGGCTAGTGGAGCCAATGAAGCAGCGCGGCTGGGGCCGCGTTATCACCATCGGTGGCGGCCTCGCATCGCAGCCGATGAACACCCAACCGCACTACAACGCCACCCTGGCCGCGCGACACAACCTCGCGGTCTCCCTGGCGCGCGACCTCAAAGGCACCGGCGTCACCTCGAACATCGTCTCCCCGGGCGCGATCCTCGTCGATTCCGTCGCCGACGTCATCACCGATATGGCCCCAGAACGCGGATGGACCGGTACGTCGAAACAGATCCAGGAAATAGCCGCTGAAGAGTGGGTGCCCAACGACATCGGCCGCTTCGGCGATCCTGACGAGATCGCAGCGGCCGTCGCCTACCTCTGTAGCGAGCACGCGGCCTATGTCTCCGGCGCCACCATCCGGGTCGACGGCGGCGTCATCAGGACCGCGTTCTAGACACGTATCCCGCCATCCTCTTGAGGACCGAAGCAGGACACACGACAGAAGTTCATTGGACAGAGAGGACCCGCGGTGACCGGCGCGACGAATGGCCATATGACGACCACGCAGCTGCTAGACGAGTTCATGGAACGCCTCGGGAACCAGGACGCCAACCGCATCGGCGAGCTGTTCGCTGCGGACATCGACTGGTACGTGCCGGTTAGCGACGCGCTGCCTTGGACCGGCGCACGTTCGCGACGCGAGCAGGTCGCGGCCTATTTCCACACCATGTGGCCGGCCTTCAGTCCCGGCAAGAGCACAGCCACCCTCGAAGGGAGGGTCATCGATGGCGACGAGGCGGTGGTCTTTTCCAGTTTCAGTCACATCGTCGCCAAGATCGGCAAGCGACTGCAGACCCCGGCCGCGCTGCATCTCGCTGTCGCGAACGGGCAGATAGTGCGGATGCACCTGTACGAGGACACTCTGGCCGTTCACGAAGCGTTTCAGGATTGAGCCACTTGGGCCGGGTCGCCGGATGGACCCTAGCCCGCTCGCGGTCTGTTTTTGTTTTTGCCGGCTCGATCAGGGCAACCGTCCATGCAGGCCGCCATTCGACTGGCGAAACTCCAGCACGATGGAAGGCCGCGACCACCGGTGGCACATCGTGGGGCTTGAATCGCGCCGTGAGATCAGCGGCGGGAGATGCAAGCTACCGGGGCGGTGACGTGCAACGGTCGTGCAACACCAGACCCGAAAGCAACCATCGCAGCCAACCTGACCAACAGGCGGAGGCCCGTAACCAACGGGTCCGGGCATCAACCAACGCAGCCAACGCGGGGGGAAAACGTTGACACGGTAGGGGTCACTGGTTCAATCCCAGTATCGCCCACATAGAAGGCAGCAAATACGGGCCCCGCAGCGATGCGGGGCCCTCTTTTGTGCCCTGTGTGACCACTGAACTCCAGGTGTAGTGCTCATCGCCGTTCATGATCTTGAACCGAAGCGCTGAAACCCCTTGATTTCAGGCGCTCTGAGCGTCCGAAGCAGCTCGTAGTCGGTCGCCGATCTTGATCAAATCGGCCGCCGTGCAACAAACGTGCAACACCAGCTCGGCCGCATGCCGCGCTGCGAGCGCCCGGTCGCGCCGGCCGATGTCGATGGGGTCGCCCGCACGCCGATCGTTCTCCGGGTCGTTTTGATCGAGGAGCGACGTCGGTGGTGTTGCACGTCGGTTGCACTGGCCGTCGCATCCACGGTTCGGCGAAGCTGCAGCCCCCGCGAATGCTGGGGGTGCAGCGCTCGCACGGCGCGGTCAGCACTACCGCGGGTGAGTAATGCTCGTCGGTAGGTCAATCGTGCGACGCGACGCCGCTACGTCGGCGATCAGGTTGGGTTGTCGGTGGTGAAGTGGATGGCTTGGAACTGGCCGCGCCATGCTGTGACGGCGTCGGCGATTGTTTCGGGGGCGTCGGTTAGGGCGTGGGTGACGATTTGGGCGAGGGTTGGCATGTCGGCGGTGGTCATGCCGAGGCGCACGGCTTCGGATGTTCCGAGGCGTAGTCCGTTAAGGTCATCGGCGACGGGGGCGATGGGTAGCCCGATTCCGCTGGCGAGTAGGTTGGCGCGGCGCAGCCGGGTTGCTGCGGTCTGCCCGCCGCCGTAGGTGGCGGCTTCGATCGCGAACTGGTGGGACCGGGTCGCCGTGGAGGTGTGCCGGTAGACCGGCAGGCCGTGGCTGGTCAGAAGGTCGGCGAGAGTGCCCGCGGTGTCGACCATGGTGGCTGCGTAGGCTTTT
>CAWKON010000040.1:0-16654 GCA_963851225.1 uncultured Alphaproteobacteria bacterium | reverse complement strand
GACCATGTGTGGCAAGAGTCCAATCGCCGCAAACGACCAACCCGCGCCGCCGAGCCCCAAAGCGGCGAGATTGCCGCGCGCGATCGCGCAGGCCGCGGACGAAATATCGACCCCGACGCCAATCGAACCGGGCAGGCTCTGCAGAATCGAGCAAAGAATTGCGCCGGAACCCGTCCCAAGGTCGAGAATCCGCCAGTTTTCGCGTGGGAACCGCGCCGCATGGTCGAGCACGGCCTCGACCAACGTCTCGGTTTCCGGGCGCGGGTCGAGAACGTCTGGGGCGATCATGAAACGCGCTTGCCAAAACTCCCGGTGGCCAAGAATTCGCGACACCGGCTCCCGCCGCAGCCGCCGCGCTGCAAAGGACATGACCGTCGCGGCGCCAGGCCCAAGCGGACAATCGGGATCGCGAATGAGATTTCGCGTGATCGATACCGAGCGCCGCGCAGAGAAGCACCCGGCCATCGATGTCGCGCGGAGTCTATCCCGCCTTCCCTCAACAGATCGGACGAGCGCGCGCCAGCGCCGCGCCGCGCGAAAGCGCCGGTTCGAAATCCAGCGGACGCGGCGATCGTCATATTCTTCGTTCACGGCGCGGGTTGGCCCACGGCATCGAGCAGAACCCGGGTCAGCCGGGCGGCGAAGCGCCTCGGCCGGCTTTTCGCCTTCCATCACCCGCGCCTCGTCGAAAAGGAGCCAGACGATATCCTCGAATTTTTCCTTGTCCGGGGCGCCAATCTTG
Organism: uncultured Alphaproteobacteria bacterium; assembly: GCA_963851225.1. Classification (GTDB taxonomy): domain Bacteria; phylum Pseudomonadota; class Alphaproteobacteria; order Rhizobiales; family Beijerinckiaceae; genus Methylocapsa. Next base: position 15,912 of record CAWKON010000040.1, on the reverse strand, counting down.
CGTGGCCAGGGCCCGAATCAGCGGATGGGCGGGATTGATTTCGAGCACCGGCTTCGATGCCGCGCCGAGCCGGCCGCTCGCGGCCAGCATCCGTTCGAGCCGGCGGTCCGGGCCGCGATCGGAGGCGACGAGGCAAGCGGGGCTCGACGACAGCCTGTCGGAGGCGCGGACATCCTCGACCGATTCGCCCAAGGACCTGTTTCATCAGCGCGTAAAGAGTGGCAAGCCCGGCCGCCGGAGGTGTCTCCTGGCGTACCGGCGTCCGGTTTTTCCTTCAGCGGAATGGATTTGATGTCGGCGGCGCCCTGGGTCACCGATTTGAATGGCTTGCCCTCGAAGCCAACCGCTGTCGCGACCCAAAAGGCGTCGACTGGATCCGGCAAAAGCAAAACCTCGATGCCTCTCGCCCGGAAACCTTCGATCTGCGGACTGGCCGACAGACGGGCGAGATCCTCGCCGAGAAGATAATAGATCGCCGTCTGGTTGGGTTGCAGACCGCCGACATACTCCTTGAGGCCGCGGCCGCCCTCCGGAGAGGCCGAGGTCGCGAAGCGGGCCAGGCCAAACAAGGCATCGCGCCTTTCGGGATCCTCATAAAGCCCTTCCTTGAGGACGGCGCCGAAATGCTCCCAGACCTTGGCGAATTTTTCCTTGTCGTTTTCGGCAAGCTTGACCAGTTCCTGAAGGACGCGGTTCGTCACCGCTTTCTTGATGGCGGCGAAAACCGGGCTTTCCTGAATGGTTTCACGCGAAACATTCAGCGGCAGATCGGCCGAATCGACCACGAGACGGACAAACCGCAGCCATCTCGGCAAAACCTCGGCGTCTTCCGTGATCAGCACATGGCGGACATAGAGCTTGGCCCGGCCCGGACGCGCGGGATCGAAAAGATCAAACGGCCGCGACCCCGGCACAAAGGCCAGAACCGTATATTCCTGGCGCCCTTCAACGTGCCAGTGAATTGTTAAAGCCGGTTCGTCGAACATTCCGCCGAGAGTTTGATAAAACTCCTTATAATCGTGTTCCGTGATCGCGGCCTTGGGTTTGGTCCAGAGCGCCGCGCCATCGGATAATCCGGCGCGGTTCGGCCGCCTTGCTTTCACCATCCTCCTTCGATCAAGCTCGATCGGCACCGTGAGCGCGCTCGAATGTTCACGCACGATCCGCTCGATCCGGCCAGGTTCGAGATAGTCCTTGGATGCCTCGTTCAGATGAAGAACGACCTTGCGTGCCCCGGACCGGAGCCTGCGTCCTGCCGCCAGCGGCTCGATCGAGAAAGTGCCCTTACCGTCCGAATGCCAGTGGAAGGCTTCGGCTGCACCCGCACGCCGGGTGAAAACATCGACGCGGTCCGCCACCATGAAGGCCGAATAAAATCCGATCCCGAACTGCCCGATCAAATCGAGTTTTTCGCGCGCCTCGCACCTCCGCCCGCCCCTTCGGCCTGCGTGCCCAACCGGTCGAGAAAGGCCCGCGTTCCAGAGCGCGCGATGGTGCCGAGATGATCGGTGAGGTCTTGCACGCGACATGCCGATCCCATTGTCCTCGATGGCGAGGCTTTGGGCATCCTTGTCGAGCGAGATCCGGATCGCGAAGGCGCCGGTGCGAGCGCCGGATCGGCAGCGCCTCATAGCGCAATTTCTCGCAGGCATCGGCGGCATTGGAAAGGAGTTCGCGCAGGAAAACGTCGCGGTCGGAATAGACCGAATGCACCATGAGGTGCAGCAATTTTGCGACATCCGCCTGAAAAGCTTGGCTTTGAACCGCTGCGTCCGGCATAGTCACGTGGCCTCCGTTCAGATTCCAATTGTCACGAATTTGGCGGCCCGTCGCAGATCGCATCAGACGTCATGCCGCCTCATGCCGCCTCATGGCGCGGATATTGCCTTTGTGCCCGGCGGATGCAAGGCCTCGCAATATTCCTGTTTCCTTCTGGTTTTGCGCGAGGACAAAACACCGCCGGGACCGGATATCACGGCGCCGAGGCTTCTCGAAATAAAATCATTGCTCCACACGCAATCGCGCCGCCATGCGCCGCGAAGTGCTGGCTAATGTCGAGGCCGGGCGGGCGCCGCATCATCGCCGGGCGCGGGTGGATTCCACGGTGACCTTGTTCAGTTCAACGACAGCCACGCACGAAAGCTGTCCAGGATGACTTAACCCGCGGCCGCGAGCGCTGCTCCCGCATGGCGTTCGAAAGCTTCACGCACGAGAGCACCGGCGGATGGCCGCGGCCTGGCTATATAAACGTAGCTGTCCGACGGCAGGGCGCCGGCGCGGATCAGATCTTGCTCGGCCTCGAACATGGCGGCGAGGAGTGCCAATCCCTCGCCGCTTTCGGCCATGGCGGCATCAAGACATCCGCTGCCGAAAATCGGCGCGAGCAAGGTGCCGCCGCGCGGCCATTTCTGGACGATCTCGAAATGCGCGGCCAGCGCCGCCTCGATGTGTTGGGGGGCGACTGCCTCGGAGGGATCCATCGCGCAAAGCGCGCGCGCATCGCAGCGAACAACTTTATCGCGCCGGCGCCAGACCTCCGGCACGAGCGCCAAGAGCTCGTCGGCGAGACGCATCTGCGTGTTGGACCACTGGAAGCGCTCCGGACCGACGTAATCGTTCAGCCACAGATAGCCGCCAGGCCGCAGCGAGCGCCGGATGTTTGCGAAACAGAAGTCGAGGTTCTCGACATGGTGCATTGTGCCAGTGGTCAACACGGCGTCGTATGCAGCCTCTGGCAGCATCTCTTTGTTGAGGTCGATCGGCAAATAGCGGCATCTTCCAGGTGTACCGCGACGGGTCTTGATTCGCTCTGCCGCGCGTGCGAGCGAGGCCGTCGAAATGTCGTAGGCATCCACTGTCAGGCTAGGATCGACATCGAGGAGAACGTGAACCAGAATCCCATCACTGCAGCCAAGATCGGCGACTTGCGCGAACGGACCATAATGCCGGATGAACCAGACAGGAGGCTGAAATCGAACTATCGCCAGTGACGAGCTTGTTGAGGGCATGCTGAATTGGCGCCGGGCTCTCCCAGTGCGCGAAAGGCTCGCAATGTCTTCCGGCATTCTCATCCCAAAACGAAGCCACCTTGCGCGCCAGTGTGGAGCCCGCCATTTGCCCTGCCTGCACCAAAGGCGGCGGGCCTGCCGGTTGGGCGCGCCGGAGATTCCGCCACGCGGCATTGAAGGCCGTAATCAGGCGGCTGGTCATCCTAGAATTAGCTCCTTTCCGCCTGCTTACGTAGCGCAACCCTGATGCATCGTCATCGATGGCCGCCGCCGGCATACTTCCCAATGTCTCATGTCTTATGGGGACTTAGCGAAGACCGCTGGTTTGGTTGAACCAGGTTCACCCGGCCCCGCAACAGGCGCACTGATCATGGTCGCTTGAATTTGCTATTACTTTGAAAGAAGCACACCCCGCACGAGCCTTTCGGCAATCAAACTGATCGCGAGACATGCCGTCGCAAAGGCAAGGAGGTAAGGAATATTGAGAAGCTTGTCCGGATAGTCGTCGTAATAAGAATAGCGGACCCACTCGACGCATTGCAGCAAGGGGTTTAACGCAAGCCACTGGTCATAAGGTTCTGGAATAGCGGATGGAAAGAAAATGATACCTGACGAGATCCAAAACACCGGTATGGAAAGATTGAACAACAAATACCATACGGGAAATACATAGGCAATCAATGCATTAGAAACGCCCATGGAAAAACTAAAATACATTGACGCAGCGACCGCGAACACCATCCCAGTCCAATCGCGCGGCGAAAAATCATTCGAATAAACTGCCAATATGCAGACTAAAATAATAAACACAACGACGGAGCCGGCGGCCTCCAACATACCTCTTGCAAGGAGAATATCGAAAATCTTCACCCGGTTAAAATACAGAAGCGGACGATTTTGGGCGAGCGCCATAACGATCTGGCGCGCCAAATATGAGTAAATCACGAAAGGCAAGACGGATAGGCCGAAATAGACTACTTGATCCGTTCCTTGCGGAGCGATGCGCCCAAAGATGTGGAAAGCTATGACTACGACCAGTAGATGTGCCAAGGGCATCAATAAAATCATCAAAAATCCTGTATAATATGGTCCGGCTCGCAGTTTAATGTCACGCAGTAGGATCGCCCCAATCGCGGCGGCGTTGATCGCGAGCGCGGAAGCGCGTGGCCGCCGCATCAATTCTGTCACCGGCGGTACTCCCATTCTCGCATTCGGAACCAAATGAAGTTTGTCACTGTCCAGTCCTTGTCCAGAGATGCCGCGCCGGGTCGCCCCTGACATCGGTAGTGTCGTCTCGAGCCGGCGGTCTGCCGGGGTCGTTCCTGCCTCGGTTACCCCCGGGACCGCAGCGGGCTTGCGGACAAATCATCAAAGATTTTTCCGGTAGAACTCGACGGCATCGTCGATGTCACCGAAGGCCAGGAGCTTACCTTGGTAAAGTACGAGGCCCCGGTCGCAATATGACTTGATCGTCCCGATGTTATGCGACACCATGATCATGCTGCTGCGGTCGCGCCTTTCCTCGAAGGCTTGTCTGCACCGCAAGCCGAATTGTGCGTCGCCGACGGCGGTGATTTCGTCGACGAGGTAGCAATCGAATTCGATCGCCATTGAGAGGCCGAAGGCAAGACGAGCCGACATGCCGGATGAATAGGTGCGGACCGGCATGTCGAGATAATTTCCAAGCTCGGAAAAATACTCGACAAAATCGATCACACGCCGCAGGTTCGCGCCGTAGACGCGGCTAACGAATTTGAGATTCTCGCGTCCTGTCATCAACGGATGCAATCCACCACCAAAGCCGAGCGGCCAGGAGATCCGAAGGTCGCGGAATATTTGGCCAGAGTTAGGCAGCTCAGTGCCGCCGATCAGCTTCAGTAGCGTCGATTTTCCCGCTCCGTTTGCACCGAGAATCCCGTAGGTGTACCGCGTATCGAACGAATATGTCACATCGTCGAGAACGACCTTCCGGTGGTTCTCTCCCCGATAAATTTTTGAAACGTGGGAAAGCCAAATCATTGCGCGCCATCACGTCGCGAGTTTGCGGAGCGCCGCCCGCCAAAGAGCCATGCCAATCGCATAAAGCACGGCGGCTGCGGCAATGCCAAGCAAGCTGAACAGGAATCGTTTTGGAAAGTGTGATGTCTGTGGAAGAACCGGATGGACGAACGTCGCGAGATAGACGTTCTTTCCCTCCGCGTTGACGCGGGCACGTTCGAGGGCGGCGGCGGCCTGCGTATATTGCTTTTCAGCGATCTGCTGCTCAAGTTCGAACGCGTCGAAGCGCGTCATCTTTGCGGCGATTGTTCCGGTCTCGGTATCGTCTCGCGAAGTCAAGAGCTTCTCAAGGCCGGTAATCTGTTCGCCGATCACTTCGACGCGCGTGCGCATAATCTGAACCTGCGGCGCGGAATCGCTGACATCTCCCCGCTTCGATGCCGTAAGTTCCTGTTCGAGGTGGATTTTTTCCAGGCGGAGCTCCGAGATCAAAGCGCCGATTCCCTCGGCCGTGTGTTGCGGATCGAGCGTCGATTGCTGGTTGCGGAGATCACGCATAGTCACAAGAGCTTTGGTCAGGCGCGTTTCGGCGCGCCCAAGCTCAGCTTCCGCTTCGGTGACCGCGTCTTGACGCGCGCGGGCCGAAAGCCCGTCCACCAGGCGCTCGCTCAAATCGACCGTTGCATTGGCAATTTTGAGCGCCTCTTCCGGCGAAAATGCACTTACCTGCATTGTCACGATCCCGGACGGCGATTCGATCGACGTTTTGATTTGCCACTGCCAATATTTGACGAGATCTTCGATCGGATCGTCGGAGTTAAAGCGGGAAACCCAATCGATTCCGTGGCGCCCATAGATCGCACGAAGGTTGAGCTGGCGATCGAGCGCTTCGACCAGGGCCTGGCTTTTCACGTAATTAACGACGATGAGAGAATCCTGCACCTGGGTGAAGGAAGACAGGCCAGTCAGTGCCGAAATGGTGTCCATGGACGGACGGGAGCCGTTTCTGACCGCAAAGCGTGCCTCCGAAGTGTAATGGCTCGATGCAATGAGCGAAAAATAAATCACTGCCAACGTGGCCGGCGCGGCGAAAAATGCCAGAAACCCGAACAGATCGGAACGGGATCGCCGGATTGGATTGAAGGTCCGATATGCGAAGCGCGCGGTGATCGCCCAGCTGATCCGCGAGACAGCCTTGCCGTTGGCGAGCCGCACCGAGCGCGCCGAGCGGCGCAGTTCTTCCGAGGCTATCGCGGCGCGTTCGAGAGACGCCGCATGCATTTCTGCAAGCGCGCCAGGCTTTGTTGGGTCGCCGGAATTGATATTTGATAAAGTCACACCCTGCGTCCCATGCCATTTCGAACCGCCACCGGGGGCGTCCTAGGACGCCCCCGGTGGCGGTCATCTGTGGCTCCTCGAAAAGAAAGCCGTAACTCGCCATTTTGTCGAAAACGCGTCGATAAATCGCCAGTCTGGGAAGCCCGCGCTTTATCATGAGGATGCGAGGGCTGCGCGTATCATGAAGCCCGGCCCCGCGGCGTCTCGGAATTAGGCTAATTGGGCGCAGCGAGACCATGCGCCGCATAGAGGGCGAGGATATCGCGGGCCATATCGGCCGGAACCCTCTCGTAGGAGCTCGCGGCGCACATTTTGCTGGCGAGATTGGGCTCATCCACGATTTTACATAATATGCCTGTAAGACTACCAGGATTACCACGCGCGAAATGAAATCCGTTGATGCCATTTTCGACGAATTCCGTCATCCCAGCCACATCCGCCACGATAACCGGCGTATGCGTCGCCAAGGCCTGCAAGAGAATGAGCGGGCTGTTCTCGTACCAAGTGGACGGAATTACGAGATAGTCCAGCGTGCCGAACGCCTCCGCCAGTTCCGCCCGCGGCAAAATCCCCGGAAATTTGACCTGAAGCCCCTCCGCAAGTCGCAGCAGTTTGGCGTAATAGGCTGGGTCTTGATCCTGTGGCCCCCATAGGCTGAGCGAAAGGTTAGCGCGGCCGCTGGCGCGCAAGGCCTCGATCAGGAGATGTGCGCCCTTGTGCGGGGAAAGCTGACCGATGAAGCCGAGCCTTACCGCATCGCCGTCTCGCCGCGCCGGTTTGCGCGCGCGGTCAATTTCGATGCCGAAATGGCTGAGTCGCAAAGGCGCGGGAAAACCATTGCGTTCATAGGCGCCCTTCAGGAAGAGGGTCGGCGCGATGGCCGCGCGATAAACTTCCATCGCGCGGCGTAAAATAAAGGGCCGCACGACGACGTCGTTCGGAGCAAAGGAGCTGATGGTGAAGGGCTCCCGCTCGCGGCGGCCGAGCTTAGCGAGCTGGCGAGAGACGGCAGTTCGCACAACCCTATGTCCGCCAAGCTTGGCGAGGAATACGGCGTTCGGACGCGAGCCCGCGAGCTTGAGAAAACAGGCGATGCAATTGGCGCGCTCCGGGTCTGGCCCCTCGCAGAGTGCCCCTTGCGCGCTCTCAAGCTGGTTGTTGTAGCAAAACCCGAAAAAATCGGTCAGCGTGGCGAACACGGGGATATCCATTCGCCGCGCCACGTCAAGCAATGCGGTTGTGTGACTGATCAGATGGCAGACATGAATGACATCGGGCCGAAGCTGGCGTAGCAGACGCTCATGGAGATGCCGTAGGGCAGGCTGCTCGTAGCTGTCGCGAACGCAGCGGTTCGGGAAAAAGTTCTTGTCGATCGAGACGACGCGAACGCCTTCATAAGTATAGTCTTCGATGACGCTCCTTTGGCCCGGTTCGCCGGCCAAAGTTGCCGATACCACGACAGGTTCATGCCCAGCCGCGGTCAGTTCTTTCGCAAGGACCAGGGTATAGGCCTCCGTGCCGTAAAAATGGCGCGGGAAAAAGCAATGAACGTAGAGCGCAATTTTCATGTTGCGGCCTTGGCCATGCTTGCGAGGATTCTTGCCACGCCTTCCTCGAAGGAGACGCGTGGCAACCAGCCGAGTTCGGCCCTAGCCTTGGCGGGATCGAGCACCGAGACCGGCACGTCGAATGGCCGCCCTGGCTCACGCTCGATGATGACCGGCTTAGCCAAATGCTTTTGAAGCACGGCAACAATGCCGTTCAGCGAACGGCCTTCCCCGCTGCCGATGTTGAGCGCTGCGGAGGACATTTCGGTGTGTCCGGCGCGCACCAACGCTTCCACGGCGTCGTCGATATAAACGTAGTCGCGCACGACCGCGCCATCACCAAACATGTGGATCGGAACGCCCGCGAGCGCGCGTTTGCTGAAATGAGCGACGGCGCCGAAGACCCGGGCGGTTTCCTGCCCCGGTCCAAACAGATTTCCGATCCTGAGCGACACCGGTCTAATGGCGCCAAACGAGGCAAAAAGATCGAGATAGGCTTCTACCGACCGTTTGGACACGCCGTAGGCGGACAGTGGCCTCAGCGGATGCTCCTCCGGCGCCGGCACCTTAATGAGCCGCCCGTAGACCGTTCCACCGGAGGACGCGAATATGAACCGCGGGCTTGTTCCACGCTCTACGCTTTCGAGCAAGCGCAAGGACCCAACTATATTGATCCGTGCATCTTCGGAAGGCGCTTGATTGGAATTGGCGGGGATCGTCGACCAGCTCAAATGATAGATCGTGTCGGCGCCGCGCAGGAGTTTGGCGAGCGGCGCGTCCGGATCGGCAAGATCGGCCTGTAGCCAGGTCAGGCGAGGATGCGGCGCGAACGGGCAGGTTGTTTTGCGGCCAGTCGCGACCACAATTTCGCCCGCGGCCAATAGAGCAGGGACGAGGGCTCGGCCCAGAAAGCCGCTGGCGCCCGTAACGAGGGCTCTCACCGTCATATTATGGCACTCGTTAAATGGGAAAATGCACTGCTTCGGGAAGCCCGCTGAGAATATCGACCTCGCGCGGCGCAAGGTCCCGGTAGAGCTGGAAATAGCGGATTGCCATATCCTCCACTGGAAACTGTTCAAGCGCGCGGGCGCGATTGCGTTCACCAAGCGCCGCGATCCGCATGGGATCGTCGAGAAGCGCGGTGATGATTTCCACCGTTTCGCCGAGCGTTTCACCGAGTGTCCGCGTATCGCCGAGGATTTCCGGCACCGCGCCGATCTTGTAGCCCGCGACCGCCAATCCGGCACACATGGCGAAAGGGATCACCTGACCGAAACTCTCCTGCCGTACCGGGGCAATAAAGGTCTTGAACCGCGCAAATTGCGCCGGCAGCGCTTCATAGGGCACATAGCCGGTAAATTCAAATTGCGAAAGCCTGCCTTCCTGCTCGACGCGTGACTGAAAATGCGCGAACAAGGATCCATCGCCGATGATGACGATGCGTGTCGTTGGCCGTTTTTCGGCGATCGCTAGGAATAATTCGATCGCATCCTTGTCGAGCTTGTCGTTTTCGAGCCTGTAAATCATACCGATCGCATCGAACGCATGCGGATCGACGACGGCGGGCGGTGCAAACCGGTCAATGTCGATGCCAGGGGGGATGACACTTGCCGGAACGGCCGAGCCGAATTGGTCTAGGACGCTCTGCGACACGAAGACATTCCGATCGACCCGCACGCCAGTGAAGGGAGCAACCGGCGTATTGACGTTTTGCAAGATAAGGCAACCAAATTCCGCCGCGATTTCGAAAATAGTCTTGTACCAAGGTTCGTCCACGTCGCCCCAGTAATGGACATGCACGATATGCGGCCGGAACCGGCTGAATATCGAGCGCACAAGATGAGGGCAATTGGGTCTTGGAACGACGTCGATCGACATCCCCTGGTGAGACCCATGGGCCGGTAACGCGGATGTCACGACCTTCATTTCGAAACGGTGCCCAAGATGATTGTGCAGATCGACGATAATCTGCGTCGAGCCTCCGACCCAAACATTCGCGATCGCGTGCAGGACTCTCGGCCGACGGGCAAGTGCGAGCCTTTGGCGAGGTTCGATTCGATAGACGGTGGGGGGGAGTAAACCGGACGTGCGCCGCAAATGCCGCGCGAACGCGGAAAAATCGACCTTGCGTATAAAGACGCTCCGCGCGGAATCGAAGACCGCCCGTTCGCTGCGAAAACGCGCGTCCTTGATGCGCTGGCCGGTTTCGCGCCAATGCAGGATGAGAGCCGCGAGCTTGAGCGGAAACCGCAATATTTTCGCCAGCCGGGAAAGCCCAGTTCGAACCAAGGCGCCTGCCCGCAGTAATGGCTCGAGTCGCGCTAGCCGGGCGTCGAGTTCGGCTAAATGATCTTGGATAATGAATAGGCTGCGGTTGATTGCCACCCGCTCTTCATACGCCGCCGCCTCCTCCTCGGCGCACCGCCGCCGCGTCCCGGCCAACGCCTGGATTGCCTCGGTATCCCCAGCGGGTCCGTCCAATGCTCCCTCCCCGCCGCTTTCGGGCGGCGATCTGCCCAATGCTCTCGCGGTCTTGGCGCCAAATAACGCTCTTTTTGCGAACCCGGCAAAGAATTGCTTCCTCTCAGGCCTCTCAGGCGAGGGCGGCCGTTAGACTAACGAGCGAAAGACCGGGATGAAAATAAGGATCGTCGCGCAGGCGGTCAGCCCAGCGTTGGCGGAAGTAGGCGCGCTCAGCGGCATGCGTGTCGAGACGCCGGAAGGTCGCCTTGCCGCGGCTTGCCGATTTGAAATGAACCACGCGCGCGAATGGCGTCCACAGGGTCGCGAACCCGAGTTCATCGAGCCGCAGGCAAAGGTCTATGTCGTTGTATTCCACCGGGAGGCGAGCATCAAACCCGCTGGCGGCCGCGAATTTCGTCCGCTCCACGGCAAGACACGCTCCGGTAACTGCCGAGGTCTCGTGCGCGGTAAGATTGCGGCCGAGCCACCCCGGCTCGCCATCGCGGCGCCCGGCATCGAAATGCCCGGTGCCCTCGCCAATCCCGAGGACCACACCGGCATGCTGGATTCGCCCGTCCGGATAAAGGAGCTTGCAGCCGACAGCGCCAACTTGCGGGTCGGTCGCCCGTTCGGCAAGCTCGCGCAGCCATTCGGGCTCGATGATGTCCATGTCGTTGTTCAAGAATACAAGAACATCACCCCGCGCCTTCGCGGCGCCGAGATTGTTCAAAGCGGAGTAATTGAAACGCTCGGGAGCACGCAGCAAAGTGACGCGCTCGTCCTTGGCGGCCGATTGAAGCAGGCTCAGAGCGCGTGGTTCGGTGCTGCCATTGTCGACGATGACGAGATCAAGCCGCGCGAACCGGGTTCTCTCCAAAATGCCGGAAATCGTCCGGCGCAAAAAATCCGCGTTGTCGCGCGTCACCATCACGATTGTCACGCTTGCATCTTGCGCCCGTGCAGGGCGGGGAATCGGTCGCTGCGGTTGCGGCCCGCTCTGCGCGGCGTCTTCGTCTCGTTTGGATGAGAAAACGCCTGATATGGCAAACGTCTCGACGCCCTAGACCTTGGAGGACGGAATCGACAAAGCCAGTCTCGCCGATGGCGTTTCCCAATCGAATCCGGCGGCGCGCATGCCCGAGCCTAGTCAACATCAATCGCCCAACATATGGCCGGCCCGCCTGCAAATGGGGACTCCAATCCGGTTTGAATATTGGCGCCTGGCCTTGCGCCGCCGCGGTCTCCTCGTCGCAATAAAGCACCAAGGCATCCGGCGTCCTGTGGCTAGCCTCGATGAAACAAGCGAGCGCGTGAGGCGCGAGACGATCTCCGAATTCCACGAAAGCAATAAAATCCGCGTCGTCTCCATCAAGGCCCATCGGTCCGCCGCGCACCGCAAGCCGGGAATTTTTAGTCAACCAAGAATTGATCCGTCGGTCGGTTGCCGGATTGTCCGAAGTTTCCAGAATTGTGAGGGTCCAGCGGGAGTAAATTTGGTCTCGAAGCGCCGCGATAGTTTCATCGATTTGCGCCGCAGCGGCCTCTGTGTCGAGGAAAACGAGCAACCTCGCCGTGGGTGCGCGTGCCCAGTCGCAGCGCGGGCTCTCGAATTCATCGAGACGCGCGGCCACTGAAAGTCTGTCGCGATAGGCGGGCCATGCTGTCAAGGGCGTACCTTGAATGGACCAGCGAAAATTTTCTTGGGCTTCCTTCCGCCACCCCAGAAGCCATGTCCCGGCCGCGCTGAATAACCGGCCTCTGTTGCCCGCCAATCCCATGCGTAGCAAAGCGAAACTTGATAAAGGTTCGATCTCCTCGATAACAAAGTAAAAGCGGCCGGGTTCGGAAACCGGCGATATCCATACTGCGGTGGCCTCCGCCGGCACGAGGCCAAACCAATCCGCGCGGCCAAGAACAGGGCCTGGCAGCAGATGCCATCCGATCTCCTCCGAGCCTCGCCGGTAGCTGACCAATGGCCGCACCGGCCGGTCGTAAAGCCCGAGCCGGTAACGCATCCGGAACCACCGTCCGGGTGCAAAAATCGATATGGGTTCAATTGACAGCCATGGCCGCCCGTTCGCGGCCAGATAGCCTCCGGCGTCCCCGTCCACGCCAGAAACGGCAGCTAGGCGGGCGATTGGCGGCGCGCCATCGATCCTGGCCATCCGCTTGAATTTTTCTATTAAGGCGCCCCCAAACGTATGGCTCATTTGATTGAAGCCGATCCGCTCAAAAGCGAAGGGTTGGAGTTGATACTCGAATAAATCCGGCAATTTTTCAACGGCGTGCTAACCGGATTGTTCTGCCGGATGGGGCGCAAGAACCCGGGCCACTTCGGCATAGACTTCGAGGTCTTTTTCGATCAAGGCGCGCGCCGGGCTCATTTCACGCAATATTTCTGCTAGGCCAAGCACCGTCTCGCTGGTGTGCAGCGAAACGGTAGGAAGCTGGTCGGGCAGGTGCAATACGGCGCCGAGGAGACGGAGGAACGCGCCCGGGTCATCACGCAAGCCAACCGCGTCCAACTCTGCCAGCGAATTGAGCGCGGCTGCCACTTCCGGCGAAGGCGGAGGATCGAAGGCGTTCGGAGCCGCCAGTTGATAAACGATCGGGTTGTACAGAACGGCGCGTACCTCTTCGGGGGGGCGCGACAGCAGATCCTGCAGCGTGGTTAAATCGCCGAGATTGACGTTGCAAAACCTCTTTGCGCAGAGCTGGACGGTTTGTCCTAGGACGGCGGCCACCGAATTCGCGCCGGAAAGCGATGCCCACTTCAAGATCAACAACCGTTCGGATAGCTCCTCGAACGGCTCGCGCAACACAATCCCGACTTTGAAGTTCCGATCACGGACCATGGGCTCCCACATGCGCCAAAAAATGCGGCCGGATGCGAAAACGGAGTTGGTGAACGGAATTGCGAAGATCGACCTTGTGGTTTCTTCGGGAAGCAGCTTCCAAGGATTTATAGGACATCTGAAACCGCGCGATCAGCCCATCGTCCAGACCCTGCGAGCGAAACAATTGGGTCTCAATCCGCAGAAGTTTCTGGTCAACGAGTTGCGCATCATTGCAGCGCCGGTAGATAAGGATATGGTTGTCGGCGTCCTTGATTTCCAAATGTCCGGCGGCGGTCACTCCGGGGCAATTACGCTCATCTACCACGAAGCCGCAAACGCCAGTGTTGTGGAGGCCTTGCTCTCCAGCAACGGTCGCTCCACAAAAGCGTCTATGACGACATGATGTTCCGGACCGAGATGGATAACGACCTTCGAAGTCGTCGCCGGATTGTCGGGCATGACCCAGCCGGCGATCCGCGAACCGGTGTCCTCGTCGATACTGAATAACATCGCCGTCCGGGTTCCCATTCGCGGCGCCCACGCGGTCTCCGCGCAGCCGCTCAATGTTCGTTTTTGTATCTTTAATACCCGCTAGTGCGAGCATCATGACGCCCCACACCGAGAACGCGCATATCCCAACGAAAGCGACCGATCGGGCTCGCCGCGGATATTCGGCGGTCTGCGGTTTCTTCGGTTCGACGTAAAGCGCAAAATAAATATGTTGCCGCTCGGCTTCCTGACGCGCGCGTTCATATGAGGCCTGGGCGATCTCCAGAAGACGCTTCGAGAACTGGACTTCCAATTGCTGCTTTTCGAATTGCTCGATAGATTGAGCTGCGGTCTTGGCGTCCTTCCGGCGACTTGTCAGTGCCTCGGTCAGTGAAGCGACTTGGGAGCCGAGCGCCCGGATCTGATCGGAAAGAACTTTTTGTTGAGGCGAATTGGCGGACATAACCGTGAGGTTGGCGGCGTAATCGCGTTCCAGAGACAATTTCTCACGCATGACGCCCAATAAAATGTCCGCAGAGTCTTTTACTGTTTGTTCTGGATCGATGGTTCCCTCCTGGTTGCGCACATCACGCAATCCTGTGAGCGCCGCTGAATAACGCTGGCTCGCGCGTTCCAATTCCTGTTCAGCCGAAAACAGCGCGTCGCGGCGCTCCCGCTTCGAGACACTGTCGATCATCTTTTCGGTGGAATCCGAGGCCGCGCGAGCCAGAGCGAGCGCATCCTCGGGGGTGAAGGCCAGGACGCGCACGAGCACGAGCCCCGAAATGCGGTCAACGTTGGCGCTAATCATTTCCCGCCAATAAAGCCAGAGATCGTCGTCGCTTTTCGCTGGATCGAAGCGAGACAGAAAATCCGACTGATCCCGCGAAAATATTGACCGCAACCAACCGTCCCGGTCGAGTTCTCTGACAACGTTGCGGCTTCGCAGATAGTCCGCGGCCATGTATGCGACAGACCCGGTTTCCTTGGTCCCGGGTTTGGTGGCCTTGAGCATCAGCGCAATAGTGTCGTCGGCGGCGGCGAGGTCCGCCGCCGATCTGACACTCAATCGAAATTCCACGCTATATTTTCCGTATCGCTCACCTGGGGTTCGGTCTGGACGACCTTACCCAGGACTCAAGTCACCCATTGGCCCCCATCCGAGGAAAGGAATCCTCCATGGCGACTCCCGCCGTCCCCACCCCGTCGCCCGCATCGGCATCATCGGCCAACCCGACGTTACTCCGCGAAAACCGCAGCTTCGCCCTCTGGCCGAGCGGCTACTCCGGCGCCCTCCGCGCCGCCAACGCCGAACCGGTCTTTCTGCCGCCCATGACCGACGACTTCTGCGGCCCCGAATACCTCGAAGGCATCGAACGGCGTCGTCCTCGCGGAACTCCATCCGACACTGGCCCCGCCGGGCGGCCGAGAGGAACTCTTGTGTCGTTGGTGCCACGAACACGGGCTGCCCGTCCTGGGCATCGACCACGGGCTGCACACCCTCAATTCGTCGCCACGACGGCACGTTGCACATCGACCTGGCCCGCGAACTTGCCCGACGCCCTGCAGCACCGCCATCCGCCGGAACGCGGCCTCGCCACGCCATCAACGTGCTCGCGGACACCGTCCTGGCCGACTGTACGGCGAAGGCGAGGTGGTCGTCAACAGCGAACACCGCAAGGCCGTCAATCGCGTGGCCCGGGGTTGCGCTCTGCACCACGCACTCGACGGCGTCGTCGAGGCGCATCGAACCCGGCGGGGATTGGTTGGCGCTGGGCGTGCAATGGAATCCGGCCTCGGCTACTGCCTCCGGGCTCGACATTCAGGTCTTCCGCGGATTGGTCGATGCCTGTGCGGCCCGCAACCGTCCCCCGGTCGAGACGCCGCTGTGTCGGGCCGCCTAACACCTTCGCGGAGAATGGGGCCGTTCCGTGGGATGGCTGAGCTCGCCGCCTTGCTTGCCCCGTTCGCCGTCTGCTCGCCTCTTCCCCTTTCTCCTCCGCCGCCTCCCCCTCCCGCCCCTCTCCCCACGATCCGCACCGCATTGCCGAAAACTTATCCGAACGCCAAGGCGCAACGCGGAAAAACCAGACAAAAATCTCCGACGCCCGGTACGATTTTTTCTATTGTTTTTCGCTTCGACGGCCGATATCTAGCCGGTCGCTAACCAGTCTCAACAGCGATGTTGGATCGGCCGATTACCCCCCCGGTTGGCGACGCGGGTTGGGTAAG
>CAWKON010000039.1:0-10453 GCA_963851225.1 uncultured Alphaproteobacteria bacterium | reverse complement strand
CCGGTTAGGCCTGACCGCGAACCACTTGCAGAGGCCGGATGCGGGCCTGCTCCCGGTAATGCGCTACGGGCGGTAGTGATAGGCCAGTATCCTCAAGTGCATCGAGGGCTGGCATCTGAGGTTTTATGGCCAAGGACCTTTGTCTGACTCATAAGACGCGTTCTCGCCTGCGATATCGAGAAGGCGCTCCTTTTCCGACCATCCGCCACCAACGGCCTGGAAGAAGCTTGTCGCCGCTTGAAAATATACCAATCGTACCACAGCCAATAAGTCCTCGTTTTGGAACAGCGTGGTTTCGGTGATCGACAAAGTGGCGATATCCACAACACCCTCGATGAGCCTTGCGTGTTCGGCTTCGTACGCGTGTCTCGCCGCGGCCACAGCCTCGGCTTGCAATTTTAGTTGCCGTGCTGTTTCGGCAATCGCGACAAGAGCATTTTCGGTATCAGAGAGTGCCGTCAAAATAGATTTCTTATAAACTTGTGCCAGCTCAGCATATCTGCCCTGCTCCAAAAAAAACTGGCCCTGCAAATTATATCCATCGAACAGCGGCTGTGTAAAGTTTGCCGCGATCTGCCAGGCGATTGCTTCAGGACTGAGAAGCGTCTTCAAGGCGGCGCTCTGGAGGCCATAGAGACCGGTCAATTGGATGGAAGGAAAAAACGCGGCACGTGCGCGGAAAACCGAGAATTGTGAGGACGTGAGCCCCGCTTCTGCTGAAGCGACATCCGGTCGACGAAGCAGCAACTCTGATGGCAGACCCGGCTTCAATTGCGGGAAATGCAAGCGGACGAGAGACCCTCCCTTAAAGTTCACGGTTTCAGGCGGGACAGCAAGCAGAACTGCGATAATGTTTTTCGTTTGCCGAAGCGTTTCCTCGAGCGGCGGCACTTGTGCACGCAACGTGGTGACGATGCTCTCTTGTTGCCAATAATCGATTGCTGTTGCTGCGCCAACATCGAGGCGCGCCTTGACGGCACCCAATACAGTCTCGGCTATCCTTATGTTGTTGTGAAGAATTTGCAGCCGATCCTGTGTCCCAAGGATTAGAAAATAGCTGTTGGCTACCGACGCAACGGTCGCGATTGCAATGGTGTCACAATCAAAGCGGCTCGCAACGGCAAGAAGTCTGGCGGCATTCGAGGCATCTTGGTTCTTACCCCAAAAGTCGATCTCATAGCCTGCATTCAACCCGAGCTGGAAAAAGTTTAGCCGGTTGGGGCTAGACGGTCTAACGTTTGGATTGAGCGTGCCAGGAATTTGCGTCCGTTGTGCTACATTGTTCATTGTCACGTTTGGCCACAACGCGGAGCTGGAGATACGCGCCTGCGCATCTGCTTGCACGATGCGCGCTACAGCCGCCGCGATGTCGAGGTTCTGCGCGAGCGCCTGCTCGACGATGTGAGTTAACTCTGGCGAGCCAAATTCCGTTGCCCATTGACTGCCGGAAAGGATTGGGGGAGCCGGTTTCGGCCGCGCGGCGCGAAATGCATCCGGTGTTTGGATAGTTGCGTCAGGCGGGTCCCAGTCCAAACCGCAGCCGCCACTGCATGCTGCTGCCAAAAGGCCTGCGGCCAAATAAAAATGGCGCAATGGAAAGCTTAGACGCTTAAACAAAGACAGAAATCCTCATAATCGAACAAAATGTTGCCGAAAATCCGGTATTTAGCTTGGAGGAATTCATTATTGATACACGGAATAACCATAAAGCGCCCAACGAATATTGACGAAAATAAAAATTCAACTATTCTGACTATGCGAGAAAGTATGCCTCTCAACAAACAATTCGATGATCGTGTCTGCAATTTGGCGAACGTAAACGCTCGCCTTTGGATTATTATAAGTATTGCCGAAAAGCCACAGGGTGCTGACCGCCGACCCGGCGTGGCACAGCCGAGTTTGCAACGGGAACGCAGTACCCGATTATTCGAATCATTGTGACAAGTTCCAAACAGACATCTCCTTTGCCGCGCGGCAATAATGTCGTAATTTGATCAAGGCTGTGACGACCACCGTCTCCTAAATAACCAATCTTCGCAGGTTTCGTTGCGGGGTATTAGCTAAATTGCGTGCCGCGATATTGCTTTGTTTCATTCGGTTGCACCGCGCGCGAATCCAGGGACCGCGCGCTTTCCTAACAGGTCCTTTTAGGGCGAGTCTGAAGTTCTGCCGGTCTAGACTTGTGTGGTGTCCGCTCGTGGTCTCCGTGTTTGTGAGCGGGTGTCAAAAGGAAAATGTAACTAAAGCTCTCGAGGTGCGGCCGGTACGAACGGTGACAGTCGAGAAAATTGAAATTGGCGAGCTTATCGCCCTAACGGGGGACATTCGGCCTGAGAACGAGGCGACGCTCGCCTTTCGGATTTCTGGCCGAATAAACGAAAGACTCGCTGGAGTCGGGGATCGTGTCGAACCCAACCAGGTGTTGGCAACACTCGATCGGCAGGATCAGCTCAATGGGCTTCGTTCAGCCCAAGCAAGGCTTGTTGCCGCACAAGGAAGGTTGAGGGAAGCCCGCAACAATTTCACGCGCGAACAGTCGCTATTGGCCAGAAAATATACCACGAAGATTCTCTTCGATCAGGCGCAGACGGCGGTCCAAACTACGCAAGCCGATGTTGAAGATACACAAGCGCGGCTGCAGATTGCCAAGGACCAGCTTGCCTACACGGAACTGAAGGCAGACGCCGCTGGCACTATTACGGCGAGAGGAGCCGAAGCCGGCGAGGTTATGCAACCGGGTCAAATGGTGTTTCGGCTAGTGCGCGAAAGGGGATGGGACGCGGTCTTCGACGTCCCTGCCCAAGTTTTGCGCGCAGCTCCACGCGATCCAAACATCGTTTTGTCTCTTGCGGATGATCCAAGCGTGACAGCGATTGGCCGGGTTCGCCAGGTCGATCCCCAGGCAGATCCCGTAACCAGAACCTTCCGGGTCAGAGTAAGTATCGCCGATCCGCCGGCCGCCATGCGGCTTGGAACAACAGTCGTTGGCCGTATGCGGCTCAATCCTTCTCAAGCGATCTCCATTCCCGCCTCGGCGCTTACGGAATTCGATCACCAGCCGGGCGTCTGGATAGTTGATCCGCAAAGCTTGACTGTTTCGCTACGAAAAATCGGGGTTTCGCGGTTCGACCCAGGAGCTGTCATCGTGTCGAGCGGTCTTGCCCCCGGCGATATTGTGGTCACCGCCGGTGTCCAAGCACTTCATCCCGATCAAAAGGTTCGTTTGCTTGGAGCGTCCTCATGACGGGCCCCAATCTCTCAGAGTGGGCGCTAAAGCACCGATCATTTATTGTCTTTACGATGGTTGCGGTGGTTATCGCTGGACTTGCCTCGTACTTCCGGCTCGGGCGCAGCGAGGATCCGGCATTCACGTTTCGAACGATGATCGTGCAGGCTGCTTGGCCTGGTGCGACACTTGACGATACCCTTCAGCAAATTACGGATAGACTTGAGCGCAAACTTCAAGAAACAAAGGGCCTCGATTACTTACGCAGCTATACGAGGCCAGGCCTTGCAACTATTTTCGTCAACCTCAAGGGGTCGACGAAGGCGTCAGAGGTCCCAGACATTTGGTATCAAGTTCGAAAGAACATTGGAGATATCCGGCACACGCTTCCATCTGGCGTCGTAGGTCCTGGGTTCAATGATGACTTTGGCGATACGTTTGGGTTGATTTATGGGTTTACGGGAGAGGGTTTCACGCACCGCGAACTGCGTGACTATGTTGAGGATATTCGCTCGCGCCTCCTCCAGGTACCGGATGTATCGAAGATCGAAATTCTCGGTGCTCAGGACGAGCAGATATTCGTCGAATTTTCGACGCAAGAACTTGCTGGCCTTGGCGTCGACCGGGCAGCATTGATCTCCGCGCTGCAGGCGCAGAACTCGATAAGTCCGTCTGGCTCGCTGCAAACTGGCGACGAAAAACTTCTTATCCGCACAACGGGCGCGTTCCGTTCCGAGAACGATATTCTTGATGTCAATTTTCTCTCCAACGGAAAGCTGATTAGGCTGCGCGACATTGCAAAAGTCCGCCGCGCCTTCTCCGATCCACCGCAGCCCATGTTTCGTGTCAACGGCAAGCCTGCCATCGGCCTTGCCATCGCCATGCGCGACGGCGGCGATATTTTGGCGCTTGGCCGAAACGTGAAAGCGGCGGTCGCCGAGACTGTTGCCGATCTTCCAATCGGCATTGACGCCAGTCTGGTCTCCGATCAGCCGGCTGTCGTCAAAAAGGCCATTGGCGAATTCATGGAATCGCTTTGGCAGGCGATCGCGATCATCATGGCGGTGAGCGTCGTCGCTCTCGTTATTCGGCCTGGAGCTGTCGTCGCGCTTTCCATTCCCCTGACGATCGCGATCATTTTTCCGATTATGGAAGTGGCCGGCATCGACCTCCAACGCATCTCACTCGGCGCGCTCATCATCGCCTTGGGCCTTCTCGTCGATGATGCGATGACAACCGTCGACGTCATGACGTCGAGGCTTGCAGCAGGCGACAGTAAAGAGCAAGCGGCGACATTTGCCTATGAAACTTTGGCATTTCCGATGTTAACGGGTTCCTTCGTGACGGCGGCGGGATTTGTTCCGATTGGTTTTGCCCGGAGCACTGCCGGTGAATATACATTCTCGATCTTCGCCGTCGTATCGATCGCATTGATTGTTTCGTGGTTTGTTGCGGTTCTTTACGCGCCTCTCCTCGGAGTCTGGCTTCTTAAAAAACCTGAAGCGGCATCGACTGAAGAGCAAAATGTTGTCTTGCGCGTCTTTCGTGCGATCGCTTTTGGGCGCGATGCGGAAGCGTTGGTTGACCATCGCTTTGACGCTTGGCGTTTTTTGCTGCCTCTCTCTCTGGCGCTGCCTTATGTGCCACGGCAGTTCTTTCCGGCTTCCGATCGGCCAGAACTCGTCGTCGATCTGACCTTGCCGCAAAATGCCTCAATTTTCGCCAGCGACCAGCTTGCCGCTAAACTCGATGCCGTCCTCGCTGGCGATCCCGACGTGGCGAGCTGGAGCACCTATGTGGGACGCGGCGCGATGCGCTTCTATCTTCCACTCAATGTGCAATTGGCTAATGATTTTTTTTCGCAGGCCGTCGTCATTGCCAAGGATGTCACTGCACGGGAACAGCTCCATGCGAGGCTCGAAAAGGCGCTGGCGGAGCAAATGCCGAGCGTTGTCGCGCGCGTTTCGCCGCTGGAGCTTGGGCCGCCTGTCGGCTGGCCTGTACAATATAGAGTGAGCGGGCCGGATCTTGCGCAAGTGCGGCGCGATCGCGTTGCAGCTCGGCCAAGCCATGGGTGCGGACCCAAAGCTCCGGCTCGTCAATTTCGATTGGATGGAGCCATCCCGCAAGGTGCGCATCAAAATCGATCAGGATCAGGCCCGGCTTGTTGGGTCTCAGTTCGCAAGCCCTGGCCGAGGTTTTGAATACCGTCATGACAGGAACGCCGGTTACCCAGGTTCGGGACAACATCTATCTCATCAATGTCATCAACCCGCGCGCAGGATGAGCAGCGGGTCTCGCTCTCGACCTTACGGGCGTTGCAGCTGCCACTGCCGAATGGACGCACCGTGCCACTGAGCCAAGTTGCAACTTTCGATTTCGAGCAAGAATTCCCGCTTGGTCTGGCGGCGCCAGCGCGTTCCAACCTTGACGGTGCAGGCCGATGTCGCCTCCGGCACGACGCCCGAAGCGGCGGTCCGGTCGCTGGCCCCGGCAGTCGAAAAGCTCAATGCTAGCCTGCCGAAAGGCTATCGCATCGATGTTGGCGGGACGGTCGAGGAAAGCGCGGCGTCGCAGGCCTCGGTCTTCGCCAAAGTACCTCTCGATGCTGTTCCTGATGCTTCTGTTTCTGATGGCTCAGCTCCATAGTTTCAGCCGGCTGGCTCTGGTCTTAAGCATCGTTCCGATGGGCCTCATCGGGATTGTCGCGGCGCTGCTCATCTCCGGGCGGCCGCTCGGCTTCGTCGCGATCCTAGGCATTCTCGCGCTTGATGGGCATGATCGCCCGCAACGCGGTGATCCTCATCGAGCAGATCGAGACCGAGCGGGCCGAGGGACGCGCAGACATGGGACGCCGTCGTTCAAGGTACTCTTTCGCGCTTCCGCCCGATCATGCTGACGGCGATTTCGACGGTTCTCGGCTTCATTCCGATTGCCCCGACCGTGTTCTGGGGTCCGATGGCTTTCGCGATCATGGGCGGCCTGTTCGTGGCGACGATGCTGACGCTGATCGTCCTGCCCGCGCTCTACGTCGCCTGGTTCCGGGTCAAGGAGCCCGCGCAAGCTGCGGCGTGACAGGGCGGCATCGCGCCGGTTATTTGTGATATTTTGAGACTATCTGCAATTTTAGCCCATAGGCCACATATCCGCGTGCTTAAGCGGGCTGGCAAGTTGGATAATCCGCAAGCGGCAATGCCTCATGCTCGAATCCAGAAAGACGGGAGAAGTGTGCTTTGCGAACCTACTCTTCCGCCTCGCCGCTTGATCCGGCGAGAAGAGAGGGGCAAATTGCGCCTCAGGCAATGTAACAGAGCCTAATCGCGTCTAGAGGGGGCGAAAATGCGGTCAAGAGCCGTTCTTCTGATCGTCGTGCTTGCCGCGAGCGGCTGTGCGACAACGATTCCAGTGGCGGTTATCACTCATGACGGGCACGTCCTACGCGGTGAAAATAGCGTATCCCTATCGAGCGGCACATTCTCAGTAACCGACGGCAAGCTTACCTGCGTCGGGAGCTATAATCCTTTGAATGAGTCCCGGACGATCACCGTTACCGTTACGTGCAATGATGGACGAACCGGCATTGCAATAGCAACACGAGATTCAGCTCTAAGCGGCGGGGGCAAAGTCACTCTCTCGGACGGCTCAGAGGGAACCTTCATCTTCGGCGAAGGCGCACGCAAGATTTGAGACGCGCCCTGCGTGGGTGCGCCTTGCAGGCTTTCGCGCCGTGGGGCAGGAGAGCACGTTAACAATGGAAACCGAATGGCGGAAAGTTCTCTTAACGGGGGTTGATAGACCGAGTGAAAGTGGAAATCAGATGATCGACTGTAGAGTCAGCAATAGCGGACGCGTCGGGCATGGGAGTTGTTCGCTGCTGCGGATACCGCGTGTAGTGGGTAGAGTGAAGCTCATTCAGAAGATTGATATTGTCTGCGACACTGGAGTTGTCTGAAAGTCCGTATTGAAGTGCTATATCATACCATCCGCGCAGATCATGCTGCTTTGGTTCTTTGCCGGGGTCTTCCCGATCGCCACTGAATGTTGAGCGAATGCCTTCAGTGCTAGTTCGATCGCGTGCGTCAACAAGGCGTACTTTGGCCAGTACTGTTCACAGTTCGAATAATCAGGAAGTTGTGCCGCCGCCCCCCTGAACATCCTCGCACGGTGCAAGTACTGCTGCGCCAAAGTTCCACTCTGAGGTACTGAGAATATCGGGGGCGTCATGGCTTCTGTGCAATCATCAAATCATTCGTCTCTGCCACTTTAACGTTCGCGTAAAACCTTACTGGGCTGCATCCCGCGGCCTGTGCGGTTTGCTCTATTCCGATGTAAGGTTTTGCGGCTCCAATCGGACAAAAATGTTTCACGTGAAACATTTTTGTCCGATTTCCCCTTCGAATCGGACAAGAATTTAAAACGATCCGAACGCGGTGCCCAATCCAATCACCACGGCGAGCGCGACAAGGGAGCTGACGATCGCCGACCATGACGATGTCGAAATAGCTTTCGCCGTGCGTCGCGCCGCAGACGGCCAGCACGCGTGACGACGGCGCCATTGTGCGGCAGCATGTCGAGCGTGCCGGCGCCGATCACGGCGACGCGGTGCATCAGCCCCGGGTCGATGCCCTGCTCGGCGGCGATCCTCATATAGGCGCCGCCGAGCGAATCGAGCGCGATCGTCAGGCCGCCCGACGCCGAGCCGGTCAGCGCGGCGAGCACATTGGTCGCCACCGCGAGCGAGACCAGCGGGCCGCCCTCGATGCCGAGCACCCAGTCGCGCACCATCGCGAAGGCGGGCAGCGCCGCGATGACCGAGCCGAAGCCGACGAGACTGGCGACGCTCAAAACGGGCAGGGCGGACGCATTGACGCCGGCATCCATCGCTCGCGCGCAGCGACGGCAGCCGCCGGAAATTGACGGCGATCAGCACGACGATCGCCGCCGCGAGCGCGGTGACGACGGCCCAAACGCCGCCGACGGCCGAGAGCGATGGTCGCGCCCCAGGCTTCCTCGGCGAGATAAGACGCGTCGAGGCGCGGCAAGATATACGAGCGACATCACAAGATTGACGGCGATGACGACGATCAGCGGCAAGACGGCAAGGGCAATCGGCGGATCCGTCGCGCTTTGATCGCCGTGGGCGATCTCGGCCGGATCGAACGTGCTGGCGGTCGTCGCCCGCTCCCGGACGATCAGATCTTCCGCCGCTTGGCAGGCGGGAGCGGTCGTATCCGCCGAAGGCCGCGCTCCTCGCCATAGCCTTCGCCTTTTGCGCGCGGCCTTGGCCTCGGCGCGGGCGAGCCACCAGAGGCCGAACCCCAGCATGATGGCCGAGGCGATGATGCCAAGGCCCGGCGCCGCGAAGGGCGTGGTGCCGAAAAACGGCATCGGGATGGCGTTCTGGATCGCTGGCGTTCCAGGCAGCGCCGACATGGTGAAGGTCGAGGTGCCGAGCATGATCGCCGCCGGCATCAGCCGCTTTGGAATCCCCGCCGATCGAAACAGTTCATGCGCCATTGGGGCGATGACGAAGAAGGCGACGAAGAGGCTGACGCCGCCATAGGTGACGAGGGCGCCGGCGAGCACCACCGCGAGCACCGCCCGCTTGGCGCCGAGACGCTCGGTCATGAAAGTTGGCGATGGCCGTCACCGAGCCGCTGTCCTCCATCAGCTTGCCGAACAGGGCGCCGAGGAGAAAAATCGGGAAGAATTGCATGATGAAGCGCGCGGCGCTTCCCATGAAGGTTTGCGTCCAATGGGCGAGCAGCGGCTCTCCGGCCAATCCGGCCGCGAGGACGGCGGCGGCGGGCGCGAGCAAGAAGAATGCTCCAGCCGCGATAGGCGAGCCAGATCAGAAGACCGAGAGCGACAAGAATGCCGAGTAGTCCCATGCGTCAGATCCTGTTCCAGCAAAACGTCGATATCGAGGGTTGAGCGGCTCCCGAGGTCCATTGCATGCGTCTCCAGAAACACTTGCGCCGACCTTCGCCCTTCGGCGTGCAGGAGCGTGAAGAACTCCCATTCCGCGTTGAGCTTCGAGGAGGCGCCAAGTCCGGTCAGCATCTCGCTTCCGATGCGGTGGATGCGCATGCCGGCCCATTGCGCGCCTTCGCTATTGCCCGGATCGGCGACTTGCCGGAGGAGGGCCATCATGCGCAGCTCCTTCAGAAGAACGGCATTGAAGGACACCTCGTTCAGCCGGTTGAGAATCTCCGAGGCCGAGCGCGCCGGTTCGTTGCGTTCGATCGGGTTGATCTGAACAAGAATGGTGTCTTGCGATTTGCACTCCCGGATGAGGGGGGTGATCGTCGGATTGCCGGAATAGCCGCCGTCCCAGTAGGGCTCGCCGTCGATCTCTATGGCCTGGAACATGGTTGGAAGACAGGCCGAGGCGAGCAGAACGTCCGGCGTTATGGTGCCGTTCTTGAACACGTGACCGCGGCCAGTCCGGACATTGGTGGCGGTGATGAAGAGCTTTATGGACGATTGCGCCAACTCGCTCGAAATCGATGAGATCGGCCAGAATCTCGCGCAGCGGATTTTTCCCCTTCGGATTCAATTGGTAGGGCGAGACCAGCCGCGACATGAGATCCATCGCCACGTACATTGGCGAGGAGTCCAGCGTCCAGCGGCCGAGCATCACATCGAACGGTCCCCGCTTGAACGGGCTGAAGCGAGCAGCCTCCGAGACGCGGCGCCAGAATTTCTCCAGGGCCTCCCGCGCGCCCGAGAGGCCCGCCTTTGGCATAGCCGTCGGCGAGCACCGCGGCATTCATGGCGCCTGCCGACGTGCCGGAAATGCCGTCGATTCCAAGCCAGGGCTCTTCCAGCAGACGATCGAGCACGCCCCAGGTGAACGCCCCATGCGAGCCTCCGCCCTGCAGGGCGAGATCGACAAGGATGGGATCGCGTTAGATGGGCGTATTGGCCGATTCTGGGGCATCTCACCTCACGGATGGGAAGACATACGCCATGCCACGAATGATCAGGTCAAAAACCCTTTTTCAGGCTGCCTGAGATGGCGAATGCATCGCCGGCATCGCAATGCTTTGTCTGCTCGCACGGGTCAACGTCTGTCTGATAGATGTAAGGTGTATACAGCGCTGAGACGAAGCCACGCACGAACCGCAATCATATCTTAGATGCAAAGTCTAACGCGCCCATTGCGCAATGCAAGTAGCATTTTAGCCTCCGGAATATTCGATAGTGCGCGTAGCGCCACATGTG
>CAWKON010000038.1:0-12821 GCA_963851225.1 uncultured Alphaproteobacteria bacterium | reverse complement strand
ACGACGAACGAATTTGCGAGGGATGCGACGCGCCGGCATGGCAAAATCAAGAAGAGCCAGACTGATCGACAAACGGGAGCAAGTGCTCGATCCCCTCACCGCCTATCAGATCACCTCGATCATGGAAGGCGTTATCCAGCGTGGCACCGGCCAGGCGATCAAGGAAGTCGGCAAGCATCTCGCCGGCAAAACCGGGACGACCAATGACGCCAAGGATCTGTGGTTCATCGGTTATTCACCTGATCTCACGGTCGGCGTATTCATGGGCTACGATCAGCCGCGCTCACTCGGGGATTCCGCGCAAGCCGCGCATTATACGGCGCCGATCTTCCGCGACTTCATGAAAATGGCGCTTGCCGGAAAACCCGATATTCCCTTCCGGGCGCCGCCTGGCATCAAGCTGATCTGGGTCAGCGCAAAAACGGGAATGCGGACGAGCGCGAGTTCCGAGGGCGCAATCCAAGAGGCGTTCAAGCCTGGCACGGCGCCGCCGGATACCTATTCCGCTAGCGATGCAACTCCTCGCGCGCAGGCCGTCAATCCCGACGCGGACCGGCTGGTCGGAACCGGGACCGGCGGGTTGTATTAGGCGGAGGCGCGGCCTGGGTCGCCTTGGTCCAATCCGTTTCGCACCTCGTTCCGTCGGCGCGGGTTTACCCCGGCCCGCGCATCGGCTAAGGCAGGCGCCGGAAAAACCCATTCAGACAGGAGTTCGGCATGCCGCAGGCCGGTAACACGCTCACACTCGAGACCACGCAAGGGCAGGTCGTCATCGAAATGCGGCCCGATCTCGCGCCAGCCCATGTCGCGCACATCAAAAAGCTCGTGGGCGAGAAATTCTACGACGGCGTCGCCTTCCATCGCGTGATCGAGGGGTTCATGGCCCAGACCGGCTGCCCGCACGGGACCGGGACCGGCGGCTCGAAATATCCCAATCTCAAGGCCGAGTTCAACGCCGAGCCGCATATGCGCGGCACCTGCTCCATGGCCCGCGCGCAGGACCCGAATTCCGCCAATTCGCAGTTCTTCATCTGCTTTGGCGACGCGCGCTTTCTCGACAAGCAATATACTGTCTGGGGAAAGGTCACGGCGGGCATGGAGAATGTCGACAAGATCAAACGCGGCGAACCCGTCCGCGATCCCGACAAGATCGTTTCCGCGACGGTCGCGTGACCTCGTAAACGCATGATCGCGAAGTTCGCGGCGCCCGGCGCGGTCTTGCCGGGCTGGCGGTGCCGGTTGAAACAGTAGCCGGCTCGCGGACGGCTATTCCATCATGCGCGTCGATCTCTTCGATTTCGATTTGCCCTCCGGAGCGCATAGCACTGCGCCCCGCGGAACCACGCGACACGGCGCGGCTCCTCGTTGTCCGGCCGCATGGCTCGCCACGTTTCAAGGACCAAGTGATGCTCGACCTGGCGAATCAATTTGCGCCCGGCGACGTGCTCGCCGTCAACGACACGCGGGTCATTCCGCGCGGGGCTACATGGAGTTCGCGTGCGCGGCAAAACCTCGGCCCGGATCGCGGCAACCTTGATCCAGCGCGAGGGAGAAGAGTTGTGGCGTGCATTCGTGCGGCCAGCGAAAAAGCTGAAGCAAG
The DNA here is from genome assembly GCA_963851225.1 of uncultured Alphaproteobacteria bacterium. Lineage (GTDB taxonomy): Bacteria > Pseudomonadota > Alphaproteobacteria > Rhizobiales > Beijerinckiaceae > Methylocapsa. Next base: position 11,221 of record CAWKON010000038.1, on the reverse strand, counting down.
GCGAAGTCATTCGCTTCGCCGCCGCGAACAGCATGGAGACCGGCACGGAATGTCTCGATGCCGAGGTCGTTTCGAAAGGCGGCGAAGGAGAGATTTTGCTGAAGTTCGCTGTGTCCGCCGAGAAGCTCGACAAAGCGATCGAACGCATCGGCCAGATGCCCTTGCCTCCTTACATTTCGAGCCGGCGGCCGGCCGATCGATAAGGACACGCAAGATTATCAGACGCTGTTTGCGCAAAAGCCCGGCGCGGTCGCGGCGCCAACGGCAAGCCTCCATTTCACGCCAAGGCTCGCCGCCGCGCTGGCCGCACGGGGCGTCCCTATACAAAGAATTACGCTGCATGTTGGGCGGGCACGTTTTTGCCGGTCAAGGCGCAGGACACAAAGGACCACAAAATGCACGCCGAATGGGGCGAGGTTAGCCAGGCGGCGGCTGATGCTTTCAACCGCGCGCGCACTTCGGGCGGGCGGATTATTGCCGCGGGAACAACGAGCTTGCGGATTCTCGAATTCGGCGGCAAGGCCAGATGGACGGTTCCAGGCTTTTGCCGGCGAAACGTCGATCTTCATCACGCCGGGCTATAAATTCAAGGCGGCCGATGTGCTGTTGACCAATTTCCATCTGCCCCGTTCGACGTTGTTCATGCTTGCTGCCGCCTTTTCTGGGCTTGAAACGATACAAGCAGCCTATGCGCATGCGATCGCGAAAAACTACCGGTTCTATAGCTATGGCGACGCATGTTTGCTGTTTCCGGCGGAGAGCCGGGCGTGACCGGAATTTTCCGCTTCGAGATTTTGGGCCAGGACGGCGGGCGCGCGCGTCGGGACTCATCACAACGCCGCGCGGAACAATCCGGACGCCGGCGTTCATGCCGGTCGGCACGGCCGCCACCGTCAAGGCGATGCATCCCGAAGCGGTAAAGGCGCTCGGCGCCGATATCGTGCTCGCCAACACCTATCATCTCATGCTGCGGCCGGGCGCGGAACGGATCGCGACGCTCGGCGGCCTGCATAAATTCATGAACTGGCCGTGGCCGATCCTGACCGATTCCGGCGGGTTCCAGGTCATGTCGCTCGCCAAACTCCGGAAGCTCGACGAAAATGGCGTGACCTTTCAATCCCACATTGACGGCGCGACGCATGTGTTGACTCCCGAGCGGGCAATGGAAATTCAGGATCTGCTCGGCTCGGATATCCAGATGCAGTTCGACGAATGCGTAAAACTTCCCTGCGCGGAAGCGGAAGCGCGCCGCGCCATGCTCTTGTCGCTGCGGTGGGCGGAGCGCTCCAAGGCGGCGTTCGTGGCGAAGCCGGGACGCGCGTTATTCGGCATCGTCCAGGGCGGCGCGGCCGAATCCTTACGTATCGAAAGTGCGAAAGCGCTTGGCGGCATGGAATTTGACGGTTACGCGCTGGGCGGGCTTGCCGTCGGCGAACCGCAAGCGGTCATGCTAGCCATGATCGCATGCGTGCTGCCGTGGCTGCCTTGCGCAAAGCCCCGCTATCTCATGGGCGTTGGCACGCCGGACGATCTTCTGGAGGCCGTGCGGCGAGGCATCGACATGTTCGATTGCGTGTTGCCGACGCGCGCCGGGCGCCATGGTCTTGCCTATACGAGGTCGGGGCGGCTCAATTTGCACAATGCGCGCCATGCCGATGACCCGTCCCCGGCCGATCCGCTGTCGTCTTGCGCGGCGGCGCGAACCTATTCCCGCGCCTATTTGCATCACCTCGTCAAGGCGGGAGAAATTCTCGGCATGATGCTGCTGACCGAAATCAATCTCGCCTATTACCAGGATTTTATGGAGGACATCCGCCGCGCCATTGCGGCGGGCAGCTTCGGCGATTTTTGCGACGCAGCGAAAACGGCGTGGCGGACTGGCGAGACAGGCAGCAAGCTTGAAGCGGAATGAACGTTGCGTTCTCGCCGAATTCGACACGCCGGATCGATTCCGGCCCACCGTATCAACTTCCTCCAGCGGCGGAACAAAGCCATCGCGAGCACGGCGATCCAAACGGAAAAGGCGCTGACGAACGGGAAACGCGCGAAAACTGGCGGGGCTATCGCTTGCGGCAGACCGCCATCGAGCACGCCTTCGGCGCCGAGTGGCAACTTCGGCCAAAACGCGGCCATAGGGATCGACGATCGCCGAAATCCCGGTGTTCGCGGCGCGGATCAAGGGCAATCCCTCCTCGATCGCGCGCAGCCGCGCTTGCGCGAAATGCTGGTAGGGGCCGGTGGTCATCCCAAACCATCCGTCGTTCGTGACGTTGAGAAGCAATCCGGGACGCCGATCGTCCTCGGAGGGCACAACCTCGCCCTGGAAAGATCGCCTCGTAGCAAATCAGCGGCGCGACGGCGGGCAATCCAGGCACAACCAATAGACGCCGTTTGGAGCCAGCCGCGAACCCGCCGGGAAGATGCACGAATTGACGCAGGCCGAGACGGTCGAAGGCGGCCCGAAACGGCAAATATTCGCCGAAAGGCACGAGATGCACCTTGTCGTAGCTCTCAAGAATATGTCCGCCGCTGGCAACGACTTGAATGGAGTTGAAATACCGCAGCGCGGAGGGACCCAGGCCGCCGCGCCTCTCGTCCGCCCGCGCGGCGCCGGTGACGAGAACCGTATCTTCCGGCAAAACCGCACCGATTTCGGCGAGGGCTCCGGTATCGCGCGACAAGATGAAGGGGAATGCCGACTCCGGCCAGACGAGCACCGTGACATCGTCGAGGCCCGCATGATCCTTGTCCGCCCCGCGCGTGCCGATAAGGTCAGGTAGTGCGTCAAAATCCAGCCCTTGTTCTCCGGCCGGAATTTCGCGTCCTGGGCTAAATTGGGCTGCATGATGCGCAATTTTATGCCCGCGACCTTCCCCGGAGGTGGCGCCGCCAGACGCAAGGCGCCAAAACCACAAATCCCGCAGAAAGCCAGGACGGCGGCGACAATTGGCGGCGGAAATCGGCGCCTTGCCCCGTGCATTGCGGATTTTTCGCCGAGAACCGCGGGAGCTGAAAAAATCAGGATGGCGATGACGGTTAGACCGTAAAGGCCGACGATCGAGGCCAGTTGCGCGGTCACGAGGTTGCCGCCAAGCGCCATGCCGAATGTGTTCCAGGGAAATCCGGTTAAGACATGCCCGCGCAGCCATTCCGTAAAACTCAATCCGGCGGCAAGCGCAAAAAGACGGCCCGCGCCTGGTGTCCACAATAAGCCGCGCCAGTACGAAACCGAGACCCGGAAAAATCGCGAGCCCGGCGGGAAGCCCCGGCAACGCCCAGCGGCAAGGCCCAGGCGAATTCGTCCGCCTCGACGAGAAACGCCGCGCCGAGCCACCAGAGCCCTGCCAGGAAATACCCAAAGCCCCACCACCATCCGGCGCCAAATGCGCGCCACGCCGAGACGGGCAAGCCAAAACGAAACCGCTGTCGGGCGGGCTTGTGGCAATCTCCGCGCAACCGTCGATCAGCCAGACGGCAATTGTCATCGGGATCGCGAGCGCGGGAGAAAAATTGAAAGGCGCCATCGCAAGCGCTCCAGTGGCGCCAGCAGCAAGCGCGATCAGGCGGCGGCGCCAGCCAGAGGCCAGAATAATTGAAGCGGCGATCGCGTGCATGGCGCGCTTTCAGCTCGAACGTCAATCGCATCAATTTCTGTAGATCCCGCAGAAAAGGTCACCTATCGCGCATGTACTGCGCGTGAAATGGATCAAAGCCATTCTCGGTCAGCGAATCACGCGATCACAGGCGAAACGGTGATTAGCCGCTACCATCCCAATCCGGCGACCGGATGTCTTGCTTGCTACCGCTCGCTAGTGCGCGGGCGCTTGATCTGGATTTGCTCGTTGTCTCCGGAGCGGACGCGCGCCGGCCATGCGGATCTTGACCCGCTTGACGCGGCGCGGGTCGGCGTCCACCACTTCGAACTCAATGCCGTCCTCGACAATGATTTCGCCGCGCGCCGGAACATGCCCGGCAAGGGCCGTGACGAGCCCCCCCAACGTATCGATTTCCTCCGCGTCGCCGATCGCGGTGAGATCGGCGTCGATCGCGCGGCAAACCTCGCTAAGACCGGCGCGCGCATCGGCGATGAAACCTCCGTCCGCGGCGGCTTCGATCTTCGGGCTTTCGTCCGAATCATGTTCGTCCTCGATGTCCCCGACAATCATTTCCATGATGTCCTCGATCGACGCGAGACCTTCGGTGCCGCCATATTCGTCGATGACGAGCGCCATGTGGGTTCTCGTGGCTTGCATTTTCACGAGAAGATCGAGGGCCGGCATGGATGCGGGAACGAACAGGACCGGACGCAGAATATTGGCCTGCGATAACGACATATCCAGGCCGCGGCGTGGCCAGCGGCAGCTTGTGGCAGATTCGCCCTCCGGCTCCGCGGGCGGCGAAGCCTGCGCAATCGCTTCCAATGCTGGGGGCCGCGGGGGCGGCGAGATAGGCGACAAAATCGCGGATATGCACCATGCCGCGCGGATCGTCGAGGGTTTCGCCGTGCACGGGCAAGCGCGAATGGCCGGCGGTGCGAAATACCTCAAGCACATCGGCGAGCTTTGTTTGCAGCGACACGGCGACGATGTCGGCGCGGGGAACCATCACGTCGCCGACTTGCACTTCATGCAAGGCGAGGACGTTTTTCAACAGCGCGCGTTCTTGCGAGGAAATATCGTCCTCGATCGATGTATCGGCGAGAGCATCCTCGATGTCATCGCGAATCGACGCTCCGCCGAGGCCGAACACGGCGCGCAACCGGTCGAAGAGGCTTGGCTTCCCGCCGGATCCTGTTTTGCCTGCCACGCTCGTTTCGTCATGTTCAGTCATTGGCGCCGGCTGCTTCCTCGATCAGCGATTCCTGGTAGGGGCCGGCAATCCCGAGCCTGCTGAGAATCGTGCATTCAAGCGCCTCCATCGTCGCTGCTTCGGCCGCTCCGACATGGTCGTAGCCGATCAGATGCAAAAAGCCATGCACCAGAAGATGGGCGACGTGATCGCGCAACGGTTTTCTCGCTTCCAATGCTTCCCTCGATGCGGTCTCGAAGGCGATGACGATATCGCCGAGGAGCGGGCTCTCGCGGGGATCGCTGCTGGTTGGAAAAGCGAGAACATTGGTTGGCTTATCGGTTCCGCGCCATTCGCGGTTGAGGCTCGCGGATAAAAGCGTCGTCGCAGAACAGAACGCTGATTTCGGCGTTCGCCGCCAGCGAGATGCCGGTTTCCCCAATCGCCGCAAGGATCGCGGTCCCGGCAAGTTGCGAAGGGGCCTCGAGGAACGCCCAATCCGCAGCTTCGATCGCCACGTCGATCACGGGAGTCATGGCCGCCGTCCCTCGCCTCTTGGCTGGCCGCGCCGCTGCTTCATAGGCGCCGACGATTCGGCGCACGAGATCGTGGCGGACGACATCGCCTTCCCTGAAGACCACGTGGCCTATTCCCTCAAGCCCGGAGAGAAGTTCGATTGCCTCGCTTAGCCCGGACTTCTGGCCGGGCGGAAGATCGGTTTGCGATGGATCACCCGTGACAATCATACGTGATCCTTCGCCGAGGCGCGTTAAAAACATTTTCATTTGCATCGACGTCGCATTTTGCGCCTCGTCGAGGAGAATGCAGGCGTTGCTCAAGGTCCGCCCGCGCATGAACGCGAGGGGAGCGACCTCGATCATCCCAATTTGCATGCCGCGTTCGAGCATCCTTGCATCCATGAAATCGGCGAGCGCGTCGTAGATAGGCCGCAAATAAGGATCGACCTTGTCGCGCATGTCGCCGGGCAGGAAACCTAGCCTCTCGCCCGCTTCGATCGCCGGCCGCGACAGGATCAGACGTTCGACCGCGCCTTGTTCCAGCAAAAGAACCGCGAAGCCGACGGCAAGCCAGGTTTTGCCGGTGCCGGCGGGCCCCTCGGCGAACACTAGCTCGTGGCGCTTCATCGCGCGCAGATAAAGGTCTTGCGCCAAATTGCGCGCGCGGACCGTACCGCGCCGGCGGGTGCCGATTTGTTCGAAGACGGCGCGTCCGGCCTCGTCCTCCTTGGGGAACAGAGTGCCTTGCAGGGCGCCCTCCTCGATGGCGCCATCGACATCGCCGGGGCTGGCCGGCTGGCCAAGCTCGACCCGCGCATAGAGATTTTCCAAGACCAGCCGCGCAGTTTCGCACGCCGCCGCCGGGCCCTTGATGGTCACGTGATTACCGTTCGCATTGGCGACCACCCCGAGTCTGCGTTCGAGCTTGGCAAGGTTCTGGTCGTATTGTCCGAAGACAAGCGAGGCATGGCGATTGTCGTCGAAGGCTAACGTTATCTCGGCAACGGCGTCCTCGTCCGGAGTTGGCTTGAACTCTTGCCGCGTGAACGGTGCTGAACGATCCGGTGGTTTCAACGAGGCGCCTCGCGCGAGGCTCGGTCCGGCAAGAGCCGCCCGAAGAGCGAATTGGCACCAGCGGAGACGATCTCGGCACGCACGATTTCGCCGATATGATCGAGGCTCCCGTCGATGTGAACCATCTGGAGATAGGGCGACTTGCCGGCGATTTGGCCCGCGTGCCGACCGGGTTTTTCAATCAGCACGTCGAGCGTGCGCCCGGCCATTTTGGCGTTAAATGTCCGCCGCTGGCGGTCGAGAACAGTTTGCAGCCGCGCGAGCCGTTCCGACTTCACGGATTCGGGGATTTGATCTCGCAACTCGGCCGCGGGAGTGCCGGGGCGGGGCGAATATTTGAACGAAAAGGCGTTTGCGAACTCGACCTTTTCGACCAAATCCAAGGTTGCCGCGAAATCTTCTTCGTTTTCGCCAGGAAAGCCAACGATGAAATCCGAGGACAAGGCGATGTCCGGCCGCGCGGCCCGGATTTCCGCGACAAGTGCGAGGTAGTCGGCGCTTGTGTGCCTGCGGTTCATCGCGGCGAGGATTTTGTCGGAACCGGATTGAACCGGCAAATGCAGGAAGGGCATTAAGCAGGCTTGATCGCGATGCGCCTCTATGAGGCTCGCGTCCATGTCGCCTGGGTGGCTCGTCGTGTAGCGGATGCGGGCGATACCCGGCACTTCGGCAACGTGCGAGATGAGCCCGGCAAGCGAAGCGAAGGCACCGTCCGGCGTCCGGCCGTGATAGGCATTGACGTTTTGGCCGATCAGGCTCACCTCGCGCACGCCCGCGGCGGCCAGCATTTCGACTTCCGCGACGATGCTTTCGACCGGCCGCGAAGCTTCCGCGCCGCGCGTGTAAGGCACCACGCAGAACGTGCAGAATTTATCGCAGCCTTCTTGCACGGTTACGAAAGCGCTGACGCCGCGCTTGCGAATTTGGTGCGGGCCAGGCGCGGCGAGGTGATCGAACTTGCTTTCGGCAGGAAAATCCGTGGCAAGGACTTCGCGTGAGGTTCCGGCGCGGCGCAAAAGCTCGGGCAAGCGGTGATAGCTTTGCGGCCCGACGACGATATCCACCGCTTTTTGGCGCCGGAATATCTCTTCTCCTTCGGCTTGCGCGACGCAGCCCGCGACAATGATTTTGGTCTCCTGCCCGGCCACGGCGCGCGCGGCCTTAAGCGCGCGCAACTTGCCCAATTCGGAAAACACCTTCTCGGCGGCGCGCTCCCTGATGTGGCATGTGTTCAAGATGATTAGGTCGGCTTCCTCCGCAAGCGCGGTCTCAGCATAGCCTTCCGGCGCCAGAACATCAGTCATCCGTTGCGCGTCATAGACGTTCATCTGACAGCCGTATGACTTCACATATAGCCGGCGGGATTGCGGGCCTTGTCCGGCTTCGCCGGAAATGCCTGGGGCGGCACGCGATGGATCGAAAGCCGGCATTGTCACCCATGGTCCACGAGGAGTTAGCCTCTTACTCTTGCCACAGCATTCAGTTTGGCCAAAAAAATAAATTATAGCAGGTCGCGTCGCATAACGAGAGCCCCTGCCATTTCGGCGCCGCCGGTGCGGTAATAGGCCTTGCGTTCGCCCACCTCCGCGAAACCGAAATTCTCATAAAGGGCGCGGGCGGCAGTATTTTCGGCGCCTACTTCGAGAAACAGCCGGGTGACCTGGATCGCGGCGAGCCCAGAAAGATGCGGAGCGAGAAGACTGCTGGCGATCCCGCGCCGGCGCCACTCGGGCGCGACGGCGAGCGTCAGGATTTCGGCCTCGCCGGCGGCGACGCGGGACAGGACAAAGCCCGCCAGACGCTCGTCCTTGGCTTCGATCGCGCCGTCCGCAAACGTCCCGGACGCGGTAAAAAGCTGTTCAAAATCGGCTTCATGCCAGGGGTAAGCAAAGCTCGCGGCGTGGATTGCGGCGCATTCCGCGCTCCGCTCGGCGCCGATTGGGCGGATGCAAGGCGCGGCATGGGACGGCCAACTGATCATGCGGTTCAGGGCGCCGCCGGTTGCGACGGTACCGCCGTTGGCACCTTGGCGACTGGCGGCGCCATGTAGAACGGTCGCGGCGGGGTCAGGGCGGGGTCGGAGAGGAGACCAAGTTTAGCAACAAAAACAATATCTAATCCAGTATTTTCGTGACCGGTCCAGCTCTCAGTCCCGGCCGCTTGAGCCTCGTTTGCGAGCAGCGGCACGCCAGATCCGGCGAGCCGCAACGGACCTGCGCCAAGCGCGCGCACGGCCTCGCGCGCCGGTGCGATCCGGGGCGCCAGGACCGCCCTTCCGTCCGGTCCGAAAGCGGCAAAGTAAACATTGCCCCGGCCTGCAGCGATCGCGGCCACGGCGAGGCCTGGCTTTTGCTCCATTATGAGGGGCGCGGCGAGGGCCGCTAGGGTCGAAACACCGGTGACTGGAATCTTGCAAGCGACCCCAATCGCGCGTGCCGCGGCGATCCCGGCGCGGAGCCCGGTGAAAGACCCAGGGCCTACCGTCACCGCCACCCGCCCGAGCGAGGCAAAGCCTCCGGCGACGCGAGCCATGACACGATCGATCAACGGCAAAAGCGCTTCCGCATGGCCTCGTTCCATTGCAATCGTCTCGATCGCTTCTGGGATATCCGCGCCATCGTCAAGGACGCAGACCGAAATCGCGGGAAGCGCCGTGTCGATCGCCAATATTTTCATCCGCGAATTCTCAAATCTCGCGCTGCCTTCGGCCAAAACGACGCCACGGGCCAAGCGACGCCCTGGGAATTAGATTTGTTCGACCGCGCGCACATCTGGGACGTAATGCTTGAGCAAATTCTCGATCCCGTGTCGGAGCGTCGCGGACGACGAAGGACAGCCGGAACACGACCCCTTTAAGGCGAGATAGACGGTTCCATCGCGGAAACCGCGAAATTTGATATCGCCGCCATCGTTGGCCGACTGCCGGACGGACATGCGTTTCGATCAGCTTCTTGATTGTTATGACAGTTTCGGAATCATCGCCCGCGAAGAACTCCTCGCCATCGCCTTGGGCGGCACCATCGAATTCGCCGGTTAGCAACGGTTCACCCGAAACAAAATGCTCCATAATGGCGCCAAGGACCACGGGTTTGAGGTCCGGCCAGTCGCCGACGGATTTCGTGACCGAGATGAAGTCCGAGCCAAAAAACACCCCCGAGACGCCATCGATCGCAAACAGTGCCTGCGCGAGCGGCGATTGTCCGGCGTCTTCGGCGTCTCTGATGTCGAGCGTGCCTTCCGGCAAGACAGGACGGCCGGGAAGAAATTTCAAGGTTGCGGGATTGGGTGTGGCTTCGGTCTCAATGAACATGGACTTCTCCCAAACGTCCGGTTCAAGGCCGGAGCTGGAGTGAGGGAAAGGAATTATTTTGGAATATGATGGAGAGACAGCCAATGGGCAAGCGACAAAGCTGCGGCGCGCGGCGTCGATTGCCGCAAATCACGCCTTGGCACCGGATCGGCCAAGGCTCGATTCGACGGCGCGCGGCAGGCGCGCCTTCTCGCCGCCGCCGGAAGTGGCATCGAGCAGGCGGCGGGCAAACTTGAGGGCGGCTGGGATATCTGACCGAAATTTTACCCGGGGCGCCCGGACGCCGTGCGTCATCAGGGCGCGGCGCACCGATTTAGTGACGCCCGTGGCATAGACCACGGCGCCTTGGCGGACCGCTTTGCCGACGAATCCATCGAGGGTTGCGGCGGCAGTCGAATCGAGGAGCGCGACTTGCGAGAAGTCGATAATGAATGCCTTTGGCTGCTCCGCGATTTCATCGAGCGCGGCTCCGACACTGGCGGCCGCACCAAAGAAGAAGGCCCCGGAAATCCGGTAGATGAGAATTTCGGGATCGGTTGCAAGATCAAATTCATAAGGCGTTGCCGTGTTGCGATCCGGTTCATCTTCCGGCACGACTGGCCATCCGCTTTCGACTTCCACCGATTGCGCCATTCGGTTGAGAAACAACAGTGTCCCGAGCCCAAAGCCAACCAGTATGCCTTCGGTAAGACCGCGGAAAATCGTCAACAGGAAAGTCGCAAGAAGTACCACCGCGTCGCCACGCGAGCTGCGCAGCAAAACCGCAAAAGCGTGCTTTTCCGCCATGGTCCAGCAGACGACGGCAAGCACCCCGGCGAGCGCGGCGAGCGGAATGAATTTGGCGAGCGGCGCCGCGACCAACATGAACAAAAGCAAAAACACAGAATGCAGCATGCCAGCGACAGGGCCTCGAGCACCAGCCCTGATATTCGTCGCGGTGCGCGCGATTGCCCCGGTCACGCAGATCCCGCCGAACAAGGCCGAGCCGATATTCGCAAACCCCTGCGCTACAAGCTCGCAGTTCGAGCGATGGCGTGCTCCAGTCATGCTGTCTGCGACCGTCGCCGACAATAGGCTCTCGATGCTCCCCAGCAATGCAAACGAGAGCGCGGCTGGAAGGACGGTGAGGATCAGTGCTAGGGACAGATGTGGCAGGCCTGGGGCTGGGAGACCCTGCGGGATGCCTCCGAAACGCGAGCCGATGGTATCCACGGGCATATGCAAGAGAACGCCGAGAATCGAAGCCAGGGCAACTGCGATCAACATGCCCGGCCAATGCGGCCGGATCCGGCGGCACACCGCGATGATTGCGATCGTCAACAGGCCGATCGCCGAGGCTGGGAGGCTGAAGCTTGGTAGCGCCTGTTGCAGTGCCGCAAGTTTGGGAAGTAATGGGCCGGGTTCGGGCCCAGCCAGGGTCAGGCCAAACAGGTCCTTGATCTGACTGGAGAAAATAATGATCGCGATGCCTGCGGTGAAGCCGACGGTCACAGGGTAGGGAATAAATTTGACAAAGGTTCCAAGCCGCAAA
>CAWKON010000037.1:0-31695 GCA_963851225.1 uncultured Alphaproteobacteria bacterium | reverse complement strand
ACACCAGTCTTGCCAGCGCTGTGATCGGCGGCCTCAATTGGATGAATACGAATGTTATACCACCACGGCCATCGAATATAACAACTGGTATGATTGGGAAATCGGCGGGCCACAAGCCTTAAACAATGCGGCGGTGTTGATGTATCCGGCTTTGACGGGAGTGGAAATCACCAATTACTACAATGCCGAGGACCATTTCGCTCCCGGACGCCCGGCGCGACTTTCGGCTGGATGACCGGCGCCAATACTTCGGACAAGGTGCTGGTGGTGATTATTTGGGGAATTCTGGTCAAAAACGCCGGCGAGATCACATCGGGGCAGACCAATTTGAGCCCGGTGTTTCTCTATGTGACCAGCAGCGATGGTTTTTACACCGATGGCTCGTTCGTGTTTCATTCCGATATCGCTTATAACGGACATTATGGACTCGTTTTGCTGGGTGATATTCCCAAATGGTCAATTTGTTCAATGATTCGACGTGGCAAATCACCGACCCCAATCTGACCAATGTTTATAGCTGGGTTTCCAATTCTTTCGAACCGCTGGTTTATAATGGCGCGATGATGGACATGGTGCGGGGACGCACCGTTTCATGGTCCTATGAAACCGAATCCGATGACGGATGCAGCACCCTTTCCGCCGTAAGGCAAATCGCGCAATTCGCCCCTGCGGCAACTGCCCAGTCGCTGACCAATTGGGCAAATTCGCCGCAATCGCCACCGGGACAATTTCATTTTCCCGGCATGGACCGCGTGGTGGCTTTGCGCAATGGCTTTGGCTTCGGCATCAGCATGTCATCGAGCCGCATTGCCAATTATGAATCCATCAACGGCGGAAACTTGCATGGCTGGTTCACCGGTGATGGAATGACCTATCTTTATCTTGGTAGCACGGAAACCCAATTTGGCAGCGACTTTTGGCCGACGGTGGACCCCTATCATTTGCCGGGCACAACTGTGGAAACCAATGCCCATGCCAATTCCGCCGGCGAAGCGACGACCACTACGCAAAACTGGGTCGGCGGGGCGCAGGTGGCAAATACTTATGGAGTCGCGGGCATGTCCATGGCTCGTGGAACACCACTTTGACCGGCGGAAATCGTGGTTCATGTTCGACGACGAAATCGTCTGCCTGGGCGCGGGCATCACCTGCAGCGGCCCGTCGGAAGTTGACACCACCGCGGAAGACCGGCGGTTGGGAACTTCGCCAACCGGCAATTTCTGGGTGAACGGCACCAAGATAAGTCCCACCATGGGCTGGAGTTCCAATCTGACCAGCGCGGCCTGGTGCGCGCTCGATGGCGTGGGCGGATATTATTTCCCGGGCGGCGCGACCAACCTGCAGGCGGCCTTCGTCGCCAACACCGGTTCGTGGTGCAAATCAATGACATTGATTCGACCACGGTTTACACCGACGACTATCTGAAACTCTGGTTTAATTCCGGCATCAAACCGACCAACGCGACCTATGCTTATGTTCTCCTGCCCAACATGAACGAGAGCAGCGTCAGTAATTATGCGGCCAACCCGGATATTATCGTGCTCACCAATACCGCCATCGTGCAGGCCGTGCGCAAGCCCGGCCTGGGAGTCATGGCGGCGAATTTTTGGGCCAACGGAACCAATTCCGCCGACTTGATCACGGTGAACAACAAGGCTTCCGTCATCACCCTGGAAAGTTCCAATGGCCTTTCGGTCGGCATTGCCGATCCGACACAAACCAATACCGGCTCCATCACCGTGACGCTGGACCGTTCAGCGGCGGGGTTGGTGTCGGCCGATCCGGGAGTGGAGGTGGTGCAACTGACTCCGGAAGTCATCCTGTCGGTCAATGTCAATGGCTCACACGGAAAGACTTTTCAAGCCTCTCTTAGCTATTCCAACTCCATATTTCCAGCCCTGAACAGACCAACCGAACCAAGTAACAGGAAACGATTGCTTGTTTCAGGGCCGGAAATATGGAATTGGTATAGCTGAGAGAGGCCTGAAAAGTCTTTCCGTGTGAGCCATTGACATTGACCGACAGGATCACTTCCGGGGCCAGTTGCACCACCGCCACTCCCGGATCAGCCGACACCAAACCCGCCGCTGAACGGTCCAGCGTCACGGTGATGGAGCCGGTATTGGTTTGTGTCGGATCGGAAATGCCGACCGAAAGACCATTGGAACTTTCCAGGGTGATGACGGACGCCTTGTTATTCACCGCAATCAGATCGGCAGCACTGTTTCCGTTCGTCCAAAAATTCGCCGCCGTGACTCCCAAGCCGGGTTTGCGCACGGCCTGCACGTTGGCGGTATTGGTGAGCACGATGATATCCGGGCTGGCCGCATAATTACTGACGCTGCTCTCACTCATGTTGGGCAGGAGAACATAAGCATAGGCGGCGTTGGTTGGTTTCAAGCCGGAATCAAACCAGAGCTTCAGGTAGTCATCGGTGTAAGACGTGGTTGAATCAATGTCATTGATTTGCACCCAGGAACCGGTGTTGGCCACGAAGGCCGCCTGCAGGTTGGTTGCGCCGCCCGGGAAGTAATACCCGCCGACACCATCGAGGGCGCACCAGGCCGCGCTGGTCAAATTGGAGCTCCAGCCAATGGTGGAACTTATCTTGGTGCCGTTCACCCAGAAATTGCCGGTTGGCGAAGTTCCCAGCCGCCGGTCTTCCACGGTGGTGTCAACTTCCCCCGGGCCGCCGCAGGTGATGCCCGCGCCCAGGCAGACGATCTCGTTGTCGAACATGAACCACGATTTCCGGCCGGTCAAAGTTGTGTTCCACGAAGCCAGGGACATGCCGGCGACCCCATAAGTATTTGCCACCTGCGCACCACCGACCCAGTTTTGCGAAGTGGTGGTCGCTTCGCCGGCGGAATTGGCATGGGTATTGGTTTCCACGGTTGTGCCCGGCAAGTGATAGGGATCCACCGTCGGCCAAAAGTCGCTGTCAAATTGGGTGTCCGTGTTGCCAAGATATAGATAGGTCATTCCGTCACCGGTGAACCAGCCATGCAAGTTTCCTCCGTTGATGGATTCATAATTGGCAATGCGGCTGGAGGACATGCTGATGCCAAAGCCAAAGCCATTCCGCAAAGCCACCACGCGATCCATGCTGGGAAACGGGAATTGTCCCGGTGGCAATTGCGGCGAATTTGCCCAGTTGGTCAGCGACTGGGCCGTTGCCGCCGGGGCGAACTGCGCGATTTGTCGAACAGCGGAACGGGTGCTGTTTCCGTCATTGAATTCAGTCTCATACGACCATGAAACCGCCCGTCCCCGCACCATGTCCATCATGGCGCCATTGTAGATCAGCGGTTCAAAGGAATTGGAAACCCAGCTATAGACATTGCTCAGGTTGGGATCGGTGATTTGCCACGTCGAACCATTCAACAAATTGACCAATTTGGGAACATCGCCGAGCAATACCAATCCATAATGGCCGTTGTAAGCGATTTTGGAATGAAAGACAAAAGAGCCATCGGTGTAAAAACCGTCGCTGCTGGTGACATAAAGAAATACCGGGCTCAAGTTGGTCTGCGCGGTGGCGATCTTGACGGCATTTTTGCCGAGGATTCCCCGGATGACCACCACCAAAACCTTGTCCGATGTGTTGGCTCCGGTCATCCAGCCGTAAGTTGCGCCTGGGCCGTTCGGACTGAACCGGTCCACGGCATTGTTGTAATTGGTGATTTCCGCGCCCGTCAACGCCGGATACAGCAATACGGCCGTGTTGTTCAGGGATTGCGGTGTGCCGATTTCCCAATCATACCAGTTGTTATATTCGATGGCAGTCGTGGTGTAACAATTGGTGTTCATCCAATTGAGGCCGCCGATCACGGCATTGGCAAGACTGGCATTGCCTTGGAGCGAGCAACCGGGGGTCGCCCAGGCCAGCGCCATGGCTTGTAACCGGCCGTAAGTGGATGAAATGTTGCCGGAAACAGAACCAAGCGGCAAATCGCTCCACAGGTAGGTTCCCGATGAACTCAGAACCATGCTATCCCAGTAACCATTGGCCGTATTCGCCACGCTGGTGAGACTGGAACCATTGTTTACGAGGTTGGATTGCCAGTATAAACGCAGGGTATCAAATTGATCCGCCCGCAAGCCGGTCGCCAGGGCAAGGAATAATGCGGCGATCCAGATCATTTTCCACCGCCGGAATGATAAATGAATAACGCATTGTGACATTATCGTGCGGCGGTGAATGGTTCAAAAATCAAGGTGTAGTCCCACGGTTTTTGTTTGGTGCCACTGGAGTCGTTATCGTCCTGTTTATGGGTGTGCCGTCCGTTATCGCGGTTGCTGGCCCAGAAGGAAAGACTGCAAATCCAGGGTTGCGTTTGCGCCCAGACTTTCAGGGCTTTGGCATCATCCAGCGTGAAAACTTCGCCGCGTTCATCATTTTTGCCGATCATCGGCGTGAGGCCGATCTGGATGGACGGGTCAATCGCCAGGCATTGTTCACGCGCCTTGAGCGCGCTGGCGATGGAGACGTCGCTCATTTTTTTACCTTTGGAAAAATGCGCGCCGAAATCCATGGTCATCACGTTGGCGGAATAAACTTTCACGCCTGTCACTCTGGCCTGAGCCAGTAGTTCCAGTCCCTTTGTGGGGATGCCGTCCGGGTCAACCGGCAGGGTGTAGGAAATAATCAGTCCCGGATTTTTGGCCTGCAGCCGCGCCAGCACTTCATTGCGTCGCAGGTTGACGTCCGACTTGGACAAGGCGTCGCCTTCAATATCGAAGTCCAGCCAGGTCAATTGATAACGATCAATGACGGATTGATATTTCGCTTCCAAAGCCTTGGCGTCCGGTTCAGCCAGGGCCAGCTCGCGTGCCGCCCTCGCCGCCAAAGGAAACAATCACGTCCCCGCCGCGTTTGCGGATTTCGTTTATCTGGTCCAGGTAAAGATTGGTTTCCATCGGGAACCGCCCATCCCACGCGGGATTTTTATCATGACCGGCAACGATGAAGGCGATGGTATAAAACTTCTGGCCGCAGGCGTCGTCACACTTTGTAATCTGAAAATGGTCGCCGGCCCCAATATACATATAGGGGGCGAATACTTTGGCGGGCCAGCCGGCCCCGAATGCGGTGGCGGCGAAAAAGAACGTTAAAAAAATGGAGGTAATTGAGCTCATGGCAAAGGTTGATGGGCGCTTTATGTTGGTGGTGCTTGAAAGTCTCATGGATTTATCTTTGCGTCATCCCCCTCCAAATAGGGATGGCTCGGAAGTCCGGCGATTTGTTCAATTATACAACCATATGTTTCGGAACATTTTATTTTCGCGCACACTGTCGCCGTTCAGTCGCGAATTTCCAAAGATTTATTGCCGGGCAGCTAATTTTGTCGCGTTGCTTTTGATGGGCATCGTTTTCAACACCCATGGCGCCGACAACGGTCCATTATTTTCCAGCCACGAAAAAGAAGTCCAAGCCCTGCTGGCGCAGATGACCTTGGACGAAAAGATCGGCCAGATGGTGCAGGTGGATAGCGGGGCGTTGGTGGATACAAGGAGATGTGACAAAGTTTTATCTGGGGTCCGTGTTCAGCGGCGGCAGTTCCGACCCGGCGGCGGGCAATTCGCCCCAGGCGTGGCTTGATGAGGTGAACGGGTTCAAGGCCGAGGCGTTGCAAACGCGGCTGAAGATCCCGTTGATCTACGGGATTGATGCGGTGCATGGGCACAACAACATCGAGGGGGCGGTGATCTTTCCGCATCACATCGGGATGGGAGCGACCCATGATCCCGCGCTGGTCACACGCGCCGAGCAGGTGACGGCGGCGGAAGTGGCCGGGACCGGCATCCGCTGGGCATTTGCCCCCTGCATCGCCGTGCCGCAGGACGAACGCTGGGGCCGCACGTATGAAGGCTACAGCGATCAACCGGACCTGGTCGCCGAACTCGGGGCGGCGGCCGTGAAAGGCTTTCAGGGAGAAGAATTATCCAATGATCCGTTATCCGTGCTGGCGTGCGCGAAACATTTTATTGGGGACGGCGGCACGCATGGGGGCAAGGACCAGGGCGACGCCGAATGCGACGAGGCGACCCTGCGCCGACTGTATCTGCCGCCGTATGCGGCGGCCATCAAGGCGGGGGCGGGCTCGATCATGGTCTCCTACAGCAGTTGGAACGGGGCGAAGATGCACGGGAACAAATATCTGCTGACGGACATATTGAAAGGAGAATTGGGCTTTCAAGGTTTTCTGGTGTCCGACTGGGCGGCGATTGACCAGATTTCACCGGATTACAAGGCGGACGTGGAACAGTCCATCAATGCGGGCCTGGACATGGTGATGATTCCGTATGGCCCGGGCCGGCAGAACAACAATTATGTGGAGTTCATCCGGGATTTGAAGGCGTTGGTGGCGGAGGGGAAAGTGCCGCAAAGCCGGATTGATGACGCAGTCACGCGGATCCTGCGGATCAAATATCAAATGGGATTATTTGATGGGGATAATACGGACCCGAAACTGACGGCGGCGATCGGATCGCCGGAACATCGTGCGGTGGCGCGGGAATGTGTGCGTGAATCGCTGGTGTTGCTGAAGAATGAACATCAAACCTTGCCGTTGTCGAAGCAGTTGAAGCATCTGGTGGTGGTGGGGGAAGCGGCGGATGACTTGGGGATGCAATGCGGGGGCTGGACGATTGACTGGCAGGGACGCAAGGGCAAGGTGACGCCCGGTGGGACGACGCTGCTGGCGGCGATCAAGGGAGCGGTATCGGCTGGAACGACGGTGACGTATTCGGCGGACGGGAGTGAGGTGAGTGGAGCGGATGCGGTGGTGGTGGTGGTGGGCGAGGAGCCGTATGCGGAGATGAAGGGCGACCGGCAGAACCTGGATTTGAGTGAGGCGGATGCGGCGTTGATGGCGAAGGCGAAGGCGACGGGTGCGCCGGTGGCTGAAACAGCGCCGATCGCTGCCGCTATCGGCCCGTGAAGAATTTGACGCAGGCGGGTGAGGGAACATTGGTCTCTGCGATGAATTTCAATCGGCCTGTGGCAGCATCAATGCGGAAAACCGCCAGGTTGTCGGAATCCTGGTTGGCCGCGAGCAAGTATTTGCCGGAAGGATCAATCGCAAAATTGCGCGGGGTTTTTCCGCGCGTGGGTTCGTAACCGACGCCGGCAAGCGCGCCGGTCGCTGAATCAATGGAGAAAATGGCGATGCTGTCATGGCCGCGGTTGGAACCGTATAAGAACTTTCCGGATGGATGAACGGCTATTTCCGCGGGATAGTTCTTGCCCGTGAAATCGTTTGGCAGGGTGGAAATGGTCTGCTCTTCCGTCAACAGCCCACGCTTGGCGTCGTAGGCAAATCGGGTGACAGTGGATTTTAATTCGCTGATGACATAAGCCTCGCGGCCATTGGGATGAAAAACCATATGCCGGGGACCGGAGCCGGGTTTTAAAGCAACAAAAGGCGGCTCGTTGGGAGTCAGAGTGCCGTGTTCGCTGTCGAAGCGGTAAATCAAAATCTTGTCCAACCCGAGATCACAGGCGAAGGCAAACCGGTTCGCCGCATCAAGCACCATGCAGTGAGCGTGCGGGCCTTCCTGACGACCGGGATCGACGCTTTTTCCGGCGTCCTGGATGAATGCGGTTTCATTGCCCAGATGCCCGTCCGTCTCGACAGGCAAGACCGTGACGCTGCCGCTGCCGTAGTTCGCTACCAAAACATTTCTGCCGGTCGCGTCCGCCAAGATATGACAAGGCCCCCTGCCGAGGGAAGAACGCTGGCTTAGCTGCGTCAACATTCCGGTCGCCGGATTGATGGAGAACACAGTAACTGCCCCGGCAGTTTTGCCTTCATAGCGACTGATTTCATTTACGGCGAACAAGAATTTATGCCGCGGGTCAATGTCCAGGAACGCCGGATTGCGCGCCTCGCCGGCCAGGCCGATTGGGGTCAAAACACCGGTTTGCTCGTCCATTTGGAAAACGAAAATGCCTTTGCTCTTCGGGCCCGTGTACGTGCCAACGTAGACCAGACATTTTTCATTGGCTGCTTCGACACTCGCAGCCGTAATACTTTCAATCGCAGCCGCGCGGAGGTGTAAAAACACCAGTCCCAGCAAAAAACTGCAAAAGAATCTCCGGATTATTTTTGTTCGCATTTGAATTCTGAGAAATCAATTCCGGCAGAGAGGCATTGTCTTCAAGGTTTTCTCAAAACCGTGTCCCGCTGCGCCCAGGCGGGATCGGGTTTGGGATAATCCAGATTGTAATTCAGGCCGCGGCTTTCGGGCCGCTGCAGGGCGCTGGCGACGATCAACTCCGCCACGGTGGCGATGTTGCGCAATTCCAGCAGGTCGCTGGTGACGATGAAGTCCCAATAATATTCGCGGATTTCCTCCTGCAAATTGGCGATGCGCGCCTGCGCGCGCTGCAGCCGTTTGTTGGTGCGGACGATGCCGACGTAATCCCACATCAGGCGGCGGATTTCGTCCCAGTTGTGCGAGATGACCACCTGTTCGTCGGCGTTGGTGGCGTTGCCGGATTGCCAGCAGGGAATGTCGCATTTCGCAGACGGCGGCGTGTCGGCCAGCACGCGTTGCGCGGCGCGATGGGCGCAGACCAGCGCTTCGAGCAGGGAATTGCTGGCCAGCCGGTTCGCGCCGTGCAGGCCGGTGCAGGCCACTTCGCCCACGGCGTAAAGGCCCGGCAATGCCCGTCTCGCCATCCACATTGGTCTGCACGCCGCCGCATTGGTAATGCGCCGCCGGCACGACGGGAATCGGCTCCTTGGTGATGTCGATGCCGTATTGCAGGCAGGTTTTGTAAATGTTGGGAAACCGGTCAATGATGAATTCCGCGGGCTTGTGCGTGATGTCGAGCAGCACATGATTCGCGCCGCTGCGTTTCATTTCGCTGTCAATGGCGCGGGCCACGATGTCGCGCGGCGCAAGCGATTTGAGCGGATGGTATTTGTCCATGAACTCGACGCCGCCGATGGTCTTGAGCACGCCGCCTTCGCCGCGCACCGCCTCGCTGATGAGAAATGATTTTGCCTTGGGATGATAAAGGCAGGTGGGATGAAACTGGATGAATTCCATGTTCGCCACCGCCGCGCCCGCGCGATAGGCCATGGCCACGCCGTCGCCGGTGGCGATGTCCGGATTGGTCGTGTAAAGATAAACCTTGCCGCAACCGCCGGTGGCCAGCAGCACCGTCCGCGCCACGAAGGTCTCCACCTGCCCCGCTGCTTTGTCCAGCACGTAAACGCCGAGGCAACGGTTCGGGCCGCGGCTGGCCGAGCTTTTGGCTGGTGATGAGATCGATGGCGAAATGGTCCTCGAAAATCTCGATGTTGGGCTGCGCCGCGATGGCGGCGAGCAGCGCGCGCTCGATCTCGCGGCCGGTGACGTCCTTGGCGTGAAGGATGCGGCGCTTGGAATGGCCGCCTTCCCTGCCGAGATCCAGTTCGTGCGCGCCGGGACGGTTGGGAATTTCGCGCTCGGAAAACTTCATGCCCAGTTCGATCAATTCGGCGATGCGCGCCGGGCCTTCCTGAACGATGGTGCGCACGACGCTCTTCCTTGCACAAGCCCGGCGCCCGCTTCCAGCGTGTCGCGCACGTGCATCTCGACCGAGTCCTCCTTGCTGGTGACGGCGGCGATGCCGCCCTGGGCGTAATTGGTGTTGGACTCCGCGCGGTTTTTCTTGGTGATGATGGCGACGCGCCCCTGCGGCGCGACCTTCAAGGCAAACGTAAGCCCCGCGATGCCGCTGCCGAGGACGATGTAATCAAATTGCTTCATTTCAATCCGGCAATTCCAGTGTGCTAATTGAATTTCTTATCGTCAATGTGGCAATTTGAGGGTTAGCTTCTTCAAATGAAACGAATTTCGATTACAATCGATTCCAACCTTCACGATTGGCTAGAACTGCAATCCAAGTTGCATGGCATCAGCAAATCCGTCGTCGCCTGCAACGCACTGAGTGCATACCGGAATCACATTCGTTCGGGAAGCGTCACCGCGCGAGCGGGTAATCTTGTAGGCGCATTTTCCAGTGGGGTCAAAACTGGCTACAGATAAGAAATATATGAGGAGTTTTGGTGGGTGGAAAAGATGAACAAGCTTTGGGCACAGACGCATCAATCATGGTAGCCGGCTGCATTAACAAGCACCGACTCGCTAAAGCCTCGCATTATCAATCAACCGTGTTTTGCCAAAAAATACTGCCAGCGCCATTTGTGTGCCAGGGGTTGCGCGACTGACGGGCTGGAGCGTGCGCGGATCGAAAAGCTCAATGTAATCAAGCCGCGCTCCGGTGCGGCGAGCGATAAATTGCTTCAATCGCGCCTTGAGCGCGGCGGACGGAACTGTTTTGCGTTTCACCAGTTTGGCGGCGAATTGCAGGGTTTCGTGCAGGACGGTGGCCTGTTGGCGTTGAGCGGGCGTGAGATATTTGTTGCGGGAACTCAGGGCGAGGCCATCCGGTTCCCGGTGCGTGGGAGCAACAATGATTTTCACGGGGAAATTCAGGTCGCGCACCATGCGCTGGATGACGGCGGCCTGCTGAAAATCCTTCGCGCCGAACACGGCGAATTCCGGCAGCACGAGATTAAACAGTTTGGCGACGATGGTGGTGACGCCGCAAAAATGCCCGGGCCGGGACGCGCCTTCCATTCCGCGCGACAAAGATTCCTCCGCCACGACGGTGCTGTAAGCGCCAAGGCCGTTTCGTGGATACATTTCATTATCGTCGGGCGCAAAGATCACATCCACCCCGGCGGCGCGGCAGAGTTTTTTATCGCGGGAAAAATCGCGCGGATAGCGGGACAAATCCTCCCGCGGCCCGAATTGCGCGGGATTGACGTAAATGCTGACGACCACCAGGCCGCGCGGCCCGACCGCCCGGCGCGCTTTCCGGACGAGGCCCATATGTCCTTCATGCAGGTAACCCATCGTCGGCACGAACCCGACACGGAGTTTCCGGGATTGCCAGCGTTTGGCGAGCCGTTGCATGGCACCCGCCGACTTCACTATTCGCATGGAGGAAAAGTGGTGTACCGCGGGCAAAGTATCAATATTATTGTCATGGCGGCGCAGAGCGGGCAGAGTAACGCCAATCGTCTTTATTATGAAACAGCATCTTTACTCGTTCCTCTTTGGCGTGGCGCTGCTTGCGTTCGGCTTTTTCGGCACAGCGGCGGAAACATCGGCGGCCATTCGCGTGGTGGTCTGGGACGAGCGGCAGGAGCTGCAAAAAACGGCTTACGGCGATTATCTCGGCAACACGCTGGCAGCGCATCTCGCCAAAATGCCGGGCCTCGACCGTTAAATCGGTTGGATTGAATGATCCGGAGCAGGGACTTTCCGCCGAGGTGCTGGACCACTGCGATGTCCTGATCTGGTGGGGACATCAAAAGCATGGCGAGGTGACGGCCGAACACGTCAAAGCGGTGGTGGACCGGTTGCAGCAAGGCAAGCTCTCGCTCATCGCGCTGCACTCGGCCCATTGGTCCAAACCGTTCATCGAGGCGATGAATCTGCGCACGATCGAAGACGCGCTCAAGACCGTGCCGGAATCCGAACTGGCGGGCATCAAGATCGAACAAAATTCCCGCCCCGCCGGGCATTCCCAAATCAGATGATCCCGCTGACACCGTCTTACAAACTCATCAAGGGCAAGGATGGCGAGGACGCGCTGGAAGTGCATTTGCCGCGCTGTGTGTTTCCCGTCGTCCATAATGACGGCAAGCCGAGCCATATCACCACGCTGATGCCGGAACATCCGATTGCGAAGGGCATTCCCGCGACATTTGAGATTCCGCAAACTGAAGTTTATGCGGGGCCGTTCCATGTGCCGAAGCCGGACGCGGTGATTTTTGAAGAGCGCTGGAACGACAAAGAAAGTTTCACGAGCGGCTGCGCCTGGCAGGTGGGCAAAGGGCGGGTTTTCTATTTCCGGCCCGGCCATGAAACGTACGCGATTTATAATGAGAAGTTTCCTTTGAAGATAGTGGAAAACGCCATCCACTGGGTCCACAGCAAAAAGTAAATCATTTCAGGCCGGAAAACAAAAAACGCGAAGGTGAACCCTTCGCGTTTTTTTTGAATTTCAATGATAGCTTAACGCTTGAACTGCAGCGGGCTGGTCTGCGGCATTTCGTGGGCGCAAGGCTGGTTGGTGGGCGCGTCGGCTTCGCGGTCGGTGTTGCCGACGAGGCGGTTGGCCAGCAAATAGGCTTCGACTTCCTCGCCGCTGATGTCGGGCAGCATTTTGCCGTCGATCTCGACGCAGGGGCTGAGCATCTGGCCGCTCTTCTCGATCATCTCCTGGCGTTGCAGGGGGTCGTTGATGATGTCGCGGTCTTCGAAGGGAAGGTCGTA
Organism: uncultured Alphaproteobacteria bacterium; assembly: GCA_963851225.1. GTDB lineage: Bacteria > Pseudomonadota > Alphaproteobacteria > Rhizobiales > Beijerinckiaceae > Methylocapsa. Next base: position 19,350 of record CAWKON010000037.1, on the reverse strand, counting down.
TTTGCGCATGATGGCGCGGACGCCCTGGCTCCAGCCGCAGGAGGGTTTCAAATAAGCGATAATCTTGGGTTTATTCATAATAAAATCCGCTATTACAGTGCCATAAACCGCCATTTTAGCAACTCATTCCTTTGGCGGCTGCGCGCGTCATTATTTGGGGTGAAGGGGCAGGATCTTGATGTTGCGGAACATGACCGAGCCGTGGTCGCCCTGCAGGGCGATGTAACCGGTGTCAAACTTGGCGAAATTCGGCATCCGGCTGAACTTGCTGGCGGCGACGCGGTCCTTGAAATCGTCGCTGTTCAGGACGTATTCGAAATATTTCACGCCGTTGATTTCATGCACGCATTTTTCCGGGGAGATGAGCAGGCGGACGTGGTTCCATTCGCCGACGGGTTTGGTGGCGTCGAGGGTTTTGCCGGTCTTGGGATCGATCGGCGGCTGATAGAGGGCGTAGAGCCAGCCGCAACGGACGGGGTCGTGCGGCCTTCTCGTTGTCCTCCAGTTGAAATTCCGGGCCGGTGGCCCAGACGGCGGGGCCGGCATCGTTGACGTGATACATGATGCCGCTGTTGCCGGCTTCGGAAATGTTGTAATCCAGTTGCAAGTTCGAACCAGTCGTAGTTGCCGTCGGTGACGATGTCGCCGGCGTTGTGCGGATCCACGCAAACCAGCGCGCCGTCCTTCACCTGCCAGCCGGGCATGAACCGTGTCCATGTGAAATTATGCCAGCCGTTGAAATCCTTGCCGTCGAACAGCAGCTTCCAGCCCGCGGCTTTTTCCTTGTCGGTGAGCGTGTTGATTTTCGCGTCGTCCGCGAACAGAGGAAGGACGCTGGACAGGCCAAGTGCGATGGCGACTAAAAGTGTGCGTTTCATATAGGGCATGTTGCGCCAATATCGGGGAGGGAAACAAGATGAAAATTCAACTGCCAGCGGACGATTCTTTACTGTGTCTGCGCGTCAACATGCAGGGCCCGCAACTGATTCAGGTAATTTTGCGCCTCCGCGGTCTTGCCCTGTAATTTCATTACCATGGCCATGTTTTGCAGGGCCATAACATTCGTCAAGCGCGAATTAGTGAGGCGATATACGGGGAAGCGAAAGGATTATTATCAATTAGTTACAAAGGCTGAAACAATCCGCGATTCACTTTCAGATTGCGGAATCCGGGTGCGGCACGGATAAATCCGGCATGGCATTGAAGGTGTTGATTGCGCCGGACAAGTTCAAAGGCACGCTGACGGCGCGGGCGGCGGCGGAAGCGATGGCGCAAGGCTGGCGCAGGTCGCGGCGAAGCGGATGAAATCGAATTGCTGCCGATGAGCGATGGCGGGGACGGGTTCGGCGCGGTGATGGGGGAATTGCTGGGGGCGAAAATCCAGACGGTCAGGACGGTGGATGCGGCGCATCGCCCATGCCGAGCGCGGTGGTGGTGGGAGGCGAAAACGCAAAACGGCGATCATCGAATCCGCCGGGGTCATCGGGCTCGCGCAGCTTCCGCCGGGGAAATTTCATCCGTTCGCGCTGGACACTTTTGGGCTGGGCAAGGTCATTTTCGCGGCGAGGACGAAGGGGGCGAAGCGTTGTTTGATCGGCATCGGCGGAAGCGCGACGAATGACGGCGGGTTTGGCGTGGCGCGGGCGCTGGGGTGGAGATTTTTGGATGGCGCGGGCGGCGAAATCACTGCCTGGACGGAGCTTTACGCGCTGGCGGAAATCCGCGCGCCGCGGGAGGAAACGGTGGTTCGAGGAAATGATCGTGGCGGTGGATGTGCAGAACCGCTTGCTGGGAGCGCGCGGCTGCACGCGGATCTATGGGCCGCAAAAAGGCCTAACGCCAGAGGATTTTCCGGCGGCAGAACGGAATTTGCGTCGGCTGGCGACGGTGGTCGCGAAACAATTGCATCACGATTACGCCGCGGAACCGGGCGCGGGCGCGGCGGGCGGGCTGGGGTTTGGTTTGCGGATGTTTTGCCGGAGCGAAGTTGCGACCGGGATTTGAATTGTTTGCGCGGCACGCGGAGCTGGAGCAGCGGATACGGTCGGCGGACGTGGTCATTACGGGCGAAGGGGCGATCGATGAATCCACGTTGATGGGCAAGGGCGTGGGGCAATTGGCGAAGTTGTGTCGCAAGCTGAAAACGCCGTGCATCGGGCTGGCGGGAGTGGTGGCTGGCGAGCAACGACGGCAAAGGATTGTTTTCCGGAAACGCGGGGATTAACGGAACTCACGGCGGTGGAGAACGCAAAGAAAAAAGCGGCGATGTGGCTGGAGCGGCTGGCGGCGCAGACGGCAAGCGAGTGGCGCGGGGAATAAACTTTTAAGCGGTGGTTGACCCGCTGGTTTTTGGTTCTTTCGCCGGCAGATAGATTTTGAATGTGGTTCCTTTGCCCGGGCTCGACTTTCCAGATCAAGAAATCCGCCATGGGTTTTGACGATGCCCAGGGCAGTGGACAGGCCGAGGCCGGTCCCCTTCCCTATTTCCTTGGTGGTGAAAAACGGCTCGAAGATTTTTTGCCGGATTTCGGGCGGGATGCCGTGGCCGGTGTCCGAGACTTTGGAGCATCACGTATTTGCCCGGGGCGAGTCCGGGGACGTTCCGCAGGCTGGCGGCGTCGAGTTCCACGGTCTGGGCCACGATGGTGAGTGTGCCGCCATCGGGCATGGCATCGCGGGCGTTGACGCAGAGATTGAGAAGCACTTGATGCAATTGGGTGGAGTTGCCGATGACCGGCGGCAGATTCTCGGCAATCCGCGCCTCAATCTGAATGGAACGCGGGAAGGTTTTGCCGGCGAACAAAGCGATTTCATCAATGAGCGCGCGGAGATTCAGCGGCTCATGCTTCCCGCCCACGCCGCGCGAAAAAGCGAGCATCTGGCGCACCATTTCCACCGCGCGGCGCGCGCTGGCGGACATCATTTCAAGGCGGCGCCGGCCCTCGTCGCCCGGGAGGTCGGGGCGAATCAGGTCCAGCCCCATGAGGACGGGGGCGAGCGCGTTGTTCAAATCGTGGGCGATGCCGCCGGCCAGAGCGCCGATGCTTTCCAATCGCTGCGTGCGCAGAAACTGGGCCTCGATTTGTTTCTTTTCGGTGACGTCGGTGTTGATGACGAGGATGGATTGCGGCTTGCCCTCCGGATCCCGGAGCAGCGTCCAGCGGCTCTCGACGATAATGTGTTTGTTGTGTTTGGTGACCTGATGCAGCTCGCCCAGCCAGTCCCCGTTACGAATCAGGCTGCGCAGGGCGGTGGCGGTGGCGCTGAGATCGTCCTGCAACAGAAGTTCGTTGGCGTTTTTGCCGAGAGCTTCACGCGCCGACCAGCCGTAGAGCCGTTCGGCGCTCTTGTTCCAGTAAAGAATGGTTTGCTGCATGTCCTTGAGACAAATGGCGTCGCGGGCGCGGTCGAGCAACTCGGCCTGTTCCCGGAGACGCTGTTCCATGCGCCGCCGGTCAGCGGCTTCGGCGGCCTCGCGGAGGGCGCGCTTGATTGAAGCCGGCAGGCGGGACAGGCGGTCTTTGATGACGTAATCCGTGGCGCCTTCGCGAAGCGCCTCCACGGCCTGCTCTTCGCCAATGGTGCCGGAAAGAAAAATAAACGGGACTTCGGGGCGTCTTTGCCGGGCGATCTTCAAGGCCGATCGGCCATCGAATCCCTGCATGGAAAAATCGCACAAAATAAGGTCCATCTGGCCGAGTTCCAGTTCCCTTTCAAAATCCTGTTTGGTTTCGACGCATTTGATGACGCACTGGATGCCGTCCGCTTTCAGTTGCTTGCTGGTAAAGAAAGCGTCGTCGGCGTTGTCTTCCACATGCAATATTTGCAACGGACTTTTCATGTTGATGCTTAAAAAGAGAAGCCCGCGCCTCCAGGAGGAGACGAAGTGAAGCGACAAATTATCTGCTTTCTGGTATTTAATTTCACGCTATGGAACGGTAGCGCTGGATTATTGAAAACAACGTACCACAGAAAAACAGGCGGAGCAACCTTTAAGTCGTGGAGGCCCCGACGGGACAAAAATTCCCGTCGGCTGGCTTCCGGAAGCCGACGAACGGCTTGCGGTCTATGCGCGAGCCGCCGCAGAAGTTCAGGACAGGTGGCCCGGCCGGAGGCGAGCCCGGCCCTTTCCTGCTTCTTGGCGAGTTCGACGATGGCGCGCTCGATACCGTCTCCCGCATGCAGGAACGCCTGCCGCGCGAAGTCGCCGTCCATCGCTGGACGGCCGAACGACTTCCTCGACACGCGCTGATCGATGCGCTGCGCGGAGGCGCCGCCGCGGCCATCTATCTCGGGCACGGGCTCGCCGGCGGTTGGGCGGGCTATGGCGGGTTCGGCGTGGCGTCGGCGGCCGAGGCGGCCGGCGATCCGTTGGGAGCCGTGCTGTCGCTTAGTTGCTCCACCGCGGCGCGCCCGCGCAAGGGCTTTAGTTTCTGCGAGGAGTTGGCGTTGACCGGTCTCTGCGCAGCCGCCCTCGGCGCCGTCTCTCGCACCTTGCATCAACTCAATGTCGCCCTGGCGCTCGACCTCGCCTCGGCGCTCGCCGAGGACCCGCGTCCTACGCTCGCCAGCCTATTGTTGGCTTGCCCTTGGCCGCAGGATCTCAGGAATTGCTATCGAATCATAGGCGATCCGCTTGCGCCTTTGACGGCGGCGCCGGCGGCGGCAAGGGCGGCCGAGACCGTCTTCGCGCCGGGACCGGACGATATATTGCCCGTGATCTCATTAGGGGACTGGGGCGCTGGCGCTTGATCGAATTTTGAGACGCTGGGTCGAGCGCTCCGGCTAATTCAAGCCGCGGCGTCGACAGTAATCACCGGCTCCATGTTCAGAAGAACGTCTCTCTCGAGATGGCAGGCGATGACGTGATCGGGCGCGAATTCGCGTAGGGGCGGAAGCTGCACGTCGCACATTCCCTTGATCATATAGGGACAGCGCGTCTGGAACGGACACCCCGGCGGCGGATTGGAAGGCGACGGGATCTCGCCTGAGATCAAAACCTTGCGCTTGTGCACGCTGGTGTCCGCGATGGGAATCGCGGAAAGCAGCGCCTCGGTATAGGGATGGTAAGGCGGCGAGAAGATTTCCTCGGTTGTGCCGCGCTCCATGATCCGACCCGAGATACATCACGATGATTCGATCCGCGAGATAGCGCACGACGGACAGATCATGGCTGATGAACAACAATGTCGTGCGATGATCGCGCTGAATGTCCATCAGCAATTCGGTGACGGCGGCCTGCACCGAGACGTCCAGCGCCGAGACCGGCTCGTCCGCGATCACCATTCTCGGATTGCCGGCGAACGCGCGGGCAATGCCTACGCGCTGCTTCTGACCGCCAGATAGCTGGCGCGGTCGCCGCTTGGCGAAGTCGCGGGGCAGCTTGACGATGTCCAGCAACTGGTGAACCCTCTCCTCGATTTTCTTTTCATCCGTCTCGACGCCGAACTTTCGGATGACCCTGGCTATCTGGCCGCCGACGGTATGGCTCGGGTTGAGGGTGTCGAACGGATTTTGGAAAATCATCTGCAGCCGCGAGATCGTATTCTTGTCGCGCCGCTGAACGGGCAAATTCGCGAGCTGAATTTCGCCAAGTTGCACCTTGCCAGACGACGCCGGCTCGAGGCCCATCAGCACTTTCGCGAACGTCGACTTTCCGCAACCGGACTCGCCGACGATGGCGACCGTCTCGGCCTCGTTTGCCTGAAACGTGATCTTTTCATTGGCCTTGACCGTCTTTCGCGCGCCGATCAGCGCGACCCCGCCGGATTCGATGACGTAATGTTTCGACATTTCGTCGACCCGCAGAACGACCTCGCCGGCCACCACCGGGGCGCGCTCGTTGTGGCTTCGATGGGCGAGCGTCCAATCGATTTCGCGGAAGCGCACGCAGCGGATCGCGTGGCTCGATCCCTCGCGCTCGGCGAGCATGGGCAACGGCCGCTGATCGCAGCGCCCCTCGACGAAGTAATCGCAGCGCGGCCCGAAATAGCAGCCCTTCGGCCGTGCGTAGGGGAGCGGCAATTGTCCCCGGATCGACATCAGCGGCCGCGCGTTCTTGTCCGCCCCGGGAACGGGTATCGAACTGAATAGGCCGCGCGTATAGGGATGGCTCATCTTGTCGAAGACATCGTGGATGTCGCCGCTCTCGACCGCCTCGCCTGAATACATGACGGTCAAACGGTCGCAGGTTTCCAGAATCAATCCCAAATTGTGGGAGATGTAGATAAGGGACGTCCCGAACTTTTTTGCGATATCCTTGATCAGGTCGACGATCCCCGCCTCAACCGTCACGTCCAGTGCGGTAGTCGGCTCGTCCAGCAGGAGAAGCTTCGGGTTGGACAAAAGCGCCATTGCGATGACCACGCGCTGCTGCTGGCCGCCGGAGATCTGATGCGGGAAAGAGTTCATGATGCGCTTGGGATCAGGTAGGCGCACCTGCGCGAGCATGCTCTCCGCCCGCTCGAGCGATTCCTGCAGCGACGCGCCTTCGTGATATTGCGGCACCTCGGCGAGCTGCTCGGCGATTTTCATCGACGGATTGAGCGAGGCCATCGGCTCCTGATAGACCATTGCGATCTTCGAGCCGCGAATGCCGGCGCATCTCTTCGGCGGACATGGTTCTGCATGTCGCGCCCTTCGAACAGGATCTCGCCGCTGACGATCGCGCCGTTCTTGCCCATGTAATTCATGATCGCGAGCGCGACCGTCGATTTGCCGCAACCGGATTCGCCGACGATGCCGTGCGCCTCGCCGGGCATCAGGCGCAGGTTGAAATCCACCACCGCCGGCACTTCGCCGGCGCTCGTGTAGTAGGAAATGCAGAGGTTTCGGCATTCGAGAACGGGCGTCGGCTCGGTCATCAGCGCGTTCCTTTCGAGGCGACCGCTCGGGCTTGGTCTCAGTCAATCCCTCAGGCTCATTTCGCGCAGACCGTCGGCGAGCAAATTGAAGCCGAGGATCAGGCTGGACACCGACAGCGCCGGGATCAGCAGCATGTAGGAGAACTTCAAGACCATCGCGACCTTGGCCGATTCCTTGATCATCAGGCCCCAATCCGGGTCGGGCGGCTGCAGGCCGAGGCCGAGAAACGTCAGCGTCGTGATCGCGACCGTCGTGTAGCCGAGACGCAGACAGGCGTCGACGATGATCGGCCCGCGCGCGTTCGGCAGCAGTTCGAAGATCATGATGCGCAGCGGATGCTCGCCGCGCGTCTGCGCGGCAAAAATATAGTCGCGGCTCTTGGTGTCGAGCGTCAGGCCGCGCACGATGCGCATGATCGCCGGCGCCGACGCGAAGGTCACGGCGATGACGATGTTGAAGCCGCTCGGTCCGAGATAGTTCAGGATCAGGATGAACAGCACCATCACCGGAAACGACAGGAAGATGTTGCAGACCAGCGAGATCGCCTGGTCCCACCAGCCCCCGAGATAACCGGCGATCAGGCCGAAGAAAGCGCCGACCGCATAGGCGACCAACGTCGCCGAAACGCCCCAGACCAGCACGCGCTGACAACCCCAGAGATCGCGCGAGAGCATGTCGCGGCCCTTGAAATCCGCGCCGAGCAGGAACCAGTGATCTTTCTTGAAGGCGCCGATCCCGGCGAACGGCGCGATCGGCTTGTTGGGATCGATCAGCGGCAGATAGGGCGCGGTGACGGCGACGATCAGCCAGAAGAACACCAACGTCACGCCGATCACCGCGATCGGCGATTCCCGCCAGGATACGACGGCGATCAGATAGAGGGCGATCGTGGCCGGAATCGCCGGCAGCAGCACGAGGCTTCTACAGGCGTCGGGGAGGTAGGACGCCGAACATCACGTAGATCGTCAGCGGAACCCACATTAGAAGCAGCAGCGTGACGAGCGTGGCCGGCTGACGTATCCGCACGCCGAACGGCACCGTCGGATGATCGAGCGCGACATTGACGACGGTCATGGCGCGCACTCCGCTATCCGAAACGTATCCGGGGGTTGAGGAAAGTGTAACCGACGTCGGAAATGATCTGCGACAGCACCGCGACGAATACCGCGACCAGCGTCGCCGCCTGGATCACATAGATGTCGCCGTAAAGCGCCGCGTCGAGCAGCAGCTTGCCGAAGCCCGCGTATTGAAAGAACACTTCGACCACGACGACGCCCGACAGCAGCCAGTTCAGCTGCAGAACAATGATGGTGAACGGCGCGATCAGAGCGTTGCGAAGCGCGTGGCGCAATATCACGCGCCGGTACGGCAGCCCTTTGAGCACGGCGGTTCGAATGTATTGCGAGCCCATCACTTCGGCCATCGACGCACGCGTCATGCGCGCGACATAGCCGAAATCGTAGAGGACCAGCGTGAGCACCGGCAGCACCAGCGCACGCCAATCCCAGCCGTCGACCATCGCCGCGTTCGCCGGCAACCAGCGCAGGCCGAGCGCGAAGATGACGGTCAGGATAATCGCGGTCGCGATCTCCGGCAGCGAAGTCGTGAACACCGAGATGAACGAGGTCAACCGGTCCTGCGCCGAACCCTCCTTCATTCCGGCAACGACGCCGAATATCAGAGAGAGCGGGATCATCAGGGCGAAGACCCAGAACGCGAGGATGCCGGTATTGGCGAGCCGTTCGCCAGCAGCCCGCCCACAGGTTCGTTCTTTTCGAACGACTTGCCGAAGTCGCCGCGCAACACACCGCCGACCCAATTGAGATAGCGCTGATAGAAGGGGACGTTGAGCCCCTTCTTTTCAAGCCACGCATGGTAATCCTGCGTCCGAGAGCGCGGAGACGGCGAAACCGCCGAGTTCGGCGACCGCGATCTGTTTCTTGAACTTGTCGCTGTCGAAAATCGCGAACAGGATCAGCGAAATTACGCCCATGATGAAGATCATCTGCAGCAGGCGGCTGCCGATCAACTTTAGCATCGCAGCCCTCCGTCCGCGGCGTCGAGCTCAAACCGGCGGCGAGCGGGCCGCCGAGCCGGCTCACCGCGCCTGCATCGCCGGCGTCCGCGGGACCGATCTTCGCCCGACTTATTTGCCGGGCCGATTTTGTCAGGCGCGTAGGCCCGCGCCGCATTAGCTCAGCCAGATCTTGTTGAACTGGTGATATTCGGTCGGATGCCCTTCATAGCCGTTCACGTTCTTGGCGATGATCGTGTAGACCGGCCGCCAGATCGGCATGATCATCACGGCGTCGTCCTGCAGGATCTTCTCGGCGACCGCCAGCTTGACCTTGCGCGCGGCGACGTCGAGCGTCGCCTCGGCCTCGTCCAGCGCCTTGTCGAAGGCGGGATTGGCGTAATGCGACTTGTTCCACGGCACGCCGGTGCGATAGCCGAGCGACATCACCATCGTGCCGAGCGGGCGATGCGTCCAGGCGGTGCAGCCGAACGGCGTCTTGTCCCAGATCTCCCAATATTTGGCGGCCGGCATCACATTCACCTTCAAAGTAGATGCCTGCTTCCTTCATCTGGTCGCGCATCGCCTCGCACGCGGTCTGGTGCCAGGGCCCGTCGGTGTTGCCGACGTCGATCGACACTTCCAGGCCCTTCGCGAATCCCGCATCGGCAAGCAGCTTCTTGGCGGCGGCGACGTCGCGCTTCAGCGGCGGCAGCGGGCCGTAGTCGGGATGCACCGGCGCGACGTGATGGTTCTCGCCGACGTCGCCGTCCTCGCCGTAGACGAGGGCCTTCACTTTGGCGTTGTCGACCGCGAGGCGTGATCGCCTGCCGCACGCGCTTGTCGGAGAACGGCTTCTGGTCGACCTGCATTCGGCAGCAGATATTTTGCGCGGTGCGCACCGCGTGAATCACGCCTGGGAGCGACTTCGCGAGATCCATCTGCTCGATCGTGAAGTCATAGAGCGTATGCACGTCGCCGGAGGCGAAGGCGCCGAGCTGGTTGTCGCCGTCGAAATTGTAATAGGCGATCTCGTCGAGATAGACTTTTCCGCCCCAATAATTGAAGTCCTTGCCGTCCTTCGTCTTCGTCACTCGCTTGAGGACGCACTTGTCGCCGACCTTCAGATCGGCGAGCGCGAACGGGCCGGTGCCGATCATGTTGTCCGACAGCGGCGCCTTGAAGGAGGGTGCAGGATCGCGGTCGGATAATTGTAGAGATCTTCCGGCGCCGACAGCACGGGCTTGTTGAGATGCAGCCGCAAGGTGTATTTGTCGGCGACTCTCGATCGCGCCCTTCGCCATCGCCATGATCGGCTTGCCCTTGTCGTCCTTCTTGCCGGAATCCTCAACCAAGCCCGACATCACGGAGAGGCCGACATTCGAGGACGCCGTCGCCGGGATCGAGCCCAGCGCGCAATGTTCCAGGCGACGTGATCGGCGGTGAGTTCGTCGCCGTTGTGCCACATCACGCCTTTGCGGATGTTGAAAGTCCAGGTCTTCAGATCGGGCGAGGCGGTCCAACTCTCGGCGAGCATCGGGCGCGTGACATTGTCCGGGCCGGTTATCGCGAGATATTCGATCGTATGCCGGGCCTGATTGCTCATCTGCACCCATGAGAAGGTGGCGGGATCCTCAAGCTTTTGCACCTGCATCGCGACTTTCAACGTGCCGCCCATCTTGGCCTTGGGATCGTCCGGAGGGAAGGGCAGCGACCCTTCGGCGAAAGCCGGGGCCGGCAGGCCGACAAGCGCATAGGCCGAGGCGGCCGAGGCGCCGAGCAAAGCGGCGACGCGAACGAATTCGCGCCGGCTGAGCCGTCCGGCCTCGAGGTGGCCATAGGCGTTTTGGATCACGGGGTGTTGGAATCCCGGCGGAAGTTTGCGTGACATTGTCCAGTTACTCCTCGATTGAGACGCGCTAGTCGTATGCCCTGCCTGAATTTTCTTAAGTATGGTTCAGTTTCAGAGCATCGGCAACTCGACCGTTTCGGGCGTGGAGGCGATTTTCGAGGAATGCTCGCCGTGAAACCCGAGAAGCGCGTTCGAACCCGGGCGTTCAGGCCTCGTCGATGGCTCTGCTGCGCGCGAACGCGAGCTTGAATGCGCGCACCAGTGCGTCGCCGAGGCCGAGGCCGTGAGTTGTTTTGAGGTAGTTCTGAAAGTCGTAGATCGTCACCGCCGGCCCAACTTCAAATTCGAAGAAACTCGCCTGACCATGGCCGTCGATCCGAAAATCGAGCGAGAAATAGTCGCGTAGGCCAATGAGGCGCGCCACCCGCTCGGAGATATCGAGAATGTTGGCGACCGCCATTCGTGAGCGAGGGTCGGTCGCCTGCCGCAGGTTGACCATTGTGGGAACAAACGCCGCCGTGCGATGGGCGCCAAAGCCGCCGCGCCTGCCTGATGTGTCTTGGGCGCCCGAAAGGGTATCATTGTCCTTCATCGTCATGAAATCGCCGGCGGTCTCGCTAGCGGAATTCTTGACGAGTTGGTCAACGCCGAGCTGATCGGCAAATCCGCCGCCCGTATCCATGAAACTGACGCGGACGTCGTCGCCATCGATAAACGGCTGAATTAGCGCGCGATCGCGGTAGCGCTCCCAGATTCGCGTCGCGCGACCCTTCGCTTCAACAAGCGTGCGGCAGCGACTGTCTGCGAAAATCCCAATCTTCGCCCCGAGGGTGTTGGGTTTTACGAAGAACGGTCCGGCCGCTCGCGACCAGTCGCCGAGTCCGGCGATGTCGTCGCCCCCTTCCACCAGCCTAGTCGGCGCAATGGGGAGACCCGCCGCGGCGGCCACTGCAAGACTGGCGAACTTGTCCTGACACAAATGTTGCGCCGTCGCCGGGGCGCCGAAACGCGCCAATCCCGCCAGTCTCGAGACCGCCGAAACGGCGGAGCCTCGATAGAAGCGAACGCCATCGGTGAGCGACCATACGACCGTCGTATCGCGGCGCGACTGGTAACGAGGCAGGCGCGCCAGAAACTCATCGAGCTCGACGAATTCGACGTCGAGATCAGCGCTTCCGGCAGCCTGTTCGATCTCCTCGAAAAACTCCGGCAAGTCCGTCGCCTGTCCGAGATAGACGGCAATTTCGGCTGCGATCTCCGGCGCATATCCGTAACTCGCGAGTCGGCGCTGGGCCGCGGCCTCGGTCTCGTAGACGATTACGACGTTTGACAATATCATGGGACATTCTTGGTTAGCTCGAGGACTGCGCGCTCAATCGTGTCTCCACTGAAAATAGGCGCACCCGTGCGACAGGGGCAATCGTTTGGATTGGTTCGAAATCACCGAATTTCCAAACCGAGTTTTTCGATTGCGCGAGCCCGCGCTCAGCGCATTGGACGGCTCGAATATTTGGCTCGTTGTCGGAGGCCGTTCCTCGCTGCTGATTGACACGGGCGTCGGCGTCGCCCGCTTGTCGCCGATCGTCAACGCCATCGCCGGCAACCCAATCATCTGCCTCCTGACGCACGCGCACTATGACCACATCGGCGGCGCTTACGAATTTTCCGACCGCCGTGTCGCATGAGGCCGAAGCAAAAATTCTCGCCGATCCGAACCCGCAAGCCACGCTTTGGGAGGGTTGGCTGACCCGGAGCAGTTTCGCTCGATTCCCGGAAGTCGATTTCGATTTCGCGTCATACTCGATCAAACCCGCTCCGCCGACAAGCCATGTCGACGACTTCGATCAGATCGACCTTGGGAACCGGCGCCTGGCGATCATGCACACGCCTGGACATTCGCCAGGGCTCCTTTCGGTCCTTGAAACCGAGACCGGCACATTGTTCACGAGCGACGCGTTATACGACGGCCCGATGTTCTTCGATCTCCCGGGCTCCAATCGAGCTCGCGCCGCGCATAGCATAGGGCGTCTGGTGGGAACCGGCGCTCGAACCGTCCACCCCGGGCATTTCCGAAGCCTTTCGGGGTCTGAATTTCAGGGGTTGGGACGACGAGCGCTGTTGGCTTTCGAGGCTTAGGGGGCGCGGCAACTGGTCTTCAATCGCCGGACCGCAGCGAAGCAAAATCCGCATTCTATAGCTCCGGTCGCAGAGCCGTGCGGGCGACGGCGTCGCACCCGCGATAACGGGATTCACGCTCGCTTTGCGCCATCGACGGCATGAACCTGGCTTGTCGCCGCCAAGCCTTCGAGAACTCAGCGGGATCAGGATAGAGACCGGCTTGCCAGCCTGCCAGATAGCCGGCGCCCAAGGCCGTGGTCTCGGTAATCTCGGGGCGGTCGACCTCAGCGTTCACGATGTCGCGTTCGAACGGCATGACAAAAAATACCCGCCGGTCCTTGTTTTGGAGGATGTAGCAGCAAACAGGCGCCTGACGACGACTTGACGGCCCTTGACCAGCCTTACCGCGGCAGGGGCCGGGATTTGAAGCGTAGACCGCAAGACCTCAGTGGCCCAGGGTCCCGCCGCATTGACCAATGCCCGCGCTCGAATCTCGCTGTGACGCCCGCCGCGTTCGTCGCGCACGGTCAGAGTCCACAGGCCGCCGTTTCTTTCGCGGCCGATGCAGCGGGTGCGGGGCGCTATAACGGCGCCTTTGTCGGCGGCGTCGCGCTCGTTCAACACCACAAGCCGGGTCATCGACCCATCAATCCGAATATTAGAACCCGAGCGTGTATTGCGGCTTGAGCGGTTCGCCCGCCGGGTCATTGGGATGGACGGTTCGGGTCGGCGGCAATAGCCTGCGCCCGCCAAGATGGTCGTAAAAAAAAAGCAGGCCTATCCGAAGCAGCCATGCGGGCCCGAGATCCGCACGGTAGGGCAAAACTAAGCGAAGCGGCCACACGATATGGGGGGCGCGATTCGCCAGAGAATTTCGCGTTCGATGAGCGCCTCGCGGATCAGCTTGCTCGAGGCGCTCGAAGTCGAGGAGGTGAGATCGCCCTTCTCGCAAAGATAGACCGACCAGCGGCGTCTCTGGCCGTTGACGCCGCCGCCGACGCTGGCGATTTCGAAGGTCACCCCAGCGGCGCCGCGGACTCCACATTCCACCCAAGCCGAAGTACCCAAAGCGACCTTCTGTCGTATATCGATGCATGATGAAGATCGCCACCTTCAACGTCAACGGCGTCAACGGCCGGCTGCCGGTCCTGCTGCGCTGGCTCGGCGAAGCGCAGCCCGACATCGTGTGCCTGCAGGAACTGAAGGCGCCGCAGGAGAAGTTTCCGGAAGCGCGCGATCCGCGAGGCGGGCTATGGCGCGATCTGGCACGGGCAGAAAAGCTGGAACGGCGTCGCCATCCTGGCGCGCGGCGCCGATCCGGTCGAGACGCGGCGCGGCCTGCCCGGCGATCCCGACGACACGCACAGCCGCTATATCGAGGCGGCGGTCGACGGTCTCCTGATCGGCTGCCTCTATCTGCCGAACGGCAATCCGGCGCCCGGCCCGAAGTTCGACTACAAGCTGCGCTGGTTCGAGCGGCTCGCCGCCCACGCCAAAGCGCTGCTGGCCAGCGAGCGCGCCGGTCGTCCTCGCCGGCGACTACAACGTCATGCCGACCGAGCTCGACGTCTACAAGCCGGAGCGCTGGGTCGACGACGCGCTGTTCCGGCCCGAAGTCCGCGCCGCCTATCGCCGCCTGCGTCGCGCAGGGCTGGACCGACGCGCTGCGCGACACTGCATCCGGACGAGCGCATCTACACCTTCTGGGATTATTTCCGGAACGCCTACGGCCGCGACGCCGGGCTGCGCATCGACCATCTGCTGCTGAGCCCGCCGTCGCCCGGCGCCTCAAGGCCGCAGCGGTCGACCGCGACGTGCGCGGCTGGGAAAAGGCCAGCGATCACGCGCCGACCTGGATCGAGCTCACAGACGCGAAGCCCGTCGCCCACGGCCGCCGGCCGACAAGGTAGAGCGCGAGCGGCAACGAAAACGAGGACGCAACCCTAGAATAAACTACAGTCTACTTTAGCTATTTACGATGGACTTCAACCACAGGGATAGTTGACCCTCCCGCTTGATCCGATCATTATCCGGAGCAGATCGTAAGAAAAGACGCCCCTTTGCGCTGAAAACGCCAATCGGCGGGCGGCTGGGCGACAGACTAAGGGGGGAACATGACCGCTTCCGTCGCAAATGGCGACCCGGCGGGGAGCTGGCTGGACCGGGCGCATACGGTGGCGAGGCCCGGGTTCAACCGCTGGCTCGCCCCGCCGGCGGCGCTGGCGGTGCATCTGTGCATCGGCATGTCCTATGGCCTGAGCGTGTTCTGGCTGCCGCTCAGCAAGGCGATTTCCGGCGAAACTGGCGCCGCCTGCAAGACGATATCGCTCGCGGATGCGCTGTTCACTACGTCCTGCAATTGGCGCGTCAGCGATCTCCTCTGGACGTTCACGATCGGGATCGTGTTTCTGGGCCTATCGGCGGCGCTGTTCGGCGGCTGGTTGGAGCGCGAGGGGCCGCGCAAGGCGGGGCTGGTTGCGGCTTTGTGCTGGGGCGGCGGCTTCCTCATTTCCGCGCTCGGCGTCTATTGGCATCAGCTCTGGATCATCTGGCTGGGGCTCGGCGCGCTCGGCGGCGTCGGCCTCGGCCTTGGCTACATCTCGCCGGTCTCGACGCTGGTGAAATGGTTTCCCGACCGGCGCGGCATGGCCACCGGCATGGCGATCATGGGCTTCGGCGGCGGCGCGATGATCGGCTCGCCGCTCGCCAATCTCTTGATGAACCATTTCAAGACGCCGACCGAGGCCGGCGTCTGGCAGACCATGGCGACGCTGGGGATCCTCTATCTCGTCTTCATGACCGCGGGCGCGCTCGGCTATCGCATCCCGCCCGAAGGCTGGCGCCCCGAGGGCTGGACGCCGCCCGCCGCGCGGGCGCGCGCGATGATCACGCAGAGCGCGGTCGCGCTCGAGGACGCGCACAAGACCCCGCAGTTCTGGTTGATCTGGGCGGTGCTGTGCCTCAACGTCTCGGCAGGGATCGGCGTGCTCGCGATGGCCTCGCCGATGCTTCAGGAGATTTTCGGCGGCGCGCTGGTCGGGCATCCGGAAACCGGCTTCTCCGCGCTGGACGCGGGCCAGAAGACCGCGGTCGCGACGATCGCGGCGGGCTTCGTCGGCCTGCTGTCGCTGTTCAACATCGCGGGCCGTTTCTTCTGGGCCTCGCTGTCGGACCATATCGGCCGCAAGATGACCTATTTCCTTTTCTTCGGCCTCGGGTTTTTGCTCTACGCCAGCGCGCCGGCGCTCGCCCACGCCGGGCAGAAGGCGCTGTTCGTCGCCGCGTTCTGCGTCATTCTCTCGATGTACGGCGGCGGCTTCGCGACCGTGCCGGCCTATCTCGCCGATATCTTCGGACCGCGTTTCGTGGGCGCGATCCATGGACGCCTGCTCACCGCCTGGTCAACGGCGGGCGTCGTTGGGCCCTTCCTCGTCGGATACATTCGCGACGCGCAACTGCAGGCGGGCGTCGAGCGCGCGCTGGTCTATGACCGCACGCTCTATATCCTCTCGTCTTTCCTTGTGCTCGGCTTTATCTGCAACGCGTTCATTTCGCCAGTCGCATCGAAATGGTTGATCCGCCCGCAAGCCGCGTCGAGCATGACGCGCCCCGCCGCACCCGCGACCGAGAGTGGTTCGTTCGGCATTGGCATGGGCGGCGGGATAAGCCCGGCAAGTCTGGCGGCCTGGCTCGCGGTCGGCGCCCCGATCGCCTGGGGCGTCTGGCAAACCCTGCAAAGCGCGGTCAAAATCTTCCAGTAACGGAGGGCGCGTTGTTGACGCTTGGCGAGGCTACGCCGCCGCCTTCTTCATTTCTTGAAGGCAGTTGGAGGGAAGGGCCTCTTTCTAGCGCGGGTAGCTCGCGCTTTTGCGCCACGGCTCCCTCAATCGCGTTGATATCGCGCTTGCCCAAAACCCTCACAATAATGCTATGTAGTGGGCAGGGCTGATATAAGACGGCCCGAAATAGGAGGAGCGATCATGCGAATGGGCTGGGAAAAAAGCCTCGCGCTGGCTGGCGCGTTGAGCTTGGCGACGGCGTCCATTGCGGCCAACGCCGCGGAGGAAGTCAAGGGCGGGGCGGGACCCGCGGCGGCCGCAATGGCGCCGATGGCAACCAGCGTTTCGCAAGACCTGCTCAATCGCGCCGCGGGCGACGGCTCGAATTTCTTGCAGACCAACGGCAATTACGCGCAGACGCGCTTCCATCCCGCGAAGCAAATCAACACCGGCAACGTCCGCTTTCTGCATACGGCCTGGATATTCCAGACCGACATTCTCGATACGTTGGAAACTTCGCCGATCGTCGTCAACGGCGTGATGTATGTCACGACGGCTTTCGACCACGTCTACGCGCTGAACGCCAAGACCGGCGAGCAGATCTGGGAATACCAGCACAAGATGGGTCCGGTGACGACCTATTGCTGCGGCCCCAACAATCGCGGCGTCGCGGTCTACGGCGACAATGTCTATTTTGCGACGCTCGATGCGAAGCTCGTCGCGCTCGACGCCAAGACCGGCGCGGTGAAATGGGCGAAGGAAATCGCCGACCCGGAGAAGGGCTATTCCGAGACGATGGCGCCGACCGCCGTCAAAGGCATGATCCTGATAGGCACCAACGGCGGCGAATACGGCATCCGCGGATTCGTGAAGGCTTTCGACGCCGCCACCGGCGATCTGAAATGGACGTTCGACACGATTCCGGAAGATTCCAAGGGCGTCTGGGCGACCAAGGACGCGACCGGCCGCGACATGCATCGCGACATCGACGCGGAGAAGGCGGCCTATGCGAAGAACGGCGATCCCTATAAGACGTTGGGCGGCGGCGTCTGGCAGAATCCGTCGGTCGATCTGGCGACCAACCGAATCTATTTCGTGGTCGGCAATCCCTCGCCCGGACCTTGATGGCGCGATCCGGCCGGGCGACAACCTCTACACAGACTCGCTGGTCTCGCTCGACCTCGACACCGGCAAATACGTCTGCCACTTCCAGTATATCGCTCACGACGTCTGGGACCTCGACGCGGTCTCGCCGACCGTGCTGACCAAGGTCGTCGGCAAGGACGGCAAGCTGGTCGACGGCGTGCTCCACGCGGGCAAGACCGGCCACATCTATGTCCATGACGCCAAGGATTGCAGCCTGATCCGCTTCTCCGAGGCGATGATCCCGCAGGAAAACATGTGGGTGTTGCCGACCAAGGACGGCTCCCGCATGCTGCCCGGCGCCAACGGCGGCGTCGAATGGTCGCCGATCGCGACCGACCCGAACCTCGGGACTCGCCTACGCGCTCAACCTGCATCAGCCGATGAACTATTTCGTCGACTCCTCGCCCTACCCCGACGGCAAGCTGTGGCTCGGCGGCGCCTTCAAGGTCATTCCGACCGAGGAGCAGTGGGGCAAGCTCGTCGCCGTCGACTACAACTCCGGCAAGATTAGCTGGAGCGTGAAGACCCCGCAGCCGATGATCGGCGGCGCTCTGGCGACGGCGGGCAGTCTGGTGTTCGCGGGCGAAGCCAACGGCGAGTTCAAGGCGTATGACGCGCGCAACGGCGTCGCTGCTGTGGAGCTTCAACGCCGGCGCCGGCGTCAACGCGCCGCCCTCGACCTATGTGGTCGACGGCAAGCAATATGTCGTGGTCGGCGCGGGCGGCAACACGCAGATCGACGCCAAGCGCGGCAATTCGATCATCGCTTTCACGCTCTACTGATCTGCTGCTAGGCTAGCGGAAACCCTTGGGGTCGGCCTTCGCCGGCCCCAATTTTGTGTCCGAGGGCGGCAAGTCCCGGAGTTGAGATGCGAGTTTTGAATGAATGCGCTGGAATTTGCGGTTGAGTCTTGCGGCCGCGCTGCTCGGATCTCGGCCTGAGTCCCGCGCGGCGCGGACACGATCGCCGAAAAAGCCGCCGTCTGCACGGCCTGCCACGGCGAGAACGGCATGCCGATCGACAAATCCATCCCGAATATCTTCGGCCAGAACGAAGGCTACATCTATATCGAGCTGCGCGACATGAAGAAGGGCGCGCGCAAGAACGATCAGATGGCGCCGATCGTCGAGAATCATGTCGCGCGAAGACATGCTGGCGCTCGCCGCCTATTTCGCCGCCAAGCCCTGGCCCAATCTGCAACAGCCGCGCGCGAGCGCCGACGAAACCAAGCATTTCGCCTCGATGGCGACTTCCGCGGGATGCGTCGGCTGTCATCAGGCGGGCTATGTCGGCGCTGGCACGCAGCCGCGCCTGGCGGGACAGAGCTACGACTATCTCGTCAAGACGATGCTCGATTTTCGCAGCGGCGCGCGCGCCAACAATGCCTGGATGAAGGATCTGCTGAACACCTACAGCGAGGACGACATCAAAGACATGGCGCGGGTGCTCGCCGGGCTTTGACACGAAGACAAGCCGGCTCGATTGACCAGATATTGCCGGAGGAGCGGGCGTGAGGCGATTGCTATTTTCAGCTGTGTTTGTGGCCATTTTCGGCCCGGCTGCTGCGCAGGAGATT
>CAWKON010000036.1:0-31452 GCA_963851225.1 uncultured Alphaproteobacteria bacterium | reverse complement strand
TTCAAACTTCGTCACGCGCTTTCCGTTCGATATGGCGAAAGCTCCATTCGACACCCATGACGTTTCCGGTTTCATCGTGGATGACGATCTGGAGCAACTGCGCGGCCCATCCGGCGCCGCGAAAAAAATGCTTTCCTCGATGCTGGCCTGCCCAGCCGACGTTTCGAAAAGCCAGCGTCTTCCATTGGGCAAAATACGCAAAGCACGGCGCGGCCTTCGCGAACCCGCTTTAAGCGTACATTCGGATGGATATGGAAGCGCAACACGAAGGGGTGCGCGCTCGACTGGCCCGCCCGCCACGGCGGCGCGCAGCCGATCGATACCCGTTGAGCGTCTTGCCGTCCCTGCCGAGCGCGAATGCGGCGCTCGTGGATTATGCCGAATTCGCCTCGTAGCCATTATGCGCGACACCCACCATTGTTCCCGATGGCTGGTCGAGGCGCTCGACATCGACCTTGTCCGGACCCGAGACGATCTGGTCGCCGAGCCACTTTTGTAATCCCGCGTGCGAGGCGAAACGGCACGAGGAGGTGTCATCGATGACGAGTGTCGAATGCGCTGCCGTCATCCGGGCCGCCTCGCGTGCCGGTGCGCGATTGGCGTTCGGCGCGCCGCAATTGATGACGAGCCGCTGCGCACCGAGTGAAAACTCGAAGGACGAACATCCAGCATGCGCGCGATGGGAATAAATTTGCGGCGGCGGGCGTCCGGCTTCGATCAAGACAATCGCGTCCTCCGCCTGAGGCCGTTGATAACCCGAGTGCCGCGCACTGGCGAGCGGTTGCGCCCGCGCGTCGTCATAGGCGAGAATCGTCGCAAGCAGTTCGGGCGGCGTCACGCCCATGCCGTTGAACAAGGCGAGCGTGCCGTCGCCATGCCGGAACAGACGAAGCATCGGCAACATGCGATCGATGGCGTTGAGGAGTTGCGCGGGAGGTTGAAGCCCGCGTGCGGCATAGGCCTGCTGCAAGGAAGCAAGTCCGGCAGCAAATCGAGCAATATCTCCGGATTGCGGCTGATGTGACCGCCGTCGGGAAGAATTTGCCGGTCGAGTTCCCCGGCCAGCGTTTTCGTGCCCTTGCGGGTCAGATTGCCGGTGCCTTCCACGCAAAGTCCGAATTCGGCGAGGGCGATTGCGGCAATGAGGCGCGGTTCGCCGGCGAGTCCCCCGCGACTTGCGTTCCAGAAAAACCTGGGTACGGCCGAGACCTTTCATGAACGGCGATAGAAGGCGCGGTCGGCGCCATCGAGAATCGACTGGCGATTGCGACAGGAAGGCAAGGATGCGCCGCGCTGCGACCTCGGGCTCCCATGCCGGAATTGCACTAGGTTTGCCCGCCACGCTCAAAAAATCGTCGACGAGGGCGCGGGCATTCGCGCGAGCGACGGCGGTATCTGCCGCCCGCAGATGGCGGAGCCAGCCGAAACCTGCGAGCGCCCGCGCCCACGCGGCCGATCCGGACTCCAGTTCGAACGGCGAGCGGCCATGCGCATTGACGATCGTGCCGCCGAACGCAAAATAGCCGGCGTAGATGTCCGCCGCGAGGGTCGGATCGCTGGTCCTTATATCTTGCGGCGCAATCAAGAGCCGTTCCGGCCACCGCCGCCCTAGCCCGATGGCGGCACGCGCGGGCGCTCCGAGGCCGCGCCGCAAAGCCAGTCCACCGCGAGCCGCAAGGTGACCCGCGACGCGCAACCAATCCTTGAATGTCGCGCCGGCCAGAATTCAGCTCCTCGATTTTACATTCCGGCACGCGACGGAAGTGTGGATGCGGGAGTCCAACACTTTACTCCACGGACGCAAAGTTGCCGCATGCCCGGCGGTCCCCACCTGGGGCATTGCGTTATGGATAAAATTCCTCTCGGGTTTATTAACCGCGGCGCAACAGCCGGGCGGCAAAGAAACCATCGAGGCCGGAAAGCCGCGGCTCGGCAGCCGGAAGGTGCGACGGCAATGTCCGCAATTCGCCGTTTTCGTTCAGAGACTCCGGGCAAATCGCCAACCTCGCCGGGTTCTACCGGAACCCGCACGATGCCGGGGTTTCGATGAAGAAGAGCCGCGATTTGCATTTCGTTTTCTTCGGGTTCGAGCGAACACGTGCAATAGACGATCATTCCCCCAGGCTTCACCAGTTCGGCGGCCTTGTCGAGCAGGCGTGTCTGAAGCGCCGTCAGTGCCACGATATCCCGCGGTTTCTTGATCCAAGCGATATCGGGGTGACGACGGATCGTCCCCGTGGCGAGACAAGGTGCATCGAGCAGAATTGCATCGAAAGGCCCCGCCTTAAAGTTAATGATATCGGCAACGACGATATTGGCGCGCAAATTGAGCCGGGCAAAATTCGAGGCGAGCTTTTTCAACCGCTCGGCCGAACGGTCTATCGCCGTGACGTCGGCGCCGGTAGCCGCGAGCTGCGCCGCCTTGCCCCCGGGAGCCGCGCAAAAATCGGCTACCCTGGTGCCGGGACCTACCCGCAAAAGCCTCGCTGGCAGCGCCGCCGCCGCATCCTGGACAAACCAGCGGCCTTCCGCGAAGCCCGGAAGTCCGGTCACCGGCAAATGCGTCCAAAGCCGGAGCGAACCGGCCGGCAAGACGTTTGCTCCGAGCCGCTCCGCCCAGATCAGAGGATCGGACAGAACCGTGAGATCCAGTGCAGGCTCCTGGCGATGGGCGCTTGCGATGGCGTGCGCCGCGGTGTCCCCATAGGTCTTGCGCCAGCGCTCTGCGAGCCAAGCGGGCGTGTCGTGATCTAAGGGATCGCTTTCGAGCAGTATTTTTTCGCGAGCGCGAATAAGATTGCGCAACACTCCGTTTACGAGTGAAGCGTAAGGTACGCATTTCGCCTCAAGACGGGTCATGCGGACAGCAAGATCGACGGCGGCGTGATCGGGGACGTCGAGAAAGAGAATCTGCGCCGCCGCCGCGATCAGCGTCCACTCAAGATGGGCGGCCTGACGCGGCAGACCGTTTTCCATAAGCCCGGCGAGGGCGGCGCGGATGGTCCCCAGCCGGCGCAGAGCGACGGTGACAATGGCCCGCGTCAAGGCGATGTCGCGAGGTTCCAAACCAGCAAGCCGCGAGAGGATTGCCGTGCCCGAAAAACATTCGTCGAGCGGATGACCACTGGCGACAATATCGTTCAAAATCGCCGCTGCGGCGAGACGAGCGGGAAGACCAGGACACTCCTCGCTCTCCCGTCCTCGACTCGCGCCCGGAGCCAGGTGGTTTGGGCGGCCGTTCGAAACATTGCGGCTATGCCGCCGGCCGGCCGGCGGACGCGGAGATGCGGTCAAACTCGAAACTCCGCCACAAAGGCTTCGGGGACACCGATCATGGCACCCTCCTAGCACAAACAGTTGGACTTTGCCCAGCATATGGGCGAAAATCCGGGAGGAGTTTTCCATGGCGAAAATGCAACGGTCAGACGGCGAAACCGTTGGCCATGCGCGGGCCGACACGCGCGAGGGCGAACTCAACCAGGCGGCGCGGCGGGCGCTCGCCGAGGCCGAAGCGCGCCGCCGCTCCGGTGCTTTGCGTCACCCCGCGGCCGGCAAGGAAATCAACGGCCGTGGCGATCCCGAGCCAGTGCGCTACGGAGATTGGGAAGTAAGAGGTATTGCCAGCGATTTCTGATCGCGCGAGCGTCCTTGCGGGGCCGCTGGACTTGCCCTTATGCAGTCGCGCGTCAATCTACTTTTCCGCATTCCGCGATGAAACAACCCGAGCGAAAGCCACGGCAGTTCGAAAAAAAAGGCCCCGCGCTGGCGGGGCCTTCGTCTAAAACTCAGATGGATCGTCAGTCGTTTTGGCTGCCTGTCAAAAACAAAAGCGACTGAAAGATGTTGATGAAATCCAGATACAGCCTCAACGCGCCAGCCACGGATTTCTTCGTCGCGACCTCGTAATCGTCGCTCGCATAATACATTTCCTTGATCGCCTGAGTGTCCCAAGCGGTGAGGCCGGAGAAGATCAGAACCGACAGAATTGACAGGGCGAATTGGAACCCCGTGCTCTGCAAGAAAAGATTGACCAGCATCGCGATCACGAGGCCAAAGAGGCCCATCACCATGAACGCTCCCATTGGCGCCAAGTCACGCCGCGTCGTATAGCCATAAAGGCTCAAGCCACCGAAGGCCGCCGCGGTCACAAAGAACGCGTTTGCAACCGATGTCCCGGTATAGACGAGCAGGATAGTCGACATCGACAATCCCATCGCCGCCGCGAAAGCGAGAAACACGCCACGCGCGGCCGAAGCCGAGATTTGGTTGATGCGGAACGAGAAAAAGAACACGAAGGCCAGCGGCGCCAGCATCACCACCCATTTAAGCGGCGTTGTATAAAGCGTCACGCCGAAGGACGTGAGCATCAAATGCCGGCCCACCGGCACGCCCAGCGCGGGATCAGTTGTGACGGCGAGCATATGGACGCCGAGCGCCACTGCGCCGGTAAGCGCCAAGCCGACCACCATGTTGTTATAGACGCCCAGCATATAAGAGCGCAGGCCCTGATCGATTTCGGCGCGACCGGCCCGGGTTGCGCCCTGCCCCCAGCGGGCACTCGTGTTGCGGTCGAAGTCGGACATGTTTTCCTCTAAACGTTATGGAGGCTTAACCGCCTCCGGTCGCTGCCCTTGCGGGATTCAGCGTCTCGCCTAATATGGCGCAAGCCGGAGCAGGGTACAAGAGTGCGCCAACATGAACAATGGTTAAGGTCATTTAATTATAAATCGCGCAGATAAGGACCCGGTTTGCGCCCGAGGACCCGAAACGTCCCGAGGAGCCCGAGGCAGATGGTGACCATGACCGCGCCGGCGGCGGCGATGAGCGCCTGTGGCCAAAGCCAGACAAATTCAAGCTCCATCACGCGCCCCACGATCTCGAACGCGGCCGCGCTCCCCGCCCCCACGCCGAACAGCGCGGTGCAGAGCCCGATGAGACCGTATTCATAAATATAAGCCGCAAGCAGGCGGGATCTTGTCGCCCCGAGCGTCTTAAGCACGACGGCATCGTGCGTGCGCGCATGTTGACTGGCCGCGAGCGCGCCGCCCAAAACGAGGATCGACGCCAGGAACGCCACGCTCGACGCTACTCTAACGGCGAAGGCGAGCTGGCTAACAACCATATTTATTGCGTCAAGCGCGTCTTTCACGCGGATGCTTGTCACCGAGGGGAAGCTTTTCGCCGTCGCGCGAAATAGCGCAGATTCCCGCGCCGGGTTGCCGCCATTGGCAAAGGTGAGCGTGGCAAGCTCTCCGAAAGGAGCGCCAGCAAAGCTGTTTGGCGAAAACACCAGAACAAAATTGATCCCATAGGTGCGCCATTGAACGTGCCGCGTGCTTGCGATTTTGGCCGTAATGTCGCGGCCCAGAACATTGACCGTGACTTCGTCGCCGATCGCCAGTCCGAGCCCCTCGGCGATCTCGTTTTCGACCGAAACCAAAGGCGGTCCGCGGTAATCCCTTGGCCACCAGCTTCCCTTAATAACGCTGGACCCCTCCGGCACGGTTTCGGCGAACGTAATTCCGCGATCGCCTTCGAGCACCCAGGCGGCGCTTTGTTTCGGCCGCATCGCGCCGGCGGCAATCCCGTTGAGCTTGACGATGCGTCCGCGCAACATCGGAACGCGTTCGATTTTGCCATCCGGCGCTTGGCCTTGCAAAAAATCGGCGAATGCTGCCGCCTTCGCGCTCTGGACATCGAGAAAGAAAAAGCTTGGCGTCTTCCCGGCAATGGAATGATGGAGTTGTGCTCTGATGTTGCCGTCGATGAGAGCAAGCGCAACAAGCAGTGCGAGCCCGAGGCCGAGTGACAGCACGGCCGAAGAGGTCAGCGCACCCGGCCGGTGTATGTTGCCAACCGCGAGCCGCAGTGCCACGCTCCGCGCGTGCGGAAGTTTTTTCGCGCATGTCACGATCAGAAGCGCCGCCACGCGCAGCAAAACAAAGGCGGCGAGCGTCGCGCCCATATAGATCAAGACGAGCCTCCGGTCCGCGGCAAACCCGGCAACCGCCGCGGCAAGGCAGAGAGCTACGGCTAGCATCAAGACGAGATAGCGCGGTCTCGGCGTGGCCCGCGGGGATTCGATCCCGCCGCGAAATAGGGCCTGAACCGGCACGTCGTGCGCCCGGCCGAGCGGGCCCGCGGAAAACGCCAGCGCGGTCAGAAAGCCATAGAGAAGCCCCTTGCCTATCGCGGCCGGATAAATCGCTGGCGCGATCGGGAATGGAATCATTTGCCCTAATGCTCCAGCAGCGGCGAAGGGCAAAGCGGCGCCAATAGCCGCGCCCAGCAGCGCCCCGGCACTCGCAACGAGCATCGCCTCTGTCAACATCAAGGCGAAGACCGTGGACCCAGTCGCGCCCAGCGCCTTCAGGATCGCAATCGTCTGCCGCTTGCGCTCGACAAAACCATGCATCGCATTGGCGACGCCGACCCCGCCCACAATCAAGGAAGTGATCCCGGCAAGCGTGAGGAATTCGGTGAAGCGGTCGAGATTGCGGGAAAACTGCGGCGAAATATTATTGCGCGTGCGAACGTCCCACCCGGCCTCGGGGAAGCGCTTTTGCGCCGCCTCGGTCAATGCCGCGACCTCTTCATCGCTTGCCGGCGTTCCCTGCAGCACGACACGATAAAGCCATCTGACGAGCGAGCCTGGTTCGACCAATCCCGTCGCGCGCAAGGCACGTTCCGAGATCAAGGCCGGGGCGCCAAACCTGATCCCGCCGGCGAGCCTGTCCGGCTCGGAGACGAGCACCGCGCGCAGCTCGAATCGCGTGCCGCCGATCGCAACATGGTCCCCGACGGAAAGGCCGAGCCTTCCAAGGAGCGCCGCGCCGGCCACGATCCCGTAGGTGCCGTCGCGCGAGGCCAGCGCATCGGCGAGCGGCAAAGCCGGATCCAGGATTGCTTCGCCCGCCAAGGGATAGGTTTCATCGATCGCCTTGATCTCGACCAGCGCCGCCTCGCCATCGTCGCGCCGTGCCATCGCGCGCAACAGCGCCACCACCGAGAGACGCCCCTGCCCGGCCAGATAATCGCGCTCGGCAGCGGACAATTCGCGCTGGGCGAGATCGAAAGATGCGTCCGCGCCGAGGATCACCCTGCCCTGCTGGGCAAGCCCGTCTTTTAGCGAAAACGACACCGAGCCGACGCCGGTGATCGCCGCCACACCGAGCGCGATCGCGCCAAGAAAAATCCCGAACCCGCGCAGGCCGCCGCGAAAATCCCGCAAGGCAAATCGCAGGACCAGCGGCCAGCGCGAGCTTTCCCGGTTACGAGGCAAAACTTTTGTCAGGGAAACCATGTGATCGCTTAGTTGCCTTCGTTTATGCATCCAGGCCCTAATAGTCTGAACTTTCTTTCGCGCACTTTGACTTACCTTATAGGAAGGACAAGGCCGTTTCCCGCCGCTGAAGCGGGTGAAACTCATATGGTTTCCTACTGATTGACGCGAGGGGATTTACGGGGCTTAGCGATGCAGATAGGTTGGAGCGCCCACCACTGGGGAAATACCAGATTAAGCCGAAGAGGACGACGCTTATGAGGCAAAGGCAAACCTCTGACCATGATGATGCGATTGGCTTTCTCATTATCGCCGCTCTAGGGGTCATCCTGATCGTCGCACTGCACTTGCTATAGTCCGTGCTGGCACAATGCAGCGCGCCATTCTAGCGGGGTGATCGCGGCGGTGACGCAGGCCGGCGCGAGATAGGTACGCGGCCGGTTGTCGGCCAGCGATTTTGTGCAGCCGCGTATCCTCCACCGCCGCCGCAAACGAGCGGATTTTTAGCGCCGGGTCATAAAACGCACAGTTTCGTGCTTGGCTTCTGGCCGGCAATGAAAAAGGGAGGGAGCATGGGTGCACGCTTGCTTGATGGGTTTGCCTTGCCGGCCATCGCCGGCTTGGCGTTGTCTTTGTTCGGACTGGTTTTGCTGCCTGCCGTCGTGGCGCCAGCGCCAACAGAGACGGGACCCGGCGGGCCCATCTTTAAGCCGTTACCGGATGTCCAATGGGTAAAGATGCAGCCCGAATTGGGCGACGCTTCGCCGGAAATGGCAATATTGCATGAGGACGCGAAAACCCACGCGACGCAACTCATGATACGCGCACCCAAAGCTCTTCACATTCGCAAGCACTGGCATTCGGCAAATGAGACGCACACAATAATCAACGGCGCAGCCAGCTTTGCGTGCGAAGGGAAAAAGGCAGACTTCGGCGCTGGCGGTTTTAACCACATGCCGGCGCGGATGGTGCATGAGGCGTGGATCGGCGCGGGTTCCGTGACTTTCATTACCGTGGACGGGCCGTGGGACGTGAATTGGGTCGAAGGCGCCCCAACGGCCGCCGATTTGATGCCGTAGCGGGTGAATTCGGCGGCGAATCCCGGCCCGGTGAGCGCCCGGCTGGCAGCGGCGCAAATGCTGTGATCGCACACGAATTCCGCACAATCGTACACTTCCATGGCGACCAATTGTATAAGCTATATCAATATATTTGGCTTCGATCTTACCAAAATGCTTCACGTGAAACATTTTGGTACGATTGGCGGAACTGTTCGGTCAAACGGGCAACACCGCCGCGGCGGCTTCCTCGATGCGGCCGGAGTGCAGCTCGATCCTGCGCTCGCATTTGCTGGCAAGTGCGGAATTGTGCGTGACCACGATTAATGTCGCGCCACGTTCTCGCTTCAACGCAAACATGAGGTCGATGATGCCGGCACCTGTAGCCTCGTCGAGGTTGCCGGTCGGCTCGTCGGCGACGAGAATAGCCGGGTTTGGTGCCAGCGCGCGGGCAAGCGCGACGCGCTGCTGTTCGCCGCCCGACAATTGCGCCGGGTAATGCGTGAGCCTATCTTCGAGGCCGACGGCGGCAAGAGCGGCGCGCGCATGGGCGAAGGCCTCGGTGACACCCGCCAATTCGAGCGGAATGGCGGCATTTTCGAGCGCAGTCATGGTTGGAATGAGATGGAACGACTGGAAAACGATGCCGATCCGGGCGCCCCGGAAGCGCGCGAGCGCATCCTCGCCAAGCACGCCAAGGCTGGTGCCATCCACCTTGACTGTGCCCGCATCGGGCCTCTCAAGGCCCGCCATCACCATGAGAAGCGTGGATTTGCCCGAGCCCGAAGGCCCGACAAGGGCGGCTGTTTCACCGCGTCCTATTTTAAGTGAAATCCCTTTGAGGATATGAACCCTCGCCGCGCCGCGTCCTAGGGTTAGATGGACGTTTTCGAGTTCAACCGCCGGTTCCTCCATCCATGCTCTCCGAGACCATACGCAAGACCGCCTCATCCGATCCGATGCCACGGTCAAGGCCATGTGGATGTGGCCATCGCCGCGCATTCCTGCAACTGCCGGCCGTGCTTTTGTTGGCGGCGCTGTCTTGCGAAGCCTGGTCCGCCCCGAAGGAAACGCCGCCAATGAAAATCATTGCCTTTGGCGACAGCCTGACTGCGGGCTTTGGCTTGGCGGCCGACGACGCCTTTCCCGCGGTGCTCGAAAAGGCGCTGCGCACGGAAGGCTACCCTGTGATGATCGTCAACGCCGGGGTCTCCGGCGACACCGCTTCTGGCGGCCAGGCGAGGCTCGCATGGGCGCTCGCCGATGGCGCCGACGGCGTGATCCTAGAACTTGGCGCCAACGACATGCTGCGCGGGGTCGATCCGGAGGTGACGAAAGCCGCGCTCGACGCCATACTTGGCGAGCTAAGGGCACGCAATATCAAAGTCTTGATCGCGGGCATGAAGGCTGCATCGAACCTCGGCCAGGACTACAAAACGCGCTTCGACGCGATCTATCCAGCCCTTGCCAAACAATACGACGCGCCGCTCTATCCCTTTTTTCTCGAAGGGGTGGCGGGCGAGCCGGCTCTCAAACTTGGCGATGGATTGCATCCCAATCCCGCGGGAGTCGAACGGATCGTCAAAGGCATTCTTCCGGACGTGCGGGCGTTCGTGGACCACTTTGGTGCAAACGCCTCGGGACGAGAATAAGCGGAGGCATCGTGCGCCGCGTGTTTTTCGGATAACGAAGACCGGCGTCCTACCGACCGTCCGAGAATTTGACTTGTTATTGCGAGGAAGGGAGAATGTGGCCAGCGAGAGTCATGCCGCGATCCCTTCGACTGTCAGATGATGCACGTCGGCGCGTTCGCTCGCATGTTCAAACGTGATCGCGCACACATTGCCGCCGGCATCGAGATCCAGCAGCGTGTTTTCGTCGAGATCCTTGGATTGGGCGACTTCGTGCCCCCGGAACTCGATGTACAAAGTATCGGTGTCTGCGAAGTACTGAACCTTCATGGTTTGTAACCCCGGTCGAAAAACGCATTATGCACGGTCTCGCGGTCTGGCAGCAAGATAACACGAAGGTATCGGCCTCCCATCTCATCGATCCTTTTCCAGCGGCGCAGCCGGCCGTCACTTTGAATATGCTCATGCTCGGGGGCTGCGATGACGCGCAAAATCCATTCGTCCTTGATTACCGCACGATCAGGACGAGAGCGAATCGTTTGGAAATATTCGTCACCTTCACGATTTGAGATTAGTTTTGGCGCTCGACGTGCGCAAGCCGGGCATCATACCGAAGCGCGTGAAATTGGCTCCGCGGCACGGCGCCATCTTTCCCATCGCAGGAGAAAGTGTGCTGCGATGGCGGGACGGATGACGGATGAGGAAGTGTGCGGCTTGCGCTTCCCCGGCGCAAGAAGAGCAAGAAGGCAAGCGCATCATGCGCGAAAAATCCATTCATCGCCCTTCGAGATGTCGTCTATGGCTGCTCCTTTAGCCGTGCGATGAATGGGAAGAACTGACTGAAGCGTCGCTGTGCTCTCAAATGCCGCAGCGGAAAACGGGTTGCATTGAACCGGCTGTTGCACGTGGCTTCGCTCGCATCATGAGCAACTGCCCGGCAGCGGTTTACCCTTCTTCGCGTTCGCGGATAGAGCCATGAATGGACGGAACAGCCGTTGAGCCAGGACCGGACCGGGCAGTCCGTGCACTTGCCGCTTGGGCGTGGTTAGGCCGGTGCATGCTCCATTATTCAGATATTCGCTCCATTTCTGGGGCAAAGCTCCCTTGATCCCGCTCCAGCCGCGAGCGGTAGAAAAGAAATCCTGAGAGTAGAGATGCATCGTAGTGAACAGTTTGGTGGTCAGAGTATTTGAGGGGTAGGAGCCGTCAATGGGACTGACGGCCATGAGAATATTGTAGGGCCCAGATCCGTAAGTGGAGAAGGCACCGCTTGGCGGTGAATAGATTTGGCCGGAACAGCTGCAGAATTTTGTCCCCATGGAGATCTGGCAATCAGTTTCATAGTTGTAGCTCGAAGGATCGCTAAACGGAACGCTGACGAAATTCACCATCTGATATTTCGCCGCCATGAGGGCCTGATAGAAGCTAACCTTGTAAGCATTGGTTGCTGCGGTGACGAGATCGCCTTCCGTCGTCGTGCCGAAGAACCATGCGCTTGACGAGCTGCTGGCGTCTTCAATCTTTGTCCCGATCGTTTGCAGCTTGTTCCAATCGGTAAGCACGATCGTTTCGAGAATGCCGTGGCCGTATATGGCGGAATTGAATGCGGTCTGAATCTGGTTAAAAAGATTGGTCTCCTCGGTGACGAACTGATTCCCGCTTGCTCCGGAGGATGCGTTGTTGAACTGCATGCCCAGATAAAGCCCGGCGTTCAAAAGTGCAAAGCCCGGGACAAGTTCGGGCTGCACGGCGCCAGCGACAACGGTTGCAATCATCACGGCATCCCGCGTCACTCCAACGACGTTAAAGGGGAGTGTGGTGCTCTGCGGAAGTTGCACGTCGCTTTGAACAGTGGTGATTGCGGCCTGAAGAGACAAATCCCCCGTGATTGCCAAGTCGTTAAACACCTCTTTGACATTCGCGAACCAAGCCTGCACATCCATGGCAAACTGGATTTCGCTCTCGAGCTGTTCCTGAACCTGGTTGAACGCTTTGCGGGAGAAAGAAAAACCCGGCGGCGCCGTCGTCGGCTGGCTAGGGTAAGGCAGGGTCGAAAGCTTGGCCAAAGCCGTGCTCAGGGAGAAAGTCAGATCGGTGTATTTGGTGCCTCGGATATCAAAGTTTATGCATGCTACTGGGTTAGCGAAAATCAGTTGACAGCTGATCCATTTATAGGCGGCGCATTGATCGTCGCCCGTGGGGCAGACCGCGTCGCTTCCATGCGCGGCGACGGGCCATTGGCTGGGCGGCGCAAGCGCCGTGGGAAGGAGGCTCAAATCGAGCGTGACACCAGCAGCGGCCGAAACATTCACTGGCGTGAAGAGGCCCCGATTATTCTGCTGCAGAACAGCGGTGATGTTGTCCGAGAGTTGCGGCGTCGCCCAGGAGCGGACCTCCGGCGAGCGCGTGGCCGAACCAGAATTCGGGATGCCGATGATGGAATAGTAGCCGATGGAAGCGGGGTTGGAGCCGAAAAGACCGGCGCCGCCAAGCTCTGAAAGTACGCCGTTAATTGTCTCAACATCCGCCAACGCCGAGGCAGAGGAAAAGCCGGAATTGCACCCAAGAGTAGAGATGATGAAGATGAGATTGCCGGTCTGAAGGCCGTTCGGGAACCGGATCAAATCCGACGCCATGCGGTGCGTCTCGCTTGCCGCGAGGCTCGCATCGCTCGCATTGGTATGGTAGGAGGAGTGCCAAATCACGACCGAGGGGTCGGTCGCGATGTGGTTCAACGTTGTGCGCTTGACGATGAGAACGTGGAAGCCTCCGCCCGCGCTCGCAGAGCCCGCGAAGGGCGGCGCCTTGAACGACGCCGGCGTCGTGGGCGGGCTCGTCAAAGGGCCAATCGTGATCGTGTCGCCTGGCGGAGTGATCGTTTGCACCTCCACAAACTGTGAGTAGGTAAATGTGTAATTGCTATTGACGTCGGGGATCAGCACGCCGCTGATGTTGCCATTCGTATCCGGGTCCGCATAGATGCTCACTTGGTTTGCCGATCCGTGGGCGGCTCCGAGCCCGGGAACGCCGATCAGCGAATAGGCACTTGGGGACATTGTGCCCCCATAAATATATCCTTTCCCGGTGCCGCCAAGATTTGCGGCCACCGTATTGAGGGCAGCGATTGCCTGCGGCGAAAGTGAGCCGACCGGTCCGATCGAGGAGATAACGACAAGTACATTGTCGCCTAGACCCATGATGCCATTGCTCAGGGAATTGAGTGAGGTGGAATCGAGCCCGTATGTGGTGTTTGATACGAGCGCGAGCGTCGTCCGGTTCAAAACGACAACGTGATAGCCGGGACCTGCGCCGGTTGCGCCGTAAGGCGTGGTGCCGACGAGCGTGCTGTAAGGGTTTGGACTGCTGTTGGTCACGACCCGTGTCTGGATCGTCACCAGCGGCGCTTGGGCGCTCGCTTCGGCCGCCAGCAGAAGCAAGCTCGCGGCGATTACGGTTGCCACGCCCAGCTGGCGCGACCACTTGGCCAGCGGTGGCAGCATCGAGAAAAGACAAGACCAGCTTTTGCTCGCCAATTTATCCTCCCTTGATCCAACCCAATTTCGAGTTTGAGGCATGTGCCGTTGCGGACAGCGTAAAATTCCTGCACTCGCCGCAGGCCTCTCCCGTAAATCCTTTCAGCCGCGCCTGGCTGCGCTTCTCGCTAACGTCCGTCCGCCCGGCGGGAGGCGTCCTTTCGAGCCTGTTGAGCACTTCGCTCAGGCGCCTGAATTTATGTGAATCGTCTTGCCGGCGCGCGCGGCGCGGAAAAACCCATTCATCGCACGGCGGCAAAAAAGCGTATCTGAACTTTGAACTCTTGACATCATGTAACGCCGCGGCTTTTCTCAATCAGGAGCCGCTCTTGCCGCGATCGCGGCTGGCTCAATTGCCGAAACTGGTGGGAAATAGGGCAGCTGAACCGTCCATGGCGCCCGTCTCGCTATAAATCATGGGCACGGCGCTGGAATCGATGAGCCTGCCGTCGATCACCTTTCCCAGCACCACCACATGATCGCCTGCTCGATGTTCGCCTACCATCTGACATTCGAACCAGGCCAAGGACTGGTGCAACAACGGGACCCCAATGCGGCCCGGCGTCCATTCCGTCGAGGCCAATTTGTTGGCGCTTGCTCGCCCGCCAAAATGGGCGGCAAGGTCCAACTGGCCCTTCTTCAGCACGTTAACGCTGAACGCTCCGCCCTGCTTCAAAAGCCCGTAGGAAGAATGGCGCGGATTGATGCTCAAGGCCAGCAGCAAGGGATCGTAAGAGACCTGCATCACGAAGGCGGCAGTAAAAGCATTGCGTACTTCCCCATGAGCGACGCCCACCACATAAACGCCCGTCGTCAAGCTCTTAAACAAACGTGCAAGCAAATCGCTCATCCGCGGCTCCCTGTTTCCGGCTCTTCTGCCTCTGCATCAACACTCAATTAGCGCGCGGGTGCCGCAGGGCCAGCCGCTTTTCCCGGCGCGCGGCGCGGAATAACCCATTCATCGCTCGGCGGCAGAAAAGCGCATCGGAACTTTGAACTCAAGGAGCATGCCCGCCGGAGGCGGCGGCGCAATCGAAATCGGACCTGTCCGAATTCGACATCATAAATGCCGATCTCGGCAACAGCCGAGACCGGTGCGCCGTCCTTGACTTCAAAGTTCAGATACGCTCCGTTCAGCCGCGCGATGAATGAGAAGGTGTGGCCGGGGCTAGCCTTTAGTAAAGGCAAATTCGCATGCTTCAAGGAAACTGCAAAATCTCTTGCGGCAATGTCGCGGGTACCAGTTCGCACGGTGCACCCGTGCGATTACCATAACTCTTGCTTAGGTGGTCAATATGAAACTTCAGATTGCTAATCTTGAAAGTTGGGTTCTGACGGGACTCTTGCTGGCATATGCCCCACTAGGCTTCGCAACTTATGCGTTGGCCGGAGGGGCCGATCTCAACCTTGTTTGCACCGGGAACACCTACAAACAGGACGGACCGTTTCCCACAGTCGAGACATTCTCCTTCAAAGCCGAGGGAAAGAAGCCGGTTGTGCTTGGAGGGCCTGGTTTGGAAAAGCCCGTTAAGGCACGCATCAGCGCAAACAATGCGATCCAATTGAAATTCGCGGCCGGAAAATTCACCGGGGAGTATTTCAAATTCACCGGCGACTTGTTCCTGATTCATACGGACGGGCGCCTCACCAGGCTCACGTGTAAGCCAGCGTGATGGCATCGCCAATTTGCGCCACATCCGTGAGCAACAAAATTCTCATGACGCCCTATATTTGCGAAAACCGCCTCGGCTTTTCCCCGTTACGTGTGGATTCGGCCGGGGCGACCGCCCCCACGCAAGATCAGCCGGCATCACATCGCTGTGCGCGCGACGTTTCGACGCGTCGACGTTCAGGCCAAAGTTCGGGTCAGCGTTCACGGCAAAACAGCGCGTTCAGCCGGAGCGTGGCTTCTTCATCATGGCTTTCGGCGAGGGCATTGCCTAGATGGCGGGCATTGCTTAGATGGCGGGCACTGCATATAAGGGTGATTGTGGTCAGCGCCAAGCTCAGGTCAGGCAGGAATGCAAGAGATCCGAGTTTAGCAAAGCTTAAGTGCGGGACACTGAATTTCGCCATATTTAAGGTCTCTGCCATCTGTCAAGTAATGAAACGAAACTAACGCATAGGTGTGGTTTCGAACTCTTAGTAATTAACAGCTGTAACGAAATGTTCCTCCTCAATTGTTATGAGAGGTTGTGATGAAGCAGCTAATGATCCCGGACGTCGAAGACGCCGAAGAGAACGTTTCCGACCATATAGCCGTGCTTGCTCGCGCTTTAGCCGCATTGGCGATGACCAACGGTCCTATCACCATCCTTGAATACACTTGTTGCGTTAAAACTGTTAGCAAAATCGCGGAAAGCATATCGGACCCTGGGTTGTCTGCATCGGACGGCCCCGCCCTGCTTGCCGCGATCGTCATGCGTGCCTTGGCGTCCGGCAAGAGTGATCTCGATGGGGCACTAAAGGAACTCAAGGCTGCCTTTAAATCACTGCCCGATGATGTTCGAAAGGCGGCGCTGGAGACAACTGCACCAATTGTAGCGCTCCAAGGGGATCAGGCTTACGATCTTTATGCACGAGTAGCAAAGGCACTGAACACTCGAGTTGATCCGCGTGTCTTGTCCAATTTCGTGCCCCCGAGGGATCGCAGCTTCTTCAATATTATCAAAGGATTCGGCAAGCAGCGGGACCAAAGACTGGATAGCATTCTCGGTGTAGCCTATGCCTACGGCCACGCCCAACTGGTGGAAGAGATCTCAAACAGGTTAGCCGAGGGAAGTCCGCAAGATTTGGAAGACGCACGCAAGCTGTGTCATGGTTTGGTACAACAGATCAGAGCCGACGCCGATGAACTATTCAAACAGCGTGAATCTTTAGCTTTACGACGAGAACTCGCTACAAAGGTGGTTGATGCAATCTCGTCTAACGTGCAACAAGTAAAGCAACGTCTTCACGCTTTGGAGCGGGAGGTTGAACTTCAAAAGCGAGAGTTCGCGGAAGATGTTGAGGATTTCATTGCGAACGCGGGTAACGAAATCGCATTGGGACTGCAAGATCGAGCGCGAGGCGGCGACTGGTTGAAGGAGAGCGTCTGGAAAACGTTCGCCAAGAATCAACACGGAAGAGCGCTCCAAGCCCGCTATGAGAAATTGAAATGGCGGCATGAACGGCGGGTCGAATTACTCGAGAAAGAGTTGATGCTTTTTCAAAATGAGTTATCGGCGTCGCGTCCTCGTCTGCTTCGAAATATCGATCAAAAAGAGTTTGTAGAGCTCCTGCTGCCTCAGCCATCTAGTGCGCGGTTCATGACCTCGATTGATCAAGCGGCAAGCTTTACGATCTTGGCAACCGGCGTGGCTGGTGCGGGATCGCTCGCGATGGTCGCCACAGGGTTTGCAACCCTGACGGCGCCCCTGGCCGTCCCTTTGTCGGCTGCGATTATCGGACCGATGGCCATCGCCTATCTTTATAAGGCGTTTACCAACCCAGAGGAGCGCAAGCAAAAAGAAATTCACAACAAGCTGCAGGACATTGAAGAAGGTATCAGGAAAGTGTTGGAAGGAGCAAAAGAAACACAAGCGGCGACACTCGAGGCCCTCGTGAACGAGTTTTACAACGCCGCTGAATGGTATCTCGTTCCGTTGGTACACTCGTCACGGCGAGCTGTTGATATCGTTAGCCTGCAAGAGCGCTTGATCGAGCAGTCCGTCGAAAACACGATCGGCTCGTTGGAATCTCTAGTCTGGTATGAAGTCTTCACTTGGTCCAATGATTTTTCCGCCTGCTGACGGCACAGGGCTTTACCAACAGCGGAACCGAAAAGCCCTTCGCCAGTGACGCTACCTAGCAAAAGATCCGCCCTCGAAAAGCACTGCCTTCAGCTATTGGGAGGGCGCTTATTTCCGGCGCGGCTTGTGCGGGAAAATCTATTCGTCGCATGGCGGCAGAAAAGCGCGACTGAACTTTGAACTCAAGGATCGTAGACCGCCGGAGGCGGCGCGCCACTCGAAATCTGACTTGTCCGACTTCGACAAGATAAATGCCGATCTCGGCAACAGCCGAGATCGGATCGCGTCCTTGACTTCAAAGTTCAAATGCGCTCGGGGTCAGCCGCGCGACGATGGGTTGTGTGGGCGGGGCGGCGCGCTGCACCTCATCAACCAATGAGAATGACGCGCCCATGAAAGCCAAACCAAGCGGCGGATTGAAAGCTTCGGCTTTGTTGGCAATCCTCGCCGTCGCATCGCCGGCTAACGCGAAAGCGGACATTGTGTGGAACTGGTCCTACCTCAACCCCGATACCAAAATCACCGCCGCGGGCACTTTGACCACAAAGGATCGAGCGGCGGATTCTTATTTGATCACGGCCATCACCGGTCTTTGGAACGGCGCGGCGATTACGGGTCTTGAGGCTGTTCGTTCCTGCTGTTCGCCTCCGGGATGGAACAACAACGTGTTGCTTGATGGCAGTCCCAGGCTTGATAAGGGCGGCCTCGCGTTTAGCGTCAGTGGAGGCTTAAAAATAAATCTTTTCTATAAGGAAGGCAGATACGCCTACGAAATCCAACATGGCTCTGAACTGTTCGGCGGCGTTTTCGATGCGACGCCGAGTGGCGCGCAATGAATTGAGTCCGTTGAGCACTCCGCTAAAGCGCGTGAATTTAGGTGAGTTGTCTTGCCGGCGCGTGCGGCGCGGAAAAATCCATTCATCGCTCGGCGGCAGAAAAGCGTATCCGAACTTTGAACGCTTGACATCATATGACCCCGCGGCGTTTCTCAATCAGACAGCCGCTCCCGCCGCGCTCGCGGCTTGGTTCAGTTGCCGAAACTGGTGGGAAATAGGGCAGTTGAACCGTCCATGGCGCCAGTATCGCTATAAATCATGGGCTCGGCTTCGGAATCGATGAGCCTGCCATCGATCACCTTTCCCAGTACCACCACATGATCGCCTGCTCGATGTTCGCCTACCACCTGACATTCGAACCAGGCCAGGGACTGGTGCAACAAGGGGACCCTGGTGCTGCCCGGCATCCATTCCGTCGAGGCCAATTTGCCTTCGCTCGTCCGCCCGCCAAAATGGGAGGCAAGCTCCAACTGGCCCTTCTTCAGCACGTTAACGCTGAAAGCTCCGCCCTGCTTCAAAAGCCCGTAGGAAGAATGGCGCGGATTGATGCTTAAGGCCAGCAGCAAGGGATCGTAAGAGACCTGCATCACGAAGGCGGCGGTAAAAGCATTGCGCACTTCCCCATGAGCGACGCCCACCACATAAACGCCTGTTGTCAAGCTCTTAAACAATCGCGCAAGCGAATCGCTCATCCGCGGCTCCCTGTTTCCGGCTCTTCTGCCTCTGCATCAACACTCAATTAGCGCGCGGGTGCCGCAGGGCCAGCCGCTTTTCCCGGCGCGCGCCGGGCGCAGCAAAATTCATTCATCGCGTGGCGGCAGAAAAGCGTATCTGAACTTTGAACTCAAGGATCGTGACCGCCGCAGGCGGCGACGCTTCGCGCCGTCCTTGACTTCAAAGATCAGATACACTCGGGCCGGCCGAGCGATGAATGGGATGGTGTGACCCGGGCGGCACTTTAGTGGGGTGAGATGAATAGTTCTCTGACAAGTTTTGCCCAATCGGAAAAGGGCTTGTATTCATGCGAATCGCGAGGATGGGTACTGACAAGATAATCAAGACATTGTAGGGAGTCAGAAATCTGGTTCCGGTCAAGAGGTACAGCCTTATTCTCCGCGAATCCTTTAAACGCATCTACAATTTTGTACTTTACATTGACGGGTAGGTTTGGGCGTTTCGCGATTGCCCACAGCCGCGGGATATCCTCGGCTTTTGGATTTTCGGCGATTGCTAGCGCGAGAGCGGCCGCAAGCGCGAAATCGCCTGAGTCTTCAAGTGCATCGTATGGGACATTTTGTTGAGCCACGATTTCAGCCATTTGTTTAGCTAACTGATCCTTCCTCATCCACCGCTCATCGCCTTCGATCATTTGAGGAATACAAGCTCTGTATTCTTCCGCTCTCGTAGCGAGGTCAGGCGGAATAAGATGGCGGTAATGGGCAATGGTCTCCAGGAAACCTAGAAGGTCGATATGGGCTGCGCCATAGGACACTGGAAACACGCGGTTATTCTGTATCCGACACTCTAATAACTTTTGTCGTTCCTCGTTAGTGCAGAGCCGATAATGTCGTTGGAGCGTGCTTGGTTGCTGGGTTCCGATCCAATCGATAAGCGTTCCAAGGTTCGGATCTTCAAGTCCTTCTCCACAGCCTATAAAGAGGAAACTCCGTGTTGAAGCGATCACACGCTGCGCAAATTGAGCGTGTGCTTGATCGAGTAGAGCTTGATATGAAGTGTGGCCAAGGATCACTGTTTCTGGGCGTCTCCAAATTCCGTGCAGATGGAGAATCGCGCTCGACTGTTCAGATGCGCTAAGCCAATCGGCTACATCAATTCCATCTGCTAACAGAAGCGAGCTTCGATTGAGTGCCTGCTCAATGAAAAGATCATAGTTGGTTGTCGCGATTGGAGCGTCGATCTTTTCAATCGCCTTCAGAACGGCCGAATCCCCAAGTCGAATGGAGCCAATCGTATCTCTAAGCCAAGTTGCAAATTCCCCACCTGCTTTCCTGAGACGGCTTTCAACTTGTTGGGCGACTCCAAGTAAATCAATTATATCCCCTTCAAGTGCTGACCACTGGCGCTGTTCCCAAAACTGCCGATTGCTACCAACTCCAATTGTGGAACACCGATCAATGCCCGACCGCAGCAAATTGCGCCAATCGTTATACGGATGATTCGCTGTGGAAGCGGCCGAAACACCGGTCCCAAGAAGGATTACGATCCTTTCGCGAGCGATATCCCGCTTTAGTTCGCGGAGAATTGCAGATTTCTCATCCAAAATTAACCTCATTGGCGATTTCAAGATGGAACAAACCGCCTAAAGCATCGGCTTTCCGCGCAATACCACTTATGTTAAGGCCGCGCGATGTATGTGGCCTTGTAAGGTTTTCGGCCTCGATCGTACCAAAATGCTTCACGTGAAACATTTTTGTACGATTGGCGGGGATTTCCTTACAATTGATGCTAACATCAACTGCACCCCGTGGTCGCGCCGCAGGTGTCGCACTTCAAGCATGTGCCGTTGCGGACGAGCGTAAAATTCCCGCACTCGCCGCAGGCTTCGCCCGTAAACCCTTTCAGCCGCGCCTGGCTGCGCTTCTCGCTAACGTCCGCCCGCCCGGCGGGAGGCGTCCTTTCGAGCCCGCTAGGTTCTGCTTCGGCTTGCGTTGGAGATCGCTATCGAGCGCCGCCGCGCGTTGCGCGCCGCCGCTCTGCACCAGCAGCAATTTGCCGGCCTTGGAGCGGACAAAACCGCGCGACACGAATTTTTCGCTTGATCCGGGCGCGGCGCCTTGCGGCGGGCGGCCCTGCTGTCGAGCCCTTGCCGAGCACATCATGGCCGATGTCGGAGGGATCGATGTGGGCGAGATCGTTGCGGCCCAAATAAGAGATCGCGAGCTCGCGGAACATATAGTCGAGGATCGAGGTCGCGTTCTTGATCGCGTCATTGCCTTGCACCAGCCCCGCCGGCTCAAAACGGGTAAACGTGAAGGCATCGACATATTCTTCCAGCGGCACGCCATATTGCAGGCCGACCGAAATCGCGATGGCGAAAGTTGTTCATCAGCGAGCGGAACGCCGCGCCCTCCTTGTGCATGTCGATGAAAATTTCGCCGAGCCGCCCATCGGCATATTCGCCGGTGCGCAAATAGACCTTGTGGCCGCCGACCACCGCCTTTTGCGTATAGCCCTTGCGCCGATCGGGCAGGCGCTCGCGCTCCCGCGATGCGCTCGACGATCCGCTCGACGATTTTTTCGGCGACGGCGGTGGCGCGGGCCGGCGCGTTCGCGGCGATCAGCGCCTCGACGGCTTCCTCCGCCTCATCGTCGTCATCGGCGATCAACTGGCTGCTCAAGGGCTGCGACAATTTCGAGCCGTCGCGGTACAGCGCGTTGGCTTTCAGGCCGAGCCGCCAGGAGAGCATATAGGCGTCCTTGCAATCCTCGATGCTCGCGCTCGTTCGGCATGTTGATCGTCTTCGAGATCGCGCCGGAGATGAAGGGCTGCGCCGCCGCCATCATCCGGATGTGGCTTTCGGCGGAGAGATAGCGCTTGCCGGTGCGCCCGCAAGGACTGGCGCAATCGAACACGGCGTAATGCTCGGGCTTCAAATGCGGCGCGCCTTCGAGCGTCATGGCGCCGCAGACATAAATATTGGCGGCCTCGATCTCGGCGCGGGAAAATCCCAAAAAGCTCAAAAGATCGAAATTTTGATCCTCCAGTTTTTCGGCCTGGAATTTTCAAGACGTCGCTGCAAAAATTCCGCGCCAAGAGTCCATTTGTTGAAGACGAATTTGATGTCGAAGGCGCTGCGCCAGCGCCGCCTCCAATTCGTCGAGTTTCGCCGCCGTAAACCCTTTCGCGGAAAGGCTCTGCGTGGATTGATCGCGGGGGCATTTCGCAACGAGCCATGCCCCGTCGCATAGGTCACGATCGCATCGATCTCGGTTTCCGAATAGGCGAGCGTGCGCAATGCTTCGGGCACGGCGCGGTTGATGATCTTGAAATAGCCGCCGCCCGCGAGTTTCTTGAATTTGACGAGCGCGAAATCGGGCTCGATCCCCGTCGTGTCGCAATCCATCACGAGGCCGATGGTGCCGGTCGGCGCGACGACGCTCACCTGCGCATTGCGATAGCCGTGGCGCTCGCCGAGCGTGACCGCGCGCTGCCCAAGCGGCGCGGGCATGTTCGCCAAGCGCCTTATCCTGGCAAAGCCGCGTGGTCGAGCGGCACCGGCGCGATCAACAAAGCCTCATAGCCGGATGCCTCGCCATTTGCGGCCCGCGCGTGGTTGCGCATCACGCGCAGCATCGCGCCGGATTCGCGCCATAGCCCTCGAAAGCGCCAAGTTCGCCCGCCATCTCCGCCGATGTGGCATAGGCAACGCCCGGTCATGATCGCCGAGAGCGCGCCGCAAATCGCGCGGCCTTCACTGCTGTCGTAGGGGATGCCGGACGACATCAACAGCCCGCCGATATTGGCGTAGCCAAGGCCCAGCGTGCGGTAATCATAGGAACGCCTGGCGATTTCCTTCGACGGAAATTGCGCCATCATGACCGAGATTTCGAGCACGATCGTCCACAGCCGCGCCGCGTGCTCATAGAATTCGATGTCGAATGTTCCCGTCGCCGGATCGCGGAACTGAATGAGATTGAGCGAGGCGAGATTGCACGCCGTGTCGTCCAGAAACATATATTCCGAGCACGGATTGGAGGCGGTGATGGGGCCCGCCGCCGGGCAGGTGTGCCAATCATTGATCGTCGTGTGATATTGCAGGCCGGGGTCGGCCGAGGCCCAGGCGGCGGCAGCCGATCTTGTCCCAGAGCTCGCGCGCCTTCATGCTCTTATGCGCCTTGCCGTCGACCCGCCGGGTCAAGCTCCAATCGCCATCCTCCTCGACCGCGCGCAGAAATTCGTCGCTCACGCGCACGGAATTGTTCGAGTTCTGGCCGGAGACGGTGAGATAGGCCTCCGAGTCCCAATCGGTCGTAAACGGTCTCGAACTCGATATTGGTTTGGCCCTGGCGCGCCAGCTGAATGATTTTCTTGATGGCCGCGTCGGGAACGAAGGCGCGCCGCGCGAGCTTGATTTCCTTTTTCAGGGCGGGATTTTTTTCCGGATCGAAACAATCGCTCGCCCGGCCCCTCGCAATTGACGCAAGCGCGCAGGATCGCCTTCAACGCCTTTTGCAGAATTTTCGAGCCGGTGACGAGCGCGGCGACCTTGCCGTTCCTCCTTCACCTTCCATTCGATAAAATCCTCGATATCGGGATGATCGGCATCGACGATGACCATTTTCGCGGCGCGCCTCGTCGTGCCGCCGGATTTGATCGCGCCCGCGGCGCGGTCGCCGATCTTCAAAAACGACATCAGGCCGGAGGATTTGCCGCCGCCGGACAGCTTTTCGTTCTCGCCGCGCAATTTGGAAAAATTCGAGCCGGTGCCGGAGCCATATTTGAAGAGCCGCGCCTCGCGCACCCAAAGATCCATGATGCCGCCTTCGTTGACGAGATCGTCGGCGACCGATTGGATGAAACAGGCATGCGGCTGCGGATGCTCATAGGCGGATCTTCGACTTGACGAGCTTCTTGGTCTCGTGGTCGACATAATAATGGCCCTGGCTTGGGCCATCGATGCCATAGGCCCAATGGAGCCCGGTATTGAACCATTGCGGCGAATTGGGCGCCGCCATCTGCCGCGCCAGCATGTAGCGCAACTCATCGAAGAAGGCGGAGGCGTCTCCTTCCGAATCGAAATATTTGCCTTTCCATCCCCAATAGGTCCAGGCGCCGGCGAGACGGTCGAAGACTTGGGTGGCCGAGGTCTCGCCCGTATCGCGCTCGGACTTCGGCAGCGCCGCGAGGGCTTCGTCGTCCGCCACGGAGCGCCACAGGAACGCGGGCACGCCGTCTTCCGGCACCCGCTTCAGCCGGGCGGGCACGCCCCGCCTTGCGGAAATATTTTTGCGCGAGCACGTCGGCCGCGACCTGGCTCCAGGCGGCGGGAACCTCGATGTCTTCCTGCGAGAAAACGATCGAACCATCGGGATTGCGGATTTCGCTTTTCGTCGTCCGGAAGGCGATCTCCGCATAGGGGGAGTGCCCGGGCTTGGTGTAACGCCGTTCGATTCGCATTTGTTGTGCCCCCTGCAAATTCTAATATTGATGGACAGGGACTATGAATTAGCGCTATCGTTAAGTCACCCAATCGGTTGCAATATCCACTACAATATATGGTGGCTATTAAGCAATTATAAACTAGATAAAGTGGTAGCCGCGCGCTCACGAGATGGTCTTGAGCCGTGGTGTCAGGCCGCTATGGGAGCGCTCCGGCAAGCTCGCATAGTCCTAGCCGTTGGCTGGCCGCTCCCGCTACGCCGAAGGCAATCACACGATGAAATGGTTTTACCGGATTTTCACCTGGTGGCACGGCCAGACCCTGAATACGGCCCTGCACACCTTGCTCTTCGGCAAATTTGTCGGCAAGGACGAATTTGGCAACCGCTATTACCGCAGGCGGAAAATCGACAAGGCGCTGGGTTTCGAGCGCCGCTGGGTCATTTATGCAGAGGAGAGCGAGGGGTCGATGACCCCGCCCGGCTGGTATGGCTGGCTGCATCACACGGTTGATATCCCGCCAACCGAAGAGAATTACGACGCCCGCGCGATGGGAATTGCCGCATCAGCCGAATCTGACCGGCACGCCGCAAGCCTGGCGTCCGCCGGGCTCGACCTTGGCCGCCAACACGCGGCCTCCGGCGACCGGCGACTACGAAGCCTGGACGCCGGAAGGTTGAGCCGCACCACCGGGATTCGCTTTATCCTATCGCTTTCCGCGATAAGGACACAGATCGCACGGGATCCACTTCCGTACCCAAGAGCCGGTCTTGGGATAGCGTCCTCTTTTTCTGAATGATCTTTGAAAGCTGGCCGTGCAGCCGATTATTTCCGTGTCCGGTCTAAGCAAGACCTATGCCTCTGGCTTCCGGGCGCTCAAGAACATCAACCTGGAGATCCGGCCCGGAGAGATATTTGGCCTGCTTGGTCCAAACGGCGCAGGCAAGACGACGCTGATCAATATCATTTGCGGGATCGTCAATCCGACCGAAGGTACGGTCATGGCCGATGGCCATGATGTCGTCCGCGACTACCGGGCCGCGCGATCCAAGATCGGTCTTGTCCCCCAGGAATTGGCCACGGACGCGTTTGAGACGGTCTGGGCCACGGTGAACTTCAGCCGCGGCCTGTTCGGCAAGCCCGCCGACCATTTCTATATCGCGAAAGTGCTAAAGGACCTGTCCTTGTGGGACAAGAAGGACAGCCAAATCAGGATGCTTTCGGGCGGCATGAAACGCCGCGTGATGATCGCCAAGGCTCTTTCGCATGAGCCCCAAATTCTCTTCCTGGACGAGCCAACCGCGGGCGTCGATGTCGA
Organism: uncultured Alphaproteobacteria bacterium; assembly: GCA_963851225.1. Lineage (GTDB taxonomy): Bacteria > Pseudomonadota > Alphaproteobacteria > Rhizobiales > Beijerinckiaceae > Methylocapsa. The sequence continues at coordinate 5,882 of CAWKON010000036.1, read as the reverse complement.
GCTCCGGCGCGATATGTGGGACATGGTGCGATCGCTGCGCGACACCGGTGTCACCATCATCCTGACCACCCATTACATCGAGGAGGCCGAGGAGATGGCCGACCGGATCGGGGTAATCCGCAAGGGCGAGATCATCCTGGTGGAGGAGAAGGCGGCGCTCATGACCAAACTCGGTAAGAAGCGACTCACACTGCATTTGCAGCGCAGGCTGGAGAGCGTCCCGGCCGGACTCGCCGGTTATCAACTGGACCTGTCAGCCAACGGAAACGAGTTGATCTACACCTTCGACGCGCAACGCGACCAAACAGGAATCGCCACGTTGATGAAGCAGCTAAGCGAGCTGGGAATCGACTTCAAGGATCTAAAGACGGAAGAAAGCTCGCTCGAGGAGATCTTCGTGAGCCTTTTGAGGGCAAGGCGATGAACGTACACGCCATCCGCGCGATCTATTATTTCGAGATGGCGCGGTCTTGGCGCACGCTGCTGCAAAGCATTGTCGCGCCGGTCATCTCGACATCGCTTTATTTTGTCGTATTCGGCGCGGCGATCGGCTCGCGCATGACGGCGATCGGCGGAGTGAGCTACGGCGCCTTCATCGTGCCGGGATTGATCATGCTGTCGCTCCTAACGCAGAGTATCTCCAACGCGTCGTTCGGCATCTTTTTCCCAAAATTTTCCGGCACGATCTACGAGATCCTTTCAGCGCCGGTGTCTTACATCGAGATCGTGACCGGCTATGTGGGCGCGGCGGCCAGCAAGTCGATCCTGCTGGGCTTGATCATATTGATTACCGCGCGGATGTTCGTTTCGTTCGAGATTGCCCATCCCTTATTGATGCTCGCTTTCCTCGTCCTCACTTCGGTCACGTTCAGCCTGTCGGGCTTCATTATCGGTATCTGGGCCGATGGTTTCGAGAAGCTGCAACTCGTGCCCCTGCTGATCGTCACGCCGCTGACTTTTCTCGGCGGCAGTTTTTACTCGATCGACATGTTGCCGCCGGTCTGGCGGACGATCACCTTGGCCAATCCCGTGGTCTATTTGATCAGCGGGTTCCGCTGGAGTTTTTACGAGACCTCCGATATTAGCGCCGGCATTAGCCTGGGCATGATCATGGCCTTCTTGATCGTGTGCATCGCGGCGGTGGGGTGGATCTTCAAGACTGGATACCGCCTCAGAGCCTGATCGTCCCAAACGTCCCTATGCGGCGCCATGGCCGCGCCGACGCGGTGCGGCTGTGCGCGGAGCTGCGCCGGCGGCGGCCCGAGATCGTGTTTGGCGCCGATTTGATCGCGGGTTTTCCAACCGAGATGGACGCCATGTTTCAAAATACGCGCGCGCTTGTGGATGCCCTCGCCGGTCCCTATGAAGCGCCAGTTCCGGCGCTACCCCGGGTGGGGTTGGCAAGGCGCGGATACCATGACAAGGGCGTGGTGATCTTGCGTCTATCCGCAAGGAGGACTGTCAGGCCGTCTGCATCCAACCGCACGTCTTTGCGGTGCGCGTCATCGTGGCTCAGACGCGTTGAACGGTTTGACGTTAATTTCCCCTGCCCTCTCACGCATGATGTAGCTGTCGTACCATGCCTGCATGCGCAGCAAGGTATCCATGCTGACGCCGAAGGCCTTTTCGATACGAAGGGCCATTTCCGGGGACAAGGTGGCATGACCGTTCACAAGATCGGACAGGGTGGCGCGTCGCACATCCAGCACTTTGGCGGCGCGGGCCACGGACAGGTCGAGCGGCTCCAGAATTTCCTCGCGGATGAAGGTCCCTGGATGGGAAGGCTTCATGCCGATTTTCATAGGCGCGCCGGTCATTAGTGATAATCCTCCAGATTCAGGTTGCACAGTTCTCCGTCTTCGAGGGTGAAGGTGATCCGCCAATTGCCGGACACCGAGAGGCTCCACGTTCCGGCGCGGTCGCCGATCAACTGGTGGATGCGCCAGCCGGGCGGGCCTTGGACGCCTTCCATGTCATGCGCCGTAATCAGCGCGGTCATGATGTTGCGGACCCGGTTCGCGAGATCGCGGCGGATTTCGCGGTCGTCGTTGTCCTCGATGAAGCGTTTCAAGCCCCTGTGGCGGATAGTCCGAATCCTCATTCCTTTCGGTGTACTGAATTACCGTACACACGGCAAGCGTTTTGCCGGGAAACTTCATACGGCTCTGTTGCATTCATTCACGGCAGGCTATGAAACTGGGGCGTCCCTTCGCCGCCCGCCGCGAATGAATGCGATAGAGCCCATGCGAATGACCATCGCGAGAGACGGCGATTCCGCTCACCAATGCCATTTGTGGCAAATAAGTAACCTGCCGCGAAAAAATTCGCCGAAGGATTCCTAGAAAAATTTCATAGCGTTATATAACTTACTGATATCACATATATTTTACGACATCTCTGACTTCGCGCGAAGACGCCGCCCGGATCGCGCGTTTTCACTTTGATCTTGACGCAGCTAACCAGCTACCGTTGCCTGACCGTAGCGGTTTTTGGACAAATTGGCCGATGCGTCGTTTCAACTTTTTGCCATGGAAAACAGGCCTTCGTTGCCGCCTTGCGGCCTGCGTCGGGGATTTGCGCCTTCCTCCACGCCGCTTGCTGGTTATTTTCATAACAGTTTCCGGACTTGCCGGCTGCGCTGCTCCAAGAGGTTTTCTTGAACCCGTCGGGGCGGTCGCTCCTCCCGGTACGAGCCAGGTCGAAATGTTGGTCGCGACGACGCGCGCGCGGACCACGCCGGCGGAGATGTTCTCAGGCGAACGCGGGCCGGGACTGGACTTTGCCGATATTGTTGTTTCGATTCCCCCCGTACACCGGCCAGGCGAAGTTGAATATCCCCGTCAAATTCCCGGCGATCCGGCAACCGATTTCGTGACGCTTGACCCCACCAAACCCATCGACAAGACTGAAGCGGCAGCCGTGTTCCGGAAACTTCTCCGGAGGGAACCGAATAGGCATGTGTTGGTCTTCGTCCATGGATACAACAACCGGTTCGAGGCCGCGGTTTTCCGCTTCGCCCAATTCATTCACGATTTGGACGCGCGGGTCGTGCCTATTCTCTTCACCTGGCCCTCGAAGGGCAAATTTAACGCCTATGGCTATGACCATGAGAGCGCCAGTTACTCTCGCGATGCGCTCGAACAAGGCTTGCGCCTTCTCGTGAAGGACCCAGAGGTGCGCGAAATTTCCATACTTGCGCATTCGATGGGCAATTGGGTGACGCTCGAAGCGTTGCGCCAAATGGCGATCAGGGACGGCAAGGTAGCCGGCAAAATTCGCAACGTTGTTCTCGCCGACGCGGATGTCGATAAGCAAGTCGCCTACCAGCAGATCGGTCAAATCGAGGCGCTGGGCGAAAAGCGGCCGAATTTCGTTTTGGTAACCTCGGAAGACGATCACGCGCTTGCGATTTCGCGGAAGTTCTGGGGCGAGCCGAGACTTGGCTCCATTGATCCGGATTTAGAACATGCAAACCTCGAGCGAGACGGAATAGTTGCTATCAACGCGACCACATTTCGCTCACAAGACTCACTCGGTCACTCCAAAATATTCGATAACCCGCAGCTAGCGAGGATCATTGGCCGAACGCTCACAGCGGATCAGCCTTTGACCGATCCACATGTTGGCATCGGGGAAAATTTCACGCGGGCTACCGTGGGCCTAACGGCCACGGTCGGTCAGGCGGCTGGCGCTGTCGTTTCGGCGCCGCTCGCCATTATCGATCCGGACACGCGCGAAAATTATGGCGACCACATCGACGCCCTTGGCCAATCGGTTCGCGATGCGGTAACGCTGCAGTGAGACTTGTGCCACGCTTCGCGCCTATGGTTCGGGACGCTCTCGTCGCGGGCGTCTCGCACATATCTATCTTTTGTCAATGCCGGAAATGCCGTACCCCGGTAAACACCATGGCGAGTCCGGCGCCGTCGGCGGCCTCGATAATCTCGCCGTCGCGCATCGATCCTCCCGGTTGAATGATGGCCGTCGCGCCCGCTTCGGCGGCGGCAAGCAGGCCGTCGGCGAACGGAAAAAATGCGTCCGAGGCGACGGCCGATCCCTTGGCGAGGCTTTCGGCAAGGCCGCCGGCTCTCGCGGCCTCGGCGGCTTTCACCGCCGCGATCCTCACGGAATCGACGCGGCTCATCTGGCCCGCGCCAATCCCCACCGTCGCGCCGCCCTTGGCAAAGACGATGGCGTTCGATTTCACATGCTTGGCGACGCGGAAGGCGAATTTGAGATCGCGCCATTCCTTCTCGCTTGGGGCGCGCTTGGTGACGACGCGCAAATCCATGTCGTCGACATCTGCATTATCGCGGGACTGCGCAAGAAAGCCGCCCGCGACCGAACGAAAGGTCCAACCGGCCCCGCGCGGGTCAGGCAAGCCGCCGGTTAGGAGGAGCCGCAAGTTTTTCTTGGCGGCGAGGATTTCGATGGCCGCATCGTCGGCCTCGGGCGCGATGATGACTTCGGTGAAAATCTTCACGATCAGGGCAGCGGCGTCTGCATCGAGTTTCCGGTTCAACGCGACAATGCCGCCGAACGCCGAAACCGGATCGCAACGCAGCGCTAGCTCATAGGCCTCGGCAAGACTTTGCGCCTCGGCGGCGCCGCAAGGATTGGCGTGCTTGATGATCGCGACAAGCAGCGGTCCGTGCCGGATCGAATTCGGCAACGAGCTCGAATGCCGCATCCGTATCGTTGACATTATTGTAGGAGAGCTCCTTACCCTGCACCAGGCGTGCCGTCGCGACCCCGCGACGTGGCTCTCCCGACGCAAAAAAAGCGGCGGTCTGATGCGGGTTCTCGCCATAACGCAAGTGGGAGGCAAGCCTGCCGCCGAACGCGCGATAGACTGGCGCGGCGAGCCCCATTTCGCCGGCGAGCCAATTTGAGATCGTGGCGTCATAGACGGCAGTGCGCGCAAACGCTTTTTGCGCGAGTTCTTGGCGCAATGCCCTCGTCGTGCAACCGCCGTGCGCCGTCATTTCGGCGAGGATTTTCTGGTAATCGGCGGGGTTCACGACGACCGCGACATCATTGTAATTCTTGGCCGCGGCACGGATCATCGCCGGCCCGCCGATGTCGATATTTTCGATGCAATCGGCGAAAGAAGCGCCCCTATTGATCGTCGTCTCGAAAGGATAAAGATTCACGACGAGAAGATCGATCGGCGCGATGCCATGTGCCAGCATCGCCGCCTCATGTTCCGGATTTTCCCGTATGGCCAAAAGCCCGCCATGCACCATCGGATGCAAGGTTTTCACCCTGCCATCCAGGAGTTCGGGAAACCCAGTCAAATCGGAAACATCGCGGACGGGCAATGCCGCATCGGCCAGCGCCTTGCGCGTACCGCCGGTTGACACAAGCTCGATACCAAAGCCGGCAAGACCGCGCGCGAAATCGGCGAGGCCGGTCTTATCGGAAACGGAAAGCAACGCGCGGGCGGCGCGGCGAAGGTCAGGAGGCATCGGTCTTTCGCCTAGGACCGGGCTGCTTGGAAGCAAGCGGCATGAGTTACGCGCTCGGTGGAGAGATAAATCCAGTATATACACCGGCTCTTCGAGACCGCAAAAAGCGCTTGCCCGCCGCGCTTCCCCGGTTTGAAGAGCAACTTATTACGCGGCTTGGCGCTCGGCCTGACCGGGGGTGAAATTGCCGAGGCCGGAATTGCGCCACTGATAATTGTAGTATCCTTCAATTCAGGCGCATAGATCGTTCCGGACGGCATCGCAAAATTTTCCGCAAGCCTCGCGGACGCGATCCGTTTGCAAAATGCGGGCACACCGGGAGAGAGTTAAGAGTGCAAGTCTTGAGAGCCCTTTCCACGCGTTGGTTTGTCCGATTTTGGCCGCCAATCGTACCAAACTGTTTCACGTGAAGCG
>CAWKON010000035.1:0-161994 GCA_963851225.1 uncultured Alphaproteobacteria bacterium | reverse complement strand
TAACCCTAGGCCGATGCGCTCAATGCCGAGGGCGAGTGGGTGCCGCCTTTGTTTGTCGCTAGCACTACACATCGGAGAAATTGATAAGCTTATCCCAGTTTCAAGCTTCTCTCCGGACAGCGATTCAACGACGCCCTTCCCCAAAGGCTGGGCACAACAGTGAGGGACCAGAGGAGAAGCAGCAATGAAAGAGCGATTGCGTGGAGTCCTTTGGACACTCGCCACTCCGCCGCCAGAACGGCCGCCTCGCAGGAGCTAATCCATCACACTAGGCGGCGCGAAAGCAGGAAGGCGCACGCCGGTCAAAAGGGCTCCCGGACGAGTGCGGCCTGGCAAAAATCGAGCATTTGATCGAGAGCCGGTTCAGGGTCCTGCTCATATTCCGCCATTAGGCGTGGATGGCAGAAGCGGATGCAAGCGGTGTTGACGAGGCGTGCCGCGAGCGCCGCGTCTCCCGGGTGGAACTCGCCTGCCTCCATGCCACTTGCGATGATCTGTTCAAGCAACCCGGTCATGCGATGGTTGTGCTCGCGCATGATCGTCCAACTTTCGATCATGGCGGCTTCGATCAACTCGTGCAGCTTGCGGTCCAACATGTAGCGTTTGTAATGGGCCTTTTCGACGGACGCGATCAAGTTGCGCATTTTTTGCAGGGCGGTGCCGCGAGACACGGCGATTTTTCCCGCCTCGGCTTCAATCTTGCCGAGAAGTTCCGTGCAGACGGCCGCATTGATTTCGGATTTTGCCCCGAAGAAGCGGTAGACATTCGCCGGAGACATGCGCAGCTCACGGGCAATATCGGCGACCGTCGTTTTTTGGAAACCGAGTTGCCGGAACAGCCGCTCGGCTACCTCAACAATGAGGCGGCGAGTGTCCTTACCCTTGGTTTCCTTATCGGTGGGTTCCCTTTCCACCAACTCTCTGTCGCTTCGCATATTTTGTCCATCCCGTCGAGCATCAACGGGACTATGATCTTCGTCCTGGCCCGGCGCTTCCCCCAAATGGGTTTGGCGACGGGTATACTTTTCCTTAATCTCACTTAAACCGCGCATGATGTTCGGATCCCTGGTAGCTATCGATCGCATTATGGCCGCCTTTTTTGCCACGCGCTTCCCCCAAATGGGTAAATGAGGTTAGGTATCAGTCGGTTCACGAAATTCAAGTGACGTATGTCATCATGAAACTAGGAAAAAACCGGAGGCATTGTTCGGATCGCCGCAGGGACCGGCGAGTGCGGCCTGCAGTTTTGTTCGCCAGTTCATTCTTCTGACGACTAAAATATCGCATTAAACCACTGTTGCAATGATTCATTGTATCACATATCTGTGGTATCCGACACAAAAATATGGTGGTTTTCATCACAAAAGTGTGAACTCATTGTTACAATTTAGAGTTGTAAACGCAAGTCCGCTACTCGGGAAATCGAGCTGTACGAGCATTGCGTTACTAGAGCAAGCGATCATACTCGTATGTCCGATTGACCACAAAAGAAGGCAATGTTATTCGAGCACATGTTTCGAAAAGTATCGAGTGCTTCCCCGTCGAATCCTATGGTTGATCCTTTCGAGGTTCCCAATCGTTTGCTCGCCGCCTTCCCGCCCGCCAGCCGCGCGCGGATCAAGCCCCACATTGAACCGGTCACCCGCAAGCTTGGCGATGTAGTCTGCACGGCGGGCGGCGTGCTTGAACACGCCTACTTCCCGAAAGGCGCCGTTCTTTCGCTATTGACGAGTTTGGAGAACGGCACGGACATCGAGACAGCGAACATTGGCAACGAAGGCGCCTTTGGCCTCTTCGCGGCAATGTACAGCCGGGTCTCTTTCAATCGATGCATCGTGCAATTGGAAGGTCCTTTGGTGCGCGTTCCGATCGAAGTCATGCAAGGCGAGTTCGAGCGAAGCGAACACGTGCGCAATCTCCTGGTAAGCTATTCGGAGACGCAGCTTTCCCAGGTTCAGCAGACCGCCGCGTGCAATGCCAGGCATACGATCGAACAGAGATTATGCCGGTGGCTCCTCATGATGCATGATCGCGCCGGACGAGAGAACCTGTCATACACCCACGAATTTTTGGCGCGCATGTTGGGTGCCGACCGGAAAACGGTGACTCTGGCCGCGCAGGCGATGCAGGCCGCCGGACTCATCGGCTACCGCCGCGGGACAATCCAAATCGCCGATCGCCTCAACCTCGAAAAGGCGGCGTGCGAATGCTACGCCGTCGTGCAGAAACGGTTCAACGCCTTTTTGACGCCTCCTGCGTATGCGGTTCAAGACCACATCGGCGGGCGGCGGCCCCGTTTCTGATCAGCAGCTCGAAAACGATATTTATCGGACTTCATCCAAGCTGGTAAGGGCGAAGGACGCTTTACGCCAAATCGAGAATACACTTGCGAGACTGGACGCCGCGACGCTTGGATCGTCGCCAACAGGCTGGTTGATTAAGCGATGTATTAATGGCCGCGCTGAGTTGCCTCTGTTGCAAACGGCCAAATCCAGTTGATTTTGCAATTCGCTTTTTCAAACGGATGAAGACCCCAGGTTTGAACCCGATCCACAAGGATTTCCTGCCAAACTGCAAACGAAGGGGGAGCCGCAAGATTGCGCGCCGCCTCCGGCGAGGATTTGCTTTCCCCGCATAGTCCGTCGCAATCGGTCATGTGAAGATTGTTCCCATATCTATCACCACCCCTCTGATGTCGTCTCGGCGACGCTGTCGACGCCATCATTGAAAGCCTCAACAACGAATTGAATTCCACAGGCACCAACGCGCCGCCACAATCTGCATGGCCCGCCCGAAGGTAGCAGCGATTTAGAGCAATTTCTGCCCCCGGCCGCCAATTTGCGGAAAATGCTTTCCCGGTGGCCTTGAGCCAGCGAGCAAAAGTGGAGTAATAGGTTTCTTGCAACCCAAAACCACATTCGCGGAGGTTTAGGGAAAACCGGCAGCTCGTTGGGCGCCGCACCGGTGTTTAAAGTCGCGAAGGTTCTCAACGGATTAGGTGGGCTATATGAAGCGGATGGTATTCACCATCGCATTCTCTCTCGCTCTTGCGGGAGCGGCACCGCTTCAGGCGGAACCCTCTCCCGCTAATCCCAAGCCAGCCAAGCCCGCGGCAGCGCCCGTCAAGCCGGATGCCCCCTTTGTTCCGATGGATCCCTTGGCCGCCATCCAAAAGGCCAACGCTTATTTTAATGCCGCCACCAATATGACCGGCGATTTCGTCCAGATCGGCCCCGACGGCAAGCGCTCCGAAGGCAAGATCTTCGTCCAGAGGCCGGGGAAATTGCGCTTTGAATATGCGCCGCCCGCGACGCTGGAGATCGTCGCCGACGGACTTTCGGTTGCCGTGCATGACCGCAAGACCGCCACCAAGGATATTTACTTTATCAGCCAAACGCCGCTTGAAATTTCTGCTCAAGGATCAGGTCGATCTTACCCGCGACGTCAAGATCATCGACGTGAAAAGCGAGCCAAGCGCGGTCACCATTGTCGTCGAAGACAAGGCGACCTTCGGTGGAACATCGCAAATCAAGCTGGTTTTCGATCCGGTGAAATTCACGCTTAAACAGTGGCAGGTCACCGATCCGCAAGGCTATGAGACGCTTGTCTCGCTCTTCAATATCGATCTGTCGAAAAAGCCGGACCCAAATCTGTTTCAGATCACCCAAGAAAAACTTCTGAACACAAATAATTGACAGAGGCTCCGCAGGCCGCGGCCGACTGCTCGGCTTGTTCAATTCGGAAATAAGTGTTTTTTCAATGGGATAGGAAATTTTAGGGCGGGTGGAAAGTCAAGTGGCGCCAGTTTGCAGTCCTTCGCGGCGGCGGTGCCGCTTGAAAGTGCGCGGCACCGCGTTTATCTTGTCGGGATGTGAGCGACGTTGATCATCAGGCGCACCCCCCCGTTCCGCCTGGGTCAATTTTGCCGGACCCCTCCCGGTAATGTCTCGCTCCTAAGGGCGTCTGGTCTTCGGCCAGGCGCCCTTTTTCGTTCGAGCTTCCCTGTTGGTGCGGCTTCTCAAAAAAATTGCGCCTTTCTTCCCGCCGCGCTTGCGGCGGGTTTATGGCGTGATCAAGCGGAGCCATTCATTGGCATCTTTCGGGGCCATTCATTGCGAGTCTTGCGTGCGTCTCACCCTAGCCACCTGGAATATCAATTCGGTCCGTTTGCGGATCGATCTCGTGGCCCGCTTTCTAAGGGAACAGGCACCGGACGTTCTTTGCCTCCAGGAGACAAAGTGCAGGGACAGCGAATTTCCCTTGGCGGCTTTTCATAAGCTCGGCTACCCGCATGTCGCGATCAACGGCCAAAAAGGCTACCATGGGGTCGCGATCGCCTCGAAAATCCCACTGGAAATTATCGACCGGCGCTCATTTTGCGATAAAGGCGATGCCCGCCATATCGCCGTGACGCTGGCCCCCGGCGGCGCGGGCGGCCTGCGATCGCCTTGCATAATTTCTATGTGCCGGCCGGAGGCGACGAGCCGGATCCCGCTATCAATCCGAAATTCGCCGCACAAGCTCGCCTTCCTGGACGAAATGGCGGATTTGGTGACCGTTGAGCGGATCGCCGGCGCCGACGCGATCGTGGCCGGCGATCTCAATATCGCGCCGCTCGAAACCGATGTCTGGAATCACAAGGCCCTGCTGAAGGTCGTCAGTCACACACCGGTCGAGGTCGAAAAACTCAATTTGGTGCGCGCAGCGGGTCCGTGGGTTGATGCGCTTCGCCATTTTGTGCCGCCAGGAAAAAACTCTCATACGTGGTGGAGCTATCGTGCGCAGGATTGGGAGAAGTCCGACAGAGGGCGGCGGCTTGACCATATTTGGGTCAGCCAAAGCCTCAAACCGCACCTCGAAGGCGCCCGCATCCTGCGCGAGAGCCGCGGCTGGGAGCGGCCGTCGGATCATGTACCAGTGATGGTCCATTTCGATTTTTGAGCGCGGTTCAAATTCAAAAACTCGACGTTAAGATTAATCGCGAGAGACGCGGCGCAAGATTTGCGACAGTTTTGCAAATATCGTAGTGAAGTGGCCCCGCGCAGTGGGACCTCTACAGAGCATGGCGCAACTCAAGCGCATGAAGACCGCCGGCCACGAAGACGCCCGATGTATTCACAATACTTGAGGGTAGGCACGAATTCATCAATTACTTCCTGCAACGCCCGAGGATAAACGGCTCCGTCGCCAGAATTTCCTAGGTTTTCCACCCCTCAAAGGCATCACGCCAACTTGTGGGATGAAGGGACACCCAGATCATCCTAAATTGGAATTCGCGCCCGAAGGACCCTATTGTCCGCCAAAAAACCGTAATCCTTTTGGTTTGAATTGCATCCCAAAGGGTAACTCCGTGCACGGGCGGAGCCCACTAGAACAAGGGAGAAGCGCGCGGGCGCCAACCGGCAAACAGCAAACATAAGACTGGAACTGCCGCGCGGGCGGGCGCGGAAGTGTCAAGTTCCGGGGCCGGTTTCCAGCAAAAGTGGCGGACATGATCCTTCAGGACAACAAATGCGATGGGAATTGCGGCGCATCCGCTATGGCGGTGCGCGCCCGCGCGGCGTTTCCGGAGGCTGGCCTCGCGCTTCTTGCTTTTCCCGGCTCTCGCTTCGGCAAACAGCGCCATGGATTCCCGCAATGATCGGTTGGACATTAGGCCGCTACCTGTCCCTGCGATTCCTGCTGACCATCACGGCAGTCCTTCTGATGATTTCGGGCATGATCTACGTCGTCGATTTTGTCGAGCTTTTGCGGCGCGCCGGAAATATTCCGGGTGCTTCGGCAGGAGAGATCGCCTATCTCTCCTTTTTGCGGGTCCCTTCGGTATCCGAGCAAATCTTGCCGTTTTGTGTGTTGTTTGGCACGATGGCGGCGTTTGTTAACTTGACCCGTAGACTGGAACTGCTGGTCGCCAGGGCCGCCGGGGTCTCGGCTTGGGGATTTTTGGTCCCTCCACTCGCCATCGCGGCCGCGGCCGGAATTGCTTCGGTGGTGCTGTTTAATCCGGTCTCTGCGCTCATGAAGCATCGCGCGGATAAGATCGAGACGCGGCTGTTTGGCCGCAACGGCAAGCAAAACGACGACCCAAGCTTGTGGATCCGACAAAAAAGCATCGACGGAGAGGCGTTCATAAGGGCCAGTCAAGCCTCGGTTGATGGCACATATCTGACGTCCGCCGCCGCCTATGTCTATGATCGCGCTGGGACATTCGAACAGAGGATCCAGGCACAAACCGGCAAACTCTTGCCCGGTTTCTGGCAATTTGGCCATGCGTGGGTCACCGCGTCTGGGGAAGACAGCTTTGCCGCCGGAACATATCTTCTTGCCACGAGCCTTTCCCCGGAGGAGATCCTTCGCGGCCCGATTGCGCCAGATTCCGTGTCGTTTTGGGAATTATCCTCGGTGCGCGCCGCGGCCGAGACGGCGGGCCTCGACGGTACCCGCTACCTGCTGCAGTTTCACATGCTTCTGGCGAGGCCGCTTCTGTTTATCGCCATGGTCTTAATCGCGGCGGCATTTTCGTTAAGGTTTTTTCGATTTGGTGGCATAGAGAAGATGGCTTCCGGTGGCGTGGGTGCAGGGTTCGTGCTTTATGGGGCGGTAAAATTCACCAGCGATTTGGGCGGAGCCGGTTTGCTTAGCCCGTTCGCCGCCGCATGGTCGCCGGCCGTCGTCGCGAGCCTGCTCGGCGCATTCGCCTTGCTGCACCAGGAGGACGGTTGATGGGGCGGCGTCTTTGCCCCGCCGGAGCGATCGCCCCCATTCTTCGGGCGCGGCGTTTTGTCAGGCTTTCGCGCGCGCTGGCATTTGCCTTGTCCGGCGCCGCGTTGATGGCAGGAGCTTGGCCTGCGGCTGGCGCAAACGGCCGCTGGCCGCGAATTCGAAACAAGCTCAAAACGGACCCGCGAAAATGTTCGTCGAGGCGGACGAACTTCGCTACGATACGGAAAAAAACCTTGTTTCGGCCGAAGGCAACGCGAGGATTTATTACAAAGGCCGGACACTCGAAGCCGACCACGTCATTTACGATCGTAACACCAACCGCGTGTATGCCGAAGGCCACGCCAAATTGACCGAAACCGATGGCACGCTGCTGCGTGGCGACCGGTTCGATCTGACCGAAGATTTCCGCGACGGTTTCATTGAGAGCTTGCGGGGGATACGCCCCCAAAGCCATATAAAGACGTGCTCGGCGCTCCAATCCCAGGTGCCGCCCGCAGTATGGATACGACCGGAACCGCCACTGGCACCTACAAGACCTATTTCAGCGCGCCGCGGGCCGAACGCATCGAAGGCGACACCACCGTTTTCGACAAGGGAACCTACACGGCCTGCGAGGCCTGCAAGGACAATCCGGACAAGCCTCCATTGTGGCGGGTGCACGCCAAGCGCATTATCCACAAGAACGACGAAAAAATGATCTATTATGAGGATTCTTCAGTTGAATTCCTCGGCATACCTCTCGCCTATATGCCGTTCTTTTCGGCGCCAGATCCAACCGTGACCCGCAAATCCGGAATTCTTTCGCCCTATCTTGTGTACAACAACCAGCTCGGCGCCGGCCTCGGCATTCCTATTTTCTGGGCGCTCGCGCCGAATTACGACTTGACGTTCACTCCGACTTATTTTTCTCAACAAGGATTTTTCGCCAACGCGGAATGGCGCCAGCGGCTAGAGAGCGGTGAATATTATATCCGGGCGACAGGGATTTCCGAGCAAAACCCCACCGTGTTCCCCTTGTCGCCGTTCGGCTCCGGCAACGAGAGTTTGCGTGGCTCGTTTGAAAGCAAGGGTCAATTCGCGATCGCCGACGAGTGGAAGTTCGGATGGGAATTCACGCTTTTGTCAGACAAATGGTACCTTAACGACTATCATGTGCCGAGCCAGACTTTTTCCTCGAATTATTTCAGTGAAACGACGTCGTCCCTCTATCTCACTGGGCAGGGCGATCGCGGCTATTTCGATCTCCGCGGCATTTATTTCGAGGGCTTGTCGAGCCATGACTTTCAGCCACAACAGCCGGTCGCACATCCCGTGTGGGACTACAACAAGACGTTCGACATCGATCCCGCCAAGACTTTTGGCATCGGTGGGCAGGCCGAATTCGATTTCAATCTAACCAGTCTTTCGGCCAGTTCAGCGAGCTTCGAGGCGGTGGGACCTCGGGTACTGGACAATGCCTTTGGTCTATATGACATCTGCACCAAATATGTTCCGGGCCAGGCTAACGGTGACTGCCTTTTGCGCGGCCTAGGCGGCGAATACACGCGCGCCACGGCGGAAGCCTCCTGGCAGCGCAAATATATCGATCCGATCGGCGAAGTCTTCACGCCTTTTGCTTTCGCGCGAGTTAACGGCGAATGGCTTGATATCAACACCACCAATACCTACACGTTTGCGTCGGCCTCTGGCAGCTCGACGTACTCCAACGCTTCGCAGTTGAATTTTCTCAGCAACAGAGACCCGAGCTTTTTCGGCGAGTTCATTCCGGGGGTTGGAATTGATTATCGGTATCCCTTCCTAGTTAAGACAAGTTTCGGCTCGATGGTCTTCGAACCGATCGTACAGGTCGTCGCGCGTCCAAATCAGGAAATCGGGTCAAATTCGCTCGTCAATCTCGATGCGCAAAGCCTCGTTTTCGACGATTCCACTTTGTTCGACTGGAGCAAATATTCGGGCTACGACCGGTTCGAGACCGGAACAAGGGCAAACTACGGTGCCCAATTCACCGTGAACTTCGACAACGGTGGCTATGCCAATCTCATCGGCGGACAGTCCTATCAACTGGCGGGGACCAATTCCTACGCAACGCCGGATGCCGCCAATGTCGGGTTAAGTTCGGGACTGGACACAAGGCTCTCCGACTACGTCGGCGCATTTACGATCGCGCCAAATCCGATTTTCTCCTTCATCGCGAAGGCACGGTTCGATGTCGATTCGTTGGCGGCAAGGCGCGTCGATCTCATCGCAAATTATAATTTCGGCGCGTTGACCGGCTCCGTTCAATTCGCCGATTATGAGGCGCAACCAGTCATCGGCTACGACGTGCGCCGCGAAGGGCTCGCGCTATCCTCCCGCTATAAGATCAGCGATAATTATTTCGCGCAGGGCAACATCATCTTCGACATGAGCCGGCACCTTTATCCGCCGAGTGTGATCGGCTTCACAAGTCCTGGCCCTTTTGCGATCGCGGCGTTTGGGCTGGGAGCCGGTTATCATGACGAGTGCACGACATTCTCCGTCAATTACAGCTCGATTTATCAAGACTACGGGAGCGGCTCCTTGGTCCGCAATCAAACTTTGCTGGTGCAACTGCAACTGCGCACCCTAGGAGATGCCAAGGTGGCCCAGACCTTCCTCAACACAACGTCGCTCGACGGTGTGAAATATTGATTTTTGCTTATTGCCGTCACCCGGCCCTTGGGCTGGCACGGGAGGGCCTGCAAAGCCCTAAACCGGAGAGAACTGGACCATGGAAACAGGAAACGATGCGCAGTGGCCCGGTGGTGCGCGCGTCGCTTATGTCCGCTTAAGTCTTTGCGTGGCCATTGCGGCAGTTGCCGCTTTCACGACGCGTGCCGGCGGCCCCGCCTTCGCCCAGGAAATCGTCGCCAGCATCAACGGCGATCCCATAACAAACATCGATATCGACGAACGGATGAAGATGCTTCGCGTATTGCACAAACCCGCAGCGCGCGACGCCGCGATCGAAAGCCTCTTTACGGATCGCATTGAAATACGTGAGGCCGGCAAATTTGGCATCGACCCGAGAGACAGCGATGCTTTGCAACAGATGGCCACGGTCGCGAAGGACATGAAACTTACCCCGGAGGCGTTGGCCGAGGCGCTTCAGCGCGCCGGAGTGACGCCCGACCACTACAAAACTCATTTTCGCGCCGACCTTGGTTTTAATGTCCTGGTGCAAGCCTTGAATAAGGGTGTCGAGGCGAGCGAGGAACAGGTTCGCGCGGAACTCGCCAAGCAAGGCGGCAAGGCAGCGTCTGGAACCGCATATACCTTACGTCAGATTATTTTCGCGATCCCCCACGACTCGACGGTCGCCTCCTTTACGGAACGCGCCCACGAGGCCGAACAATTGCGCGGGACGTTCGCTAATTGCGACAGCGGCATACCGTTGGCCCGCGCGATGAACGACGTCACGGTTCGCGATCCCTTGACCAGAACTTCGGTCGAACTCGGCGAAAGTCTCCGCGAATTGCTCGATAAAACCCCGGAGGGCCATCTCACGGCCCCGCAGCGCTCAACCGAGGGCCTTGAGATGATCGCGGTATGCGCCAAAGGCACCGCAAAAGACGATAGCGCGGCCCGCACCGCGATCTCGCAAAAGCTTCTCGCAGCGCATATCGCAGCCGACAGCGAACGCCGCCTCAAGGAATTGCGCGCAAGAGCCGTGGTCGTGCAACATTGACGGCGAAGTCTCGATGGCCCGATCTCCGCCGGTAAACATGCTTCCCCTGGCATTGACGCAGGGCGATCCTTCGGGAATCGGTCCTGAACTCACGTTGAAAGCCTGGCTCAGGACACACGATAAGCCGGACGCGACGCCGTTCCTGGCGGTTACCAACCCGGAACTTCTGGCGGCAACCGCGCGGAACTTGGGCCTCAAGGTTCCCATCAAGATCGCCGCCGGAGCCGAGGCGGCATTGGTGTTTCGCCACGCCCTGCCGGTTTACGCCTTGAACCATTCCGTTGCCGGAAAGCCCGGCGCGCCGGATGTGCGGGATGCCGCCGGAACCATTGCCTCGATAGAAACCTGCGTGCGTCTCATCCGCGATGGCGAGGCGTCCGCCATCGTCACCAATCCGGTCGCGAAGGAACACTTCTATCGCGCCGGCTTTCGTCATCCGGGCCATACCGAGTTTCTCGCCGAATTGGCGGAGCACCATTTTGGCGAACGCGCGCGCCCTATAATGCTGATCTGGTCGCCGCAATTTGCCGTTGTCCCAGCAACAATTCATGTTCCGCTCGCGCGCGTTCCGGCGCTATTGACGCGCGAACTCCTGGTTGACACAGGGGGGATCGTAGCAGAGGGCCTCGCGTCGCGCTTTGGCATAAAGAACCCGCGCTTGGCGTTCACCGGGCTCAACCCGCATGCGGGCGAGGGCGGCAGCATGGGCCGCGAGGAGATCGAGGTTATCGCGCCCGCTCTTGCCGCTCTCGCGGCCGCGGGAGTGGCGGTGAGCGGACCTCATGCGGCGGATAGTCTGTTCCGTCCGAGCGCGCGCAAGAACTATGACGCCATTATCGCCATGTACCACGATCAGGCGTTGATTCCGGTCAAAACCGTCGCCTTCGAGCGCGCCGTCAATGTCACCTTGGGCCTGCCTTTGATCCGCACCTCGCCGGATCACGGCACGGCCTTCGACATTGCGGGCAAAGGAATAGCCGATCCTGCGAGCCTCATCGCTGCCCTGCGTCTCGCGGGCAAGCTCGCGCGGAGTGCCAGTAGGGCTCGGGGGACATGAAGCGCGCGTTCTATTTCCCGCTATAACCCCAAATATGCGAAAATCCGTGCCCCGCTGCATCCCGGATAACCGGCGCGATGGCCTTCCGCCGTTGCGCGAGGTGGCCAGCGCGCATGGCCTCTTGGCCAAAAAATCTTTGGGCCAGAATTTTCTGTTCGATCTCAATCTCACCAGCCGCATCGCGCGCGCCGCCGCGCCCCTGGCCAATGCGGCCATAGTCGAGATCGGCCCAGGTCCCGGCGGGCTCACCCGGGCGCTGCTCGCCGAAGGCGCTCGCAAAGTCGTCGCGATCGAGCGCGACGGACGCTGCCTCGCGGCGCTGGCGCAAATCGCCGAGCATTATCCGGGGCGGCTCGATGTCATCGAAGGCGATGCGCTGGAGACTGACTTTGCCGGGCTCATGGGAACCTATAGCCATGCGCGCGTTTGCGCCAACCTGCCCTATAACATCGCGACCCCGCTTCTTGTCCGCTGGCTTGAAACCGAGCCCTGGCCGCCCTGGTTCGACCGTCTCGTTTTGATGTTTCAACGCGAAGTGGCCGAACGCATCGTCGCGGGACCGGCGCAGCGCGCTGCCTATGGGCGCCTCGCGGTCTTGTCCAATTGGCGCTGCGAGACCCGCATACTTTTCGATATTCCGGCAGCCGCCTTCACGCCACCGCCAAAAGTCAGATCCTCGCTGGTCGAGCTCATTCCCCGCCCGTCTCCGCTCGCTTGCGACAGAAAACTGCTGGCGGAGGTGACGCGAGCAGCATTTGGACAAAGGCGCAAGATGCTACGGCAATCGCTGAAATCACTAGCGGAAGGCGATGCCGCCGGTTTGCTCGCCCGCGCGGACATCGATCCAATGTTGCGGGCAGAAGACGTCGGCATAGAGGGATTTGCTGCATTGGCTCGGGCACTTGGGAGCGAACGGGCCGGTGAGACTGGCAGGAAGCCGAATCTCCGCTAACATGTACGCCGCCGCAGAGGTTCGAAGGTGGGCACCCTGTAGGACGGCACGCTAAGCTGGTTCGCTACGGCTACAACGGGAAACTGAGGGAGCCTAAGATCGTCGCCCAGATCGTTTTCAACGTCACACTCATGGAACCATCGGGCGCTGAAGTCGGCCTCTGGACCCCGCCTTATGTGCATAGCCCCGCGTACGACGCCATCGAGTTTCTTGAGACCGACCGGCTGACTGCCGCTGTTCAGACGAAGACTACGAATTATTAGAACAACGCCGAGATATGAGCTGGGGCACCTTGATCTAGCCTCTATTTGGCAGGCCCTGACGGAACGAATACTTTGACCATGCGAATTTCGACGCCGACATTCTCCCTTAGTCCGCCCACGGTCGCGAAATCGTGATAGACGTCACCGGCGATTGCAAAATCTAGCGTAATTGGAACCTGAAATTGGAAATGGCCCCTCAGGAAGTCATCTTTGCTTAAGGGCAAGTCGGCCAGCGCCAGCGAGATGGGTAGCCCTGTTGCCGCAAAAGTGCCGTTTATGGCAGTCTGCTTTCCTGCCCATGATTTCTCTATGCCAATGGCGACAAACTGCAACGGCTTAAATTCGTAGCGCAGAAAGGCTTGGACATCGTAAGACGGGTCTTGGGTTAAATTGTCGTAAGTGAGAACGCCGGGGACTGTTGCGCTTGGCGGGTTTAGCACCATGATCGGACTGTTGCCGCCGGTATGGAATGATGCATGGGCGATCAGATCAAAAAAGACGCCGTTCAAAGCCGGTGAGAGTTTTCCGAGGCCTTCCGTATATCCGACCTGAGGAGTGTCCGTGAATTGACGCGCCGTCGAGACATTGACTGTTGCTTGGTTATCAAAGCTACGGCCTAACGGAAGAAAGAAAAAATTTGTAATACCGAGCCACCGCTGAATATTCTGATCGGCAATGATGAAATAAGTCAAATGCAAATCTGGATCAACAAGCCCCCCGGCGACGCGATTATTCGTCCCTGGAAGATTTACGTTCGTCACTGTGGCAAACGGTATATCGCCTTCCATGGCAAAGGGATGCCCTCCGATCGAAGTCAGATACGCAAGCCGGGTAAACTCCACCAATATATTCGCGTGCGAATTTGGCAGTTGTTGTCCCATTGTATCGACGAAGGAATCGCAGCTTACGTACCTGAGATATTGAAGCACGGCGAATGTGCCGGTTGGAAGTGACCCTCCCTCGTAATCGCCCGCATATGTATCGGTACCTCTGTCGGATATTGCGAGTGCCGGCGCACTGCCGCCAATGATGGTGCCAAAAAGCACCGCCGCCCCTGCTAGAGCGCCCACACTCGAACGTTTAGTCCACATGACATCGTCCCGCTTGCGCAAGCCATTGGTGCCTGTCTCTCAGCCACGCAACTTCGGCGTCCATCGACTAATTTCCTTTGAAAACATCGCCAAATGAAACATGTGCAGCGCAATTTGTCAGCCCAGGAATACCAGTAGAAGAATGCGCAGGTCAGAGGCACGCACGAATTTTGACAGCCGCATCTGCAACACACCCCGCGACAACCGCTCAGGGCTGGCTTTTGCCGACTCGCCCGTGGACAGGCTTCCGGCAAGACAAATTGCGCCGCAAGCTGTCCGCATGGCGGTCCATGTCGTCATCGGGTTGGACCTCTTGGCACCGTCAAGTCGCGCCACATGCAGGGTAAGCTCTGGCGAATGAAGAAATGGCGTAACGCGCAACGTTAATATGTTTTACGCAATTCTTCGAGGCGCTTCGCGCAAGATTTCAGCGGCGTCTCAATTATGCCACAGGGGATCCCCGCGAGACGCCGGCCGGCGCAACGGCATGATCCAAGATATTCCCGGCCTTTTGGAAAAGGTGACATAAAGACCATTAGCGGCGCAACTTGAAGCGATCATGCCTAGTGGCGCGACTGCGCCCGCCTCCGGTCGGGCGGGGTTGCCTCCTCCACGAGCTGCGTTAAGGCCGCATCCAGGGTCATTTCCGTCTGCTCTTGCGAACCGAGCCGCCTGATCGAAACGGTGCGTCCGGCCGCCTCTTTTTTGCCCACGACCAAAAGGACCGGCACCTTGGCCAGCGAATGCTCGCGCACCTTATAATTGATCTTCTCGTTGCGAAGGTCGCCCTCGACGCGAAGCCCGCGTTTCTCCGCCGCCGCGATTACGCCGCGGGCGTAATCGTCGGCATCCTGGGTGATCGTCGCGACGGCGATTTGCAAGGGCGATAGCCACAACGGCAGATGCCCGGCATAATGCTCGATGAGGATGCCGGTGAAACGTTCGAGCGAGCCGAACACGGCGCGATGAATCATCACCGGCGTCGTCTTCTCGCTGTCCGGGCCGATATAGAAAGCGCCGAAGCGGCCAGGCAGGTTGAAATCGATTTGCGTCGTGCCGCACTGCCATTCGCGGCCGATCGCATCGCGCAGGGTGTATTCGAGCTTTGGTCCATAAAACGCGCCTTCGCCCGGATTGACGGCGGTCATGGCGCCGCGTCCCTTGAGCGTCTCCAAAATGCGGAACAAGGCCGCCTCGGCCCGGTCCCAGGCTTCGTCCGCGCCGACCCGCTTTTCTGGGCGGGTCGACAATTTGATGAGGATGTCCTCGAATCCGAAATCGCGGTAGATGGAAAGGATGAGGTCATTGACCTTCAAGCTTTCCTCCATGATCTGATCCTCGGTGCAAAAAATATGCGCGTCGTCCTGGGTGAAGGCGCGCACCCGCATGACGCCATGAATCGCGCCGGAAGGCTCATAGCGGTGGACGATGCCGAATTCGGCGATCTTCATCGGCAGATCGCGATAGGATTTGAGTCCATTCTTAAAAATTTGCACGTGCCCCGGGCAATTCATCGGCTTCAGGGCGAAGACGCGTTCATCCTCGGTCTTTGTGATGAACATATTCTCGCGAAACGTCTGCCAATGGCCGGAAGTCTCCCAAAGCGCGCGGTCGAGAATTTGCGGTGTATTGACCTCGATATAGCCTAGCTCGCCTTGCCGCCGCCGCATGTAGGAAATCAGCGTTTGAAACAAGGTCCAGCCTTTCGGGTGCCAGAACACCGTGCCCGGACCCTCTTCTTGGAAATGGAACAAATCCATTTCCCGGCCCAGGCGGCGATGATCCCGCCGCTCCGCCTCCTCGAGCTGGGTTAAGTAAGCGCTAAGTTCCTCTTGCCTTGCGAAGGCTGTCGCATAGATCCGCTGGAGCATGGGTTTTGTCGAATCACCGCGCCAATAGGCGCCGGCGACCTTCATCAATTTGAAGGCGTTGCCGATCTTGGCCGTGGAAGTCATGTGGGGGCCGCGGCAAAGGTCGAGCCAGTCGCCCTGCTTATAAATCTTCAAATCCTCGCCGCCGGGAATTGCATCGACGAGTTCGACCTTGAACGCCTCGTCATGGGCCGCGAACCATGCCTTGGCTTTTTCCCGGGTCCAGATTTCCTTGGTGAAAGGTTTGTCGCGGGCGATAATTTCGGCCATTTTTTTTTCGATGGCGGGAAAATCTTCCGGCGTGAATGGCTCGGCGCGATAAAAATCGTAATAAAAGCCGTTCTCGATCACCGGCCCGATCGTGACTTGCGTGCCTGGAAAAAGCGTCTGCACCGCCTCAGCGAGGACATGCGCCGCGTCGTGGCGGATGAGTTCCAGCGCTCTTGGATCGTCACGGGTAACAAACTCGATGCTCGCGTCGCCGGTTAAGGGGTCGGCAAGGTCGCGCAAGGCGCCATCGAGCGCCATCGCGACGGCGCGCTTGGCGAGCGATGGCGAAATGCTTTTGGCAATATCGAACCCGCTGACGCCGGGCTCGAACGCGCGTGAAGCGCCGTCCGGGAATGTGATGGAGATCAAGGCTTTCGCTCCTTCTTGCTCACTCGCCGGTACCAATCGGCGTAAACACAATTTGGCAGTTTCGGCGGCACCGCCGATTTAAAGCCTCCGGAATTTATTCTTTAATTACAGCTGCTGCGCAAGCGCGCCACGCTATCCCGAGCGCGTTGCAGGCCGGCCGCCCGGAGCGTCGCAGTGTCGCGGCACGTTACCGCTACCGTTGCAAGCACACGGACGCCTTGCCACGGCACGGATATTTTTTTGCAATTTCTGCAATCATGTGCTTTACTGTCGACGAAACTACAGCAAAAATTAGGTCGCTTTTGTCGGTTATGTGTTGACTGCCAAAAATTGTCATATTGATACATAACGGATGCTGGGTTCTTTCATTTTTATCAAATCCGTTTCAGTTCTGTTTGTCATGCTGGCCGTTTTCGCAAGCTACCTTCCCTTCTCAGCCAATTTGCTCACGATCCAGAAAGGAGCCTCTCGCTAAAAAAAGTCGGCACTTGTTATTCGTTAAATAACGGTCGATTCGAAACCCTTGCTGTCGCCCACGGTTCGTGCCTGGTCTCTTGGTTAAAATCGCAGCCGTCGATCTCAGCACTACAACGGTCATTGCAGTATTTAGAATTGTTCTAGGGGTTAATATGAATTTTTTCGACATGAATGCAGAGGCCGGCAGTTTGCGCGCCGAGGAGGAGCGCATTCTTGCTTCCTTCACGAGGCGTCTGATCGAGATCGCCACCGCTGCGGCGGCGCGTGGACCGGGCGTTTCACCAGCCGCCGCGCTCAATGCGATGCGCGTGCCCGCGATCGCCCTTGACCAACACGGTTTTGTGGCCGAGGTGAACGCTGCGGCCGAGGCCGTTTTCGACGACTATATCAAGGTCAAGGACCGGCGTCTTTTCGTCCGCGACCTCGAATCCCGGGCCCTCCTGAAAGACGCCATCGATCAATTTATCGCCTCGCCCCGCCTCAACCCCTTGGCGGCCGAGCCGGTCATCGTGCAGCGCCAGGACAAATTGCCGGTTATCGTGCGGATTTGGCCTTTCGACGGGGCGGCGCGCGTCCCCGCGCAGGAAGTCAGCGCGCTTCTGACGTTAAATGCTCTGGGGCCGAAACCCGGGCCGCCGGCGGCGATCCTCGCGCGAACATTCCGGCTTACGCCTTCGGAGGCGAAGCTCGCCTGCGTCATCGCCCGCGGCGCGTCTCCCGAAATCGCGGCGCGTGAATTGAAGATTTCACGAGAGACGGCACGCAATCAGTTGAAAGCGGTCTTTGCCAAGACCGACACCCATCGTCAAAGCGAACTCGTCGCACTGCTGCTGCAAGTCGATTAACGGACGAGTACGTTCCTCGGGCCGCTCAAAATCGATCTTCCCCGGCCTCGGGCACCTTTGCGCCGGAGCGTTGTTCCGCGGGCTTTGCGGCGTGAGCGAGGTTGTATGCGGAGTTGATCAAGGCAATATGCGAAAAGGCCTGCGGAAAATTGCCGACAAGACGTTTCGCCACGGGATCATACTCTTCGGATAACAAGCCAAGATCGTTGCGTAGGGAAAGCAGTCGCTCGAACAAGGCGAGCGCGTCATCGAGCCTTCCCAAAAGCACGAGATTATCGACAAGCCAGAAGCTGCAAGCGAGAAATACGCCCTCACCGCCCGCCAAGCCGTCCGGGGCCGATCGCGTATCGTAGCGTCGCACGAACCCGTCCACTATCAAATGGCGCTCGATCGCCTCGACTGTGCCGCGCACACGCTTGTCTTCGGGGGGCAAGAAACCGGCGAGGGCGATCATGAGAAGGCTCGCGTCGAGTTCTTTTCCGCCATAGCTCTGCGTGAAAACGCCCTGCTCCGGATCGAATCCCTTCGCGCATACATCGTCGTGAATGCGCTGGCGCAGGCGCCGCCAATGATCAAGAGGCCCGACAAAGCCAAATTCCTCGATGCTCTTGACAGCGCGATCGAACGCGACCCAGGCCATGATTTTCGAATAAGTGAAATGCCGCCGCGGCCCGCGCACCTCCCAGATACCCTCGTCCGGCAATTCCCAAATCACTTCAAGATGCTTCAAGAGCTCGCATTGAAGCATCCAGTCGGCGGCATCGGTGACGAGCCGCCGCTTACGGCTCTGATACAAGGCATCGAGAACCTCACCGTAAATATCGAGTTGCAACTGACCGGCCGCCGCATTGCCGATGCGCACGGGCTGCGAGCCCGCATAGCCGGAAAGCCACGGAAGGTTGCGCTCCGGAATATAGCGCTCGCCGCCTACGCCATAGAGAATTTGCACCAGCGCTGGCTCGCCGCCGAGCGCTCGGATCAGCCAAGCGCGCCACCGCATCGCCTCGTGCGCATAGCCCCCGTTCATCAGCGCGAGCAAAGTGAAGGTTGCGTCGCGCAGCCAACAGTAACGGTAGTCCCAATTGCGGGAGCCACCCAATTGCTCCGGCAGCGAAGTGGTCGGCGCCGCGATGATGCCGCCGCTTGACTGAAAAATGAGAGCGCGCAGCGTGAGCAATGAGCGGATCACGACTTCCGACCATTGCCCCGCGACTGCGAATGGCTGCGACCAGGCGGTCCAATTCCGTTCGGTTTGTTCGAGCGCTTGGTAAGGATCGATGAAGCTAGGTACACTTTCGTAGGAAATGCCATGGCTCAGCGTAAAATCGGTCGATTCCCCGGCGGCAACGGTGAACTCGGCGACATGGGTGCGGCCTTTCGGGCGTAGTCTTACCGGCGTGCGCAGGACCACGCGGTCGGGTCCCGCGACCGCCCGCAGACTTCCGTCGTCGTACCGACGCATCCATGGCACGACCGCGCCATAACCGAAACGGATTATGAGCTCGGTACGCAGTTTGACATTGCCATTTATGCCGCGCACCAGGCGGATAAGATGTGAGCCTTGGACATTCACGGGCATGAAATCGGTGACAATGGCAACGCCGTCGGCCGTCTCGATCGTGGTTTCGAGAATCAACGTGTGACCGCGATAGGCGCGGGTCACTTTAGCGCTCGGATCGGTGGGCGTGATCGACCATCGGCCATTGCCCGTCGTGCCGAGGAGATTGGCGAAACAGGCAGGAGAATCGAAGCGCGGCCAGCAAAGCCAATCGACGGAAAGGTCGCGCCCGACGAGCGCCGCCGTCTCGCCATCGCCAATGATCGCATAGTCTTCGATGTTCTGAGTCATGCGCCAGCCTCAGACGTCAGGATTGGAACCGAAACCTACCTTAGCACCTGCACCCTCTTCCCGGGGAGCCTATGAAGCGGCCGTCTCGAAAGGCGCGCCGCACAGGTGCAGTGGCGCCATTGTACTTCGAGTACTATGGGCTCAGCGTTGTAATGCGTCCTTATGCCACGAAAAAGAGGGAATTCCCATTTGACTGGTCATCATCCGGTTGGCTGGCCAGCCGCCGAGATGATGGTGGCGCAGGCGATCGTCACTTGCTGAGGAAGCGTCATCGCTAATCTGAAGTGTTCCGCAGCGCAGTCGCGCCGGCATGCGCGCACCTTCGAATACAATCCTCCGATCTTCCGTTCAGAAAATTGGGCGACTCTTGCCCTTCCGCGCGCGAGTTCCGCCCTTTCCCGCGCTCGACCGCGGTTTGGCTTCGCCGCCGCCGAAATTATGCGGTCCCATCTCGGCATCGGTTGGTTTGTGCGGACGGCTCAAGAGAACATTGGCGCCGCGGCCATATTTGCGCTCGCCTGCAAAAGTCCCCGCCTCCGCCTCTACATCGCGCTGGCGCGCCAACGGATCGCCGGCGATCGCAAGTTCGACCGCGTTTAGGCGTTTCAACTCGTCGCGATATCGCGCCGCCTCCTCGAAGTCGAGATTGGCAGCGGCGTCGCGCATGCGCTTTTCGAGATCGGCGATCGTCGCCTTGAAATTATGCCCCGAGAGAACTTCCGGAGCACCAAATCCGGCATCGGCGGTGACATGGTCCTGCTCATAGACCGAGCCCAAAATATCCGCAATGCCGCGTTTGATCGAGGCCGGCGTAATCCCATGCGCGGTGTTATAGGACTGTTGTCTTTCCCTCCTGCGGCTGGTCTCGGAAATCGCCCGCGCGATCGACCCCGTCTCGCGATCGGCATAAAGGATCACCTTGCCATCGACATTGCGGGCGGCACGGCCAATTGTCTGAATCAAGGACGTCTCACTGCGCAAAAACCCTTCCTTGTCGGCATCGAGGATGGCGACAAGGCCGCATTCCGGAATGTCCAGCCCCTCGCGCAAAAGATTGATCCCGACGAGCACGTCGAAAGCGCCGAGCCGCAGGTCGCGGATGATTTCGATTCGCTCGATGGTGTCGATGTCGGAGTGCATGTAGCGCACCCGCACGGCGTGTTCATGCAGATATTCCGTGAGATCCTCCGCCATGCGCTTGGTGAGCACGGTGACGAGGGCGCGGTAGCCCTTTGCCGCCACTTCGCGCACCTCGCCGACAAGGTCATCCACCTGCGCGCGGGCGGGCCGAACCTCGACCGGCGGATCGATGAGCCCGGTCGGCCGGATGACCTGCTCGACGAAAACACCGCCCGTGCGCTCCATTTCCCAACGGCCTGGCGTCGCCGAAACATGGATCGATTGCGGCCGCATCGCGTCCCATTCCTCGAACCGCAAAGGCCTGTTGTCGAGGCAGGACGGCAGCCGGAACCCGTATTCGGCGAGCGTCGCCTTGCGCCGGAAGTCACCGCGGTACATGCCGCCAATCTGCGGAATCGTGACATGCGATTTGTCGGTGAAGACAAGCGAATTGTCGGACAAATATTCGAAGAGGGTTGGCGGCGGCTCGCCGGGTAGCCGGCCGGTCAAATAGCGCGAATAATTCTCGATACCGGCGCAGGAACCAGTCACCTCCAGCATTTCAAGATCGAACATGGTGCGCTGTTCGAGCCTTTGCGCCTCGAGCAGGCGGCCCGCGGCGTAAAGCTCGGCGAGACGCTGCTTGAGTTCAATCTTGATCCCCTTGATCGATTGCAAAAGGGTCGGCCGCGGCGTGACATAATGCGAATTGGCATAGACTTTCACGAATTCGAGCCCTTGCGTCTTCTTGCCGGTCAGGGGATCGAATTCGGCGATCGTTTCGATCGAATTGCCGAAGAAGCCGATGCGCCAGGCGCGGTCTTCGTAGTGGGCTGGAAAGAGCTCGATCGTATCGCCGCGCACCCGAAAAGTGCCGCGCGAAAAATCGGCCGCCGTGCGCCTGTATTGCAGCGCGACCATATCGGCGATGAGCTGGCGCTGGTCGATTTTCAAGCCGAGTTTCAGGGTCAAAGTCATCGCGGTATAGGTCTCGACCGAGCCTATGCCATAGATGCAGGAGACGGACGCGACAATGATCACATCGTCGCGTTCGAGCAGGGCACGCGTGGCCGCATGACGCATCCGGTCGATCTGCTCGTTGATCGAGCTTTCTTTCTCGATGTAGGTGTCGGTGCGCGGAACATAGGCTTCGGGCTGGTAATAGTCGTAGTACGAAACGAAATATTCGACCGAATTGTCCGGAAAAAAGCTTTTGAACTCGCCATAGAGCTGCGCCGCGAGCGTCTTGTTGGGCGCCAGGATAAGCGCGGGACGATTGGTTCGCGCGATCACCTGTGCCATGGTGAAGGTTTTGCCCGAGCCGGTGACGCCGAGCAGCACTTGGTCGCGCTCTTGGCGCAAGATCCCCTTGACAAGCTCGTCGATGGCGCCGGGCTGATCGCCCTCGGGCGCGAATTCGGAGACGACTCTAAATCTTTGGCCGCCCTCAGACTTGTCCGGACGCGGCGGGCGATGCGGCGTCCAGGGCTTTTTTTCCCTTATGTTGGGATCACCGCGCTCCAGCAAATCCCTTAGCGATTCGACAGTGGCCGCAACGCCGCTCATCCCGGCAGGGTGGTGCAATGGCGTGGAATGATCATACCGCGCCTGTGGCGCCTCGGACACGCCACGCTGGCGTTCGTTCAGGGCCGGATTGAGCAGCGCTGCAAGATGTTCGCTAAGCGGCGTGACCTCGGGCCGCGCGGCCCTCGCGCGGGGGGTTCTGTTTCCGCTGGTGGTTTTCGGAGCTTTGGCCATGCCGCCAATATGGGCCGAATCAGGGAAGGATCAAAGGGTCCTGTCGGAACTCGAAAGCCAAACCTTGCCCCTAGTTTTCTTGTAGGCATTGAACCGATTCATCACGCGCGAGACTTTGGAACGCCGCAGCCGCAGAAATTACGAAGTGAGCTAGCAACACACAATTAAGACTTTCGCGTGTGCCGTTAATTTTTCCTCCGATCCCATGTGCCGAGGCGTGGCGATGTGGAAAGGAAAGTGTATCGGCATCTTCATCCGTTCGGACATCGCAAAACGTCTTCTCATAGAGCAGCGCCCAAACTTCTGTCCATCCCCTGCGCCACTGGGTCGGCACGTCGTAAGGTGTCATGTCTCCGAGTCCGTTCTTGAGCCAATCGAACGTTTTTTTTCTTTTTGGACCCAGCTGGGCAAGCCGTGCAGCGCGCTCAATCACATGAAAGGCGCCCGGCTCCGTCAATTGATACAGGCCTGCTTCATGTGCCCGGATTATCTCGCCGAAGGTACGAAATATTTTTTCGTCACCGAGGCAATCCTCCATGGATAGCTGCAAGGACGCCTTTACTTTGGGCCACGCTTCATCCGCAAGAGCTTGCGAAAATTCGTCGGTCGTCAGATGTGAGGGTCTCCCTACATTCCCGAGGTGCTTGAAAAGAACGGCATGTGGGACGAAACCGAGGTCCGAAATCCGTTCCCGAATGCGCTGTTCTTCGCGCACTGGCGCAAGTGTCTCATCAAAAGCCGCAAATTGTTTCGTGATACTTTCCGTCAGGCACTCGAAGCTCGCCCGCAGGGACGCTGGAACGAAACCGAGTTCCAATATCGCTTCCCGAATGCGCAGTTCTTCGCGTAAAGGTGCAATTATATCTCTAAAAGCTTGATTTTGTTTAGCAACGCTTTCGGAAATACTTGTAATCTCGGCACCAATGCGACCTAGCTCCGTAGTCAAGCTCGCATTAAGCGTAAGCGTTTGCACCGTCCCGGAAAAACCAAGCAGGCGCTCGTTCAAGGCCGAGCTGAACTGACCGGCGAGATGATCGCCAACGCTAACCGACATGAACTCTGGCCTCGTAGCGGTCGGCGATTTCTGTTGCCTTGCGGGGGCGGACGTATCAGGAGCTGTGGCCATGCCGCCAATATGGGCCAATCGGGCACATATCAAAGCCTTCGCGGCAAGGTTTCGGTGCAAAAGACCGTACTTCTCAACTGCGCCGCCATCACCGCGTCACCGTGCGCTCCAGGGCTGCCGTCACCCATTTGTTGAGGCTGACGCCCGCGCGTTTCACGGCGCTGGCCATCGCTTTGTGCCAGGAATGCTCGGCGCGCACGAAAATCTGTCCCGAAAACGGCTCTCCGGGCTCTTCGCCCCACGGGCCTCGCAATACGCCAATTAATCGTCCCTTGACACCGCAAATGCAGGTTTCAGATTCCGCGCTTCAAACACCTGCATAAGCGCGGCTCGCGCCGATTTCGCTAACATTGGAGCGCCTTAAGCACCCGTCAAATTGAAAAAATTGGGCAGGCTGCATCGAAATTCCCGCGCCGCGTGTAAAGCCTCGATGACCGGTTCGACGCGGAGAAAACGGCCTCGTTTCGTGCACCGGTCGATTGTTCAGGCCGTCGAACAAACAAGGGGGGAAGACATGGTCTACGGTTTCGACAACGTCCGCTCGCTCTACAGAGTCCTTTGGGCGCGGCGATGTGAAGTCCACCTGGCTTGAGGCTCGTACCCCGCGATCGATTGGATTTCCTCGACCTCCGCCAGGGCGATCCCCTGGGGCGGCCAGCACAGCGGAGTCAAGGCGCCGCCTCTTTCTTTAAGGCGCTGACCGATAATCTCGATTTCGAAGTCTTCGAGCCACGCCAATTCTTCGCAGCTGGCGACAATGTGACGGTTCTCGGGCGCACCGTCGCCCGGTTCAAGAGCACCGGGAAAACTTCGACAGCGAATGGGCGCATGTGTTTGCATTTAGGGGCGGCAAAGTCGAGCGATTCCAGGAGTTCTACGATACCGCTACGATCGTCGATGCGATCGCCGGATGAATTGAAAAGCGCCAGCAACACCGCGCCGGCGCCTTTCGTATCCTTCCCATTCCATCCGCGGAGACACGTCGACGAGGTACAGAAGCCTGACTTCGAATTGCAATCGAAAAACCTAACTTTGTTCCAGGGACTGATCCAGGACGAGGGAGGCAGCTACAGCAATTGGGGCCGGCACCGCAGCACGAAACCGGCTGTCTATGCCGAGCCAATCACCTATGCCGATGTGCAGAGCGTTGTACGCGACGGCGCGCGCTTTCCAACGCCGGTTAATCCGGTTGGCTCGATGATGTCGACGTCGTCCACATTCATGAACGACGGCGGAACCTTGGTCTGCCTGCGCAAGCTCGACGAGCTAATCGGCCTTGAGCGCGACGCGGCAGACCGGGAGGTGGTACGTGTGCAAGCCGATGCAGGCTCAAGAAGCTGAACAGCTGGTTACAGTCACGCGGCCTCGAAATTCCGTTCCAGGCCGAGATCGGCGAAGCCAGCGTCGGATCCGTGGCGGCGGGCGATACCAAGGAATCCTCGCTCGATGGTCCCGGCTATTTCTCAGCGCATGTTGTCGCCGTCACCTATGTCGATGAAAATGGCGCCTTGCGCACTCTTTCGGACCTGGACGACGGCGCCGCATTTTACGAATTCAAATGTTGCTTCGGGCTATCGGGGATCATCGTAGAATGTTGTGTCGAAACACGCCCTGCGACGCTCTGCCGGTCTGACATTTCGATAGAGACTTTTGCAACACCGGCCGAACTTTCAGCAGCCTTGCTGACGAAGCGTTCCCAATGCGACGCATTGCTGGCACTCGTCTTTTTGCATCAGCTCGCGTGCTTCTTCGACCAGCGTTTCAAGGCGGTCCCGGCGCCTTTACGCCGCCAGAATCGCAGCCCCAGTGCGATGAGTTTCGCCTCGCCAAGCGTCTGGCAATCCAGCATGGGTTCGATGGCGTCGAACTTCCGCAACCCAAGGGGCTTGTCTATTCACGGGCTGACTTCGTCAACGAATATTGGCGGCCCAGCGAAAACGAGCGGCGGCTCGATTTTCAGTATTACGAACATGATGTTTCGGAGTTCGAGCGCGTCGTTGCCGAGGCCTATGCCTTCACCAAGTCGTTTCAGGAGAGAACCGGCTATGCTCCAGGCGGCTTTGCCACCTATTTCGTGCGGCGGCCGCCGAAGGAAAAAAAACCATTTGGTCTTTATTCCGGAGGCGCCGGCGTTTCCTTTTCCTTCGATCCGATCTGCTCAAATCCGGCGGAGCCATTGTGGCAGCAATTCTCGCGCGAATACAACGAACTCGCCATCCATCGGCTGGGCGCCAACGCCTCGCCGGTCCAGACACAATGGTTAAAAAGGGGCGACGTGAAAATTCCACGCAAGCTGGCGAAGCCCCGCTTTACCACGCCCTATTACGCGCAGTTTCTCGAATAAAGCACCTAATGACGGCAACAAGAAAGGTCACGCGCGCTAAGGTCCCGGCCGATCGTACACCGGCAGCCGGATATTACGCCCTCAAGCATCTGCATCGGCGCGGCACGCGAGGCACGCAACGACCCTGATCTAAAGCCCCTCCCCCGCGAGCGGAAAGCCTATCCCCGCCTCACGCCGCCTTCTGCTTTGGCCGCACCTCGGCGGAATAATCGTCGATCAGCGCGCGCGACATTGCGCCCGGCGTGAAGCTGTATGGGCCTATTTCGCGAACTGGCGTGACCTCCGCCCCGGTGCCGGAGATAAAGCATTCCTCGAATCCGCTTAGCTCGTTTGGCATGATGCGCCGCTCGACCACCTCGATGCCGCGCCGCCTCGCGAGGTCAATCACCGTGCGCCGGGTGATCCCGTCGAGAAAGCAATCGGCAACCGGGGTGTGGATCACGCCCTTCGCGGCAAAAAAGATATTGGCCCCGGTGCATTCCGCCACCCGCCCCTGCCAATCGAGCATCATCGCATCGGCATAGCCGCGCCGCTCGGCACGGTGTTTCGAGATGGTGCAAATCATATAAAGCCCGGCGGCCTTGGCGCGGGCCGGCGCGGTCAGCGGATCGGGCCTCCGGTATTCGGCGACGTCGAGCCTGACGCCCTGCATTTTTTGCTCGATGTCGAACATGCTCGGCCAGTCCCAGACGGCGATCGCGACGTTGATGGTCGAGTTCCGTGCCGCGACCGCCATCATTTCGCTGCCGCGCCAGGCAATAGGGCGAACGTAGCAGTTCGGCAGATTGTTCTTATCGACAACGAGCTGCTTGGCTTCGTCCAGTTCCGCCACGGAATAAGGGATCTCGAAATCGAGCATCTCCGCCGAGGTTCTGAACCGCTGCGAATGTTCGGCCGATTTGAAAATGCGTCCCTCATAGGCGCGCTCGCCCTCGAAGACGCAGGAGGCATAGTGCAGACCGTGCGAAAGAACGTGAAGTTTGGCGTCCTTCCAGGCAACTAGTTTGCCGTTCATCCAGATGAACCCGTCGCGCTGATCGAAAGGCAAAGCGGACATTGCTCACTCCTGGGCTTCTGACCGGCCCCGCGGGCGCAGATATGCGCGGCTCTCGATTGTCACCATAATATGGCCGCGCGGGGATCGCAAAACCATGGGCCTTAGGGAAAAAACCGCCGTCAGGCGGGGGCTTGACGTGTAAGGATCTTCCTGAAATATGGCAACAGTGCTGACATTAAAGGCCCGGCATGTGAAACCGATAGCGCGCAGGCGGCCGGCCTTCTCCTCGCCATGGCCGGCCCGGGCGGGCGGAACAAGGCTACCGCGATGACCAGCATAGGTCCCGGCCACGAGGCGGTGACGGTGAGCCAGAAATGGCGTGGCTCACCAAATGGGGCGCCGGCGCTACCCGCACCCGCCGACAATGCCGCGCATCTTCTGATTGTCGACGACGACCGGCGGATCCGGACACTGTTGTATCGCATGCTGAGCGAAGAAGGCTATCGCGTCACGGCTGCCGCCGATGCCGCGGAAGCAATGGCCTGCCTCAAGAGTTTTGCCTTCGATCTCATCGTCCTCGATGTCATGATGCCGGGCGAGGATGGTTTTTCCTTCGCCGCGCGGCTGCGAGCGGGCGACACGGAACTCGCGCATGTGCCGATTTTGATGCTGACCGCGCGGAGCGAAGCGGAAGACCGGGTGCGCGGCTTGGAAGCCGGAGTTGACGATTATCTCGGCAAGCCCTGCGAACCGCGCGAGCTCGCCTTGCGGATCGCCTCGATCCTGCGCCGCGCGGCGCCACGCGCCGTCTGTGCCCCTCCGGCTTTTGTGCGCTTTGGTGATTTCAGCTTCGATCTTGGCCGCTCCGAACTCCGCCAGCGCGACGAGGTCGTGAGGCTGACCGACCGGGAGCGCGAGATGCTGCGGCTCTTGGCCGAGCACGCCGGCGAAACCGTGGCGCGGGAAACGCTCGCGGGGTCTGGCGTTGCCGCCAACGAACGGACCGTCGATGTTCAGGTCAACCGGCTGCGCCGCAAGATCGAGCGCGACCCAGCCAATCCGCTGCATTTGCAAACCGCGCGGGGCGCCGGCTACCGCCTGCTCGTGGACCGCTGAAACGGGTTTGCGAGATCACTGCCGCAGGCGTCTATGCGGCCTGACCGGGCGGTTTTTGCTGCCGGGACAGTGGCTGGCGGGCTGCGCGTGATCGGGTTCATTTGGACCGGATCACACCTGGAAACACGTTTTAATGGGACATCGCGGCCTTGACCGGCTGGGCTGCGCCGAAAATCGTGGCCGTGACCGAGGTTGCGCCGCTGTTGCTGTTGCTGAAGCTGCCGCCGCCGGTCGCCAGGGTCACATACACACTGTTTTGGGTCCCGGTCAGGGAGGCATTCTGTGCCCCCACCTGGAAATTGTAGCGCAAGGTTCCCGTGGACTTGATCACCGCCTTCAGGGTCGTCACGCCATTGATCACCCCCGAGAAGACGAAATCGCCTTGATTGTTCTTGTGGAAGGAGCCGGATGGAATCGTGACGGCGAAGGTGCCAATCTGCAAGGTGACCGTCTGGGTAAGGGGATCGAACACGGGCGCGGTGCTGCTCAAGGTGAAACTGGTGCCAAGGGCGAAGGCATCCGTGTTTGGCGCGGTGCCGAAGTCAATATTGAGGATGGCGCCGAAAGCGAGGAAGGGGACGCCGGGCGGCGGCGGCACGATGCCCAGGCCAACCGGGTCAAATCCCACCGGGATGGCCGTCTCCACCGTGTTGGTGGCCGTGTCGATCACCGAGACCGTGTTGGAGTTAACGTTCGTGACATAGGCGTGTTTCCCGTCCGGGGTGACGGCGACGCCAGCGGGGTTAGTCCCCACCGTGATGACCGTGGGCTGCACCATGTTGGTGGCCGTGTTGATCACCGAGACGCTGTTGGAGCCGGTGTTCGCGACATAGGCGTGCGTGCCGTCTGGGGTGACGGCGACGCCAATGGGGTCACCCCCCACCGCGAGTGTCGCCGCCTCCACCGTGTTGGTGGCGGTGTCGATCACCGAGACAGTGTTGTCGAACTCATTCGTGACATAGGCGTGTTTTCCGTCCGGGGAGACAGCGACGCCTTCGGGGCCCCTCCCCACCGTGAGCGTCGCCGCCTCCACCGTGTTGGCCGTGGTGTCGATCACCGACACGCTGTTGCTGTGGAAATTCGTGACATAGGCGTGCTTGCCGTCCGGGGCGACGGCGACGCCAACGGGGCCAGACCCCACCGTGAGCGCCACCGCGACGGTGTTAGTGGCGGTGTCGATCACCGAAACAGTGTTGGAGTTGTTATTCGCGACATAGGCGAAGGGCGCCGCCTCTGCCGGGCAGGCCGGCAAGCCTAGCCCCATCGCCAGCACGAACCCTAGGGCGTTACCCCCCGCGAATGCGGCGCGGCTATCATTACGATTATTGCTAAACACAATACATTCCTCCTCACTTATTTCGGGATTATTTTTAAAACCGCCGATCTTATGCTTAATTTTACTCCAATTCCGCTCTGCTGACAAGGCCAAGCTCGAGCACCTGGAAATAACTGCCGCAGCCGATGTTAGCCTGTTCTCTTGAATAACGTTGCCAAAGAAACCGAGATGATGAGGGACGAAGGCGGCCACTACAGCGGCCTCGGCTCCGATTTTGCGAACCATGAGACTGTCAACCACAAGGCCGATGAGTACGTTTGCTATGAAGGTGACAGGGTTATCACAACAAACACGGTCGAAAACTATTTCAGTGTCTTCAAGCGCGGCATGTTCGGCGTGTACCAGCATTGCGACGAGAAGCATCTGCATCGCTATCTCGCCGAGTTCGATTTCCGCTATAATCACCGCGAAAAGCTCGGCGTGAGTGATACCGCCCGCGCGCATTCCTCGGTCTAGGGCGTCAAAGGGAAGCGGTTGACCTATGAAACAATTGGTCAAGTCAAAGAGCCGTAATCGGCGCAATTGGGAGACCGAATGAGCAAAGTTCAAAGTACGTCTCCCAAACCCAAAAAGCTGAAGCTGACAGACGCGGAGCGGTACAAACGCTTTCTGGACGCGGCAAACGAGGTCGGCGCGTCCGATGTCCCTAAGGCTTTTGAGGCCGCTTTCGAGAGAGTTGTTGTTTCAATCTCTTCTTCCCAGAAGCGACTACGGGAGCAAAGTTCTTAAAGTGATCGCCCATTTGGGCCAGCACTTGGGGCGGATGCTGAGCTTTGGCAAGGTTCATCATTTCGATGATCTTTTCCTTGCGAGCAATCTGCGCATCCATCCAATTTATTCCCTTTCCAAGATGGATATACTCTGGCGTTGAGCGCGCACTCATCCCGCCCTCTAAAATCTTATGGGCGTTTCTGTTAAGCTCCCATGCAAATAGATCGGCCGCTTGAAGCGGGATTATCTTCTCCGAATCCAAGAAGGATATACCACACAAGTTTTTTTCTTTTTCTTCCCGCCGAAAAGCGTCGTGGACTGCCAAATATTGTGATTTTCTCGCCAGATCGTCGCTGTCGTCAAACACGAATTTAATATCAGGATCAAAGCAGTTCACCTTCGACCATTTTAGTACGCGAACAAAACAATTGCGCACTGCATTTCCTTCGGCGT
Source organism: uncultured Alphaproteobacteria bacterium (assembly GCA_963851225.1). Lineage (GTDB taxonomy): Bacteria > Pseudomonadota > Alphaproteobacteria > Rhizobiales > Beijerinckiaceae > Methylocapsa. The sequence goes on along the minus strand of CAWKON010000035.1, from coordinate 131,561 downwards.
TGCCGAATAGATTTCTTAGGTCTCCTTGGACAACTTCGTCCCAGTCCTTCTTTATGTATGCAATCCCATAAGCGCTAACACGCGACTTGATTATGACCTCTCGCAACTGATGTCTTAAGAAGTCGGTTTCTGCCCTCTTCCATCCTCCAAATTCACCCACGCTGTTGAAGCAGTGAGAGCAATGGAATTCCTTGATCAACTTTTTGAGCCCGCACAACGGATTTTCGAGGTGTAGTCGCCACATTTGTTCTAGAGAGAGCAATTCGAATTCCGTCCCCATTATCCCGCCGACGGCGACAATCTGCGACGCTGCGTCGGTACCGCTGTCATCGAAATAGGCGCCAAGCATGGCCAGCCTTCCGTTCTGGCAGCCGCGCGGAAGAAGGACATTCCAGATGTTCTTGATCGAAACGAAGGCATTCACGGGCTGCCTCCGTCATTAGATACACATTGCTTGATGCTAGGGAAGTGTAACGTCTCCAAACCTTTTGGTACGATTGGCAGCCAAGATCGGAAAAAAAACCTTTCCCGCCGTGTCGCTCGGGGGGATGCTTCGCCTTTTCGCCGCGCCCGGCAATGCTATAACTCGATTCACCCGCCGGGTTTGCCATGCGATATGCTGATTAATACCGCTGACTATGCGGGTTCAACGGGGCCACGCCATGAGCCTTTCCCTTCCCCTCTCATTCACGCAGTCCCGCTCCTGGTGGCGGGCGTTTTGGCGCAAGGCGGCCGCGATCCTGCCCAAGGGCCTCTATGCGCGGGCGCTTCTCATCGTCATCGGGCCGATGGTGATCCTGCAATGCGTGCTCACCTATGTCTTCATGGAGCGGCATTGGCAGCTCGTCACGAGGCGGCTTTCGACCGCTTTGACCCAGGATATCGCGGCGATCGTCGAGCTTCACAAATCCGACCCGGGCCGGGCAAACGATGTGCTCCTCACCCGGATTGCCCAGCAGAGGTTGAAGTTGGACGTGGAATTCCTGCCGGAGGGCGATCTGCCGGCCGCGCTGCCAAGACCGTTTTTCTCGATCCTCGATGCCGCCTTGTCGAGAGAAATCCGGCGCCAGATCGGCAAACCGTTCTGGCTCGATACGGCCGGGCGCTCGGATTTCATCGAGATCAGGGTTAAGCTCGATGATTCGATCCTGCGCGTCGTCGCCCTGCGCGGTGCCGCCTATGCATCCAATTCCCAGATTTTCCTTTTCTGGATGATCGGCACGTCATTCGTCCTAATTGTCGCGGCGATCGCCTTTCTGCGCAACCAGATCAAGCCGATCCTCTTGCTTGCCGGCGCGGCGGAAGCGTTCGGCAAGGGGCGCGATCTCGAATTTTATCCGCGTGGCGCGCTGGAAGTGCGCCAGGCGGGCTACGCTTTCATTGAGATGAAACGGAGGATCGAACGGGCGTTCGAGCAACGCACCGCCATGCTGAATGGGGTGAGCCATGATTTGCGCACCATCCTGACAAGGTTCAAGCTTTCGCTCGCCTTGATGGTCGAGACCGACGAGACGCGGGACTTGCTAAAAGATGTCGCGGAAATGCAACGCATGCTGGAAGCGTATCTCGCCTTCGCGCGCGGCGATGCCGGAGAGAGCGCGGCGCAAATCGACATGGCGGAATTTCTCGAGGATCTGCGACTCGACGCCGAGCGGGCGGGCTTCGATGCCAAAGTCTCGTTTTCGGGTGATCCTTTCGTTACCGTGCGCCCCGACGCGCTCAAGCGCTGTATTGCCAATCTCATTAACAATGCGCAAAGCCACGCAAACCGGATTTCTATCGAGGCGATCAGGGACCGGCGTTTCTTGACGATCCACGTCGACGACAACGGCCCCGGCATTCCACCTGGCCAGCGCGAGGACGTGTTCCGGCCGTTTTTCCGCCTCGACGCCGCGCGCAACCAGGACGAGGGCGGCACCGGGCTCGGCCTTGCGATCGCCCGCGACATCGCCCGCTCGCATGGCGGCGACATTACCTTGGGCGACAGCAGGGCCGGCGGGCTGCGGGCAACGGTGCGGGTGCCGGTGTGAAGCCTCCCGCCATGCCTTTACGCCCATGGGAGCGATTAGCAACATTTCCACCCCTGATTAGGGGGTGCGGGGGAAGCAGTTTCGTGACAATCAATCCAGGCGACACGGATTAAGTTTGAACCTTGTTCGTTCCGGATCTCGGCCCATAGTCGCTAACATATTGTAAACAAAGGAGTATTGAAAGATGATCAACTCTGGTTCACGTCTCCAAACGAAGTCTGGCGCCAAAGCGCGGGTTGTTATCGCGCCAGCTGGCGCCATCCACATTCACGTGAGTCCTGAGGTGCTCTATAACCTCGAAGCGACGCAGGAACTGACACGGGCCGTTATGGGCCGCTACGGCCACCCGAATTGCTGTTCCGGCCTTCAGCTCCTCTTCCAGCTGGAAGAATCAGCTTAACTGTCTGAATCTAGCTAGGTTCTAAAATGGAACAGCGCGAGCTCGGGGTGGGCATCGTGTGGTGGCCCGCGCTCGACCCTCTTTGCCGTGCAACCGAGGGACTGATTGACGTCATCGAGGCGGAGCCGGAAACCTTCTGGGTGCCGACGTCTGACGGGATGGGCTTCCGGTCCTTCCTCCGCGACGCGCTGGCCCATCTGCAGCTGCCGAAGCTTTTGCACGGCGTCGGCGCGCCACTGGGTGGCACTTGTTTACCGCCCAGCGGGCACGCGGCGGCGCTGGCATGCGACGTGGCGGAGCTCCGCCCCGATTTCGTCAGCGAGCATCTGAGCTTCACGCGGTTCCGGACAGGGCGCGACGCCCCACCGGTCGTCGCGGGGTTCATGATGCCGCCATTGCAGTCGTCTGCCGGCGTGGCGGTGGCCGCGGCGAATATCCGCCGCCATCGCGCGGCGCTGGGCGGCATACCGCTCGCCGTTGAAACGGCAATCAGTTATCTGCCGCCGGCGCCCGGCGAATGGACAGATGGCAATTTCGCCGGCGCCGTGGCTAACGCCGCGGACTGCGGTATCTTGCTCGATCTGCACAATGTGCTGTGCAACGCGCGCAACGGACGCCAAAGCGTGGCGGCGTTCTGTGATAGCCTGCCGTTGGACCGCGTGTGGGAGCTGCATCTGGCGGGCGGCGAGAGCAAAGCCGGGTTTTACCTCGACGCGCATGCCGGGCTGGTGGATGAAGAGTTGATGGAGATCGCAGCGACGCTAATGCCGGGGCTACCGAATCTACGTGCCATTATATTCGAGATCCAGCCCGAGGCCGTAGAGAAAGTTGGCCTCGCCGCCATCGGCGCGCAGCTTGCGCGCATGAAGGACCTGTGGAATGGTCGCGCCGTAGCCCGTGAGCAGGATCTTAAGCCTGCCGACGTGGCACCAATAACAGAGCCGTCACTCGACCCCGAGGCTTGGGAGGCATTGCTCGGTCGCGCCGTCACTGGTCTGCTGCAGCAACCGCCATTGGACGAGGCAACAGCGGCGTGGTGGCGTTCCAGCGCGCCGGCGCTCGACCTCTACCGCATGCTCTCGGGTGAGGGACGGGCAAGCTCGATAGCAGCAGCAGCGCCCCGCACCACGCGACTCCTGCTGCGGCAGCGCGGCAGCACGGGCACACGCCAGATCCTGGCCGAGTTCTGGCGGCACGCGACGCCCGCCTATACGATGGCAGAGGAAGCGAGCGCGTTCCTACGCTACCTCGCCAATACACATCCCTCGCTGCACGGGCTTACCAATGCGATGGCCTCGGACATGGAGCACCTGGCCGGACAGTGACCGCGACTGTCGCTACTGTCCTTCGAAGTCCGGGCCGCCGCAGCGAGTGCGGCGGCCTCCTTTTCGTGCCCACCGATCAGTGGGCCGGCTGAAAGGCGTGCTGAAAAACATAGTCGCCCACTTTCCTGCCTTGCAGGATGCCCTGTTCGGCGTCGAAGTGCCAATGTATGCCCAGATAAATCCGGCTTTGCGCATTGGCGGTCTCCGCGTCGGAAAACGATTGGAACGTGGCGGGCCGCAGAGGCATGATATTGCCGTTGACGTCTTTATTCTGGCCGTTGAATTCATCCGAGATAAAAGTAAACGGTGTTGCATCCGGCCAAAAATGGCGCAACGTTTGGAACAAGGCACCACCAAATGTTGCATGGCCCGACGGATAGGATGGAAACGGCGGCGTGAAGTTCGGACCGGCCGCGTTGGTGGCAGGAGCGCCAAGCGGGTAAAAACTGGGGTCGGAGTGCAGGCGAATGCCTGTAACTGGCCGCCAATATTGGTAGAAGAATTTTGAATCCCACGAGGCAATAGCTGCATCGGCCATCGCGACGTTTACCAGCGCAAAAAAGCGGGCAATATCCGGCAGCTTGTGCATTTTCATCTGCAGCGCGACTGTTCTTGCGATCTGGTTGTACAAGCGCGGCGGAGCACACAACCCCGGCGCGGCGTCATACCCCCAGAATTCACCTTGGAACGTCTGGGGTTCGGTCCGGCTCGTATTGGTGCCATGCGCGGGGTCGCCGCCCACGCGAACAACTTCCTTGAAGGCTTGCTTGAAAGCCGCATCGGTCAGGGCAGGCGGCGGCGGCGCGCGAAACTGGTCCGCGGAGGTCATCACGAACGGCTTGACCTTCGACCAGTTGCCGCCCAGCGCAACTCCGAGGTTGCTAATCGGGTCAACTTGCCAAATGCCGGGCTGAACATTGGGATACCCGATGGGAAAGTAGTCGCCGGGCGGCGACGCCGAAAACCAGCGAGGTTCGGGTAGCGCCGAGCCATCATTCTGCCGCAACGCGAGAATGGCGCCCGCAGCGCGCGCACCCAGAGCGGCGCCGGCATTAATGGCGGCCGGGCTACCATGGATTGTCGTAATGTCCGCGTTAAAGATCGCGTCGATGCGGTCTTTTTGAGCTGGATAAAGTGCGGCCAAAGTGTCGTGCGCCGCCTGGGCGATGGCCCGGTCCAGCGACACGTTGCCCGAAACAGGGAGAACGCCGGAATAGCTCACATATTTTTGTGTGATGGCATTTTCGGCATCGAACATGGCGATATGAACGATTGCCAGCGCATAGCTCGCCCGGGTCGGACCGATCTGCTCGCCGAAACAATTTGCCGGAATCGGCGTCTGGTCGATCGCCGTTGTGTCGAGAGCGATCTCGTTCCACAACAGAAAACGGTCGAAAGCGCTGGCGGGGGAGCGCGGCGGAGTTCTGTCGTAGCAACTGACTGCCAGTTTTTGTCCTGGAACGGCAAGCAACCGCGCCAATTCCTTTGCATTCTCGCCCGTAAGAGACGATTGCGCGGTGGCCGCCGAACCAGCCAGGGCGAACATCGCCGCCAAGGACAAAGCGATGAGCGGATGGGGACTTCCCTTATCGCACGGGGCTTGTTCGCCATCGGCGTTCGCGAAGCCGCGCCGACTCCTTGGATCTTGCCGCGCGGGGGCAAGAACCGAACGCAAATGCCCTATTGCGGCGAACGTTGCCGCCCAATACCGAATGTTCCTCATTTAAGTGCTTCCTTGAATAATGATTTAAGCGCCAACCGGTAGCGGTGGCGCCCGCTATCGAGGCATAAAGCGTAGCGCGCGCTTTTTCCGCGGCAACCCCTGAAGAGGGGGATGCCAAATTCAAGTGGCTTTTTTTTCCTTGGACATTAGGGAGCTGCCCGGCGAACCGGGCAAAGCGGCCATTCATCCGTCTATCCTTGGAACGCGCCTGCAATGGGCAGGGATTTCGGGAATCGCGGAACCACTGGGTCGCGGATGCGTCTCGACCGGCTTGGGAGCGCAGTCTCCGCAGGCGAGGCGGCGCCCCATTCGGGCGGCCGGCCGCCCCATTCTTCAAACCACTACGTCATTGATCTTTCGGCGGGCTCGAGAAGTCCTCGCCCAAGCCGCCAAAGCTGCCACAAAAGCCCTTGCATGTGGGGACCGCCCCCATATGAGATATCGTGTGGCCGCGGATGGCAATTCGGGGCATCGTTCGGATTTGGGAGGACCGGGTGGCGCGCGGAAAGATCGATAGCTTGCTCGCCTGGCGCGCTGGTGGGCGGCTTCTTGTCGGACGCGAGCGCATCGCCCTGCTCGAAGCCGTGATGGAACACAAGAGCATCACCAAGGCGGCGGAAATAACAGGATTCAGCTACAAGACCGCATGGGACGCGGTCAACGCGATCAACAATCTTCTGCCGCGCCCGGCGTTCGTCACCCGCACCGGCGGTTCGCATGGCGGTGGCGCCGAAGTCACTAGCGAAGGGCGGCGATTGATCCTGGCCTTTCGCCGTCTCGAGGAAAAACTCGGCCTTATTTCGACGGCGATAACGGCGGAAGGGTTGGAGCATGACCAAGACCTTCTATTTTGGGGCATCGGTCTGAAACTCAGCGCCCGCAACGCGCTGTTCTGCAAGATTGTCAAAATCACCCCGGCTCCCATCAACGTTGAAGTAAAGCTTGAAGTCTCGCCCGGCCTCGTAATCAGCACGGCCGTTACCAACGCGAGCGTGGATGAACTCGGGCTCGCGCTAGGCCGCTGGTGTGTCGCGATAGTCAATGCCACGTCCATCATGCTTGCGCGAGCCGACGCGGCGCCACGCATCTCTGCGCGCAACAAAATCGCTGGAACCGTGATCCGCCGTGCCGATGACGGCGCCGATAGCGAGGTCACCGTCGATATTGGTGGCGGCAAGACCATCTCCGCCATTGTTACCTGCGGGGGCGCGGACGAGGCCGGGATCAAACTTGGCGCGCAAGTTCTGGCAATTTTCAAGGCCTCCCATGTGATTCTCGCGAGCGATTAAGGCAAGACTGTTTGATGGAATCGCCCTCGCCTATGCCACGCCGAGCGCTGCGACCGCGCTCCATAATTCGTCGTAATGGCTGATCACGCGGTCTGGCTTCAAACTAGCTACGGGCTCGCGCGAATAGCCGAAATTGACCGCCACGATCGGGATTTTGGCATCGCGGGCGGTATCGATATCCATTTTCGAATCGCCGACCATCACAGCCCGGCCGCGATCGCCGCCCGCCCGCGCGATAGTCTGCAATAAGGCGGCGCCATCGGGCTTGCTGACCGCAAACGTATCCTTGCCGCAGATCGCCTGAAAACGGCCGGCGACGCCGAGCGCGGTCAACAGCAGGATGGACGCGTGTTCGACCTTGTTGGTGCAGACGGCAAAGGCAAATCCCGCCGCCTCGAAGCGGTCGAGGGCTGCCGCGGCACCAGGAAACAACACTGTCTCAACGGCGATGTTGGCCTCGTAATAGGCCATGAAACCAGCCAGCATTTTTTCGAGTTGGAGCTCGCTTACCGACTTGCCGTTGGCCGAAAGGCCGCGTTGGATCAAGACCTTCGCGCCACCGCCGACCATTGCGCGGGCATCCGCCACAGCGATCTTCGCGAGGCCTTCGCGCGCCAAGGTAAAATTCAAGGCCGCGACGAGGTCGCTTGCTGTATCGGCAAGCGTGCCGTCGAGATCGAAGACGAGAAGGGGCGCACGGGGATTCTGCTGCATGGCGCCGGGCTTAGGATGCAAGCGTAAAATGGTCAAGATCGGGGCCTGTTCGCGGTGCGCGGATGGAACCGTAAACGTATTATTAAGGATAAATTCGTAATTCTAAGATCAGCTCAAAATTGCACTTTGGGAACTGGCAGCATGGGATGTTTGCATGTTTTCTCGCACCGCTTAGTGGTCCTTCTTGGCGTGGCGATGGCCGTGCTCTTGCTGGCGCGGAGCGCCTTGGCCGCCAGCTATGAATTTCTCGCGGCGCCGGAAACCGATCTTAACCGTGTCTATCGCCTCGACCGGGCAACCGGCGAGATCGGCGCCTGCCAATATGGCTTGAAGGAAGCCTCGGTCGGCGTCACACTCTGTTATCCTCCGGGCGAAGGTGCGGGTCCGCAGGCATCAAGCGAATATTCCCTCGTCGCCTCCCGCCATGAGCGCGAAGGCGGCATTTTTAGGATCGATCTGCGCACCGGCCTGATGTCGATCTGCTACGTTTTGAACGAAGCCGTCGTCTGCACGCCGCAGGCGAAATAAGAGGCTTTGTCCGGCTTCTTTGCGCAATCGTACCAAAGTGTTTCACGTGAAACCTTTTGGTACGATTTTGGCCAGAAACCTTACAAGCTGTCAGACAGCGGCCCCTCCCAATTTTGTAAGACCGGAGTTTTTATTGGTCTTTTGCCGCGAAAGCATCGCGCGGCGCGGGCTTGCGCGGCGGCAGGCTTAGGGACATCATGACCCGCCGGCGGCGGGGCCGGTGGGGGACCGGCGCGCATGTATAAAATCATGCTGTCGAGCACATACATTGAATTAGAAGAGCACCGGCGAGCTGTTCGAGAAGCGATGCTCAGTCAGCGCATGTTTCCAATCGCCATGGAAGATGACGCTGCCTTGCCGGATCAAGATCTCATTGACGCTTCCTTAGCAAAGGTCAATAAGTCGGATGCCTATGTCGGGTTGATAAGCTACCGCTATGGCCAAACCCCAAAATGTCCTGAGCGAAATCCACGCCGGCTATCGCTAACAGAACTCGAATTTCGCCGTGCGTTGGCCCGTAAAATTCCAATCTGCATGTTCATAATGCACGGCGAGCACCCAGTACCGAGGCGAGCTGTTGGGGCGGAGCGTGGTGCTAAACAAAAATATGATTCGTTTGTCCGGCTGGCAAAAAAGGATCGCATATACGCGGAATTCAAGTCCGTCGACGATTTAAAAACCAAGGCTGTTCAGTCATTGATCAAATTGCGCGAGGTCCTTGACAAGCGCGCACTACCCAGTTTGGCTGCCTCTCGCGATGATAGTGGACCTGCGAACGAGCCGCATTCGCTGACCGGCAAGACCGCGCTGTCAAATATCCCAATCCGCGTGCCGGAGCATTTTTTGGGCCGCGACGATGCGCTAGCCAAGATCGAAACATCTCTCGCGCGCCGCGAGGGCCGCGTGGCGATCACGGCGGTGCATGGGCTGCGGGGAGTCGGCAAGACCACGCTTGCTGCCGCCTATGCGGAGAAACATCTCGGCGATTACCGGGCGACATGGTGGATCCGGGCGCAGACGGACTCCACCACGCGTGCCGATCTTGTGGCGCTCGGCGTGCGGCTCGGCTGGGTTGGCGCGGAGGACAAGGAGGAGCCAGCGCTCGCTGCCGCGATGGAGCGGCTGCGGCTCGAGGGCGAAGGCATTTTGCTCATCTACGACAATGCGATCGATGCGACGGCGCTCAAACCCTATCTGCCCCGCGGTGGCGCGGCGAAGGTGCTTGTCACTTCGAATGCGCATGCCTGGCGCGGGGTGGCGGAGCCGGTCGAAATCCTACTGTGGCCGAAAGAAACCGGTGCCGAGTATTTGATTGCCCGCATCGGCTGCGCGGCGGAGCGCGTGGCTGCGGAGGCTTTGTCGGAGGCGCTTGGCGGATTGCCGCTCGCCCATGAGCAGGCGGCGGCCTACTGCGAGCGGCTCGATGTTTCAATTGGCGAGTACCATAAGCGCTTCGAGGCCACGCCCGTGCGATTGCTCGACGATGTGCGCCATACACCGGCTGATCACAATGATGGGATGACCGTAGCAAGGTCTTTTGCGCTCGCAATCGACGAGGCGGCAAAACTTTGTCCGGCCGCCGAGCCATTGATCGTGTATGCCGCACTGCTGGCGCCGGAGCCGATCCCGCTATTTTTGTTTGCCGAAGCGCGGGAAAAATTCGGCGAGCCCCTTGCCTCGGCGTTGGAAGGCGACGGCCTCGACGAGGCGGTGGCGGCGCTCCGGACTTTTGCGCTTGTCGACCGCGAGACGATTGCCGACGAGCGCGAGCCCGCGATCACGACGGACACGATCCGACTGCACCGGCTGGTGCGTCAGGTCGCGGCGGCGCGGCGCGAGGGTGCGGCGCGGGAGGAGGCGCGGCGCGAACTGGTGGAAGCCATGGCGGCGGTTTATCCCAGAGGCGTCTACGACGATCCGAAGAGCTGGCCGCGGGTGCGGCGGCTTGATGCCCTCGCTCTGGCGCTTGTCGGCGGCGATGCCGAGCCACCGAAGGGGACGGAGGAGCTGGCGAGTTACTTGCTGGATCGGCTCGCGTCATACCGGCACGGGGCGCTCGCGGCCTATGCGCAGGCGCGGCCGCTCCGCGAGCGCGTGCTCGCGATCCGCGAGAAGGCGCTCGGCCCCGAGCATCTTGGCACGGCGCAGAGCCTCAACAACCTCGCGGTATTGCTCAAAATTCAGGGCAATTTTGCAGGGGCGCGGCCACTCTATGAGCGGGCGCTGGCAATTAACGAGAAAGCGCTTGGCCCCGAGAATCCGGAAACGGGGACGAGCCTAAACAATCTCGCCAATCTGCTCAAGGCCCAGGGCGATTTCGCCGACGCGCGGCCACTCTACGAGCGCGCGCTTGCAATTGACGAGAAAGCACTTGGCCCCGAGCATCCTGGTACAGCGACAGACCTCAACAATCTCGGCTTGCTGCTTTATGCCCAGGGCGATTTTGCAGGCGCGCAGCCGCTTATTGAGCGCGCGCTGGTGATCGCCGGGAAGTTGCTCGGCCCCGAGCATCCGAACACGAATTCGCGCGCGGAAATCTTGCCCTGCTGCTGCTGGACTCCGGCAATCCGGGCGAAGCGCTCTCCTTCAGCGAGGCCGCTCTTGCCGCGCATGAAAAAGTTCTGGGTCAAGATCATCCCACGACCAAGGCCTCCGCCCGCATCACCGCCAATGCGCTCGACGCGCTGGGCCGCACGGACGAGGCGGCGGCGCTGCGCGCCCGCCATGGCCTCGCAAAAACTACCCGCCGCCGCCGTGATCCCTCGGCGGGTGCATAAGTGGAGCTTGGGATAAGATGTCGGTTCCCATGGTCTATCAGCTGTTCGATTTGGCTATGAAGCAAACCCCGGGCAGACCCTCGAAATGACGGTCGCAAGTAAAAAGATCGGCGCCGTGGGCGCGCGCCGTTGCGTAGACGATGGCGTCCGCCGTCGCCAATCCGTGCCGGGCACAGAGATCGGCGGCGGAAAGCGCGATCGCGGTGTCGAGACCGGCGACGTTGCAGGTCTCAGTGAAAGCAATGACCTGGTCCGATTTGTCCTCGCCCGCGTTGCGGGTAAGCCATTTTGCCAGTTCGAGCTGGACGATGGTCGGGACGAGCCATTGCTCGCGCGCCGGCAATTCGCCCGTGATCGTCTTGCCGAGCGGCGAATCGATGAGCCACTCAACCCAAGCAGAGGTGTCGACAAGCCGCATCAGAAGCGATCTTTCCGGTCGCGATAGTTGTCCGGCTTGGCGCCTCGCGCAAGGCCGGCAAGGTCGTCTAGCTTGGGCACGGGAACAAGCAGCACGCCTTCGCCTTTCGGGATAAAGGCGAATTCTTGCCCGGCCTTCCAATGCCGCGCCGTCCGCACAGTTTTGGGAATGGAAATCTGGAATTTAGCCGAAAGCTTCGTGATGTCTTTCGCGGGCATTACCGGTTTCCTATCGATGGAGGATTGGTAAGACAATATCATGGATCGCGCTTGTCCGGAAGCCGTGCGGCCCCCTGCCGCTTGCCTCTTGCCGAGACGGCTAATGCACATGAGTTTCAAGTGCGCAGCTGGAAAGGACAAGCCTCGTTGATTTATGCTAGCGAGGGGCGTGTGACCGCGCCTGGAGATTTGCGTGCTTGCCATTCGCCTTGCGAAAATTAGCTGCGTTGCCGCCATCGGGCTCTATGTGGCGCTCGTCGCATTTGGGAATCTGACCGACTATTGGACCAATTTCAGGTTTGTGACCGAGGTGCTCGACATGGACGATGTCCCCGCCGCGTCGGCCATCCATTGGCGGGCGATAACGGCGCCGGTCCTCCACCATGCGGGCTATATTCTGATCATCGCGGCGGAGGCCGCCACGGCGGCGCTTTGCGCGCTCGGCGCCCTGGCGATGGCCCGGCAAGTTCGGGCCAGGGAGCCGGCGTTCCAGGGCGCCAAGACCATGGCGGTGGCCGGGCTGACGCTCGGGTTCCTGCTCTATGAAGGCGGTTTCGTGGCGGTTGGCGGCGAATGGTTCGGCATGTGGCAGGCGCGGGGTCTTGATGCCGTGCAGAGCGCTTTCCGGGTCGTGATCACCATGCTCGGCGTGCTGATTTTCGTCTCCCTCAAGGACGAGGATCTGGCATGAGCGGCTGTGTTTGGCCGGTGTTGCGCCAAACGGAAATAGTGGCGCTCTCCGCGCAGAGGCACCGCTTGGCGGCGAGTTTCATTCTTTGGGTCGGGCCACGCCGGGATCGCGAAACAAATTGACGATCGGATAGCGCCTGTCGCGGCCAAAATTCTTCCGTGTTACCTTGACGCCGGGGGCGGACTGGCGCCGCTTATATTCGGCGAGATAAAGCAGCCTCTCGATTTTCTTCACGGTTTCGAGATCGTGACCATTTGCCACGACATCGGCAACGCGCATTTCTTTTTCGACAAGCGCTTCGAGAATCGCATCGAGCACCTCATATGGCGGCAGCGAGTCTTGATCTTTTTGATTTTCCCGCAGTTCGGCGGACGGCGGTTTGGTCAGGATGTTGCGTGCGATCACCTCGCCATCTGGTCCAAGCGCGCCGTTGGGCTTCCATCGGTTACGGAGCTCCGCGAGGCGAAAAACCTCCATCTTGTAAAGGTCCTTGATGGGATTGAACCCGCCGTTCATATCGCCATAGATCGTCGCATAGCCGACCGACATTTCCGATTTGTTGCCGGTTGTCACGAGCATCAAGCCGAATTTGTTGGAAATCGCCATCAATAGCGTGCCACGCGCGCGGCTTTGTATATTTTCCTCGGTGATATCCGCATTGCCGCCCTTGAAGATTGGTGCAAGAACCTTTGCAAAACCTTCGACCGCCGGCGCGATTGGGAGAATATCGTAGCGAACATTAAGCGCACGTGCGCACGCTTCGGCATCCCTCAGCGATTCGTGTGAGGTAAAGCGGTAGGGCAGCATGACGCAATGGACGCGCGCGGGACCAAGCGCATCAACCGCGATTGCCGCGCAAAGTGCGGAATCGATTCCCCCCGAAAGGCCCATGACGACACCGGGAAAACCATTCTTATTCACATAATCGCGTAGGCCGAGGACACAGGCGGCGTAATCGGCCTCAATGCCCTCCTCGATGCCGCAACCTGGTCCCTCGACGCAAACAAACCCTTTTGCTTCGCGTTTCCAAACCGTCTTCGCGACGGCGGCCGAAAAAGCCGGAAGCTGGAACGCGCGCGAGCCATCGGCATTGAGGCCGAAGGATGCGCCATCGAAGACAAGCTCGTCCTGGCCGCCGAATTGATTGAGATAAATGAGCGGCAATTTGCTCTCGGCAACCCGCGCGGCGGCGATCGAAAATCGCTCATTCGTCTTGCCGCGCCAGTAAGGCGAACCGTTGGGAACAAGAAGAATTTCGCTGCTCGCGGCGGCGAGGCATGCGGCGGGGCCTGGTCCCCAAATATCCTCGCAAATGGGGATGCCGATGCGCACGCCGTTGAAGGAGACAGGCCCCGGCATCGGCCCCGGAGTGAACACCCGCTTTTCGTCGAACACCCCATAATTCGGCAAGTCGGTCTTGAAGCGAATCGCCGCTATGCGGCCTTTGTCGAGGAGGGCATAGGCGTTGTAGCAATGCCCGTTTTCGTCCCATGGGAGCCCTACGAGGATCGCCGGGCCGCCATCGGCCGTTTCAGCCGCGATCTCCTCGCAGGCGGCGCGGCAGGCCTCCAGAAATGCCGGCTTCAAGACCAGGTCTTCTGGCGGATAGCCCGCGATGAAAAGTTCGGAAAACATCACGAGATTGGCGCCGAAGGAAGCCGCCTCGGCACGCGCGGCACGCAGGCGCGCGACATTGCCCGCGATGTCGCCGACCGTGCAGTCGATTTGCGCGAGGCCAATAACGAGGCGGTTCGCGGGGGCATCCTGGCGCGTCGGCATAAAGGGACCTCGTCCGGCGGCCCCGTCCGCCGTCAGGCTTCACTCCGCGGCATCGGCGCGGCCGCGTTCGATCCGCTCCGCCTTGAGCAGCTCGGCGACGAGAAAGGCCACTTCAATCGCCTGCTCGGCATTGAGCCTTGGATCGCAATACGTGTGGTAACGGTCATGCAGGTCGGCCTCCGAAATGGCCCGCGCGCCGCCGGTGCATTCGGTGACATTCTTGCCGGTCATTTCGAGATGGATGCCGCCGGCGTAAGTGCCCTCCGCCCGGTGGATCGAAAAAAACGTGCGGATTTCGCCCACAATCTTGTCGAACGGCCGGGTCTTATAGCCGCTCGCCGCCTTGACCGTATTGCCGTGCATCGGATCGCAGGACCAAACGACGGTGCGCCCTTCCCTCTTTACGGCGCGGATCAGGCCCGGCAGACGATCGGCCGCCTTGCCGGCGCCAAACCGGCAAATCAGGGTGAGACGGCCGGGTTCGTTCGCCGGATTGAGAATTTCGATGAGGCGCAGCAACTCCTCCGGCGAAAGGGTGGGGCCGCATTTTATGCCAAGCGGGTTTTTGACGCCGCGCGCATATTCCACATGAGCATTGCCAGGATGGCGGGTGCGGTCGCCGATCCAGAGCATATGGCCCGACGTCGCATAATGATCGCCAGTCGTCGAATCGATCCGGGTTAGCGCTTCTTCATAGCCGAGCAGCAAAGCCTCGTGCGACGTATAAAAATCGGTCTGGCGCAATTCCTGATGTGCCTCGGGATCGAGGCCAATCGCGCGCATGAAGCCAAGCGTCTCGGTGATCCTTGAGGCCAGCTCCTCATAGCGGGCGGATTGCGGGCTGTCCTTGATGAAGCCGAGCATCCAGCCATGCGCGTTTTCAAGATTCGCATAGCCGCCGGTAGCAAAAGCGCGCAGCAGGTTCAAGGTTGCGGCCGACTGCCGGTAGGCCATCAGCTGACGCGCGGGGTCGGGCGCGCGGGACCGAGGGTCAAACGCAAGATCATTCACGATGTCGCCGCGGTAGCTCGGCAGCTCGACGCCATCGGCGAATTCAGTCGGTAGCGAGCGCGGCTTGGCGAACTGACCGGCGATGCGGCCGAGCTTCACCACCGGCAAAGCAGCGGCGAACGTCGTGACTACGGCCATTTGCAGGAACACCCGGAAAAAATCCCGGATATTGTCGGCGGCGTGCTCAGCAAAGCTCTCGGCGCAGTCGCCGCCTTGCAACAGGAATGCTTCGCCCGCGGCGACCTTGCCCAGCATACGCTTCAGCTTGCGCGCCTCTCCCGCGAAGACCAGCGGCGGAAACCCCGCGAGCTGACGCTCGACCTCCGCCAGTGCCGCCTGGTCGGCATAATCCGGCACCTGCTCGA
This sequence comes from uncultured Alphaproteobacteria bacterium, assembly GCA_963851225.1. Taxonomy (GTDB): domain Bacteria; phylum Pseudomonadota; class Alphaproteobacteria; order Rhizobiales; family Beijerinckiaceae; genus Methylocapsa. The sequence goes on along the minus strand of CAWKON010000035.1, from coordinate 116,293 downwards.
TTGGTTTGCGTCTCCAGCTCGACGGTGACCAAGGATCCATCGGCAATTCCTCTTAACTCCCGAGGCGGGCGCCCCAATCTATCAAGCTCCAACATCCCATAATACAGAGGATTTTGAAAATGGAACATGGAAACGGCCGCGCGGCTCGGAAGGTCGGTTAATATTCCTTCCAACCCGGAGACCCGCCATTCAAACGTAGCGCAAAGTGGTGAACATACCCGCGTCCAGGTGGTAAAGCAGATGGCAATGGAAGGCCCAAAAGCCAGGGTTGTTCGCATCGAATGCGATGACAACGCGTGTCCCGGGCGTTACCAGCACGGTATCCCGCACCGCCCCAGAAAACCGCTCACCGTCAATCTCCACCACCTGAAACTCGTGCCCGTGAAGGTGCATCGGGTGAGGCATAAGCGTTTTATTCTTGATTGCCAGCTCGACGCGCTCGCCTTCTGAAATGGGCAGTGGCGGGACATCCTTGTTCCAGGCGACACCATTGATCGACCAGATATAGCCTTGCATGTTTCCAGTCAGGTCGAGCTGATGGACGCGGTCCGCCTTTCGCGCTGCCAGCGGCTCGGCGGCGCGCAGCCGGCGCTCCAGATCGAGGGTGAGTGCGGGCGAAGGCATTGGCGCGATTTCTGGAACATGGGTCACCGGCGCACGCCCCGCACGCAGAATTACGCCGGTCTGTCTGCGCTCGCCTTCAAGAATCGCAAGCACCGGATATGCGGCTGGGACGTGCGGAACTGCGATGCGGATATCAAGACGCTGGGCGACGGCAATTGGAAAGCGCTGTCCCGCAACCGGATGGACCCTGAACCCGTCAACCGCGATGAGTTCGCCGCTGAGGGCGCCAAGATCGACGTGATACGCACTCATCGACGAGCTGTTAATGACTCGCAACAGAATTGACCCTCCGGGCTCGACCCGGATCACTTCAGGATCAGCGAGCGTGCGGTCGTTGGCCAGGAAGGCGTCATATTTCACATCGTTCAGATCGGGCCCCGCCGTTGCGCCGCCATTGGCCATTCCGGTCATCGCTGGCTTTGCAGACTTGGTATCGACGGGACGCGAATTCTCTCCCGCTGGGGGTCATGCCAGACATTCCGCTTCGTTTCCGCAATCCCTCGTAGATCTCCTCAGGCGGAGTGAAGCTGAAATCTGCCAGCATGATCACCGCTTCCTGTTGATCCGGCGGGTCGCGCCCCTCGCGAATGATGAGTGGCGCCGCGAGGAGCTGCTGCTCTTGCAGGCCCTGATGCGAGTGCATCCAGAACGTGCCGCCGAAGCGAAGCGGGAAATCAACTTCGGAGTTGGCACCGGGCGGGATCGGCGGCCCGGAGACGCCAGGCACGCCATCCTGCTGCCAGGGAGGCGTCATTCCATGCCAATGGATTAGAGTTGGCACATCGAGCTCATTGTCGACCCGAACACGGAACTGGTTTCCCACTTCTGTGACAATGCCAGCTGTGCCATCCGGCTGCCGAATGCCGAGCACCGAGGCTGGCTTTCCATTCACTTCGATGCTGCGTCGCTGGACGCGGAGGATCGTCGCTGGCCCTGTTTCTTCCCCAGTGGACCGCTGGGGCCGGCTGCGCCCAAATGCGACGGGGCGCGGTTACACAGGCGGCAACAGCGGAGAGCATGGCGGATCGGCGTGACAACATCACAGTCAGCTCCTCGGAAGACCGCTACACAAACTCGGACACGTTACGGCGAGCTAGCCCAACGGATTCAAAAACTGATCGACGTGCGCAGCCCGAATACCGCAGCGGCGGGGATCCGCCCCCCAGACCAGCATTCCATGGGCATGTCCTCTAACTCCTCGGGTGACTCCCCAAATCATCGTGAATTCAAAAATGCCTTATACAAAGGTTTTTGAAAATGGAACATGGAAAGGAAAATTCGGTAGTGGGTCAGTCTGATTTTTTCCGCAAAGCGCCATATGCAGAATTCCCGCAAAATTCTGTTAGCTCGCAAGTACATGGCAGCATAGCCAAAAAAAGAAGCCACTCCACCCGGTTCATCCCAATCAACAGGGGAATCGGGTGAAGGAACGAATGACGAATTCAATCCGGTGCGGTGCTCGCCGATGAGTGCTCCAAAACTCGCATAACGCGAAACCTCGGCCGACAATTCTACCTTCAGGACGCGTGACTGGCGTAAAACGGCGTCCACGCCACAAATTCGGCGAGCCAGAAGCTCGCAAACCTGTTCACCCGATAGCCCTGTCCCAATCAAACCCCCGGTCGCTTTTTTAGTTGCTATCGCTTAGAGTTGATTAGCCGCTCGGATTAGCGTGTTTGGCTGTCTCGTACCGACGTGCCAACGAAGGAAGATATTTTCATGCGGAAAGTCACAAGCGCATTCATGCCGATTGGGCTGGGACTTCTGGCTTTCTTCGGACCGCCCGCCCTGGTAGTTGCCCAGGAGGTGCCCGTCGATCGGACTGTCCTGCCGATTCCCGAACCGGTCTATCCGCCAGTCACCGAACTCGACGCGCGCAACGCCAAGCCGCCGCCGCTCTTCCAGGTGAAGGCGCCGGCCGGCGCGCCGAATGTGCTGATCGTGCTGATCGACGACATGGGCTTTGGCCAGTCGAGCGCGTTCGGCGGCCCGGTCCACATGCCGACCGTCGAGGCGCTCGCCAACGACGGGCTGCGCTTCAACGAGTTCCATACGACCGCGCTCTGCTCGCCGACCCGCATCGCGCTGCTTACCGGCCGCAATCATCACATGAACAACATGGGCGCGATCACCGAGACCGCGACCGCTTTCCCGGGCAACACCGGCGTGCGGCCGAACAGCGTCGCGCCGCTCGCCGAGATGCTGCGGCTGAACGGCTATGCGACCGCCGCGTTCGGCAAGTCGCACGAGACGCCGGCCTGGGAGCTCAGCGCCTCGGGTCCGACCGACCGCTGGCCGACCCGCTCCGGCTTCGACAAGTTCTACGGCTTCATCGGCGGCGAGACCGACCAATGGTCGCCGACCGCTCTACGACGGACATGACCAAGATCCAGATCGACGAGAAGCCCGGCTATCACTTCATGACCGACATGACCGACCAGGCGATCGAGTGGGTCGCAGTCGGAGAAGTCGCTGACGCCCGACAAGCCGTTCTTCATGTATTTCGCGCCGGGCGCGACCCATGCGCCGCATCATGTCCCGAAGGAATGGATCGAGAAATACAAGGGCAAGTTCGACCAGGGCTGGGACAAGCTGCGCGAGGAGACGCTGGCGCGCCAGAAGGCGCTCGGCGTCGTGCCGCCGGATACGAAGCTCGCGCCGAAGCCGGAGGCGATCAAGGACTGGGATGCGCTGTCGGCCGACGAGAAGCGGCTGTTCGCCCGCCAGATGGAGGTGTTCGCCGGCTTCGGCGAATATGCCGACACCGAGATCGGCCGGCTGATCGGCGCCATCAACGAACTGGGCCAGCTCGACAACACGCTGATCTTCTACATCATCGGCGACAATGGCGCGAGCGCCGAAGGCGGCATGAACGGCCTCTTCAACGAGATGACCTATTTCAACGGCGTGCCCGAGACCGATCGCACGGACATCCTCAAGCATATCGACGAGCTCGGCGGCCCGCTCGGCCTACAATCACTACGCCGCGGGCTGGGCGGTGGCGGGCGACACGCCCTTCACCTGGACCAAGCAGATCGCCGTCGAGCTACGGCGGCACGCGCAACGGCATGGTCGTGCATTGGCCGAACGGCATCAAGGCCAAGGACGAAGTGCGCTCGCAATGGCACCATGTGATCGACGTCGCGCCGACCATGCTCGAGGCCGCCGGGCTGCCGGAGCCGCGAGTCGTCAACGGGACGCCGCAGACGCCGATCCAGGGCGTCAGCATGGTCTATGCCTTCGACGACGCGAAGGCGACCGAGCCGGCCATCTGACGCAATATTTCGAGATCTCCGGCAATCGCGGCATCTACTCACGACGGCTGGCTCGCCGGCACGGTCCATCGCGCGCCGTGGGAAGCCAAGTTCCGCGCGCCACGCTCGAGGACGACAACTGGGAGCTCTACGACACGCGGTCGACTTCAGCCTCGCAACGATCTCGCCGCTCAGGAATCCCGAGAAGCTGAAGGAAATGCAGGAGATCTTCCTGCGAGGAAGCGATCGCCAATCACGTTCTGCCGATCGACGACCGTAGCTTCGAGCGCGTGAATCCGGCGATGGCCGGCCGGCCCGATCTGATGGCGGGACGCAAATCGCTGACCGTCTATGCGGGCATGTCTCGCCATCGCGGAGAACGCCTTCATCAACGTGAAGAACACCTCGTTCACGATCACCGCCGACGTCGATTGTTCCCGAACAGCCGCGCCAACGGCGTATTGATCGCCCAGGGCGGCCGGTTCGGCGGCTGGAGCCTCTATGTGAAGGATGGCAAGCCGGCCTTCGACTACAATTTCCTGGGCATGAAGCGATTCACCGTGGTCGTCGGATAAACCGCCTCGCGCCGGCAAGGCGACGGTCCGTGTTCGATTTTGCCTATGACGGCGGCGGCCCGGCAAGGGCGGGACCGGCACTCTGTTCGTCAACGGGAGAAGGTCGGGCAGGGCCGGATCGACCTGACCCAGTGTTGCGGTTTCTCTGCGACCGAAGGCGCAGACGTCGGACTGAATACCGGCACGGCGGTCTCCCCGGACTCATGAATCCCTTCAGGTTCAACGGGAAGATCGGGAAGGTGACGATCGACCTCAAGGACGACAATACCAAGGTCGACGACAAAGACACAATAGAGCGGGAACGCGTGAATCAAACCTCAAGAGGGCGTTGTCGAACTGAACCTTTCGTCAGTAGGTCCGACCTCCACTTCGGGTCACGAGCAGAAATTTAAACTGGAACACTACCGGACACGCTACCACTTGTCGAGCGGCCCGCATTCCGGGCCTTTTGGCCCTGCGACCTCGCGCATAAGCCGGGCGGTGCGCGTGCGCATTATGTCGAGTTCCTCCGCCGAAGTTGGATGCAGCGCCATGGTGGCGTCGAGATCGGCCTTTTTGGCGCCGATTTTCACGGCAATTCCCAAAAGCTGCGCCATTTCGCTGGCATCCTCGCCGAGGCGACGGCTTCGTAACAAACTGGGTTGACAAAGACACGCGCGGCGACAGGATACGGCCAAAGAAGCACAGGGCGCACAACGATAGCGAAAAGTCCGGGTTCAGCCCAAAAATTTCTCTCAGCGCCCGCAGCCACTCGCAACACTTTCAACGTCCAACGCCATCTCACCTCAGCAAGACCTCACCGAGCCTTAACGGCCACGGCGATGCAGTGGTAGCGCAAAGTCGTCGCTGCCGCGTGAGCTTAACATGCCAGCAGGTCTGTTACGTTCCCTATTGTGTATCGTGACAGTGCCGTGTGGAATCATTGCTCTGGTTTTTACTCAGTGGCCAACGTTTGCGCAAAACGTGGGGGAAAGGTGCGACTTATCTGGTGAATGCTCGTTTGGGCCCGCAGCTTGATCAGGGATGGCGTCGTGCTTGAAAGTTTATCAAACTTATTTGCCGGCCCCCACGATTGGTTGCCGAATTTGTTGGCGTTCCTGTTGCCGGCCTGCCTCATCATCGCAGTATTATTTTGGATAAGCGTAGTCGTAGGCGAGCGAAAAGTGACGAAGACCGCCCGGCTCCCGCACCGCATGCCACTAAATTGATCCAGCCATCTCTCGCGGACCACATATCGCTGCAGCGCCGCAAGAGCCCCGCGCGTACAATTGGCATTGCCTCGGCGATCTGGGCAGGCTCAATTTTCCTCAGCCGCATCATGGGCCTGGTGCGTGAGCAGATCATAGGCCGCACGCTGGGAGCCAGCCGAGAGGCAGATCTTTATTTCGCCAGCTTTACGCTTCCGGACTTCTTGAACTATCTCCTGGCGGCTGGGGCTCTGTCGATTGTTTTCATACCGATTTTCCTTGAGCATCTCGAACGCGGTGACGAGGAAGGCGGGTGGCTAGCGTTCAGCGTCATCGCGAATTTCATCCTCGTGGTGGGCAGCATCGCGATCGCTCTGCTCATGGTTTTCGCGCGACCGTTGATGGGCCTGGTGGCGCCCGGATTTACGAATTCAGGCGAGGTGGACACCCTGGTCCGGTTGATACGGATCATTTTGCCGGCGCAATTCTTCCTTGTGGTCGGAGGATTATTGTCAGCAGCGCTACAGGCCAAGGACCTTCATCTTCTGCCGGCAATGGCGCCGCTCGTGTATTCGGCGGGCATAATCATCGGCGGACTGTTCGGAGCACACTATGGCGGAATGGGAGCCGATGGATTTGCATGGGGTGTGCTGGCCGGTTCCGTGATGGGGCCATTTGCGCTGCCACTCTATGGCTGCCTCAGGGCTCGAATGCGCTGGTACCCGGTCCTTTCCTTTTGGAACGCGGACCTGCGGCATTACCTCTGGCTTTCATTTCCGATCATGATGGGATTTTCAATCGTGGTGGTCGATGAATGGATTATCAAAAATCAAGCTTCGTACCTTTCGGACGGTGTGCTGTCGTATCTGCAATATGGTCGAACCCTGATGAAAGTGCCAATCGGCGTGTTTGGCATGGCGGCGGGGGTGGCGGCCTACCCCACGATTAGTCGTATGGTCACGGCCGGCGATGTGGTCGAGGCCTACAGTGTGTTGTGTCATGCGGTACGGCTGATGCTTGTTGCAACGTTCGCGGCGCAGATCTGCATGACACTGGCCGGGTTCGAAGCCGCCTACTTAGTCTGGGGTCTGTTCGCCAGCCGATTTCAGCGTAGCGGACGCACAGGCAACCGGAACCATCCTTGCCTTCCTCTGTCTAGGTCTTGCCGGCTGGGCCGCGCAGACACTGATCAGTCGCGGTTTCTACGCCTTGGGAAGCACATGGCTGCCAACGATCGCCGGCACGCTGGTGGCATTCCTCGCGGTGCCTCTCTATGTCGTCCTGCGTCATCAATGGGGCGCGATTGGACTGGCGATCGCCAGCTCTGTAGCGATCTTAGTCTATGTACTCGTGCTCGGCTGGTTGCAGCGTCGTCGCTTCGAGCGCGAGGCTGCTGCGAAGGGCGGCACTCTCCGCGGTGTGCCTGGTATGCTTAAGGCCGCAGCGCGTTTGGCCCTGGCAGCGGGGATCGCGATCGGTGTGGGATTAGGGGTGCGGATTTTTCTCTTTCAATTCCTGCCGGGCATGCATCTCGGTGTGACAGTAATGCGCGCTTCCATACTATGCGCAATTGGAGTCAGCATTTATGTAGGTCTGGCCCGACTTTTTGGCATTAGCGAATTAACTGAGTTGACACTCCTGGTGATGCGTAGGCTTAGATTGCAGGCGCCAAAGTGATGGACACAAGCTCCAATGTGTTGGTCGGGTTTCCATGACGCCGCAAGCAATACGATCGCTTGCTGCGACGCATGTCTTCAATAATGACCGATATTGGCCGGCACCTGATGCCACCTACACCGCTCGCGGTTTAGCGTCTCAGTGGGCCAGCAATTGGCAGCGGGACGATTGACCGAGGAGATCGCGCGTCACCCCGCCCAAAATCCACTCCCGCAGCTTTCCGTGGCCGAAGGCGCCGGCGACGATGAGGTCGGCGGATTCCTGCTTTGCGAGCGCTTCAAGCTGGATGGCAGGGCTGTCGCGTAAGGGCTCGACCTTTGCCGCACCGCTCACACCATGATTGGCGAGCCATGTAACAACATCATCGACATGGCGCTGCGCGTCCGCAGAATTATTATCCTCGTCGATTTCGCAAACAATCACATGTTGAGATGTTTTCAGGAGCGGCAAGGCGTCGAGTACCGCGCGCCGGGCTTCGCGCGTATCCTTCCAGCCGACGACGACTCTGTTCAGCCTGCAACGTCTGGACATGAAGCGGGACAATGAGAAGCGGGCGGCCGGTGCGCGCGATCAAATCGCTCGGATTGATCTGCGCATTCGGTTCCTGCGTTTCGTCGCTTGCTGTATTTCCAATCACCAACAGATCGGCGGCGCGGCACTGGTCGGCGATATAAGGAATCGGATCTTCGATCGAAGACCGCCATTCGAGCTGCTTTGCTCGACCTCTGAGCGCAGTCCGGAATCGTTCCTCGGCCTGTTCCAAACGCTGCTTGATTGCCCCCCGGTTCGCCTCCATTTGCCCGAGGTCCTCCGCCACGAAACTTGCCGCTTCTAAGTCGGTCGTATAGTAGACCGGCTCCATCTGAGCGGCAACGCCAATGACCCGCGCAGTGAACCTCTCCGCGAGATCGCCGACGACGCTGAGCCGCGCATCATTTTTTTGGTCGAGATCGAGATGAACCATTAATGTGGCGTAGGACATATTTTCCTCACGTTACGACGGCTCCATTCAACCCGCCGCTCATCGCTGTGCTAACGTCAAGACGCGCCGTCGATCCTCTTAAAACACAGGCTTGCGTTACCGGGCTAAGCGTCGGCGCAGATACACAAATGAAAAAGCGAAGATCCAAGGCGCCTTGTGCCTTGCTTTTGTCCTCAATGAGCGGCGAGGATAGTCAAAGCATTAACCGATGAAAACAAATGGTGGCCTTATCCGTCGGATTACGCAATGCCAATTTCTAACGGCCTTCCTTGCGAACGTCCGCTTAGGCTACCAAGCAGAAAATTAAACTGGAACACTACCGGACACGCTACCCTTCGTCGAGTGGCCCGCATTCCGGGCCTTCCGGACCAGCGACCTCGCGCATAAACCGCGCGGTGCGCGTGCGCATGGTGACGAGTTCCTCCGCCGAGGTTGGATGCAGCGCCATGGTCGCGTCGAAATCGGACTTTTTGGCACCCATTTTCACGGCAATTCCCAAAAGCTGCGCCATTTCGCTCGCATCCTCGCCGAGAATATGCACCCCAAGGACGCGGTCCGTCGCGCCATCGGCGACGATCTTCATCAAGGTTTTCTCCGTCTGGCCGGAGAGGGCAGCCTTCAACGGGCGAAAGCTCGCAAGATAAATATCGACGCAATCGAATTTCGCGCGCGCCTCTGCCTCCGTCAGGCCAACGCAGCCGAGTTCCGGAGTCGAGAAAACGGCGGTTGGAATATTGCTGTGCACGACGGCCTCCGGCCTGCCGCCGAAAACCGTGTCAGCGAAAGCGTGCCCCTCGCGGATGGCGACCGGCGTCAGGGGGACCCTGTTGGTGACATCGCCGACGGCATAGATCGAACTCGATATTTGTTTTCGAAAAACGATCGACGTTCACCGCGCCCAGGCCGTCGCATTCGACGCCAGCTTTTTCCAAACCAAGCCGCGCTGTGTTAGGCCTGCGGCCGGTTGCGATCATCACTTGCTCGGCTTCGATGTGTGTGGCCTTCGTCAAACTTACGCGGTATCCCGTTGGCATCTTTTCGATGCGCGTGGGCATCATTCCGAAATTGAGCTTGACGCCGGCCTGCGCGAGCGCATCGCGCACGCCGATACGCATATCCTCGTCAAACCCGCGCAACAGATTTTCGCCCCGCGTGGCAAGAGATACTTCGGTGCCAAGCCGCGCGAAAACGCACGCGAATTCCACCGCGATATAGCCGCCGCCGATAATCAGCATACGCCTTGGCAATTCCGGGAGATCAAACACCTCGTTCGAGCTGATCACATATTTGCGCCCCGGAATGTTGGGTTCGAGAACCGGCGCGGCCCCGGTACTGATAAGGATTATTCGTGCGCTCACCTTGCGTCCATCGGCGAGAAGACGCACGCTGTGAGCATCCTCGATTGTCGCGCGGCTGTCTTCGATGGCGATACCCGCTGTTTCGAGATTAGCGCGATAGATCGCGGAAAGGCGGGAGATTTCCTTTTCCTTCGCGGCGACGAGTTCTTGCCAGTCAAAGGAAGGTTCGGCAAGGTGCCAGCCAAACCCGGCTGCATCCTCAAAATGGTCCTTGTACCGGCTGGCATAGACCATGAGCTTCTTCGGCACGCAGCCCCGGATCACGCACGTTCCGCCAATGCGGAATTCCTCCGCGATCATGACTTTGGCGCCATGTGCCGCCGCGATCCGGGCGGCGCGCACGCCACCGGATCCCGCGCCGATCACGAAGAGATCGACATCGTAACCGGCCATTCCACCCTCCCCACAAGATTGCCGGACTGCGTCGCCGCTGGACTACGTGCCTCCTCATTAACTCCAGATGGAATAGGAATGGAAGCGGGGTCAACGGCAGTGATACGTTGTACTAAACGCGCGCGAACAGCAGCCGTTGCCTCCGGGAAGCCGCGGCATTGGTTTTTGAATATACCCGCCAAGGGCTGTAAGTGCGTGGAAGATTTCGACAAATTTTGAACCGCGAAATCTCCGCACCAGTTCCGACACAGGCTCGCCATATTTGGTACTTTATTTGGTGAATGATAGGCGACTGACAGAGACCGCAATGGTTGACGATTTGTCGATGAGGGGAAGGTTAAGAGCGCGTTACGGACCATTAACCGTAGCCGCAAAAGTCCGCTAAAATCCTAGCTATCCACGTAACAGCTACCCACAAATATGAGATCGCTTCAGTATCGGTGAGGTCGCCGCAATGTCGATGTGCGGCGCCTCGCAAGTCAAGGCCAGTTCCGTCCAGCCAGAACCGCGAGATTTCACTTGCGAAAATCGCTCCGCCACCCGGCGCCCATCAGATATGCCTGTCTCATTGCCGCAACCGGAGTCGCGGCGCTCGTATCGAGCATCGTTGTTCCTTCCTCGACCGAAACGGCGGCCGCCAATGGCGACACCCGCACGTTGAACCTTTATCATTCCCATACGGGCGAATCGATCCAGGCCACCTTCCGCGTCAACGGCTCTTATGATCCGGCGGTTCTCGAAAAGCTCAATTGGTTCCTGCGCGATTGGCGGAACAACGATCCCACCCGGATGGACCCGCGCCTGTTTGACGTGATCTGGGAGGCCTACCGGACCGCCGGCGCAACCCAGCCGATCGTGATCGTTTCGGCCTACCGCTCGCCGCAAACCAACGCGATGCTGCGCCGCCGCTCGCACGGCGTCGCCGAACATTCGCAGCATATACTGGGCAAAGCGATGGATACGACCATGCCCGGCATGCCGATGGAAAGAATTCGTGAAATCGGTATGCGTCTGCAACGCGGCGGCGTCGGCTGGTATCCGAGTTCAAATTTCGTTCATCTTGACGTCGGCGGCGTGCGGGCTTGGCCGCGCATGAGCTACGATCAGCTTGTGCGGCTTTTCCCGGATGGCAAGACGGTTCATCTTGCCGCGGACGGGCGCACGCTCCCCCGCTATCAGGAGGCCCGCGCCGAAATTGCCTCGCGCGGGGGCGTAATGTCCGATGTGCCGCAGGCCGGCGCCATCCGGAGGATTGTTTGCCTGGCTGTTTGGCAAACATGAAGACGAGGACGAAACGATTGCGGCCGCGCCGCAATCTGCTCCGCCGCGCGGGCGCCATGGCCGGACCGAGGTCGCCGCGCTTCACATGAATGATGAGAGCCCGGCTGGCGCGGCACCCGCAAATCCGGGCGCGCCCGCCGAGCAAGGCAAGGCAGGGGCTGCAACTTTCACGCTGGCCTCGGCGCCAAGCAAAGATTTGCCCCAAAACGAGCCAAACCCAATAGCAACGGAGCGGACACGTGTCGCGGATTTGGGCACTGCCCCAAGTTTGCGCGGCGTCGGCGCCGCAATCGAGCAAGGCCACGACGAGCGGCAGGAGCGGGATGCTGAGACGGCGGACAGCTTGAAAGAAAAGATCGGCAATCGCGCCACATCCGCAACAACAGCGCCCCTTCCGCCGCCGCGTCCAGCGCTGCCCGGCGACATCGCGGTCGCTTTCGCCGATATACCTACTCCGCCCGCGCGGCCGGCCTCGCTCACACGCGTAGCCGCGCGCAAGGCCAGTCAGACGCTAGGCGAAGGTACCAATCAGCTTGTCAAGAACGATCCGGTCAATGATGCAGCCACCGCATCAACGGCAAATTCGCCTCTGGCACGCGCGGCAAATCTCCCCGTTATGATTACCCAAGGCCCCAAGGACCGCGCCAGCGTGCCGAAGCAGGTGCTTGCATTCGCATCGGAGACTGCGGTGGAAGATCTCCGCGGAGCTGGTGCCAGGCAGCACGCCGGGCAACACAACGAGCCAACCGGCCACGCAACCGCCAATTGCAGTGGCGCGCCCCGGCCCGGCCAAGATTCGCGGTCTCGCCAGCGATATTTCAACCGCAAGTTTCCCGGCGCCGTCGATCCTTGGACAATCCTTCACCGGCCTACGCAAGGCGGCCCGCGCCATCCCCGATGCGCTTTCAAACAGGGCTTCGGCGGAATATGTCGCGTCCTTCAGGGCCACGCCAAGCGATCCCGACTGCGGCCATTTCACCGGGCCGGCGGCCAAGCCCCTCGCGCTCGCGCAGGGCTTTGTTCGCATCGCGGAAAGCCCCGTGCCGCTTCGCAAAAACTGAACCTGAAAATCGTACCCGCTACACGAGACTATCCCGACGCCTTGGAGCCATCGCAGGCTGCTTGAGCGCGAACAGGGAAGGGCCCTTAACCCACCGCGACGCGCCCCTTCCGGCCGCCTCTCAATTATCCAAGAAAGCTCCGCAGCTTGCGCGAGCGCGAAGGGTGTTTCAGCTTGCGGAGTGCCTTGGCTTCGATCTGGCGAATGCGTTCGCGCGTCACCGAGAATTGCTGGCCGACCTCCTCAAGCGTATGATCGGTGTTCATGCCGATCCCGAAGCGCATCCGCAACACGCGCTCCTCGCGCGGCGTCAAGGAGGCGAGCACGCGGGTTGTCGTCTCGCGAAGATTCGATTGGATCGCGGCGTCGATTGGCAAAATGGCATTCTTGTCCTCGATGAAATCGCCAAGATGGGAATCCTCCTCGTCGCCGATCGGGGTTTCGAGCGAGATCGGCTCCTTGGCGATCTTCAAGACCTTGCGCACTTTTTCAAGCGGCATCGCGAGTTTTTCCGCAAGCTCCTCGGGTGTCGGCTCGCGGCCGATCTCATGCAGCATCTGACGCGAGGTCCGCACGATCTTGTTGATCGTCTCGATCATATGCACCGGGATGCGGATGGTGCGCGCTTGATCGGCGATCGAACGGGTGATCGCCTGTCTGATCCACCAGGTCGCATAGGTCGAGAATTTATAGCCGCGCCTATATTCGAACTTATCGACGGCCTTCATCAGGCCGATATTGCCCTCTTGGATCAAATCCAGGAACTGCAGGCCGCGATTGGTGTATTTCTTGGCGATCGAAATCACCAGGCGGAGGTTTGCCTCCACCATCTCCTTCTTGGCTTGACGCGCCTCTCGCTCGCCCTTTTGAACGAGATGGACGATTCGGCGGAATTCCTGTATTTCAAGGCCCGTCTCGGTCGCGAGCCCGTGAATTTCCGCAAGCAGCTCCTTGATCTGCTCCTTTGCGCGGGCAACGAAATCCTTCCAGCCGCGGCCGCCGAGTTTCGATACCCGCAAAAGCCATTTCGGGTCGAGCTCGGAATTCTGGTAATTTTTGAGAAAATCCTCGCGCCGGTAACACCCGAACCCTCGGCTAGCCGCAGCAACCTTGTCTCATGTCCAATCAGGCGCCTGTTGATGTCGTAAAGCTGATCGACCAGCGCCTCGATCCGGTTCGGATTGAGCGAAAGCGATTTGACGTAGATGACGATTTCCTTCTTGAGCGTCTTGTATTTGCGCTCCTGGGACGGGGTCAGGGTTTCGTTCTTGAGCTTATTGACGACGTTTTGATCCTGCAGACGCCGGAGCTTTTTATAAGCGCTGGCGATCCTCTCGAATGTTTCGAGAACCTTGGGTTTGAGTTCAGCCTCCATCGCCGACAAGGAGACCGAATTTTCCATGTCGTCTTCCTCGTCGAAGATCTCTTCGGGAATTGGCGGTTCGAGGCCTCCGTCCTCGCTTGCCGGCCGCAGCCGCGCCGGCGGGTCGAGCGGTGCGATCGCCGGCGCCTGTTGCGCGGCCAGCGCCTCGGCGGCGCCTGGCGCCGTCATGTCGATCTTGGGGGTGTTCTTGCCATCGGGACCCGCATAGGTCGCTTCGAGATCGATGATGTCGCGCAACAGAACCTTGCTGTCGTTCAATTCGTCGCGCCAAATGATGATCGCTTGAAAGGTCAGCGGGCTTTCGCAAAGTCCCGCGATCATCGCCTCGCGGCCAGCCTCGATGCGCTTGGCGATAGCGATTTCGCCCTCGCGCGACAAGAGTTCGACCGAGCCCATTTCGCGCAGATACATCCGGACCGGATCGTCGGTGCGATCGGAGGGTTCGGACGATACGTGTGGTCGACCGCCTTCGCCTGCACCGCCTCGATAAGATCGCCACCTTCCACCTCTTCTTCCTCGGCGGATTCCTCGGGCGAAGCATCGTCTTGCTCCTCGTTCTCGATGACATTGATGCCCATCTCGCTCAGCATCGACCAATATGTCTTCGATTTGCTCGGAATTGACTTCCTCGGACGGAAGCACGGCATTCAATTCCGCGTAAGTAACAAAGCCCCGCTTCTTGGCGAGCTTGATCATCCGCTTGACGGCGGCATCGGTGAGATCGAGCAAAGGGCCGTCGACGACTTCGGCCGCGCCGCGTTCCGCGCCGGGATTCGCACTGTCCTTTTTCGCCATTAACGGCCTCCAATTTGCGGAAAATTACGGCAGACGTTTCCTTGCGCGGACGCTTTTTGGAACCGAGGCCTTGTCTTTCCTAGACGGCGTCCCGGAAGAGGCGACCGTCTTTTTCGATTCCGGCATGCTCCAATTCTTTGAATCCGAGCGGTTCCTTTTCGATCAGATGAATCATCTGAACAGGAGGCGTCTAGACGCGGCGCCCCAAGGGTCGAAAGGACAGCGCGTCCCTGTCCCGAAAAACTGCGGATGCCCAGTCAAAGCCCCGTTTCAATTTCGTATCTGTGCAAAAATCGAGTCCGGGCACCGTGCTTCAACAGTTCAGCTTACTGAATTCTGTCCCTGCCGCCGCCCCGGTCGCCAGGGCCGCGGGACCTGGCCTCCAACACAGCCTCCATCCGGCCGAGGGCCGCTAATTCCGCCTGAATTTCCTTGAGACGGCCGGATTGGCCCTGCCGGACTCCATACCTAGAGCCATTTCAGCCAATTGCAACTCCCTATGTAACGCCCTGCTCCCGTCGTGCAAGCTCGGGGCCTGCTTCACAAATTCGCCCGCGCCGGCAGGCTTTACCTCCCCGGCAATAGCTGTTTCTGCACCCTCCGGCAAAAAATACGCCCGGCTGGCCATTCACAGAGTCCCGCTTGGGCGTCCCGACAAAATACCGAAGCCTTCCAAGCTGGCTTCCATTCTGCCGAGTGTAAACAACTGCTCCTGAATTTTCTTGAGACGCATGAAATTGCCCTCGCTGGACTCCTTTTCAAACGCCCGTTCAGCCAACTCAAATTCTTTTTCGAGTGCTTGCTTACGGTGCCCTGTCAGGGCTTGTTTGAGGACCTCTTCTGCGTCCGCCTCGGCAGCCTCTCCTTTGACATACCAGTGCGAGCCATGCGCCGCCATTGCATCGAGCTTTTGCAGCATCGGCCCAAAACCTTGGGCTTCAACGGCGGCGCGAAGACTTGCCGCGTCCGGGCTTGTCCTGTCAAGCGGAGCTGTAGGCGCCGAAGACACTGATAAGGCAACGAGCGCATCGCGCAAGGCTCCCGTTTGGTCGCTTGAAAACGCGATCTCCGACAGTTCCTCGATATGCTGCCCGATTAGGCCGGGATGATTGAGAAGAAGCAGTAAAATCAACCCCTCGCTCATCGGACGGGCAAGCTTCCCGGGGCGAAAAAGGGCGAAGCCGCAAGGCTTGGACTGACCGCCGGCGGCGACGTAAAATCCGTTTTGAGCTCGGAATTGGCTTTGGAGACCGCCTCGCCGCGCTGATCTTAGGCGCTCCCGCATGCTGGCGCCATAGCCGCCGCGCCGGAAAAACTGAAAGAACCGCTCCTTGAAGTCATTCCTGGTACTGGCGGCGCAGCGCCTCGTCCCTGATCTCGCGGGTGATTTCGCCAAGCCGCCGTTCGAGCCCGGCGCGGCGTTCCGGCGTGCCGAAATTCTTGCCTTCGGTTTCCCGCACCCAAATGAGCTCTGCGAGCGGCAGCGCGTGCGCGAGCAGATGCGAGACCGCCTCGCGGCCGCCAGCGCGAACGAGATCGTCGGGATCCTCGCCCTCGGGCAAAAGCGCGAAGCCGAGCGAGCGGCCGGGCCCGATCAGGGGCAGCGCCATGTCGATTGCCCGGTACGCCGCCTTGCGGCCGGCCCTATCGCCGTCGAAGCAAAGGATAGGCTCCTCCGCCATTTTCCACAAAAGCTCGCATTGATCCGGCGTCAAGGCCGTTCCCGATCGGCGCCACCGTGGCGTCGAAACCCGCCGATGTCATCGCGATAACATCGACATAGCCCTCGACGACGATGAGTTGCCCACCTTCATGCGCGGCCTTGCGGGCGCTATGGTGATTGTAAAGAATGGCGCCTTTATGAAAGAGCGCGGTCTCCGGCGAATTCAGATATTTCGCCGGGGCGTCCGGGGCCGAGCGCGCGGCCGCCGAATGCGATGACCCGGCCCCCGGAATCATGGATCGGAAACATAATCCGGTCGCGGAAACGATCGTAGGGAACCGCGATGTCCTCGCCATGGATCAACAGCCCCGCCTCGATCATCATTTGCGCGGGGATGCCCGCGCCGGCGAGATGATCGCGAAGCGCGTATTTTTCGCTCACAGCATAGCCCAAGCCAAACCGGCCTTGCAGCTCGGGATCGATCCCCCGGCCAGCGAGATACGCGCGGGCCGCCCCTCCTACTCCGCCGGCAAGCCGCGCGGAAAAATAGGACGCCGCACGCGCCAGCACCTCATGCAGGCTTTTCCGCGTCTTTCTCCTGCGCCTCCGCCTCGGGCGAGAGTTGCGGCAGGGCAAGTCCGGCGTCATGGGCGAGACGCTCGACGGCATCGGGAAACGAAAGCCCTTCGGTCTCCATCACAAAATCGAAAATATTGCCGTTTTTGCCGGCAGAAAAGTCAAACCACGCCATTTTCTGGTCATTGACAAAGAAGGACGGCGTTTTCTCCGTGTCCGAATGGGGAAAGCCCTTTCCATTCGCGCCCGGACCGCATCAATTTGACGCGCCCGCGCACGACCTCCGAGACCGGAAGCCTGGCTTTAATCTCATCGAGGAAGGACGACGGAAATCGCATGGCTGCTCTTAGAGCCTGGTTCCAAAGCCCTCTCATCCTGAGGAGCCCGCAAAGCGGGCGTCTCGAAGGATGCACCCCGCGATTCCCGAAGCGCCCTCGCTCTTCGAGACGGCCCTTCGGGCCTCCTCAGGGTGAGGGCTTAGACCCTTACATGTCAATTGCCCGGATTCGCCGCGCCTCGTAAAGCGCAATCGTCTTATCCCCGCTGATTTCACAGGCGAGTCCGCACGCGGTAACTCAAGCGACCCTCGGTTGCTCGGGCTAACAGTTCCATATTGGCCCTTATGCGACTCGCCTCATGGCGACGATAGGTGTACGGCTTCCGAACTAGCAATTTGAGCTACGTCGAGCCGTCGCAATGAAGATGCCTCGGGACCATCACTTCATTCCTGCCTTCTATCTGAAACATTGGGCAGGCCCTGACCAAAAGCTGGTTGAGTATTCGCTTCAGCGAGGGCGTATCTACGCCAAATCTGTGGGGCCACACGCAACGGGCTACCAGACCGATCTTTACGCTTTTCCTGAATTGCCAGCGGATTGCGCGCAACATCTTGAGAGAGTATATTTCGACTATGCAGACAGGACTGCCGACAAAGCCCTTCACTTGCAACTCCGCGACCCAACGGTTGGATGGACCACAGAGCTTGTAAGCGCATGGTCGAGGTTTATAGTGGGCATTCATTTGCGCCATCCCGATGCCATGCCCGAGCTTCGGTTGGGTGCCGCCGCTATTTTGGATCAGGACAGTCAAGCCAACTATGAAAAAATCCGTCAGCCTGACGATCCGCCAACAATCGACAAATACTTCGCGGCGAAAGACCCGTTAGTGAAATACAAGATGCAGCTTAACCTGATTATCAAAGCGCTCGATAATCAGTTTATTTGCCAGCACATAAACCAAATGCATTGGGGCGTAGCTGATCTTTCAGGCGCAGATAGCGAATTGCTTACCTCCGATCGGCCCGTGGAAATATACGCACTTGCGAAGCCCAAAGGGTTCATCTCGCTGCCTATGAGTCCGACCAAACTTTTCGTCGCGGCAAACGACCCTGAACTCTAAAGACACTACAGAAACGAGATCGAAATTTCGTCATCGAGCAAATTAACAAAAAATTGGTCTGCCGAGCGCGCCGATATGTGTGGGCAAGCAGTAAGTTGCAGAGACCCTTTATCGAGGCGCATATGTCAAAGGAGATGGATCCGCTGCCGTTCTTCCCAATCTTACGAAAAGAATGGCGAAGTCGGCTAGCAGGCCGTTCTTTCGACCACAGTAAGCGACCGACCTATTGTCAGCCCCGCTGACGCTCTTGTGCGAAAATCAAGGCATTTAAATCAGCGCTTTTTTGGCCAACCGCACGGGAATAAATTTAGAAATTAAACGAAATTCATCGTCTGATATTAGCAGTCTTCCTCCCGCGGCAGGATATGTAGAAGCAAATTGCGCAAGTCCAGCAATATTTTCCACTTTATGAATTAATTCGCTATACTCTGGTTTCAATAGCGCGCACATTGGCGCAAGCTCCCCTCCGCCAACTTCGGCGTAAATTGCCGCCTTTAGGCCTTCACAGGCAACCAGGACCAAATCAGCCTCGAGCTCAACAAAGGCCATGTGCTCCTCCTTTGCGTGATGGGCAATGCCCCATAAAGAGATGAGCCAGGTTTGTCCAGCGACAGGGCTGACGAAGTTGCAGAATTCAAGCAGACGGTGTGAAAATTCAGAATTTGCTGAAAAATGGCTTGTCTCGACCAAATTTTCGCATTTGGGCGAGCTTGTAATGGACGAGAAGCGCCGCGCGACGCCTATTTGCGGTGAAGCCTCTCATTTTCCTCGAGATGCTTTTGCCAGCTGTGGCGTTCGAGCTCCGGATCGAGATGTTCTTCTTGCGGGAACCCGACGCATAGATAGGCGATGAGCTTCCAAATGCATGGAACATCGAGAGCGCGGCAAACTTCCTTTGGATCAAGGATCGATACCCAGCCAACGCCTAGATTTTCCGCCCGTGCGCACAGCCAAAAAGTGTGGATCGCCGCGACCACCGAATAATCCAAGGTTTCGGGCATGGTGTTCCGGCCAAGGCCGGAGCCCGTCTCCGTCGCGTGGTCGCAGAACACGGCCAAATGAACCGGCGCCTCGCGCAGCCCCGCTAATTTGAGGCTGGCATAGAGCGCGGCGCGCTCGCCTTCGTAAGTTGCAAGCGCGTCCGCGTTGCATGCATTGAAGTTGGCGATCACCGCCTCCCGAGCGGCCGTGGTTTCGACGCTCACGAAACGCCACGGCTGGCTGTTGCCGACGGACGGCGCCAAGGCCGCCATGCGCAGAAGCTCCTCGATCAGTGCGGGCTCCACTGGGTCCGGCTTAAAGCGGCGAACATCGCGCCGCCACGCGAAAAGTTTTGCTAAACGGCTGCGGAAGGCATGATCGAATATGGGCGGATCGCCTTGTTGTTCCGCGTGCCTCACCAGCGCCTCCCCGACCGCATGGAGTGTCATGCAATCCGGCCAGCATATCAGTTCGCGAAGCGGAAATGCAGCACGTCGCCATCCGCGACGATGTAGTCCTTGCCTTCGAGGCGGAATTTGCCCGCCTCCCGCGCCCCCGCCTCGCCATTGAAGGCGACATAATCGGCATAGGAGATGGTCTCGGCGCGAATAAACCCTTTTTCGAAATCCGTGTGAATGACGCCTGCCGCCTGCGGCGCCTTGGTTCCTTGCGGGATGGTCCACGCGCGGGTCTCCTTTGGCCCGGCTGTGAAAAAAGTGATCAGCCGCAATAGCCCATAGCCCGCGCGGATGACGCGGTTCAAGCCAGGCTCGGCGAGGCCCACGGCTTCGAGATAGTCCTTTTGTTCATCTTCGGCCAAGACCGCGATTTCGCTTTCGATTTTTGCCGATACAACGACAACCACCGCGCCTTCTTCAACCGCACGAATCTCGACGGATTTTGAAAAACTGTTGCCGCCACCGGCAGCGGCTTCCTCGACATTGGCCACATAAAGCACTGGCTTCGCCGACAAAAGCCCCAGAGTTTTGAAAAGCTTTTGCTCCTCATCCTTGACTTGCGCCAGGCGGGCCGGTTTTCCCTCACGGAGTAGTGCGAGGCAGCGCTCCGCAAGCCCAAGTATCTCCTTGGCCTCCTTGTCACCTTTCGCTTTCTTTTCCCACGCGGCCGCGCGCTTTTCCAGGCTTTCCAGATCGGCGAGCATCAATTCGGTCTCGACCGTCTCGATGTCGCCTTGCGGCGCGATCTTGCCTTCGACATGGGTGATGTCGCTATCCTCGAAGCAGCGCACGACATGGGCGATCGCGTCGCATTCGCGGATATTCGCCAGAAACTGATTGCCAAGCCCCTCGCCCTTCGAGGCGCCGCGCACGAGGCCCGCGATATCGACAAATGTAAGCCTCGTTGGAATAATCTCCTTGGAGCTTGCGATTTTCGCGAGTTTTTCGAGCCGTGGGTCGGGCACCGCGACATCGCCAGTGTTGGGCTCGATGGTGCAAAAGGGATAGTTCGCGGCTTGCGCCGCCGCCGTCTGCGTCAGCGCGTTGAAGAGCGTCGATTTGCCTACGTTTGGCAACCCGACGATACCGCATTTGAAACCCATGGATCAAAACTCTTCAGCACGTGGCGGCGGCTCACTCACCGCATCCGGACACCCAAGCGGAATGATTATCGGCGATTGCATTGTCGATGCGAGACATGACGGACCGTTTGGAAGTGAGAGGCCGCCCTATGCAATCAAGAGGTAGAAAAAGCAAGCTCGCGCTTAAATCACCTACGCCGCCGCAAGCCAATCGCGCGCGAGGCTGTGCCAGCTGAGAATTGCGTCCAGCACTCCGAAGGCCAAGAGCCCGTAGCCCCAATAGTCCAGGCGAAGCCCGAAGAAATTGCTCGGCTTGCCGGGGTGGTGGAGGATTCTGCCGTAATAGATGCATGGCGGTCCCCACAACAAAAACATCAAAACGCTGGTTGATTCCTTGCTCAGATGAAAAGCGGTCCCTGTCCCGCCGGCAATGAATATGGCAATGACAAAAAAGACGGCGACCAAATATCCAAAGCGCGAAAAGAAGTTCATGGTTCGATCCCCCGAGCCGGTTTGAGCAATCTCAGTCCGTCATATCGCCGATAGGATGCTGCCGCCAGTGCCGGTTCGACCGCCCGGCTGTTCCCAAGCGCCGAGGGCTGAGCTTGCCTTAAACGGAACGGCTGATCCCAGCGTGAATGGATTTTGAAGCCAAGGACCCGCGGCCAGCGGAGCTGACGGCCCTTTAGGGCTGTCCTTGAGTTCAAACCCCATTCACGCTGTCATCTCGCTGTGCAGTTTAAGGGGTATTTTCGCTAGACACGCGACAAACCCTCAGAAAACGATTGCTATGGCCAAACTCGCACAATGAAGTCGATGATTTCGACGAGCGTGGGATCATGCCAAGAGGCGGTCACAAAGGCCTTCAACGCGTCGGAATATTTGACGACAAACGCGATAATCCCAGCGAAGCTAGCACTGGCCACGACTACATTAAACGTGGCTGTTCCGGCTGCGCGATAAAAGCCTGCGCGAGACTCCTTCCAAGCAAATCCCGGCTCTTTGCGGACTGCTGCATAAGCGTTGCGCAGCAGTTCGATGACAACATTGCCGCTCGTTTTTCGCGATAAGTCGATAGCTTGGTCACCATCCATCCCGGCGGGCACGTTTTTCGCGGCCTCGGCCTGTTCGGCTATGGCCTCTATCGCCTCTGGCGTCGCGACATTTTCCGAGTACTGCAGAGCCTTAACAATCGGCGCAGCGGCGGCGACCACCTGCTTCGCCGCATCCACATCCTGAGGCCCGAGGCGAATTTCATCAAGTTCGCGCCCTTTCGGGTCGCCGACGATAAAGATATTCCACGTATGGACTGCATCGCGCAGGGTTTCCGCTACCAAAGGATGTAAGCGCCCTGGGTCTGGTTCCTCGTTGCTCGTGGAAAGGTCATGGGCCTTCAGGCGGATGCGTAGAGTGTTGCCGCGTGACCACGAGCTTGTAATCGAAATATCTTCGATGCGGTCCTTCAGACTGGCACGAAAACGATTGGCCGGATCGTTTAACGCACCGAGTAGATTAGAACCGAGCTCAACGAGTGCCTGTGTCTTGAGGCAGGTCTCTTCGTAAAGCTCTCTCTGCAATGGATCAGCAGCGGTTCCGTGCGCGGGCGGATCTGGAACAACATCGATCAGCCCTTGGGAATTAACGCCAAATCTGGTCGCTGCGGGCTCTTGTTCCGGTACGGCCTCAATTGGTGGCGGGGGCGCCTCAAGCGCCTCAAGCTCCTCGATCCGCCGTTTGATCTCGGCGTTGACGATTGCCGGGCCTTGGTCCCACAGGGCTTCCTCGATCTGCACATAGGCGAGTTCGCGTTCCTCGTCCCTGATGCGGCCAGTGAGACGGTCTTCGTACCAATCGATCCACACGTCCCAGTCTTGATTTGCGGCGAGTAGCTCGGCTTTCATTTCCTGCCACAAGGATTGGAGCTGGTCCGGTTGGCCTTGCGGCCACAGAGGCGAACCGGCGATGTCGGAGGCCGCCGCGCCCTCTTCCACGCGCGTCGCGTCGACGGAAACAGCGGACCAAAAAACGGGCTTAGCGGCGGCGAAGGCGGCAATGTCGGCGGCAGCTGCGGCAGCGGCGGCGAAGACGGCGGAGCGGGCCCCATCGGCGGCGGCACGGGCGGCGGCACGAGCGGCGGCACGAGCGGCATCGGTGGCATCTCCGGCCGCTGCGGCACCTCCTTCGACGAAATATAACGCACGGCCCTCGTCGTCGAAGACCGTACCGGTGGCGTTACGGGCCTCGTCGTTGAAGCCGATGGCGCGGACGGCGGCTTCAAGTTTCGTCGCTTTCGTTGGATATTTGCTGACAGCCCTGGCAACGGCTATAGCACGGAAAACCCGCAGCACGATGCCTGCGAAGGTATCGCCCCGTAGGCCTGCCCTTCTCGCGACTTGCGAAATCGGTAATACACGCAACGCCGCTCGCGCGGCGAAAGCGACCGAAACCTCGCGCGGCTGCTTTCGCAGCCACGTCTCCAATTCCGCTTTGTTATTTATCTTGGCCAGTGCCCCTCCCCACCCCACCATCAGCGTCCCTTCGCCGCATGCAGCATGGCCGCTAAGCCAAGATTCGGCAAGTCGCTGGTCGTAGCCGCCCATGCCCGGTAAGCCACTCAATGGTGGTGCGCCTCAAGTTCGGCAGGCCGGGATCGCCGCGAAAGGCCGCCGCCGTCGAGCCATTTTTGCGTGCTTTCCTCGGCACGTCGCATGAGACGACGTGACGCCGAGAAATCATATGGCAACACTTCGAGCGGACAGAGCGCCGGCACGACGCAAATATCGATCTCGTCCGAGAGCCGCTCGAGATCGTGAATGAGCCGCCACGCGATCAACAAGGTGATTGCGTGCAAGGCCCATGTCATCGCCCCTTTGGGAGGCTCGTCCAGGGCGCATGCATATCCCGTTGGAAGCACGACGATCCGTGACGCTCCGAGGTCCGCCGCCACCCGGATAGGGGTGTCCCTGGCGATTGCGCCATCGATCAGAGTCTGGCCGTCGATTCGCACCGGCGGGAAGACGCCAGGAATTGCAGTGCTCGCGAGGATGGCGTCGATCGCCGGTCCTTTCGAGAGTACAACCGCCATCCCCTCGGTGCCGGTCGCGACGATGTGAACGGGAAGGGCCGCGTCCTCCAGGCGCGGGTACGCCAAATTGGTCTCGATCAGACGCCGGAGGCCGCCCGACTCGATGACACTCTCCGAATGCCTGAGCAGGTTGAAGGCACTCTTGAACGTGACCGGAAAGATCTCTCTACCCTGCAGGCCAAACCAGATTTCCGCAAGCCGCGCCACACCATCCGCGTTCGGAGATCCTGCGAAATAGGCGGCGTTCATCGCGCCAACCGACGCACCAACCACGAAATCCGGGTGCACTCCGGCCGCCAATAGAACACGCAACATTCCGACCTGGATCGCGCCGAGGCTTCCCCCCCCGGCAAAGGCGAATGCTGTCTTTTGCCCGGTCCGCGTCATACCGCTCCGCTTCAAATCTTAAGGTCCTCGGACGGAAATCAGTCCACGGCGGCTACGTCAACGGGCTGGCACTGATTTGTCACGCGCCTATTCACAAAATTACCCTGCGAAAGCTCCGCAATTGCATTGACGCCCAAATTATCCCATGGTATCCCAAATCGTCCCGCGCGGAGTCTGAGAGCCTGTTTCAAAAGCTGCACGGAACCCAAGCTCATGCTGAGGAGGGTCCGAAGGACCCGTCTCGAAGCACGAGGAACCCTCGCGAGCTAAGCGGCCCATCCTTCGAGACGCGCCCTGCGGGCGCTCCTCAGGATGAGGTGGAAGCTTTTGACACAGGCTCTGAGTCGCCAGTGGGCCAGTCCGCGGCGCACGAGCGGCGCTTCGCCGGGTACCCGCGCGATTGGGGTTCGGAGTGGACGGTTCTGGCGGATATCTTTCGAATTACACGAGCAGGCTCGACGCCAAGGGCCGGGTCTCCATTCCGGCGCCGTTCCGGGCGGTGCTCGCGCGTGACGGGTTCGAAGGTCTATATGTTCATCCCTCGCTCGATGTGGAAGCGGTGGATTGCGGGGGCCATGCCTTGCTGCGGGAAATTCACGAGCTTTTGCGGCCCCTCTCTCCCTATTCGGAGGAGCGGGATCTGTTCTCGACCGCTCTCATCGGCACCAGCGAGATTTTAAAGATCGATACGGAGGGACGGGTAACCTTAAGCGAAAGTGTCAAGTCGTATGCGGGAATCGGTGCGGAGGTCACTTTCGTCGGGCATGATTTCAAGTTTCAGATCTGGGAACCGGGACGTTTTCGGGTGCATCTGGCGGAGGCCAAAAGCCGGCTGCACGATTTCAGAAGACAGCTCAGTGCCAGACACGTGGCGCCGGATTCGCCGCCGCCACGGCCACATGGAGCACGGGAATGACAGCGGGCCACGGCGAAGAGGCTAATCTCGCCGCTGGCGGACCGGCCCGGCACGTTCCCGTGCTTCGTGACGAAGTGATGGCCGCGCTCGCCTTGCGGGAGGGCGGCCTTTATCTCGACGCCACTTTCGGCGCCGGCGGCTATTCGAAGGCTCTGCTCGCCAATCCCGGCACAAAGGTTTTCGCGCTCGATCGTGACCCTGCCGCGATCGCCGCCGGCGCCTGGCTCGTGGCCGAAGCGGTCGGGCGGCTTTGCCTTGTCAAAGAGCGATTTGGACATCTCGACCAGGCGGCGCGGCAGCGCGGCCTTTGTGATTTCGACGGCGTTGTCCTCGACATCGGCGTGTCATCCATGCAAATCGACGACCCGGCGCGCGGCTTTTCCTTCCAGTCTGACGGCCCGCTCGATATGCGCATGGATTGCGCGGGGCCGAGCGCCGCCGATCTCGTCAATACGGCCGGGGAGACAACCTTGGCCAATATTTTTTACTATTTCGGCGAAGAGCGCGCGTCCCGGCGTATCGCCCGCGCCATCGTCGCAGACCGCGCCACGGCGCCTTTCACCTCGACAATGATGCTCGCATCACTGATCGCCCGCGTCGCGCCAGGCAAACCGGGCGAACTGCATCCGGCAACCCGCGTGTTCCAGGCATTACGCATCGCGGTCAACGATGAACTTGGCGAATTGGCGCATGCGCTCGCGGCGGCCGAGGCGATCCTTAAGCAGGGCGGCAGGCTTGCCGTGGTGACGTTTCATTCGCTTGAGGATCGCATCGTCAAGCAGTTTTTTGCCGGGCGTTCCGGGCGCGGCCAAACGGTCTCGCGGCGGCTGCCGCACGAGATCGCCCCGCCGGAGCCAACCTTCAGTCTGCGGGCGAAGCAGCCGGTGATGCCTTCGCGGCGCGAAATGAGCGCCAATCCGCGTGCACGGTCGGCCAAGCTTCGTTACGGCGTGCGCACGAAAACCGCGCCTCGCGGTCTCGACGATCGGCTGATGGCGCTCGCAAAGCTTCCAGAAGCTCGTCCGGGAGGCCGCTGAAATGGTACGGATATTAAATATTTTAGCGATCGCCGCACTGATAGGTTCGGCGATCACCGCCTATACGATCAAATACGAGACCATCTTTCATGCCGAAACGATCGTGAAACTCCAGCATCAGATCAAACTGGAACAGGACCAAATCGGCACGCTGCGGGCCGAATGGGCGCATTTGACGCGGCCGGAGCGTATCCAGGCGCTGGCCGATAAGTTCCTCGATTTGCAACCGGTCGCCCTGAACCAGATTGTCCGGGTGGAAGCCTTGCCGAACAAGACACAAAGAGGGGATGCAATCGGAAGTAAACTTGAAGCGCTTGGATTGGCGGAGCCGACGAACACCCCTGGCGACGCCAATGCCATCGATGCCGCCGTGTCTTCCACGCCGGCAAGATGACGGCACGCAAATGGACGAAGATCGCGGAACGATGAGCGCCGGCTGCAACTCGGGACTAGATAATGCGGCAGAGGACGCGACGGTTAGGCCCGCAGGCAGCCGCGGCAGGAAAAATCTCTTCGCCGGGATTTTTTCGGCGCGGCTCGACAAGAGCGCCTCCCGGATCAGACTCGCGGCGTGGCTATTTCTCGTCATCTATGGAATCATCGCGGGCAAGCTCATCGACTTCGGTGTGCACCCGGACCCGCTCGCGGGCGTAAGACGCGCGGCCTCAGAGCCCGCGGCCGCCGCCCGCCCCGATATTCTCGATCGCAACGGCGAGCTTCTGGCAACCGACGTCAAGGTCATGTCGGTTTTCGCCGAACCGAGACGAATTATCGACAAGGACGAAGCGGTCGAACTACTAACTGCTGTGCTTCCCGATCTCGACGCACGTGAACTGCGCGAGCGTCTTGGCTCGCGCAAAGGTTTCGTTTGGGTCAAACGCGCAGTCACTCCCAAACAGCGGCAGGAGGTCTATCACCTTGGCCTGCCGGGTGTCGGGTTTCTGTCTGAAAATAAGCGGGTCTACCCAAACGGCCCAGTTGCCGCGCATGTTCTAGGCTTCGCCAGCCTCGACGGCATCGGCATCTCGGGACTCGAAAAATATATCGACGGCCAGGGACTGGCAGATTTGCATGGCGCGGGGTTCAGTTTGACCCCGGATAACCTGACGCCGATTACGACCTCGCTCGATCTCAAAGCGACCTATGCGGTCCGGGACGAGCTGGCCAAGGGCATCGCCAAGTTCAAGGCCAAGGCGGGCGCGGCGGCAATTCTCGACGTGAACTACCGGGGAAGTCGTCGCAATGGCGTCCTTGCCCGACTACGATCCGAACACTCCGGCCGACGCACTCGATCCCAATCATATCAACCGGCTTTCCGTTGGCGTCTATGAAATGGGCTCGACCTTCAAAGCCATTTCCATTGCAATGGCGCTCGATTTGGGCAAGGTTACGCTGCGTTCGCGAATCGACGCGCGCGATAGCCTGCGCTACGGGCGCTTCACCATTCATGATTTCCATGCGACGCGCCGGGTATTGAGCGTACCCGAAGTCTTCACCTATTCATCCAATATCGGGGCCGCGCGCATGGCTTTGATGGTTGGAGTCGAGGGTCACAAGGCTTTCTTGGGCAAAATGGGGCAGCTTACCCGCTTGCGCACCGAGCTGCCGGAGTCGGCCGAGCCCTTGGTTCCAAAAAATTGGGGCGAACTCAACACGATGACGATTGCCTTCGGTCAGGGCCTCAATGTTGCTCCCTTGCAGGCCATGATGGCCGTGGGCGCGCTGGCGAATGGCGGACTGATCATTACACCGACTTTTTTGAAGCGGAGCGAGGATGATGCCAAGAAGGATGCGCGACGCGTGGTTAAGCCGGAAACCTCGGAGGCCATGCGCTATTTGATGCGGCTCAACGCCGAAACCGGCACGGCCAAAATAGCCAATATCAAGGGCTATTTCGTTGGCGGCAAGACAGGTACCGCGGACAAAATCGTCCATGGCCATTATTCCAAGGACAAGGTTCTCACGACGTTCATGGCGGTTGTTCCGGCCGATAAGCCCAAATATCTCGTTCTGACGCTGTTGGACGAGCCGCAAGGTTTGCCCGAGGACGGCGGCTATCACACCGCCGCCCATAATGCAGGCTGGGTCACCGGCAAGATCATCGAACGGACGGGGCCTTTGCTCGGGCTTCCGCCGCGCATCGATCTGCCCACGCAACCGTTTCCGCTCCTGGCAAAACTTGGTTATGGGGAGGCGAATGTGCCGGCGCATGGCGGAGGGGAGCATTGATGCGCCTCGGCGAATTGTTTCCGTGGGCCAACATTCCAGAAGCCTTGGCCGGACACGAGATAAAGGGCATCAGCGCCGACAGCCGCGCGGTAACGAAGGACATGGTTTTTTTCGCGGTGCCGGGTGAGAAAGCGGACGGTGTCGCGTTCGCACCGCAAGCGGTTCAGAACGGCGCTGCCGCGATCGTCGCCGAGCGCCCTCCCGTGGGGCCGATCGAGCCTGCCGCCTTCCTCAAGGTGGCGGATGTCCGGAGCGCGTTGGCGAACGCGGCGGCACGCATGTACGAGCTCCAGCCCGAAACCATCGTTGCGGTCACCGGAACGAGCGGAAAGACCTCGGTCGCCGATTTCGTGCGTCAGATTTGGGCCGCGCTCGGCGAAAAGGCCGCGTTCGCTCGGCACGCTCGGCGTCGTCGCGCCTTCGGGGCCGGTCGCGGGCGCGTTGACCACGCCGGATCCGGTGGCCTTGCACAAAACCCTGGACGGACTAACACGCGGCGGCGTGACCCATCTCGCCCTGGAGGCCTCCTCGCACGGCATTCTACAACGCCGGCTCGATGGCGTCCGGCTCAGTGCCGGAGCCTTCACCAATCTCTCGCGCGATCATCTCGACTATCATGCGACGCT
The DNA here is from genome assembly GCA_963851225.1 of uncultured Alphaproteobacteria bacterium. Classification (GTDB taxonomy): domain Bacteria; phylum Pseudomonadota; class Alphaproteobacteria; order Rhizobiales; family Beijerinckiaceae; genus Methylocapsa. Next base: position 87,285 of record CAWKON010000035.1, on the reverse strand, counting down.
GGAAGACTATCTCGCCGCGAAACTGCAACTTTTCGAACGCTTGCTTGCTCCAGGCCGAGCCCGCCGTCATCGATGCCGACAGCGATGTCGCGGCAAAGGTCGTCGCGGTTTGTGAAAAGCGTGGCCTGCGCGTCGTCTCTACCGGCTTCAAGGGCACCACTTTGCGCCTTCTTGAAGCGGCCGCGGAAAATTTTTCGACGCGGATCAAAATTGCCCATGGAGAGAAGACCTTCTCGCTCCTACTTCCGCTTGCCGGTTCGTTTCAGGCATCGAACGCGCTCGTCGCCGCCGGTCTTTGCATCGCCACGGGAAGCCCCGCCAGCGCGGTCTTCGCGGCGCTGGAAAAGCTCGAAGGCGCGCCCGGCCGTCTCGAACTCGCCGGCCGCCGCAAGGGCGCCCCGATCTTTGTCGATTACGCGCATAAGCCGGACGCGCTCGACAAGGCGCTCAAGGCGCTTCGGCCCTTTGTGGCTGGCCGGCTCATCGTGGTGTTTGGCTGCGGCGGCGATCGCGATGCGGGAAAACGGCCACTCATGGGCGAGGTCGCGGCGCGCCTGGCGGATCGCGTCATCGTCACCGACGACAATCCCCGCTCGGAAGATCCGGCGGCGATCCGCAAGGCCATCATTCTAGGCACGAACGGTTTCGACAATGTCGAGGAAACCGGCGACAGGGCCTTGGCGATTGCCCAGGCCGTTGCAATGCTCGGCCCAGATGACGGTCTTCTGATTGCCGGCAAGGGGCACGAAACCGGCCAAATCATTGGGGACCGGACATTGCCTTTTTCGGACTCTGGATGTGTCCGCGCGCTGCTGAAAGAACTTTCCGCATGAGCAATGGCGCCGCGAACGGTTTTCTTTGGACGAGTCTCGGTCTCGTTGGCCCGCTCGCGGCACGGGTCAGCGGCTCCGTTCCGCGCGGCGGCGCCACTGGAATTTCCATCGACACCCGCACGCTCCAGCAAGGCGACCTTTTTTTCGCAATCAGTGGACCTAGCTCGGACGGCCATGATTATGCCGGCGTGGCCTTCGAAAAAGGTGCCGTCGCGGCGGTGGTTGATGAAGCCCATGCCGAGACGCTTCGACCTCTGGGCCCGCTCTATGTCGTGTCCGATGTTCTCCCTGCCCTGGAAAGGCTCGGCGTCGCCGCCCGCGCGCGCTCACCGGCTCGTATCGTCGCGGTAACCGGTTCGGCCGGCAAGACTTCGACGAAAGAAGCGTTGCGGCTCGTGCTCGCCCAGGCGGGAGCGTCCCACGCGCCGGTTGCTTCCTACAACAATCATTGGGGCGTGCCGCTCACCTTGGCGCGCATGCCCAAACATACAAGGTTTGGAATCTACGAAATCGGCATGAACCACCGGGGCGAAATCACACCGCTCACCGCGATGGTGCGTCCGCATGTCGCGATCATAACGACAATCGCCCCGGTTCATCTCGAATATTTCGAAAGCCTGGATGACATCGCCGACGCCAAGGCGGAGATTTTTTCCGGCCTTGTTCCGGGAGGTGTGGCAATCCTCAATCGCGATATCCCCGAATATCAGCGTCTCCTCGCCCATGCCAAGGCCTCGCCCGCGGGTCACACCGCGAGCTTCGGCGAACATGAGAAAGCCGACGCGAAACTGGTGAGCGTAACTCTTGGCGCCGACCATTCCATCGTGCAAGCGGAAGTGTGCGGCCATCGGCTGACCTATCGCCTCGGCGCGCCCGGTCGCCACCTTGCCATGAACTCGCTCGCGGTGCTGCTAACCGCGAAGGCTTTCGGAGTCGACATCGAGCTTGCCGCCGGCGCGCTCGCGTTTTTCTCGGCCCAGCCAGGCCGGGGCGAAAGGTTTCTCCTTCCCGCCAAAAATGGTCCTTTTACGCTGATCGATGAGAGCTACAACGCCAATCCCGCGTCGGTGCGCGCGGCGATCGCCCTTGCCGGCGCCGTTCCCCTGCCGGGCAAAGGGCGCCGCATCGCGGTCCTCGGCGACATGCTGGAACTAGGTGACAAGGGCGCCGCTATGCACGCCGAACTCGCCGGCGAGACGCTAGCCAATCACATCGACCTCGTCTTCGCGGCCGGTCCCTTGATGAAACATCTGTTCGAGGCATTGCCCGGTCATATGCAAGGAGCCTGGCGCGACCGCGCAAGCGACCTTGCGGCGATCGTCGTGGCGGAGGTGCGGCACGGCGACATGGTGATCGTCAAGGGATCGCATGCCAGCCAAATGAGCGCGATCGTCGACGCATTCAAGGAAAACGCCACGGCGGAAAATTCCGCGCAGAGTTATCAAGGACCGTGAAATGCTTACTTGGCTTTCCCAATATTCAAGCATTTTCGGGCCGCTCAACCTATTTCGCTATATTACTTTCCGGACTGGCGGCGCTACCGCGACGGCGCTCTTTTTCGTGTTCTTCTTCGGGCCAAACATCATCGCCGCCTTGCGCCTGAAACAAGGCAAGGGCCAGCCAATTCGCAACGACGGGCCGCCGTCACATCTCCTGACGAAGAGCGGGACACCGACGATGGGGGGCTTGATGATCTTGTCTGGTCTCGTCGTCTCCACCTTGCTCTGGGCAAATCTGCGCAATCATTATGTATGGATCGTGCTGATAGTGACGGGAGGATTCGGCGCGATAGGCTTTTACGACGATTTATTGAAGGTGACGAAACAGACACAAAAAGGATTTTCCGGCCGCCGGCGGCTTGCCTTGGAAGTGGCCATCGCCGTCATCGCCTGCTACGCGATGATGAAATTCGGAACAGCGCATACGACGGGCCTCGCCCTGCCTGCAATCAATGGTTTCGTCGCCGACCTCGGCCTTTTTTTTCTCGCCTTCGGGTCTTTCGTGATCGTTTCCGCCGGCAATGCGGTCAACCTCACGGATGGCCTAGACGGCCTTGCGATCGTTCCCGTGATGATCGCCGCGGCGGCGTTCGGAATCATCGCTTATCTCGCAGGCAACGCGATATTCGCGACATATTTAGGGATCAATTTCATACCCGGCACGGGCGAACTCACCGTCGTTTGTGGGGCCTTGATCGGCGCGGGGTTGGGCTTTCTTTGGTTCAACGCGCCGCCCGCCCAGATTTTCATGGGTGATACCGGTTCGCTCGCGCTCGGCGGCGCGCTTGGCACGATAGCGGTCGCGGTCAAGCACGAGATCGTTCTTGCCATCGTCGGCGGTCTTTTCGTCCTCGAAACCCTGTCGGTTATCGTCCAGGTCGTTTCCTTTAAGCTCACCGGCAAGCGAGTCTTCAAGATGGCGCCCATCCATCATCATTTCGAGCAGCTTGGCTGGTCCGAGCCGCAAGTCGTGGTCCGCTTTTGGATCATTGCTTTCGTCCTCGCGCTGATCGGCCTCTCCACGTTGAAATTGAGGTGACGATGACGCCTGTCACTTCGTTCAATGGCAAACAAGTTGCCGTGTTTGGCCTAGGCGGCTCAGGTTTCGTCACGGCGCACGCTCTGGTCGCGGGCGGCGCACATGTTTTAGTCTGGGACGACAACGAGCACGCGCGGGAGAAGGCGCGCGGATCGGGTCTCAGAATTGAGAATCTCGCGCTTGCCGATTGGCGGAATTTTGCATCGCTTGTCCTTTCGCCAGGTGTTCCATTGACGCATCCGGCGCCGCATTGGACCGTACTGAAGGCGAAGCAGGCCGGGGTCGAGGTTATCGGCGACATCGAATTGTTCTGCCGCGAGCGGAATAAAATCGCGCCGGGCTCGCCTTTCGTGGCGATTACCGGCACGAATGGAAAATCCACGACGACGGCACTCGTCGCGCATCTTTTCCGGAGTTTCGGTTTCGCGGTCGAGATTGGCGGCAATATCGGCACCCCGATCCTCGCGTTGGCGCCGCCGGCGCGGACGCGCGTCCATGTTATTGAATGCTCGTCGTTTCAGATCGCTCTTTCGCCCTCGCTTAATCCCTCCGTCGGCGTACTGCTGAATATCACGCCAGATCACCTCGACCGCCACGGCACGATGGAGAATTATGCCGCGATCAAGGCCAAACTGGTGGAAAATGCCGATCTCGCGGTGATCGGAGTAGACGACGGTCTTACGAGTGCCATTGCCGGCGAACGCATGAAAGCGGGCCGGAAAACAGAATGTGTTTCGGTGACCAAAACCGCGCTCAGTGATGGCGTTGTTCTTGAGAGCGGCTGGCTCGTGCGGCGGGACGGAGGCCGCTCGACACGGATCGCGAGCCTTGCCGGAATTGCCTCGTTGCGCGGCCAGCACAATGGCCAGAACGCTGCCGCCTCCGTCGCGGCGCTCGGGCCGCGCGGATTGGATCTCGATGGCGTCGCGCAAGGTCTGCGAAGCTTTCCTGGACTGCCGCATCGTTTGGAAGAAGTTGGCCGCAAGGGGAAGGTTCTGTTCATCAATGATTCAAAGGCGACCAACGCTGATGCCGCCGAAAAGGCGCTCCTGTCGTTCGACAAAGTGTTTTGGATCATTGGCGGCAGGGCGAAAGAGGGCGGCATCGAACCTCTGCGCGCCTTGTTCGGCAAAGTGGTGAAAGCTTATCTGATCGGCGAGGCAAGCGAGAATTTTGCGCAAACGATTGGGGATTCCTTTCCCTATCAGAGTTGCGGCACGCTCGAACAAGCGGTTCCGGCAGCCGCGCGCGACGCACTTGCGAGCGAGCTTCCGGAACCTGTCGTGCTGCTTTCGCCGGCTTGCGCGTCGTTCGATCAATTTCCGGATTTCGAGAAGCGCGGCGAGCGTTTTCGCGCGCTCGTCGAGGCTTTGCTCGCCTCGAAAAAACCGGGCTGAAGGGGGACACAATGGTATCGCGCGCGGAACGTTCGGCCCTGGCGAACTGGTGGTGGACAATCGACCGCTGGATCCTTGCGGCGATCGGCGCCATGATGGTGTCCGGGCTCGTGTTGACGATGGCGGCAAGCCCACCGGTCGCGGAGCGGCTCGGCCTTTCGACGTTCCACTTCGTACATCGTCAGGTTCTTTTCCTGATCCCCGCGGCCGCGATCCTCGTCGCGTCTTCGTTTCTATCTCCTCGGCAAGTGCGCCGGACCGCGCTTTTCGTGTTTTTGGTGTCGATGGCTCTGATCCTCGTGGCGCTGCTCTATGGTCACGAAATCAAGGGATCGCGGCGCTGGATTTTTGGTGTCCAGCCTTCGGAATTCTTGAAGCCTGCCTTTGCCATTCTCGTCGCGTGGGCCTTCTCGGAAGCCGGGAAGCGGCGTGACGTTCCAGCCAACCTTCTCGCCCTTCTATTGTTGCTGGTGACCATCGTTCCCTTGATTCTGCAACCTGATTTCGGTCAGACGTTGCTTGTTTCGCTGGTCTGGGCGGCGCTTTTCGTCATGGCAGGGCTGCACTGGTTTTGGGTTGCCGGGATTGGAGGAGCTGGCTTAGGGGGCGCGCTCTTGGCCTATAAATTGGTGCCGCACGTCCGCGCCCGCGTTCTTAAATTCATCGATCCAAGCGCCGGCGGCGGCATGGTCGATACGTTTCAGGTGGACACCGCTCTCGACAGCTTTCTGTCCGGGGGTTGGTTCGGCAAGGGGCCGGGCGAAGGGACAGTCAAGCGCATTCTTCCAGATGCCCATACGGATTTCATCTTCGCCGTCACGGGAGAAGAATTCGGTGTTCTTGCCTGCCTCCTAATCGCCGCGATTTTCGCCTTCATCGTGTTGCGCAGCTTGTACATGGCGGCGCGCAACGAGGACCCCTTTTGCCGCTTCGCCGCGGCCGCTCTGGCGATACTCTTCGGCCTCCAAAGCGCAATCAACATGGCTGTCAACGTTCATCTCATTCCGGCCAAGGGCATGACCTTGCCCTTTATCTCCTATGGCGGCTCCTCGCTTCTTTCGCTAGGGCTTACAACCGGCTTGCTGATCGCGGTCATGCGAAAACGGCCGGGTGCGGCGATCCTTTCGGACGCCGGGGCCGAAGCTTTTCCATGAGCGGCCGGTATCCGGTTGTCGTCGCGGCAGGCGGCACCGGCGGCCATTTGTTTCCGGCGGAGGCCCTCGCCCATGCGCTTGCCGCGCGGGGGCTAGAAGTTCATCTCATCACCGACGAACGGGCGGCAAAATACGGCGGCGATTTTCCCGCGCACACCATTCACATGGTCGCCGCCGCGACGCCGAGCAGCGGTTCCTTGGTTGCCCGCGCGATGGCGATATTCACGCTCATCCGGGGAACGGTTACCGCGCTGCGGCTTGTCAAACGGATTCGTCCGCGCGCGGTGATAGGCTTTGGCGGCTACCCGGCCGTTCCTCCGGTGCTCGCGGCAACGTTGCTTCGCGTCCCGACAATAGTGCATGAAGGGAATGCCGTAATCGGCCGCGCCAACCGGTTCCTCGCTCCGCGAGTCGACGCGATCGCCAAAGGTTTCGAGGTCCTTGACGGCCTCCCCAAGGCTTTGGCGGCAAAGACACATCTGACCGGAAACCCGGTTCGTCCGATGGTCATCGACGCGCAGCGCATCGCGTTTCCAGATTGTGCCGGGAAGCTGCGGGTCCTCGTTACCGGTGGCTCGCAGGGCGCCAGGATGTTTTCAGACGTTGTCCCCGCCGCAATCGAACTCATGCCGGAAGCTGCCCGGCATAGGCTCGTCATCGTTCAGCAGGCCCGCGCGGAGGACGAAGAAAGAGTGCGCAATACCTACCGGCGCCTTGGCGTCGATGCCGAAGTCCGGCCGTTCTTTGCCGATTTGCCCCTACGGATCGCGCACGCGCATCTCGTCATAGCCCGCGCCGGGGCCTCGACCGTGTCCGAACTCGCCGTCATTGGGCGCCCAGCCATACTTGTGCCGCTTCCGCATGCGCTCGATCAGGATCAGGCTGCCAATGCAAGGCAGCTCGCGGCCGCGGGGGCCGCCGTCGTCGCCGCGCAAAGCGCATTTTCGCCGCAATGGCTAGCGACTTCTCTTGTCGAGGCGCAGGGCGATATGGCCTCTCTCGCGTGCCGCGCCTCCGCTGCGAAGCGGGCCGGCATCCCAGATGGCGCCGCACGGCTCGCCGGCCTGGTTCAGAATCTCATGAGCGATAAGGGCATAAATTCATGAAATTGCCGGATAAATTAGGCCCCATTCATTTTATCGGAATAGGCGGCATCGGCATGTCCGGCATAGCCGAGGTTTTGCTCAACCTCGGCTACAAGGTCCAAGGCTCGGACGCGTCCGAGAGCGCCAATGTCATGCGCTTGCGCGGCAAAGGTGCCAGCGTCCATATTGGCCATGGCGCGGAAAATCTCGGCGCGGCGCAGGTCGTCGTGGTTTCGACCGCGATCAAGCGCGCGAATCCCGAGCTCGCCGCGGCGCGGCAAAGGCGCATACCCGTCGTTCGCCGCGCGGAAATGCTCGCCGAGCTCATGCGTCTCAAAACCTGCGTTGCCATCGCCGGGACACACGGAAAGACAACCACCACATCTCTCGTCGCGGCCTTGTTGGAGGCCGGACAATTCGATCCGACCGTTATCAATGGCGGCATCGTCAACGCCTACGGAACCAATGCGCGGCTCGGCAGCGGCGATTGGATGGTGGTCGAGGCCGACGAAAGCGATGGCACTTTCCTCAAGCTTCCGGCCGATATAGCGGTCGTCACCAATATTGATCCCGAACACCTCGATCATTTCGGAACCTTCGCGGCGATCAAGGAGGCGTTTCGCGCTTTCATCGAAAATATTCCCTTCTATGGTTTTGCGGTCATGTGCCTCGACCATCCGGTCGTGCGAGAGCTTGCGTCCAAGATCGAGGACCGGCGCATCATCACCTATGGGGAAGATCCGGACGCCGATGTCAGGCTCGCTGGACTCGATCTCAGCAATGGCGTCTCGCGCTTTACAGCAATTGTTCGCGACCGCGAGAGTGGCGCCCGGACCGTGCTTGACAACATGGTTATGCCGATGCCCGGTCATCACAACGCCCTGAACGCGACGGCCGCGCTTGCCGTCGCGCACCGGCTCGGCATGCGTACGGAGACGATCAGGAATGCGCTCGCCGCATTCGGCGGCGTCAAGCGCCGCTTTACCCGCACCGGCGAATGGAACGGCGCGGCCATTTTCGACGATTACGCCCACCATCCGGTCGAAATCGCCGCCGTGCTGCGCGCCGCGCGCGCGTCCACCAAGGCCAGAGTCATCGCCATCGTGCAGCCGCATCGCTACACGCGTCTCCATTCGCTCTTCGATGACTTCGCAAGTGCGTTCGACAATGCCGATACGGTGATCGTCGCCGATGTTTATGCGGCGGGCGAAGCGCCCATCGAGGGCGCCGACCGCGATTCCCTCGTCGCCGCCTTGAAAGCGCGGGGACACGGCCACGCGCTCGGCCTGAAACGGCCCGAGGATTTGCCAGCGCTCATCCGCTCCCTCGCCAAGCCCGACGATTACATTGTCTTCCTTGGCGCGGGCAATATCACGAACTGGGCGAATGCGTTGCCAGGCCAGCTCGCGGCGGAACTCGATGCCGCTGTCCCCGCCTAAGCCTGACATCGCGTCAAAACTCGCCGCGCAAATGCCCGGCCTACGCGGATCTCTTTTAGGCAATGCGCCGATGGCCGGCTTGTCCTGGTTCAGGACCGGAGGCCCGGCGCAAGTGCTGTTCGAGCCGGCCGACGAAAACGATCTTGCTCATTTTCTCGGCGTTCTTGAGCCCTCGATCCCGGTTCTGGCGCTTGGCGCTGGCTCCAACATACTGGTGCGCGACGGCGGCCTCGAAGGCGTCGTGATCCGCCTCGGCAAAGGATTTCAAGAGATCGCGATCGATGGTCTTTTTTTGCACGCGGGGGCGGGCTGCCTTGATGTAAAACTCGCGTCTGCCGCCGCCAATGCGGCCATCGCGGGCCTTTCTTTTTTTCGCGGCATCCCCGGCACCATTGGCGGCGCGCTCAGGATGAACGCCGGAGCCTATGGGGCCGAGACGAGGGACGTTCTTGTGTCCTGCCGTGGCGTGGACCGCAACGGCAGGATCGTCGAGCTTTCCAATACGGACATGGGATTTTCCTACCGCCATTGCGGCGTAGCGGATGACGTGATCTTCACGAGCGCGGTTTTTGCGGGCAGTCCAGGCGACAGCCAAGCGATCCTTGCGGAGATGGCGGAAATCACCAAGGCGCGCGCGGAAACGCAGCCCGTCAATACGCGGACCGGCGGCTCGACCTTCAAGAACCCGCCGGGGCACAAGGCCTGGGAGCTGATCGATAAAGCGGGCTGCCGCGGACTAATTGTGGGCGATGCGCAGGTGTCAAAGCTTCACTGCAATTTTCTGATCAATCGCGGCAAGGCCACCGCCGCCGATCTCGAAAGTCTGGGCGAGCAAGTCCGCGCCCGCGTGCTTGCGACGAGCGGGATAGCGCTCGAATGGGAAATTCTTCGGGTAGGAGCCCCATGATTGCCATTGCGGGCAAACCCCAAACCCCTCATCCTGAGGAGGCCGCGAAGCGGCCGTCTCGAAGGACGAGGGCGAGCAGACAAAACGCGTCTTGTCCTTCGATGTAAACCTAGGATAACGGGACGAGGACGTCTCATGCCTGGAGCTTCCGCCTACATTCTGCGCTGCGCCGATGGCAGCTATTACACCGGCATCACGCGGCGGTCCGTGGAGGAGCGTGTGAGCGAGCACGCGCAATGTCTCATAAATGGCTGCTATACTGAGAGCCGTCTGCCGGTCGAACTTTTATTCAGCGAATATTACGAGCGCGTTGACGAGGCGGTCGCGGCGGAGCGCCGCATCAAGGGGTGGTCGCGTGCTAAGAAGGAAGCCATGATGCGAGGTGACTTTGTAGCCTTGTCCGCGCTCGCCAAGCGGAAAGGAAAGCCTCGAAAGCCGGAGAGCGATCCCTCGTCCTTCGAGACGGGCTCTTCGAGCCCTCCTCAGGATGAGGGATCTTGAGCAGGCGGCCCACTAACCCAACAACCTCGTCCTGAGGAGGCCGCGAAGTGGCCGTCTCGAAGGACGGGGGCGCACGCCAAACTACGAAGCAAGTCTGATTTGATGCAAAAAACACCCGCCCGCACGATGCTTTATTTTGGAGACAACCTTGCCATTCTGCGTGACACCACACGATAAATGGAACATAGCGGGCCAGTGCGCCCCCGGGTTCGCATGGGCACGACATTATTGCCCAGCTGCCCCATTAATCGAACGGAGGCAGAAATGGACACTATTCCCTTGGAAGTGTGGAGCGCATTTACAGCCATAGCGGCGGGCGCTTTTCTAATCCTTGCGGGCTACATTATCAAAATGTGGAGAAAATAACCCTGTTCTCCTCTTGGCGCTCACAATGACATGACCACGAACGGCGGTCCTATTCCCGAGGCGAAACTTCGCTAGAGCCCGATTTCTCTCGGCGTCATCGGTGTGAACGTTTAAAGTTAAGCTCCCAACTAGAGCTAAGTAGCCGTCGCGACCTGTTTGGCATTGCCTGATGCAGAAAACGCCCGCCCGCAACACGCTTTTTTATGGCGACAACCTTGCCATTCTGCGCGAGCACATCGCGGATGAGAGCGTCGATCTCGTCTATCTCGATCCGCCGTTCAATTCCAACGCCGCGTACAACGTTCTCTTCAAGGCGCCGGACGGGCATCAGAGCCAGGCGCAGATCGAGGCTTTTGACGATAGCTGGCACTGGAACCCTTCAGCCGAGCAGGCTTTCGACGAGGTGATGCAGTCGGGCAATTCCGACGCGGCGGAAATGCTGCGAGCCATGCGGTCGTTTTTGAAGGAAAACGACATGATGGCTTATCTTACGATGATGGCCGTGCGGTTGTTGGAGCTGCACCGGGTGCTGAAGCCGACGGGCTCGCTTTATCTGCACTGTGACCCGACCGCGAGCCATTACCTCAAAATCTTGCTCGATTCAATCTTTGGACCAATGAATTTCCTCAACGAAATTATTTGGAAGCGTGCGGACACCGTGAAGGGCAATTTTGGCCAGGGTAGCAAATTCTTCGACCGCAACACAGACACCATTCTCTTTTTGTCGAAGGATGTTGATCGTTCGCTCTTTAAGCATCAATTTAAGCTGTACACCGACGAGTATGTTGAAACGTCCTACCGCCACGTCGAGCCGAACACTGGCCGACGATATCAGCTTATCAGCATGACGGGACCGGGCGGCGCGGCAAAAGGCAACCCGTCCTACGAAGTCATGGGAGTGACGCGCTATTGGAGGTACTCGCGCGGAAAGATGCAGGAATTGATTGACGGCGGACTAGTTGTTCAAAGTTCGCCTGGTAGCGTGCCGCGTCGCAAGCAATATCTCGATGAGGGTCGAGGTGTTCCTATTCAATCGCTATGGGATGACATTCCAGCTCTACATTCGCAAGCAAAGGAACGCCTCGGCTACCCGACCCAAAAACCGCTCGCCCTGCTCGAACGCATCATCTCCGGATCGTCGAACGAAGGCGATCTTGTCCTCGATCCTTTTTGTGGCTGCGGCACCACCGTCCACGCCGCGCAAAAATTGAACCGCCGCTGGATCGGCATCGATGTCACGCATCTTGCGATTCATCTCATCCAGCGCCGCCTTAAGGACGCCTTTTCCGGCATCCGTTTCGACATCGTTGGCGAGCCGAAAGACCTTGGCGGCGCCCGCGTGCTTGCTCTCCAAGACAAATATGAGTTCCAGAAATGGGCGCTCGCGATGATCGGCGCGCAGCCTTTCAAGGGCGGCAAGAAAGGCGGCGACGGCGGCGTGGACGGTTTTCTCTATATAAAACCCGACGGCAAGAAGACCGAAAAAGTCATCGTCTCGGTCAAGGGCGGCCAAAGCCTCAATCCAGCAATGGTGAAGGATCTTATCGTCACGGTGGATCAGGAAGGCGCCAAGATGGGTGTCTTTTTAACGCTCGAACCGCCGACCAAGGGCATGGTCACGCAAGCCGCCGCGGGGGGCTTTTACAAAACGGAATATGGGCAGTTTCCAAAAATCCAGATCGTGACGGTCGAAGAGCTTTTCGGCCCGTCAAATCCGCTGCATTTGCCCTGGCAGGACACGTCGGTGTTCAAAAAGGCCAGGCGCGAGAATACGGAAAAGCAATCCAAGCTGGACTTGTGAGTGACCAGTCTTCGAAACAACAAGCCCCGGCCCTAGGGCCGGGGCCTTACACCGTTGGGCTGCATGAGCGAAATCCGGTGTTTGGGTTTTAGGTGTGACTCTCCTCCGCAACTTTGGTCTCGGTTGGAGTCTCGGGAGCAGTCGCTTCCATCGGCATGGTTTCAGGAGCAGTTGCCTCCATCGGCATGGCCTTGGGAGCAGTCGCTTCCGCCGGCATGGTCTCGGGAGTAGCTGCCTCCGTTGCGGGAGCCTCTGGTGTCGCCTCCTCAGTCGCTTTCGCCTCGGGAGCACTTGTTTCCATCGCCGCAGGCTCAGGAGCGGCCGCTTCCGTCATTGCGGCCTCAGGCATGGCTGACTCCGGCGCTGCGGGCTGCGGCGCCGTTGTTACGTCATCGTTCATGGTCATGGGAGTTCCCTCTAGGATTGCCGGCAAAAGGCCGGCGTTAGCATTTGGTCAACACAAATGGCTGCGCAAAGCAGAGTGACAAGTAGCGAAAGCGGCATGCATAATAATATTTTCGAAGACGTCTATTGCTTGGCAATTTACTTGGAATCAGAAACGTTCAACTGGCTAATTTGCGAATAGCGCAAGCGGCGCATATTACCGGTGAAGACGCCGCTAGCAGAGCCAAACCTTCCTGCCGGAAACTCATGATGTTGCATCTGCCCGCACTAAGCGGTGCGCTGAAAAAGGCACTTGAAAGCAAATGAGCCGATCATGACCAAACACGTCGCCGTCCTGATGGGCGGCTTGTCCGCCGAGCGCGAAGTTTCGCTGCGCTCGGGCGAGGCCTGCGCAAAAGCGCTCGAAGCCGAAGGTTTTAAAGTCACCCGCGTCGATGTCGATCGCACCATCGCCGCGACACTCGCCAACCTCCGCCCCGACGTCGCCTTCAACGCGCTGCACGGCCGCTTCGGCGAGGACGGCATCATGCAAGGCATTTTGGAAATGCTGCGCATTCCATACACCCATTCCGGCGTGCTCGCCTCGGCGCTCGCCATGCGAAAGGATCGTGCCAAGGAGTTTTTTCGCGCCGCCGGGGTGCCGATCGCGGAAGGAATTACGACGGATCGCTTCACGGCCGCCAAAGCGCATGTCCTGCCGCCCCCCTATGTCGTAAAGCCCCTCGATGAAGGATCTTCCGTGGGTATCATGATCGTCCGGGAAGGCGCCAACCGCCCCCCGCAAGAATTAACCAAGAAAGATTGGCCGCATGGAGATCAAGTTTTGGTCGAACGCTACGTCGCCGGACGCGAGCTGACATCCGCCGTCATCGGTGAAACGGCCTATGATGTCATAGAGATACGTGCGGCGGACGGGGGTTGGTACGACTATAATGCAAAATACGCGAAAGGCGGTTCCATTCACGTCCTTCCGGCAAAACTTAAAGGAAATATTTACCAAAATGTTCAAGAGTTAGCGCTCAAGGCGCACAGGACACTCGGCTGCCGCGGCGTGAGCAGGACGGATTTCCGGTACGACAATTCCCCCGGCGGTACGGGGGAACTCGTGGTTTTGGAAGTCAACACTCAGCCTGGGATGACCGAGACTTCGCTTGTGCCGGAACTCGCGGCCTTCGCGGGCCTCAAATTCGGTGAGCTTGTTCGATGGATGGTCGAGGACGCTTCCTACGATCGGTGAGTGCGATAACATTGGGCTTCGCGCCCGTGGCGATGGCCCATGCCGGCGCCGTGACTGTTTCGGGAGCCTCATCCGCGCGGCAAATCATGCCGCCGGCGCGCCAGCCGAGGCCGAGTTTGCGGCATAAAATCCTTAGCCGTCTGGCCGGGCCGGGCGCGGGCGCTTGCTTTTCGCTGGCGCTGCTAGCGGCCGTGAGTGGCTACGGCGCCGTGCAAGGTGGCCACTACGCCGCCTTCGTAGCCGCGGAGGGGGAACCGGCCGACATCCTTGCCAAGGCGCTGGGTTTTTCGATTCATGCCGTGACCATCGCGGGCGAGCGCGAACTCAAGGAGCACGATATCCTTGGTATCGCGGGGATAAGTCCACGCAATTCGCTTCTGTTCCTCGATGTGGGAACAATAAGGGAGAAGTTGAAACAGCTTCCGCTCGTCAAGGAAGCAACTGTCAGCAAGCTCTACCCGGACCGGCTCCTAATCGAGATCGAGGAGCGCCAGCCTTTCGCCCTGTGGCAATGCGACGGGCAAGTGCAAATCGTCGCCGCCGACGGCGTTCCCCTCGCCGCCATGCGCGACCAGCGCTTCATTCATCTGCCGCTCGTCGTGGGCGCAGGGGCCAACGGGAAACTCGGCCAATATTTGGCGCTTCTCGAAACGGCGGGAGATTTGCGCGAGCGGATCGTGGCGGGCGTGCTCGTCGCGGGACGCCGCTGGACGTTAAAAACGGCAAACGGGATCGACGTTCTCTTGCCGGAAATGGAGCCTGCAGTGGCGCTGGCAAGGCTCGTCGACCTTCAGCGAACTTCGCATGTGCTCGACAAGGACATCCTTTCGCTCGATTTTCGGCAGCCCGGCCGGGTAGTCGTACGTCTCGCCGAGGAAGCGGCAGCCGAACGCGCAGCCGCTATGCTTTCGAGTAAACCCAGGGCGAACGGCGGCCGGACATGAATTCGAAGGTATTGCCGCCGCGTTTGCCATCCCTGCCGGCCCGCAAAAGCGCGGTCCTTTCCGTGCTCGACATCGGTACGTCGAAAATCGTCTGCCTTGTCGCGCGCCTTAACCCAAGCGATCCCTCAGAGCCGCTGCGCGGGCGCACCCATCGTTGCCGCATTCTCGGCATCGGACATCAACGCTCGCGGGGGATCAAGGGCGGCACCGTCATCGACATGGACGCGGCGGAAGGAGCTATCCGCTTCGCCGTCGATGCGGCGGAGCGCATGGCTGGGGTGCAGGTCGAAAGCGTGATCGTGAACGCGACCGGCGGCAGACTTTCCTCGCGGCTCTACAATGCCAAGGTCGCGATCGCCGGGCGGGCCGTTACGCAGGCCGATATCCACCGGGTGCTGGAAGCTTGCACGACGCGCGGAGGGCAACAGGGCCGGGCGGTGCTGCATGCCCTGCCGATCGGCTTTGCATTGGGGGCAACGCGTCATATTCAAGATCCGAGGGGAATGGCCGGCGATGAACTCGGCGCGGATTTGCACGTGCTGAGCTGCGACGCCGCCACCGCGCGCAACCTGGTGCTCGCGGCCGAACGCTGCCATCTGACCGTCGACGCGCTGGTCGCCACGCCATACGCGGCGGGTCTTGCAGCCTTGACGTGCGATGAAGCCGAACTCGGCGCCGCGTTGATCGACATGGGCGCGGGGACAACGTCCGTGAGCATCTTTTCCGGCGGCCATCTGACCCATGTCGATGCGTTCGCCGTCGGCGGCCATCATGTTACAACGGATATCGCGCGCGGCCTCGGGATCACGCTCGCCGACGCCGAACGGTTGAAGACGCTTTATGGCGGCTGCCTCACTTCGGTAACCGATGAAAGCGAGACGATCGCGGTGGTTCAGGCGGGCGAGGAAGATGAGCGTCCGGCACATTTGCCGAAGGCGCAGCTCGTCTCGATCATCAAGCCTCGCGTGGAAGAAATCCTCGAGCTGGTGCGCGACCGCTTGAAAAACGCGGGCCTTCCCGCGCATCCGGGGCGAAGACTCGTTCTCACCGGCGGTGCCTGCCAGCTCACCGGCATGCAGGCAGCGGTGAAGCGCATCGTCTCCGGGCAGGTGCGGACGGGTCGCCCGCTCGGCATCAAGGGGCTGCCCGAATCCGCGAAAAGCCCGGCTTTCGCCGCGGCTGCCGGGCTTCTGATCTATCCGCAAGTGAGCGGCATCGAGCATTTCCGCCCTTCGCGGGGCAACGCGGCTCCGGAGGCGCACGAAAATGGATACTTCGGGCGCGTTGGGCGATGGCTCAAGAATAGTTTTTGAGAGTGCGTGCGGCGAGAGTAAGCGCGGCGAATCATGCGAAGTTGCCGCAAACAAATTGACTGAAAACCCGAGCGTCCTTGACCGGCGCTCCAACGTCGAGAGGCCAGACGATGACGATCAATCTTAAAGCTCCCGAGCTCCGGGAACTCAAACCACATATCATGGTCGCCGGCATCGGCGGCGCGGGCGGCAATGCCGTAAACAATATGATTGTCTCGGGCCTGATCGGGGTCGAGTTTGTCGTTGCCAATACCGACGCGCAAGCGCTGACCTCGTCGAAGGCCGAGAGAATTATCCAAATGGGCCTTCAAGTCACCGAGGGTCTCGGCGCTGGATCACAGCCGGAGGTCGGCAGGGCCGCGGCGGAGGAAGCGATCGAGGAAATCCGCGATCACCTCTCCGGAGCGCATATGGTCTTCGTCACCGCCGGCATGGGCGGCGGAACCGGCACTGGTGCGGCCCCGGTCATCGCCCGCGCCGCGAGAGATATGGGTATCCTAACCGTCGGCGTCGTCACCAAGCCTTTCCAATTCGAGGGTGCGCGGCGCATGCGTGTCGCCGAGGCGGGCATCGACGAATTGCAGAAATCCGTCGATACTCTGATCATCATTCCAAACCAGAATCTCTTTCGTATAGCCAACGAGAAAACCACCTTCGCCGATGCATTCGCGATGGCCGATCAGGTGCTCTATTCCGGCGTCGCGTGCATCACCGATCTGATGGTCAAGGAAGGCTTGATCAATCTCGATTTCGCCGACGTTCGCGCCATCATGCGCGAGATGGGCAAGGCTATGATGGGGACCGGCGAGGCTTCGGGCGAAAAGCGGGCAATCCTGGCCGCCGAGGCAGCGATCGCCAATCCGCTTCTCGACGAGATTTCGATGAAGGGCGCGCGTGGGCTGCTCATTTCGATCACGGGTGGCAGCGATCTCACCCTTTACGAAGTGGACGAGGCCGCGGGACGGATTCGCCAAGAGGTCGACGAGGACGCCAATATCATCCTCGGCGCGACCTTCGATCAATCCCTCGATGGGATTGTGCGCGTGTCGGTCGTCGCAACGGGAATCGACCATGTCGCCACCGTCTATGAACCCACGGCCGCTGAGACGCGCATTGCCGAAGTCACCAACCGCCTGAGGGCGCAAACGGCGGCGCGCCCGATTGAGACGGTACAACCGCGTTATGCTGCCTCCCAGCCGGAGACCTATGCGGCCGCGGAATACGAGCCACGTTACGAAGACCGCGTATTGCAAGCCCCTGCGACGCTAGGCGCTGGAGCCCAGCAGGGTGTCCGCATCCAGGAAGCCTCCCCCAATCGCACCATTATCCCGAGCAGGCGCAACAAGGCATGCGGCAGGCTGAACATTTCGAGGCTGGTCCGTTTGTTCCAGGGCCGCCTGATTCCCCCTATGTCCGGCCCCAGAGGATGCCGCAAATCGGCGATCTGCCGCTGCCCGCGCAAAACCAAATCCGAGCGCGCCGGGGCGAACTCGGGGCGGAGCCGCATCCCGAAGCCAAACGCCGTTCGCTCCTCGAGCGGCTCGCCTCGTTTGGGATCAGCCGGCACGACGAAGGGGCCACCGGTCCTAGCCCGCGCGAGCGGCAAGCGCCCCCGCGCCAGTCCGCGCAGGGGCAGATCCACCCGCAGCAGCAGCCGAATCCAGTTCATGCCGAATACGGCAAACGTGCGCAGCATCCGCAAGCCCCGCAACGAGTTCCCCAACCAGTGGGAGACATGCATGGCCGCGGCGCCTATCAAACCCGGGCGATCGAAGAGGACCAGCTCGAGATTCCCGCTTTCCTGCGGCGTCAATCGAGCTAAGAAAATCGCTTGAAATCCGAGAACTGGAGCGGGTGCGCCGGAAAAGCCTGGCAACTTTTTCGGCGCCTGCTCCGAAGGGCCGCGAAGTCGACCTATCGAGGAGCGCCAAAAGAGCTGCCGCGCCTACTCCGCCGCGCTCTTTGTGGCCCCAAACCTTCGCTCGATATATTCTTCGACGATGCGCTTGAATTCGGCGGCGATACCTTCGCCACGTAGGGTCATCGCCTTTTGCCCGTCGATAAACACCGGCGCCGCCGGAGTCTCGCCGGTTCCCGGTAGGGAAATTCCTATATCGGCATGTTTCGATTCGCCCGGGCCGTTGACGATGCAGCCCATCACCGCGACGCTCAAAGCCTCGACTCCCGGATAGCGCGCCCGCCACAGCGGCATCTCGTCGCGAATATAGGCCTGAATATCCCGCGCGAGTTCTTGAAAAACCGTCGACGTCGTTCGCCCGCAGCCAGGACAAGCGGCGACCAGCGGCACAAAAGTGCGAAACCCCATGGTCTGCAAAAGTTCCTGCGCCACCTTCACCTCGAGCGAGCGGTCGCCGCCGGGCTCCGGAGTGAGCGAAACCCTGATCGTGTCGCCGATCCCCTCCTGCAACAAAATGCCCATCGCGGCGGCGGAGGCGACAATGCCTTTCGAGCCCATGCCCGCTTCGGTAAGGCCCAAATGCAGCGCGTAATCGGCTCGCCGCGCGAGCATGCGATAGACGGCAATGAGATGCTGCACGTCTGACACTTTTGCCGACAGGATGATTCTGTTCCGGCCAAGCCCGATGTCCTCCGCCCGCGCGGCGGAGGTGAGAGCCGATTGCACCATTGCCTCGCGCATCACGGACCCTGCCGAAAGCGGCGACGGCATGCGCGCATTTTCGTCCATCAGCGCGGTGAGGAGCTCCTGATCGAGCGAGCCCCAATTGGCGCCGATCCGCACCGCCTTGCCATATTTAACTGCCAATTCGACGATTTGGCCGAATTGCTTGTCCCGCTTGTCCTTGAAGCCGACGTTGCCGGGGTTGATCCGGTATTTGTCGAGCGCTTCGGCGCAGGCGGGATGATCGGCCAAGAGTTTATGGCCGATATAATGGAAATCGCCGATGAGCGGGACGTCGCAGTTCATTTTTGCGAGACAATCGCGGATATGCGGCACGGCGGCGGCCGCTTCATCGCGGTCGACGGTGATCCGTACGAGCTCGGAGCCCGCGCGGGCAAGCGCCGCGACTTGGACCGCTGTCCCTTCGATGTCCGCTGTATCCGTGTTGGTCATCGATTGGACGGCAATCGGCGCGCCACCGCCTACGAGGACCGCGCGTTCGCCTGAGCCGATCCGCACGCCAACAGAGCGGCGGCGCGGCGCGGGGCCGGCCTCCTCGGGATCCGCGAGGCCGGGAGGAGCAGAACTTTCAAAGCCAATTGTCATGCGCGGTGTTTATCCTCGGCTGAGGCGACGGCGAACATATCCCATAGTTCATTCGCGATCATTGCTCGAAGCGCCGCAAGGAGACGTGGGCAAAAACACGTTTGCCGTCAAGCCTTGTAACCTCAAACGTGCCTGGTCGCGCTCCTCACTCCCACTCGATTATTCAATCCATAAATAAATAATTGAAATCAATCACGATTTTCGATTCTAGCGACGCAAGTCCCGACATACATACCGTCAAAAAATTACTTTCTTGATTTGAATGGAAAAATGGGACGAAATTTTTTTTCGAGGTTTCGCCTTCTGTCGGGAGCAATCGGACGACTCGTGCGCTTCGCAGCGTCCATCAGATGACACCACCTTTTCCTAAAAACTACCGTCACCAATCCAGATAGGTCACCCTTGAAGCGCACGGCGCTGCTTTTCCGCTGCAATCCGCCAGCCGCGTAATGTAGCCCTTGCTCTCATTGGAGAGGCGTTGACCCACCTCCATACTCCGCTCGAAATCGATTTCGATCAGGCCCCGACCGACCTGACGCAGCGGCGCTTGCTGCTGCGCGGCCGCGAAGCGCGCGAGAAGGTTATCCTCTGTCAACGGCTGCTCATGCCCGGCGATCGCCGTCGCTAGGATCATCATGTCGTTCACCGAATTGCGGAAGTTGGCTTTGACACTGTGATGCTGGACGAAATCCCATAGTAGCTGAATCCCTATCTCTGCCGTTTGGGGAGCCAGCGGGACACATTCGCTGATACGTTTACACAAAAACGTAAACCGCGGCCGCAGCTTCTTCTGCAGTGCCTTGTCCAGTGAGGACAGGATGTGAGCGAAGGCAAGGCCGTTGCGGTCATTGATGATCGCAGCAGTGGCGCGGCTGTTGAACTCGATGAGCAGGGGGCAGTCACCCCCGAAGTCGAGAACCAGCCGTTCTATCGCGCCGACCTTCCAGTGCGAGGGGGAGACCGCCGGCGCTCCCAAATGCCGGCCCGATAGGTACTTGATGTAATAGCGAAAACGCGTCGTGGAGTCGGGATCGTACACCTCCAGAAATTCGTGAGCGGCGACGGATGGGATCCGAGGGCTACTCACCGCACTCCCTCGGCCCTTGTAGGCATAGGAAAGAATTTGGGTGTCGATCATCATGATTGGTGAGCGCCTTCTTGATCCGTGAGATTTCTTTGCGGAGGCCGACTTGATTTCGCTGCCGGATATCCGGCGTGGCTTACGTACACCGGCATGTGATCTCTCGTGCGAGCCGATCTAACGACCAACGAATGCCTGGGCAGAAGCCCGGACGTTTCCTTCGCCATCCTGTTCCAGCCGGAGTAGCGCGTGCTTGAGGGGACCTCGGCTTGCGGCCAGCCAATTGCCAATCGCTAGCGCACGCCGATTTTCGATATTGCTCGAGTTCAATCCCACTCGCCAAGTCTCCCTACCCAAAAAAGCAGGCAAATATCCAGTCAATTGGCAATAGGCGCCTGCGGCGAGATCTGCTACCGCTGCCACGTCTTCAGACCAATAGGGTGCCATTGGCGACTCTGTGGTACCGAATAGATGATCTGCCGCCTGCCGCCAGCCTGTAAGGCCAAATGTAAGATAGGTGGCTAGACGCGCGAATTTTTCCCGCTTGTCATGACTATCAAGTGCTTCATCATGATCGCTTATCCAATTCGAAATCTGATTCTCGCGACGCAATCCCGCTAAGATCAAGGCAACGAAACTCGCAAGGCGGAGCATCTTCTCTACCGTGCCTCGGTTGTCATGAGTGTCAAAACAGTCGGGAAATACTTCGACAGTCGCTTCCGGACCGCCTGACATAAAACTTCCCATCCGCTTATCGATAAGGATCGTGATGAGATTGCCCTTTAGTTCGCCTACCGTTTTGAGAAAAGCTGGAAGCGCCCGCCAACGTATAGGTTCATTGAGTTTCTTGAACGAGATGCGTCGGCCATCCGGTAGCCATTGTTCGCGGAATTCGCTCAACGAGGGTAACCAGTCGTTCAGTGCTTCATCAGTGGTAATGAGGAAGGAATAAGCTTCGTGGCTCGCTTCCTTATGTTGACCAGAGTAATCACTAGTGACGATCATCGTACCGCTTTTGACTGGAACCAACATGTAGGGATGTTGAGTTTCAGCGATGCGAAGTAAATCGCTCAGGCTAAATAGATAGCCTGAGCGTGCGTCTGTCACGGGCACCAAACGCTCATTAAGCATCCCTGAGCAGAACGGTTCGAATCATCCGACGCCAAAGCATGAAGCTTTCTCCCCCCTTGTGTCATCGGGAAAGTGGAGCGACATTGAGGGGGAGCAAACTACCGTCAGGTCCAGCCATTCAAAATGACGGTAGTTTCCTCGGCCGTTCACTCCGGTTCGAAGACCACCGTCGGAAACACCGTCAAAAATTCTGCTGGTACGGCTGGTTTATAGCGACTCGGACGCCACACCATGAGGAACCAAAGGCTTACCAAAACGGGCAGCTCGATTGACAATGGGCCGTGGATAATCAACAAACTATCCCGTGACCCTCTATCTTTCCTACGCTATTTCCCTCCGGAGTCCTCCAGAATATCCTACCCCCTCATTCCCACTCGATCGTGCCAGGCGGCTTGCTCGTCACGTCGTAGACGACCCGGTTGATGCCCTTGACCTCATTGATGATCCGCGTCGCGGCGCGGCCAAGAAACGCCATGTCGAAGGCATAGAAATCCGCGGTCATGCCATCGGCAGAGTTGACCGCGCGTAGCGCGCAGACGAAATCGTAAGTCCGCCCATCGCCCATTACGCCGACGCTGCGCACCGGCAACAGCACCGCGAACGCCTGCCAAATCTTGTCGTAAAGGCCCGCCTTGCGGATTTCGTCGAGATAGATCGCATCCGCCCGGCGCAGAATAGCAAGCTTTTCAGTGGTAACCTCGCCAGGGCAGCGGATCGCGAGCCCCGGCCCCGGAAACGGATGCCGGTCGACAAAACCTGCCGGCAGACCCAGTTCACGGCCAAGCGCCCGCACCTCGTCCTTGAACAATTCACGCAGCGGTTCGACGAGTTTCATGCTCATGCGTTCGGGCAGGCCGCCGACATTATGGTGCGATTTTATCGTGACCGAAGGACCGCCGCTGAACGAGACGCTTTCGATCACATCGGGATAGAGCGTGCCCTGCCCTAAAAATTCCGGCACTCCGCGGCCATCGGCTGCGATTTTTTTGGCCTCACGCTCGAATGCCGCGATGAACAGGCGCCCGATGATCTTGCGTTTTTCCTCCGGCTCCCTGATCCCGCGCAAGGCGCCCAAAAACAATTCCCCCGCTTCAGCATGATGGAGTGGAATATTGTAGTGGCCGCGAAACAAACGCACGACTTCTTCCGCCTCGCCAAGGCGCAACAGGCCGTGGTCGACAAAAACGCAAGTGAGCCGGTCCCCGATCGCTTCGTGGATCAATAGCGCCGCGACCGCTGAGTCGACCCCGCCCGAGAGGCCGCACAAAACCCGGCCCTCGCCAACCTGCGCGCGGATCGCGGCAACCGCCTCTTTCCGGAAGGCACCCATCGTCCAATCGGCGCGCAGTCCGGCGACTGCCCGGACGAAATTCGCGAGCAGACGCGCGCCGTCCGGCGTGTGAGCAACTTCGAGATGAAACTGCACGCCATAGAGGCCGCGCGCCGGGTCGGCTATTGCCGCCAACGGCGCGTTTTCCGAGGCGGCAAGGCGGGAAAACCCCGGCGGCAATTCGGTTACCGCGTCGCCATGGCTCATCCAAACCGGATAGCGCTTCGCCTTTTCCCACACCCCTTCGAACAGCGGGCTTGGTTGCAAGACCTCGACCTCGGCGCGGCCGAATTCGCGCCTATGCCCGGCCGCAACCTTGCCGCCAAATTGCACCGCCATCGCTTGCTGGCCATAGCAAATGCCGAGGATCGGCACCCCAGCGGCAAAAATCGCATCCGGCACGCGCGGCGCGTCTTTGTCGTGGACGGAGGCAGGACCGCCCGAGAGGATCACAGCCTTCGGCGCCAGCTCCGCGAACGCTTTGCCGGCGTTTTGGACGGGCGCGATCTCGCAATAGACGCCCGCCTCGCGGACGCGCCGCGCGATCAATTGCGTCACTTGCGAGCCGAAATCGACGATCAAAACCTTGTCGTGATGCAAGGTGATGACGTCACGCAGAGGATCGTTTGCCATTGATGAACCTGTCCCGCGCGGCCAAGGAGTTCGCTTAGGCGAACGCCCCGCCCCGCGCAAGCACTTGCGCCAATCTCATACCGGACAAAGGGGTCCCCGCTCGCCTTAAGCGGGCAACAGCGGGCAGCACGCGCTTCTAGTGATAAATCTGGGCCGTGACCGAGGTGGCGCCGCTTTTGCTGTTGCTGTACTTGCCGCCGCCGATGGCCAAGGTGACATACACCGCATTCTGAGTCCCGGTCAGAAAAGCATGTTGTGCCCCCACCTGGAAATTGTAGCGTAAGGCACCCGTGGAGATGACGCGGCGTCCTGCTTTCCCGCCGCTGTGATGGCTGAAAGGCGCAACCCTGTCGCGAGCAATGATCGAGCGGAGGCCGCTCGTGCTTCGTTGCGGCAGTTCAGAGACGAGCACAAGCTTTGTCGCCGTGGCAATGTTTGGCGCCCTCTCGAGGAGGCCTGCCTCTACCTGCTCGATACAATTCAAGCCTGTCTACGCGGCTGCAGTTCGCCTCTGACACCGCCCAATCTGAGGAGATTTTCAGACTAGCAATTTTTCGTAAAGGGCGCTCATCGCCTCGAAATAGGCGTGTTCGGAATAATTGCGGGAAACCAGCTGCTGGCAGGCGGTCGACATCGAGGCAAGCTGTGTGTCCGGAGTTTCACGCGCGACGGCCAGAGCGCGCGCAAGATCGGCAACGTCACCGGCCCGGAATGACCAGCCGGTCCGTCCCTCCTCGATCAACTCGGGAATTCCGCCGATCCGCGCGCCAACCAGCGGCTTGCCGCGCTGAAAGGCTTCGACGACGCTCATAGGACTATTCTCATACCATTCGGACGGCAGCACGACCGCCCGTGCCGCATCGACCTCGGCCCACAGCGCGTCGCCTTTTAAGAAACCCGCGAAGACGGCCGGAGCGCCGAGGGATTTTGCTAGCGCGCGCAACTCCGCCTCCTGCGGTCCGGTCCCGGCGATGCGAACAGGAATACTCGAAACCGCCGCCGCTTTGATCAGCGTCGCAATGCCCTTCTCGGGCGTCAAACGGCCAAAATAGAGAACGTGATCACCGCCTGGGGTTGCGGCCGGCGGCGGCGCATCGGGTACGAAGTTTCGAATATGTACCAGCTTGTCGGAGGCCAGCCCCATTCGATCAGCTTCTCGCGGTAGAAGGCGCTCGGCGTGACGATCCGGTCGATATGACGCGCATAGATCCGAAATGCCTTATGGATGGCCGATTCGACCATGATCAGCCCGCTCAAGGCAGCGCTGCCTTTGATGCAGCGGTGGATCGCGACATTCCAGACCCGGCCGCCCTTACAGCGCTCGCACACCCCCGACCCGTTCCGCATCGTATAGGCGGGACAGGCGAGCTTGAGATCGTGCACTGTCATGACCACCGGAATACCACGCCGCTTGAGCTCCATGAGCACCGACGGCGACAAATGATGGTAGATGTTGTGGACATGGGCGACGTCGATCCGTCGCGTATCGATAAGTCGCGCGAGCTTCGCCCGCGCTTCCCGCGAATAGATAATCCGTGCGGCGGCGGCGGCCTTCTCCCGAAGTGGCGCCGACGCGCCAAAACTGATGTGCTCCGCGAAATACCGGCTGTCCTCGCAGGGCAAATTCTCCTTGTGGTGCATTGCGTAAAACGAATTCGTCCACCCGTGCCGTTCCATCAGAGCGGCATGGGCAAAATAGACCATCTCCGAACCACCTTTCGGATAATGATAGGTATTGATCGAGAGCAGTTGACCGTTCGACACAATTCAACTCCGCCGCACCGGCCCGCTGGGCCGCGTCTTGATCGCCTGTTCCTTCTGTCCCATGCACTACGCCTTTCCGTTTATTTTACGTCCACAATGTCTTCATCCTTGGTAACATCTACGCCTCTAACCATGCCCTCGGCAAATTATCCTCGACCGCGTGAAGTTCACGAAATTATTGCAACAATCTGTCGGGGTTCGTGTTATAGAAGCGTTTCTGGTTTCACGGCGGGTTAACGCCGGTTACGCTGGGGGAGGAAAATTTCAGTCACCTGATTAGAGGATCGAGCTATGGATTTGACGGTCGTCGCAACTTTTCGCTGCAATTCCCGCTGCCAAATGTGCCACGTATGGAAGTACCCCACCGCTCCAGAACAAGAAATAACGCTGGAAACTTTGGCCAAGCTTCCCGGCGGATTTGACAATCTGAACGTGTCGGGCGGAGAGCCCACGCTTCGCCGCGACCTCGCGGAAATGATCGATATTCTGTACCCGAAGGCACGGGTCATGGAGATCAGCTCCAACGGCCTGCATCCTGAGCGGATAGTTCCCATTATCAAGAAATATCCGAATATCAAGGTTCGCTTTAGCCTCGAAGGCGACGAGCCGACGAGCAATCGAATCCGCGGTGAAAAGAACGGCCACAGCACCAAAGTGGCCGGGCTGCGGCCTATTGAAGGAAGCCGGAGGCACCGACCTCGGATTTGCGTTTGTCATTCAAGACGAGAATGTTGGACAATTGCTGGATGTCTTTAAGTTCGCGCGCGCGCAGGGTTTCGAGCTGGCGACGACGACCCTGCATAACGCCTGGCAATTTTACTAAAAACGACAATCATTTCTACGACAGAGCCAAGGTGTCGAGGCCGATCGAGGATCTTATCACCGAATTGCTGAAAAGCCGCAAGGTGAAGAACTGGTTCCGGGCCTATTTGAATCTCGGGCTTATCGAGAAGGTGCTCGGACACGAGCGACTTGATCCCCTGCACCGCCGGAAGCGACTTCGCGTTCATCGATCCATGGTCGGATGTATGGGCATGCAATGTGCGCTCCGATATCCCCCTCGGCAATCTGGCACGCCAGAGCTGGAGCGAAATCATGCATAGCGATCTGGCGAGCGAAGGCCTCAAAAAGGTCGCGTGCTGCAGCCAAAATTGCTGGATGGTTACGACAGCCCGCACCGCCATGCGGTCGCGGATCGTCCCGCAATTGCCAAAAATGGGGCCGATGGCGTGGGTGCTGAAGAACAAGCTGAAAGTCACTCTCGGCAAGCCGATCAACTTTGAAGAGTATATCGATTACGGCAGAGTCAAACCTACCCCGCACGTTCCGCGCACCTCTTATCTCGGCACGGCCGACAAAGCCAACAAATTGGACCGCTCCCGGCAGACGCCGCAGGAACGCTATCCGCAGCTCGATTATATCAATGAATAACCCGCCTTTGACAGAGAGGGCCGGCTGGCAATTCACACCAAATAATTTCGATGCTGGGAGGTAACCATTGGTCTCCAGGGATATTTGCGGCGGCCCAATCTCGCCAGCGCCAATGGATCATGCAGCAAGATCAATGCTGCGTTGGCCGGGCACGCTTTTGCGCGACAAAAGGCCAAATTCCAATCCGGATCTGAACGCCACCAGCAGCTGCCACCCCCATGTGATGGTGGTTGGCCTGCGCGGATTTCCTGGGGTGCAGGGAGGCGTGGAGACGCATGCGCAAAATCTTTACCCGGCCATTGCGAGCGCGGGATTCAGGGTGACGGTCGCGCTGCGCTCGCCTCACATTAAGGACGGCCATCCATCCGAATGGAACGGTGTCAACTTTGTGCGGTTGTGGGCACCGCGTTCCAAAAGCATGGAAGCCATCGTTCATACATTTCTGGCCATTTTGTATGCCGCATTCCACCGGCCCGACGTGCTTCACATCCAGGCGATCGGGCCGGCATTGCTGACCCCGCTGGCCAGGTTTCTTGGCCTGAAAGTCGTTGTGACCCACCATGGCGCGGATTACGATCGCCAGAAATGGGGACCCATTGGCAAAAGCGTACTGCGGTTCGGCGAAGCTCTCGGGATGCGTTTGGCCGACAAACGGATCGCGGTGTCGCGGACAATGCAAACGCATGTGCGAAAAAAATACGGGCTTGAGGCCGCCTGTATTCCCAATGGCGTAGATCCTTCCGTTGACCCCTTCCAGCCGTCAGGCCTTGGAAAAGTTCCGGCTCGAACCACGCAAATACATCCTGACCGTGAGCCGCATTGTTCCTGAGAAGCGGCACCTGGATCTCATTGAGGCCTTTGCGCGCGCGGATCTGCCGGGGTGGAAGCTCGTTCTGGTCGGCGGAAGCATCCAGCCGGACGCCTATTCCCGGTCCGTTGAAGAGGCTGCCGCAAAAACCCCGAATATCGTGGCGGCGGGATTCCAGCAAGGATTGGCGTTGCGGGAGCTTTACGGTCACGCGGGACTGTTCGTCCTGCCGTCATCACACGAGGGGTTGCCCATCGCCTTGCTGGAAGCGTTGAGCTATGGCCTGCCCACTCTTGTCAGCGATATCGAGCCGCATCTCGAGATAGAACTTCCGGCGCTGCACTATTTTAAGATGGGGGACGTCGATGCCCTTGCGGAGGCGATTGGACGGATGGCCACCTCCGAGATTTCAACGGAATGGAGCGACAACCTGAAGCAATGGACGGCAAGGCGTTTCAATTGGAGTGCATCCGCGCAAGAAACTGTTGCAATCTACCGCTCGCTGATTGAGGAACGAGCGTATCCGCGCGAAGATTTGTAACTTCCGTTAAGCAAGGTGTGGTAGTAACTTCTTTCTTTTAGTGATATAGTATGAACCCTTCTGGGTCTATAGTGTTCTTTCAAAGCGTTCCCTATTTGATGCCGGCGAGACTTTCGAAATATGACTTTGGCGATCGGTTTGGTGGCCGCGTGGCGCGTGACGATTGCTGTTTTGCCGTAGCGTGACGGAAACGCTCGGGTTTCGCCATTTGTACACGAATGCGGCGCCCAAAATTGCTCCCCCACGGGAAATTGTTTCAGGAATTGGGGAAGCAACCACCCTGGCCAATTAGGATCTATTCATAGTCCCCTCGCACCGCCTCAAGCAGGCTTGGAGACCCAAAAATGGAACCAGGAATAACGCGACAAACCCCAGCCGCGATTTGCCAGCCAGATTTCTAACTTGATATATATTGAATATATATCATAAATCATAGGGATTAGCGGCATTATGATCGCGTAACCCAAATGGGCTTATCAATCCTGCTGCATTAGAGGTATGATCATTGTCTTTTATTGTCGGTGGCGTATTTTTGAGGCAATTCAATGTCCTGGAACGATTTCGACACGGTGCCCGAATGCTTTCAAATTCCGGCCACGGAAAAGCATGGGTTTTTTGCCGTCCGGAGCAGCACGGAACGATTGACTTACGCTGGCCTCGACGCCCGCGCTGATGTGCTTTGCGGCCGGCTTGCCGCCGCCGGAATCGCAAAAGGCGCATTCGCCGGCATCCTCCTCGACCGCTCGATATCCACCATCATATCCTTCCTCGCGGTGCTGAAAGCAGGCGGGGCTTTCGTGCCACTCGATCCAAGCAGCCCGGCGCAAGGCATTCTCGATATTGTCCAGCGGCACAAATTGACATGTATCGTTTCGAACGCCGCAACGCTGCGGCGCTTCCCCCAACTCGCCGCAGTGGTGCCCGTGATCGATGTTGACGCCGCGCCCTCGCCTGGGCCCGCCAGCCGCGGGGGCGAAGCCACGAACGTTGCGGGCGTGGACCCCGCTTGCGTCATGTTCACCTCTGGCTCCACGGGGGACCCGAAAGGCGTTGTTATCCCGCATCGGGCGATTGTCCGGCTGGTTAAAAACCCCGGCTACATGCAGTTCTCGGACGACCAAATCTTTCTGCAGGCATCGCCGTTGACTTTCGATGCGTCGATTTTCGAAATTTGGGGCGCCCTGCTCAATGGCGCCGAACTGGTGATTCCAGAAGCAGGCCTGCTCAGCCTCGACGTGATCGCCGCCGCAATCGAAAAACAAGGCGTGACGACTTTGTTTCTCACGAGCGGCCTCTTCAACCTTATGATCGATCAGCGCCCTGCTCCGCTGCGCAAGCTTCGCTATTTGGTGTCGGGCGGCGACGTCATGTCTCCGGCGCATGTCGCCAAGGCGGCGCGGCTTCTCAATTCCGGACATTTCATCTCGGTTTACGGGCCAACCGAGAACACGACCTTCACCACGACCTTTACCGCGCCTCCGGATTTGCCAACCGACGCGCCGGTCCCCATTGGCTGGCCGGTCGCGGCCACGACTTTGCGCATTCTAGACGAGGAAATGCACCCTGTCCCCGAGGGCTCGGCGGGACAGCTCTATGCCGGCGGCGAGGGGCTGGCGCTCGGTTATCTTAACGCCCCCAATCTCACGCAACAAAAATTCATCGCGGACCCGTTCGCGCATGATCCTGAGCAGCGTCTCTATCGCACCGGTGATCTTGTCCGGCGCGACGAGACAGGCCTGCTGCATTTCCTCGGGCGAATGGACAATCAAATCAAGGTGAACGGGCACAGGATCGAGCCCGAGCATGTCGAAACCGTGCTTCGGCGCCACCTCCCAGTCACCGACATCGCGGTTGTCGCTTGCGCCATGACGAATGGTGCCAAGCATCTGGTCGCCTTCGTGATTCCGCTCCCAGGCGCGTCCCTTTCGGGAGCTGCATTCCGGGACACCGCCAGCCGCTATTTGCCGCCTCATATGATCCCTGCGCGGCTGGAAACGATCGATGCTTTTCCACTTACCCAGACCGGCAAGATCGATCGTCTCACCCTCAGCCGCCGAGCGGCCGGCATGCGGTCACTAAAACTTGCGAAACCTCAGTTCGCGGCCCCGGCCGAGGCCATATTGATTGATTTGTGGCGGCATCACCTGCAGCTGGAAGCCGTCGATGTGGACCAAAACTTTTTCGACCTTGGCGGAAGCTCGCTTCAGCTCCTTGGCGTGCATGCCGATATCGAACGGCTTTTCCCAGGCCGGATTTCGATCCAGGATTTGTTCGATCTGCCGACGATCCGCCTTCTCCATGGACGGCTGTCCGGAGCGCCGGCGGCCGACACCACCGCGCAAGCCGCGGCGCAAGCGGCCCTCCAGCGGCGCGCGCGCCAAAATCGCGGTCGTCCCGCCAGCATCCACGCAAACCCGGCCACAGGCAATTGATGTCCCCCCAAGAAGCTCCTCAAGCGATAGCCGTGATCGGCATGGCCGGGCGCTTTCCGGGCGCGGCATCGCTCGATGCCTTTTGGGACAATCTTCGCCGCGGCGTCGAATCGATCACCCATTTTCCCCCCGAAGAGCTGGAGGATGCCTACGGCCGTTCGGTGCAAAACCAGCCAGGCTATGTGCGCGCGAGATCGATTTTGGAAGGAGTCGAGCTGTTTGATGCCGGCTTCTTCAACTTTTTGCCGCGCGAGGCTGAGCTGACCGACCCGCAACAAAAAGTCTTTTTGGAAATCGCCTGGGAGGCACTGGAGAGCGCCGGTTACGACCCCGCTGCTTTTCCTGGCGAGATCGCGGTCTACGCCGGGAGCAGCTTCAATACCTACCTTCTCTATAATTTGCTGGCGGACCGGCAACGGGTCGAAACTATCACCGGAACCTATCAAACCGGCGAGTTTCCAGCGCTCGTCGGCAATGGCGCCGATTTTCTCGCGACGCGGACCGCCTACAAGCTCGATCTGCGCGGTCCTGCCTCTAACCGTGCAATCGGCGTGTTCGACCTCGCTGCTTGCCGTCGCGGAAGCTTGCCAGTGCCTGCTCGATTACCGCGCCGATATGGCGCTCGCGGGCGGCGTCTCGATCACCTTCCCACAGAAGCGCGGCTATCTCCATCAAGAGGGCGGCATGGTTTCGCCGGACGGCCACTGCCGCACCTTCGACGCGAGAGCGGCAGGGACAGTGTTCGGCAGTGGCGCCGGGGTGGTGGTGTTGAAGCGGCTCGACGCCGCCTTGGCCGACGGCGACCACATCCGCGCGATTATTCGCGGCTGCGCGGTCAACAATGACGGGTCCCGAAAGGCCGGCTATTCGGCGCCGAGCAGCGATGGCCAAGCCAAGGCAGTCGCCCTCGCCCATGCCGTCGCCGGACATCGCCGCCAACTCCATTTCCTATGTGGAGTGCCACGGCACCGCGACCCCGCTTGGCGATCCGATCGAAGTTGCGGGCCTCGCCAAGGCATTCCGCGCAACCACCGGCCGCAAGCGGTTTTGCGCGATCGGTACGGTTAAAACGAACATTGGCCATCTCGATATCGCGTCCGGTGTCGCCGGGTTGATCAAAACCATTCTTTCGCTCGAACATGAATGCCTGCCCGCGACGCTGCATTTCAAGACCCCAAACCCGCAACTCTGCCTTGAAGAGAGCCCGTTCTTCGTCAGTGCCGAGATGCAGCCTTGGCTGCGCGGCGCCAAACCACGTATCGCTGGGGTGAATGCTGCGGGCGTGGGTGGAACCAACGTTCACGTGATCGTCGAGGAGGCGCCGGCAATCCCAGCGACCGCTCCCGATGACGAGGCCACGCATCTGTTTGTCCTCTCGGCCCGCGACGACAATGCCTTGGCGGAAGCCCGGAGCCGCCTCGCAGCACATCTCGAAACGTACGCGGAACAGAACATCAGCGACATCGCCTTCACCTTGCAGACCGGAAGACGCGGTTTCGCCAAGCGGTTCGCCGCTGTCGCCAAGGATCGGCGCGGCTTGATCGAGAAACTCGGCGGTCCCGGAGAAACTGGGACCGCGGCCGCGTCTCCGCCAACCCTTGCATTCCTGTTTCCGGGTCAGGGTGCGCAATATCCCGGCATGGGCCAGGCCCTATACCGGCGTTATCCAGTCGTTGCGCGAACGCTTGACCAATGCGCCGCGATTTTGGAACCATTACTTGGACTCGACCTGCGCACGGTCCTTTTCGGAGACCCCGAGGCGGCCGGGCCGCGGCTTCAGGCGACCGCGCTCGCGCAACCCGCTTTGTTCAGTGTCAGCTATTCCGTCGCGGCGTTATGGCGGAGCCTTGGATTTGAGCCAGCGGCCATGCTCGGTCACAGCATCGGCGAATTCGTCGCAGCAACGCTCGCCGGCGTGATGCGGCTCGAAGACGCCCTGATGGTAGTCACCGCGCGTGGCGCTATGATGCAGGCACTGCCGGAAGGAGCGATGCTCGCGGTCAAGCTCGCGGAGGCGGAACTAAAGGCCTGCCTGCCAAGCGACCTGTCGATCGCGGCGGTCAACGGCAAAGCCGCCTGCGTTGTCGCCGGGCCGAGTGCTGCAATTGACGCCTTCGAGGCGAAGCTCGCCGCCCGAGGCGCCGGCTGGCGGCGGTTACGGACCTCGCATGCTTTTCATTCGGCGATGGTCGATCCGGTGATCGAACCGCTGGCGGAGATCTTGGCGAAGATACCTCTCAGCCCGCCTAACTTGCCGTACGTCTCCACCATGTCAGGCAATTGGATAACGGCGGATCAGGCGACGGACCCATTTTATTGGGCGCGGCATTGCCGCGAGACGGTGCGCTACGTAGCGGCGCTCGATTGCCTCGCCGAACCGTTGCCGCCAATCCTGATCGAGGTTGGCCCCGGGCGGACGCTCACGAGCCTCGCCCGGCAAAGCGCCGCGGCGCGCGCGGCTCCCCTGATCGCCGCTTCACTCCCAGACCCCCTCGAAGAGCGCGACGCGGACGCGGTCTTTCTCGAAACGCTCGGACGCCTTTGGGCCATTGGAGCGGCGCCCGATTGGCGCGCGTTGCACGAAGGCGCGCCGCACCAGCGCATCGTCCTGCCTACTTATCCGTTCCAGCGGAAGCGTTATTTTATAGACCCGCCAATCTCTAGGCCGGACACGGCCGACCCGATTACGGCCAAACCCGATGCTACCAACCCTATTAAAGGAAACTATATTACCGCCATGGCCAAGGAAACAGGGCAGCCGGCCGGCAATGCGGCCATCGCGCAACCACCCGAAACACCAGACCGCCTGGCATTGATCCGGGCCGAGCTTGCCGCTTTGCTCGAAAATCTTTCTGGCATCGACGTCGCCAACGCGCCGCGCGGCACAAGTTTCCTCGAACTCGGCTTCGATTCGCTGTTCCTCACGCAGGCAAGCCAAGCCATCAAAATTCGCTTCAATGTTGGCGTCAGCTTCCGCCAGATGATGGGCGAGCTTGCGACGCTCGGATGCCGTTGCTGGGCATCTCGACCAGGAGGAGGAGGCGGAAAATTTCGTGGCCAAGGCCCCCGCAGCCGCTCGGAGCGAAATCGGGGCTAGTCCCGCGACACCTCCTCAACCCGCACGCCCCGCACCTGGCGTTCCGGCGACTTCCGTGCCGGGACAAGGCATCGAGCAGGTCATGGCGGCGCAGCTCGCCAGCATGACGGACCTTATCAACCGGCAGCTCGAAACCTTGCGGCAGATTGGCGGTGCGCCGCCTTCGGCTGCGGCGGCGGCCGTCGGGCTATCCCCGCAGGTGGCGGCACCGATACAAGCAAAGCCGCCTCCGGAAAAAACATCAAGCGAGGCGTTTGGACCCTTCAAGCCCTTCGCGCAAGCGCGCGACGCCAGTCTTGACGCGGAACAACGCCGTTTTGTCGCCGGTCTGATCGAACGTTACACGAGCCGCACGCGCGGTTCCAAGGACATGACCCAGGCCTCGCGCGCGGTGCTCGCCGATCCGCGGGTCGCCGCGGGATTCCATCCGGAATGGAAAGAGATCGTTTACCCAATCGTCATCACCCGTTCCGAAGGCTCGAAACTTTGGGACGTCGATGGCAACATATATATCGATCTCTTGAACGGCTTTGGTCCGACCGCCTTCGGCCACGCGCCCGATTTTATTCGCGACGCGCTCATCGCGCAGATCGATAAGGGCTTTGAACTAGGTCCGCAAACGCCTCTCGCAGGCGAAGTCGCAAAACTTCTTTGCGATCTCACGGGCAACGAGCGGGTGACTTTTTGCAATACCGGGTCCGAGGCGGTTATGGCAGCGATGCGGATCGCGCGAACGGTGACGGGGCGCAATCGGATCGTCTATTTCGCCGGCGACTACCATGGCCAATTCGACGAAGTGTTGGCGCGGGGCGGCATGCGTGAGGGGATTGCGAGGGTATTTCCGATCGCTCCGGGTATTCCAGCCGAATCCATCGCCAACATCACCATCCTGGACTATGGAACCCCCGAGAGCCTTGCCTGGCTCGAGCAACACGTCCAAGAATTGGCGGCGGTTCTGGTCGAACCCGTGCAGAGCCGGCGGCCGGACTTCCGTCCCCGGCAGTTTCTGGAGGCCTTGCGCGACCTGACCGCGAAGGCGGGGACCGCTTTAATCTTTGACGAAATCGTGACCGGCTTCCGCGTCCATCCGGGCGGCGTCCAGGCCTTGTTCGGCATCCGCGCCGATCTCGTCACCTACGGCAAGGTGGCAGGCGGAGGCATGCCGATCGGCATCCTAGCGGGCAAGGCCGCGTTCATGGACGCCCTCGACGGCGGATACTGGCAATACGGCGACGATTCCTATCCGGCCGCCGGAGTGACCTTCTTCGCCGGAACCTTCGTGCGCCACCCGCTCACGCTCGCTGCTACCGCCGCGGTTTTGAAACATCTCAAAGCCGCCGGGCCAGGCCTGCAAGAGAATTTGTCCGAGCGCGCCGGAGAACTCGTGGACGAACTTAATGCCGTCTTTGAGCGCCATGGCGTGCCCGCTGAAATTCATTGTTTCGGTTCGATCTTCTTCTTCAAATTCCCCGCCGAATATCACTTTGCTTCGCTTTTCTATTACCTGATGCGCGAACAGGGCATTCATATCCAGGAGGGCTTCCCCTGTTTCCTGACAACCGCCCACGACGATGTCGATCTCGCTAAAATCGTCGAGGCTTTCGATGCGGCTTCCGGCCAGATGATGGCCGCGGGCCTCTTCGGGCGAACGCCCGAAGAGGCCGGGGCGCGCCAAGGTCAGCTCACCGAAAGCCAAATGGAAATTTGGCTCAGCGCCCAGCTCGGTGACGCCGCTTCCTGCGCGTTCAATGAATTGGTGACGCTCGATATGCGCGGCAAGCTCGACAGGCATGCACTGCGGAGAGCGGTGCGCGATTTGGTGCGACGCCACGAAGCACTGCGCATGAGATTTCGCGCCGTCGGGCGAGGGCTTTACCGTCATGCCCAGGGCACCGCTCACCTTCACCATCGCCGCGCTGGAAGATAAACCTCTCGATGCCCGTCTTGCCGAAGTCATCGAAAGCGAGGCATCGACTCCCTTCGATTTGGTTAATGGTCCGCTCATTCGCTTCACTTTGGTTCCGGACCATGGCCAAGACCGCCATTTGCTGGTGATGACCGCCCATCACATAGTCTGTGATGGCTGGTCAATGAACATCCTTTTGGAAGAGCTTGGAGTGCTTTATTCGGCCCGCCTAAGCGGTGGCGCCGCTAGCCTGGAGCCGGCACACAGCTTCGTCGACTATGCGGCGCGCCATGGCACGGTGCAGCCGGAGGCCGAGGCCTATTGGCTGGACCAATTCGCGCAACCGCCGGAGCCATTGGCCCTGCCGCTCGATCATCCGCGCCCGATGCTCAAAAGTTTCCGTGGCGATACGCTGCGCGGGACAATCGAGGCTTCCCTGTGCGAGCGCGTGAAGCAGGCAGCCTCGCGCCACGGCTGCACCTTGTTCGCGGTGCTGTTGACCGCCTATCAATTGCTGCTTGCCCGCTTGAGCGGACAAAACGACGTCGTCGCAGGCATTCCCACCGCCGGGCAGAGCTTGCAAGGCGAAGGGCCTCTCGTCGGCCATTGCGTCAATTTCCTGCCGTTGCGAAGCCATTTCCAATATGGGGGCACCTTCCTCGACGCCGCGCGCACGACCCAGCAGCTGCTTCTCGATGCGGCCGATCATCAAAGCTACACGTTCGGCTCCCTCGTCCGTGCGCTCGCCATGCCGCGGGAGGCGAACCGGCTTCCCTTGATCGAAGCGCAGTTCAATTTGGAACGGATCGGACAAAATCTTCCTTTCCAAGGCCTCGCCGTCTCGACCGACGCCAATCCCAAGCGGTTCGTGAATTTCGATCTGTTTTTTAACGTCGTCGCAGAAGAAGAAGGCCTTATTGTCGATTGCGATTACAGCAAGGATTTGTTCGACCATGCCACGATCGCGCGTTGGATCGGCCATTACCGGACGCTGCTCGAAGCCGTTG
Organism: uncultured Alphaproteobacteria bacterium; assembly: GCA_963851225.1. Taxonomy (GTDB): domain Bacteria; phylum Pseudomonadota; class Alphaproteobacteria; order Rhizobiales; family Beijerinckiaceae; genus Methylocapsa. The sequence goes on along the minus strand of CAWKON010000035.1, from coordinate 50,957 downwards.
CTGATAACATGGACCGGGAAGCATTGCGGCTGCCTATCCTGACGCAGACCGAAGAGAACGCGCTCCACGCGGCCCACGCGGGGCCAGATCTTCCTGTGCCGGAACTCGCCATTCACGAATTAATCGATTTGCAGGCGGCGGCTACGCCGGACGCCGTAGCGGTCCGCTTCGAAGATAAGACAATCACCTATCGCGAACTAATTACGCGCGCGGACCGCGTGGCTTGGCGGTTGATTGCCGCGGGCGCCGCACGCGGAACACCTGTCGCGATTTATCTCGACCGTTCGGCGGAACTCCCGGTCGCCATGCTCGCCGTCCTCAAGGCCGGCGGCGCCTATGTTCCACTCGATCCGCTCTATCCGCCCGCCCGCAACCACGCGATCGTCGCCGAAGCCGACGTAAAGATCGCGTTGACTTCGGCGGCGCTCGAAGACGGCATCAAGGCGGCCATCCCGGTTTGCATTGGCATTGGTGAAGCGGGCGCGGACTCGCCTGAACAGGCACTGCCGCCTCTTCCCCGTGCGCGTCCAACCGATCTCGCGTATCGCATCTTCACCTCCGGTTCGACGGGCAGGCCAAAGGGTATTGATATCGAACATCGATCGGTCGTGAACCTCCTCACCGCGATGCGGCAATCGCCTGGCATTAGCGCCGCCGATGTCTTCCTCGCCGTGACGACGCCATGCTTCGACATTGCCGCTCTTGAAATCTTCCTGCCGTTGACTGCCGGAGCCGAGCTTGTGATCGCGAGCCGGGCTGATGTCATGGACCCGTTTGCCCTGGCCGCGCTGATCGCCCGCACTTCTGCAACGATGATGCAGGCCACCCCGGCCCTTTGGCGGGTGTTGCTGGAAGCGGGGCTCAACCCGAAGGGGCTTAAAATCCTATGTGGCGGCGAGGCGCTCGACCCGAAGCTCGCCCAGGATCTCAGATCTGGCGAACTGTGGAACATGTATGGGCCGACCGAAACGACGATATGGTCGTTGGCGGAACGGCAAAAAAGCGGTTTTATCGATTTCGGCCGGCCGATCACAAACACAAGAATGTATATCCTCGATGCTGCGGGAAATACTGCGGCCATCGGGGTCACAGGAGAGCTCTGCATCGCCGGCGCGGGACTGGCACGCGGATATCATAAAAATCAAGCGCTCACCCAGCAAAGTTTTTCGGAAAATCCGTTTGCCGGCGGCGCGAATGGGCGCCTCTATCACACTGGCGATCGCGCCCGCTATCTCACAAACGGCCGTTTCGAACTGCTCGGACGCACCGATAGCCAAATCAAATTGCGCGGTTTCCGCATCGAGCTTGGTGATGTCGAAGATGCTTTGCGGCGTGTTTCCGGGCGCACGGAAACTGCCGCCGTTTTGCACGGCGATGACCTTGTTGGCTATATCGCGGCGCACGATGGCACCGTCGAGAGCATGAGCGAACTGCGAACCAAATTGCGCGAGGTATTGCCGGATTACATGGTCCCGGCGCATGTCTTGCGCCTCGACGCGCTGGTTCGTACCCAGAACGGCAAGATCGACCGCAAGGCGCTGCCGCGGCCGGATGCCACGCAGGCGTTGCCGGAGCGGGTGATCGTGGCGCCGCAGACGCCGCTCGAGATTGCGCTCGCCGCGATTTGGAGCCAGGTGTTGAAAATTAGCACGATTTGCATTCACGATAATCTCTTCGCGCTTGGAGCGGATTTCGATCGACCTATTCCGCATCGCGGCGCGGATGCGGGAACAGGGCCTTGGCCTTGATGCAGCAGACTTGATGCGGCACCCGACAATTGCGGAATTGGCGAGGGCCGCGCATGACCTGCCCGCAGAATCGATGCTCGCGCCAAGCAATTTGGCGCCATCGCTGCAAAGTTTCAGGCGACGCGCGGGAGCATCGAGATGATAACGGAAGCAATACAGCAAATGCCTGGTCTGGAGACGAAGCCAAGCGAAGAACTATCATTTCCCTGCTCGTCGTCGCAGCAGCGATGCTGGTTCATCCATTCGCTCAACCCTGGTGGTTCGGTTCTCAACGTCGCCTTGCGTTGGGAGATCACCGGCCGGTTCGATCCCTCCACAATCGAGAAAGCCTTCCAAACAATCATCGACCGGCACGAGATCTTGCGCACGAGGTTCGTCGAAAAAGATGGCGAACCGGTGCAAGAGGTCGACCGCGCCGTCGATTTCCATCTCGGAATTGTTGATCTGACGGACATTCCCGAGGCACGCCAGCGCGACGAAGCGGTGGCATTGGCACATCGCGATGCAGAGCTGCCGTTCGACATCGGTCAATTGCCGCTGATCCGGGTGACTATGCTGCAGCTGTCCGCCGATCATGCCGTCCTGTTGGTGACCGTGCATCAAATTGCCTTCGATGGCTGGTCAATCCGCATCCTCGCCCAGGAATTCGGTGCAATAACGGCGGCGCTCGACGCCAACCTTCCGCATGGCCTCCCGGAACCGCTCCTCCAATATGGCGACTATTGCCTCTGGCAGAAAGAATATTTTGCCAGTGGCAGCTTTGAGGCGGAGACGGCCTATTGGAAAAACAAATTGGCGGGAGCGCCCTATTTCGAGATTGTTCCAGACCATGAGCGCCCCGGTCATCTGACCTACGGCGGCGAAATCCTTGCCGCTATTCTGCCGCCGGAGCTCGGCAGCAAGTTGGAGGAGGCCGCGCGAAAACACAATCTTACCGTATTCAGCTTCGGTTGCGCCGTTACCGCATTGATGCTTCATCGCTACAGCGGTGCTACCGATATTTCATTCGGAACCCAAATCGCCGGACGCGACGAAGTGGACCTCGAGAACTTGATCGGCGTCTTCCTCAACAATCTCGTGATGAGATTCGATGCTTCCGTCGACCCTTCCTTCGAGGAATTTCTGACTAGGGTGAATGGAACGGTTCAGGAAGCGCTGATCCATCAAAGGATGCCCTTCCACAAGCTAGTCGAGATTCTCAATCCCCCCCGCGATCCCGCGCGTACACCGCTTATCTCAGTGAATTTCACCGTGTTGCGCGATGTCATGGACCATAAAGCCTATGGCGCCTTCGAACTTCACGGGCAACCCTCACTCTCGGCTGGCTCGCTCTATGATCTGTTTATCTTCATGGTGCATTGGCCAAACGGCTGGCGAATAGCGATCGAATACAAGCCCGACCTTTTCGAAAGGCAAACGGCCGAGCAGCTGCTTGGGTTTCTTATGGCTGCATTCGAGTTTGCTGTTTCCAGTCCCGGTGCGCGTTTGTCCTCACTTGTCCCGCCGCTGCGAGCCAGAAGCGTTCCGCGGAAAACCAGTAGCGGCTTCGCCGCCCTCGCAGCGCCGCACCACCCACCAAGCCCGCCTCCTGCCGGAGAGACGGCCGATGCCGAACCAAGGATGATGGCGATCTGGCGGGATGTGCTTCAAGTGCGAGAAATCGGCCCCATGTCGAATTTCTTCGAACTCGGCGGGCATTCCTTGATGGCAATGCGGCTCATGACCAAGGTCGCGAGCTCCTTTGGCATCAAAACCAATGTCATGACCCTTTTCCAAGCGCCGACAGTGCGAGAGTTCACGGCCCGTGTATCGAGGATCGAAGCGCCGCTGGAACCTTGGAGCATCGTCCAGATTCAACCGCACGGTGACAAGACGCCAATTGTCGCCATCAACAATACGATGATCTATTACAATCTCGCGCAAAGGATTGGAACGGACCGGCCGTTTCTGGGCGTCCAGCTGTTCGATCCCAGCAATCCTCGCCCACTGCCTCGCCGCGACATGCCTGAGATCGCAGCCGATTATGTGCGCCTTATCCGCGAGGCCCGGCCCCACGGTCCCTATATCCTATTTGGACTTTGTGTAGCGGGAGTCATCGCCTATGAAGCGGCGCAACAATTGAGACAGGCCGGAGAGTCAGTTCCCCTGGTCGTGATAGCTGACGCCTTTGTACCTGGCTATATCAAGCGCCTTCCGTTTATCCGCCGTTTTCTGTTCCATTGCTCCTATCATTTGCACTCCGTCAAGCATAAATGCGGACTCGTTCTAAGCGGGAAGCATTCGGTGATGGAGTTTCTTGTGTCCTATAGGCTGGTGCGCCAAAGCCGGATCATGGACTTTGCCGCCGCACTACACCTCATCAGCCGGGCAAAGCTGAGAGAGGCGAAGCTAGTCATCGATGACCGGGCCAACCAGTGGTTCTTGGCGCATCTCGAAGACGCGCGAGGTCATTACCAAGCATCCGCATCGGTAGATAATCTGGTGGTGTTGCAGAGCGACCAAGTCGTCACACATTTTGCCGACCCGAAGATGAGCTGGCCTGATCTCGCCAAGGGCAAGCTCTTCGTTTACCGGGTCCCCGGCTGGCACGTCGATATGTTCCAGGACGCGGGGGCGTGCCAAACTGCCGAACATCTGCGGTCTTTGCTCGACCAAGTGGATGCAGAGCACGTCAATTCGATCCGGAGCAAAGCTTCGCTGGTTTAACAAGCATTCCCAAGACTAAGTCCGTCGACAGGAACCCGCTCGTTCCGATGAACTCGGACCAAACCGCGTGCGGCGAAACTCCAAGCAAAGTGCCGCTAATGACAAAAAGGGCGAGAGACCTCTGATAGATCCGCTTTATTAACTTTGAGTGAGAACGATCGAAAAGCAAGCAAAAGAGGTTGACCAAGCCCCGAGGGGCGGCGGCGCCGCCCTGCGAAGTAATCGCGAGAGTTTCCTGATATGAATTTCGATCGCTGGCGTGACTGGTATAGTTGGATGATCGGTGCTCTGATCATCCTGACGGTTATTGTTACAGTCATTCTGCAGTATCGTTCGACGCGGCCGCCGCGCGCATTTACTCTCGTCGGTTTAGCGGCTGGAATTGGGATCGGCGGTCTGCTCTTCGTCCCCGCGGTGCCGCGTATGTTAACGGCTATGCGGCATTTCGTGATCGCCCAGGCCCCAATGATGACTTCCGGCCAATTTCAGGTTACGGCCGTCAACGCCGCTCTGCCGGCTCCAGCGGCCAATGACCCGCCAGTCTTGGTGCAAATCTGGTATCCCGCGGCCGCGAACCTTCCTCCGGCAGACTTGGTATCCCAATCTTCGGCGCCGGTTGCCTATTCAAGTGTTATGGATGGGCCGCGCCCGTCTGATGCGCGGTCAAAATTTCCCGTTCTCCTCTACGCGCCAGGGAACGGCGGCGTAAAGGACGAGAATGCCTCGACAGCCGCGGAGCTTGCGAGCCATGGTTATGTTGTAGTGGCCATCGACGACATAGATCGCGATCAGCGTTCACCGACGGCCGCGGACGACTGGCAGCCCTTGAGTTACGACTTCTCATCCATCGAGGCATTCAAAACCATGTTGCGGACCGGCGATCGCAAAGTCCGCCGCCAAGCCGAAAAAGCATTGACGGCGCTCGACCGGCTCAAAGCTTGCGCCGATGCGGACTGGCGCGCACGCATTCAATTCGACCGGATTGGGTTCTTCGGCTTTTCCTTTGGCGGCGCCACGGCGGCGGAGGCCGGCACCTTTGATCCCCGCGTCGCTGCCGTGGCAAATCTCGACGGCGACCTCTTCGGCCACGCGGCATTTGGGGCTCTCGCAAAGCCTTACCTGATTATCCTCACCAATGATGCCGTCTTTCCGACGCCGAGCCAAATCCAATCCCCCAATCCTAAGAAGCGGTTTGAGGCAGAGCTGATGGTTAGAGATCTACGTGAGGAAGTGCGGCTCGCAAACCAGCCCTCCGGCTTCGGGTTCCGTATCCTCGAAACTTTTCATGAAAATCTTTCCGATCAGATCTTCAAACGGCGCTTTTTCAAGTCGTGGTTGCTCACGCACCCATATCGAGTAAAGTCGATACGCGATGCTTATCTACTTGCATTCTTTGATACCTACGTCCGCGATATGCCCTCCTCCCTGCTCACTCAATTGCGGTCGCCCTTTCCCGAGGTCGAAGTGTTGAAGGCAAACGAAACTTGGCTCAAAGAAGCCGACACGATACAAGTCAATCTTCCGCAATATCGAATTGATCCCGCCGCGCCGCCTCATTGAACAATCGTGTAAGCCGCGGCCAAGTCTTACGAACGACCGCATGCGGCATGGCGGTCGTTGGGCATGACGTAACCGCTCGATCGGATTCTTCGTGCGAAAGCATGAGCGGGCAAAAGGACTACGAATTGTCCGGGCAAAAAACTGGATCGACGCTATCCGCCCCAACATTATCGATTTCTCAGATTTACACGAACGAACGCCCCGGGGCGTCCGCAACAGGCTGGTTGGCTGCACGGAGGAGCGGCGAGCGTGTGCCAACACACCGCACCACTTCCATCGCGCGGGTTTAAGCGCGGTGTGCCGGCGCGCCTCGCCCGCGCCAGCTTCGTGCCTCGAAATTCCTTCCTGAACCGCAAGGATGTACTGCCCGGAGCGCCACTCCTTCCACGGCGTCATGCGTTATCGACGCATGAAATGGAAAGACCTGGCCTCAATGGCGGTATGACGGCGGTGGCCGGAGCTAGCTCGTCTTTTCAAGACTTGAGATTACAGCGGCGCGGCGTGACTTTCGATCCGTGATGGCGGCGGCGGAGATTCCGCCTTGGCGACCCCGGCCTTCACGGCGGACTGAATTTTTTCGAAGGCTCGAACCTCGATCTGGCGCACGCGCTCCCGGGAAATGTCGAATTCGTCGGACAGCGCCTCGAGTGTCATCGGTTCATCGGCAAGCCGCCGCGCCTCGAAAATGCGCCGCTCGCGAGGGTTCAAAACGCCGAGCGCATTGCGGAGCGCGGCGAGGCGATTGCCGCGTCTCTTCCCGTTCGGCAAGGGAGTGCTCCTGGCTGGCGGCGTCATCGACAAGCCAATCCTGCCATTCGCCCTCGCTTTCCTCGCGCAACGGCGAATTCAGCGAGGCGTCCCCCGTCATCCGCCGGTTCATGTCGATGACGTCCTTTTCGCTGACACCGAGCCTGCGCGCGATCGTCTTGACTTGATCGGGACGCATATCGCCGTCATCGAGCGCCGAAATTTGGCTTTTCGCCCGCCGCAAATTGAAGAAAAGCTTCTTTTGGCTCGCTGTCGTTCCCATTTTCACGAGCGACCAGGAGCGCAGGATATATTCTTGAATAGAGGCGCGGATCCACCACATGGCATAGGTCGCCAAGCGAAAACCTTTATCTGGCTCGAAACGTTTGACCGCCTGCATGAGGCCGACGTTGCCTTCCGAGACAACTTCGCTGATCGGCAGACCATAGCCCCGGTAGCCCATCGCGATCTTGGCAACGAGCCTAAGATGCGAAGTCACGAGCTTATGCGCCGCTCCAGGGTCCTCGTGCTCGCGCCACCGCTTGGCGAGCATATATTCTTCCTGGGGCTCCAACATCGGAAAACGCCGGATCTGAGTGAGATAACGGGCAAGCCCGCTCTCCCCGGAAATCATTGGCAATGCAGCATTCATCGCACTATCTCCTCGGGACCCCTTGGTCAGCGGATCCCCTGGCCGCTACTCCGGCCAATCGCGATTTCGACAATATAGAACACCGCGACCGAGGCCGAAAGAGGGCTGGGCAAGGCGTTCGGATTAAAGTTCAGCAATATTACCCCACCAAGAGGTTCAGTCTGTACGATTACAATCGATTGCTTACCTCTTAAACTACGATGCATTCGGCTTGGCGTTGCGTCCTCCGGTAAATTATGCGTGAAACCTTACGTGACACACCCATCCTACCGCCGTTTCCTCGTGAAAGATTATTGCCCCAAATGGCTCAAATCTCTTGCTGGTCTCGCCGCCTCCCCGCTGGCGAGTGCATCGCGGAGCCTTCGCAGGTCTGGCGGCAGCATGCTCTCGAAGCGCATTTGGACTCCCGTCACCGGGTGCGGGAAACCGAGCACCGCCGCGTGCAAGGCTTGCCGGGAGAGAGACACGAGGCAGGCTTGGGCATTGGGCGGGAGCCGCGCCGTCTTGCTATTGAAACCCGTAGCATATACCGGGTCGCCCAGCACCGGATGGCCCAAATGCGCCATGTGGACGCGGATTTGATGGGTTCGCCCCGTTTCTAGCTTGCATGAAATAAGGCTTGTTTCGCCAGCAAAGCTCTCGATAAGCCGCCAATGGGTCACCGCCCGGCGGCCGCGCCAGGCCGGCACCACGGCGATCTTTTGACGGCTGGCAGCATGTCGGGCGAGCGGCGCATCGATGGTGCCGGAAGGCCGCGCCGGGGTACCCCAAACGAAGGCCAAATAGGCGCGGGATAGCGGCAAAGTCTTCCCATGGTCGGCGAAGATCCTGGCCAGCCCATGATGCGCCGCGTCCGTTTTCGCAGCGACCAAAAGGCCGGACGTGTCCTTGTCGAGCCGGTGCACGATTCCGGGCCTTCGCACTCCACCGATCCCGGAGAGGCTTGCACCGCAATGGGCGATCAGCGCATTGACGAGCGTTCCCGATTCATGTCCGGCGGCAGGATGCACCACGAGCCCGGCCGGCTTGTCGATGACGATCAAATATTCGTCTTCAAAGACGATATCGAGCGGAATATGTTCACCCAAAGGCGCGGGATCGGCGGGCGGGGGAAGGAGCAAGGCGGCGGTTTGCCCCGCACGGATAAGGTGACTCGGGTCTGTTGCCGTCGCTCCGTCGATGGAAACGTGGCCAGTTTCGATCAGGCTCTTCACTCGCGTGCGCGATAAATTCGTTGCCGCGGCCGCAAGGAAACGGTCGAGCCTCTGGCCGCCGCGTCCGTGCGGAACGAAATAGGCAAGGGATAAATTCTCTGTCTTCACTCATACTCACTCGGCGATCGACATCCGCGCCAGGCGTACAGGCACAACCCCACGGAGAATACGCCAAAAATAGAGAATTTAAGAAATTTGGAAACCTTCCTTTCTTGCAACTCTTGCAACGGCCAAATCTCCCGGTCGCGTCGGCGCAAACCCATAAGCCGGGGCGTGCTTCCGGCGGCTTAGATCGCACCGAAGCTGAAACCCCTTCGGTCAAATTCTGAAAAGGGTAAGTCCCATAGCTTACCTTGCCAGGAAATCTGAAAACTGGCGCGAGTTTGGAAGGCTGGGTCTCCAAAATTCAGGCTGGGGCGGGATGTCGGACGAATCCCGAGTTTTAGCGGCGGGGCTTGGTTAGGTTAATTGGAGTTCGTAATGCCGTGCCGTTTGGTGCCACAGGGGTATTGCGAACGAACCGAGAAACATTATTAGTGGCAGGTGCCACTATTGCCAGGGATTAAACAAAAGCCGTGAATTACGACTGAAGCATGTTTGTTCCCACTCCCAAATGCGGGAAGGGTCAAGATAATCGGCGCATTTGAGGCGCTAGCAATGATTGGACAGTCGTACTGGATAATGAACGGAGATATCCCTGTGTGGACGCCCGCCGGAACCGGAATGACATATGTGAGCGGGCCGCCTTGAACCCCGGTTATCGTCGCCACCACAACGGTCGCCGCCGTAGCCCCTGAACCCGTGATTTCGAAACTTCCAATGTAATTGAGTGCATTGGGCCCCGGGGCCTACAATGTGGCTATCGCAGCAGCATTGGCAACGGCCCCGCTGGAGGCTGTCTTGGGTGTGAAGCCAGATTCTCGTCGAGCAAAGCGCATTGGCTAAGCTCACCGAAGAAAGAAATGCTACAATTATAAATCCATACTTAATCATCGCGTCCTCCCTTCAGGACAAGCGATAACGAGCGTCGCCGCCGCCCGCTGGCCTTCAAGGCTTCCTGTTTGCTTGAGGCAAATGCTCGACACCGCAAGGTTTCGCCACTTGTCTTTTCTAAAAAATTCATGCAGCAGCGGCCGACCACGCGTTTCCTGAGTTGCAAAGGGACTCGCGGCTGGTCATGGTAGGCCCGTGGTGCCCTTCGATTTGCTTCCGGCGCTTCCGCTACCAACTAGGCAACTTCTACTTGTTCTTGTAACGATTTGATTTCACTGGTGGGCGCACACGGGCTCGAACCGTGGACCCGCTGATTAAGAGTTGAGCTGCTCTACCAACTGAGCTATACGCCCATCGAAGTTTTGCGTCCGGCGCCTTGGCGAGGCTGATCGGAATGCAAAGCGGCTTTAACAAACAAGGCGCGCCCTGTCCACTATCGGGCTCTTCATGACTTATATGAAATGTGGGAGGCGATCATGGGCGAATGGTTCAACAAGCGCACCATGAGGGGATTTTCTTGGGGGCAGAAGGCCCGGGCGATGCGGTCGCCGCGCATGACCGGACGAACCAGCCACGCTAACCCGGCTGGTGCGCGAGGGTTTCCCCCTCTGTTTGGAACGCTGCCGCGAAAAGCGCCCTTGTATAGGGTTCGCGGGGACGCTCGACAATCTCGTTTGCAGCCCCCCATTCGATGATGCGCCCATCCTTCATCACCGCGATTTCGTCGGCGGCGGCGCAGATCACGGCGAGGTCGTGACTGATCAAGACATAGGTCAAGCCGTGTGCTTCCTGCAATTGTTCGAGCAGGGCGAGAATGCCGATCTGGACCGCTCGATCGAGGGCAGAAGTCGGCTCGTCGAGCACCACAAGACGCGGTTTCAGGATCATCGCCCGCGCAATCGCCACGCGCTGGCGCTGCCCGCCGGACAATTCATGCGGAAAGCGATGCCGCAAACCGGGATCGAGGAGAACCTCTTCAAGCGCCAGGGCCGCCCGCGCATGGCGCTCCTTGCGGCCAATCGCCGGCTCATGCACACGCAAGCCCTCCGTGACGATATCGCCGACGCGCATCGCGGGCGACAGCGAGCCGTAGGGATCTTGAAACACCAGCTGCATGGAGCGCCGCATCGGCCGCATCGCGGCGCGATCGAGCTGCGTCAGGTCGTGCCCATCAAAGCTGATCGTGCCGGTCGCCGGCACGAGTTTCAAAAGCGCGCGGGCAAGCGTCGATTTGCCGGACCCCGATTCCCCGACGATTCCGAGCGTGCGCCCCTGGCTGAGACAGAGGCTCACATTATCCACTACCTTTATCTCCCGCGCCAGGCTCAACAAGCCGCCACGCAACGAGAAGCTTACGCCGATGTTTTGCGCGCGGACAAGCACTGGCGCATCCTCTCGAACGTTCTTCCGCGCGCGTGGCATGGCGGCGAGCAGCATCCGCGTATATTCGTGGCGCGGATTCGCGGCAACCTCGCTGGCGGACCCGGTTTCGACAATTTCTCCTGCGCGCATCACGTGCACGCGATCGGCGATCCGGCGAACAAGATTAAGATCGTGGCTGATGAAAATCATCGCCATGCCAAAATTCTGTTTGAGCTTAGCGAGAAGTTCGAGGATTCTTGCCGCGACCGTCACGTCGAGAGCCGTCGTGGGTTCGTCGGCGATCAAGAGATCGGGGTTGCAAGCAATCGCCATCGCAATGGCGACGCGCTGGCGCTGGCCTCCGGACAATTCATGCGGATAGGCACGCAGGCGGCGCCCAGGCTCGGTAATGCCCGCAAGGTCCAACAGTTCCTTCGCTCGTGTCTTGGCCGCGCGGCGCGAAAAGCCTGCCTTGAGACGCAGGATCGCGCCAATCTGGGCGCCCACCGTAAACAGGGGGTCGAGGGATGACATGGGTTCCTGGAAAACAATCGCAATACGCCGGCCAAGAAGCACATCAAGCCGCCCCCGCGAAAGCCCGAGAAGCTCGGTGTCCTCAAAGATAACCGATCCCGTGGTGACTGCTTGGCGGGGGAGAAGATGCAGCGCAGCGAGCACGGTTTGGGTCTTGCCGGAACCAGATTGCCCGACAATCGCCGCCGTCTCGCCGCGCCGGAGGGTGAAGCTCACCCCCTTGACGACAGCTGCCGGACCGTAACTCACGCAAAGATCGCGCACCTGGAGGAGCGGCGGCGCGCAAGTCTCCATCACCGCGTCCCAGTGGCCCATGCGTTGCCAAGACTCTGTAACGCGCCGAGCGTCGCGCCCAAAAACAACGCGGGAAATATAAGAAGATGGACAGAGCCTTGGATGTTGCGGGCGCCATCGGCGACAAGTACGCCCCAGCTCGTCAGCGGCTCTTGCACGCCAAGGCCCAAAAAGGACACGAAACTTTCGAGCAGGATGACCCGCGGAACGAGCACTGCGAGATAGGCAATGATGGGACCCGACGCGTTGGGTATGACATGGCGCCAAAGAATAGAAGGGGCGCTGGCGCCAAGCGCCTCCGCGGCAGCGACAAAGTCCCGTTGCTTGATCGAAAGCGTCTGGCCGCGCACGATCCGCGCCATGTCGAGCCATTCGACGGCGCCGATCGTCACGAAGATCAGCACAAAATGACGCCCGAATACCATCACGAGAACAATCACGAAAAAAATGAAAGGAAGCGCATAAACGATCTCGACGATGCGCATCATCAGCGCATCGGCGCGTCCGCCGGCATAGCCTGCGACCGCGCCATAAGCAACGCCGATGGTCAGGGCCACGAAAGAGGCAAGCAGGCCCACGGCGAGCGAAACTCGGCCCGCGATCAGTGTCCTGGTAAAGAGATCGCGGCCGTTCGCGTCGGTACCGAACAGAAAAACCTCCCGCTTCACGGGCACGCCGATGGAAAGGCGACGGCCTTCGTTTGTGGTTTCAATGATCCGCGCGGGCCCAAAAACATCGGAGCGCTCGAAGGCACGCAATGCGCGGGGATCGAGCGGCTTGGCGCTGATCAACGTGACACGCACGACTCCGTCCTCCTCGCGGGAGGCTTCGATGGCAACACGCATACGCCGCGTGATTCCCTCAAGGGCCTCGCGCGCTTCCGTGGGGTCCGGGTGCGCGAAAAGCGAGGGCCGGACGAGCACGTAATCGCGGTAAACCTGATCGTAGGGATGACCGGACATGAGCGGCCCAATAAGGCAAAGAAGCGCGATGAGACCGAGGATGACGAGGCTCGCCCGCATTGGCCAGTTGGGCGGGGACAGTTGCACTGTTGGCGCACGCTCACTCATCGCGGCCTCGTTTCATAACGCACTCTTGGATCAAGCCAGGCGAGCACGAGATCGGCGATGAGATTAAACAGAAGGACTGCTGCCGCGACGACGATGACCGTACCCATGACCAGCGTATAATCACGGCCAAGCGCGCCATCGACGAAATAGCGGCCGATGCCTGGAATTCCGAAAATGGTCTCGACCACAACGGAGCCCGTGAGCACATTGGCGGCGGCAAGGCCGAGATAAGATACAACTGGCGCAAGAGCAGCGCGCAGAGCATGAACGGAAATATGATAGCCCGGCATTCCGAAAGCCCGCAGCGTCCGGATGTGCGGCATCGCCAGCGAATCGCGAAGGGCCGCTTGCATCAGCCGCGCCACAATCGCGATCTGTGGCAGGGCAAGCGTGATCACCGGCAGGACCTGGTTTTGCCATTCGCCATCGTTCCAGCCGCCAACCGGCAGAATATGAAGCGACAAGCCGAAAGCGAGCTGCAACAGGGGCGCGACGACAAAGACGGGCAAAACGATGCCGACGATCGCCGCGGCATCGACCAGGCGCGGACCAATTGCGCCTTTGCTCATTGCGCCTGCCAGTCCCAGCGCCGTTCCGGTGAGGATCGCTAGGAGCATCGCTTTCGCGCCGAGCGAAGCCGAAATCGGGAGCGCTTTAGCAAAGAGCTCGGCGACGGAAAAATCACGCCAATGCAGGCTGGGACCAAGATCGCCATGGGCGACACTTTGCAGATAGAGCCAGAATTGCTCGATGAGAGGCCGGTCGAGTTTATAGATCCGGCGCAGGTTCTTGGCGATTTCCGGATCGAGCGCCCGCTCGGTATCGAAAGGCCCGCCCGGCGCGAGGCGCATCAGGAAAAACGCAAGGGCGACGATGATAAAGAGCGTCGGAACCGCCGTCGCGACGCGCGAGAGAAAGAAACGAAGCATAGTTCAACCGCGCGCGGTCTCCCGATCCATGAATTGCGGCCAGTGGGGCCAGTTTAACTTCTTCTCATGACCTAACTCGGACATAGGCGTCGTCAACCGCACTGTCCAATTGGCAACCCTTCCCGTTGCTAGGTCGATCGGAAATATCGCTTTCTGATAATCGGATAAATGCTAATATTCAGGCTTCCCGCAATGGTAGCGGAGCGACCACGCCGAAAGCTCGGAGCGATGTCTTTAACTTTATTGCCCACGGTAACCGCGTGGCGGTTACCGGAGCCGAATAAATATCCAGCAAAGCGGGGGACACGTTACTAATTCAATGCCAATTCCAATCGTCCAAACCACTGGATCCTATCGCGGCGTTTGCCAAGCTGAGCTCGATCAAGCCAATAAATTGGGTCATGCAAGCGGAACAGTCATCGACAGTACCCGCAGCTGCACTTCCGCGCGCCAAAGGAAACAGTAACGTGTCAATCTTCCTGGCCGCACTTCCTCTGTGGGCCGCCGCGATCCTGTTGGTGGTCCTCCCCACGATCGCCGCGATGTGCGGACCGGTCTTGATGCGCCACCGGATTGGTCTCGAGCATTTGGCCAGCAATAACGACATCGCTGGCTTCAAATTCGCCACAGTCGGTGTGATCTACGCGGTTCTTCTCGCCTTTGCCGTGATCGTCGTCTGGGAGAAGTTCAGTGATGCGGAGATCGCGGTTGTCCAAGAGGCCGGAGCCTCCGCAACAATCTATCGGCTCACTGCTGGCCCGGACCCCGAAGCGGTCGCGACACGGGCGGCCATGAGCAACTACCTTAGGCTTGCAATCGAACGGGACTGGCCGCTGATGGCAAGAGGAAACGAAAGCCACGAAGTGACGAAAGCGCTCGATGCACTCTATGCGGCCGCCCTACACTTGATGGTGAACGGATCGAGACAGCCAGAAATTTTTGCGGAGACGTTCAAGCAGCTGGATGCGGTCACCCAGGCCCGTCGCACCCGGCTTCACCTTGCATCCGGCATAGTCCCCGGGATCGTATGGCTGGTCTTGTATTGCGGCGCAGTACTAACCGTGGGATTCACGTTCTTTTTCGGCACCGAGAATCTAGCGGCTCAGGTCATGATGACCGGCATCCTGTCCGTCATCGTGTTCATGGGTCTTCTTGTGATCGTATCAATCGATCATCCCTTCACTGGTTCCGTTCATGTCGGCAGCGACCCGCTTCAGTCCGTGGTCAACGATTTCGAGCACGGCTAGATTCAATTGCGCCGACACTTGGATTTTTCTTAATGGTGCGAATGATCGCCATTGACGCAAAGTAGAAGTTCAAAGTGACTCTCTACCGAGTTGCGAGCGCGAGGCGTTGCGCACGATCACCAAGATAACTCACGGCGCGATCGAGATATAGCGGCCGGGATGATTGTCGAGCGCGTTAGGTTCCCAGCCCTTCAATTTTGGCGAGACAAGGTTGCGGGACTTGTAGGTAAGGAGCACGAGAAAGGGCTGTTCGTCGAGAAGCAGCGCCTCGGCCTCGTGCAGAATGGCGCTGCGCCGCTCCGGCGAGGCTTCGCTCTCAGCCGCGTGCATCAGCTGATCGTAAGCGTTGTTCGAGAAGCTCGCGGCATTCAGCGCTTGATTGCCGCTTTCGCCAAGAAACAAGAAATTCTGCGCATCGGGATAATCGGCAAACCAGCCTGACCGCGCCACATCAAACGGCGGCTTTTCCCGCAAGAAAGCGTAGTGAGTCGTGGCGTCGGTGGCAAGGAGCCTGGTCTCGACGCCAATCGCTTTCCACATATCGGCGATCGCCACGGCAGTTGCGCGGTGATTCTCCGAATTGTTGAACCGGATTTCCACCGCTAGTTTCTCACCGCCGGAGCCGAAGCCCGCCTCTACGAGCAACCGCTTGGCTTCGTCCTCCCGCTTGAATGGATCAATATCCTTCCACGCGACCGTGGCGGGCGCACCATAACTTTCAATCCCCGGTGGCACAAAACTATAGCCGGGGTCCATCGTGCCTCCCCAGATTCGCTCGGCCAAAAACTCGCGATCGATCGTCATGGATAGCGCCTGGCGCACCCTGCGGTCGTCAAACGGTTTGTGCCTTGTGTCGAAAGCATAAAAGTAGCTGGCGAGGTTTGGCGTGACCTTGAACGCCTCCGCGAGATGACTGCGCACGAACCCGATCTGCTCCACCGGAACGTCGTCGTAGGAGTAAATTTCGCCGGCCATGAAACGGCGCAGCGCGGCGGCGCGATCCTCCAGCGCATAAAAAATCTCTTCGTCGAGCGCAACATGCGCTGTATCGTAATAATTGGGATTCTTGACCAGCACGAGGCGATCGTTCGGGGTGAATTCCTTCAGCATGAAAGGGCCGTTCGTCACCATATGCGCGGGCCGCACGAAATCTGATCCAAATGCCTCGATGGATTTGCGGTGGAGCGGCTTGGCCGTCAAATGGGCGAGCTGGGAGATAAAATAGGGAGCGGGATGCTCAAGCGCGATTTCGAGTGTCGTTTCATCCTTGGCCCGCGCACCCAAGGCCTCCACGGGGAGTTCCCCCTTGTTGATCCTTTCCGCGTTCTTCAACGTATAGAGGATATTGGCATAAGGCGCGCCGGTCCTGGGCGCCATCAGACGCCGGAACGCGAAGACAAAGTCTTCTGCAGTGACCTTGTCGCCATTTGACCATTTCGCGTCTCCGCGCAGCTTAAATTCATAGATCGTGCCGCTACTGTCTGCCGTCCAGCTCACAGCCGTGCCAGGAATAATTTCGCCCCGCGCATCGAACGTGACAAGACCCTCGAAAAGTTCATCTAAAATATTGCTTTCGATCAAGGTCGTCGCTTTGTGCGGATCGAGCGATCCAGGATCGCCAAGCTCGCCGCGATGCCAAACCATTTTGGGTAGCGCGCTATCGGCAAGTCCGGCGCGTCCCACGAAGCCCAGCGCCAAGATGGCAAGACAAAAGGCCGCGACGCGGCATAAATGACGGAACTCGCCGCGCTGCTGGCCAGGCCTGCCGCTCAATCGAAGCGCACCTTGTGTTGCGCAACAGGGATTTGCGCGCGAATTTTTTTTACGAGATCGCGATCGATCCGCGTCGAGACGATGCCGATCCCATCAGAGGCTTTTGCAATGACATGACCCCACGGATCGGCGACGAGGGAATGGCCGTAGGTCTGTCGCCTTTCCTTGCCCGCGTCATGGGCGCCGGTCTGTGCCGAGGCGCAGACATAGGCCTCGGTTTCGATCGCCCGGGCGCGGCAAAGAACCTCCCAATGATCCTTGCCGGTTTGCAGCGTGAAAGCCGCGGGCAGCGCAATCATGTCCGCGCCCTTGGCGGCGAGCGCCTGAAACAGATCCGGAAACCTTATGTCGTAACAGATCGCGCAACCTACAATCATATCCTCGCAAGCATAGGTCACGGCGGCATTGCCCGGTGCGAAAACTGCACATTCGTTATATTTTGTTCCGTCCGGCGCGGTTATGTCGAACATGTGGATCTTGCGATAGCGTGCGATTTCGCTACCCGCACGGTCGAAGACCACGGTGGTATTGTGGATGCGCTCTCCGTTTTCGGGTTTTTCCAGGATTGAGCCGGCATGAACGTAAACGCGATGTTTCTTGGCGAGCTTCCGCATCGCCTCATAGGCTGGGCCGCCCGGAATGCGTTCGGCCGCCGCCATCTTGGCCTTGCGATCACCGCCGAGAAAATCGAAACATTCCGGCAGGCAAATCCAATCCGGCCGCTCGTCCGCGACGGCTCGCTCGACGAGGCTCGCCGCGGCGGCGATATTCGCCGGCTTGTCGCTGATCGAGTTCATCTGGATCAGGGAAATTTTCATGGATCGCTCCGGGATTGCGGATGGCCGCAATCGTCATAAATGGGAAGTGTTTCGCATTTCTCAGGGGCGCGTCACCCGCCGTAGGGTGAGGTTGATCCGTCCGCCGCCCGGAAGCAGCGAGGAAGTGCCTGCATGGATTTTGTCCACGCCATGGAACATCATCCGCGCGGGCCCGCCCATTACGACAACATCGCCCGAGTGCAGTTCGAGCTTTTTTGCCGGATCGCGGCGCCGCGAATTGCCATATCGAAAACAACAGCTATCGCCAAGCGAGATCGAGACGACCGGCGCGGCGAGATCATCCTCGTCGCGGTCCTGGTGTAAGCCCATCTTCGCGGAAGAATCATAGAAATTGATCAGGCAGGCCTCCGGCGGATGCGGATAGGACGCCACCGCACGCCAGATGTTTTGCACGCACAAAGGGATGGCAGGCCAAGCCTTTCCGGTAACCGGATGCGTCGCCTGATAACGATAGCCCCCATCGCGGCTGGATACCCACCCAAGGCTGCCGCAATTGGTCATTTTGACCGAGAACGCCTTGCCCGAGCGTGGCATGTGCGGCACGAACCAGGGCGCCTGCAAAATGGCTTCCGCGACCTTTCCGGTTAGCGCCACTTGCGCCGCATCATCGAGATAGCGCGCGAAAAACGCTAGCCCCGGCGCAAGCAATCTGGCCGCCGCCACCTCCGTTGGTTCGAACAAATCCTGCATGAGCGTTCCTGCGGACCGCGTCACGTCAAATCATGCCGACATACATTTTGGAATGAGCAGCTCTCTAGTTCCGACCGTTGAGTCTGGCTTCAGCCGGTAGACCAGCGGCACTGCGGTTGCGAGTTCCAATTCGGGAATTGTTTCCGGCGTTAGCCCCTCGAGAACCATGATGAGGGCGCGCAGCGAATTGCCATGCCCCGCGACGATCACGCGGTTGCCGCCCAGCACGGCGGGAAGAATTTTCTGGCAATAATAGGGGAGAACTCGCGCCACCGTGTCCTTCAAGCTCTCGCCGCCCGGCGGCCGGACATCGTAAGAACGGCGCCAGAGATCCACCTGTTCGCCGCCCCATCTGCGTATGGCATCGTCCTTATTGAGACCGCACAGCACGCCGTAATCGCGCTCGTTGAGGGCCCGGTCGCAGTCGATTTTGATGTAGGGCGTGCCGAGTTCGGCGAGTATTAAACGCAAGGTGCGTTGCGCGCGGACGAGATTTGAGGTGAAGGCGCGATCGAAGGAAATACCGGCCGCCTTGAGGGTTTTCCCGGCCGCGCGTGCCTCCTCTTCGCCCTTGGCGGTGAGATCTGGATCCTTCCAGCCTGTGAACAAGTTTTCCAGGTTCCAGGCGCTTTGGCCGTGGCGCACGAGGACGAGATTACGATCCATGTCTCAACCTTATTGGATGTTTCAAATGGCAACGCTAGCGCATTTCGAGGCCGGACGAAATCGTTCAATTGACATAGTATGGCGATGCGACAATAAGTTGGCGCAGGCTCAAAAAGCTATTTCTGATGCTGGGTCATAGATCGATTAGGTGGCCATTGGGATTTTAAATAACATCCTGTAGCACGATGGATATGTCATAAAAAAAACTGCCCCATAAAACGTTAAAAATATTGTGATTTCGTGCCCCATCCAAAGCGTCATGGCTTCTCTCGCCTCGCCCAAGTACATTTGCACCGCATGTCACACGAGGACGAGATTGCGATCCATGTCTCAACCTTGTTGGATGTTCAAATGGCAACGCTCGTACCCACAATCGGTGAAGGATGAGTTGTGATTTAAGGCTGCATCAGCATTATAGCCGAAGCTGCCCCGGCGGCGAAACCCTCTAGCGGCTCGTGCGGGGAGGCGAGCGCCAGTACGAACTCGCGGCGCGCTGCGGGTCTCGTAATGGACACGCTCACCGGCAATGACAAATCCATCCAAGTTCATGTGCGCGAGCAGCCCGGTCTTGCTTGGGCCGAACGCTACACGCCCAGCATTAAAGAGGTATTTCCTGAAAAGTCACTAGGCGGACGCCTAGACGATGGGTCAACGGCGCTCATTCGTAACGCTATTCACCCGCCTTTTGAGCAAGCACGGGACGGCATATAGCCTCGATGGCCTCAACTGCCTTGTCGATTCGAAGTTGAAGCTTAACTCGGTTTTGCATGGTCGGCCCCCAACCGAGCGTGCTCCAAAGCAACTCGTTCATGTGTGCCCAATTTTGATATTCGCCTTCGCTGCTTGGAACGGTATTAATGAGGATCTTCGCCGCGGTGATGATCTCCTGGTGGACTTGAAATATTTCCTCGAAAGGCTCGCCGGCCGGTTCACCGAAATGGGCAATAAAGGCAAGACGTAAGCAATTAAGCTTAGAGAACAACTCGTTGTAGGGGATCAGACGCTGGATCGGGAGAAAATAAAGATCGCGTGTCTTTTTTTGGATTATGCTTTCCTCTTCTTGCGACTTTCTTGTGCTATCCTCTGTTTCGAATCGAGCCCCGATGAGGGCGAAACCGAGAGCGCCCTTCGCCTCAAGGATAGCGGTAAGGGCCTGCTCCGCGAGTTCAACACGCCGTCCACGATCGTGTAAGTCACGCTCGTAGCGAAATTTCCGCTCGGCCAAATCCTTGTCATATTCGAATCTTCTCTCCGCCAATGTCCGCTCAGAGTCCAACTTTTTGGAATGCAGCGCGCGAGCTGTCCAGGTTGAGACGACTAGGACGGCGATAGAAACAATTGCCGATACGATCGCAGCAATGACCGCCTGACCGATCCAATCCATTATGGCTCCAGAAGTCGGATTAAGGATTTTTATCTTATCCGATCCAAAAAATTTTGCGGCGCGGCAGTTCGATCAATTCACACGTTTATGTTCCAGGGCGAAATCACGATTTTCCACGCATTCCCACCAAATTCAAGCCGCTGGATGTAAGAGGCCTTGAGTACACGATCCAAATAATCGTACCAAAATGTTTCACGTGAAACATTTTGGTACGATTGGCGCGAAAGCGGGCGCCGGTTTCGCGGCCTGAATAAGCATGGGCGGCCTTGCGCCTGCGCGGGTAGCCCTTTCGTTTGCGGCCACGAAACCCAATCTACGGCAAAGGAAAGAAGGAGATACCATGGCGAACGCCGATCCGGTCGTCATCGCCGCCGCCGCGCGCACGCCGATAGGCGGCTTTCAGGGCGAGTTCAAGGACCTTGCGGCCGCAACCCTCGGCGCCACAGCGGTGCAGCAAGCGCTGGTTCGTTCCGGGCTTGCGCCGGTTGACATCGAAGAAGTGATTCTTGGTTGCGTTTTGCCTGCTGGCCAGGGTCAGGCTCCCGCCCGCCAGGCCGCGCTTGCCGCGGGCCTGCCGCAGGCTGTCCCCTGCACGACCGTCAACAAGATGTGCGGTTCCGGCATGAAGGCGATCATGCTGATGCATGACATTTTATCTGCCGGGAGTGCGCGGACCGGCCTTGCGGGCGGCATGGAAAGCATGAGCAACGCCCCCTATCTGCTCGATCGCGCGAGATCGGGCTACCGCATGGGGCATGGCAGACTGATCGATCATATGTTCCTCGACGGGCTCGAGGATGCCTATGGCGAACATTTGCCCATGGGCGCCTTCGCGGAGGATTGCGCCGAACAATTCCAATTCACTCGCGCCGCCCAGGACGCCTTCGCCGTTACTTCCCTGGAGCGGGCGCAAAGTGCAATCCGTGACGGGGGTTTTAGCAGTGAGATCGCGCCGGTCACAGTCACGTCCGGCAAGACCGAAGGCAAGATCGTTTTGCACGATGAGTTACCTTTAAAGGCGAAGCTCGATAAAATCCCTCATCTCAAACCGGCCTTCAGACAAGGCGGCAGCGTGACGGCGGCGAATTCGAGTTCGATTTCGGACGGTGCCGCGGCACTCGTTCTCATGCGCCGCTCGGAGGCCGAAAAACGGGGCATCTCGCCCCTGGCGACGATCCTGGCGCACGCCACCCACGCGCAGGCGCCAAGTCAATTCGCCACCGCCCCCATCGGCGCTTTGCGAAAACTGATGGACAAGACCGGCTGGTCGGCTCCGGATGTCGATCTTTTCGAGATCAATGAGGCCTTCGCGGTGGTCGTCATGGCGGCGATGAAAGAGCTTTCCTTGCCGCACGAAAAAGTCAATGTGCATGGCGGCGCCTGCGCGCTCGGCCATCCGATTGGCGCGTCGGGCGCCAGAATCGTCGTGACGCTGCTTGCGGCCATGCAAAAATACGGGCTGAAACGCGGCGCGGCGGCGGTTTGCATTGGCGGCGGCGAGGCCACCGCGCTCGCGCTTGAAATGGCTGGTTGACGCGCTCCGTGAACTATTCGCCAAAATGTTGTCCGAGGCCTTTCCGCCTCCGTAAGCTTCCACTCGTTGAAGGGGGCGCGGATGTTGCTCATCAACTTGCGGCTTCTGCGACCGTTGAGTCTGTACGAGCCGGGGCGAGGTGCTTATCGTCCAAGGGGCAGCCGACACCGGCGTCCTGTTTATTCTGGCTCGTTCTCGTAAGTATCGCTCCAAGCAATAGAATCGACACCGTTCCGTGCGCCCCTGCGTACGTTCGCGAAATGTCGACAATTGATCCAAGCGCGAGGCGTTCTGCCACGTCAGAGCGAAGGAGCCAACAGTTGTCGCGCGTGCGCTCTGAACCTGAATTCAGCCTCATCGCAAACGCTCACCCCTTTCGTTTGAGCTACACTTCGCTATTGAATTGGCTACCCTCTTCGTCAGAAGAAGCCGCCAAAGTGCCGCTTCGTAAGACAATGCGCAGCGTTTATCGCTTCGTCATCAGAGGGCTTAAATCTGCAAAAGCGTTGAAAGCGGCTTTGCACCGATCCATTTACGTCACATCTGGCTTCGGGTTTCCACAGGTTTTGACATGAACGAGGCTGAGAGGAATTGGAGCGGGCCGATTTTGCTGTCGTTCTTTTGTCTTCCCGATGACCGCGTATTGTCTCGCTGGTTGTTTTCCCGTGCGCCTCGGGATAATTTGATATTAGAGCTTGGCCTGTTTGTTGGAGCGATCCGCAGGCGGCGCGCCATAATGGTTCGGCCGAGTGTACCGCAACTGAAAATTCCAACTTACCTCTTGCGCGTAATTCCGATCGCTTACGCTTGAGCTGACATGAATTCTGTTGCCGCTTAACTGCGAACCATCTTTCATTCCCTTGATCGAAATAAGGGTTTTATGGCGTGACGAAACTGTACCGCTTAGCTGGTACGCTATTTTAAACGCAGTAACAGCCATAAGCTTCTGACATGTTCGAACTTATGAAAGACCCTCGACTTGAGCGCAACGTACTCTATGCCGACTTATCAAGATCGACATCAATGGTTGTTTCTGAAACATGACATTTGCTTCCGAAATATACAAAGCGTTTCTCTGATTGCGCGGCCCGCCTAATCACTGAAGGTGGCGGCGAGATTACAGCTTACCACGGCGACCGCATCATGGGCGTTTTTCATCGACGACCGCCAGTCGACCAACGCAGCTATATGTGCATTGAAAATAAACCATGCGACGAAGAACATCATAATGCCTGCCCTCAAGTATCAATATCCCAAAACCAACTTCACGTTGCGCCATGTAGTGGGGATTGACACCAGTCCAATTCGGGCCACTTGAACTGCGTCAATGGCCACGATATTGTTTGTCGGCACGAACTGACTTATTCTGCTTCAATGGTTACTGGACTAGATGCCGCCAACGCCACTTGGATTACAGGATCGCTTTTGAAATATCTGCATGGCGATGCCCTGATACGCAAACAATGCAAACAAAGCACTCATGTGGAACAGCAGGCTTTGGACTCCTGAATTGTAAAATCATGGAGGTTTTCTGTTCGAACTGGACGTGGAAGGTGTGAGCACGGAGGTTCCATATTTCCGCCTAGGGACTGAAGCGACCGTAGTAACCAGGAAAGTTTCGCGCCTTCCGCCGAAGAGCAGCAACCTCATGTACTGGATGTCGTAAATATTTATTCGTCCAGGAGTTGGTCGCGCTTTTGCTGACAACGTAGCCAGGGTCCTTTCCGCCGTTTGCACATTCACCCGGAATTGTTTAAGCGGCTAGATGTTTAGTCCCGCGTTGCAGTGGCCTAGACTACAGCCAACTACATCTGGAGGGATTATGGGACAGATTTTGCACGGGTGCACCCACACGATAGCGGTGCTCGAGCGATACAGCATAGTCAAAAGTGCCTGAACGTGCTGGCCGAACAATACAGGGTCAACCGGAAGACCGGAGCCATCGACAAGCTGCCAATCTCGTTGGGAACGATGGGGGGAATTTGACCGATCGTATTCTTGTCACGGGTTCCAGAGGGCTCGTGGGATGGGCGCTGAAGCCGGCGCTGATTGATGCAAATTTCGACTCCTTGAATTCGATGGCTGCGTTAACCTGTACGGCCGGGTCACGGCGATATTCGTAAATGTTGTTGGCTGCGGAGGCAGCCGCGGGTGTGTCGCATAGTCCATCTCGCCGGACTTTCGAACATTGCATGATGGAACAGACCCCGAATTATCCGTTCAGACGACCGTGCTCGTAAAAACGTGCTGAGCATTACTGAGTCGTTAACCCATCGGAATTTTTCAGCAGCAGCCGCGAGATCTATGGAAAACCCGAACGGCTTCCCGTCCTGGAAGACGATTGTCCAAGTCTTGGGAATGTGTATGAATGATCCAAAGCGGATGCGGAGCATCTTGTCCTGAATGCAGGCCAGCGCGGGGCCCCCGTCGCCATTGTTCGTCTCGCGAACGTATACGGAAGTTGCCGGGATCATGCAGACCGCGCTTCGCCGGCTTTTGCGCGGACCGCTCTGGAGGGCCTCCCGCTGCATGTTTATGGCGGAGAAAACGCGTTTGACTTCACGCACATATCCGACGTCGTGCAGGGCCTGATGGTCGTCGTTGATCTCCTCGCGCGTGGCACAATGGATCTCCCCATTATCCAATTCGCGACTGGCCGTCCGACAACCCTCGCCGAACTCGCGCGTCTCGCGATCAAGTGTGCAAATTCGCGTTCGCCAGTCTTTGAGCATGCCTCCCATGACTACAATGTGAGCCGGTTTGTGGGGGATCCTCAACGGGCTTTTCAATTGCTAGGATGGCGCGCGACCGTAGAGATCGAAAATGGGATGCAGGCGCTTGTCGACGGATTAAATCAAGGGAGTGGGTTGCGGGGAGTGCGGGTCTGACGTGAAAAAGCGCGAGGCAGACACAATCGAGTGACTGCATCAACCGAGCGCGCGACGCGGCGGCGGGCGCGGCAGGCGGCCCTTGCACCGCGACAGCAAGCAAGACTTTAGCGATCCCTGCCCCAGCATTTTTGCCGCCGCAAGCCGGAAGCATCTTGGGTGGAGAAGCGCTCTTCCAATCTAAATGTCCGGGGACGACGTGCTGTAGGCATCGCTTTGCGTGAGCAGGGGATCAATTGAATCGGTTCATGGTGCGGGCGGCCGGACTCGAACCGGCACAGGCCTTTCGGCCCTACGGATTTTCTTACCAGCTACGGCTTTCGCCGCCTCGCCAGGCACGTCCGCGCTGAGGCGAGTTTGTGGTCTGGACTATCCCTTCACCTTGGCGTTCGCCCGGCAAAGGCGTCCGCTGTAGGTGCTGCCCGTCTAGTCTCTACACCTTCCCGCCGGACCTCCGTCCGCGGGCTTGGCTCGGGATTGCCACTTGCGAGGTTTCCCCGACTTTGGGCAGTTCTACTTCCCCGGTTTCCCGGAGAGCACTCAAATTGCGTTCAAGTCCGTTGCGTCTACCAATTTCGCCACGCCCGCATAACGTTGATTCTTATAGACTTGGCCTCAGCTTCGACCAAGAAAATTCTCGAGTTGGTCTTGGCCAGTCCTCACGGCATTTCTTTTTCGCGATTGGTTTTGGTTTGCGCACATTGAACAAAGCGGCATCGAGGCTCGTTTTGATATGGAAAGTGAAATTCGCGGCCCGCTTCGCTTGCATAGGAACCGCGGGCTTCCTTCCGCTGAGAACGAAGGCCGCTAGACGACCTCGACGGTCGCGGCGTCGTAGTGCGCCCCAGCCTTGGCATGGGCGCGGAACACGCTCTCTGGCAAAGATTTCACGTCGTTCATTGCCGCAAGCGCGAGCAGGTTTTCGATGCGGGCGTGCGAACGCGCCAAAAGCTCCGCGTCCAAGCGGCCTTCCTCGACCGCCGCAAGAATTGCTTGCGCGAAACCCCTGACGCGGCCGGTGCCGGTGAATTGCGCGCAAACCATCACCATGTCACAGCCGGATTCGATCAAGCGCACGGCGGCATCCGGGCTTTCGAAAAATCCTTTCATCGCGCCCATCCCGATGTCGTCGGAGATGGCTACTCCCGTAAAACCAAGCTCCTCGCGCAGAATGTTGGTGGCAAACCGGCGCGAGAGCGCGACAGGCGCATGCGTGTCAACCGCGGGATAGAGAATATGCGCCAGCAGGATCATGGAAAGCCCTGCGTCGATCGCGGCGGCAAAGGGTTTGAGCTCTCGCGCACGCAACGCATCGAGACCGAGCGGCTGCGACGGCAAATCGAGATGGGAGTTGATGCTGGTATCCCCGTGCCCTGGAAAATGCTTGCCGCAGGCGATGATTTTTTCCGCCTCTATGGCCTGCATGAAAGGCAGCGCCGCCGCAATCACGGCGTCCGCTGTTTGCCCGAAGGCGCGTTCGCCGATCACCGGATTTTTGGGGTTGGTGTGAATGTCGAGCACTGGGGCAAAGTTCAAATTGAAACCGAGCGAGGCAAGTTCACGGCCCATCGCGCGGCCAACGCCGCCTGCTTGCTCCGCCCATCGCGCGGCATAGGCGAAGCGCGTAATGGGAAGCGGCGTCCGGCACACCCTCCCCCCTTCGTGGTCGATGGCGATCAACATGCGCTCGCGTCCAGTTGCCGCGCGAATATTGGCAATGAGCCGCGCGTGGCTCTCGAGCCAGGCATCGTACGAAAGATCATGCCAGAAATTGCTCTTGAAGAGAATGACGCCGGCGGGGCGTAAATCAGAAAGAAGCGCGCGGTCGTGATCATCGAGCACCGGCGATGGCCTAAGGCCAATCAGAAAATGATTCCCCACCGAGGCGATAGAGTCCCGGAGCATGCGGCGATCCTCCCGTTCGGCGGTGCGCTAACCGCGGCCTTTCATTCCACCGCAAAACCAAGTTTGCGTCATGGCGCCGAAGGCAAGTCCGAGCGCCGCCCACAAGACCGCGCGTGCGCCGATGGACGCCAGACGAAAATTCCACAAGACGCTTGCCGGAAAATTAACGGGAACTTCATCGACGGGCGGCAGCGCCACGGCAGCCAACCCCGCGACCGCAACAAAGACGGCGGCAGAAGCCAGCACGCCGTTCCAAGGGCCGAGTCTTGCCGCGAACGGCTGGGCGAGCGTCGCGGCGAGGATCATGGCAAGGAGAGAGATCGCGAGCATGGCAAAATAAAGCGCGGTGCGCGCACTGATCGTCTCCGGTGCGCCGATTGCTGGCGGATTGGCCGGATATTTCAGCTCCGGCACGAGCCCCATCGCGAGAAAGCCGGCAAGGGCCAGGAGCGCCGAGAGTGCCCGCGGATCGAAACCAGTTACCCGGCCATAGGCGAGCGCAAAAACCAAGCTGAACAGGCCGCCGATGGCGGCGCCATAAACAATATGGGCGGTCAAGAGTCCGGCGCCGCGCTGCACGCTCCGGCTTACGATTTCAGGCTCGGATGGTTGCGCTTCTGCCTGCTCCATGGCGGTCTCGAAGGCAATGGCGCGTTCAATCGCAGGCTCGCCCGCGAGAAAAGAAAAGCCCGCCGCTAGAAGACCCGCGAGGACGCCGGCAAGAAGGCCGCGGAGAAGCAGACCGCTGACCACCCGCCTGCCCCTTTAATGACAGGGGAAGGCCAGGAGATGGCGCCCGTCATGCACAAATTCATGGACGTAATGGCCGGAAATCAGCGCCGTCGCACCTTGCTCGGCACCGATGAAATAGATCGAAAGGAGCCCAAGAACTCCCGCGAATGCGGCCCATGGAAGAATTGCGCGGATAGGGATCGGAACCGGCTGGGTTGCCGGAGTATGGATTAAGCTCGTCATGTCCTGCCCTACAGCCGAGTCCATCTTCCCCGCGCCGCCCAGAAACCCGCGTGAATGCGGGGAGGATGCGGGAATGCCGCACCGTAGGGGCCGCTAGACAGTCTGTCAACGCCGCGCGCTCGGCTTGGAAGGCGATTTCCTGGATGGCTGTAAGTGGTTGAAAGACCATCCAGTCTTGTTTCCGGCTGGCACAGAATCAATTGCGGTTCCTGCGAGAACGAAAATTACAAATCACGGCTTCGCCGCATTCCAGCATGCGGCGTGACGGCCTCAGGCAGGTGCCGTTGATCCCGAAGCGCGCCGGCAGATTCCCGCCGGATAGGCGCTCAATTTTATTCCAAATTTCTCTACGGTAAGCTTGGTCTTTACACCAATGAATACGCCAACTTTCGAAACGGATACCAACGCACGCCCAAAGACGCCACCGGACGGGGATGTCGTGTTAACGTATGTTTGTGAACACTCCACCGCCTAAAGGCGGTGGCTTCGGGTTACGGCTTGAAGCCGGATCGATCGGCCCTTTGGGCCGATAAGCCTACACGACCTTGAAGTTATCATCCGGCTCCTCGGGTTTCTGATCCTCGATATATTGTTTCCAGATTTCATCTGTAACATTGCCGCTTGATGCCACCCAATAGCCGCGTGCCCAAAGATGCTGGCCCCAGTAGCGTTTTCGAAGCGCTTGATATTCCGAGAGAAGTTTGTGCGAACTCTTGCCTTTCAGAAACTGCACCGCGCGCGACACCGAGAGCTGCGGCGGGATCGAGATCAGCATATGCACATGGTCCCAATTGATCGCGCCAGCATAGATCGTCATCTCGTGGGAGCGGGCGATTTCCCTCAGCAACTCCCGCGCACGCTGTCCGATGTCACCAACCAGGATCGGATAGCGATATTTCGTGACCCAGACCAAATGATACTTGCAGTCCCAAATCGTGTGACTGCCGCGCTTGTAGTCCTGCATTCCGGCAGGATCGCATCCCAGTCGCCTAAAGGCGAGGGATTTACGGATCCCCTATGGGGGACTTTAAATACTTTATGAACGTTCTCGGAGATTGTAGGATTGTAATTTGGTGCGGTTGCAGGAAACGTATTGGCTACGTAACATATTGAAAATATTTTAATATGTTTTTTATGCTGGTCTACAAGACCAACAAAAAGGCCAACAAATTTTCATAGTGCTCCTCGCGAATGCCAGGCTGGCTATTGATCAGGCGCCGTCCATGAGGCCCGTAAATCGTCCATCATGATGCGGGACATGGCGGCTCGCCGCTCTGTCAGATCTTCCCCTCGGCCGGGTCAGAGAATTTGCGGCGTCCTTGGCTGTTCTTGTCGCGTGCCCGCTTGAATATCTCGCGGGCCAGATGCTCATGGGCGACGGCCCGAAACTCCTTGTCCGTCATCACGCGTGAGAAGATTTCTTCGTTGCCTTCCATCCGGTTGATGAAAAGCTCATCAAGCATCCGTTCGAGATAGGCTGAGAAATTGGCGAGGTTGTTGGCTCTCGCCGCTTCAACGATTTTCTCGTCTTCTTCCGCGCTGGCGCGAATCTGGTCGAAGAACAGTTGATCGGCTTCGGTGAAATCCGTCCCGAAGCGCTCATTCAACTTGCCGACCAACGTGGACAGGGCAACGCTTTCCTCCGCGAAACCTGCGGTGCCAACATCCGTCGGCCCCTTTAAGGGGTCGGCTTGTCCATAGGCGAGGTCAATCGAGCCATCGGACAATTGTTGAAGCCGGAAATAGCGAAGAGCGACTTCGTTATCCAGCACGAACCGCTTGCCATCGCCGGGCGGGGGCAGCTTCAAGATCAAGTTGCGA
This sequence comes from uncultured Alphaproteobacteria bacterium, assembly GCA_963851225.1. GTDB lineage: Bacteria > Pseudomonadota > Alphaproteobacteria > Rhizobiales > Beijerinckiaceae > Methylocapsa. The sequence goes on along the minus strand of CAWKON010000035.1, from coordinate 21,426 downwards.
ATGAAGGCATAGAGCTTTTCAAGCTCGCTGTCCTGATAGGGAATAATCTGCGAGAGAAAGGCATAAAGATTGTGGTAGGCGGAGAGTTGCCCCCGGAAGGTCTCTTGCTCCCCTTCCTCCTTATCCTTGAATTTCTGCACCACCGCGTCGAGCACCGAATTCATGATCCGATGTTCGGACGCAGAATGATCGCGCGTGAGCCGGTACCACACCGCTGCGAAGGCATTCACGTCATCGGGCGTGAAGATCGCCCATTCCAACAGCTTGTGCTGCAATTCCGATAGCCGGTGCGGATCAGCATTTTCGCCAATGGGCGTCCCCTCATAATAAGGCTTGAAGGCCTTATAGATATCGTCTTCCTCATTGGCGAAATCGAGCACAAAGGTTCTCGCCTTGCCGGGGGCAACGCGGTTGAGGCGCGACAGCGTCTGCACCGCCTGCACACCCGCAAGACGCTTGACCACATACATCGTCTGCAAAAGCGGCTGATCGAATCCCGTTTGATATTTTTCCGCGACGAGAAGCACTCGGTAATCGTCACGCTCGAAGGCCTCTGGCAATTCGCTTTCGGCAAGCCCGCCGTTCATCAATACTTCCGTATAGGAGGAACCGGGATCATCCGGGTCTTCCACCGTGCCGGAGAAGGCCATTAGCGAGCGAATGCCGGAATAGCCATGATCCTTGATGTAGCGGTCAAAGGCCAGCTTGTACTTGACGGCCGCAGGGCGTGATCCGATCACCACCATCGCCTTGGCCCGTCCGCCAAGCTCATGCATGACATAGAGTCGGAAGTGCTCGACGATGACCGAAACCACCTGCTCGATATTAACCGGGTGCAGTTCCAAATAGCGTGTTAGAGCCTTCGCCGCTTTCTTGCGCGGCACCTCTGGATCATCGTCCACCAGCTTGATGAGTCCGAAGAAGCGCTTGTAGGTCGTGTAGTTTTGGAGCACATTCAGGATGAAGCCTTCTTCGATGGCCTGGCGCATGGTGTATTCATGGAATGGCGATGTTCCTGACGGCCCTGGCTCATCGAACAGCGTCTTGGTCTTGAATTTCGGCGTTGCGGTGAAGGCGAAGAAGCTTAAATTCGGCTGGCGCGCCCGGCTTATCGAGCTCTGCGTAAAATAGCCGTTCTGGCCTCCTCCGATAGATCACTCGTCCTCTTCATCGGCGAGTTGAGCGGCGATCGCGTCTTCGATCCCCTCCTTGTTCAGCATCCCCTTAAGCGCGGTCGCGGTATCACCGATTTGCGAGCAATGCGCCTCATCCACAATGACGGCGAAGCGTTTGCCGGCGGTGCTCAGCTTCACCCCTGCGCCTTTCTTTTCCAGCGTGGAGATGCGCCTGTGACGATGAAGGGAAATTTCTGGATTGTGATGATGATGATCGGCGTTCCGTTCGAGAGCGCGCTGGCGAGTTGTTGCGTGTTCTCATCGATCTTTTCGACCACGCCGGTCTTGTGCTCGAACTGGTAGATCGTGTTCTGCAATTGCTGGTCGAGCACACGCCGGTCGGTCATGACGATAACGGAATTGAACACCTTCTCGTCATCGGCGTCGTGCAGGCTGGCCAGCCGATGGGCGAGCCATGCAATGGAATTGGATTTTCCCGAACCCGCCGAATGCTGGATCAAATAATTGCGGCCTGATCCGTGCGCGCGGGCATGGGCGACGAGCTTCCGCACCGCATCTAGCTGATGGTAGCGCGGAAAAATCATCGTTTCCTTTCGGATCGTCCGCGCGCCCTTCTCGGTCTTGATCTGCCTCTCCTTCACCTCAAGGTGCATGAAGCGTTGCAAAATATCGAGGAGGCTATCGGCTCGTAAAACCTCATCCCAAAGGTAATGCGTCTTCCAGTTGCCTTCGACGGGAGGATTGCCCGCGCCGTGATTGTTGCCCCGATTGAAGGGCAGAAAGACCGTCTCCTTGCCCTTGAGGCGGGTTGTCATCCAGGCCTCATCGGGATCCACTGCGAAATGCACGAGCGCGCGTTTCTTGAATGCGAACAGCAAATCGCGCTCGTCGCGGTCCTGCATATATTGCTGTACGGCATCCGCCGCGCGCCATCCCTGAGCCGACAAGGGGTTCTTCAGTTCCGCCGTCACCACGGGCAGGCCGTTCACGGCAAGCGTCAAATCGATGATGCAGCGGCGGTTCGTGCCATCGGCCTTCTTCATCGCGGAGGTGAAGGCGGTTTGCCGGGTGATGGTCAACCGGTTCTTGGCATAGGCTTCCGCCGCTTCGGCATTCATGCCGGAATTTGGCCGGAAATAAGCGAGCTGGAAGGTCTTGCCATAGCATTTGAAGCCGTGCCGCAGGACGTGCAGCGTGCCCTTGATGTCGAGTTCCTTGGCGAGGCTGTCGAGCACGGTTGCTTCGGTCTTGGTGCCAAGCAGGGCCTCAATCTGCGCCCATTTAGCCGGCTGACTGTCTTTCAGGAATCCGGTTACGTCATCGGGAAAGAGCGCCAGCGCCTCGTCATAGGCCGCTGGTGTGCGCTTGGCGTATCTGCCCGCCCCGATCAATCCAGCTTCAATGGCGGTTTCGAAGTGGCGTTCGGTGTGGCCGGGCATCGCTCAAATCTCCTGCACCGAAACGTTTTGTAGCGCCGCTAAAGGCTAACCATGAACCTCATCGAAATGATAGTAACGAATTGAAGGGTCGGCGATGAGTTGGCGATTGCGATCTAGATATGCGCCGGGATTCTCATTTTCTGCAAAGACTAATTTACGCACATAGATCTTGCGATCATCGCCGGTATAGTGCTCGATAGTGCGTTTCAGACCATTGACCCAACATGCCCCCGCCTTCAATTGCGGAACGATTATTTCGGGGACAAACTCTTCGATTTGAACTCGATGCAGTCAGCGTGGAAGGCGCGACCCTTTACGTAAAAGGTGATGAAATCGCATCGCTTGGACCATGGCTTCGCCGTGTCATCAAGAAAATGAAAGAGTGGTGGTTTGCTCTTCTTCTTGGCTGTGTCAAAATCGTCATGATCTAGCTTAAACGCCATCCCAACGTCGGGAAGAAGCAATTCGACCTTGCGTTCCCGGGCGTTCATGTCGTCGGGCCGGAAATATTTCTCTGTCAATACGACCTTTCCGCCAGAGCCGTCGTGCATGACGTAGTCGCCATTCACATACGCTTTCAAATGCTCGAAATAGGTTCTGGCCGCGAGTGTCATTGCAGCCCCGAAATCTGTCCTGTCACGGCGGCCGTAACGATCGCTGATCTGTATTCTTGAAGTCCTGCAACGGATGCATCAACTAGTGCAGACGCATCTTCAAGAGGATCAGCTTTTTTATCAATTTGTTTGATTATCTGTGACTGCTCTGCGATTGGGGGCACAGTACAAATCAGGGAGCCCACCACAGTTGTATTGAGGCCAGATAGGATTGCTCCTCGCCGTTCAGTCGCAATCTGCTCCGAGATAAATTGTGCCTCATGAAGCAATAAGATAGCCCATTCAGATTGCAACTTGGACGGGTCTGGTCTAATTCTAATCGTATCACTATCAGCAATACCGGGAAGAATACCTCCCGGAACTCGACGACAATTACCAAGAGACCCTTTCCGGGTAATAACAAGGTCGCCCTCATAAAGTTCGTAACGTCTCAATTCTTTATAGCGATCCTGTTCAATCCATCGCCGGCCCAGAGAAAAATCACCTGAGATGGTGTTCTCTTGCCCGTACAGTTTATAGCCGGTATCATACTCTGGCAGATTAGTTAGCATCCCTCCAAAAGGCCCCATTTGGAGCCCGAATGCGTCTTCAACCAGCCGCTTTAGTGGCAGCACCTCCCAATGCACTGGGATGTCCCCCAGCCAATTGATGCCGGAGGATTTTAGGGGCGCGTCTGGGTTCAGGCCCTTGGTGACGGCGCGGGCGATGAGGGCCCGACGCTTTTCGGCCAGCCGATCCAAAAGCACACGCTTCTTTTCCATCAGCGCATCGATCCGCGCCGTCTTCTCATCCAGAAACCGTGCAATCCGCCGTTGAGTTTTGACAGGCGGGAGGGCAACGAAGGCATTCTTCATCGGATATTGCCCAAGCCCGAAGCGCGTCACTCCGTTCGCACCCAACTTGAATTGATCGTTCAACGGATCTGATCGGCAGAGCCATGACAAGAACCCGCCATCAAGCTCGTGCCCCGGCTCAAGCACAGACAGATGATAGCCGCACACCACGTCGGGCATGTCTTCCGTGACAAGCGCCGAAATGCCTATGTCGTCCCATTCTTCACTGTCCTTGGTGATAATGACCTGACCGCGCTTGAGTTGAAATTTCTCGATCTCCGCTGCGGTTGCGGACCCTTCCATAAATTCCAAGTCTGGTACGATCCGATCATTGTAGTAAACGTCTGTATAGTTGCAGAGTTGAATGGGTTGTTCATCGTCGCCAATCGTCTTATCGATATTGCTATTGCGCACGCTCGCGAGAAATTTCAGCTTTTCTAACCGCCAACCAACAGGAAGTGGACCGTACGCTTGTTGGACCTTTTCTGGTACCGTCGTCATCCCACCAGCCCCTTCAACAGCCCAGCAATCTCACCTTCGAGTGCGGCAATATCCGCCTCAATTTCTTCCAGCGGGCGCGGCGGCTTGTAGACATAGAAATGCCGGTTGATCGGGATTTCGTATCCCACCTTTGTCTTGTCGTAATCGACCCAGGCATCGGGTACGTGGGGCAGCACCTCGCCCGCCATATAGTCGTCAATCACGGTACGGAATGCTTTCACCAGCCGGTCATTGGGCTTGTCCGGCCCGAACTCCATCGGCAGCGGCAGCGCCGTGCCCTTGGGCAGCGGGATATTTTCGGTATCGCGCAATTCGCTGTCCGGCACCGGCCTACCCTTGTCGCGGCAGATTTCCGCGTTCAAATCGCGCTCACCCATCGCCGCGAAAATCGCCCTCTTGATCGGCCTAGCGATATTGTTCCCGGCCTGCCTGGCCGCGCTGTCGAGGTCGGCCTCGAACATTTCGCGATCCATATAGCGGCCCTTGCCCTCCAGCTTGGCCAACATGGCCCGGATAGCGTCTTGCAGCTTGCGTCCTTCCTCGATTTCCTTGGCCGCCGCGTCTTCATCCTTGCGCTTCTTCGAGGTGGCGAGATTGGCGAAGGCGGTCTGCCCGTCCAGTCTGGCGATGCGTTCAGCTGTCGTCTCGAAATTCATGCGCAAGGGGCGCTCGACCGTCACCTTGAGGAAGCCGAATTCCCGGTTCTCGAAGATGCAGGAGACGATGCGCGTTTCACGGCTACCATCGATTGGCACCTCGGCCGTCTCGCCATCGCGGCAATTGCCATAGATGCGCGTCAGCTGGTGAATCTGCTTATCGGTGATTTCATTGCGCTTATTGTTGAGGCTTTTCTTCATCCGCTCGAAAAAGCGCGTGCCGTCAATCAATTGCACCTTGCCGCGCCGCTCGGGCGCTTTGCGGTTGGTAACAAGCCAGACATAGGTGAAGATGCCGGTATTGTAGAAGAGCTGGTCCGGAAGAGCGACGATGGCATCCAGCCAATCATTTTCGACGATCCAGCGGCGAATGTTCGACGGCCCCGATCCGGCATCGCCCGAAAAGAGTGGCGAGCCGTTGAAGACAACGGCGATCTTGGAGCCGACCGCGTTCTCATCTCCTTCTTTGTAGGGATGCATTTTGGAAATCATATGCTGCAAGAACAAGAGCGAGCCATCATTGATGGCGGGCAGCCCCGCGCCGAAACGGCCGGAAAAGCCCAATTCATTGTGCTCCTTCTCAACTTGTTTTTGCTGGTCCTTCCACTCCACCCCGAATGGCGGATTGGCGAGCAGATAGTGGAATTGCTTGCCTTCGAAATCCATCGCGGGTTTTGCCATCGCCAAAGGTATCGCCAAGAACAATATTGCGCGTATCCTCGTCCTTGATCAGCATGTCGGAGCAACAGATGGCCCAGGATTCGTCATTATATTCCTGCCCGTAGAGGGCGAGATTAGCTTGGCTGTTCTGGTCGAGAATAAACTTCTCGGATTCCGAAAGCATTCCGCCTGTGCCGCAGGCCGGGTCGTAGATCGTGCGGAAAATGCCCGGCCGGTACACATCCTTCTCGCCCGTATAGACAAGATTCGCCATCAGGCGGATGACCTCGCGCGGGGTGAAGTGGTCGCCTGCCTCCTCATTCGCCTGTTCATTGAAGCGCATCACCAGATGCTCGAACAAATATCCCATTTGCAAATTGTCGATGCGGTCGGGATGCAGGTCCACATCCGCCATCGCCTTGACGATGGTAAAAAGGCGATTGCTGGAATCGAGCTTTTCGATCTGATCATTGAACTTGAACCGCTCGAAGATCGCGCGCGCGGTGGGCGAAAAGCCGTTTATGTAAGTGACGAGATTGGGCGCGATATTTTCCGCATCGCCAAGCAGTTTTGCGAAGGTAAATGGGCTCGTGTTGTAAAGCGGGTAGTTGCGCTTCGGGTCCGCCGCTTTCCCAAGCAGCTTCTCCATCGCATTCTCGGGCATCTTCTGCGCCGTCAGCTTTTCATATTCCTTCAGGACGGCAGCCTTCGTCGGCTCAAGAACGCAATCCAGCCGACGCAGGACGACCATGGGCAGCATGACCAGCCGGTATTGCGGCGGGCGATACGGGCCCCTGAGGCGATTCGCAATTTCCCAGATGTCGGCTTTAAGCTTGTTATGGACTTGAACGTTCATCCTATTCAGGCTTTCGTGAATCAGAAAAGCAGAAATTGACGATACGGCATAGTTTAGCAGGGTGGTTAATAATGCTCATACGCGGCCGGTTTTCACAATCGCCGTGCCATATCGATTAATTCGAGCGCCCTGGCCATCGCCTCGGAGGAAGTGGCGCTTCCGTTATTCCTGCCAAAAGCGCCGATGATCTCCATTTGCCGGCTCATTGCGATTTTTCCGTAGCTCACGAACGTCGTGAGCGGAGAGTCATGCCCGATGTTCTGTGACCAGGCTTCGAACTGCTCCGGCGTTTGGCAAATCCGCTGCCCAAGCTGGGCGAGCGTTTTTCGAAAGCTGTGCGGGTTGAAATAAGGCAGGCCCGCGCGGGCAAAGGCCTCTTTGAAAATCTTTCGGATTGACGTTGCATTGCTCCAATGATTCCGGGCAAGTCCGATGGCTTTGAAACGTTGGTCAGGTCCGGTTGCTATTTCCGTTGCGGGAAAAAGCGGGTCATCCTCGCTCCAAAGCTTTTCCACTTTCAGGAAATGGACCCAATCAGCGACGATCTTGCGAATATCCTCGCCGACCGGAAAAAAGGATGTCGTGAATGTCTTGCTGCGCTTCGTCTTCACCTCGCGAGCGTCCTGCTCGACCTTGCCGGCAAGCAAGTCAATGTGTTTCAGCTTGAAGGACGCAGTTGCGCCATCACGGGCGCCGGTGAGCAAGATAAAGGCAATCAAGGCGCGGTTGCGCTTTTCGATGTCGGTTTGCCGTGGCATGGTTTCGAGAAGATGGCGGATCTGCTCGATTGTCGGCGGACATTGTTCGCGATGGGCGGTTGCAATTCGGGCCTCTTTTTCCGATAGATTGAAATATTCCGCATCGGCGTAGCAGATCCGCGACTTGTAGCCAGGCCGTCCTGCCAGCCATTGAAAGAAGGCCCTCAAGGCGTTCAATGTCGAATACAGCGTGGCCTTGCTCAATCGTTTGCCAGTCCGCGCGTTGGTCTGCTCGGCGAGATGGGCTTTGAATGCCTTTACCTGTTCAATATGCAAGATCTTGAAGTCACGGCGCTTTGTATAGGTTTCGAAGCGGCTGAGCGCCATGGCGATCGCATCGATCGACGCCTCGCTGCGACCCTTGGTCTCCTTGAGATAGGAAAAATATTCGCGTTTAATTCGCTCATTTGGCGCTTTGGTTTTTTTCAAGGTTTTCATTCCTTTGCCGGAGTCACAATTCAGGGAGGGTTAGCTCGTCTCGGTTAAGCGTGGTTGAGCTTGCTAAAACTTTCACCTCCAGATTGCCTTTAACGTGGTTCAAGTTTGCCCATGATGTCCGGCGGTTCATGATCGTTTCGCAGTCCGGGCAAAGACCTTTCAGATTGCCGAGAGTGGTGGAGGTCACGATATAATCGGCGATACCGCCATAGGCTGTTTTTGGTGCCCGGCATTTGAAGCAATAGAACTCACCGGCAAGCAGGCGATGCTTTCGCTTCGCCTTGCGATTATCGAGAAAGGTACGGATGTCCATTCCAAGGAGCAGGGTAGGGCGGCGCTCATCTATTATGGGTAGACCCTGCTTGATCCATTGGCGCACGCTGTTCTTATGCACGCCAAGGATCTTGGCAGCATCTTCAACCGTGTAGGACCGATGGATCTTGATGCGCCGCCGATCAATTCGGCGGTTGGACATCGATTATCCGACGCCCTTCTCGATCGAGGCGCGGATATCTTCCACTCGCCAAACGGTTGTGCGCGGGCCGAGCTTAACCGGTTTTGGGAAGCGGCTGCTTTTGACGCCCGCCCACCAAGTTGAACGCCCGATAGGAATGGGGCCTTTAGGGGCGAGGATGGAAGAAAGACGGACAAAACCTGTTTTAGGAAAACAACTGTCATTCGCGTGCGGCTGATGGCCGAAGCTTGCCTGTGGATTTCGCAAATAAAGCCTCATTCTCATCAAATGACGAGTCAGTGGCTCAATCTTCTTTTGACTTAGATTGAGCCACTGAGTAGGCTTTCTCCCGCTCGTTACAGAGCACGGGTGCAAACACACGGAGCCGCATTGACCCTGGCAGGTCGTGCAGCTCTCTCGTTACTCGTCACAACCTCCATGCGGAAGGCGCGCGGTGGATCTCTTTGATCCACCTTCCGAATAATACAGTCTCGGCAGGGCCAATTCCGTCTTTTGTTGTGGATAAGGTATTATCCGACAAGGGTTGTTTTGGCCAATTGCACAATTTTCTCTCGCGAGAAGTGCACAAATTCCGCGATACGAAACGGCTCCTAAATTGAGAAATCGACTTTGAATGACGCTACACAGGGAAACCTTAGCTGCGAATCATAATGCGCGAATTGGAATAAGCTTCGCACCAACTCGAAGCTCATCTAAATAATCCGCCCACCAACCCATCATGAGGACACGCTCGTCCCAATAATCGGCGCGGTGATAGGCGCGGCGGACCGAATTGTTTTCGACATGCGCCAATTGCGCTTCGATCGCGTCTGCATTCCACTTCCCGCTTTCGTTGAGGAGCGTGCTCGCAACGGCGCGGTATCCATGACCCGTCATTTCGTCTTTGGCAAAACCCATGCGCCGAAGCGCCGCGTTGATCGTGTTCTCACTCATGCAGCGCGAAGCCGAACGGATCGAGGGGAATAGAAATTTCCCGTTTCTCGTGAGTGCTTGCAAGTCGCGCAAGATCTCGACTGCGCGTGGCGCGAGCTGAACGCGATGCGGGCGGTTCATTTTCATCTTTTCGCCAGGAATAGACCAGATAGCTGTATCGAGATCAAATTCCGCCCATTCGGCCGCCCGAAGCTCACCCGGCCGGACAAAGGTCAAGGCAAGCAATTCGAGTGCGGTCCGCGTTTCCGGCGCGCCGTCATAGGTCGCGATGGCACGGAGCAGCGCGCCGAAGGCTTTGGGTTCGGTGATGGCAGCCCGATGCTGAACGGTTGGTGTCGTCAAGGCGCCCTTCAAGGCGCCGGTCGGATCGGCCTCGGCGTGTCCGGTAGCGACCGCATAACGGAACACCTCGCCGATTGTTGCGCGAAGCCGCCGCGCAGTTTCATGACGGCCGCGCGCCTCAACCGTGCGAAGAACGCTCAGGACATCCGGCGCGGAGATTTCGGTGATCGGTCGCGCTCCAAGAGAAGGACGGGCGAGGGAGAGGAGCCATTCGATCTTGCCGAGGGTCCGTTCGGCTTTGGCCTCGCGCTTCTTCTTGTTTAATAAGTCATCAGCGATGGCATCGAAAGTGTTGGCCTTGGCGTTGGCCTTGATGAGCGCAGCGGTCTTTTTTTGTTGGCCGGGATTGATACCAACGGCCAACAGCCGCTTGGCTGCGTCTCTCTGTTCACGGGCATTCTTGAGTCCGATGGCCGGGTAAGCCCCAACGCTCAGCTTCAATTGCTTGCCGCCGAAGCGATAGGCGATGTTCCAAAGCTTCGAGCCCGACGGAGTGACCCAAAGTTGCAGGCCGCCTCCGTCCGAAAGTTTGATTGTCCGGCCCTCTTGCAATTTTGCCGCTCGAATTGCGGCGTCCGTCAGCGTCATTGTTGGCCTCGGCCCTTGTTGGCTTCCATCAAAGCCAACAATAAGGCCAACAAATTGGGAGGATGTCAACAGATCGAAATGGACGATACCGGATTGTGAATTAGCTAACTTGTTTGATTTTATTTAGTTTTTAGATGATACTGAATGTTCTTGGATATCAATTTGGTGCCGGTTGCAGGAATCGAACCCGCGACCTACTGATTACAAATCAGTTGCTCTACCAACTGAGCTAAACCGGCATCGCGCAATTTACTTAGTATAACAATCTATTTTCATTACCTTTTCGCGCCTATTCGCGGCGCACGGCGCGGCATAGTCGCACCGTGCACACACACTCTTGAAAAGCACAATCGGCGCAAATTTCGCCGGCACCTCAGTACCCGCATTAAGCCCCCCTGCAAAGGGGCAGGTCGTCGGGTTTGGCATGCGATGTTACACACTCCCAAGTAAAATAAGCAGCTGGCCCTTAGTTTTTTTTGATGCAAGCCGAGGCCGGCCTGGCCCATTCATGTGGCTGGGTTTTTGTTGTGGAGTCTTCCGCTTGCCAGACGACGCCGAGCATGCCAAGCAATCGCATGACGCTTGATCTCACGAATGCGCCAATGACCGTTAGCGGCGGCCGGGCGTCAGCTGCACCCGCACCAAAAATTTCCTTCGTCTCGCTTGGCTGTCCGAAGGCACTTGTGGATAGCGAGCGGATCATCGGGCGCCTGCGCGCGGAGGGATACGAGCTCGCCAAGACGCATCAAGGCGCGGCGGCGGTCATCGTCAACACATGCGGGTTTCTCGATAGCGCCAAGGCGGAATTGCTCGCTGCGATTGGCGTGGCGGCGGCGGAAAACGGCAAGGTCATCGTCACCGGCTGCATGGGCTCGGAACCTGAAGCGATATTGCAAAAATTTCCGACACTTCGCTGGATCTCCGGCCCGCAGGATTTTAACTCCGTCATGCGGGCGGTCCATGAAGCGGTGGCGCCCCCGCACGATCCTTTCCTCGATCTGCTTCCCCCGCAAGGCATCAAGCTCACCCCGCGCCACTACGCTTACTTGAAAATTTCCGAAGGCTGCAATAACCGCTGCACCTTTTGCATCATTCCCAATCTGCGCGGCGATCTCGTTTCCCGCACGGCCGCGGATATTTTGCGCGAGGCTGAAAAGCTCGTCGCGGCGGGCGTCAAGGAGCTTCTCGTGATCTCGCAAGATACGAGCGCCTATGGAGTTGATCTGAAATATGCCGAAAGCTTATTTGGCGGGCGTGCGGTCCGGGCGAAATTTTTCGATCTTGCTCGCGAGCTTGGGCAGCTCGGCGTGTGGGTCAGGCTCCACTATGTCTATCCCTATCCGCATGTCGATGAGGTGATCGAACTCATGGCGGAGGGCAAGATCTTGCCCTATCTCGACATTCCGTTTCAACACGCCAGCCCGAAAATTCTGCGCGCGATGAAAAGGCCCGGCGGCAATGAAAAGATGCTGGAGCGGATTAGGAGTTGGCGCGCGGTTTGCCCCGGGATAACATTGCGCTCGACCTTCATTGTTGGCTTTCCCGGCGAGACCGAAGAAGATTTCGAGCTTCTCCTCGACTGGCTGCAAGACGCAAAAATCGACCGTGCCGGCGCGTTCAAATATGAGCCGGTCGCAGGCGCGGCGGCGAACGATCTCGGCCTCCCCTTCGTGGCACCGGAGGTTTCCGAAACCCGTTACAAGCGCTTCATGGAGCATTGCCAAAAAATCAGCGCCCGCAAACTCAAGGAGAAAATCGGCAAGCATATGGCGGTCATCGTCGATCATGGCGGGACCCGCTCAGGCGTTGGCCGCACCATGGGCGACGCGCCTGAAATCGATGGCAAGGTTCATATCGTCTCACGCCGCCCCTTGCGGCAGGGCGAAATCGTAAGTGTGAAAATCGAGCAGGCGGGAGCCTACGATCTCCATGGAACCGCCGTCTAGCACCAAAGGCGTGATGAGCTTGGCTAGGGCGCAAGACCGCGCGGCCGCCGTGAACGTTCTTGATCGCACCGATGCGAGGTGGCTGCGGCTGCGCGAGATTGTCCGCGCGCATTCGCTTAAAATGGGCGAGTTCGTTTTGTCGTCGGGGCGGACGAGCACCTATCTGTTTCAGCTCCGGCAAACGACGATGCTGCCGGAAGGCGCGGCGCTCATCGGCGATATCATTGTCGAATACATGAAACGCCACGGCATTGCCTGCATTGGCGGCCTCGAAATGGGCGCGGTGCCGATCGTCTCGGCGGTGGCCGCCGTGAGCCATTTGAAAAATTATCCGGTCGATGCGTTTTTTGTGCGCAAAGCGCAAAAGGAGCATGGCGCGCGCGAAAGAATTGATGGCTATCTGCGCGACGGAGCCGAAGTGCTGATGATCGATGATGTCGCCACGACGGGCAGCTCGATCCTGAAGGCGATCGAGGGCATCGAGGGCCACGGCCCCATGTTCGCCGCGCGCTGGCCGTGGTGGATCGCGAGGAAGGCGCGACGCAAAATTTGGCCGCGCATGGCATTCAGCTCGCGGCGATTTTTAAGAGAAGCGATTTTCCGGAAATCTGATGGCCGACGAAAAATACGATCTCAGCCTTCTTCTCGCCTCGCGACAAAGGGTAAGGACGCCTGGAACGCGTGGCGGCGCGATCCGGCCAACAAAGATGTGCGTGTGACTTTCGCCGGCATCGACTTTTCCGTAGCACCAAGGGAGGAATCGATTTTCAGGGTTCGAATTCGGCGACCATGCGGATTTTTCCGGATGCAAGTGGGGTGGCGTCAACTATGGACCCGATGCCGTCGGGCCGGGCTGCGCGTGCGTGACCAGTGCGGTCTTTGGTAGCGGGGCTTTATGCACCGCCTCGGCAATGGGCAAATAAGCCGCAACGCGTCTTGGGAGGGCGATGAAGCGCGCGCGGTGCCAGAAAGTGGTTAGAGGAGTAATGGATGGGTGATTACACCGGGCTGAACGCCTGTTGAAATTTGCATTCGCGAACTGATCTTATTATACTATATCGGGAGAAACCGTCTTCCGCTATGGTCCCGTGCCGGATGCAGTCAAGGCAGCCTTGCCGCCCGGAGCGGCGGACCAGCACGGGCGGCACAGGTTCTTTCAATGCGCCCAGCTCCCGCTAATTTCACGCTCCTGTGAGTTTCACGAAACCTTATACCATACCAGAAGTTTATGGCGGATCTCGGTCGCGAATAACCCGGGCGAGGTTTTTGCGCAGGGTCTTGCTCCCGTCGTGATCCCGCCCCATAAGGTTTTCCGGAACTTAACGAGCCGCCGCAGGCAAGCGTAATACGACCATCGGCGCGCGAAAAAACGCAAGGACGAGGCTTTGGATCAACGATATGTGCCCGACGATATGGAGCAGGAATCCGCCCGCGGCGTGAATGGATTTCCGCCCCCAGACGCGGAAATCCACGAAGATCACTTCTTGCGGCCGCGCCGCGGCTCGATCTGGCAAATTCTTGCCGTTGCCCTGAGCCTCGCGATCGCGGCCGTTTCGATCTTCATCCTCGCCCGCGTGGTTTCTGCGGTTAGTCTCAGCGCGTTGCGCCAAGCGATCGCGGCGACCAGCGCCGAGCAGATTGCGGGGGCGGTGCTCTTGACTGTCGTGTCCTTCCTTGCCCTGACGGGCTATGACGGGCTGGCGCTGCACCAGCTCAAGGCGCGCGTTCGTTATAAGACGACGGCGCTGGCCTCGTTCACGAGCTATGCGATTTCTTTTACCCTCGGCTTCCCTTTGATTACCTCGGGCACGGTTCGCTACTGGATTTATTCGCAAGCGGGATTGACGGCGAGCAAGGTTGCGAGCCTCACCGTGATCGCTGGCGTGACCTTCTGGTTCGGCATGGTTTTCGTGCTTGGCGCTGGGCTTGCCTATCACGCTAGCGCGATCAGCGCGATCAATCACTTCTATCCTTTTATCAACGCGCTGATAGGGTTTGCCGTACTGGGCGCGATCGTCGCCTATTTGGTCTGGGTAACGATTTGCCACCGGCACGTCAGTGTCAAAGGTTTCAAGCTGGAATTGCCGGGGCTAGGCTTGTCGCTTGGCCAAATCGCCCTCGGCGTCATCGATCAATGCGCGGCAGCAGGTGTTCTTTATGTTTTGCTTCCGAGCCATGCTGAGATGGATTTTTTCGCCTTCGCCGCGATCTATGTGTTTGCCTGCATTCTCGGGGTTGTGAGCAATGCGCCAGGCGGGATCGGTGTCTTTGAAGCGGCGATGCTGAAGGCGGTTCCGGTTGCCTCGGAGGAAGCGCTGCTCGCTTCGCTCGTGCTGTTCCGGGTCATCTATTACCTCGTACCATTCCTGTTTGCGCTTGCTTTCCTTGGCGCCCATGAAGGTTTCCACCGCTGGCACGGGTTGCGCGAAGCCATGCGCGGCAGCGAGGAAGAAATCCTATTGGAGGACGAGATCAACCCTCTTCGCCGTTGGTACCGGGACAATTGGCGGATGAAACAATGATCCTAGGCGACCCGAAGTGCCACAGGCAAGCCGAACAATTTGGAAATGGCGGCGCACGTATAGCGTTTGCCTGCCCGGCTACGGGGATTGGCATGAGACTTGATGTCAGCGTGTCCTCGTGTAACGCCTGCTCCCGGCGCCGGATTTCACGAGGGCTTCATGGACAAGGACCGCCAGGCACGCGACCGCTTGATCTTGGGCCGTCTCATCGACGCCTTGCCGGAATCGGTGATTGTCATTGGCGCGGCGGACCGGGTGGTCGCGGTCAACGCGCCCGCGCTGAACTTGTTTCCGGCATTGCGGCCGGACGATCTGCTGGCCCGCAGTCTTCGGGCGCCGGAAGTTCTTGACGCAGTCAAGCGGGTTCGTGCTTCCGGCGCTCCCGAGCGTGTCACGTGGCTCGAGCGGGTGCCGGTCGAACGATTTTTCGAACTGAATGTTGCTCCCGTGGAGGGGGCGCAGTTCGAGCCTTTGATGATCTTGACATTGCGTGATTTGAGCGAGGCGCGCCACGTCGAACGCATGCGCGTCGATTTTGTCGCCAACGCCAGCCACGAACTGCGGACGCCGCTCGCCTCCCTGCTCGGATTTGTGGAGACGCTTCAGGGGCCTGCACGCGAGGACAAGGATGCGAGGGCGCGGTTCCTTGCGATCATGCGCGAACAGGCGCAAAGGATGGCCCGGCTCGTCGACGATCTTTTGTCGTTGTCGCGGATCGAACAAAATTTGCATCTGCGCCCGAAGACGCCGGTCGATATTGTGGCGATCCTCCGCCATATCGCAGATACGCTGGCGCCCATGGCCGCCGACAATGATGTCGTCATGAAACTCGACGTTCCGGCCAAGGCGTTCGTCACGGGCGACCGCGACGAACTCTTGCGGCTGGCTGAAAACCTCGTCGAAAACGCCATCAAATATGGCGCTTCCGGCCCCCAGACCGTCAACCGGCAGGTTGAGATTACTCTTGCGGCCGAGCCGCACCAATGTGTTTTGAGCGTTCGCGACCATGGCCCTGGGATCGCGCCGGAACATCTGCCGAGGTTGACCGAACGTTTTTACCGGGTCGATGCCGGCCAGAGCAGGGCCAAGGGCGGCACGGGGCTTGGCCTCGCCATCGTGAAACATATCGTCGCCCGCCATTACGGCCGGCTCACAATCGAATCGAAACTGGGCGAGGGGGCGACGTTCCGCGTGGTTCTGCCCCTGCACGGAAGCTGAACCGGAATTGCGCCCTGTCATCAAGTTGTCATGCAGCTTTCATATTGGCCTCACGGGCGCCGTTTAACTTGCGCGCGGAGGCAAGGGGACAAACCGGTCATTTGCTTCCAGCACCGCATCGCGACGATGCGTTTTCGAACCGTTGTTCGGCCGCCCCATCCAACTGGCCGCCGATAAAAATGCCAGGCAATGAGAGGCATAAAATGATCTCTACGTTTCTGCGAACGTCCCTTGCCGCCGCCGCCATAAGCTTGGTGGCTGGCCTTCCGGCCGCCGCTGCCGATATTTCGGGTGCCGGTTCAACCTTCACCTATCCCATTTACGCGAAATGGGCCGATGCCTATAAGAAGGAAACCGGCAACGGATTGAATTACCAGTCGATCGGCTCCGGCGGCGGCATCAAGCAGATTAAGGCCAACACCGTGACCTTCGGCGCGTCTGACATGCCGCTCAAGCCGGATGATCTCAAGGCGTCGGGCTTGGTTCAGTTTCCTACGGAAACGGGCGGCGACGTGCCGGTCGTCAATCTCGAAGGCGTGAAGCCCGGCGAATTGGTCCTCGACGGCCCGGCCCTCGCCAGGATTTACCTCGGCGAAATCACGAGCTGGGACGATCCCGCCATCAAGAAGTTGAACCCGAAGGCCAAATTGCCGTCGCAGGCAATCGTCGTCGTTCACCGTTCCGACGGCTCCGGAACAACCTTCATCTGGACCGATTATCTTTCAAAAGTGAGTGACGATTGGAAAACGAAGGTTGGCGCCAGCACGGCCGTCGAATGGCCGGCTGGCATCGGCGCCAAGGGCAATGAAGGGGTCGCCAACAACGTCCTTCAGACGAAAGGCGCGATCGGCTATGTCGAATATGCCTATGCCAAGCAGAACAAGATGACGTTTGCCGACGTGATCAACAAGGACGGCAAACGCGTGGCCCCGAACATGGAAACCTTCCAAGCTGCAGCGGCCAATGCCGATTGGGCCAATGCACCAGGCTTTTATCAGATTCTGACGGATCAGCCGGGCGCCAAGTCTTGGCCGATCACTGGCGCCGTTTTCGTTCTGATGCATGCGGTGCCAGAGGATCCCGCTGCGGCGGCAGAAGCCTTGAAGTTTTTCAGCTGGGCCTATGAAAAGGGCGGCAAGCTAGCCGAGGAACTCGATTACGTCCCACTGCCCGCAGCGGTCGTCGCCTTGATCAAGAAAAGCTGGGCCGGAAATCAAGGGCGCGGATGGCAAGCCGCTCTTGAACTAATTCCTAATTGGATGTGTTGGGCCCGGCTGACTTGTTATTTGGCTTATGCACGACGCAAAGCTGCGGGGAGACGCGGTGGCCAACAATTTGGTGATTGACAACACCGGACTGGAATCGGCCGAGGCCCGGCTGGCCAAGGCTCTCGCTGGCTTCAAGCTTCGCGACACTGCGTTTCGCTGTCTGACGTTGGCCGCGGCTTGGACGGTTCTGCTCCTCCTTGGCGGAGTGATTGCCGCGTTGATCGCGGGGTCCATTCCGGCGATCAGGGCATTCGGGATTAACTTTCTTTCGACGGGAACGTGGAATCCCGTCACCGAAAAATTCGGCGCGATGGCGCCGGTCTATGGCACGCTCGTCACCTCCATCATCGCCATGATCATCGCGGTGCCGTCCGCACTCGGCATCGCGATTTTCCTGACCGAGCTTTGCCCACATAGGCTGCGCCGGCCGATCGGAATTGCGATCGAGCTGCTGGCCGGGATTCCCTCGATCATTTACGGAATCTGGGGCCTTTTCGTGCTCGCGCCTTTCCTGCAGGAGCATGTCCAGCCTGGGCTCATCTCCGCTTTCGCCAATGTGCCGATTCTCTCGACCCTGTTTGCGGGACCGCCCTACGGCATTGGCATGCTGACCGCCGGCATTATCCTAGCGATCATGGTCCTTCCTATCGTAACTTCGATCTCCCGCGATGTCTTCGAAACCGTTCCCGCCGTCCTGAAGGAAGCAGCCTATGGTGTCGGCTGCACGACCTGGGAAGTGGTGCGATCGGTCGTGATCCCCTATACGCGCGTCGGCCTTATTGGCTGCGTCATGCTGGGACTCGGCAGGGCGCTCGGCGAGACCATGGCGGTGACTTTCGTGATCGGCAACGCGCATAAAATCTCCGCTTCCCTGCTTTCGCCAGGCACGACCATCTCGGCAACGATCGCCAATGAATTCACCGAAGCGGTCGGCGACCTCTACACCTCCGCTCTGATCACACTCGGCCTGATCCTTTTCGTCATCACCTTTTTCATTCTCGCGATGTCGCGGTATTTGCTGATGCGGCTGCATCAGCGGGAGGGGCAGTAAGGCATGGCGATCTATGACGCACGGCTCCGTCGCAATAAATTCTACCTTGGTCTTTGTTATGTCGCGGTGGCCATTGGCCTCGGCTGGCTGGCGGTCATCCTCGGCACGCTTCTGTTCGATGGCATTCGCGGAATTTCGCCTGCCGTCTTCACGCAAATGACGCCGCCGCCGGGCTCCGAAGGCGGCCTTTTGAACGCCATCACCGGCAGCCTGATCATGACCTTTCTCGGCGTGGTCCTGGGCACCCCGCTAGGGATGCTGGCGGGCACTTACATGGCCGAATACGGCCGCCATTCCAGGCTCACAATTGTTGTGCGGTTCATCAACGATATTTTGCTGAGCGCGCCGTCGATCGTGATTGGTCTTTTTGTTTATGAGGTCATGGTCGTCAGAATGGGCCATTTCTCCGCCCTCGCCGGGGCCGTGGCGCTTGCCGTCATCGTCGTTCCGGTCGTTGTGCGCACGACCGAGGACATGCTGCTTCTGGTGCCCGATCCGTTGCGCGAAGCGGCGAGCGCGCTCGGCCTGCCGCGTGCCATTGTGATCGGCAAGGTCGCCTATCGCGCCGCCCGCGCCGGTCTCATCACCGGGGTTCTTCTCGCCATCGCCCGGATCAGCGGCGAAACCGCGCCGCTGCTCTTCACCGCGCTCAACAATCAGTTTTTCAGCACCAATTTGAACGCGCCGATGGCGAGCCTGCCCGCCGTGATTTTCCAGTTCGCGCTCAGCCCCTACAAGGAATGGCAGCAGCTTGCATGGACCGGTGCGCTCCTCATAACCGCGGCCGTCCTCGCGCTTTCTATCGCCGCGCGCGTGCTCCAAATGGGGAGGCAAGCGAAATGACCGGCATAGACGAGACTGCGAACCTCGCGCCAGAGCCGGTCGCACAAAGCCCGATCGCGCCAACCCCGATCGAGCCAAGCCCGGTCGCGCAAAGCCCGGCCGGAACCAAGCTCGCGACGCCCGGGCACAAGGTTTTGATACAAAACCTCAAATTTTACTATGGCGATTCGCTGGCCTTGAAGAACATCAGCGTTCCTCTTTACGCGCATAAGGTGACTGCCTTTATCGGGCCATCCGGCTGCGGGAAATCGACGCTTCTGCGGGTATTGAACCGGATGTACGACCTCTACCCCAACCAGAGAGCCGAGGGAGAAGTGATTCTCGACGGCGTGAATATTTTGCGGCCGGAGCAGGACCTCAATCTCTTACGTGCCCGCGTCGGCATGGTATTTCAAAAACCGACTCCATTTCCGATGTCGATCCACGACAATGTCGCGTTCGGCATCAAACTCTACCAAAAGCTCCCCAAAGCCGAGCTTTCCGATCGTATCGAGGCCGCTTTGAAACAAGCCGCTCTGTGGAACGAGGTGAAGGACAAATTGAACGCCTCCGGCCTGTCGCTTTCGGGCGGTCAGCAGCAGCGCCTTTGCATCGCGCGCACCGTGGCCCTTCAGCCCGAAGTCATTCTCCTTGACGAACCCTGCTCCGCGCTCGACCCTATCTCCACCGCGAAGATCGAAGAAACGATCGACGAACTAACAGACAATTATACCATCGCGATTGTCACTCATAATATGCAGCAGGCGGCGCGCGTTTCGGACCATACGGCATTCATGTATCTCGGTGAACTCATTGAGTTTGGCGACACCACGCAGATCTTCACTTCGCCAGAAAAGAAGCAAACCCAAAATTATATTACCGGGCGATTCGGCTGATCGCGCCCCGCTAGTGAGGAACAAGTCCATGTCCGATCACATCGTCAAGGCCTACGACAAGGAACTCGAAATCCTGGGCCGCAAGATCGCGGAAATGGGCGGCCTAGCCGAAAAAATGCTGTCCGACGCCATGGATGCGCTGGTCGATTTTGACACCGGACTCGCCCAGGCGACCGTCGATAGCGACCCGCGCCTTGATCTCCTGCAGCGCGACATCGAGGAACAGGCGGTGCTGACCATTGCGCGGCGCCAGCCGATGGCGGTGGATCTTCGCGAGATCATCGCCACCATCCGCATTTCCGGCGATCTCGAGCGCATTGGGGACCTCGCCAAGAACATCGCCAAGCGCGCGATCAAGATCCCAAGGGGAGATGCACATCCCGCGCGCCACCATTGGCTTGCGGTCGATGCATAAATCGGCGGCGATCCTTTTGAAGGACGTGCTCGATGCCTACGCCCAGCGCGATGCGGACCGAGCACGCGCGGTCTGGACCCATGACGCCGATCTCGATGCGCTCGAAGACTCGGTTTTCCGCGACCTCCTCACCTTCATGATGGAGGATCCGCGTAACATCTCGTTTTGCACCCATCTCCTGTTCGTGTCGAAAAACATCGAGAGGATCGGCGACCACGCAACGAATATCGCCGAGACCGTGGTTTATGTTGTCACCGGTGAAACCTTGCCGATGGACCGGCCGAAGGGCCGGACCACGCTTTCAGATGCGCCAGCTACGGTGGTTTGAACATGGCGAAAGAAATGCAAAAGGAAATGCAAGACGTGAATGAACCCCTTCCCAACCCGCCGCGAGCTGCGGACAGGGCCGGCACTGGCGGCGCGCATTCTTGTTGTCGAGGACGAAACGGCGCTGAGCATGCTCTTTCCTACAATCTCGAGGCGGAAGGTTTCACCGTGGACCGGGTCGAGCGCGGCGACGAAGCCGAAATCAGGCTCAGCGAAACGACCCCCGATCTGTCATTCTCGACTGGATGCTGCCCGCGTCTCGGGGCTTGAAATCTGCCGCCGGATGCGCGCGCGGGAGACGACGAGGTCCCTGCCGGTGATCATGCTGACCGCGCGCGGCGAGGAAAGCGAGCGGGTGCGCGGGCTCGCCATCGGGGCCGACGATTATGTTGTCAAACCGTTTTCGGTCCCCGAGCTCATGGCCCGTGTTCACGCGTTGCTGCGCCGGGCGCGGCCGGAGCGGGCGCGCGGCACGCTTTCGGCGGGCGATCTCGATCTCGACCGGCAAAACTGGCGCGTCCGCCGCGCCGGCCGCGAGGTTCATATGGGGCCAACTGAATTCCGCCTGCTCGACCATTTGATGGGCAAACCCGGGCGGGTCTTTTCGCGCGCGCAGTTGCTCGACAGCGTTTGGGGGCTTTCGGCGGAAATCGACGAGCGCACGGTCGACGTTCATGTCGGCCGTTTGCGCAAGGCATTGTCGCAGGGGGCAGAGAAAGATCCCATCCGCAC
>CAWKON010000034.1:0-14991 GCA_963851225.1 uncultured Alphaproteobacteria bacterium | reverse complement strand
GGCCAAGCCATCCCGGGCCGTTTTTCCACACTCCTTCCTAAAATTCCGGCAAACTTCCGACTTATCGCCGGTTTTTCCGCTTACTGCCGATCTCTTTTTCCAACAACGATTTTTTTTGACACTTTTTTGGCGGCCCCACCTTTCCTCGATTTGCGCTCTCTATCCTTTTCCCGCCGATCCTCCTCGCGCCATTGACAGAACCCCTTTACCTCGATGATGCGAATGCTGAAAGCTAAATGGCTCTTCTCCGCACTATCTTCCTGTTTCTCATCAGGCGTCTCCTCCGGCATTGATACGTCCGCCACCGAAACCCGGCTCTCGACTATCCCTAAAATCTTTACGAGGGCGGTCTTGCCGGGGTTCCCTCTTATTTCGTGCGGGTCATACTCCCGCCAGGCGTTTTCAAAACCCTTAAAAGTCTTGATTTCTCCCGCTCATCAGTCTGCGGATCATTCAGTAGCCAATGCCTTGCCTCGTGGTCGATAACCTTGCCGTCTTGGTCGAGTTTGGGGTTCAGCAACCTTTGGTCTGGGTCATCGGCTTTAGCGGCTTCGTCCCGGTCGCGAGAATGCCGTCTGGACAAGTCGCGATCACAGAACGGATCATTCGTATCGTAAGCCTCTGAATAGGCTTCACGGATGGCATCGAAATCCCGCTTCTTGTTATTGCTGATTTCATCGACGGCGGCGATCCAGACTCGCATTGCCCCTCTCACTGCGTCCATTGGTTGTTTATTGGCGTCAGTGCCTCGCAGGGCAACAGCTATTCGGGAAAGCTCGTAAGGCGTGGGCAACTCCGCTCGCTCATTGTGCCGTCCTCCATGAGCGTCACGTTCTCCGGCATCGGGAGCAGGTTCCCCATGCCGATTGTAGTGCGCTCTTTCGGGTCGAGGTAGTGTTGCGCGGTTATGGCAATGTCGGCATGGCGCAACATCCGGCTCGCCAGCGTAGATGCCATGTTTCGCGCACAATCGGCTTCCAAATTCTTTCCGCAGTTCATGCAAGGGCTTCATGGCCGTCACCCCTTTTGAACGCAGCCACGCCGTCAATGCGTCGAAATGCCGATGCGCCCGGTAATGCGTGTATGTCTCGCTCCCGCCATTGCGGACGGCTCCGCGTCCGCCTCAATCACAAAGTCGCCGGTCGCCAGAGCGGCCAGCCCCGGAACTTGGCCGCAAGCTCCCGGTCAATGGGCACGTCGCCCCCGCTGTCGGTGGTTTTCGGCGTGAAATGTTCCGTTTCCTCGATGCGGATAACGCACTCCCGAAAGCGAAATGCCGTCCACGGCAGTTTGTCGATTTCGTTGCGCCGAAGCCCGCCATCGTCGCCAGCAGGAAGATTTTCAACTTGCTCCGGCAGTTCCGATCGCGTCTGTTACCAGCGATTCGATCTCCACGTTCCGGATAGCGCATGGACTCGCGGGGATAGAACTTCACCCCCTTAAATGGCGTCGCCGCCGGCTTGTGCACCCCCACATGAGCTTGCAACGCTCCGGCGCGAAAAGGCTCTTGGCCTGCCGCATGAGCGAATTGCATGTGATCCGCGCCCGCCGCTGCTTTATAGGGTTTTCTCCCGCCCTTTTTACAAAGCGATGCGCCACTGTTCACCCGCTCCGGCGTTACGTCCGCCAGCCTGTGCCGTCGATCCTGGCAACCCATTTATCACGCCCGCCGTTGATGTAATCGAATTTTGGCCTCGCCCTTGACGCCGAAATCCCCGCCGAGGATGTGACGGAATTCCCGGCGTAATCCTCAAAGGTTTTGGGCTTGCCCGACCAATGCCCGCGCAACTCTGCCAGGAACTCCTCCACCGTTGCACGGCCTTGCGCGCATCTCCGGCTTGTGCTTTTCCAGCGTCGCCGCCCAGCCCGCGCCGACCAGCATGGCGTATATCTCTTTCGCCTTTGCTGCCGCCGTTGCCTTGTTCGCGGTGTGGAGGTTGAACGTCTCCCGCCGCCCCTGGTATTGAATCTTTACCGCCCACTCCTTAACCAGCCGGGTTTCACCGTCCCGGGTGTAGGAGGGCTGGAATATTTTCCCCTGCCAGTGGCGCATGTCCGTTTTGGGGAAAGTGTCCAAAGCAGAGAAACCTGCTTGGACACTTCTTGGACACTTTCACCGTTCAGAATCGTTTGATTTTGTTTGGAACTTTTCATGTTTTGTACTCTGTAAGATTCTCGCTCTCAGTTGAATAGCTGGAACACTTCGGAACAGTACCAAACGGGACGGGTAAGGCAACAGAAAACTCTAATCACTAGGTCCGGCTTCGATTTCCGACGATGCAGGCGGTGGTACCCGCCCTTTTTGAGAACATACCCGCCGCCTTTTCCGATGCACCTGCCGTTATCGCGATCCGCCGGCGGCTGCAAGCTTTGCCTGGAACCCCCGGCCCTTCGGCCGTCCGCCGCGCGCCCGGCGAGCCCTTCGGAAACAACGGTTTTGCCGGCAAACCAGGTTCCCTCAAGCAGAACGCGCTGAGCGATCGCCGGAATGCCGTATTCTCCGCGCTGTAACATGCCTGCCAGAAAATTGCCGGCGCGCTTTCCCGTTTCCCGCGAAGACTCCAGGATTCCGGACACGACGCCTTCTTCCTGAAGGGATAAGCTGACCACGCCAACATCCTTCGGCACTTGATAGCCTTCTTCCCTCAACCACTCAAAAACGGGCGTGGAAGGAGTGATAATCGCGTCGGGCCGATGGCGGCGGTACCACTTCAAAAACAACTGCTTGTAGTCCTTGTCCGCCGCGGTTGCGGGTTCCCCTTGAACTTCGAGCAGACAGAGCGGAACGGCCTCGCTCCGTGGCTCCGCCGGTTTTTCGGCAAGATAGGCCGCTGTCCAGATTCGATCCATCCTTTCATTGAACTCATGGGAGGTCACCATTCCAACACGCCGGTATCCCAACGCGCGGCATTTGCGCATCCCGTTGATCATCGCGCGATAATGGGCGGCGGAAAAAAGATGGAGCTTCGGGCGCACGAGGGAATACCCGAATGAAACTGCGCAAAATTTTTCCCATTGGAGACTCAAATGGCCGCGGCTGATCTCCAGTGGACAGATCAGCAACCCCCGGATGCCCCTGTGGAGCAACACCTGGCTGGATCGCCGGGCGGTGAAGCCTGGCTCCCGCAACCAAAATTCCTCGAGGCGGTAGCCGTGGCGTTTCAGTTGCTCGCTGGCCCCCTGAAAATATAGCTCATAGCAGGTTGAATTGCGCCAGTAACCCCGAGTCGAGAAATTTGTGATCCACGCGACGGTTCCATGATAATCGGAAGCCCGGGAAGCATGGCGATACGCGTTAAGGGAGGATAACATCGGGTCGGGCATATAGCCCATTTGCTCAGCGATGGTTTTAATCCTGGCCAGCGTCTCCGGATTTACCCGCGGATCATTCTTGAGGGCGCGCGATGCGGTGGTGTGATGCACTCCCGCTTTCGCCGCCACATTGCGTAGTGTGACTCGATACGCCATAGGGAATGCACCAGATAGCATTAAGATTTGCTGTTGACCACTCAAATCCGGGTTACATTGCCGCCCGGTTCATTAATTCCCGTCCAACTTCCTCCCGTGAAATTCCTCCCAGAACCAGGGCTTCGCACCCCTATTTAATTGAGTGAAGAGCCGATCCTTGAACATTTTGAGGCTGGCGCATTGGCCTGTGCCGGTCTCGATCCCCGTTGCGATTCATGCCGGCGCCGCCGGGCGCCCGGTTTCCGCCTTCGGGTCTGAGGATGGCATCGAGGGTTGGGGGAAGCGTTTTTATCCACGCCAGCGCAACGCTTTCACGCTGATCGAGCTTCTCGTGGTGGTGACCATCATGGCCATCATCGTTGGGTTTGCAGCCGTCAGTTGGCAGAATATGAATAGCGCAGGGAGGTTCAACAAGGCGCTCCGCGAAATTTCGGGGATTCTCGAGCAGGGACGCGCATACGCCGTCGCCCAGGACACCTACGTGTGGGTTGCACTTTATCAAAACACCCCCGCGAATAATGGGCCTCTGGAAACTTTTGTGGCCACCTTCGCCTCGAATGACGGGACGGACCCATTTAACTGGGCCGGATCAGTCACGATGCCTTCTCCGGGGATCGTTGGAAGCACCACGTTGAGCCAGATTACTCGCATGTATTATTACAAGGGGGTTTGTCTCCTCACTGGAACTGGGACGTCTTTACCCAAGGCGCCCACGAATCCTAACTTTCCGGCATCCAGTCCGGTTTTCCAATGCACCGGGCAGAGCGATTCCGGGCCGGTCACTCTTCCCTCCCCGAGCTCACTGTATTGCGTCATTCAATTCACTCCCACGGGGGCTGCCCGTAACGGGCCAAATCCCATTGACTCGATCTGGCTTGGGATGCAGCCCTCGTTTTCCAAAACCACCCTCGATCCTCATAATATCACGAGCATGAAGGTCAATGGGTTTACCGGTTTGACGACTATCTATCGTCAATAAGTCCGCAGTTTTCGTTAGTGAATTTAAAGCAGTGAAGCACCCATCCATGAATCTCTTGAAGTTAACCTGTATTCTTTTCCTTGGTTGTACCGCGATTCAGAAGCTGGTGGCCGATCCCCTGGTTCCGAACGGCGGGTTTGAGAGTGGCACCACGGGCTGGGGAATGTGGACGCCGGATGAGTCGAGCGACAAAGGTTGCCGCTTCGATGTGGTGAGCGATGCACCGCATTCCGGCACCCATTGTGCCCGGCTCCAGTCGGACGCCTTCGCCCGGTTTTGCATCGGTTCAGCCATGGTTCCCGTCCATCCGGGCGAGCATTATTCCGTCTCCGTTTGGGTTCGGGCCGCCCCTGGCGCGCAAGCCCGAAAGGACCAGGCCGGGTTTGCCGTGCGCCTCTTCCTGCGCCAGGGCAATGGCGACGCTGAGGGCGGACATCTGTTTATCGGGCTCGGGAACAGGGTGGTGCGCACGGCGCCGCCCGATCCGGCATCGCCAAAACTCCCGACGAAGTGGACTCAGGTCAAAGCGGTGATTGAGATCCCCCCCGGTGTCGACGGGATGGGTCCGAGCCTTTTCTCCTGGTGGACCAAGGGCGCCCTCTTCGCGGACGATTTTACCATCGAGAAAGTCGACCCTTCCACGCCGGTCACTCCGCTATGGCAGCGTCCCGCGACTGCCTCCCGGAAGTCCGCGCCCGTCAGCGCCGGCGAGACGGCCCCTATTATTATATCCGACGATGCTCTTCTCGCGGCGCTCAATCTCGATGCGCCCGGAATGGAAAAAGTGAAGGCGGCCGCCCAAACCAGCGGCACGCATGTCGATTGGCCTGCGGTGGAAAGCGCCTATCTCGATTTCCGCCGCACCGCCAGCACCGCGCGCTGGGGCATTATGCCGGCGGACAAACCGGCGCATCCCAAAGAAAAGGATGATCCGGCCGGGGACCAGGTCCTCCTGCATCATATCCGCAACGATTACCATTTTCCCATGGCCGCGGTGGTGGACATGGGCAAGGACTTTAACTGGACCTATGACCCGGTGCCGCGCAATTCCCCCGCCTACTCGGACGAATGGACTTACGGGCCCATCGGCCGCATGGAGTTCTGGCAGACACTTGCCTCCGCCTACTGGCTGACGGGCAACGAGAAATATGCCACCGGATGGGTGGACTATTTGAAGGATTTTGCCGCCAAAAATCCGATGCACTTCGATCCCGTGCCGGGCGTCCCCACCCTCTGGCGTTCACTCGACTCGGCAATCCGGATCTCATCACAATCGCGGGCCACAAACAGCCGACCGCGGTGATCGTGCCGCATCCTGAGCAGGGCAGATCAAACCGTCCAGTACTGTCGCCATCGATTGCGCGGTGGTGCGGTTCACGCCTGCCTCGACCCTACGAGGGATTCGAGAGGATATGGGTGGCGGTGCATGTACGCCTGAGGTCGGCGAATGACCGGGTAGGCAGGTTGACCTTCGAGGCTAATTTCGGCTGATTTCGGGTTGACCACTATCTTCTCGCAACGATGGAACTATTCACCCTATAGCGTATTGTTTTCCCACGTAAACACACTTTGGAGAGAGCCATGTTACAGCTTGTGATTACGCTTCTGGTGATTGCTTTGATCGCCGGCGTGTTGGGATTTGGCGGAATTGCCGGCGCAGCTGTCGGTATTGCGAAGATCGTCTTTGTGGTGGCGCTTGTGCTGTTTCTCGTATCACTCATCTACGGCGGGTTTCGCGGCAGCTTCGGCAGCCGCCTTTGAATTCGTTTTCATAGCGTCTTGCATGTGCGGCGTCGGGAAATCAGGCCGGCGATCCATGGAAGCGTGCGGACGGTTCGACGGTCCGTCGGCGGGCTGCGGAACGGTCGTGGGAGCGCTTCGGCTGACCAACCGCTGGACGACGGCGAGCAATTCCTTTTGACCCGCGGGCTTCCTGACGGCGACCATATCTTGAAAACCTTCCGGCAGCGCCTCGCGACCGTATCCGGTCACGAACGCGAACGGCACATTCCGCTGGATCAGCGCTGCCGCAAGTTCACCGACCGAGTTCGCCGCCCAGGTTCACATCGAGGAGCGCTGCATCGAACTCAGCTCGCGCAACCAGGGCTTTGGCCTTTTCCAAGGTTCCCGCCGCCCCTGCAACTTCGCAGCCCGCCGCAATGAGGATCGATTCCATATCGAGAGCAATAAGCGGTTCGTCTTCTACAACGATTATGCGCGTGCCTTGAAACCGCAACGCGCTATCCGCCCCGGGATCGAACGTAGAATGATCCTCTCCGCCGGCCGGAGTCCCGGCGGACTGGGCCAGCTCCGGCAGGGGGAGTGTGATTTGGCACACGAGACCAGTACTTTTGTAATAAATCGTGGCCTCGCCGCCATGGCCGGACAGGGTTCGTTCAATGAGGATGCTGCCGAAACCGCGCTGAAACGGAGCAATGGTGATCGGTCCATTACGCTCCTCCCAAATCATGAAAAGGCTCCGCTGATCTGCCGTCCGAACCTCCCAAGACACCGATAGCCGGCCCTTGGGCACCGATAAGGCGCCATACTTGCGGGCATTCGTGGCGAGTTCGTGCAGCACCAACGCCAAATGCACTGTCTTTTGCGGATCGATCAGTACCAATGGACCCGCGCAAGTGATCCGATCGTCTTCCTCGCCGCCCAACATCACTTGGTCCCGCACCAGTTCTTGCAGATTGGAGCTCTGCAGCTTTGTCATCGTCAGCAAATCGTGGGCGCGCGCGAGCGCGTTCACTCGCCCGGTGAAGGCGGCCACGAATTCACTTGGGCTCTTGGTGTGGCGCAACGATTGGCGCGCAATCGCCTGGATGATCGCCAGGGTATTTTTGACGCGATGGTTGAGTTCGTCCAACAGCAGACGCTGCAGTTTTTCAGCCCCTTTGCGCTCCGTGATATCGCGCGCAACTTTGGACGCGCCTATAACATTTCCAAGTTTGTCGTATAAAGGTGACACAGTGAGGGAAATGTTGACACGGCGGAAATCCTTGGTAATGCGCACGGTTTCGTAATGCGCCACACGCAAACCCTGCTTCAGGCTGGCAATAATTCGCCTTTCTTCATCACGCAATTCAGGGGGTATGATACGCATGATCGGTTGCCCGATCATTTCCGCCGCTTCGTATCCGAAGATGCGCATTGCGCCGGCATTCCATGACGTCACGATCCCGTCGAGCGTTTTGCTAACAATCGCGTCGTCGGACGATTCCACGATGGATGCCAGTCGCTCAGAAACCGCTTGTGCTTCGTACTTTTCGGTTAGGTCCATGAGAAGATTGATGGATCCAATCGGCTGGCCGGAACTATCACGCAACGGCGTTGGATAAAGCGTGAATCGCACTTTGGTACCATCCGGACGTTCGGCTATTGCATCCATGCGGCGAACCGGCCGCCCCTCCTTAAGGGCTTTAGCGATGGGACATTGATCGTGCGGCAGGGCTGTCCCATCGAGGCGATAGAGGCGCCAGATCACGCCCCACTGTTCTCCCAGGGTCGGCCGGCAGCCGGCGAAGTCCGCGGCCGCCTCATTATAGAACGTAATGCGCCCTTCCAAGTCCGTCGTGTAGATCGGCAAGGGCAAAGCCTGCAAGATCCGCTGATAACGCGGTTCGCTATCCGGTATTCTCCGTTCGCTTGCGTCGCGCCATGTCACGTCGCGCGAGATCGCCAGATGTGCGACGCTGCCATCCGGCATCGGCAGGGGCGCGGCGTGCGCTTCCATATGTCGGCGCGTTCCGCGAAATCCGACGACATCGAATTCCCAAGTCAGCTTCTCTCCGTTGCAAACCCTTTCATGCATCGCTTTCCAGATTCCACGGAACTCCGGAACGATAACATCATAGACGGAGGCTCCCTTAAGGCTGATATCACTTGCCTCGAAGATGCTTCGCCCGGCGGCGTTTATCTCCAGGAGCACGCCGCTCGCCGAGATGATCGTGATGCAGTCAGGCGCCGCGTCAAAGACGGCGAGCAAGACTGACAGATTATCCACTCTGCTTCTCCATGCATAACCTGATAAAACGTTCCGGCAACCAGTCCGTTCCATCGGCAGTCCACATAAACTTCATGCCGTGCCCTTGCCTGACCTCTTGCATCTGGCAGGCCGGATGCGGCCAATGGGGACGTCCAGCAAGCGGAATCGGTCCGCCATTGCTTCATCCATGTGGCCACCCCGGCGACTCCGGAACCACCTGCGGCATTCGAGCGTCATCATGATGGCGCATCAGGGCGCATTGATCCGGTATTACCGCTGCGGTGTCTGCCCAAATTAAGGGTAAGCTCATAACAGGATTGGTGCGGAGCGGGGCAATCGGCGCAGGTCCCGGGCCCGATAAGGCTGGCGACAGTTACGCCCGGCGCGGTGCACCCTCAGCAATCAGTAGGTTACGTTTGGAGCGCGTTTACCTTGATATAGACGGGTTGGCAACCCGTCGCGACACGCCCTGGCTCTCGCGGTGCACCTTCGCAACGTCCGTCCGGATCACCGCGAGCATTTCGAGCCGCGGGTCTTTTGTCAACCCGTTTTACGTCGAGGCGCCGCGCCGCTCTGCATCACCGCTATCGCGGCTTCAATGCGGGCCCTCTGCTTTTCAAGCAGCCCACGCGTCTCCCCCTTGATGTCCTGCTGTTTGAGTGCATCGGCGTAAGCTGATACGTTTCGTTTTTCGCCGTTGACCAAGCCCGGTACGACACTGGCGTCGAGACCTCCGAACAGCGAGCGAATGCTCATGATTGTACGGTGGACGGTGCTCATGAATGAGCCGTTATCATCCGGGCGCTGGCCCAAACGTCGGAGTTCGGCGGAAAGCTCGTCCGCGTTCTCATTGTGGAGCGAAATCATGTCGCGAAATAGCGGCGTCATGCCACGGCCTTCCGCATCGTCGAGCGCTTCCTCGTAACCGTTACGCGCATCAATAGCGTGCGTATGCAACGTTTTGAGTGCATGGATCAGATCTGTATCCACTGATTGTCTCCGGAAAGTTCAGAGGGTTAGAGCCCTTGCCAGCGAGCTCAGGATTAAATGCAGCGTCTCCCAACGCTACATTTATATGGAGAGCAGCAAGAGAGCGCATATACTCGCGTTGCGAATCCTCGGGTCATGATACTCGCACGGTGACGCATGCTGCTGATGGATAATCGGGATGCCAGCTGTTTGGTTCCTTGGCGAATTGCTTTCTCATGGCAATCGATCTGTGACCACCGCGCCTCGACCCGGCAAATCAAGCGTCGCGAGGTCCGGATAGTTAGTTGGGCTGCCCCCAAATCCGGGCTCGTTCGGTAAAGGCCGCCGGTGCGGAGATTATAGCTACGCAGTTGCACCGGCCCTTCGGTCAGTTCGCCCCGCGGCGACCAGCCACTCGGGGCCTAGTCTGGGTGCCTCGGTGTCCACCGCCAGCCGTGCTGCTG
Source organism: uncultured Alphaproteobacteria bacterium (assembly GCA_963851225.1). Classification (GTDB taxonomy): domain Bacteria; phylum Pseudomonadota; class Alphaproteobacteria; order Rhizobiales; family Beijerinckiaceae; genus Methylocapsa. The sequence goes on along the minus strand of CAWKON010000034.1, from coordinate 5,120 downwards.
CCACGCGATCCGCCCGCGCCGACATGGGATTTACCCTCCTGCTCCTGTTGACTGGTCTCACCGCGGGCTTCCTTGGCCTCGGTACGCGTGAAGCGCCTTCTGTTCTCCCGTTCGCTTTGATTCTTAGAAGCACCCGCTTCGCTTAGGGCGATCGCGATGGCTTGGCGACGGCTTTTTACCTCGCCACCCTTTCCTTCCGGCCCGCTACGCAGTTCGCCGTGCTTGAACTCGTGCATAACGCGGCCAGTGGTTTTGTTTTGTCGGGGGGAAGTTTTCGGCACCTCTGCACCTCGCTGCCTGTCACGCATCGCGACATCATTGTATTTTCAGCGCGCTGCGGCTCACACAACCTAACGACCTTCCCTGACCGAAGGTTCCGTTCGTGGCGTCCCGGCGCTTTTGACGTCAGCCTGGAGCGGCAACGTAGGCATGAAAAAGCCCTCTGCAGCCGCTTTCTTCGGAGCCTTCTGAAACCTTTAGCCGGGGCGCACGTTTTTCCAGGAAGTGGGGTCGTTCCCCTAAGGAGGCAATCATGAGAAGCAGAGTTTGGGTAGGAGCCGCGCTAACTGTCGCAGTCGTGACAAGTACTCCTACATTGGCGCAGGAAAAAAAGGAACAAATGTTCCTGACAAAGGCCATCGAGGGCAATCTCGCCGAAGTTAAAATGGGGCAGTTGGCGCAGAAAAACGGTGCAAGTCAAGGGGTGCGCATGTTTGGCCAAATGCTGGAGACGGATCACAGCGAAGCCAATAAGAAAGCCGAGGAAGCCGCTGCAGCCTTGCACATCAAGGTGCCGACCCAGCCCGACAGCGAGCAGAAGGCAGATTTTGAGCACCTTTCGAAGCTGAACGGGACAATGTTCGACGTGGAGTTCGTGAAGCACATGATTGAGGACCACGAAAAAGATATCAAAGAATATGAGACCGCATCCTCGATGCCGGATGCCGCCGGGACCTATGCGAAAGAGTCCCTGCCGACCTTGGAGCGGCATCTCCGGACCGCACAATCAATCCTCCCAGAGGCCACGACGGGGGCCGGCCACCGATAGCCCTGTTTTTGCATTGCGATGGCGGCCCGCGACACGCCATCGCATTTTCCCGCCGCGTCTCCACAATCGCCCTCGCAGGCTATGGCCGGCCTCAGCGGGATCTGTGAGCCTTACTGTTGCTCATGCAGCCGTGCGCTTGTTGCTCTGCTGCTCCGCGAGCGCACTGATTATCGCTCGGGAGAAGGCCTCCAGATCACCGGGGTTGCGGGACGTAATGATACCGCGGTCAACAACAACTTCCGAATCTTCCCACTTGGCGCCTGCGTTGATCATATCGGTCTTGATCGAAATATAGGAGGTCGCCCTAAGACCCGCGGCCAGCCCCGTCTCGATCAGAAGCCAGGGCGCGTGGCAAACGGCTGCGACCGTCTTCCGCTGTCTGTAAACCTCGGCAATCAAGTTGAGGGCACGCGAATCGATGCGCAGCAAGTCCGGATTGATCTGGCCGCCCGGCAGGACGAGAGCGTCATAGTCATCGGCCTTTGCGTCCTCTAGCGAGCGATCGACCGGTACGGCACGACCCCAGTCCTTTTGATCCCACCCCCGAATTTCACCAGGCTCAGGCGCGATAACTTCGACAGTCGCACCAGCCGCCCTTAACCGGTCACGTGGAACTTCGAGCTCAGCCTGTTCAAAGCCACGGGTTGCCAAAATTCCGACTTTTTTTCCCGATATTTCCATGACGTCCTCGTTGTGTTTGCGCGATTGTCATGAAACGGCGTAATCGCCCACAAGGTTCCTCAAGGGTCCGCGGCAGACATCGATCGCGCAGGGCCCTTGAATCGGGTGGCGCCGTGGAGCACCGTAGCGACGCTTGCCGCGGGCCCGGAACCCTTTGAACCAGAATAGCCTGGCGGTTTCAGTTTCGATCATTCCGACGTGCCGTTAGTTCGGTAAGAACGTGTCCACAGTCTGATCGGCGCAACGCGACCTTGGTTTGCATTCCGTCATCTCTCCTCAATCCAGCGGTAGGACGACGAATTGCGCGGTCTCACCGGATTTGATTCGCATGAGAATTGACTGCTTGCCCGATTTCTGCGCATCGATAACCATTTTGTAAACGTCGTCACCTGTCGTTATGGCCTTGTTCGCAACATCAAGAATCACGTCTCCGACATCAATCCCGCGGCCGGCGGCCAGCCCACTGGGATCGATACCGACAACGAGCGCACCACTGCCTTCACCGGCTGCCGGCGACGCGGTCGGGGCGAGAGACAGTCCGAGCGGCTGCCGGTTTGACCCTACCGGCTCGAGTTCTTTCCCTGCCGGGACCGGCCGAGCGGCATCCGCGACGGGAGCCGCGCTCGTCACAGCGGCGATGGACGTCACAGTGCCGTGCCGGAGGACGCCAAGCAGCAACGATGCGCCCGGGGCGGTGTCCTCCACCATTCGATTGAAGGCGTGGGCATTCTCCACGACCTGGCCGTTGATGGTCCGGATGATATCCCCGACCGCGAGTCCCGCGGCCGCCCCCGGGCCCCCGGGCGGAACCTCAGCGAGAAGGACTCCCGACGCGCTGTCCAATCCCAGTGGCGCGGCGACCTCGGGGGACACCGACTGGAATTGGATATCCAACCATCCGCGCGTAACCGAACCCTTATCCTTGAGCTGTTCGACGACGTGTCTCACCGTGGCGGCCGGGATTGCGAATGCAACTCCCACCGAGGCGCCAGTCGGCGATATGATCATGGAATTGACGCCCACCACCTGCCCTTGAAGGTCAAACGTCGGACCTCCGGAATTGCCTCTATTTACCGGGGCGTCGATTTGAAGGAGATCCTTTTCGTTTGCCAGGTCTCGGCCGCGAGCCGAAACGATTCCGGCCGTCACTGTGCCGCCCAAGCCGAACGGGTTTCCGATCGCAATGATCCAATCCCCGATGCGCGGCGGCGTCTCGGAAAACTGCACATGGGGGAAATCGTTGCGGCCGTCGACCTTCAGCAGGGCGAGGTCGCTCGCGGGATCGACGCCGACCACTTTGGCCCTGTAAACTTGGCCGCCGTCGGTCAATATCTCGGCAAAGCTACTTCCTTTGATAACGTGGTTATTGGTGACGGCGTAGCCGTCGGGCGTAATGAAGAACCCGGCTCCCTGGGAGGTTCTGAAACGCGGCGGACGTGATACGTCGGTCGGGCCAACCCTCCTGCCGTGCAGGAGGGTTATCGCATCATCGTCGTCGACCACGCGGGCACGAATGCCGATCACGGCCGGCTTGACGATGTCCACAACTTCCGCGAAGCTGCGGTGTTCGGCGGCTGCCAAATTTTGCAGATGTTTTGGAGCAGCGGCGACAAATGTTTGCGGGAGCGCCATCACGCCCGTACCAACCGCGCCGGCCGCGCAGGCAATCGCGATGCCGCGCCAATTGGATTTCCTTGCAGAACCATATTTCATTAGACTCTCCCGGTGGCGCAAATACAGGCGCCGCTGGGCCGCATATCGTCGGCCCGCTCGCGTACGCCGAGCCTTTTTTCTTTGGAGATGCCCGGCATTCGACCCGTGTCGAACACACGATCAATGCCCCCTATGCGATGCGAGTTCCACCACGGTGCGGGACTAACGTTGAATTGATTATTATGCCCGACGACCGAATCCGCTCGGCCTTCAGCCGACCGTTACAAGATACTCGCGAGCGCCATGCGTTTCTTGAACGTGCCGGACGATGCCCGTGCTGGTGCCGCGCAGTGCGACCAATTGCGGGCGGCCTTTGCGCCTGCCGGCGATACGCGCCACCCCGCATCTCCGACGCCGTCTGCGACCGGCAACGCCCCGGTCCTGTCGATCGCGACACCGATGGGACGACCGCGCGCGTCACTGTTCCCATCGACGAAGCTGCTGAGAATAACGGACGGCATGCCGGACGGGCGCCGCCGGCAAGTAGCGCGAATATCACCTTATACCCGCTGCGAGGATTGCGATTCCACGAGCCATGATCACCGAAAAAGCCGCCGCCGCGGTATCGAGCAGGAAGCAATGTGGCCTTGTAGAAGGCCAATCCCATGGACCGATCGATGCTGATTTGAAAAGCTTGGCGGAGTCTCCGCGAAGCATCGAGAAACCAGCAAAACATCGATCGTATACTGATCTTCAAGCAACGAACCGCAGACCTCTCCACTTTAACTCAACCGGCCCGGGGTCCCGTCGATGGGGCCACCTCACCCCTCAGGTCCGTGCGGGGTGGATTTTTGCAGGCACTCGCACTGCTAACCTGTGATCGGCGCCATTGCATCGTGCCGGGCATGGCGCCACTTGACCAGTCCCCTTTCCCGCCCCTTCCGGCATGTTCGGCGTCCGGACTTGCTTGGCGAAAAAGCTTCAAGTGATCGAGGCGTCAAATCAAGCAAGGAACCCGGCGCATGGCCCCAGCGTTACCAGGGTTGGACAATGAGCTACGGAGACGGCGAATGGAAATCTGCGCAAACATGGAAGTGGTGGATGCTAACGGCCTGCATGTTGGCATCGTGGACAGCGTCGAGGGCGACCGAATAAAGCTTGCCAAGAACGATGCTCTCGATCCTCTCGATCTTTTCCTTGACAAGAACCAGGTGGCCGAAGTCGAAGGGAACAAGATCAAGCTTTCACAAAAAATCGCGGCGGTTACGACGCGGGCTTACCTCGGCGGTGAGCCGTGAGTGTAAAATTGCTCCGAAGTGTATGCAAGTATGAACGATATTAAGAGATAAGCTAGAAACTAACAGCTAGTCAATTTTAAAGAAAGGGATGAGCTTTAGGGACTAGAAAAAGAAATGTAAATGAAATTACCAAAATATATAGATTGGGAATGCGAGGAATTTTTGAAATAAGGAGATTTTTCAAGATATTTTCGGGCTAAAGAATCTTTGATACTCGCAAGGAATTTGAATGAAAAAGAAATTGTTGAGCAGTTAAAAGCATTGATGGATGAGAGAAAATCAAAATAAGGAGAAAGTAATCCAGAACTTTCTTTGCATTATGCATTGATAAGCTCATTTGCTTTGGATGTTGGTTAGCCACAGGAAGCACTTATTTTTCTAGAGAAGGCTCAGCCTAATCACTATTTAAATATAGATCAAAGTAAACTCTTCATTCTCTG
>CAWKON010000033.1:0-10638 GCA_963851225.1 uncultured Alphaproteobacteria bacterium | reverse complement strand
GAATAGTAGATCTGATCGTCATGGCCTCTTCGAGCGGAGTCCTTTCGTCGCTGCTAACGGGCCACGTCACTCGAGAGGTCTTTCGAAAGAATATCTATCCGGTTTGGATGTACGGACCCAATGCGACAGACACCCAAGAAGCGGCAGTTGAGGAGCCTATACGGCCGGCAACGACTGGCTGATAACTTCGAATCCTCAAATCGCGTCATATTCGAGATCGTGATCTTGCTTCGCCGGGGCCCACTGCTTCTCGATCAAATCCTTCATCACCAGGAGATCCTGGTCGATCGTCAATCGCGGATCGAAACCGAGCGTGCGTGCGACGGCATAGCCGATTGCGCCTATGGGTGGCGCGTATGAAAGCTCAACCTCGAACCCTCGTGCGTTCCTCGCCCTCAGGGTAGACCTGCACAACCCCGGAGTTAGCAATGACGGAACCTGGCTTGCTCTTCCAGGCAATCATCTGATTCGGGATCAACGGACCGACGCTTGATGACCACTCACGAACGACCTTATCGGCCGGCCCTTTTCGCAAGCCACATGAGATCACCGAACTCACTTACTTCGAGCTTTTCAATATAAGACATGAAACGGGGATATTTTTTGGAGCCCATCTTATTGTTACAGCTTACCAAGCGTTCACAGAAAAAAAATGGCCAATGGTGATTTCACCGAGACTCGATATTGTGGGAGACAGTTTTCAAATATTTGGTCATCCAACAGATGCATATATTGGCGCTGTTTTTCTGTCTGTTATTGGATTGATGTTTATATCTGCCCCCATCATTTTAATAGGTAAAATAAAACGTCGGAGTAATCTGTGTTCCCGACGCGCGGGGAAATGAGACTTGAAGTTCGCCGTCCGCGCTAACTTGATCGAGTAGGTGGGTGGCATTGCTGCCACCCACCCCTCTAAGAACCGTGCATGCAAGTTTCCCCGCACACGGCTCAAGCCTTTCAAAGGTCGATGTTATTTGACCCGGTAACGACCGTCCTGCGACCCACGAAGTAACTGTTCCATTGCGGGTCGTAGGGGTTGGCGTCGGCTTTGATCTTCACGTGCCGTCGGATTTTAATGTCTGCGGCCTTCGCCAGAGACATCGGTGCCGACTTTCCGTGTCGATCCACGAAGCCTTTGCAAGCGAATACCCAAGAGCGAGAACCAAGGGCAGGAAAATATTGATCCTTGATCCATTGCTTCCTTTTCCCGGGATGTCGCCTTTTTGCCCATCGCCAGAGGGCTTTCCAGATACGATGGTCGAGTTTGCCGAAGGCCCGTGACGAGACTGCATGCCTGTAGTAATTCGCCCACCCGCAAATCACGGGATTGAGCCAACGAATCAGGTCTTGCTGTCTCGCGGTTTTGTTTCTCCGGATGATGTCGCGCACGTTGCGCCAAACTCTGTCCTGCGCGCCTTTCGACGGCATGATCAGAAGTTTGTCCTTATAGGTGCGGACGTTGAACCCGAGAAAGTCAAACCCTTCCGCTATGTGCGTGATCTTCGTCTTTTCAGACGAGAACGAGAGATTGCGTTCTGCAAGGAACGCTTCCACTTCGACTTGCGCCTGTTCCAGCAGATCGATTGACCTGCCGGTTATGATGAAGTCATCGGCATAGCGGATGACGTGCACTTTTAACCGGCCTTCCGTCGGTCGGTAGGGGAAGCGTCTCGAAAGACGTTCCTCCAGCCCATCCAGCGCCATGTTTGCCAGCGTTGGTGAAGCGATTCCGCCTTGCGGCGTTCCGCTTTCCGTCGGGAACCATTGCGCCTTATCTACAAACCCGACTTTCAACCACCTCCGGAGCACCTGCTTATCCATAGGGATATGCCGTAGCATCCAGTCGTGTGAGATGTTGTCAAAACATCCTTTGATATCAGCTTCGAGAATCCATTGCGGTCGCGTGCGGCGGCTTAACACGAGAAAGCACTGTTGGAGTGCATCGCGTGTGGCGCGCTTTTTGCGGAAGCCATAAGAGTCCCCATCCGCCGTTGTCTCGGATATCGGGTCGAGAGCGAGCAGGTGAAGAGCCTGCATCGCCCGATCCTTCATCGTCGGAATGCCAAGAGGTCTCAGCTTTCCATTCGACTTCGGAATATGAACCCGCCTCAGCGGTTGCGGCTGGTAGCCGCGCCTGCCGAGAGACAACATCGCTCTGGTTTTCGTCGCCGGAGTCTTCCAGATTTCTCCGTCAATCCCCGGCGTCCGTTTGCCTTGATTTTCGGTCACCCGCCTGACGGCTAAGGCTTTGCCATTCAGGGAGTGAGTCAGCAGCCATTGCAAGGCTTTCACCTTGCCCCAGCGGCGTTCCTTCGTTGCCTTGACAATACGCGCTTGCAGCTTGCTGACAGTTCGCTCACAATCGGTCCAGTTGATTCTGTCCCATTGGATTGATCCGCCGGGAGACGCACACGCAACCGAGATTGCATTCATTTGCTTTCCCCCCCGAACAAGTTCTTCAACTTCTCTTATCAAGAAAGACCAGCCGGAAGTCTGCCTGTCCGTCCTGTTACCGAACGGCATTTGCTTTCTCCGGCCTCTTCTGCCCGCGTTGCCATCGGCCTTCCTTGCGGTCGGCTTTGCCGCCGAAGCGGCGGCGATGCGGGTTTACCGTGTTTCATGGTTTCGACACGATGGGTTAGGTTCCGACTCTCCCCCGGCGGCTCTTTTGTCCGTGTGTTCCCATATGCAAGAGGAACAACCAGCCGCTTACTTTTTGGTTCAGGCCTGTCAGCACCTTTGGCCTGTTCTTGATTACGAGGTTTATCGTCGGTTCACATGTGTTAACCGTGCCATCAAGCCTAGCCCCCGATCCGCCTTGATGCTAGCAGACCCGAATGTCGCCTCGCGGTTTCATCCTGGCTTTCGCCGGGGTACATTGTTTCGGCAGCTCCACACCCCGCCGTTACCAGCGACGCATGTGCCAATAGGCTACTGCTGACGGCGCAGCAGGTCTGTTTCCTTACCTCCTTTCAGACAATCGAAATCACGACTTCACGTCGCACTGCAGAACTCAAGACTCATGAAACAACGCGGCGGCGTTGATTTTTAAGGGCTTCCTCGTTTCAAATATCTGTTGCATAATGGGGCATGATTTTCGGCTATGCCCGCGTCTCGACCGACGCCCAAGACCTCACCGCCCAACTTAAGGACTTGAAGGCGGCGGGGTGCGAGCGCGTGTTCAAGGAAAAAGTCACCGGCGCGACCGCCGAGCGTCTGCAGCTTAAAAAACTTTTGGGCGAAGTCGATCATGGCGACGTGGTGATTGTCGCCGCCGTTGATCGACTCTCACGCGACACCACGGATTTACTCATGATCGCCCGCGACCTGCAGAAGGCGGGCGCTGGCCTTCGATCACTGGCCGAGCCGGTTGTCGATACCACGTCCGATTTTGCGGAGTTGGTTCTCGCCATGCTTGGCGTCGCTGCGAAGCTCGAACGCCGACGCATCAAGGAGCGCACGGCGCGAGGCCGCGCCGACGCAAAGGCCAATGGCGTGAAATTCGGGCGCAAGCCGAAACTCACGCCGCACCAGAAGCGCGAGGCGATCAAGCGCCGCGATAAAGACGGGGAAACCTTGCGCTCGATAGGCCGCAGCTACAATGTCAGCGCCGCGACGATTGGGAGGCTTGCGCCATGAACGCCGCGCATCTTCGCCTGTTACAAAGCATCGATGGACGAGCCGAGCGCGTCCGCGCTCGCCGTCAGGCCTTGCCGCGCCATGGCAGCGAGAAGCGCGGCAGCCGTTAGTGGCGGATTCTTGAGGCTGTCGCGAAGCTCGCGCAACGCGGCAATCACTTCATTCGGAGCAGCATTAAAAAGGCCGAGAATGAAGGCATCTGGATGTTGCGCTTTGATCTCGTGGAAAGAGAGGACGGAGTCGGGAAAATCCCGTAAATTTGCCGTGACAATAATATCCGCGCCGCAATAAATCGCCGCCGCCATGACGTGCCGGTCGTCGGCGTCCGGCAGCGTGATCGTCTTGATGAGATGCTCGTAGCCGATGACGTTAGCGTCGTCGATGTTTTCATCCATCAGGCGGCGCGTTCGTTCGACTTGCGCGGGCGGCAGGTGGGGATAATTGCGCAACACGGCTCTTGTCCATTCATCTTGAACATGCTCCGACCAGAAGGCGCGAAACAGATCGCGCAGCGCAAAGTGCATCAGGATGTTTCGAAGGAGCGCCGGATAGAGCGCGCTTGCGTCGAGAAAAGCCGAGGGAGTTTGTGCCCCCGTCATTAAAGAAGGCCAAGTTCCTGATCGAGAGCAGCCATCTCGCGCAGCGTTTCATGGCGCTTGGCGCGATTGTCGGCTTTATAGGTGAGCACGTCGCGCAGGGGTAAGCGCCGCTGATTACCGACCATCCGCGCCGGAAGCTGGCCTTTGTCGATCATGCCGACGAGGTAAGGCCGCGAGACATTCAGGATCGCCGCAGCTTGCTGCGTCGTGATTTCAAATTCGACGGGCACGAGCGAGACGGCGTTTCCGGCTGCCGTTTCCTTGAGAATATCCATCAACAGGCGGGCGACGACCGGCGGCAGATCGAGCGTCGTGATTTCCTGACCGGCAGCGGAGATTTGAACGTGCAACGCCGTGCCGAGCGCCTTGCTTCCTTCAAGCGCGAGTTGCGCCGCCTTGGCGAGCATGGCGTCTTGGTCGGACGGAACAATCGGGTCGATATGGGTCTGTGGCATGGGCAAGCCTCCTTAATTTTGAATACTATACCACGTTCACGCAATAAATGCAATACTAGAAATAGTCGAAATACAAGCCCTTTGTTTCGGGGATCATGGAAAGAGGCGCGGAGCCATGCGCAAGGCCGTGGGACGAACCGCGCCCGGAGTGCATTGGTATTGGATTGATCTAGCCGCCTTCCCGCGCACCGTTCATCCCGGCGCTTTCCGTTAACGACTCTCGACACGACTCAGTTTTTTCGGCAGGCTAGCGCGATGCGCGGTGCGATTCGCGCCGCGTCGTACTGCAACTGTTTGGGAGAAGCAGACCCTAGAAACACAAAACCCGCCTTTGGGGCGGGCCGGTGTCCCGGCGAACCGGGGAATTCTGTGACGTCAGCAATCACGAAATTCCCTCAAATCACGCCCGAAGTCAAGAGGAAACAGCGTTTCCTCTAATGAGGGCGTTCGCGCCGGTATTTGGCTCCTTTCCGAGGCGGGTTGAACCATCAACCCGAAGGAGAGGCCATGTCTTTTACGCAACTTTCGACGAATCAACCGGCGCTGTTTCCTGAATTGGAAAGCGCCGCCCCCTGCCCTGCCCCGCGCGTTAAATCGGCGCGCAGCGCGAACCGCGCGGCGGCGTGGGAACAAGACCTAACCCGCACGGCGTCCTATCTCATGGGACAGGCGCGCACGGAGGACGAGCGCGCCTTTGTCGAACGGCTTTACGACGAGGCGCTTGAGGAAGGGCCGGACTTCATCAACTATCGCAGCAAGAGCGCCTTCGAGGCCGCCCCAAAGCTGGGGATCGACCGCAACGCCTATGCGCGCATCCTCAATGCCCTTGAGATGATCGAGCGCGGCACCTACCGGCATTGTCGCGAGAAGAACAAGCAGGGCATCCCGCGCACCGTGGCAAAGGTGCTCAAATGCCTTTTGAACCTTGCCCTGCACTATGGCGAGGTGCGCCCTTCTTACGACGGCATCGCGCGGCTGGCTTGCGTGTGCCGCAAGACCGTCGCCAATTGCCTCAAGCTGCTTGAGTTCTACGGCTTCGTGGTCATTCACCGGCGCATCAAGCGCATAAGGACGGCGCTGGGCTTCAAGGTCGTGCAGGATACGAACGCCTACACCATCCAAGAACCGAAGGGACTCGGCGCGCTGGCCGCGAATGTGTTTCGCCGGACATCAGAGTGTAAAAACCGCCCTGCATCATCTAAGGATTCTTTATCTCCTATTTGTCCAAGCCAAAATCCACCCCCTTGGGGCATCCCAGATGGCGTTTTTGACACCGGCAAGGGATTCCCTCAGATGATTTAACCCCCTGCCCTATCCCATAAGGCCAGAAAGATCATCGGAGCCGCTTCGCGGCCTGTGTCCGTGCGCCATATGCGCCGCCTTCGGCGGCGCGGGCGCACCGCCGCGCTCCGCGCGGCGAAGAGGCTTGGCGAAACAGAAAAGAGCGGAAAGGAAGACGCTCAAAAACCCGAGGATCGATTTCCCTGCCCTATCCCTAACGCGTCAAGCCTATCACGGCGCGGACAACCGGCTTGCGCCTCTGGCGCATTTTTCCGAAGGCGGAAAAACCGCCTATTGCAACGCTTCGCTTATGCAATTTGCCCTCTCCGCCGTGATCTTCTGAAGGCGTCGGGGACGAAGGGCGTCAGTTCGTCCGCCGCTCCGCGCCGGTTCGACGGCCTGCGGCGCGTCGAAACAAAGGGCAATCGCAAGGAAGCCAGCCGCGCTTGGCAGAGGCGCGATGTACGACAACTTGAATTATTGACATGTCTACATGTTGAAAAAATATGTCAACACGTCAACTTGACAACATGTTACGAATCAGAAAGGCTCAGCTTATGAAAACAATCGCTTTCATCTGCCAAAAGGGCGGCACGGCCAAGACGACCAGCGCCATCAACCTAGCGGTTGAGGCTTTGGCCTATGGCCTCAGAGTCGTGTTGATCGACCTCGACCCGCAGGTTAGTGCATCGAACTGGTCAGACCTCAGAGAGAATCCCGAACCCGCCGTCGTGTCGCCGCAGCCGCCCCACCTCGAAAGAGTGCTGGCCACGGCTCAGGCGAACGGCGCAGACCTCGCCATCATCGACACGGCGGGGCGCACCAATGACGCCGCCCTTGCCGCCGCCAAAGCCGCCGATCTTGTTTTTGTTCCTTTGCAGCCTTCCTTGGTTGACCTTGGTACTGTTAAGTCTACGCTAGACATCATCCGCATGGGAGGAAACCCGCCAGCCATTGCCATCTTGACGCGGGTGAAACCGACCGGCACGAGCCAAGAGGCCGCTTGCCAATGGTTGCAGCAGCATAAGCTAGAGGTTGCACCCGTAACCCTTGGTGAAAGAGTGATCTATCAACACGCCTTCGCGCGAGGGCTTGGCGTTAGCGAAGCCGAGCCAACCGGCAAGGCCGCTCAGGAAATCCAACAACTCTACTTATTGACGTGTCAACATGTCGAATTACCGACATGTCGAAAGGTTGCCGCATGACTGCGAAGAAAAAGCCCAATCCTCTTATGGCAGGGCTTGAGCAATTTGATCGAAATTCCGCGCCGCCGCCGGTCTTAGCGACCGCACGGGCAGCAGCGGACAAGCCCCCTTCACGGCAAGGAGCCGTTCAGATTGCCGCTTTCTTTCCCGAAGATGTGCGGACGCAATTGAAGATCGTTGCCGCCGAGCAGAGGCGCGACGTTCAAGACATGCTTGCCGAAGCCCTGAACCTGATTTTTGCGAAATACGGCAAGCCGGAGATTGCGCCGAGGAAGCCATGACGCGGGGCGCATTCCGAAAAGGGAAGACGCAAAAGGGCTAGCAAGGTTTTGAAGCCCTGCCAGCCCCTCGACCTAAATCACCTTGCGCGGTCATCGCGTTCCCACGCTGTACCGCGTTGAGAGTCTAGCACGACCTTTCCCGCATTTGTCCACATCATCTTGCTTGTAAATATCTCACAGGGGTGCGGGGGTGTGAAACCCCCGCCCATGAAACAATGTGCGCGCGCAGCGCGCTCCAAATTCCTGCCGACCCGCGAGCCAGCTAACCACCTAATGCCCGCGCTGGATCGTCCGGCTCCGGCCTTGGTTCCTTGGCGAGGGCAGGGAGGCGGAACAGCGCTCGATCCGCCACGCCTTTCAGGGTTTGATCGAGGATGGCGAGCAGGGCGGTCGCAAAATCACCTGAGGGGTTTTCCTCCAATTCCTTGAGAGCTACGGCACCGGCGAGGAGTTTGCGGCGTTCGTCTTTTTCGCGTTCGGCCTTTTTGGCTTTTGCCTCGGCTTCCCTGATTTTTTTGACGAGGGCGAGCTGCTTTTGGCGGAGGGCTTCGAGCTGAGTTTTCGAGTTTACGCGCGCCATGAGGAATCCGTGAGAGCAGGGATAGAGCGACGATCATAGAATCCGATTAAACCGCATGTGGAAAGAGTTTTTTGCTTGCGTCTAAGGGCAAATCAGATTCAGGATGCGGAGGGGTAGTTTTTGAAGTTATGCTTTGCAAGCCATGTGATGTTCGACAGAAAACCGGCAAATAGGCCGCTTTTCCGTCTCGCATCACGCTTGGCAAGGGGCGCTCCGCGCCCCGTTGCATCCCCCGACGGCCATAGGCCGTCCCGCGCCAAGTGGCGCGGCAGAGCCGCAGAGTGGCGGCGACATGGCCTCTAGGGGAGGCCGAGAGAGAAGGAGGCGAGGCGGTGAGCGGTTCCGCAGCTTCTAGCCTGACCAGACGGCGCGCGCCGTGGCGCGGGCGACCGCGCGTCATAGCGGCCAAAACTCACCGGATAGCGCTACGATGCACCGACGAAGACCGCGCCTTTTTGGAAGAAAGCGCCGCGCAAGCTGGGTTGAGCGTCGGGGCATTTTTGCGGACGCTGGCGCTGGGAACGGCGGGCGCGCGGGCGGTGAAAAGGCCGAGCGTGGAGCGGGCGCAGCTGGGAAAGCTTCTGGGCGAAATCGGCAAGCTCGGCTCGAATGTGAACCAGATCGCGCGATGGGCGAACACGGATAAAGCAGCGCCGAGTTACGCCGAGCTTGTGAAAATGGGCGAGCATATCGCGGCGATGCGCGGCGAGGTGATGAAGGCGCTTGACCGTGGTGATTAAGGGAAAGTCCGTCGCCGGAGCGGGACGGCTTGCGGCGCATTTGCAGCGCATGGACACCAACGAGCGGCGCAACGATGTGATCGAATTGCGCGACGTGGCGGCGAGCGACTTGCGCGGCGCGTTGCGGGAAATGGAGGCGGTCGCTTCGGCCTGCCCGAATTGCGAGAAGCCTTTTTATCATGCCTCGATCAACACGCCCGCGAGCGAGCGTTTGACCGACGCGCAGCGGATGCAGTCGATTGACCGGCTCGAAAAGGAGCTTGGGCTTTACCGGCCAGCCGCGCGTGGTGGTGGTGCATGAGAAGAACGACGGGCGCGAGCATTGCCATGTCGTCTGGTCGCGGATCGACCTCGATAAGATGCGGGTGATTTCAGCGACAGCCACAATTACCGCAAGCATGAATTCGTGGCGCGCGGGCTGGAGCGGGAATTCGGGCACGCGCGGGTGCAGGGCGCGCATATCGAGCGCGACGGCAAGCCGCGCCCGCCACGGACGCCGAGCCACAACGAGATGCAGCAGGCGGCGCGCACGGGCGTCAGTCCGAAGCAGGCGCGGGAGCATCTTACGGGGCTCTGGCAGCGCGCCGACAACGGGAAGGCCTTCGCCGAGGGATTATCGCAATCGGGCTGGATTCTGGCGCGCGGCGACCGGCGGGATTTTGTGGCGATTGACCCGAAGGGCGGGACGCACAGCCTTTCGCGGCGGATCGAGGGCGCGACGGCGAAGGATGTTCGCGCGCGGCTGGCCGATCTCAAACCGGAGCACTTGCCGAGCGTCGCGGTCGCCCGCGCCACGCAGCAAGCCCGCCACGGACATAAAGCAGCGCGGCAGGCAGCCCGGCCCCGGCAGCCCGCGCCGGCCAAGACACCGGCGCGGGTTCCGGTTCCCGCGCGGGAAGCCTCGCATGGCAGGGAGCCGCTCCGCCAAGCGCAGAGCGCGGCGCGGGCGGCGGGCGGCGTCGCCAAGGCGGCGGGAAAGGTTCTCGACGGGCTGGCGAGCGCCTTCGAGGGGCTTTTGGGCGGAGGTTCCAAACCGCAGCCCGCCAAGGAAGGGCAGGGGCAGGCGGTTGACGGCGGCTGGAGGCCGCTCGACGCCGGAGCGCCGCTGCCGCCCGACGAGCGCGAGAAGGCGCAGCGGCTTGACCAAGACATGCGCTCAAGCCGCCGCCAAGAATTGTTGCGCGAGTTTGGCCGCGAGGTGACGCAGGAAACGGAACAGGATGCGCGGATCGAACGCGACCGGCGCGGACGAGAACGGACACGCGAACGCTAGGCCATCCGGGGAGGGGCATTCCCCGGACGGCCAGAACCGGCAGCCCCAAGGAAGCGCCGGACGCCACAACAGCGGCGCCGCCGGACAAAGATGGCCGCACGGCGCTCCGCCGCGAGCTGGACAGATGGAGCGCGTGCCGGAGGCTGGTGTTTCAGTTTGCGGTGATGGCGTCGCCGCAGCCGAAGGAGAAGCAGCGGCAGGGAGGGCATGGCGGCAGCCCCGCATGGAAGCCGCGCCCATGGCGACCGGCGAAGCACAAATTAGGCCTTGCCGCGGTCAAGCACGCGCAAGCCTTGGCCGAGGAAAGCGCGGCGCGCGCTCAGCAGCAGCAGGGCAGGGCGTTCACAGCATTGGCGCATGTGGTGGCGGACGCGGGCGGCGGCGGATGGCCGGAGAGCATGACGCGGGAACTGCAAGCCTGCCAATCGCCGCAGGAGCGCAACGCATGGGCGGTGAAATGGGGCTTGTATCTCAGCGGGCAGGCGCAGCGGGATAAACGCGGCGCGCCGGAGCGACCGGCGATAGGCGGGGCAGCGGGCGGCGGGTATCAGCCCTCATAATAGGGATTCCGCCCCGCGCGCTTGG
>CAWKON010000032.1:0-103206 GCA_963851225.1 uncultured Alphaproteobacteria bacterium | reverse complement strand
AAGTAAATGTCGGCTTTGACCGAAACCGTGCCACTGTCGCTGCCGATGGTCAGTTTCACAGGAACCGGGTTTTTGGATCCGGCCAAATTGGGGTTCAGCGCCTCCACTTTCATTGCGTATCGCTTGGTTCCGTTGGGTTCGAGCCGCACCCCCAACCCCACGTTACCGACCTTCCCGTTGAATGTGAACGGCCCAAACCCTGTCCCCGTGAAAGAGCCGGGCGGGATGGTTGTGGAGAAGTTGCCAATCCGGAGGGTCACGGGCTCTGCGACAGGATTGATCCCATTGCTGGCGCTTCCCAAGGTGAACTCCGACTCAAGCTCAAAGGCGTCGGGGTTTGGCTTATGGTCAAGGTCGATCGCAAGCTTGGCGTTGAAGGCGGCGAAGGGCGCGCCCGAGACGAACCCCGTGCCCGTCAGCTCGAACACAACGCCGCATCCGAATCCGCTGTCGCATCCCGACACGCCGCCACTGAATGTCGTGCCGTAGAGATTGCCGTTGCTGTCGGCATAAAGGCCGGCGAAGGGACGACCCCCGTCGATGCCGCCCGTAAAGGAGTAAAGCACCGTCTCGGTCCCGTCCGGCGTGAGCTTAAATACCGTGCCACATCCGGGCGGGACCAAACCCGTGCATCCTCCCGACGCGCCGCCAACCCATGTTGTGCCGTAGAGATTGCCGCTGCTGTCGGCAATCAAGCCGGCATAGGGATTGCCCCCGTCGCTGCCCCCAGCAAAGGAATGCAGCACCGTCTCGGTTCCGCTCGACGAGAGCTTGAATACTACGCCGCATCCCGACGCGTAACATCCCGACGCGCTGACGCCGCCAGTTCCTGTCGTACCATAGAGATTGCCGCTGCTGTCGGCAAGCAGGGCGCCAACGGGACCTGCCCCGTCGCTAAGGGCCCCCCTTAAAGGAATAGAGCACCGTCTCGGTCCCGCCCGGCGTGAGCTTGAACACTACGCCCTTTCCCAACGTGCCGCCACCGGCCAGGCCATAGAGATTGCCGCTGCTGTCGGCAATCAGGCCGCCTCCGGGACCTGCCCCGTCGCTGCAGTTAGGAAAAAAAGGGCAGAAGGAGTAGAGGACCGTCTCGGTCCCGCCCGGCGAGAGCTTGAACACCACGCCGCAACCTGACGGGAATGGAGGGAAGGGGATGTAGCACCCCGACCCGCCCTCGCCTGTCGTGCCATAAAGATTGCCGCCGCTGTCGGAAATCAGGCCGGAGGGATAAACCCCGTCACCGCTGCCCGTAAACGATTGCAGTACCGTTTCGGTCCCGCCCGGCGAGAGCTTGAACACCACGCCGTCATTCGACTCGACCACAGTGCTTGTTGTGCCATATAGATTGCCGCTGCTGTCGAAAATCAGGCCGGTGACGGGACCGTCCCCGTCCCTGCAGCCAGGTAAGCTGCAGAAGGAGTGAAGCACCGTCACGGTCCCGCTCGGCGAGAGCTTGAACACTGTGCCCTCTCCAAACGCGCCGCCAAATTCAGTCGTGCCGTAGAGATTGCCGCTGGTGTCGGCAATCAGGCGTGCTTTGGGATTAGCCCCGTCGCTGTTGCCGCCCATAAAGGAATGCAGCACTGTCTCGACGGGAGCGGCCGAGGCGCCGCCGCCCGCCGCCACGGCGAGCACGGCCCAAACGACCGCAAATACCACCCAAGACGGGCGGCTTCTCTTGCTGTGGATGCTTTGCATAATTCCCTCCCCTTATCCCCATTTAGACGTCGAACATTCTCCCGAGCACAGCATCGGCCGTAAGGTCTACGCTCCGGCAGCCCCTCGACAGATGTGGAGCATGCCTTGACTAATCCGATGATGCAAAGCCTATGCTCTTTTCAAAGCGTCGCAAGGAGAAAAACCGAAAGTCCCGCGCTGAAGCTGAGCGAGCCAATCGATGATCCGAACGTTGTCTTGGCTACCACTGTCGCAAGTTTATGTTAATTAGAGCAAATTCATTCGGCCGGGCGAGAGACGCAGGTTCAGCAGGTGAGATTCATTTCAACGCGCGGCGCGGCGCCGCCGGTTTCGTTCACTGAGATGCTGCTGGCGGGCCTTGCACCGGACGGTGGCCTTTACCTGCCGGAACTCTATCCGCGGCTCTCCGAAGATGCGATCGCCGGCTTTGCGGGCAGGCCTTATGCGGAGGTGGCACAGGCCATCCTAACGCCATTCATTGCAGGCGAGATCGAGGCGGGCGCCTTGCGAGGCATGATCGAGGCAGCCTATGCGGAGTTCCGGCACAAGGCGATCGCCCCCCTGGCGCAGCTCGATCCCAATCTTTTTGTGCTCGAATTGTTTCATGGGCCAACACTTGCCTTCAAGGACCTCGCGATGCAGCTCTTAGCAAAGCTCATCGGCCATGTTCTCGATGTGCGCGGCGAGCGGGTAACCATCATCGGCGCGACCTCGGGCGATACTGGAGCCGCGGCCATCGAGGCATTTCGCGGACTGCCCCAAGCCAATGTCTTCATCCTTTATCCGCATGGCCGCGTATCGGAGGCGCAGCGCCGCCAAATGACCACGGCTGGGGCCGGCAATATTCACGTAATTGCATTGGAAGGGACGTTCGACGATGCGCAGGCCTGCGTAAAAAATATGTTTAATCATAAGATGTTACGCGACGAACTTAATCTTTGTGGGGTAAATTCGATCAATCTTGCGCGCATCCTTTTCCAGACCGTCTATTATTTTACCGGCGCGGCCGTCCTCGGCGGCCCACGCCGGAAAATTTCGTTTGTCGTGCCGACCGGCAATTTCGGCGATATTTTAGCCGGCTGGATCGCCAAGCGCATGGGACTCCCCATCGACCGGCTGGTAATAGCGACGAATTCCAACGATATTCTCTCGCGCGCACTGGCGAGCGGCGATTATATTGTGCAAACGGTTCACCCAACTCAATCCCCCTCGATGGACATTCAAGTGTCATCCAATTTCGAACGTCTCCTTTTTGAAGTGCATGGGCGTGATGCGGGCGCGGTGTGCCAGTTAATGGCGGGGTTGCGGCAATCCCAGGAGTTTACGATTGCGCCAAGTCCGCTGCACGAGATTCGCGCCGTGTTCGATGCGTTCAGCGTCACCGAGGCCGAAACCACGAGGGAAATCGCCCGGAGCTGGCGAGAATCGAACTTCCTCGCCGACCCCCACACTGCGGTCGGCATTAGCGCCGCACGCAACGCAAAGGCGCGCACACTGGAGAGCCCGCTGGTTGTCCTGGGCACCGCCCATCCCGCCAAATTTCCCGCCGCGATCGAACGCGCGACAGGAATGCGGCCGGATTTGCCTGGCCATCTTGCCGGTCTTTTCGAGCGTCAAGAGAAGTTTGCGATTTTGCCCAACGACCAACATGAAATCGAGCGTTTTATCCGTGCCCGCGCCGCGTGCGCGTCGGACCGGGCGGCGTCATGAGTGTTGAGATCACCACTTTGCCGTCTGGGCTCCGGATTGCCACCGATCGCATGGCGCATCTTGAGACCGCATCGCTCGGCGTCTTTGTCGGGGCCGGATCGCGCCACGAACGAACCAATGAGCACGGCTTGTCGCATCTTCTCGAACATATGGCGTTCAAGGGCACGCGACGGCGCTCGGCGCGCGACATAGCCGAGGAGATCGAGACCGTCGGCGGCGATCTCAACGCCGCGACGAGCACCGAACATACCGCTTATTACGCCCATGTCTTGGCATGCGACGTTCCGCTCGCGCTCGACATCCTCGCCGATATTTTAACTGAAAGCAGCTTCGATACTTTGGAGCTCGAGCGCGAAAAAGGCGTTATTTTACAGGAAATCGGCGCGGTCGAAGATACACCCGACGATCTCGTCTTCGAAATGCTGAACGCCGCGGCGTTTCCAGATCAGCCGATTGGACGGCCAATCCTCGGAACAAGAGAGCAAGTTTCGGGGTTTGGGAGGGATGCAATCAGCGCCTACCTCGCGACTCACTATCGCGCCGGCGCGACGGTGATTGGCGCCGCCGGAGCAGTCGAGCATGCTTCGCTTTGCGACGAGGCCGAGCGGCGCTTCGCGAAGCTTCAGGCGCGGGGCACCGAAAATGGTCCCGCACGGGCGCTCTACCGGGGCGGCGAAAAGCGCTTGAAGCGGCGGCTGGAACAGGCCCATATCGCGATTGGCTTCGAAGGCACGGCCTACGCGCACGAGGATTTTTACGCCATGCAGATTTTCGCGAACGCGGCCGGCGGCGGGATGTCTTCGCGGCTATTCCAGGAGGTACGCGAAGCACGCGGACTCGCCTATTCCATCCATGCCTATCATTGGGGATATTCAGATACGGGCGTGTTTGGCTTTTACGCCGCAACGGGCGCGATGGATGTCGCTGAATTGCTACCTGTCGCGCTTGACTGCTTGGGCCAAGCGAGCTTGGACCTGAACGATACGGAAGTCAGGCGGGCCAAGGCGCAGATGAAGGTATCGCTGCTTGCGGCGCTCGAATCCCCCGTCGCCCGCTGCGAACAGATTGCCCGGCAATTGATCGCTCTCGGCCGGGTTCTCACCCGCGATGAAATCATCGCGGCAATCGATCGTCTGGATGTAGCCCAAATCCGCGCGGCCGGCGCGCGCGCGCTCCGGTCGGCGCCAACGGTCGCGGCCATTGGTCCGGTAGCCAAGGTTTTCACGCCCGCGCAGGTCGCGCTGCGGCTGGGCGGCATCTGAAGGAGCGGCATCATGGCTCTCTTCCGTCTCTCTCCAACCACCCATACCGCACCTCTGGTGCGCGGCGACGGCATTTATCTCCGGCCGCCGGAGATGCGCGACTTTGAGGCCTGGGCGGATTTGCGGGCACGAAGCCGCACGTTTTTGACGCCGTGGGAGCCAACCTGGCCGGACGACGACCTCACGCGCACCGCGTTCCGACGCCGGTTACGCCACAATCAGCAGGAGATCGCCAACGGAGAAGCCTACCACCTCTTGATTTTTCGTGACGACGATCATGTGCTTGCGGGCGGTCTCAGTCTAGGACAGCTCAAACGCGGCGTCGTGCAAGCGGCGATGCTCGGATATTGGATTGGCGAGCCATTTGCCCGGCAAGGCTTGATGTCGGGCGCGCTCCGGGCCGTGACCGGATACGCGTTCTCCACGCTCCGGTTGCACCGGATCGAAGCCTCGTGCCTGCCCCATAACGAGGCCTCGAAGAAACTACTGGAACGGACAGGATTTACCAGGGAAGGCTACGCCCGCGCCTATCTGCGAATCAACGGGGTCTGGCAAGACCATTTGCTCTATGGCCTGCTAGAAACCGATCCGCTGCCGCTTCGCGTGGCGCGACACAACAAGGGTTGACCGCTGTTCTTCGACCATGATCACGTCAAGTTGAATTGCTCATGGTCTAAAGGACACCGCGCTGGCATGACCGGCTCGCCACATCAAACCAAAATAGATAACGATCAAGACAAAATCGACACCGATCCAGAGCATTGAAAAGAACCCCGGCAAAGCCAGCGCAACGAAGATTTGCGCGATCGCACTCAAAAGCCAAATCACGCCGCCCCATGGCGCCGCCAGCCACAAACCAGCCGCCGCGACTAGATTGACCGTCGCGAAAAAAATCACGGCCGCGCCGCGCAGTGCGCTTAAATGGTCGAACAACGGTTCCGGCGGCAACACTATCGCACTCCACTGCAATAGGCCCTGGATAGCCCAAAGTCCCGCAAGCAGGCGCATGAATATAACCACGAAAAGTCCCGCGCGATTTTGCTCGCCGGCGATGCGCGCCGGTTCGCCGAGATGGATGGCGGCCCCTGGTTCGGCGCGCACGGCTGTCCTACTCGATCCAGGCGAAAGCTTCATGGGCAACAATTGTGCGCGCGGAAGTCGAGTTCTCCCTCAAGAAGAGGCGCAAAATACGCCTCGACGCGGGCTGGTTCGACGCTGTCCATTCCGGCGGGATTCCAGCGCGGGCGATGGTCCTTGTCGATGATCACCGCGCGCACGCCCTCATAAAAATCATGGCCTCTAGCTATGTGCGAGGCGATCCGGAACTCGGTCCGCAATGCCTCGCCAATGTCGAGCTTGGCGCCAATTTGCATTTGACGCAATGCAGTTGCAAGGCTCGACGGCGAATTGCAACGTATTGCATGGGCAGCAGAACGCGCGAAGTCCGCGCCGGCCAGGCCTGCATCGTCGAGGTTGGCGAGAATTGCAGAAATCGTCGTAGCGGAAAAACAGTACTCGATAGGCTGGATTTTTGGATGGAGCGCCGAGGCAGGCGGCGGCGCGCTTTCGGCGCCGATTGCAGCCGCGACGTCCTCACCGGCAGTCAGCCTTTGCACCAGATTTGCGTGCCGCGCCGATGGTACATGGGCGAAAGCTAATCCAAAGGCGAGCGCGTCGCCACAGAATATTGCAGACCCCGTCAACGCGAGATAGACGCCGGCATAGCCCGGCAGGCGCGGCAAAAAAAATGTCGCCCCGGCATCCGGAAAAAACCCGATCCCTGTTTCCGGCATGGCGAAGGTGAAATGTTCGCCTGCAACGACGTGCGATCCGTGCACCGAGATCCCGACACCCCCGCCCATGACGATCCCATCGGCCAACGCGACGTAAGGCTTGGGATAGAATTTGATGCGGTAATTAAGACAATATTCTTCGCGCCAAAAGCTCAGCTGTTCGGCATAACGCCCAGCCTTGCCGAGACCGTACAAGATCCGGATGTCGCCCCCCGCGCAAAAAGCCTTTCTGCCCGCGCCCATTACGATGATGCGAGTGACCACCGGATCGCGCTCCCATCGGTCGAGCGCACCTGTCATCTCGCGTACCATATTCAAGGTCAATGCGTTGAGCGCCTTGGGGCGATTCAGGGTGATAAGGCCGCAACAGCCCCTTTTCTCGCAAGCGATTTCCGGTTCGCTCATGGCTCCCTAAGCGCCAAATGGAACCGGACCACCGGCCGAAAAATAGTCATCACGCCCAGATCCTGCTTGATCTACTTGGCGCAGGCGGGCTCACTTAGAAGCTCGAGACTAGACATTTCCCCGGCAAGAACGAAATCGCCGTAATCGAGCCGGAGCGCGCGCGAAATGCCATTTTCGTAGAGATCGAACGATAAGGTATAGCTCGGCCCGTCGTCCTTCTTGTCGGATTCAAAATAGCTGATGGTTACCGGCCAGCGCCGCATGTTATCGAGTTCCGGGATATGCACCGCCTTTTCCAGGGCAGGACCGGCGATAGGACGGCCGATGTAAGTTGTCGTATCATAGACTTTCTCGCCGGTTTCCGACCCGTCATAAACCTTGACTTCGAGCAGGTTCTGACCCTCTTCCGCCGCCGCCAAAATGCGTTTCAGATGGCCAGTTGGAAAAACCACATCGGGATCGAGCTCGAACTTATTGTGTTTTGGTTTGGTGAGATTTACCGATAGTAACCCATTGGCCGATTTCAAGGCTTTTCCGTCTACCGCCTCGGCCGCGCCATTATCAATGCTAGTTTGCATCTTGAAGTCGAAACTTCGGCCATCGGCGTCCTCGAATGTCGCCGAATGCATATCCGAGACGCGGGTGGGGCCTTCAGCAGGCTGCAATTCGGTTAACTGCCGGAAATTTTGCACATAGCCGTCGCATGCGGAGCCGGTGAAATCGAACGCAATGCGCCCATGCGCCGCTGTTGGGCTCTTGCTGCCCACCGACTTCAAAAGCGTCAATTCATAGACCGCGCGATGCGAGACCAGCGAAATCCCCTTCGTGAGGTCAGTCGTCGCCGAGCCTAGGGGCGCCGCGTTGCCGGTTGCCGAATTTGCCGGGGCCGCCGAGAGCAGCGAAGGAGCAAGCGCGGCGAGGGCCAGCGCAATTGCGGCGGGGAACAAATTCCTGGCGTGACATGCAAGCATGATCGTAGATTCCTCAAACGACAAGGGACGAGCGCCCGGCAAATTCATTTCAAGCCGGGAAAAATCATTGGGGCCCCAACGAAAGTAGGGGCGTTTCGCCTCTTATGGCTTTCGCCGGTCCCGGCCGCCAACGACACAGTCGGGAGCGCGCTTGCTTCGCGTTGAAACCATGCCGCTCTCTATCTGCGGTTTATCCAAAACGCAAGCCATGCACCTTTTTTGGAACATGTTTTATCGCCACCAGCTGGTTTTGTCGGCATGATTTCCACTCCCTCGCGGAATCTCCGTCGCGGTAAAGTTTAGGGCCATTTGGCCCCACTCGCAACCCTGCCTGGATGGCTTGCGGGAGGACGCTTTACAATCAACCGGTTTTGCGCTTTTGGGTTTCCTCCCAGGAAGCAGGAAGCTTAGCTATGACGGCCGACGACAGATTGGCTGCGTTAGGAATATCGCTGCCCTCTCCGGCGGCGCCTGTAGCCAATTATCTTCCTTTTGTCATTTCGGGCTCGCTTCTCGCCGTTTCCGGCCAGCTCGCCTTTGGCCCGAACGGCAAGATCGATCCCACACATATTGGCAAGCTTGGCGTCGCGGTATCAAACAATGCAGGACAAGCGGCGGCGCGCTTGTGCGCGATAAATATCCTGGCGCAAGCCAAGGCGGCCTTGGGCGATCTTGACAGGATTTCGCGGTGCGTGCGGCTCGGCGGATTCATCAATGCGGCGCCGGGGTTCGCCCATTTGGCGGTGGTAATGAACGGCGCCTCTGACATCATGGTGGAGGTCTTGGGCGACAAGGGTCGCCACGCAAGGT
The DNA here is from genome assembly GCA_963851225.1 of uncultured Alphaproteobacteria bacterium. GTDB lineage: Bacteria > Pseudomonadota > Alphaproteobacteria > Rhizobiales > Beijerinckiaceae > Methylocapsa. The sequence goes on along the minus strand of CAWKON010000032.1, from coordinate 94,557 downwards.
CGACTGTCGGCGTAGCCGAATTGCCGTTGGATAGCGCCGTCGAGGTCGACGCCCTGTTTGAGATCGCGGGCACTTGACGGGCTGGAGGATAAATACGCCGGACTGGCTGACGGAGCGGCCGGTCGCGCACCGTGGCCTTCATTCCAAACAATTTGGATTGGTCGAAAACACGCCCGCCGCCGCCGCCGCCGCGATCGCCAAGAACTACGCGATCGAGTGCGATATTCAGCGGACAAAAGATGGTGAAGCCGTGGTGTTCCACGATTTTACCCTCGACCGGTTGATGCGGGCGAAAGGCCGCGTCGATTCTTTTAGCGCCCATGAGCTCGGCCGGATAACATATAAAGAAAGCGGACAATCGATCGTTTCATTGTCGGACTTCCTCGCGAGGGTAGGCGGCAGGGTGGCGGTCATTGTCGAAATCAAGAGCTGTTACGATGGCGACATGCGCCTTGCCGATCGGGGGATGGCTGCCGTGGCCGCCTATGCGGGGCCGGTTTGCCTGAAAAGCTTCGATCCGGCGATCCTTGTTCATCTGCGCAGCGCGGGCGCAAGGTGCCCGCTGGGCCTTGTCGCGCAAGCGCACTACGACGCCAGCGAGGAATGGGCCAGCCTGCCCAAAGATAGGCGCGCGAGATTTGAGGATTTGAGGGATTTTCCGCTCGCGCGGCCGGATTTCCTATCTTGGAATCTTGCCGATTTGCCGCATGCCGTGCCGATGCTCTGCCGCAATGGAATTGGAATGCCTGTGATGACCTGGACGGTGCGCTCGCGGGAGGATCTCGCGCGTGGAAAACTTTGGGCGGATCAGATTATTTTCGAAAATTTCGAGGCTTGAACGCGGCCACAAACGCTGTTCGCAGGCCGGGAAACAGTCATTTGCGGTTAAGGCGCTCGTTCACGAGAAACTCGAAAGCCCGGACATAGGCCCTGTCGTCGTCGCCGCGGAACTGGGCATCGGCGTGCGCAATGTGTTCGCCGGTCGCGAGATCAGCGACATATAGGTCGACCGACGAAATCAAGGTCGAAACCTTATGCACCACCGCGAGCACCGCCAGCTCGGCACCAGCGTCGCGCGCAACATCGCGCCAACATTCATTGCAATTGTAACGTGGTTCGGTCGCCGCAATTCGAGCGGCAAAGCTGGAAAGATCAACGCCACGGTAGCGGCCTGTGTGCTCCATAAGCTCGGTAAGCTTATTGGTGGCAAGCTTTAGCCGCTCCGGCTGGCCTGCCTTTGTGCCTTCGCCGCTGGTATCCCACAGCTCGACCGGGAAGATCGCCGTCGCGAGGGGCTCGGCTGCCAGCGCTGCACCTCGCGGCGCAGTCGCAAACGAAGACGCCAGCAGGACCAACGCCGCAGCTATTCGCACAACAGGATATCGCCCAAAAGCGCCTCACCTTGGAAAAGTCCAATAATGTCCATTGCCACATATCGGTTCAAAGTCATCGAGGAAGAATGCAAAGCGTTCGAGTGGCGTGGCCGCGAGGGAGTCGGCGGTGTCAAGACGCTCGCCGCCTGTCCTTTGTTGCTCCGGCCAAGTCCCAACGGGTCTTAAAAATCGTGTCGCAAATGCCCGGAGAGCCGAAACCATCGCTGAAGCTGACGTTGTTCCGGCGATGATGCTCGCCATGCGCTTTGCTGGTCACGAGATGAGAAAGCCAAGCCAGCGGCTGCAGCCTTGAACCGGACCGGTTGGACTGCGGTAAATGAACCGCGAAATCATATCCGGAATGTTCATAGAGGCCTCCGATCGCGCCGAGACTGGCGACGGTAAGGTGAAACAAAACATCGGCTCCCGCTCCAACGAGCGCTAGCGGCACAAGATATGGCAGGACGATCTCCAGGAAAAAATCCGCCGGACTCATGAAGCACGCGCTGATCGCCTTGCTCGCGCCGGTCGAGTGATGCACGCTGTGTCCAAGCTTACGGATCAAGCCAGGACGGTGCAGCACAAAGCGGTGGAAAACATATTGGACAATGTCGTGCCCAACGCCCATAAGCACCACTCCGGCAATAAAATGCCAAAGGCTCAAACGTGGCGCGCCGGTGAACGCCAGCCCAGTATATTGGAAGGCAACCATGGCTGGAAGCAAAATGAAAATCTGATTGAAGAGAATGCGTGGCAATAGCTCGAAATAACCGAGCCGGTCATTGTCGCGCACCTTGAATGATGCAAGCGCTCCCGTCCGATCGCTCCCTTCGAAAAGCAGTCCAACGCCATGGAAGACGGCCATCATGACCGCCCATGTGAGGAGCGAAAGCTGCAGCCACCAAGGTAGACAAGAAACCACGTCCAACATGTCCTTTCGCGCCCGGGGGCGATTCCTAATCGTGACTTGCGGGCCGGAAATGGTAAATAATTTGGATAGATGGCCCTCCCGCCCGGTAGGCCGGGTTACCCCAGCTCGGAAAGAGCGGCGCAAGATTAGTCGATGCAACTCAATTTTTCTGACAAAAGATGAAAAAATGTCTGAAACCGACCGCAAAAAATCACTGACGGCCTTGGCACCCTGCAGGTTCACGCCAGCAATCGGACTGGCCTAACCTGCCGGCGTCACGGCGGCATTCAATCTGATGGCGCCCGCCCGCCCACGGGATTTTTTCCAAGACCCGAAATCACCTTCAATGGCACGAAGTGCAAAGCCAGCCAAACCTTGACCGGCCATTTGCCGAGAAGCGGCGCGATCAAATCATAATGTTTTGCGAGCGCGGCTACCCCGCGCGACCGGGCCGCCCAGCGTGGCGCGCCGGGATCTGGGTTTTCGCAGTCAATTCGCCAAAGCAGCCAGAGAAACTCGAACCAAATAAAGTCGTGTTGTCCAACAAAACGACGCGCGTGCGCGACCAAATGATCCACCATGGCCGCTTTTGCTTTTGCATTGCTGTCGCCGGCGCCGCCCGGCACATAGCAAAGAACGCGGTTCAGTTGGGGCCTCATAGAAAATATATTACCGCCATGGAGGCGGTAGACCGCGACGGGAACGTCGATCAAGACGCTACCGCTGACGGCGTTGATGCCAAGGCAAAAATAGAGGTCCGTGCCGGTCTTCATGTTGTGCAATGCCGGGTTGTCGGCAAACAGGCATAGCGCGTCGCGGCGAAAGCAATTGCCGGATGTTGGCGACCAGACCCATTGATTGGTCAGGCCCACGAAGCGGATTGTTTCCAGCACGTGACGTTCGCAATTTTCCGGCGGCCAAGTCTCCCCGAATGCGTGCCGGTAGGGCCGCACCGCGCGAGACTTGATCCCCCGGCCGGTTCTCATCACCCGGTTGAAAGCATGCTCCGTTCCCAACACCACCTGATCACCCGAAGTCTGGAGCATGTCGCCGGAGGTGAACCCCACGTGCACGCGCAACGAAAGATGGACAAAGACATGTGTCTCGACGCATTTGGGAAGCAGAAGATCGTCGGCGTCGAGAAAGATGACATACGGCCCGGCCGATGCGGCAAACCCTTCGAGAGCGGCTCGCGTTTGGCCACCATTGTCCGCGCGGCGGATAATCTTCACATTGGCATAAGCTGCTTCGATCGTACGCAACACCGCGCTGCTCTCGTCCGTGGAGGCATTGTCAACGACGACACATTCGATATTTGGATAGGTCTGACCAAATACGGAGTCGACGGCGGCACGCAGAAAACGTCCGTAATTGAAATTGATGACGATGACGCTTACCAGCGGCAGGCGAAGGGATTTTTTTTCGCCGCCAGATTCGCTGTGGGAAAGGTTCCCAGATGGCTCCATCGCGCTGTCACGCAAACGAAATCCACCGCCCGTTCCGTTCTCCAAATGAATGCCTCCGCCGCGAGGATCGAAGCCAAGGTCTGACCTCACTGCATGGTAACAGACATTTGACAATCTCGAAATCGCCTTGGCAAGAGGCAAGTGGTCTCGGCAAAATTTGTCGAATTGCTCGTAAGAAGGCAGTTATGGACGAGATCGCACGGGGCGACGCCCTGCAACTTGATAACTCAATGCTGCTGCCCCTGCGCGGGCGACTAACTCCGGCAGGCGATCGGAAATGCGGTCTCGGATTTGACGTTTTCCAAGGCGAAACGCGACGTAACGTTCTTGAGCGGAATTGTTTCGATCAAACGCTTATAAAAAACATCGAAAGCCGCGGCATCCGGCACAACGACACGCAAGCCGTAATCAACGTCGCCCGCCATGCGATAACACTCCATGACTTCTTCCATCGCGGCAATTTCGGCGGTGAAGCGCGCAATTGCTTTGCCCGAATGATCATCCACCTGGACCGAAACGAAGGCGGTCAATCCGAGCCCCAGCTTTAGTGGATCGAGCAGCGCGACGCGCCGCTTTATCACGCCCGTTGCATCAAGCCGCTGCAGCCTTTTCCAACATGCGGTTTGCGAAAGACCTGCCTGCCCGGCGATCTCGCGAACCGCTAAGGTGGCATCTTTTTGGACGATACGCAAAATCTGCTTGTCGATCGCATCCATGGCGTTTGGTTTGTACATTGCACATAATCCTATGCATCGGATGTAATTCGATAGATTTTGTCATATTAAAGGCTATTACTGTTTTGCACCTGGTTTCGCAAGCTTTGCCGGAACCTAGCTGTCTAAAAAATCGAACGGGAAGGTCAGTCACGCCGAATCGGGATTTTTGGCTAAACGGGCGGCCTTACCGGCTTTTTGGCGGGGCGGACGCGGCATTTTGCTAGGCCAAACCACGATATGATCAGGATAGCTGGCGAGTTTGACTTCGTTTTCCGGCACGTTGACGCGCCCGCGCACAGAAACCCCCGCCTCATGCACGCTCGTTTGCGATCCTGAAACGAGCGGATGCCACCAGGCAAGGTCGCGCCCCTCGGCAACCAGCCGGTATGCGCAGGATGGCGGAAGCCAGTCTAAGCGTACGAACCTTCGCTGGGGTTAATTTAATGCAATCATGAACTTTGCGGCGGCGGTGCGCATAATCGGCGCAGCGGCAGGTGCTGGAATTAAGGAGCTTGCAGGCGATGTCAGTGAAGTAAATTTTGCCGCTCTCCTCGTTCTCAAGCTTGACAAGGCAGCAGCGGCCGCATCCGTCGCAGAGACTTTCCCACTCGGCGGAATTTAATTCTTCGAGCGTCTTTTGCTTCCAAAACGGCACAGGGGTAATGCCGGATTTCGCACAAACGTGACCGCAAGATTTATAATGCCGCGCCTTTGAGCCGGGTGTTGCGGGCGTCACTGGCGGCGGGGGTGGAGGCATAAATTTGGTCCCTGGCGTCCGGTAGGCCGCAAGACTTGACACGTGGCTTTGGCGAACGTCAACAGGGTTGCCAAACCGCCGCTTCCTTCTTAAGGTTCGCAGGGTTCGCCCTGGCATGCGATGGAGCAGCACGCCTTGTTTAATAGGCCACGATCGGCGCGTCTTCGCCGGAAAATCGCGCGGACTTTGCTCGCCGTCGATGCGTTTGTCGATTCCTCGCTCCATACTAGCCTGGAACGCACGCGCGAAAATTATGCCTCCTTTGCAGCGTTCATGGACGGATTCCATCTTTCCGGCTGGCGACGCGTTCTCAACGAACTCGCCTGCGAAACGCTCACCCTCGCAATTGGCTTCGGCGTGCTGGCGCTCACGCTCGCCGGTCCGGCCTTTCAGGAAACCTCCGAGGATTGGCTGAAGAAAACCGATCTCGCGGTGACCTTTCTCGACCGCTATGGCCAAGAGGCAGGGCGGCGCGGCATCAGGCACGACGACAAGGTCTCGTTCGACGAACTGCCGCCAAATCTGATCCATGCGGTGATCGCGACCGAGGACCGGCGGTTCTTCGATCATTTCGGGATCGATTTGATCGGCACTCTGCGGGCCTTAACCGTCAACGCGCGGGCCGACACCGTGGTCCAGGGCGGCTCTTCCATCACCCAGCAATTGGCCAAAGAATCTGTTTCTTTCAAACCAGCGAACGCTGGACCCGCAAGATCAAGGAGGCCTATCTCGCGGTCTGGCTCGAGTTCCACCTGCCAAAACGCGAGATCCTGCGGCTTTATCTCGACCGTGCCTATCTCGGCGGCGGCGCCTTCGGGGTGCAGGCCGCGGCGGAATTCTACTTCGGCAAATCCGTGCGCGACCTCTCGCTTGCCGAAGCCGCCATGATTGCCGGTCTCTTCAAGGCACCAACGAAATATGCGCCGCATATCAATCTGCCCGCGGCCCGCGCGCGGGCCGCCGATGTCTTGAACAATATGGTCGAGACCGGCTATCTCACCGAGGGGCAGATTTACGCCGCGCTGCGCAATCCGGCGACGCCGGTCGATCGCAGCCGGGACCTCACCCCGGATTGGTATCTCGATTATGCCTATGAAGAGGTGAAAAAGCTCGCCGAGGAAAAGAAACTCGGCGACGAGCGCGTGTTGACTGTGCGCACCGCGCTCGACAGCAATCTGCAGAAACACGCCGACGCGACGATCGAGACTGCATTGCGCGAGCATGGTCCGGACTATCACGCCAAACAAAGCGCGATGGTGATTCTCGATCCACTTGGCGCGATGAGGGCGATGGTCGGAGGGCGCGACTATGGCGCAAGCCAGTTCAACCGCGCGACGGACGCGTTGCGGCAGCCCGGGTCTTCGTTCAAACCTTTCGTCTATCTGACGGCGCTGATGACCGGCAAATTCAAGCCTTCGACGATCGTCGTCGATGCGCCGATTTGCATCGGCGATTGGTGCCCGCATAATTACAAGAATTCCTATGCGGGCCGCTTGCCGCTCGTCGAGGCCTTGGCACATTCGCTGAACACAGTCGCGGTCCGACTGTCGGTTGCCATCGGCGAGGCCAATTCGGTCCCAGGGCACAACAATATCTTCGAGGCCGCCAAACGCGGCCGCGCCAAAATCATCGAAACCGCGCGCCTGATGGGGTTGACGGCGCCACTGCCCGATACAGTATCCTTGCCGATCGGCGCCGACGACGTCACTGTCATCGATATGGCTTCGGCCTATACCACTTTCGCCAATGGCGGCTTGCGAACGCCGCCATATTCGGCGGTGGAGATCACCAACAGCCGCGGCGAAGTGATCTACCAGCACGACCGCGATGCGCCGCCGCCGCGCCAAATCATTGATCGGAACACGATCGAGACGATGGTGTCGATGATGATGCAGGTTGTCCTGGCCGGCACCGGACGGCGGGCGCAGTTAGATAATATCGAAGTAGCCGGGAAGACAGGGACAACAAACGGCTATAAGGACGCCTGGTTCGACGGTTACACCGGCAATTACGTCGGCGTGATCTGGTTTGGCAACGACGACGATACGCCGATGGACAATATGACTGGCGGCACCCTGCCCGCGCAAACTTGGCACGATATCATGGAGTATGCGCATCAGGGTATTGAATTGAAACCTTTGCCCGGCAGGCCTGCCCTAGCGGCAGCGGCACCAGCGTCGGCGGCCAGTGCCGCTGCCGCTGAAGGGCCGCGCCGGCCAGCCAGCTTGCCCGCGGCCACTGCTTCAGCGCTCGCAGTCATCGAAGCCGAAATGACAAACGTACAAAAGCGGCGCCTGGAAGCGGGGATCGCGGTGCAAGGTGTTGCCGGCGCCGCAACCGACCACGACATCCCAGCGCCGGGGGCCGGTGCTACGGCCGGGGGCGGCGGATAAGCCAAGGAACGGCCATTGCGATGAAAAGAGATGAGCAGGCGCACGGCACAATTCTCGGCAAATTCCTGTCGGCCGGCTGCGTTGGCGTTCTACTCGGATTATTTGTTACCTTCGTCGTGATCGAGCGCGGAAAGGGCTTTGAGGCAATCGCGGCGGGTCCATGGACCGGCTGGCCGCGCACCGGAACTGTGGAGCCCGATCCCTACACCCGCGCCATTCTTGCCTATTCGGGCGAAATGTCCTTAAGCGAATCGGAAGGAATGAGCTTCGTCGCCCATGGCGACAGCGATGGCGCTGAGTTCGATCCGGCCTGCGACTATTCCTTGAAGGGCGAAATACCTTCCGCTCGCTATTGGACTTTGACGCTGCTCTCCCCAGAAGGTGCCCCAATTGCCAATGCGGCGGGCCGGTCTGGCTTTACCTCAAGTGAGATACTCCGCGCGAGCGACGGCCAATTCGAAATCACTCTCTCTCGCTATGCCCGGCCCGGCAATTGGCTGCCGATCGGTGGCACCTCAAAATTCATTCTCGTTCTGCGTCTCTACGATAGCGAACTCGGTGCCCCCGCCACGGCTCTCGACGCCGCAAGTATGCCTCGCCTCGTTAAGAGCCGTTGCGAATGAACAGGATCGATCGCCTGCTCGCGGCGCTTCTCTGGCTCCTTGGCGTTCTGGCCGTTGCCGGATTTACGCATATTGTTGCCGTTTTCGCGCTGCCGGAGCTCGCCGCGAAGGAAACTTTTGCACGGATTTCGGAGCTGGCAAAACCTGGCCGCCTAACCCTCTTGCCTCCGTCAAGTCCGGATAGGCAAATCCTGCCTTTCGCGGACCCCGCGATGGTCCATTCAGTTTGTCCCTTCGACCTTTCGCAAGGCGGTTTCCGCCTGCACGCGGATGTCGAAGGCGGCAGGCTACTCACATTTTCATTTCGTACTGCCGCCGGACAAGTCTTTTATTCGATGACGGATCTTGCGGCACAACAAGGCAAGATCGATGTTGTCGTGCTAACTGCCGCACAGCTGGAAATCGTCGAAGCCGGGGATGACGAAGACGATCCATCTCAGGATTTGCGGCTCGTCGCGCCGGAACCGCATGGATTTGTGTTCGTCAGCGCACTCGCCGCCTATCCAAGCGAAAGGGCGGATGCACAAGAGCGCGTGAAGCCGGTAGACTGCGCGGATGAACAAATTGCGCAGGAATGAACGCCAATCGTCAAACCTATCCTCGAATGCAAGCGTGCCATCTTGCTTGGCCACGCCGCAGACGACCAGCGCGAATTAGCCTATTTTTGCGGAACACCGCCAGGCTTGCCGCCGCTTTTCCTCGAGCGCTTTCCCCTAACGCGGCGCGCGCGCTTGGTCTCGTTGTCCTTATCTTGAAGGCGTTCTCGCCAAATACCGGTGAAAACGACGACCGTGCCGTGACCGACCGGAGAGGCCATCAAATTAACCCTTCCGCTAGCTGGTTTGAGAACAATAACGTCACCCACTGGCTTTCTCTCAAGATAAGAATTGCGCGCGTCCCCGCGGAGAACACAATTTCTCTCCCGCTGCGAAACCTACAACGCGGTCCTTGATTTGGTTTCGCAAGAAGACGAAAAATGAAATACGCTGTCTCAATACGTTGCAAACCAATTTCACCGAAAGCCTTGCCCGAACCTGGCATGCTCGTCAAACCAAATAGTTCTTACAAAGATGGTCATGATCTGGTCCCATCGTTGGCACCGGCAAAATTTATGCCCTTGCTAAAATCTCACGCAAGCTCTGTGCAAGATTTCCGCCAAAAAAGCTGCGCAGATGCATGATTCTAAAGGAATTGCGCGAGACCAGGGATCGCCGCGGCAATTTGGCCAACAAGCTCGTCTCCAGCCTTCTCGCGGATATAGGCGAGGACTTGCCGCCCTACTGTCTGCATCTCGCCCATGTCGAGGCCAAGACTAGTGAGCTGGCCCGCCAAGCCCATGAGGCCGCCGCCCATCGCGCCCATCAATCCGCCCATGGCACCTCCACCGCTTTCTCCGGATCCTGAGTTGGCGGCCTCGGCCGCGCCGGGCACAGCCGCGAACAAGGCATCTACCTCCGCTTGGGGCCCCTCCTTGCGAAGGAACGCGAGAATCGTCTCGACCGATTTTTTCGCAATCTCTGGTTCAACCTCAGCGGCGGCGGCAATGCGGGCAATCAAATCTTCCATTTGAAACCTCGTCGGTGCGCATGAATCGCCCGTATTTGTCACCGTGCCGGAGACAAAATCAAGGCGTTCGCTGCGGTTTCACTATTTGCTGGCGCGCCCATCCCACATTGTCACATCACGGCCTTGTTAGATGCCTCGCCTCGAAAGTGAAATGGACAACGATCGTATCGCGGTCGCACTTCGTCACACAACTGTCATCTACCGCGCTTAACCGTCGCGACCACGCAAGGGAGGCGCTCCGATGACGGCCATTTCCTCGACAAATACAGCATCCCCGCAGGTCGAAAGTCCGCGCCCTAAGCTTGATCAGCCGATGGGGATCAAGACGATCCTGATTTTCCTTGCAATTATGGCTCTCGGGCTCTTCTTCGCTGCTTATAGCATTTACCGCGATATCGCGGCGGCGGGCACCCCGGTCACCAGCATTTTGCCTTTCCTCCTGCTCGGCGTCGCTTTGCTGATCGCGCTCGGCTTCGAATTCGTCAACGGGTTCCACGATACCGCCAATGCGGTCGCAACCGTCATCTATACCCATTCGCTGGTCCCTCCCGTCGCGGTGGTTTGGTCTGGTTTTTTTAATTTCCTGGGAGTTCTCTTCTCGACTGGCGCTGTCGCCTTTGGGATTGTTTCGCTGTTGCCGGTCGAACTGATTCTTCAAGTCGGCTCCGAAGCTGGATTCGCCATGGTTTTCGCGATGCTGATTGCCGCGATCATCTGGAATCTCGGTACATGGTGGCTCGGCCTGCCAGCCTCCAGCTCGCATACTTTAATTGGCTCGATTATTGGGGTTGGTATCGCCAACGCACTCATGCGGGGACGCGATGGAACTTCCGGAGTAGATTGGAGCAAGGCGACGGAGATCGGTTATGCGCTGTTACTCTCCCCACTCGTCGGTTTCGTTTGCGCCGCGGTCCTACTCATTCTTATGAAATTCGTTATCCGCAAACCAGAACTCTATGCCGAGCCGAAGGGCAAGGCCGCCCCGCCCTGGTGGATTCGCGGGTTGCTCATTTTTACCTCGGCCGGAGTTTCCTTCGCGCATGGCTCGAATGACGGGCAAAAAGGCATGGGCCTCATCATGCTGATCCTGATCGGCACGGTGCCGGCCACCTATGCCTTGAACAGGACACCGTCGGCAGGCGATGTGCCAAGCTTCGTGCGAAATTCGGTAGCCGCCTCCAAAGTCGTCGAAGCCAAGGCGGCGGGCTACAGCGTCCTCGGCAATCCTCGCCCAGCTGTCACAAATTATTTGACTTCGCATGAACTCAACGAAGGCACCTATCCTTCGCTCGCCTTGCTCATTCGCGACATCGCAAACGAAGTCCAATCCTATGGTTCGATTTCGAAGATTCCCGTGGGACAGGTCGGCAATACCCGCAACGACATGTATCTCGCATCCGAGGCGATCCGATTGTTGCAAAAGGACAAGGCGAACGATCTTTCGAAAGCCGAGGTTGCCACGCTCAGCGCCTATAAAAAGAGCCTCGACAACGCGACCAAATTTATTCCCTTTTGGGTAAAGGTGTCGGTCGCCCTCGCGCTCGGGCTTGGCACGATGATCGGATGGAGGCGCATCGTCGTCACGGTCGGCGAAAAAATCGGCAAGCAGCATCTGACCTATGGCCAGGGCGCGGCGGCTGAGATCGTGGCGATGGGCACGATCGCGGCGGCGGACAGTTTCGGCCTGCCAGTCTCAACGACGCACGTCCTTTCTTCGGGCGTGGCGGGCACAATGGCGGCCAATGGCTCGGGCGTGCAAATGTCGACCATTCGCAGTCTCGCGCTTGCCTGGGTTTTGACCCTTCCTTGCGCGATCGCTCTGTCAGCGTTTCTTTTCTTTGTGTTCCGCCACCTGTTTTAGTTAGGCCTGTGCCGGCAATCATATCCTTACGAAAACGATATTGACGGCCGATATCATGCGGCGAAGCGTGCGCCGGTCTTTTTCACGGTCGGCCGCGATCCTCCAAAATGCCTCGGTCCGGCTGAAGAAATCTTCAGATAAGTGTGCCATCATGCGTGGCGCATCAAACTGTCGCCTTCAACTCGGCGAGAATCGCGTCACCCATTTGGGAAGTGGAAAGAATTTTCGCCGCGCCGCCCGCAATATCGGCGGTACGCATCCCCTTTTCGAGTACATCCGAAATCGCCTTTTCAATCCGGTCGGCAAGCTCGCCAAGATTGAACGAGTAACGCAAGGCCATGGCAAAAGACCCGATCATCGCGATCGGATTGGCAATGCCCTTGCCTGCGATGTCGGGCGCCGAGCCATGCACCGGCTCGTAAAGGGCCTTGCGTGTTTGACTTGCCGCACTTTTCTCACCGAGCGATGCCGAGGGCAGCATGCCGAGCGAGCCGGTCAACATGGCCGCTACATCCGACAGCATGTCGCCAAAAAGGTTGTCGGTGACGATGACGTCGAACTGTTTCGGGCGGCGCACGAGCTGCATGCCGAGCGCATCGGCGAGTTGGTGCTCAAGTTCGACATCCAGATATTCGCGGGCGCGCAGGCTGGTGATTACTTCATGCCAGAGCACGCCCGATTTCATCACATTGCGTTTTTCGGAGGATGTCACCTTGTTGCGGCGCTTACGCGCGAGTTCGAATGCGATGCGCCCGATCCGTTCGATCTCATATGTATCGTAGACTTGCGTGTCGATGCCGCGCTTCTGGCCATTGCCGAGATCGATGATCTGTTTCGGCTCGCCAAAATAGACCCCGCCAGTCAATTCGCGCACGATCATGAGATCGAGTCCATCGACGAGTTCGCGTTTCAGCGACGAGGCATCGGCGAGCGCCGGGTAGCAGATCGCCGGGCGCAAATTGGCAAACAGGTTCATTTCCTTGCGCAGCCGCAGAAGTCCTGCCTCGGGGCGGACTTCGTAAGGGACACCATCCCATTTCGGTCCGCCGACGGCGGCCAGAAGCACGGCGTCCGCGGCATTCGCGCGTGCCATGTCGGCGTCGCTGATCGCGGCGCCATGCGCGTCATAGGCCGCGCCGCCCACAAGGCCTTTCTCAATTTCGAAATGGACGACGCCCTCACGCGTAAACCAAGCTGCGATTTTCTCGGCTTCGGCCATGACTTCGGGGCCGATACCGTCGCCTGGAAGGACGAAGAGATTGTAATGAGGCATATTCGATTGTCCCTGCAAGGGCAGACGGGTAGGAGCGCTAACAGGGCTCCTGCCACACACAAAGGCGAAGGAAAATTTAAGCTGCCGCGAGCTGGCGCAGCACGTAGGGAAGAATGCCGCCATTGTTGAAATATTCGAGTTCGTCGAGCGTCGCAATGCGGCAGAGCAATGGCACTTTTTCCACCGTTCCATCTGCAAATCTAATTTCCGCCTCCATCGTTTGGCGCGGCTGCAACGTGCCGCCCAGTCCATGGATGGTCACCTCCTCGTCACCCTTGAGCCCAAGGGTTTTCCAGCTAGTGCCGGGTTCGAAGGTGAGCGGCAGGACGCCCATGCCAACGAGGTTCGAGCGGTGAATGCGCTCGAAGGATTCGGCGATGACGGCGCGCACGCCCAATAGCCGCGTGCCCTTGGCCGCCCAGTCGCGCGAGGACCCGTTGCCATATTCGGCGCCGGCGATGACGACCAGCGGAACGCCTTCAGCTGAGTACTTCATCGCTGCCTCGAAGATGGACATCTCCTCGCCGCCCGGCCAATGTTTCGTGTAGCCGCCTTCCGGCACAAGCCCGTCTTGCGTTTGCCGGATGTGGTTTTTGATTCTTATATTGGCGAAGGTTCCGCGCATCATGATCTCATGGTTGCCCCGGCGCGTGCCATATTGGTTAAAATTGGCCGGTGAAACCTGTCGTTCGACGAGATATTGGCCAGCTGGAGAAGCCTCCTTGATAGAGCCAGCGGGCGAAATATGGTCAGTGGTGATCTTGTCGCCGAATAGCGCCAGAACGCGGGCGTTCTCGATATCCTGGACCGGCTCTGGCAGCATTTTGAGCCCAGCGAAATAGGGTGGATTTTGTACATAGGTCGAGCCCATGTCCCATGTGTATGTCTCACCGGCCGGCACCTTCACTTTGCGCCAATGCGTGTCGCCGTTAAACACATCGGCGTAGCGCGCCTTGAAGACTTTCTTGGTCACGAATTCATCGATAATTGCGGCAATTTCGTCCTGCGCAGGCCAGATGTCCTTGAGGAACACCGGGCGGCCTTTTTTGTCATGGCCGAGCGGCTCCGTCTCGAGGTCCCGCGCGATCGTGCCCGCGAGCGCATGGGCAACGACAAGCGGCGGCGAGGCAAGATAATTCGCCTGCACATCGGGGCTGACGCGGCCCTCGAAATTTCGGTTGCCCGAGAGGACTGCCGCGGCAACAATTCCATTGGCGTTGATGGTTTTTGAGATTTCCGGCGCCAACGGACCCGAATTGCCGATACAGGTTGTGCAGCCGAAGCCGACAAGATTGAAGCCGAGCTTGTCGAGCGATTTCTGCAGCCCGGACGCGGATAGATATTCGGCGACCACCTGGCTTCCCGGCGCGAGCGATGTCTTGACCCATGGCTTCACGCCAATGCCCCTGGCGATGGCGTTGCGGGCAAGCAATCCGGCGCCGATCAACACGTTCGGGTTCGACGTATTCGTGCAGGACGTGATCGCCGCGATCACCACATCGCCGTGCCCGAGATCGAAATTCTTGCCCTCTACAGGATAGCGTTGTCCGGCCTCTCCAGTCTTACCGTACTCGGTTTCCAGCGCGGCTTTGAAGTTCGATCCCACCAAGCCGAGCGCGACGCGCCCTTCAGGACGTTTCGGGCCAGCCATCGAGGGTGCGACCGAGCTGAGATCGAGTTCCAGCGTGTCGGTGAAAACCGGATCGTTCGTCGTCTTTGTCCGGAACAACCCTTGCGCCTTCGCGTAAGCCTCGACGAGCGCGACGCGCGACGGCGCGCGCCCCGAAGTCGCAAGATAAGAAAGCGTCTCCGAATCGATCGGAAAGAAATTGCAGGTCGAGCCACATTCCGGCGCCATGTTCGCGATCGTGGCGCGATCGGCGAGCGAAAGATGAGCGAGGCCGGGGCCATAAAATTCAACGAATTTTCCAACGACGCTCTTCTTCCTCAGCATCTGGGTGACGGTGAGAACAAGATCGGTCGCGGTTACCCCGGGGCCCAGCGCGCCGGTGAGCCGGAAACCGATCACTTCCGGCAGCAGCATGGAAAGAGGCTGACCGAGCATGCACGCTTCCGCCTCGATGCCGCCGACGCCCCACCCCAGTACGGAAAGCCCATTCACCATGGTCGTATGAGAATCGGTGCCGACGAGCGAATTGGGGTAGGCGACCTCGGCGGTCGAGGTCTTGCCGCGTGCCGTGGTTTTCTCCTTGGCCGTCCAGACCGCCTGGGCGAGATATTCGAGATTCACTTGGTGGCAAATCCCGGTACCCGGCGGCACGACCCGGAAATTGTCGAACGACCCTTGGCCCCATTTCAGGAAACGATAGCGCTCGCCATTGCGGCCATATTCGAGGTCGACATTGGTTCTTAGGGACTTGCTGCCGCCAAAACTATCCACGATGACGGAATGATCGATGACGAGATCGACCGGGACGAGCGGATTGATCTTTTGCGGATCGCCACCTAACTTGGTCATCGCGTCGCGCATCGCCGCCAAATCGACGACGGCAGGCACGCCAGTGAAATCCTGCATTAGAACTCGCGCCGGACGAAACGCGATCTCTCGTTCGGTCTTGCCCTTATCGCTCAACCAGGCCGCGATGCCTTCGATCGATTGCCGCGTGACGGAGCGGCCGTCTTCAAAGCGGAGCAGGTTCTCGAGCAAGATCTTCATCGAAATCGGGAGACTCGACACGTCCGGAAGCCCATGTTTCTCCGCCGCCGTAAATGAGAAATACTGGTAGGTCTTGTTGCCTACCGTGAGCTTCTTGCGGCATTTGAAACTGTCGAGCGAGGTCATCGTAGTTTTCCCAGGAAAGCTGATCTGAAAAATGGAAGGCTCATTCGTTTATAAATAATTTTTGCGGCGCGAGCTACACGGATGATAGAGGAAGGCGTTATTTCGTCGGCTCGGCCCGCCCGCGGTTTAGTCATCATGCAGCTTTCTGCCTCACGGCTCACCGTCGAACGCAGCGGCCGGATTGTCTTTACAAATCTGTCGTTCGGGCTCGATAGGGGTGGTAGCCTGACCGTCACGGGGCCAAACGGCGCAGGAAAATCCACACTTTTGCGGGCACTTGCCGGGCTGTTGCCGCTCAGCGGCGGCACGATCTCGTGGTCGCCCTTATACGGCGGGACACTCTCCGAACAGGCGCATTACGTCGGCCACGCCGATGCCCTCAAAGGTCTTCTCACCGTCGCCGAGAATTTGGCGTTTCTAGCCGCGATGCTAGATGCCGGAAATGGCGGCATGCCGGTCGCAACCGCACTCGCCGAATTTGGTCTCTCGCATGTTGCAAATCTTCCGGTGACCTATCTCTCGGCCGGACAAAAACGCCGTGCGGCGCTTGCCAAACTCCTGGTCGCGAAGCGTCCGGTGTGGCTTCTCGACGAACCTTTGAGCGCCCTCGATGCCGCCTCCCAGGCGCTGCTGGCGACAATCATGGCGGCGCATTTGGCGCGAGGCGGCATAATCGTCGCCGCCACCCATGCGAGGCTCGATCTCGCAGGCCAGGAACTGCGGCTTGGGGCGAGGCCATGAAAAATGGACACAACGTACCGGCAAGCCCCGCGCTGGGAGCGAGCCTTTCTGCACTTTTCGTTCGCGAGATGCGGGCCGGACGGCGAATCGGCGGTGGCACCAGCCTCGGCGTGGTTTTTTTTCTTATCCTCGTCACCCTGACCGCCTTCGCGGTCGGCCCGGATCTCGCGCTTCTCGGCAAGATCGCTCCGGCAATTCTTTGGATCTCCGGCCTGCTCGCAACCTTGCTTGGGCTCGACAGGCTGTTTCAGGCCGACCACGAGGATGGTTCGCTCGATCTCCTTTTAACCAGCGGCACGCCGCTGGAATTGATCGTTCTCGTGAAATGTCTCGCGCATTGGATCCTGACCGGTCTGCCGCTTGCCGCAGCCGCGCCCTTTTTTGGCCTCATGCTCGACCTGCCAACGAGCCAGCTTTTGAGCGTCACCCTTTCTCTGGTCGCGGGCACGCCCGCCCTGACCTTGATCGGCGCGATCGGCGCAGCGTTGACGGTCAGCCTGCGGCGCGGTGGACTTCTGTTCGCGGTGTTGATATTGCCGCTTTGTGTGCCGGTTCTAATTTTCGGCGTCGCGGCCGCCGGAGCGGGAGCGGGTTCGATGGTCCCCTTCGCAACCCCGTTTCTGATCCTCTGCGCCCTCACTTTGATCGCCCTTGCAGGCGCGCCTTTCGCGGCAGCTATTGCCTTGCGGCAATTAAACTCGTGAGGTTCACCGCGCCTGGCCTGATCTCAAAAAAACTTGCTGACTTTTTGGGATCTCGCGTTAGAAAGCCTGCATGAAAACCTTCCTGCTTGCCATTTGCATGGCCGGAACTCTAATTGCCGCAAGCGCCGCGCCGTCTCCAGCGGCGGATCCCTCCCGTCTAGGAAGGGATAAACTTAGCCAAGCCGATGCCTGCCATACGAATTGCCGGGCGAATGCGGAGGCGTGTCAGAGCACAATGCACCGATCCCGAAGAAGTAGGAGCAGTGCATTGTCGATTGCGGCAAGGGAGAGTGCAAGGCGAACTGCGACAAATTCGAGGATAGTTGCAAGAAGCACTGTCCAAGTTCCAATGGTTGACCGGTTTGCCGCGTTCACTCACTTCTGAAACAGCGCGAGCGCCTCGGCGGCAAGCACCCCGCCCGTGATGGCAACGGTGGCAAAGGGGGCTGCGTCCGCCACCTGCCGGCTCGAGAGCATGATTTGCCCGATCCTTGCTGCAAGTTCGTCGATCGAGGCCGCATAGACCACTCGGGCGATGCCACACCAGATAATGGCGCTCATGCACATAGCGCAAGGTTCGCCGGAGGTGTAAAGGGTGGTGCCTTTGAGCTCATCGGCGGGCCTCACCGCGACGAAGCGCCGGATCGCCACCATTTCGCCGTGCGCCGTCGGATCGTTGGTGGTTCTGCCCAAATTGCGGCCCGCCGACAGCACCTCGCCGACGCGGACGATGACCGCGCCGAAGGGGAAGTCTGCCCGCGCCGCCTCGGCAATGGCGATCCGCATAAAGTGCTCGTCGGCGGGAAGGGGCGGCTCCAATGCCGTGCTTCCAAAGGCCTGGCGCGGCGCACCGAGGGCGGCCCCCGCAAGGCCCGCAGCCATCATGGTTGCAAGAACTTGACGCCGGTCATTGCCGGGACCTTGGGTTAGACCATTGCAGCGCGCGCTCATAAGACTCCCCATTCTCTCGTGCCGTGTATCTCTCAATTGCAAGTTAGGGTCTGGGCTCAATTGAGCCAATAGCAGAGCGCGGTGACGAGGCACAGGCCGGCGAGAAAGTTCCGAGCGGTTTTGTCGTAGCGGGTGGCGATGGCCCGGAAGTCTTTCAACCGGCAAAAGGTTCTCTCGATGACGTTGCGCAGGCGATAAAGTTCGGCGTCGAACGGGAAGAGGGTCTTGCGGTTGATTTTGTTGGGAATGACCGGCGTCGTGCCGCGTGTTTGCAGGAACAGGCGCAAATGATCCGCGTCGTAGCCTTTGTCGCCGATCAACCGTTCGCTTGGCGCTGTCGCCGCGAGCAAGGCCGCGGCGCCCTTGATGTCGGCGACGTGTCCGCCGGTCAGCAGGAAGGCGTGCGGACGGCCTTCTTCGTCGACGAGCGCATGGATTTTTGTCGTGCGCCCGCCGCGCGAGCGGCCAATGGCTTGATTTTGCGCCCCCTTTTTCTGGCGCCGCTCGCCGAGCGATGCGCCTTGACCGCCGAACTGTCGATCATCGTGAGCGCTGGGGGATCGCCGCCGGCAACCAGCGCCGCGAAGATCCGTTGCCAAAGACCGCGTCGGCTCCAGCGGTTGTATCTGTTGAAGGCCGTCGTATACGGCCCATATTCGTCGGGAAGCGCACGCCAACGGCAGCCCTCGCGCAACCGATGGATGATCCCGCTGATGACGCGGCGATCGTCCTTGCGTTCAGGTCCGGTGTGGACCATCGGGAGATGCGGCTCGATCGCCGCCCATTGCTCATCGCTGAGCCAGAAATTGTCCGCCACGAATTAAGCCCTCCTGACGAGCTTGAATCATGACGCGAGGTTCAATTCAATTGGGTACGGACCCTAGTACTACAGTTGTAATTGATCGGCTCGCTTCCGATAGTATACTCGCTTTGCCAGACTGGCTACGTCCAACGAAAGTTCATCTCTGGAGGTCGCGCGGTCCGTAGATCGGTCGTGAGTTGTCGTAATTGCTTCACGCTGATCGCAACGAGAGTTGTGGTTTGGATCTGCGACAGCGGATGGACTTCTTTTGTTCGCTTTGGCAGTGGCGATACTGATTTGCGCTTCGTTCGAACGCGCGCGTAATCCAGCTAGAAACGCCAATTCTAAGCTGCGGCTTGTACGTTTATCGCGATTCGCGGCGCAAACCGGTATTCCTATCGCGGAAAGTACCGGGTACGATCATTTCTCTTTCCACTCTTTGCCCGCGGCATGACATTGCACAGAAAATCTGCGACTCTTCGACGGTCATGTTCCAGAAGGCGCGCGCCTTCGCCAAGGGGCGAGATGATGCGCGCCGAAAGGATGGGTCATGTTCGATAGCGTCACGGTGACGGCCGCAGCCCGTCTTCACCTTGGATTTCTCGATATGAATGGCGGACTTGGCCGCCGCTTCGGGAGCCTTGGGCTAGCGATCGACCGCCCCGCGACCCGCCTGACAATCCGCCGCGCGCCGGCACTGGCTGTCGAGGGACTAGAGGCGGAACGCGCGGAGCGCCATCTCGCTCGTCTCGCGCGCCACTTGGACCTGATCCCGTCATATGGCTTGACTATTCACGAATGCCATCCCGGCGCATGCGGGCCTCGGCTCTGGGACCCAACTCGCGCTTGCCATTGCCACCGCGTTGCGCCGTCTGGAAGGCTTATCGCCTGACGATTCAAACGATGCACTATTGCTGCAGCGAGGCGCGCGTTCCGGCATCGGTTTGGGTCTTTTCCAGCGCGGCGGTCTCATTGTCGACGGCGGGCGCGGCGCGCGAACCGCGACGCCGCCTGTCGTGGCCCGCATGGATTTCCCGCCACAATGGCGGGTGATTGTCGTCCTCGACCCGCGAACCGAAGGCTTGCATGGCCGCAGCGAACAAGCGGCATTCACGCGGCTGGCTGATTTCGACGCCGCTTCGGCCGCGGAAATCTGCCGGCTTGTACTCGTCAAGGCTTTGCCGGCATTGGCCGAACACGATATCGGTTCTTTCGGCGACGCGATCGCGCGTATCCAGGAGATCGCCGGAGACTATTTTGCGCCGGTCGCAAGGCGGCGCGCCTTATGCGAGCGCTGCCGTAGGCCGGGTGATGGAGGAGCTTCGACGGCATGGCGCGAGAGGTATCGGCCAATCGTCTTGGGGACCGACCGGATTTGCATTCGCGGCCGACGCGAGGGAGGCGCGGCGTTTGTATGATCTCACCCGCGAAAATAGCCGCCGCGCACGGACTAGACATAGCTATCTGCAAAGGAGTAAATCACGGCGCGCTCGTCGAGGGGGAAACCTTCGCCACGATCAAGTAGCGGCAAAAAGATCGGGGAAGGATATGTGGCCCCGAAGAATATTTTGCACATGCTCAGTCCGCTCCGGCACATGAGCCCTTTCGACGTGAATATGGCGCTCGACGCGGGATATGATCGCGATCACTCCTTATATCGAGGTTACTCTCGACGACAGTCATGCCGTTGGTGCAGGACGCCATGTTTTCGCGCTCCCCGAGGGATGCTGTCCAGACTGCCGTTTTCATCGGCGGAAAGGATGCCGTCCTCGCGCTCGACATGATGGAGCAGGCTGCGCAAACACTTGTTGAAGCCGTTCGAAATTTCCGCCTTTGCCGATCCGGCCGGATCCTTCACGACTGCCGCGGCCATGGTCGCCTGCGTCGAGAAACTCCTGAAACAAAAGAAAGCTAAGGCGCTTGGCCGACACACATATCGTGATCTTTGGCGCGACCGGCCCGGCCGGCTACACGGCCGGCGTTATCGCGGCGCTGGAAGGCGCGGAAGTGACGCTCGCCGCGCGCGAGTTGAGCCGGTGCAAGCCAAGGCCGACGAGATCAAGCAGAGATTTGGCGTGATGTCCACGCCGTCCAGGCAAAGTCGCCGGACGAAGTTTCCGTCGGCGCTAGCCGGCAAGGAAGTCGCGCTTTGCGCGGCGGCGGCGGGAGTGCAAGTTCTGTCGGCAGCGATGCTTGCGGCGGCCAAATCCCTGCTCGTTTGCCGGCGATGTCAATGCGGTGCCGCCAGCGGGGATCGAGGGGCTCGATCTCATGGCGAATGGCGTCGAGCTGGCCGGCGGCAGTCTCGGGATTGGGCCGCTCGCGATTGGCGATGTGAAATACAAGACGGAATCAGGCATTGTTTCAGCGCGATGGCGACGTCTCCCAAGGCAATCAGCCTCGATTTTCGCGATGCCTTCAGTCTCGCGCGTGAGATCGCCTGAAGCCGGTGCCGCGATTCTGATCGCGGCGCCCTCCGCGCGGGCCTTGGCGGCGGCCGCGCGCCGGGCCGGATTCCGGCCGCTTGTCGCCGATTTTTTCGACGATTTGGATACGCGCGGCTTCTGCGCCGCCAACCGGCTTATCGAGGGCGGCCTCGACACCGGATTTACGCCGGGAGCCTCTATCGGCCGCGCTTGAAGAGCTTGCCGAGAGGCGTGGCGCCGTGCGGCTTCGTCTATGGCGCCGGATTCGAGGATCGCCCCGAACTCCTGGAGCTTGTCGCGCAGCGTTTGACGCTCTTTGGCAACCCTCCGGAGGTGGTGCGCCAGGTGAAGGATCCGGTGCGGCTGGCGGAGCTTTGCGCCGCCCTGAACATTCCGCATCCCGAGATCAGCGCGCGAGTTGCCGACGGACCGCCGGCATTGGCTTGTCAAAAGCGCGGGGGAGCGGGCGGAAGCCATGTCGCGCCGGCGGCGCGAAGCCCGCGCGGCGGGCGAGAACATTTACTTCCAGCGCATCGCGGCGGGCGAGCCTGTTTCGATCCTGTTTCTTGCCGATGGAGCCAAGGCGCAGGTCGTGGGACTGAGCCGTCAATGGGCGGCGCCGGCGCCGGGGGAACCCTTTCGTTTCGGCGGCAGCCTTCGCCCGGCTGGTCTTTCGCCCGGAGCTGGAAGGCCAGTTTGCGGCGCGCGGCGGAAGCCATAACGGCGGCGTGCGGGCTCCGCGGTCTCAACAGCATCGATTTTCTTGTCGAAGGCGACGAATACACGCTGATCGAAATCAATCCCCGGCCGGGAGCGACGCTCGACATTTTCGAAGATCGCGGCGGCTCGCTTTTCCGCGCCCATATCAAGTCCTGCCGCGGCCGCCTGCCGCTCGCGCCCGCTCGAATTCGCTGGCGCCGCGGCGGCGGGAATAGCCTATGCGCGCGCGCGAAATCGCCTCCATGCCGGAATTCGACTGGCCAGATTGGACGTCGGACCGGCAGAAAGCGCGGAGCGAATTGCGGGCCGCACGACCCTTTGTGCACGATAAAGGCCCGCGCGGCAAAACCCTCAGCGCGCCCGCGCGCTCCTCAATGCGCGGACCAATTGGATTCTCGGCCAGCTGGAACAATATCCAAAATGAAAAACGACAACCATGGGAAGGAACGGCACATTGAACAAGAGCGATCTGAGTATCAACACCCTGACCGGCGAAGCGGTCGACCGCATGATCGCGAATGCCGCACGGCTGCGGGTCGCGGTTTCCAAAGGCGAAGCGGGCGAGACGATTATCGACGCGGGCAAAATCGCGCGGGGCGGCATCGAAGCGGGCCTGGCGATCGCCGAAATTTGCCTCGGCGGCCTTGGCACCGTCTGGCCTCGCGCCGACCGGCGCCAATCCGAAATGGCCGTTCGAGCTTTGCGTTCGCAGCGACCGACCCGGTGATCGCCTGCCTTGCCAGCCAATATGCGGGCTGGGCGCTTTCGCATGGCGAAGGCAAATCGGCCTTTTTCGCGCTTGGCTCGGGTCCCGGCCGGGCGCTCGCGCGCAAGGAGCCTTTGTTTTCGGAATTGGAGTACCGCGATCACGCCACCCGCGCGACTCTCGTGCTTGAATCCGACCGGCCGCCGCCGCGGGAAATCGCCGAAAAAGTCGCCCGCGATTGCGGCGTCCCGCCGCGAAAACGTCACCTTTATTTTTGCGCCGACGCAAAGTCTCGCGGGCAGCGTTCAGGTCGTCGCGCGCGTGCTGGAAGTCGCGCTGCATAAGGCGCATGAGCTCAAATTTCCGCTGTCGCGCATCGTCGATGGCATCGCCTCGGCGCCGCTGTCGCCGCCGCATCCAGATTTTATTCAGGCCATGGGACGCACCAACGACGCGATCATCTATGGCGGCCGGGCGCATCTTTTCGTGACCGGACCCGCCGGCGGAGGCAAAGGCGCTGGCCGAACGGCTACCAAGTACGACGTCGCGCGATTATGGCCGCCCCTTCGCCGAAGTGTTCAAGGCTTACAAAGGCGATTTTTATTCGATCGACCCGATGCTGTTCAGCCCCGCGCGCGCGATCGTGACCGCCGTTGAAACCGGCGAGACCTTCGAGGCGGGCGGGATCGATCAAGCCTTGCTCGATGTCTCCTTCGGATAGGCATCACACCGCCGGCGCGACTTCCACCGGGCCCAAAATCGCCCTGGCTGTCGATATATACGATTGGCATGCGCGGGATCTCGCCGCGGCTTTCACGCGCGCGGGCGCGACGGCCGTGCCGGTCCGGCTGTCGCAATGCGGATTTCGATACGCGGCGCCGGAGCGGCCTCGTCATTCCGGGCTTTGGCGCGGATTTGCCGGACGCGATGTTCGTGCGCGCGATCGGATCTGGCACGTTCGAGAGCGTGACCCTGCGCCTTGACGTGTTGCACAGCCTCGGCGCCCTCGGCGTGCCGGTTCTGAATTCTGCCCGCGCCGTGGAAATATGCGTCGACAAGGCGGCGACGAGTTTCGTGCTTGCCCGCAATGCGATTCCGACGCCGGCGACCTGGACCGTGCAGTCCGAACAGGCCGCGCGCCAGATCGTACGGCGCGAGGCGGGGCGCGGCCCGCTTGTTTCAAACCCTCTGTTTGGCGCGCAAGGATATGGCTTGAAACTGATCCGGCGCGAAGACGATCTGCCGCCGTTCGAAGCCGTGGAAGGCGTCTATTATCTTCAGCGATTCATCGCGGTCGAGCGCAAAGGTTTTCGCGACATCCGGCTCTTCGTGTCGGAGGGCAAGCTCATTGCCGCGATGACGCGCCATGCGGCGCATTGGATCACCAATGTCAAACTCGGAGCGCGGCCGGAATGGTTCGAGCCGGATGCCGCGACGATCGATATTGCCTTGCGCGCCGCGGCGGCGGTCGGCGCCGATTTCGCCGGAGTGGATATGATTCGTGATGCCGCGGACGCTCTCCAGGTTCTCGAAGTCAACAGCATGCCAGGCTGGCGCGGTTTGCAGAAGGTCGCGCCGTTTTCCATCGCGGACCGGCTAGCCGCCGGCGTCTTGACGCGAATTGGATGGCCGGGAACGGAGGCCGCCTTGTGAACGAAATCGCCTTGGCTTTCATCGCCGCCTGCCGCGACGAGATCGAGGCGCCAAAACCCGGCAATGTTCATGTTTTTGCTGATGGCCACGGCATGACGGCGCAAGATTTCTTGCGCAGCGCCGAAGCTGCCGCCTCCGGCTTGACCAACCCGGCACTCTCCGTCGGCGCACGCATCCTTGCCGCCGTGGAGGCGACCTTCGCGGCGGTGGGGATGAATACCAATCTCGGCATCGTACTCCTCTGCGCGCCGCTTGCCGCCGCTGCGCAGAGGGACGGGGATTTTCGCGAGAAAGTGAAACAAACGGTTGCCGGATTGACCCGCCTGGACGCCGAATCCGCGTTCAAAGCCATCCTTCGCGCTTCGCCCGCGGGGCTCGGCACGGCGCCCCGTCATGATGTCCGGGACCCAGCCGGCGTCACTCTTTTGGAGGCAATGCGCGAAGCCGCCGGAAGAGACCGGATCGCTTTCCAATATGCCTCTGATTTCGAAGACATATTTGAAATCGGATTGGGCACGCTGGCAGATGCGCGGGTCAGCGGCTGGCCGGCACCCTGGCCGGTGACCGCTGTCTATCTGGCGTTTCTTGCGGGCTTTCCCGACAGCCATATCGCGCGCAAAAATGGTCCAGAGGCGGCGGCAAAAGTTCAAATTGAGGCACTGGAAGCGCGAAACCGCTTCATGAATGCCGCAAATCCGGCGGAAACGCTTCGAAGATCTCCTGACTTTCGACCGAAGTCTCAAGGCCCGCGGGCTAAATCCGGGAACAAGCGCGGATCTCACAGTCGCAACTGTTTTCGCGGACAGGCTAATTCGCATCTTGATCAACCGGCGCAATAATGGTTGATTGCCCGGTGGCGGAAATCTCCGCCGCCATCCGGCCCAACCGGCCCGGCCAATGAGCAGACGTTGACAACACAGAGTTTCGTCTGCATGTGTCGAGCGCCCGCGATGGCAATCCGGAGCGGGTTTCTCCAGGGAGGATTTAACAATGGGGCTTCTAAGCATGGCCAAGATCAATAAGCTTTGTGTCGGCGAATCGCTCGTCGGGGACGGTAACGAAATCGCTCACATCGACCTCATCATCGGACCACGCGGCAGCGCGGCCGAATCGGCGTTTGCCAATGCGCTAACCAACAACAAGGATGGTTTCACCGCACTGCTCGCTATCGTAGCCCCGAACCTGATGTGTAAACCTGCGACCATTCTTTATAACAAAGTGACAATCAAGAATGCGACGCAGGCCGTGCAGATGTTCGGCCCGGCACAGCGTGCCGTCGGCAAGGCTGTCGCCGACAGTGTCGCGTCGGGCGTTATCCCGGTGGCCGAAGCAGACAATCTGTTCATTTGCGTTGGCGTGTTTATCCACTGGGACGCCAAGGATGACCAGAAGATTCAGGACTTCAACTATCAGGCGACGAAAGAGGCTATCGCGCGTGCCGTTGCCGGCGAACCGACACCCGCCCATGTCGTCGCGCAGCGCAATATCGCGAAGCATCCTTTCGCGCCAAACTGAGCAACCGCGAGACTAAACAATATAAAGGGGCCTTGGCCCCTTTTTAATTTGCGGCTCCGGCGCCGCTCGATGCCGCCGCGGCAATGCCGGCGCTGTTCAAACGGCCGTCGTGCAGCGCGGAAGCAACGAGGACTCCCTTTATGCCCGCTTTTTGTAACCGCACGAGATCGGAGCCGCCGCGAAGGCCGCCCGCGGCATAAAGCGTGACATCCGGCGCGCAGCATTTGGTTTCCGCGAGGCGGTCCATGTCGGGTCCCGTGTCACCGCCGACGCGCATGAGTGTCATGACGATCACGCGCGCGGGCCACAGATGCGGCGCATCGCAAAGCCCTTTTGGCCCGAGAAAGCTGTCGCCTCGAAAGTCGAGTGATAGAACGATACGATCATCCGTGGCGAGTTCCTCAAGAACCCTATGGCTAGAAAGGGATTCGCTTCCAAGAACCAGATGCGCGCGCTTGTGGCGAGCAAGCCACGAACGCGCCTCCTCGCCGTCCCGTACGCCGGCATCGACCCAAAATGCGATGTCTGGAAAAGCTATGCTGAGCGCAGCGATGCTTTGGTCCTGGCTGCCCCGCGATTCAATTCGATCGAGATCGGCCACATAGATCGTGCGAAAGGGGTGAATCGTCAAAAAACCGGCGGCAATGTCAAGCGGCGCACTCGATTTCGCGAGCGGTGTTACGATTGGCGCATAGGATTGGCGCGAACCATGACGGGCCCGCACCACCTCGCCGCTCTTCAAATCGATCACCGGAATGACTTCGATCGCATACTTGGGCATTATTTAGTTTAACCAAAACTCGCCCGGATTTTCATACAAAATGCCAGATATTATTGGATGGGACGTCGGCGGCGCGCATCTCAAGGCCGCGCGCGCGGAAAATGGGATCATTACAAAGGTGGTGCAGGTCCCCTGCCCGCTGTGGCTCGGTTTGGGCGAGCTCGACCTGGCTTTTGCCAGTGCTGAGGCCGCGATCGGCCGTGCTCCCCTCAATGCAATCACGATGACCGGCGAATTATGCGATGCCTTCGCAACCCGTGGAGAAGGCGTCGCTGGACTGGCCGCGATCATGGTCAGGCTGCTGAGCCCCAACCGCGCGCTTTTCTATGGCGGCCGCTCAGGCTTCGTCTCTGGGAGCGAAGTCGCCGCCCAGACAAACGAGATCGCTTCCGCCAATTGGCACGCCAGTGCGGCACTAACTGGAAAGCGTGCGCAAGCGGCGCTGTTCATCGACATGGGCTCGACGACGACGGATATTATCACAATCGCGGGAGGCCGGCCCGCAAGCCTTGGTTACAGCGACGCCGAGCGGCTGGCCCATGGCGAACTGGTCTATTCGGGCATCGCGCGGAGTTTTCTGATGGCCGGTCCCAAACTCGTGCCTTTTGCCGGCCGCTGGACGCCCCTGATGAACGAATGGTTCGCCACCATGGCGGATGTCCACCGCATACTCGGGCAATTGCCGGAGGGCGCCGATATAATGGATACCACCGACGGCCGCGAAAAGACTGCAGCGGCTTCGCGCGCGCGGCTCGCCCGTATGATCGGCCGCGACAGCGGCGAGGCGGACGAGAGCGCATGGGACCGGCTCGCGCAGTTTTTCGCGGAAGCGCAATTGCGCGATATCATGGACGCGGCGGCTCTCGTTTTGTCGCGCGGCCTTCTCGACGCAAGCGCGCCGGTCGTGGGCGCGGGCACCGGGTGTGGAGTGATCCGCGAACTGGCCGCGCGAACCGGCCGGTCTTATATTGCCTTCGACGATCTGATCGAGGCCGTCCCGGAGGTGCGGGGCAAGGTCAGCAATT
Source organism: uncultured Alphaproteobacteria bacterium (assembly GCA_963851225.1). Lineage (GTDB taxonomy): Bacteria > Pseudomonadota > Alphaproteobacteria > Rhizobiales > Beijerinckiaceae > Methylocapsa. The sequence continues at coordinate 66,792 of CAWKON010000032.1, read as the reverse complement.
GCGCTCCCGCCGCGGCGGTAGCACTTCTCGCCGCCGCTCAATTTTCCGAGTAAAACGCGTCGCGTTTTTGCATGAGCCAACACCAAGCCTCCTGCTCGCGGGGACCCGCCGTCTTTTCGATTGCGATAGATAGATAAGCGATCTCCCGCTCGATTTTGTCGCGCGGAAGCATATGCAGCCTAGTGAGGAGAATGGCGCATTCGAGAACGGCGTTGGCTGCCCGGTTGAATCCCGCGAACGGCGCGTGCTGCTCGCGATGCAAAATCTCGCAGTGGAACCGGGGGCGCTCGGCGGGCTCTTCGACGTGGGCGACTCGCAGTTCCGCATGCGCAAGCGCTGCCGCGAGACGCGCTACGGGAACCTTCGCCGCGGGCACGAGCGGCCAGTCGCGGCGGCCGGTGACTAGCCCCGCGAAAATGCGAGCATCGTCGGTATAATTGGCCACCGCGAATGGAGCTTTCACAAGATTGTCGAGAGTCGTCGAAGGCCGGAACGGCGCGATGACCCAACCGTCCCCGTCCTCGATCAAGCCAAGCGGCGCAAGATGCGCCGTGCCAAATCGATTGATGGTCGTAACAATAGCTTCGCGGATCATCGGCACCATGCGATCTCCTACATTGCATCATACATTCTTACGAAGCGTATGGCCTGCCTCGCGCAGGCGGTTCTTGTCTTCTTCTTGGGAATCAACCGCGCACCCCCATTCGAGCGGCTCGTCCTGCGTGTAGCGTTTGCCGAGTGCGTATGCGATCTCGGCCTTGGCAAGCTCCGCTCCAAGATAGAACGCATGTGCGCCATCCCCGTCGACGCCGAGCTTGGGAAACAAGGAGAAGGCATCGCGCGCAATATGATGACCGTCGCGGCTGAACACATGTATTCCATCCTCGGCCGTCATGATTCGAAAATTCGCGTCCCGCACTTCCTCCGCAAGCCCGGCGATCTCTTGCGCCGGCGAAGGATAGGGCGCGAGATCATGGAGCGCGAGGAGCCCGGCGCCATAACCCTTGGGCAAGGCGCCATCTTTGGAGGCCGCGAACATCAGGCGCCGCGCCGCGTCATGCTCCTCTATCGTGCGCCGCGTGTGCGGGCTCACCTGAACGGTGAGCACATTGCGAATGCCGAGTTCCGAACAAAGCCCTGCGAGGACGGCTGTAACGCCGCCCGAATCCGCCTCGGTCAATTCGGTGAGATTGCCGGTTCCCATCATCATTTCCGCGCACGGAAGACGGCGTCTCGTTTCGATATAGCGGATTAGGGATTCGGCAAATCCGAAATGGATCGGATCGAGGATAGGATCGACGATAAAGGTAATCCCGCGCCGCCCGGCGCCGTTCGCGGCGCGGACAAGGGAATTGAGATCACCGTGCGGCGCTGGTACCAGGATTGGCGTGGCGCCCGTGCCCTCTGCGATATCAAGAGTGTCTTCATCGAGGCTGAGAAGAAAATCCGCGCCTGCCTTGGCGCCGCGCGCGAGTTCTTGGCGATCGGCGGAGTCTACGCTGACACTATGCCCAGCCGTTTTCAAGGCGCGGATGCACGTCTCGAGATGCGGAAATGGGGTGTCGGGAAGACATCCAATGTCGATCACATCGGCGCCGGCTTTTCGCAGCGCAGCCGCACGGGCGAGCAAGGCCGCAACCTGCATCACGGACGCATCGACGATCTCCGCGAAAATACGAATTGAAAAACCAGTCAGGTCCTTTGCTTTTCCGCCACGGCCGAGATAGACGGGAAGATCGCTCAACTCATCTGGGCCTCGCGCCACCGGCACACCGAGGTGGTTCGACAAACGCGCGAGGTCGGCGCGGCAGCGGCCAGGCAAAATAATGCGATCCGCCAAAACCGGGCGAGCCAGGCGACGCATGATAATGGCTTCGGTCATGAGGGCCGCCACCTTTACCCCGATATCGCACACTTCCCAACTGAAAGTTGTCTTGCCCATGGACCGCATCAGCCGGTCGAGGCGCGGATAAGCAAGATGACCGGTGAGGAATAGAAGCCGCTCGCTCATGCAAGTTTCAAATCGCTCCTGCGCTGGGCGATGAAAGCTTTCAGCTCGCCGAGAGTCTCCGCGACATGGGTAGCCTCGAAACTTTTAAGTTTCTCGGTATTCTCAAGATCGATCCGCCGCGGAAAGACTTTCACCATGCCATCGGGCGAGCGAGTCAAAAGCTCAGGCGCGGTGTCGCAGGCAAACACGATGGAAGGAACCCGGCATTTGCCCGCCTGGGCGAAAACATTGCTAGCCAGATTATCCGAGATCCCTGAGACGAATTTGGCGACGATATTCGAGGTTGCGGGTGCCACGACGAGCGTATGGTACACGCCATGATAAAAATAGCCGACCTGCGGCGAACTGGCGGCGGTATCCTTATAAAGGCGAGCGGTCTTCGGCAGATCGAGCTTTTGCTTATACTGACGCAACACTTCGCCAGCGGCCTTGCTGACAAAGAGGTCGACATGCTCCAATTCGCGCGCGAGTTCGAGGCACTCGTTGAAGAAATGGCCGGAGCCGGTGAGCGCCCAACCCCAGCGCGGCGTGACGACTTTACTCATATGTTGCCAATCCATGCCGCACGCGTAAACATGTGATGCCTCAGGCGCCCGGACCCTCTCAAGAAAGTGCCACTCGGACGCCGGGCATTCCCCCGCTTTGCAAGATGTACGCGGCTCCAGCTAGAGATGCCGGACCCGCGAGCCAGACCTCGACTTGCGCTTGCGCGGCGAAGCGAGGAAACAGCGGATCGACGATTTTGTCCGCGGCAAGATCGCGCAGTGAGCCCGGCGCCGCCAGATCGCTTGCTTTGATGAGTAGCAACCGGCGGGCGCGATAGGTCCACGCGAGCCAAGCCGCGAGCGAATCCGAGGTAACCTCCCAACACGCGGGCACGTCCAAAGCGCCAAGAACCATCTTCTCGGGCAGCCAGACAGGAATTTCGCCGGCGCTCAATGCGCGGTCCAACTCATCGCAGGAGGCCGCCAGTGTAAACGACGCCGAATACGCCGCAAGCGCGATGCCGAATTGCCCCATCGCCATAAGCGCCATGCGGTGGGCCGCCGCATCATTAAACCTCATGGTACCTTGTGCCGCCCGCACGCAATCGGCAAAGGCGCCGCCGCCCGGCACGAGAACGAGTGGGCCGCCCCACGCAGCGAGTGTTTCGAGCCAGGCCGGAAATTGCGGCGTACGCGCGAGACTGCCGCCAAGTTTGACGATCGTGACGCACGATGGTTTCCGGTTACGCGGCATTGTCCGGGAGGACCGGCATGCGCGCACCGGCGGCCCGATCCGCTGCGCGTTCGCGCTTTATCTCGATGCCAACTGTGCCACCCACGACATCGAGCTTTTCGACCCGCACGCACACGCGGACAACACATAAGTAACGCAAAATTTCGTCCGCGACCCCGCTCGCCAGCGTCTCGATCAAATCGACATGGCCCCGCCCAAGGATGATGTTGATGGCGTCGATAATTAGGTCGTAGGAGAAAACGCCGCGCATGTCGTCGAATCGCCGCTCGTTGCGTCTCACCTCCACGTCGATGTTAAAACGCACGTTTTGGGTTTGAATGCGTTCGAAGTCATAGGCGCCGATGGCGCATGGGAGCACTAGATCGTGCACGAAAATCAAATCGGTCTCGACGAATTGCTCCTTGGCCGGAAGAAATCCTCGTCCCAAAAGGAGGCGCCAGTCGATCCTCGTCTCAGAGGATCCATCTTGGCCATCGGATTCGCGCGGAATGAGATCCCGGATCATCTGCACGGAGGCCGCGTCGATCGCGGCCTCGCGCGCCCGCCCTTGGCATAGACTGCCGCGAAAGCCGAGATAATCCGGCTGCAGCGGTAGAAGGCGCGGCACGTCCGGCGCTTCGAGCGAGCCTGCGAGGCCCGGCGTCAGTCCGTTCTCGCGGCACCGGCCGATAAAGTGGTCGAGCGCGGCGACGCCCATATGATCGAGAAGGCGCCCAGCGCCTTTTTTCGCGGTATCGAGCATTGCGCCGGTAAAATTATTATTGGCCATGAGCGCCAACATATCCAGGTCTGGCGTGCAATCGGCAAATAGTACTCCGACGAGCTTGATGTTGCTCGCCTGTGGCCCCAACGCCAGCACGCAATCGGCTCCGGACTTGCCGGGCGAGAAGCCAACCTTAACGTAATCGACTCCGGTCGCGGCCATCGCGGCGACTGCGTCAACGGCCGCCCCCGGCTCGCCAAGCGAGCTGCCTGCGGCGGCGCTTACCGGCCTACGTTTGCCAACCGAGCGAACGATGCCTGCGGCAACCTCAGTATTAAGCGCGCCAAGCGCGCCCTTCGCCGGATCTTTCAGATCGATGATGTCGGCGCCTCCGGCCCAAACCGCCTCTGCCTCGGCCGGGTTGGTGACGCTTGCGAGCATCAAGGTCATCGCCGCGCTCCACGGAATATTTGGGGTGCAAATATAGGCTTTGGAACCGGAAAAGCAATTATTGATGAACAGCGGCGCGCTCACCCCGAATCGAATTTTGCGGTAATGAGCGCGCGCAGCCGCTCAACGGCGGTGCCCGCTCGCCGCTGCAGCGGCAAGCCATCGCAGTCCTTGGCCTCCCTCGCACGGCTTATGCTGTTGGTCAGGAAAACATGGTCCGCCCCGGCAAGGTCCTTGGCGTGGATCGATTTCTCGACGGGCGCCAACCCCGCCTGTGCCGCCAGGCAAAGCACGAGCGCTCGCATGGTTCCCGGCAATGCGCCGTCGCCTACGGGCGGCGTTTCCAGACGCCCGCCCCTTATGACGAACACGTTGGCGGCGCTCGCACAGGCGATGGTTCCGCGTGTGTTCAGCATCAGCGAATCGTCCGCGCCTTGTCGGCGCGCCTCGGAAAGCGCCAGCACATTGTCGAGATAGGGCAGCGCCTTGATGCGCGCGAGGGGGGAATGCTCGTTGCGCCGCGTCCCTGTTGCGATATGGAGAGAAAGTGGAGTTGTCCGCACCGCTGGCATGGGCGATAGCGTCATGAAAATCGTTGGATGAGGCGCCTTGGGCGGGGCGAGACCGCGCGGGCCTGTCCCCCTCGTCACTGTCACGCGCAAGACGCCGCAAGACGCATCTTCGGCGGCAATAAAATGCGCGATGCTGGAGCGAAGTTTTGCGAGATCGGCCGCCCCGGCAAATCCCAGAACGCCGAGACCGGAAGCAAGCCGGTCGAGATGCGAGTCGAGATCAAAAATCCGGCCGCCGCTCACCGCCATCGTCTCGAACACACCATCGCCAAGCAGAAGGCCGCGATCGGCGATGGAAACATGCGCGTATTCCAGCGCGATAATCCGGCCATCTTGCCATGCACGCATCATTGGCGCCCGATGTGGCCGAGAAAATTGCGCAGCATCCTATGGCCATGATCGGTGAGGATCGATTCAGGATGAAACTGCACGCCGAATGTCGGATGCTCGCGATGTTGCAAGGCCATGATCTCGCCTTCGTTCGACCAGGCGACTGCTGCAAGCGGACCATCTGGCTGATCAAGCTCCACGATCAGCGAGTGATAACGCCCGGCACTGACCGGATTGGGCAAGCCGTCCAGAATAGTCGAGGCCTCGTGGCGCACAAAACTTGCCTCGCCGTGCATCGGACGCGCCGCTCGGACAACCCGGCCGCCAAACACCTGGCCGATACATTGATGGCCAAGACAAATGCCGAGGATTGGCACGCGCCCGGAATATTCCGCCACGAGCCGCATCGACATCCCCGCCTCGTCCGGCGTGCAAGGCCCAGGCGAAATCACGATGGCTTCGGGTTTTTCGCGCGGCAAGACTGCATCGTTGCGAACCACTTCCGGCACGCCACCCAGTTCGCGAAGATAATTGGCAACCGTGTGCACGAAGGAATCATAATTGTCGATGACGAGAATCACCGCGCCAATTCCTTCGCGCCGAACGCCTCGAAAATTGCCCTCGCCTTGTCCAGCGTTTCGTCATATTCGGCGGCGGGATCAGACGCCGTGACGATCCCCCCGCCGGCCTGCACGACGCAGGTGCCGTTGCGAAACGCCGCGGTGCGGATGACGATGCTGGTGTCCATGGTGCCATCGAAACCGATGTAGCCGATCGCGCCGCAATAGGGGCCGCGGGCATGGCCTTCCATTTCGGTGATGATTTCCATCGCCCGGACTTTTGGCGCGCCGGTGACGGAGCCGCCGGGAAAGGCTGCGGCCAAAACATCGGCCGCGCCCTGCCCTTCCCGCAGGCGCCCAACGACAGACGAAACCAGATGGTGGACCGAGGCATAGGTCTCAAGGCCGCAAAGCCGCGGCACTTGCACCGAGCCAGGCAGGCAAACTTTCGAAAGATCGTTGCGCAAAAGATCGACGATCATGACGTTCTCGGCGCGATCTTTGCGGCTCTCGGTCAGCGCTCGCGCTTGCAAGGCGTCGAGGACGGCATCGGCGAAACGGCGCCGCGTGCCCTTGATCGGCCGGGTCTCGACGCGATCGCCCTCGACCTTGAGAAATCTCTCCGGCGAGGCCGAAGCGATGATAAAATCCGCGTGGTCGAGGTAGGCCGCGAAAGGGGCCGGATTGAGCGTGCGCAAGCGGCGGTAGAAGCCAAAATGATCGAAATCCGGAGACACCGCGGCTTCGAACCGCTGCGCCACATTGGCCTGAAATATGTCGCCAGAGAGAATCCGTTCGATGACTTCGCGAACCATCTGCTGATAGCTCGACTTCGTAAAATTGCTTGTCCAGCCTTCGAGTGGAAGGCTCCCTACGGGAGGAGCAATGGGGGCACGCCGGAGCCGCGCCTCAAACCAGCGCGCGCGCTCGATCGCACGCCGGTCGCGCTCCGGTCGCTCGATCTCGGGGAAACCAGTCGATAGAATAAACCCGCGCCGCTCGATCACATCGAAGGCAACCACCACATCGTAGAGCCCAAGCGAAAGGTCGGGGAAGACGAGGCGATCCACCGCAGGCTTTGGTAGGCGCTCCAGACTGCGCCCTAGTTCGTAGGAAAAAAGCCCGGCGGCCCCTCCCTGAAAAGGAGGTAATCCCGGCAGGGGCGCGGTTCGATAGGCCGCCAAGATGGCCTTAAGGCGCGCTACCCAATCCTTCCCCGCCTCACGGGCCTCGAACCGGGCGAAAGGATCAGCCGCGACAAAACTATAGCGCCCAAGCTTCCTATCGGCCATCGCACTGTCGAGAAAGGTGAGATACGGCAGATCGCGAAGCGCGTGAGCCGCCGCGGGGGGATCGCAAAAATCGATTTCGATGACGTGCATCGAGCTGCCTTCGCACCCCCAATAAGCCGGAACGCGTGCTTTCCTGGCTGGTTCGCGCGCGGCAAGACCAGGCGTGACGTGCCAAGACATTGCCAATATGGCGTAGCGGCGCCGCGCCGCCAAGCCCGCCGCCGCGAGCGGCGGGAAACGCCCAACCGCCTTTTGTTTAAAGAGTCACCACCGCTACCTGCAAACTGCTATTTTTCCAAGATGGCGTCCTGGCGCCGCCGGCATCCCCAAGCCCACTGCCGGGGGGCCAGCGAGCCGCGGGAAATCTCAACCACCTTTCGTTTAAGTAGTCATCATTGCAATACACGCATCAATACCTGCTGATCTTGCGGCAGCTTGATCGTAATCGGCAATCGCGCGGTCAAAGTCGCGGTTGGCGGTATCGCTCCAGGTCCCCCCGTGCCTATCTAAATCAAGTATAAAACTGATATCTGCAGTTTTATCATAGTTAGTGCGGAAACTGCTGTCGACATGTCCTTTCAAGAAATAGGTATAAGCGCGCTCACGATACAGGTTAGCGTATTCCGGATAGAGGCGAATAGCCTCATTGAGATCAGCCAGCGCGAGATCCCACTCCCCCCCATTGCGATAGGCCTTGGCACGATCACGATAGGTACTTACGCGTCTGTCTATTGAAATGTAACTACTAAACGCTAATCTCCGCGAATGGCCGCGGATTATCCGGTCAAAATCACCGGAATAGATATCGTCCTGAGCCGCATCCCACTCCCGCTCCTCAGCCTTAGCCTTCCGCCCAAACAAATCCATTGCCTCCCCCCTTAAAGCTGCAGTCGAAATCTTCCCCACCCTCGCCGGGCGGTCAACATTTTTGCCCTGCATCGGGTTCTTTCGCTCAGCGCTCCGGCGTGCCAGGAGCTGGCGCCGGGGTTTGCTTTGGCGAACGGGAGCTGGCGCCGGGACCTTTGGCGGCGGCGCGGGCTTTGCGGCGGGCCGGCCTTTGTAGGCGAACCAGCCGCCTGCCCCTCGCCTGGCCGGACCAAAACCCGCTAGCGAGCGCCCGTCCGCCGGCGCGGTTCCAGGGATTTCTCGCGGAGTTTCGCGAATTGCATTCTGATCGGGCATGTACTCCTCCCGTGGATTTCCCTTTTGTCTCAAAAAACAACGTCAAAACCACGCGTTCCAGGACAATGCCCAACAATGGGCGTAAGGGCATATTATTAGCATCTGCGTCAACGGTCTTTGATGCGTCTTCCGGCTAGTATCGGCCGAAAGCCCGTCAAGCGGCATGCGATGCAAAAAAAATCTATCCGCTGTCTTGCACGGATTGGCGACATGACGTAGCCGTGAGCTTGCGTCGATGCCGGCAGCGTCCGCAGCCCGCGAAAACGCGAATTTTAGAAGTCGCGAATAGTAAGCCGCGCCAGCGCGGTTGGGAGAAGACATGAGTGAGGCGCGAATAGACGGCAAGCCAGCTTCGCTTGCAGCGGCGGCCGAGCGCGCGGCAGAGATTTTGTCGGCCGCGCGAATGCCCGTTATCGCCGGTCTTGGTACCGATGCCATGGGCGCCCGCGCCTCCATTCTGCTCGCCGAGAAGCTTCGCGGCGCCTATGATCACATGTATTCCGCGCGGATTTTCGTCGGTCTCGACGTCATGCGCCAAGCCGGGCTGATGTTCACGACGCCGAACGAGGCGCGCCTGCGCGCCGACGTCTTCCTTTTCATCGGCAAGGATTTGACAAAGGTCTGGCCGGCGATGATGGAGCGCCTGGCGCCTGGCGACACCCCGCCTTTCGACCTTGCCCGCGAGCCGCGCAAGTTGTTGTGGCTAGCGCCCGGACGCGGCGGCGCGAAGGTCGAAGGACTCGCGATTCAAACTCTAGACTCTCCTGATTTGCACACGGCGCTGGCCGTTTTGCGTGCCTGCGTTGCCGGCAGGCCGGTCAATTGCGCCAAAAGCGCGCGGCACAAGCTCGGCGAATTCGCGGAGGTTCTAAAGAACGCGCGTTTTGGCGTCGCGGTTTGGGGCGGCGATCCGCTCGATAGCCTGGCGATCGAAATGGTGCACGGCCTGATTCTCGATCTCAACAAGACGACGCGTTTTACCGGTTTGCATCTTGGCGCTGGCGCGAATGCGTCCGGCGTCGTGCAGACATCGGGCTGGATGACTGGTTTCCCAATGCGGACATCCTTCGGTCGCGGTTTTCCCGAGCATGACACATGGCGGTTCGATGCAACCCGCATGATCGAGAGTGGCGAGGCCGATGCCGCATTATGGATCTCCGCCTATGGCACCGAGGCGCCCCCATGGAAGAAGCATGTTCCGCTTGTCGCGCTCGTCTCCCCGCAAACCGCGTTCGCTCGCGAGCCGCAGGTGCGCATCGAAGTCGGATGCCCTGGAATAGATCATGACGCTGCGGAGTTCGCGCGGGAGACGGGAACGATTGTCGCACGCAAGGCATCGCATCCAAGTCCCGCGCCTTCGGTAGCGGCCGTTGCCAACGAAATCGCGAAGCACCTCGGAGGAAACGCCTAAATGCTGATTCTCCTGAAAGGCGGCCGCCTCATTGATCCGGTCAACGGGCGAGACGAGATAGGCGATCTTTGGATTGAAAATGGCCGTATTGCCGCGTCGCCGCAAGGCAGGCAAGCCGACGAAGTGCATGACGTCTCCGGCAAGATTGTCATGGCCGGTGCCATCGATATTCATTCCCATATCGCCGGCGGCAACGTGAACACCGCGCGCCTGCTGCTCCCCGAAAAACATCAAAACCATCTACCGAACCCTCCCGCCTTGCCGCTTTCCACCGCCAAATGGTCGACGTTCGAGACCGGCACGATCTATGCCTCGATGGGCTTCACCACCGTGATCGAGCCGGCCATCGTGCCTCCTCAGGCACTTCAAGCGCATCTCGAACTCGCCGACATTCCGATCATCGATAAAGGAACGCTGACCGTCCTCGGCAACGACGATTTCCTGTTGTCGTTACTGCGCGATGGCGAAGGACAAGCGGCGGTGGCTGATTACGTCGCATCAAGCTTGGCGGCGAGCAATGGGCTTGGCGTCAAATGCATCAATGCGGGCGGTGCGGCGGCGTTTAAATACAATGCGCGGACGTTTAGCCTCGACGATGTGGTGCCCTTTTACGGCCTCACATCGCGGCAGATCGTCGAGGCCTTGCAACGCGCGGTCGAGGATCTCAAGATCCCGCATCCCTTGCATTTGCACGCCAACAATCTGGGCATTCCGGGCAATGTGGCGACCGCGCTTGCGACGATCGAGGCGGCGCGGGGCGAACGTTTGCACTTGGCGCATCTACAATTCTACGCCTATGGCAGCGAAGGCGAGAAGGGCTTTTCTTCCGCCGCCGCCGAACTCGCCGCGGCTGTCAATGCCGCGCCGAATGTCACCATCGATGTCGGCCAAGTCATGTTCCGGCAAACCGTCACCGTTTCGGCTGATGTGCTGCGTCAGTTCAATGGCGCCTCTATGGCGAAGCCGAAGAAATCCGTAATTCATGACGGCGACGGCAATGGCGGCGGCATCGTTCCTTATCTCTATCGCGAGAACGATTTCGCCAACGCCGTGCAATGGGCCTGCGGCCTGGAATTGTTCATGCTGATCGACGATCCATGGCAGGTCTTCTTCACGACAGATCACCCCAATGGCGCGCCGTTCACGACCTATCCGGAGATATTCGCGCTGATCATGAGCCGCGACGCGCGCGCTGAAGCCATTGCGCGGCTGCCGCAAGAGGCGATCGCCATGACGACGCTGCCTTCCATTACGCGCGAATACAACCTCAACGAAATCGCTATCATGACTCGCGCCGCGCCGGCAAAGCTACTAGGCCTCAACGATCGCGGCCATCTCGGTGAAGGTGGACACGCGGATATCGCCGTCTATTCGCCGGGCAAGGATTTGGCGAAAATGTTCCGGTTTGCCCATCTTGTGTTCAAGGATGGCGATCTCGTTGTGCGCGACGGGCGGGTCACCCATTATCGCTGGGGCAAGGCGCTCAAGGTCAATCCCGGCTACGACAAGGCGATCGACCGCCGCCTTGCCGGCTATTACGACCATCATTTTGGCAATTCCCGCGATCTGTTCGCGGTTAAGGAGCACCTTCTTCCGCATGCCGATGCGTTCCGGGAGGTCGCATGCGCTCGATGAAAAAAAATGGCGTCCGGATCGATGATTCCTTTGCCGAAGCCTTCCCCATGCGCGGCACGGCGATTCTGATCACCGCGCCCAATCGCCGTTGGGCGAGGCAGGCGGCCACGACCATGACCGGATTTGCGACATCCGTGATCGGCTGCGGTGCCGAAGCGGGCATCGATTGCGAACGCGGCGGGAAAGACACGCCGGACGGGCGCCCGGGCGTCCGGGTCCTCATGTTTGCCATGTCGAGCGACACTTTGCAGACGCAACTTGTCAACCGGGCCGGCCAATGCGTCCTGACATCGCCTGGCTCTGCCTGTTTCGCCGATCTAGACGGCACCGATAGATTGCCGATTGGCGATCAACTTCGCTATTTCGGCGATGGTTGGCAGGTCTCGAAAAAGTTCGGCGACCGGCATTTCTGGCGCATTCCAGTCATGGACGGCGAGTTCCTTTGCGAGGCGACGACGGGGCTCACCAAGAAAGCCGTCGGCGGCGGTAATCTCCTGCTCATGGGCGCGACCCCAAGGACAACCATGCGCGCGGCGGAACTTGCCGTCTCCGCGATGAACGGTGTCGAGGGCGTAATTCTTCCTTTCCCCGGTGGCATCGTGCGGTCCGGCTCAAAAGTCGGCTCCAAGTACAAAGCCATGCTGGCGTCGACCAACGACGCTTATTGCCCGACCCTGCGCGGAGCGGTGGCGACGAAACTCGACGAGGATATCGGCTGCGTCCTCGAAATCGTCATCGACGGTTTGACGGAAGACGCTGTCGCCGAAGCGATGCGTGCCGGCCTTGCGGCGATCGTGAAGCTCGGGCCAGAACATGGCGCGGTGCGGGTCGGCGCCGGCAATTATGGCGGCAAGCTCGGCCCCTTCCACTTTCATCTGAAGGATCTTTTGACGTGAAACCGCTCGTCCTCACCCTCAAGCAGGAGCCCGGCCAGCGTCTCGATCTCGCCCCTCTCGTCCCGCATCTGCTCGATGGTAAATCAGCGAAGGAAATCGCTGCGATAGAATTGCAGACCACCCACGAAAAGGTCACGGCGGGCGATATATTTAAAATCCGCGCCGGCAGTGTGGACTCGATCCGGTTCGAAGGAGGATCAACGCGCCTCGACAATATCGGCCTAGGTGTGAGGGCAGGAGAAATCGTCGTCGAAGGCGATTGCGGCAAAGCGCCGGGCCGCGCCATGAGCGGCGGCAATCTCGTGGTCAATGGCGATTGCGGACCTTTTGCGGGTTCTGCCATGTCAGGTGGAAGACTCGAGATCGCGGGCGATGCCGGGGACTTCCTCGGCGGGCCGCTCGAAGGCGAGATGGAGGGCATGACCGGCGGCATGTTGATTGTGCGGGGAAATGCCGGCGCGCGCGCGGGTGACCGCCTGCGCCGCGGCACCATCGTGATCGAAGGTTCTGCAGGGGATTATCCTGGCAGCCGGATGATCGCTGGGACGCTCATCGTACTCAAGGAGTGCGGCATATTGCCTGGCTACCTCATGCGGCGCGGCACGATCGTGCTCGCGAACCCGCCGGAACTCGCGCCGACTTTTGCCGATTGCGGGGTGCATGATTTGGCCTTCGCCAGGGTTTTTTCGAACCTGCTCCGCCCCGAAAGCCGCATCGCGGCGCGGCTTCTTGTCCGCCCGCTCATCCGTTTCGCCGGAGACATGGCGGCTCTCGGAAAGGGAGAAATTTTCTTGCCTGCGTGAGATCGCCGCGCCAAGAGCGGTTGCTGGGTTAAGGCACGGCAACAACGTTGCGCATTCTCCCTCGATCAAGGTCGACGAGCCAATGGTTGACGGAAGCCACGCTTCCATCTCACAAATCAATCCTCTCGGCATGGTCGAGCGACGCAACCGGTTTCTCGCTCTTCTCGGCATGAAGCCGATCATCATGGGTATATTGAACATAACCCCCGATTCCTTTTCTGACGGCGGCAAATTCTTACATTTCGATGCCGCCGTGCAACAGGCGAACAGGCTCAACAACGATGGCGCCGATATTATCGATGTTGGAGCGGAATCGACGCGCCCAGGCCATACGCCCGTCGCAGCGGAAGAAGAACTCGCCCGCCTCGAACCCATTCTTGGAGAGTTGACAAGTACTATCGACGTTCCGTTTTCGATCGACACGTCCAAAGCCAAGGTCGCGCGCCGCGCAATCGAACTCGGCGTGAGCGTCGTCAACGATGTATGGGGATTGCAACGCGATCCCGCCATGGCAGATACGGTCGCCGAAACTGGCGCGGCAGTGGTTTTGATGCACAATCGCGACGGCGTCGATCCCGGTCTCGATATTGTCGCGGACATTCGCCGCTTCTTCGATCAATCACTGCGTCTTGCGGAAGCCGCTTGTATTCCCTTTACACGGATCATTCTCGATCCCGGCATCGGTTTTGGCAAAAGCCGGGCGCAAAATTTCGCGGCCTTGGCCAATCTTGCCGCGCTAAAGGACTACGGCCTGCCGATCCTCGTCGGGGTTTCGCGCAAGTCTCTGCTTGCTGAAAATGCCGCCACGCCAGCCGACAATAGCCTCGTGCGCACGCTTGCCGCCAATCTCGCGGCGGCGGCCAACGGTGCCTCCATATTCCGGGTTCACGATGCGGCCGAACATGCCGCAGCCTTCAAGGTTTTCGATGCTATCGCCCGCCGCTGACCTTTTGGGGGCTGGCCCCCTTACGAATACCGGTCTCGGACTGGGGAGCAATATCGGCGACAAGCCGGGCAACATCGCGCAGGCGCTGGAGCTGCTGGAGGATCGCGGTGTTATCCGGCTAAGCGCGGTTTCCTCGATCTACCGCACCGCGCCTTGGGGTTATGTGGAGCAGGATTTTTTCGCCAATGCCTGCGCGGTGGGAGAAACCCGCCTGCTCCCGCTCGAACTCCTTGCCGCAGTCAACGCGGTTGAAATCGAGATGGGCCGCCAACCAACGGTGCGCTGGGGACCGCGCCTCATTGACATCGATATTCTTTTTCACGGCGATGCGTCTTTCGCGCATGCTCAATTGAATTTACCGCATAAGGATCTCTTCGAACGCGCTTTCGTTTTGATTCCCTTAACCGAAATCGCACCTCGCTTGGAGATCTCCGGGCGTTCCATCGCAAAGGCCGCGGCACGGTTTGCCGCCGAGCCAATCGAAAAATGGGACGCGAGCAGCTGGCACCGCTGAATATGAGACGATTTCAGTATTCTCGCTCGTCGCGGCCGATGGAGACCTGTGGCCGCGAACGATACCTCCCGGCTATGGTGTCGTGCCGCGGGCTTCCGCGAGATGATCGAAGCGGCGGCGAAAATGGCCGAGCCCCATGGTGTCGGACCGCAGTTCGATGATGAAATCATGTAGCTCCGCGGCCGGCACAAGCGCCTCGACGTCGTCCCAGCCGGGCCAGCCGGGCCGCTCGGCATAGCCAAGGATTTGGCCCCGGCGTCCGGTCAACAAGCGTTGCGCCGCGGCGGTGAAAATATTCGGCACGCTCGCCGTGACGTGTTCAATCGGCTCGAGCAAGACCGGCTCCGCCTTGGCGAGACCCTCGGAAATCCCTAAGCGGGTCGCAGTTCGAAAAGCCATGTCGGAGCTGTCCACCGCATGGAAGGTGCCATCGACCAGGGTTACCCCGACATCGACGACCGGATAGCCGAACGGCCCCTTTTGCATCGCTTCCTCGGCGGCCTCGCGGACCGCCGGAATATATTGCTTCGGCACTGCACCGCCGACGATTTTATCGGTGAATAGAAAGCCTTCGCCGCGTCCGCGCGGCTCGATCTCCAATTTGACGTCGGCAAATTGGCCATGGCCGCCGGTTTGGCGCTTGAGCCGGGAATGCTGGGCCACCCGGCGCTTGATCGTTTCCTTGAATGCAATTTTCGGCGGCGCCGTGGCAATCTGGAGATTGTAGGTCGAGGCAAGCCGTTCGAGAGCCGCGTTGAGATGAATTTCGCCCTGCCCGCTCAAGATCGTCTCGGCGGTTTCCGCTACGTGCACAACTCCCAGCGCCGGGTCTTCCGCAACGAGTTTTTGCAACGCGCCCGAGAGCTTGACATCATCCTTGTGATCCTTCGCCGTGATCGCGAGCGTAAACACCGGCGTGCGAGGGCATTGGAAACGGCAATGACCCTGCCGCGCCCGGGGTTCCAAGGATCGCCCCGTCGCGATCCCATCGAGCCGGCCGATCGCGACCAGTTCCCCCGCATCGGCTTCCGGCACCCTCACCGCTTCGCCGCCCACATAACGGTGGATGCCGCCCACCCGCGCGCCGTCGAAGGTCGCACTATCGCGCAGCACACCGCGCCAGATCCGGCCATAGGAAAGCTTGCCCGCCTGGACCGTCTTAAAAATCTGAACGAGCGGCTCTCCTTCCGCCGCAATGCCGCGATGAGCGGCGGTTTCGGCCGCATCCGGCGCGTCATGCCGCATCGTTTTCCAAAGCGGCAAAATGCCCTGCCCTCGCGCGGCCGATCCAAACAAGACTTCGACGATCGTGCCGCTGGCCTGGTCCTTGTGCAATTGCTGATAAAGTTCCGCCGCTGTCGGCGCGACTTCCTCGATCAGTTTTTCCAAGAGGGCATCGTCCTGATCGGCCAGCACCTCGGCCAGTCCGTCGAGCGCCTGTTTCTCGGGATCGCGGAGTTGGGCGGGAATTTCGATTGGCTCGGCGCCTTGGTTCGCGCCGTAGCGGAAGGCGCGTCCGCTCACGACGTCGATGTAACCGGTCACCGCATCGCCCTCGCGGATGGGCAATTGGCGTGCCGCTAGCGGATATTTGGAATGCGTCTGGAGCGCCGCGAGCGTGTCGTCGAAGGAGCCGGCAAGCGTGTCGATCTTATTGACAAAGATAAGGTGAGGGAGCCGGTATTCTTCAAGCGCCTTTAACCACAGCGACACGCTGGATGTCCGCGCAGCCGTAGGTTCGCAGACCACAATGGCAAGATCGGCCGCCGCCAGCGCCCCTTCCGTCTCATAGGCGAATTCGACCGAACCGGGGCAATCCAGAATCGACCAGCGATCAGACAGAAAGGAGCAATGCCCAAGCCTCACCTCGGTCGTCACGACACGCTTGCGAATATCGCCGGGGCGTTTCAAGGGGGCGCCCGCCGCCGCGATCAGAGCCTCGAACAAGGTGGATTTGCCGCTGCCATAGGGGCCGATCAGCGCGACCGAGCGCGGCCCAGCCACGGCGGCCTTCGCGGGAGAACCTGTCATGATGGCGTTTCCTTCTTGCCATTCCGGCTATCGTTGGCGCCATCGTAGGCCAATTAAGGTTTTGGCGCAAAGGCCGGAGAGAATTGCAATTTGCGGACCGCGCGGACCCACAAGCCGAAGCGCGTTCCGGCGGTGCCAATCGCACCAAATTGTTTCACGTGAAGCATTTTGGTAAGATCGGTGCCGGAAACCTTACAAGGGGCCAAGACACGACGCCGCTTTGGACTGGTAATTTGGATCGATTGTCTGGTGCAATTTTTGAAAAACGGCGACGGCCCCGCGTTGGCAACGCGTGTGACCGGAATGCATCTTCGGCTTAGGTGTTGGTCCCATGTGAACGCAAAAACCGGCTTGGCGGTATTATTTGCTGGTTTTTATCCGCGCCCATTCGCGGGCAATCGTTTGTCCGGTTGCTGGATCATGGTTTGCCACCGCGAAGAGCCGCTGAATCATCGCGGCGTCTGGGTATATCGACTTGTTTTCGAGGATGTCCTTGCTGACCAAGGATTTCGACGCAAGAACGCCGTTGGCGAGATGGGAGAAATTCGTGTTGCGGGCGGCGATCGCCGGCCGCAAGAGGAAATCGATAAAGGCATGAGCTTCCGCGACATGCGGCGCCGTCTTGGGAATTGCGAGATTATCGAGCAACATCAAACTACCTTCCTGGGGAATGACGTAATCGATTTCAATCCCGTTATCCGCCTCTCTCGCGCGTTCGCGCGCGCGAAAACTGTCTCCGGAATAGCCGACACCAAGACAAATGTCGCCGGTGGCCAACGCATCCACAAAGCCAACAGAGTCGAATTTTTTCACGTTGCGCCGCATTCCGCTTAGCAGTTCGGCGGCACGCTTGAAATCGCTCTGGCGCATCGACGCGGGGTCGGCCTTAAGATAATTAAGCGCGATTGCAAACATCTCTGCGCCGCTGTCGATGACGTTAATGCCGCAGCTGGCGAATTTCTTCAAATTCCCTGGCTTGAAGAGAATGTCCCAAGAATTTAGTGAAGCTTCGGGGGCTGCATCACCCAACAGTTCCTTGGCCCTTTCGACGTTGTAGGCTAGGCCAGCTGTGAACCACATATAGTTCACCGCATATTGGTTGCCCGGATCATCGATCCCGAGACGCGCAATCACCTCCGGCCAAAGGTTCTTGCTGTTTGGGAGTCTGTTTTTGTCGAGTTTTTGGTAGAGCCCGGCCGCGATCTGCCTTTGCAGGACGGAGCCCGCAACAATGACGACATCGAAGCTCGTCTTGCCGGTCAGGAGCTGCGCTTCGAAAGCCTCGTTTGAATCGTACGTGTCATAGGCAACTTTGACCCCTGTATCTTTGGTAAAATCCTCGATGACCTGGGGATCGATATAGTCGCCCGGGGCATAGATGTTGACGAACTTCTCTTGCGCGAACGCGGGAAGGAGCAGGCCGCAAAAGCTAAGTCCAAATAACCAGAGCGCTGCGAATAAAGATTTCATGCGAACCTTGCCAGCGCGGGGCGCGGAATGGATGCGGCGCGCGCAAAGATAAACGAACTTGTGCCCACCGGCAATTTGTTGGAGAGTCTCCATATTGCCATCAAGAAAGCAAAGACGGCTGTATTCTCCGGCCGCGGATCGGGCAAACCGGCAAGCCGTCGTGCCCGCGCAGCTGGCGGCGCGGGCGAACCCCCGGCCCATCTGGTCCGCCACCATGCAAAGCGTCGAAATTCCTGCGAAAAGCATTCTCGTTCTCGGCGGCGCGCGCTCGGGCAAAAGCCGCGTCGCGCAGAGTCTCGCGGAAACCTCTGGCTTGCAGCCCGTCTTGATTGCGACGGCGGAAGCTAAAGACGCCGAAATGGCCCTACGCATCGCCCGCCACGCTGCCACACGCGACGCGCGATGGGCGCTTGTGGAAGAGCCCGTCGCACTTGCCGGGGCGCTCCGCCGCGAGGCCCGCGCGGATCGTATTGTCGTTGTTGATTGCGCGACACTTTGGCTTAGTAACCTTCTCTTGAAGAATGATGATCTCGCCGCCGCGACGCAAGAATTGGCGCAAAGCGTCGCCAGCCTGACTGGCCCGGTTATCTTCGTCTCGAACGAGGCCGGTTGCGGCATCGTACCCGAAAACGAGCTTGCGCGCGCGTTCAGGGACGCCCAAGGTCTGCTCAACCAGGCGCTCGCGGAGGTTTGCGAGGCGGTCGTTCTGGTTAGCGCCGGGATTGGGCTGCGGCTCAAACCCGCGCCCGAGCCAAAGTTCCGCTTCTGACTGCGTTCTTCCGAAGCGGCGTTGCAAATCCGGCGACGTCATAATAACATCTAATTCTACGTGAAATTGAATATATAACAGGAACTTTATGTGAAATATCTCCTTTCCCCGCATTTGCGCCGGCTCGAATCGGAGGCAATCTTCATTATGCGCGAGGTGGCGGCGGAGTTCGCGCGCCCAGTGATGCTCTATTCCATCGGCAAGGATTCAAGCGCCATGCTGCATCTTGCCCTAAAAGCCTTTTTTCCGTCTAAACCGCCGTTTCCTCTGCTGCATGTCGATACCACTTGGAAGTTTCGCGAAATGATCGCTTTTCGCGATCAGATTGCGAAACGAGCCGGGATGGAGCTTCTCGTCCACATCAACAAGGAAGGCCTCGCGCGCGGCATTTCCCCGGTAGCGTCAGGGTCCTCCGTGCATACGCAGGTGATGAAGACCGAAGGGCTGCGCCAGGCCCTCGATCTTTGGCATTTCGACGCGGCGTTTGGGGGTGCCCGGCGCGACGAGGAAAAAAGCCGGGCCAAGGAAAGGATTTTTTCGCACCGCTCTGCCGGTCATGCCTGGGATCCGCGCAACCAACGGCCCGAACTCTGGCAGCTCTTCAATACCAGAATCAAACAGGGCGAATCGATGCGGGTGTTTCCGCTGTCCAACTGGACCGAGCTCGACGTCTGGGATTATATTCTGGCCGAGGACATTGCTGTGGTGCCGCTCTATTTTGCCAAGGAGCGTCAGGTCGTTGAACGCGACGGCGCGCTAATCATGGTCGATGATGAACGGCTGCCCTTGCGGCCCGGCGAAGCTCCTCGCATGGAACGAATTCGTTTTCGCACGCTCGGCTGCTACCCGCTGACCGGGGCGATCCGCTCAGCCGCCGCGACGCTGCCAGAGGTGATCGCCGAAATGCGCACATCGAGAACATCGGAGCGGGAGGGCCGTCTGATCGATCACGACGAATCCGGCTCGATGGAAAAGAAAAAGCGTGAGGGCTATTTCTGATGCTCGAAGCGCAAATAGACCGGCGCTCTCATCTCGATGCAGCCGCGCGTCCCACGCTCAGATTGCTCACTTGCGGCTCGGTCGACGACGGCAAATCGACGCTGATCGGCCGCCTGCTGTACGAGCAGAGCCTTATCCTCGACGATCAGCTTGCGGCGCTCCAGCGCGATTCCCGAAGACACGGCACCGACGGCGACAATATCGACTTCGCGCTGCTCGTGGACGGGCTCGAGGCCGAGCGCGAACAGGGGATCACGATCGATGTTGCCTATCGCTATTTTTCGACCGCGAAACGTTCCTTCGTCGTCGCCGACACGCCCGGCCATGAGCAATATACCCGCAACATGGCAACCGGCGCGTCCGGCGCCGATCTCGCGATCCTGCTGGTCGACGCGCGCAAGGGCCTCTTGACCCAAACCTGCCGCCATGCCGCGATCGTGTCGCTGACCGGCATCAGGCATGTGGTGCTAGCCGTCAATAAGATCGATTTGACCGGCTTCGACGAGGCGGGCTTTACGAAGATCGCGGCCGATTTCGAACGGTTCGCCGCCGCGCTCAATTTCAAGACCATTATGCCCATTCCGGTTTCGGCGCGCCATGGCGATAATATTTCAAAAACGAGCGCCAATACGCCTTGGTATCGCGGCCCGGCGCTGGTCGATTACCTTGAAACCATCGATGTCGCGGAAGACAGGGCCACCCGGCCGTTCCGTTTCGCCGTCCAATGGGTCAATCGCCCGCATCTCGATTTTCGTGGTTTTTCCGGAACCATTGCGAGCGGAACGCATACGCCGCGGCGACGAAATTGCCGTCGCAGGTGCCGGCCGCCTCTCGCACGTGGCGCGCATCGTCGCAGCCGACGGCGACCTTGAAAGTGCCTCGGCTGGCGATGCCGTTACCCTAGTTCTGACCGATGAGCTCGATATCGCGCGCGGCGATATTTTGTGCGATCCGCAAAACCGGCCTGCAGTTTCCGACCAGTTCGCCGCGCATCTCATTTGGATGAGCGAGGATAAGCTGTTGCCTGGCCGCTCCTATCTCATGAAAGCGGGCACGAGGACCGTTCCCGTCTCGGTGACCGAACTCAAGCACCGTCTTGATGTCAATACGCTCGGCGAACTCGCAGCGAAAACTTTGAGTCTCAACGAAGTCGGCTTTTGCGATCTCGCCACAACCACGCCCATTGCCTTCGACCCCTATAAGGAAAATCATATGACGGGTGGTTTTATTCTGATCGATCGCATGACCAACGCTACGGCGGCTGCGGGGTTGATCGCTTTCGGGCTTCGCCGCGCAACCAACATTCATCTCCAGGGCCTCGCCGTCGCCAAGCAAGATCACGCCCGAATCAAGCATCACCAACCCGCCGTCTTGTGGTTCACCGGCCTCTCCGGCTCGGGCAAATCGACGATCGCCAATCTCGTCGAATCGAGGCTCCACGCGCACGGCGTCCACACGATCATGCTCGATGGCGACAATGTGCGGCATGGGCTCAACAAGGATTTGAGTTTCTCCGAGGCCGACAGGGTCGAAAACATCCGCCGCATTGGCGAAGTGGCAAAGCTCATGACACACGCCGGGCTCATCGCGCTTTGCTCCTTTATTTCACCCTTCCGGGCCGAGCGGCGGATGGTGCGCGAAATGCTCGACAAACATGAATTCATCGAGATTTTCGTCGCTACGCCGCTTGCGGAATGCATCGCGCGCGATCCGAAGGGCCTCTACAAAAAAGCGATGGCCGGAGAGATCAAGAATTTTACCGGCATCGATCAAGCCTATGAGCCGCCGGAAGCGCCCGAGCTTATCGTTGGGCTAAACAACCAGACCGCCGGGCAGGCGGCGGCACAAATCGTCGCGCTGCTCACCACGCGCGGCCTCATCGACCACATCGACGATCTCGCCGCCGACTGGTCGATTTGAGATTTCCTGGCCTGAATGCCGCATGCCGTTGATTTGTGAGCGGACAGTATGCCGGCAATCTGGTTCATTCAATTCGGCAAGAGTGGATCACGCTCCAACCGCGCAATAATTTTCAGAGCACTGGCATCCTCGGCATAATATCGTCGTCATCCAACGTGCCTTCCTCCTCTGGCTCGCCGGCCTCCTCCGGCGATCCCTCCGTCTCGATCTTGATGCTTAGCCTGCCTCCTTCCTCGATTGCCGCGCGGTGCAAAGTTTCTGTGGCCTGCCGCACCTCATTTTGGCGTTTCCACAGCGCCGCGTAGACCCCATTTTGCGCAAAAAGCGCGGCATGTGCGCCGCGTTCCACGATCCTGCCCTTGTCGAGCACAATTATCTCGTCAGCGTTGACAATGGTCGATAACCTATGCGCGATCACAAGCGCCGTCCGGCCCTTGGCGACAAGATCGAGCGCGTTCTGAATTTCGCCTTCGGTGAAGGAGTCGAGCGCCGAGGTTGCCTCGTCGAGAACAAGGATCGGCGGCGCCTTCAAAATGGTGCGCGCAATCGCGACACGCTGCTTTTCGCCGCCCGAAAGTTTCAAGCCGCGTTCGCCGACCTGCGCCTCGTAACCGCCCGGAATATGTTCGATAAAATGGTCGATTTGCGCTAATCGCGCCGCCTCGCGGACCTCGGCGTCGCTCGCTTCAAACCGGCCATAGCGGAT
This sequence comes from uncultured Alphaproteobacteria bacterium, assembly GCA_963851225.1. Taxonomy (GTDB): domain Bacteria; phylum Pseudomonadota; class Alphaproteobacteria; order Rhizobiales; family Beijerinckiaceae; genus Methylocapsa. The sequence continues at coordinate 44,353 of CAWKON010000032.1, read as the reverse complement.
ATTATAGGCAATCGTGTCGTTAAAAAGTACCGTGTCTTGTGGAACCACGCCGATCGCCGCTCGCAGCGAGGTTTGGGTCAAGATCGAAATATCCTGACCATCGATCGTGATTTGCCCGGCGGAAGGCTCGTAGAAACGGAAAATCAGGCGCGACAACGTGGATTTGCCGGCCCCCGATGGACCGACAATCGCCACGGTTTTGCCGGCTGGAACGTCGAAACTCACGTCCTTCAGAATTGGCCGGCGAGGGTCGTAATGAAACGACACATGTTCGAACGAAAGCTGGCCGCTTTGTCACGGCAAGAGGCTTCGCGCCGGGGCGGTCCTCGACTTCCGGGTGCTGGCCGAGAATGGCAAACATCATCTCGATGTCGATTGCGGCTTGCCTGATCTCGCGATAAACGACGCCCATGAAATTTAACGGCTGATAGAGCTGAATCATCATCGCATTGATAAGGACGAAATCGCCGACCGTATGAGCGCCGCTCTTGATGCCTTCGATGCTCATCGCCATCGCGGCTGTCAACCCGCAGGTAAAAATGACCGCCTGCCCCGCGTTGAGAAAGGCAAGCGATGTGTAAGTCTTAATGCTCATACGTTCGTAGCGGGCGATGGATTTGTCGTAGCGCGCCTCCTCGCGCGCCTCGGCATTGTAATATTTGACCGTCTCGAAGTTGAGCAGGCTATCGATCGCCTTGGTATTTGCGTCGGTATCGCTCTCGTTCATCGCCCGCCGGATGGCGATCCGCCAATTCGTCGCCGCGGTGGTAAATCCCATATAGGCAAGGATCATCAAGCTCACCACGGCGGCGTAACGCCAATCGAATTGATAGAGAAAAACCGCCAGGATCAGAACGAATTCGACAATCGTCGGAACCGCCGTCAGCATCGTCGTGCGAACGATCGTCTCGATCGAATTGCGGCCGCGTTCGAGTATCCGGGTGAGACCCCCAGTCTTGCGTTCGAGGTGAAAGCGCAGCGACAGCAAATGCAAATGCGAAAATACGTCGCGCGCGAGACGGCGCACGGCGTGCATGGCGACATCCGCGAAGATCGCGTCGCGGGCCTGGCTGAGGAGCGCCATCAAAATGCGCAGGCCGCCATAGAGAAGCGTGAAAGCCAGCGGACTCGCGATTGCGGTGGAAAGGGAAGCCCGCGCCGGATCGCTCATGGCGTCCGTGGCCCACTTGAACGAAAAAGGAACGGCGATCGTGATGACCTTCGCGACCAAAAGCAGCACCACGGACGCGAAAATCCGCAGCGTCAAGTCAGGCCGCCCGGCCGGCCAGATGTAAGGCCAAAGCTTGCGGAAAGCCGAGCCCGGCACCGGTTTTGGAGGAGCCTTGGTCTGAGGTGTCGAAGCAGTTATTAACGGACGCAGCATGCAACCCGGTTGCTGACGGAGGACCACAATGGACCGGAAGCGCTAAAACGCCGAAAGGGCGATTCGGCGATTATTCCTTAGGTTTATGATTTCCCAATACCATGATCCACGAAATGATTTCCAGTTGCAGGGGCGCACCGGGAAAACGCTTTGCGCCACTTTCGATTTTGGTCCCACTTGACCCGTTATGGGGGGCGCGCGACAAGCAGGACAATGGCATCAAAGCACATCGTTATAGAGCCGCGCTCGCGCTTAATCCGCAACATTTGTGTCTACTGTGGCTCCGCGCAAGGCGTGGAGCCGGTTTATAAGGACGCCGCGCGACAGCTCGGCCAGGCAATGGCAAAGGCGGGCATCGGCCTCGTTTATGGCGGCGGCGGCGTCGGACTCATGGAGGTGATCGCCAGCTCTGTTCTTGCCGCCGGCGGCAGAGTTACCGGCATTATTCCTGCCTTCTTGGTCGGCAACGAAGGACCCCTTCGAGGCATTACGGACTGTGTCATCGTCGATGGCATGCACGAGCGCAAACGGCTCATGTTCGAGCGTGCCGACGCTTTTGTCGCGCTGCCTGGCGGTATTGGAACATTGGAGGAACTCGCCGAGCAATTGAGCTGGATCCAGCTTGAACGTCACACGAAGCCGGTGGTGATCGCCGACATTAACGGTTTCTGGCAGCCGTTGCTGCGGCTTTTTGCGCATATGCGGGAGCGGCGATTTATCCAATCTTCCTTGGAGGTCCGCTATCTTGTTGCCGAAAAGATCGGGGATATCTTGCCGATGATCGAAACCGCAACGGCAAAGACCGCGGTTTTCGGGACCGGCAAGGAGACCGTCGATCCGCGCTTGTGAAAGCTTGTTTTGGGTAGTTACGCTGGCGCAAACGATAAAATGGCAAAGCCGTTGATGTCGAGAGCAAGGTGACGCTCGATCGCGAACACTCCGATGGCGCCTTCTCGGCGGATCCGTCGCACCGTCTGATTGCGCCGCGGGAACGCCAGCCGCGCGGGCCATTTGCTGGGATTCTCGCGGCATGTTTGGTTGCCCACGCCGTGCTTTTGGCTATCCTTTTTCTCGAGGACTTTTCCGTCGCCTCCGAGCCTCCCCGCGCCGAAGAGATTCCAGTGGAGTTCGTCGCCGAGGTCCCGCCCGAGCAGAAAACCGAACCAATCGCAAAGCTCCCCCCTCCCCCGCCTGATCTTGTGACCCCGCCCGTCGTGAAAGAGAAGCCGCCGCCGGAAAAGGTGCACCTCGACGACGTCGAAGTCGCGCATGACGCGCCGATGGCGGGCAACGCGGATCAAACTCGCAAAGCGGAACTTGAAAAGGAAACCACGGCACCCCGCGTAGCGCCACCGCCCAAGCTCGCGGCGCCACAGCCTGCCGAAGAAAAGCCCGAGCAGGAAAAGGCCGCGGCTGCATCAGACGAAAAAGCTGCAAATCCGTCAACGCCACCGGAGTCGCAAAAGCTCGCCGACGACACCCCAGATGCGGAAGCTCTGGATAAGGCGCAGCCGCAGCCGCCTGCAAAACCGCAAAGAAAGCAGGCGCCGCAAGACAGCAAGAGTCCTCCGACTCAGGGCAAAAAGATGACGGTGGCGCAACAGCTTGCCGCTTTGTCTCCGGCGCCCAATTTTTCGTTTGGGGCCGCGGCAAAGGCGGCGCCGATTAGCGGTGGAAGCGAAAAGGCGAGCTATGAGTTCATTATTGATGGGATTGATAAGCCGCCAATTGCATCTTCCGCCGGAACTCCGTGCTCAGCATTTAATTGCCGTGGGACAAATCGGTCTTTTCGTCGATGAAATGGGTAATCTCACGCATCAGGCGGTCTACCGCGCGAGTGGCACGCCGGCGCTGGATACCGCGTGGATGGCGGCGGTCCGCCGCGCTGCGCCGTTTCCCGCTCCCCCGAGAGGCCTGCCGCACGGATTCATTTTGCAGTATTCGAACCGGGAGTAGGCTATGTTCGCACCGACCTCGGCCGCAGGGCAATATCGCAGTAGCGAGTTTCGGTCCACCACGAGCAGCAACATCTCGCACATGCCGCGCGACCGATCGCTTCCTCCGGCGGGTGAACTCATTATACTTCCGGCCATGCATGGTCACGCCATTGCGTGGCGTGTGGAGAAAGGCAAGCAATGAAGACTTGGATGAGATACCCTCAATCGGGCCTAGGTGAAACGCGCCGTCTGGAAGTTACGGACCGCCAATCTGGTGCCGTGAAGCTGTAGAACGCGGATATGGATTCGAAGGATGCCTGGCCGGTCCTGCAGCACCTCAATTTCGATGGACTCGCCCTCAATCATTCCGGAGGATTTGCGGGCGATACCTTGCCGCAAAGCCGCCGTGAGGTTGTCCTCTTTTATTCCCTTGCTCACTCCCACTGGCGACTTCGTCTGATCGACCTTGATCAGTTCGAAAGAAAGTTGGAAGAAGGATGAGGCTTCATTATGTTTTTTGCTGAATAAACCCATTTTCACCGACGGTAGGCGCGGATTTCTCCCACTCGCATGGCGGCACCCATTCTTGAATGGTTAGATACGGCAGAAAGCTCAATTCATTCCCCGGCCGGCGCCTGTAGGCGCAAGCATCACATGAGGCCGGCGCCCTATCAGAGTTCACCTTTGTTCTGAATTCCGCATACTTATCCCCGTTCCAAATCTGTTCCATTGTCTGTTCTAGAAGATTGCCGATCTTCGTTTTCGGGAGACAGCACACTTGCACATCGCCGTTACCTAGTATTACTGAGGCAGTCCAAGGCAACATACAAAAGCGATGGCCAGCGCGAGATTGGCGATCCTCCAGAGGATCTTCAATTCCAAGAGTTACACCTCGCTTCGCGGCTAGGTCGATGGCCGCGAGGCGTGCTTCATTGAAGCGATTCTTAGAGAACCAAAGCAACTCTTCAGCCATATCCTGGGTATAGGCCTCAATATGCCGGCATTGAACGTGATCCACACCAACTTTCGCTCCAATCTCAATGAAATCGTTTAGCTGATCAATATTGCAGCGCATGAGTGTGAAACCTAGCGATAGCAATAGCCTTGCGCTGGCGTTTTCGGCGTCGCGCAGCCGAGAGAATTGGGCGACATTGTCCAGCACGGATGCGAGAGGAGCCGAGCCTTTACGGATTCTTTTGTATGTTTCTGGATCGGCTGCATCGAGCGACACGTTCAGCGAATCCATTTTCGACTGAAGGAGTTTTCTGCCGCGCTCCGCCGTAAGATACACGCCATTCGTGCTAACCTCGAACGGAACGTCAAAATCAATCAAGAGATCAATCTCCCCGCCCCATCGATGGTCCGCCCATAGAATGTCTCCACTGTAGTCGGTGTAGATATATTTGATAAGTCCGTTTCGACACCACGTTCGGATCTTGTCGCGAACGTCATCTGACAGGCGGTGAGCGCCTGTCCTGGTTTCTCGTGAGATGCAGTGGACGCAGTTGAGATTGCACTGAGTAACGGGGCTGTATAAAATCCGTTCCGGAACTACGGTATTTGACGTCGGCGGTGAGTATCTCACGTCGGCTACAACGCCGAAATCATCCTGGCTTCTGCCACCAATGAAGCAGCCAGAGTGGCCAGCGATCCTTGGCGGCCCATTGTGCAACCAAATTGTCGCTGCATTATCAACCGTGGCGTCGTTGGATGAGATTTTGAGCAGGAAAACCTCCCCTTTGGAAGTTAAGTCGGGAGAAAAAAATAAATCGAAATGTCCGTTGCTGTGTAGAGCTTCCGCTCTCTCTGTTATGGATAGGATGCATTGTATTTCGCTTCGTTCAGAACCTATTCCGCTGATCTTGAAAAGGGAAAACGAAATGCTCGAACAGGTCAATACCCGTCCGTATGTGCACATGAGCAGCGATAAAGAAGACAAGTAGTCCGCTCCAGCGACAAAAATTTGCGTTACTTCTTGGCCTGGGACGATGTGGCCGGCGGCGCGTCGGCGCGTGTTCTTAGAACGGTGTCTTGTTTCATTCACAAGCCGTTCCAATCGGAATCGCCGAGCCAAGCGGGTTGACCTCCACATCTTCAGTCGCAGCGAGATTAGGTATTTCTATATCAAAGCCATGGTGCCCGGTCCCGATGCCTGCTTGCAAAAGGTCGGGGCGAAATATTTCGGCGCGACCGCGGGCTAACTCTTTTCCGTTCAGATTGATTTGGAGCGTAACCAATTCCTCAGGGTGTTCTGGTGCCAAACACCAACCTTTCACGGAAGTGGCGGTGACGTGCTCAACATACCCACGATGCGGCATGGCTACACTCCCAAACGCAGCTACCAAAGTTTAACCGACATCCGCCGGATGACAGCCTTGGCAGGGGTGAAGTTGGAATTTTTAAAGGATTTTGGCAATGCGAAATCCTCAACACGGGGCGCTCGTGCACCCGAGCCAGTGACATCGACGCACCGAGTGCCGCTGAAGATTTCCATGAACTTATCGCGCGCCGGATTTCAGAAGCTTGTATGTGATCGCATCGGTCAGCGCCTGAAACGAGGCGTCGATAATATTGGCGGAGACGCCGGCCGTCGACCAGCTCTCCCCAGACCCATCGCGAAACTCGATCAAAACGCGGGTCACCGCGTTGGTTCCGCCCTGGAAAATGCGGACCCGGAAATCGACAAGTTCGAGGTCTTCGATATAGCGCTGATATTTGCCAAGATCTTTTCGCAGCGCGAGATCGAGCGCGTTGACCGGACCCTCGCCTTCGGCGGCCGAGATCAGGCTTTCGCCATCGATATTGACCTTGACAACTGCCTCCGATACCGAGACCAGCTCGCCTCGCGCATTGTGGCGGCGCTCGACTTCGACCCTAAAACGTTCGACCTCGAAATAGTCCGGCACTTCCCCGAGAATCCGGCGGGCAAGAAGCTCGAACGAGGCCTCCGCGCCCTCATAGGCGTAGCCAAGCGATTCCTTTTGCTTGACCTCGTCGAGAAGGTGCGTGACGCGGGAATCGTCCTTGTCGAGACGCACGCCGATCCGCTCCAGTTCGGCAAGGATGTTCGATTTCCCCGCCTGGTCTGACACCAGAAGTTTCCGCTTATTGCCGACCGCCTCCGGCACGATATGCTCGTAGGTTTTTGGCTCTTTCATCACCGCCGAGGCATGGATGCCTGCCTTGGTCGCAAACGCCGAGGCGCCGACATAGGGCGCGTGGCGGTTCGGCGCACGATTGAGTAATTCGTCAAGAGTGTGACTGACCTTCGCAAGCGTCGCGAGCTTTTCCGGCGTCACCCCCGATTTCGAATTTTTCCGCGAAATCGCGCTTCAACAGAAGTGTTGGAATCAGCGAGACGAGATTGGCGTTGCCGCAGCGCTCGCCAAGCCCATTCAGCGCGCCTTGAATGTGCCGCGCCCCGGCGCGAACGGCGCTCAGCGAATTGGCAACCGCGTTGCCGGTATCGTCGTGCGCATGAATGCCGATATGCGAGCCCGGCACATGCTTGGCAACTTCCTCGACAATTTTTTCGATCTCATGCGGGAGCGTGCCGCCATTGGTGTCACAGAGAACGATCCATCGGGCGCCTGCCTTATGGGCGGTCTGCGCGCAAGACAGTGCATAGCTGCGGTTGGCCTTAAAGCCATCAAAAAAATGCTCGCAGTCGAGGATCACCTCGCGGCCTCTCAAAAGCGCTGCCTCGATCGACTGCCGGATATTATCGAGGTTCTCTTCCAGTGTGCAGCCGAGCACCAATCGAACATGAAAATCCCAGGCCTTGGCCACGAAGGTGATTACATCGGCATCGGCCGTAAGGAGGCTTGCAAGACCCGGATCGTTGGCGGCGGAGCGGCCTGCCCTTTTGGTCATGCCGAACGCCGCGAACCGCGCGGTTTGCAACTTCGGCCTTTGCGCAAAGAATTCCGTATCGAGTGGATTGGCGCCGGGATAGCCGCCTTCGATATAATCGACGCCGAGACCGTCGAGCAGCGCCGCGATATGGCGCTTGTCGGCCAGCGAGAAATCGACGCCCGCCATTTGCGCGCCGTCACGCAGGGTCGTGTCGAACAGAGTAAGCTTTTCGCGGGTCATGGCCGGCCGTCCGGCACGGTTTTGGGTGCGAGCATTTTTGTCATGTGCGTATTGCCGAGATATTCGCCATCGATCTCGATCGTATTGCGATGTACCGCATGATAGCCACGTGCCTCGAAAAATGGTTTTGCGGTATCGCTGGCATCTGCGACGAGCTTGGCCGTGCCCCGTGCGGCGGCAAGTTTTTCGATCGCGTCAACGAGCGCGCTCGCGATGCCGGTGCGGGCAACGGCCGGATGAACAAAAAGCTGGTCGATCAGACCTCCGTCCAATAGTGAGATAAAACCAACCGGGCCGCCGCCAATCTGCGCCACGAGAGTCAAGCCTTTTGAGAGACTTTGCGCAAACGCCTCCTCGTCATCGGCTTCCAAGGCCCAGGCGCGCCGCTGCGCCTCGTCGTAATCGTCAACAGTCAACTCCTCGATCGCGGCAAACCGGATTTCGCTAAGAAGCGGGAGATCGGAGGGCAGGTAAGGCCTCAGCGAGGGTTTTGGGAAGGCGCTTGCGTTCATCGCTTCACCTCGAGAGTTGCGTCCCCACCCTTGATCTCAAAGCTCGCCGCTTCGCCAACGAGACTATAGTGCAGCGTCATTGTGCCGTCCGGATTGTCCTGAACGGTGATCCCCATTTTAGCGAAGACATCTCGTATGCGGTCGGACTCGGCCCAGTTCTTTGTGGCGCGGGCAGCGCGGCGAGCGTCAATTAGCTTTTCGACATCTATACCTTCACCAAAAACTTCGTAATCAACCTGTCCGCCTTCTCGAATTGTCACTCGCACTCCGGCATCTCCAAGCTGCTGCATGAAAGCTATGACAGCCATTTGATTGCCGTTTGCTACAGCAACTTGTATTTTCTTCAGCATTTGCTTTTGCTTAGGGCTAAGCATCTTTGGTCCAGTTCCAACTGGATAATTGCTATAAACGCCCAACATATTAGGTCGTAATAAGCCAAGAAATTCACAACTTTGCATAAGTTCTAAGGCTGTACTTTGGTCGAAATTTCGAAAGCGGGTCGACATAGTTCGCAGTTTGGTAACCACCTCTGGCGTGTTCAGATCATCGGACAAAGCAGCCAGAATGCCTGCATGCGGGAGAGGATCAACACCAATGTCGCCTAGACCAATTCGATCGAGAATGGCTGATTTTTCATCCATTAGGAGGTTGGCCCAAGATCTCAGTTCAGCTTCCGCCTCCTCCAGCGCCTTCACGGTAAAATCGATCGGCTGGCGGTAATGGGTTTTTAAGATCGCGAGCCGCAGCACTTCGCCCGGCCAGGAGCAGCCGCCAAATTTATCCGAGTGCAAAAGCTCCCTAATCGTCACGAAATTCCCCAGGCTTTTGGACATCTTTTCGCCTTCGACCTGGAGATGGCCGTTGTGCATCCAAAAATTGGCCATCGCATCATTCCCGAACGCCGAGCAGCTTTGCGCCATTTCGTTTTCGTGATGCGGGAACAAGAGATCGATTCCGCCGCCGTGAATATCAAACACCTCGCCAAGATGTTTCCAGCTCATCGCCGAACATTCGATGTGCCAGCCGGGACGCCCGCGCCCCCAAGGACTTTCCCAGCCGGGCTCGCCGACGCCTGAAGGCTTCCACAAAACAAAATCCATCGGCCCGCGCTTATAGGGCGCGACTTCGACTCGCGCGCCCGCGATCATTTCGTCGAGCGGGCGTTTCGAGAGCTTGCCATAGGTGGGCATGGACGGCACATCGAACAACACATGGCCATCCGCCACATAGGCATGGCCTTTGGCGATAAGCTTATTGATGAGCGCGATCATCTCGGAAATATTGTCCGTCGCGCGCGGCTCGTAAGTCGGCGCCAAACACCCGAGCGCCTTTGCGTCTTCGTGAAAGATTTCGGTCATTTCATCCGTCAGCACGCGGATATCGACCCCGCGCTCCGCCGCGCGGGCATTGATCTTGTCGTCGACGTCGGTGATGTTGCGGACATAGGTGACATGGTCCGCGCCATAGACGTGCCGAACGAGACGGAAGAGCACGTCGAAGACGATCAGCATGCGCCCATTGCCGATGTGCAAGTGATCGTACACCGTCGGGCCGCAGGCATAGAGGCGCACATTCGCGGAATTGATCGGCGCGAACGATTCCTTTTGGCGGGTCAGCGTATTGTAGAGCCGCAACGGCATATTTCCCCCCTGTGCCTGCGCTGGCCTGGGCATCAAAGTCGGGCTCTTGGATCGAGGACGCGACGGCTCCCGCCAGGGGCAAGGCTAGGCGTTACAAATAGTGATCGTAATGAGGGCCCGGCAAGCGCCGGTAAAGCGCGTCATCTAGTGACTATGCGCGCGGAATGCTTTATTGGTCAAGCTTGGCGCTGAAGTGTCGGCTCCCGCCGGTGCATTAAGAGAATATTCAAGCGCTTTCGCTATAAATCCTCCGGTTTTCGCCAATTCTTGAGATTTCCATGTCGAGTTCGATCCCGCCGTTAGCCAAAACAACGGCCGCCGCACGGAGCCGCCGCAGTTTGTTTCTCCTTGTGCTTTTCCTCCTCGGTGGGATTTTGGCGACCTTCGCTCTCAATATGCCGGCAAAAGCAGACGACAGCCAGACACTAATCATTCCGCCAAATGACGGTTATGGTTTCGAGGAATGTCTCAAGGGAGGTTCGCAGTGCGGCCTCGTCGTCGCGGATGCTTGGTGCAAGGCGCATGGATTTGCCGGATCGAGCGGCTTTGGACCGGCGGAAGAGGCAGCGGGCACTATGGACGACGCCTCGCGATCCAGCATAGAGCCTGGCTCGTTCCACGTCACCTGCGGCGAGCGTATCAACTAGCTCCCGTCAGAAGCAAGATTCCCTCAAGCAATCACACTTGGCCGGACAATGACACTGGTCGAGGGTGATCGGCGCGGACCAGCACGACGCTATATATTTTCAGTGCGGCGCACATGCCCCGGGCATTTAAATATGAAGTATTTAATGAAATCATTCGCCACATAGCAATCGAGATTCGTAACTTTCCGTTTTTGCAATGTTCTTCGGTCCCGCCCCTTGGACCTGGCCGCACCCAAAGTGGTCATGGTAAGGCCACGAATGGGCGCCAATTTCATTGATCGACGTGCAGACTGGCTTGGCAAGTGACCCCCAAGCGCCCAAAGAGATGTGCATGCATTCCGGCCGCGCCCTTACCCGATCATTCACGCATTTTGGCGTCTGTTTAGGAATTGCCATGGGTGGCGTGATCTTCGTCATTTCTCTTGGTCCGGCCGAATTCGCAAGTGGGAGGTTGCGCGGAACTGGCGGCTCGGATCGCAGCGCTCGACGAAGGCAACCCGTCGTACTCGAACCACTCTGGTGGCAGCACGCAAAAACAGCGCTCGGAACTCGATCGCGCGATCCGATCCGCGCGCGCGCTTGGCTGCGACCGCAGCCAATTCTTTTTGTTCGACGCGCCGCCGGCGCAATGCCCAGGACTTAACGCGCAAATTCAACAAATGCAGGCGAACCTAGCCCAATCTCAAGGAGGCAGGGATCCAGCCGGCAGGGCAGCGGCAAGACAGCAACTGACCGCGCGCTACAATGCCTATTGCCGTGGCCAAACTCAGACTGCCGGCCAACCGCGCGAGCGGGGTTTTTTCGAAACGCTTTTCGGCGTTTTTACACCAGGCGGAAATCCGTTCACTTCTGATCAACACCCCCCGATCGAAGAGGTCCTCCCTCCGCCCGGCGAAGGCCTCGCTCCGCACGGTGGTTCGCAGGCTTTGTGCGTGCGTGACTGCGACGGCGGTTTTTTCCCGCTCAATATGTCCGTGCGGCAAAGCGATCCAGACCAACTGACCGGCCTTTGCCAGGCCCTCTGCCCGAATGCCGCGGTCAGCGTCTATACGCGTTCCCCGAACCAAGACATCAGTACCGCCGTCTCACTCGCTGGCGACACGCCCTATTCCGACATGCCCAACGCGCTGAAATTCGAGAAAACCTTTGATCCTGCCTGCACCTGCAAACCGGCTGGGCAAACCTGGGCCGAGGCGCTTTCCGGGGCCGAACAGATGCTTGGACGCGAGCGCAATAGCGATATCGTGGTCACTCCCGAAAAATCGGCGGAATTGGCTAAGCCGAAATACGAAAAGGCAGCGCCAACGGGGCCAGGCGCGCAACCCTCCGCGGCCAAGGACGATCCGGCAGGAAAGAATTCCGCGAACGCCGAAGAGGAAACCCTGACCCAGGAGGTCATTGGCCCCGATGGGGTCAAGCGGCGTGTCCGGATAATCGTGCCGCCGCTTTAGTTTTACCAATCAAAGGCAGAAGCGCCGCGAGTTCGGGTCCATTCTCGCGGCCGGTCAAAGCGAGGCGCAAGGGATGAAACAGCGCCTTCCCCTTGCGTCCGGTGGTGGTCTGCAAAACCTTAATCCAGTTCGCCCACACGGTTTCGTCCCAAGGCTCGCTGGGCAGGCTCTCGCGTGCCGCGGCAAGGAACTCGGCCTCCTCGACGACGGGCGCGATCTCGCCTTCGACGATTCGCCACCAGCCAACTACATCAAGAAAGGTTGAAAGATTGCCGCGCGTGGCGAACCAAAAAGGTTTCGCCTTGTGGCCAGCGATATCATACGCTTTGAGCCTTTCGCGCGCCGCGTCAAAACTTAACCCATGCAGTGTGCGCGCAGATAGCGCAGCGAGTTCGGCGGGATCGAACCGCGCAACTGTCCGGGAGAGCTTCGCAAGATCGAGCGACGCCGCGAGTTCGTCAAGGTTTCCAATCGGATGCAGCGCCACCGAAGATCCAATCAAAACTGCCGCAGCCGCGACGGCGAGCGATTCGATTCCGGAATCGCGCAATGCGCCGATCGACAACGCGCCGGACCGTTTGGAGAGTGCTTCGCCACTCGCCGAAGACAGAAGGTTGTGATGCGCGAAGCAAGGGAGTTTTCCGGGCCCGGCCAATAGCTCGAAAAGCTGCATTTGCACCGCCGTATTGGTCACATGATCTTCGCCCCGGATGATATGGGTGATTTTACTGCTCGATGTCGTCCACGACCGACGGCAATGTGTAGAGATAGGTTCCGTCCTCGCGCAACAACACCGGGTCGGACAGAGAGGCGCAATCGATATGGCTCTCGCCGCGCACGAGATCGGTCCAGCGCACGATCTCGTGGTCAAGTTTGAAGCGCCAGTGCGGCTCCGGCCCTCGGCTTCGAACTTTGCTCGTTCCTGGCCTGAAAGCGCGAGCGCGGATCTATCATAGACCGGCGGCAGACCGCGTGCTTGCTGGCGCTTGCGTTTGCGGTCGAGTTCCTCTGCGGTTTCGTAGCAAGGATAAAGCCGGCCTGCCTCCCGCAATCTTTTGGCGGCGGCGCGATAAAGGGGAAATCGCCCCGATTGGCGCAAAACCGCATCTGGAATAATGCCGAGCCAGGCGAGATCGACCTCGATCGCCTGGGCAAACTCCTCTTTGGAGCGTTCGACGTCGGTGTCATCGAACCGAAGAATAAATTCGCCATGGTGTTTTTTTGCGTAGAGGAAGTTCACAAGGGCCGTCCGCGCGTTGCCAATGTGAATGCGGCCAGTCGGCGACGGAGCGAAGCGGACGATCGGATGCGGCATGAATTTCCTAAAACTTATTGAACCGCGAACATGCGCGTCGAACCATCGAAAGCGAGCGTATTCAGCGTATCTCACCGGAGCCGAATGCCGCTTGCTTTTGACAGATACTAGCCCGGGAGTTTGACGATGGCGATGGCATATATGGCGGCGGCCTTTTGTTTTTTATTGACCTTTCTCAATCTGATCAGCATCGGGCTTGCGGCAATCCGGGCAAAGCCTCGGCCAACACCCCTTCCGCCTCCGCGCGCCGCCCCAGGTGTGTCCATCGTGCGGCCTCTTTGCGGCCTCGATAATTTCTGCGAAGAAACGGTAGAATCGAGTTTCTGGCTCGATTATCCGGCCTATGAAATTATATTTTGCGTCGCGCGGGCAAGCGATCCGGTCGTACCCCTTGTTCAGCGTCTGATTGCGCGCCATCCGGACCGGCACGCGCGAATGATCATCGGCGACGAACGGGTGAGTCCCAATCCGAAGCTGAACAATTGCGTGCGCGGATGGGACGCAGCTCACCACGATTGGATCATTCTCGCCGACGCCAATGTATTGATGCCGAAGGATTATATCCAGCGGCTTCTAGCGAGTTGGCGGAGCCGTACCGGCCTTGTGTGCTCCATGCCACTTGGCTCGCGGCCGCAAAATCTCTGGGCCGAACTCGAATGCTGTTTTCTCAACACCTTCGAGGCGCGGTGGCAGTATTGCGCCGAAGCCATGGGATTGGGATTCGCCCAAGGCAAGACCATGTTGTGGCGGCGCGAGGTGATGGAAAAGGGCGGCGGGATTCGCGCGCTTAGCGCCGAGATCGCGGAGGACGCCGCCTCAACGAAGCTCGTGCAGCGCCAAGGACTCTGCATCAATCTCGTCGATAGTCCTTTCGAACAGCCGCTCGGCTTTCGCAATTTTCGGGATGTCTGGCTGCGGCAGGCACGCTGGGCGCGAATGCGGCGGAAAACCTTCCCCCTGTTTTATGCGCCTGAAATCGTCGCGGGAGCCACGCTGCCTTGCTTGGCCGCGGCCTATGCAGCTTCGATGCTGGATTTAAACATGGCAGCCACGGTGCTAGGCGTCGCGTTTGCCTGGTATTGTCCGGAAGCGCTTCTCGCGCGTCGGAACGGGTGGCATTTCTCGTGGCGCACGCCCCTACTCTTCATCTTCCGCGATCTGATGCTTCCGGTCATCTACATCGAAGCCTGGATCACCAATGAGTTCGTTTGGCACGGCAATGAAATGACCATGCGCGCGGAGCAATCGAGCGCCGAACGAGGATAGTGGGTTTCGTAGAGAGGTGGGCCTTAGTTCCTACTTCACTGGGGTATATCCGAGTTAGAATCCCACAATGCATCAGTCCGGCGGGTGTATGCGCAGGTGCGGCGGAGCAGCTTGATCGCAATTTCCCCGAGATCGATGCGCATGCTAGAGGGTCCACGTGCGATCGCCAACATTGCCGCCAACTTGAAACTTGTCGGCCGACAAGACTATCGAAAGTGGTCCATGTAGCAGACTTGCAAGTCCCTTGGAGATCCCCTCGACGATTTGCAGGCAAAATCGAAATTTGTCCTAGGACCGGCTTCGATGAACAGTAGCGGACCACTTAAGCGATTGCGCACGGTGCCCACTCCGGTGCCGGGGAGCGCGGGGGGCTTGCTTCGCGCGCTGTTTGGCGCCATTTAAGGTTTGGGGGCCGCAAATAAGAGGAGGAAATACGGCATGTCGCTGAGAATCAATTCCGAAGCGCCTAATTTCACCGCAGAAACCACGCAAGGCACCATCAACTTTCATCAATGGATCGGCGACGGTTGGGCCATTCTGTTTTCGCATCCAAAGGATTTTACGCCCGTCTGTACCACCGAGCTTGGCTATATGGCGCGGCTGAAGCCTGAATTTGACAAGCGCGGGTGCAAGATCATCGGGCTGAGCGTCGATCCTGTTGCGCAACACGGCCGATGGTCGAAAGACATCGAGGAGACCCAGGGTTATGCGGTGAATTATCCGATGATCGGCGATCCCGAGCTGAAAGTGGCAAAGCTATATGACATGCTGCCCGCGGAAGCCGGAGATACTTCCGAGGGCCGCACGCCAGCCGACAATGCGACAGTGCGCTCGGTCTTCATCATCGGGCCTGACAAGAAGGTTAAGGCGATGCTAACCTACCCAATGACCAGCGGGCGCAATTTTGACGAGGTGCTGCGGCTACTCGACTCATGCCAGCTCGTCGCGAAGCATCCAGTTGCGACCCCCGTTAACTGGAAGCAAGGCGAGGACGTCATCATCGTCACCTCGGTGAGCGATGATCAGGCAAAGGAGCGTTTCCCAAAAGGGTTCCGCGCTGTAAAACCGTATCTCCGCTTGACCCCGCAGCCTTGAAGGCTCACCAAGTTGGCGATCGAAAGGGTTTTACCGGCTTTCGGGTAAAGTGGGTGCGGGTGCGTATGCGCCGCATACCATCAATACTATCAGATAGAGATAGCCTGGATCGCCGGCGGAGTTCGATACTTTAAAAAATGTTCTTGTCAGGACTTGTTCTGATGGCTTGGGTTGCGTAATCCCCGTCACCTATCTGGAGCAAGCTAAATGGCGCAACCCGCCGCGAAACATACCGAAACCCCTTACGCCGCGCAGCTGCCGGGACGCGGTCGCATTTATGATTCGATCACCGATACGATCGGCGATACGCCGCTTGTGCGCCTAAATAAGATTGCCAGGGAAAAGGGCGTTAAGGCCAACCTTCTCGCCAAGCTCGAATTCTTCAATCCGATCGCCAGCGTGAAGGACCGTATCGGCGTCCACATGATCTCGGTCATGGAAGACGCGGGCAAAATCGCGCCCGGCAAAACCACCCTTATCGAGCCGACCTCCGGCAACACCGGCATCGCGCTCGCCTTTGTCGCGGCCGCTCGGGACTATAAGCTCATTTTGGTCATGCCGGAATCGATGTCGCTCGAACGCCGCAAGATGCTTGCCCTGCTCGGCGCCGAACTTGTCTTAACCCCGGCGGCGCAAGGCATGAAGGGCGCCATTACCAAGGCGCAGGAACTCGCCGATGCGACGCTTGGCGCCGTCATCCCGAGGCAGTTTGAAAACCCGGCGAATGTGGAAATCCACCGGCTTACGACAGCTGAAGAAATCTGGAACGATACCAAGGGCGAGGTCGATGTCTTTGTCTCCGCGGTAGGCACGGGCGGGACCATCATGGGCGTCGCGCAAGTGCTGAAGCCACGCCGCCCGGATCTGAAAATTATCGCGGTTGAACCTGAAGATTCTCCTGTTCTCTCGGGCGGACAACCTGGGCCGCACAAGATTTAGGGGATCGGCGCCGGTTTCGTTCCGGCGATCCTTGATCAGTCGTTGATCGACGAAGTTTTGACCGTTGGCAATCAGACATCGTTCGACACGGCGCGGCTCGTCGCACGCTTGGAGGGCATCCCGGTCGGAATATCGGCGGGCGCCGCCGTCGCTGCCGCGGTGGAGATAGGCCTGCGCCCGGAATTCGAAGGCAAAAACATCGTCCTTATTATCCCTTCCTTCGCGGAACGCTATTTGTCGACGGCATTGTTCGAGGGGTTTTAGGGATTTTCCGTTCGTGTCGGTCACTGCGCGGCGACAAGGGACGCGACGACTGCAAATTTCTGGAAGCGCTTCTGGCGTTTGAGCCGGGCCGGCATGTTCGAGGCCCTTTTCGATGCGCTGGCATCGCTGAGTGGCAGCGCCCGTCTCGTGCAGAGGTTCGATTCCACGGTGGTGCGCGCGCATGTTTCGGCCGCCGGCGCAAAAGGTGGCAGGAGGGGCAAGCCCTCGGGCGCTCGCGTGGCGGCTTCTCGACGAAAATCCATCTCAAGACCGATTTCGACGGCCACCCAATCGCCTTAGATCTGACCGGCGGCGAGAAGGCCGGCGCGCCGCGCTTCGAGACGCTTCTCGATCTTGGTCCGGACCTCGATCCGCGCGCCGCGATCGGCGACAAGGGCTACGACAGCAAAGCCAATCATGCCGCCTGCCGCAAACGCGGGATCGCTCCGGTCATCCCCTACAAATCCAACGCAAGGGAAAAGCCGACCTTCTTCCCCAAGACGCTCTACAAGAAACATGCTCGCATCGAGCAGGCGGTCGGAAAGCTCAAACGCTTCAAGCGCATCGCCCTACGCTGCGAGAAGACCAAAACAAACTTCCTGTCTTTCGCCGCCCTCGCCGCAGGCTTCATCGTGATCAAATCCGTCCACACGAGCTAGCGTGTTTACACTACAGGATGAGGTAGGCTAGCGCGAGATGGAGGAAGGCTTTGAACATGACGTCGAGCCTTTTGAAACGGGTGAAGATGCGCCTGAATCCTTTGAGCTTGCGAAACAGTTATTCGACTTCGTTGCGCCGCTTGTCCATGCTCGACGAAGCCGCTAGTCTTTCTTTTGTATTAACAAGCCCTAAGACGTGGAGCCTTCTTGTGCACATACTTTGCCGGGTGATAGAGCCAGGCCGCGCTTCGGAGAGGCATAGACATCGAATTGAGGAGTAACAATGATGACTAAGGTCAAAATGGTTTCCATTCCTGCGATTCAAAAACATCCTTTGCCCGGCGCGACGGAGATAGCACTGGCTCCGACAGATGAGCGGCTAGAGGTGACGGTTCGGTTGCGGCCACGAAATCCTTTGCCGAAGGCCTCCGATATGTTGAAGCCGTCATCAGCCCCTTATTCGATATTAACTCACGATGAATTCAACAAGAAATATGGCGCGATCCAGAAAGATATCATTCAGGTTCGAAAATTTGCTAAAGCAAATAAGCTTTCGGTCGTTCGTGAGAGCGCGAGCCGCCGAAGTGTCATGCTCTCCGGTACTGTCGAAGACTTTAATAGGGCTTTTCAGGTTAAGCTAAAAACATACGATTATCCAAGCGGAACGTATCGAGGGCGCACCGGCTCCGTAAAAATACCGGAATACCTTGCGGAAATCGTCGAAGGCGTGTTCGGCCTCGATAACAGGCCTGTAGCTAAACGGCGTGGACCCGCCCGGCGCGGAACTGCATCTTCAACTGACGGTGCTACACCTTTTAACCCGGATCAACTCGCTGAGCTTTATGATTTCCCGGCGGATGCAGATGGCGGCGGCCAAACGATAGGCATCATTGAACTTGGCGGCGGCTATCGCCCTCATGATCTCCAGACCTACTTTAATAGTCTTGGTTTGCCGGTTCCTACCGTGATTCCTGTTTCAGTCGACGGCGCGACCAATTCTCCAACCACCCCAGATAGCGATGATGGCGAAGGTGTGCTCGACATCCAAGTTGCAAGTGCCGTCGCGCCGGGTGCAAAGATTGTCGTTTATTTCTCGACCAACGATCGTGCTTCCGACGGCTTTTTGGATGCTATAACCAAAGCGATTCACGACAATGAAAACGACCCGTCGGTGATTTCTATTTCTTGGGGTGGCCCCGAAGATCCCAATGCAACTGTTTTTCAAAAACAATTTGATCAGGCCTTGCAAGCGGCGGCTATGCTGGGAATCACCGTATGCATTGCGTCCGGTGATGATGGGGCGGCCGACAATGGGCCGAAGGCATGGGATGGCAAGGTCCACGTCGACTTCCCGGGATCGAGCCCTTTTGCCTTGGCCTGCGGCGGCACGCGTCTCCTGGCCGACGGGAACGTCATCACCCATAAATCTGTTTGGAACCAACAGAATGCCGATTTGACAATGGGGCCAAATGGCTCTTTCGGTTCCGGAGGAGGCGGGATAAGCGGAGCATTTCCCTTACCTGCCTATCAGAAAGGCGCCGGCCTTCCGGCATCGCTCAATCCCGCGGGCTACAAAGGCAGGGGCGTGCCGGATGTTACCGGCAATGGCGATCCTGACAGCGGCTATAATATCTTGGTCGACGGGCACAAAATGGCGGTTGGGGGCACCAGTGCAGTTGCTCCGTTGTGGGCAGGACTGATTGCACGAATAAATCAAAAGTTGGGCAGGCGGGTTGGCTTCATTTAACCCACAAATCTATTCTTTAGCCCCCGCCTCCGGTGCCTTCCATGATATTACCAATGGTAACAACCGGTGTACGTACAAGACCTTCCATAATGTCGGATATGAGTCTGGCCCGGGTTGGGATGCCTGTAGCGGGCTCGGATCTCCTAATGGCGCAATCCTTTGCAGTTTACTCGCGTCTGCGCCTGCAGGTTCCCTGGATTTGCCGCCTTCGCGCATATCCAATCGGCGTGCTAGTAATCGGTCTGTCTCTGGCGCACCCAAGAAAACGCACAGCCGTGTCGATAAGAATGGCTGAAGAAGCTTAGACAACGCGCTCAAGACGCGGCTACGTCCTTTCAAAAAGGGCGACTTTGGTTGCGAAATAGTCCAGGCCGAACTCCGCTTCATGTACCTGCGCCGTTAGGTAGATTAACCCTCATGGGCCCCAAAAGGGCCTTTGCGGCGAAGCTACGTTCCATATTATGCTTGGTTAGTTGCAAAGGCGACTTCGCCGCCCTATGCGGTCATTTCAATTAACGGCTTTTCTTAATCGCCGCCACAATGTGGAACGGCGTCTGTGAAAGCTGAATTGGATGGCACCCTATATTATATCGATGTTCCGCTGGGTTCCATGTACATTCCATGACTATGTTTGGATCCGCAGTAGGAAACCACCAAGTATTTGGTGCGCCGGGTGCCTGCCCCGCCACTGCTGCACGGGGCACCATAATACGCCCAGCGCGCCGAACCTTTTTTTTCGCCGGCGCTTTCTTTTTTGCAGCCACCTTTTTCACTGGTTTTACCATGGTCGTGTCCTCTTATTGCTCTGAGCCTGATATTACGCCGCAAGTTTTCGCTCGACATGCATTTAGAAACCAAGCCGGTTCCTGCTGTTATTCGAATTTACCGCTATAGCTATTTGGGAAGCAAGGAATGTTCCGGCGGCTGGGCTTGCAAGCTGCTTGGTAGTAGGATCGACCGGACCAAAAGTCATAAGAAGGTCGTGTGTACGATTTCGACTGGCCTCTAATAGAGGACCGCCCTGGTTAATCGTGACATGAGCGAATTGCCACGCCGGGTTTAAGTTTCCGCTCGTATCCACTTCAAATTTCACTTCGTGGCTGAATGCGTTTGTGTTTGTATCGATAACGCCCTCACCAGTGCCTAGGTTAAAAACTTAAGTCGAAAGCCACTCTTTCGTCTTTAAATCACCTTGTATCAGCAAGGATCCCGGAGGCGCTTGTGCGTTATCGTTTGCGGGGCAGTAGCCGAGAGCTAAAAGGTCTTTCACCGTATAATAGTAATTGAATGTGTCAACTCTCGTCGCATCCGCCGAAGCCGATACCCCTCCACCTAGCATGAATAGTGCTGTCGCGGGGTTCGGGGGCGTCCATACAGCCGAAGGAGCGACCGAACTTTTCTCGTCGATTGTGAGGGTCAACTGGACCTGTACCCCCCACTTTTCCATCCATGGAGCGGTCCTCGCACCATTATGAAAACTCGCTAGACTTTTGTCCCGATCGACAACGTATGCGACAGCATTTCTGATCTCACAATGAATACTTCTGACAATAGCCTGAACGAGAAGCTGACTGTCTACCGTCGTTCCTGGAAATTCCTGGATTTCTGGGACATAAGTACCGCAGCCACCTAGCAAAAGTGCCGTGATTGCAGGCACACATAATAAAGATCTGAAAATAGAGGTGGATTCACCCAAAGGCAAATCCATTTTAACGCTAATGCACCCCATTGTTCCGTTGCCTCAGCAGTACTTCGCCTCTGAATTCGCGCTGGTAGACGTCACAGCGAAGTTGAAATTTTATGCGACAACAATCGTTTAAAAAGCCGCTTGTCAAAAGTCAGCTTCGCATGAAATGTTGAGGGGCACTAATAGATAATCTAGGGCAATAATTTTTTAAACTAACCAGTTGCACGCGGGCAACAGTGCCCACCAGCCGGTGCCGAAGGGCTCATGCGTTGTGACCTGCAATCAAATTTTCTTGGCTTCGATAGATACGAGGCTAAATTCGATGGAGGGGAAGAGCAGCGATTATCCCATATGTGGATGACCCTTTGGCAAGGCGCTTTTGTCGGAATGCGCGATCGGTTGCTTGCATATCTCCGGGGTAGTGTCCTGAAGGTTCAGCAAAATCGGCTGCGGTAGCGGTCATGGTATGCGGGTGATGTTCGAAATTCACCGACCCGGTGGAAGGGTGCACACCATGACCAAGCGAGAAGGTAAGGCGGAGATCATCGATGTCAAAGGACTACTGGAGCAAGACGAAGATTTCCTCAGATCGGCGGTTGAGCGTTTAGTCCATGCGGCTCTGGAAGCGGAGATGACGGAGGCTGTTGGAGCGGCGAAGAGCGAGCGCACGGAGCGGCGGCTTGGCTACCGTAGCGGCTACTACGAGCGCTCGCTGGTGACGCGGGTTGGGACGCTGGAGCTGCGGGTCCCGCAGGACCGGGCTGGCCGCTTTTCGACGGAACTGTTCGAGCGCTACCAACGCTCGGAGAAGGCGCTGGTGGCGGCGCTGGCCGAGATGTATGTGCAAGGGGTCTCGACCCGGAAGGTCAAGGCGGTCACCGAGGAGCTGTGCGGTCACGAGTTCTCGGCCTCCTCGATCAGCGCGATCAACAAGCAACTGGACGCGAGCCTGAAGGCCTTTTCCGAGCGCCGGCTTGAGGAAGCCTTACCCTATGTCATCCTGGATGCGCGTTACGAGCGTATCCGCGATGCCGGTGTGATCGCGAGCCAGGCGGTGCTCATTGCCGTTGCGGTGGATTGGGAAGGGCGGCGCCAAGTACTTGCCGTAGAGCTGGCCAATCGCGAGAGCCGCTCGTCCTGGAAGGACTTTCTGCTCGCCCTTAAAAGACGCGGGCTATCGGGCGTCGAGTATGCCGTGTCCGACGATCATCCCGGTCTCAAAGCCGCGATCCGGGAAGTCTTGCCCGAGGCGGCTTGGCAACGCTGCTACGTGCACTTCTTGCGGAATGCGCTGGACTATGTGCCGCGCAAAGTGGATGACGATTGCCTCAAGGAGCTGCGCTGGATGTACGATCGCCGCGATCTTGCCGAAGTCAGACGCGATCTCGCTCAGTGGCTCGCAAAGTGGCAGGGCAAATACGCCAAGCTTTGCGCTTGGGTCGAGGACAATATCGAAGAGACATTGACCTATTACCGGCTGCCGCTGGCCCACCACAAACATATGAAGAGCACCAACATGCTCGAACGCGTGAACCAGGAGATCAAGCGGCGCACGCATGTGGTGCGAATCTTCCCCGCAGCCGAAAGCTGTCTGCGGCTGGTGCGGGCGCTCGCCGTTGAGACCCACGAGCACTGGCTGGAGGCCATCCGCTACCTCAACATGGAGCATCTGCGCGAGCACAAGAAAGAGGCTTTGCGGGCCTTGGCCGCCTGATGGCGGCCGGGCGCGCCCGCATCACTTCACGCCATACTTCACGCCATGGATTTTGCAGAACTTGACTTACACAACTGCCTGTCGTCGCCAATTCCGTCTGCTTAGGCCGCCCTCGGGCCGCCCGTTGGTAGGGCCGGTATGCTTCCTTTCGCGTCAGGACTGCCCGCGCGGAACTCGCCAACCTATTGGCGAGCGCGACCGAGACGATCCTGAACCGCTTCTTCTCCAGGAGCTTCCTGAACGAGTTGGCCATGGGCGTTGGCTTGTCCTTCGTATGGCGGATGACTGCTGTGACGCCGGCAACGAGCAGCCGGCGCGGGTACCTGTCTCCTAGTTTGGAGATGCCACTGGGTTGCGTCTTACCTCTGGTGGAATGTTGCGGCGTTAAACCGAGCCAGGCGGCAAATTGTCTGCCCGGCTTGCACCCAAGTAGAGATGACATTGCCCACGTTTCAGGATGGTGGCTCGGGCCAGACGTGGAGCGAACCGGCGATAACGCCACGTGGCGTGACTGGCGAATTCGGCCGGAAAGCGGAAACCCGGAAAGGGAGGCTTCAAGGTGTGCTGTTCTTGCCACCTCTTCGCCGCTTTCGAAGGTTTCGGCGCCATTTGACGGCACCCCTCCGGTGCCACCTGGCGCGGAGTCGGCTGGGGTCGCCTTGCCGCCGCGTTCAACAGTCCGTCGTGCAAAATGGCTCGGCAAGATGGCCAAATGTTTCGACCACTTTTTCGTAAACCGGCCGCTTGAACGGAACGATCAGTTCGGCGAGGCGGCCAATCAACTCCCATCGCCACGCATCGAATTCCGGCCGCTGCCCGCCGGCAGGCGAATCGATATCGATTTCATTTTCGCCGCCGTCGAAACGCAGCGCGAACCATTTTTGCCGCTGGCCATGAAACCGGCCCTTCGAGGACTTCCTTAAGACGCCGTCCGGCAGATCGTAGCTATACCATTCCGGCGACTCCGCCAGAAATGTCGTGGAGGACACGTTGGTTTCCTCGCGCAACTCGCGTAATGCCGCCTGATAAGGCGCCTCGCCAGCGTCGATCCCACCCTGGGGCATCTGCCATTCGTGCCCTTGGCGCAGGTGTTCGGGTATTTTCTTTTTACGACGGCGCCCGATGAAGACAAGCCCGGCGCGATTGAAGAGCATAATTCCGACGCCTGGGCGGTAATAGAGAGGATCCATTTCCGCCTTACCTCACTGTCGACAGCCCGCTCGCCAAGTCAGTTTGCCGGTTTGGCAAGGCCGCGCTTAGCGGGACGAGCGCAATACCGCGAGCCTCTAGCGCGCGGGCAAAGCCGCCAATGATTGCGATCGAGGGCGGAACCGCGCTTGCGACCCCGATCGCCACGCCCTTGTCGCGAGCGATTGTTTCGAGCCGCGCGAGGGCCACTTCAATTGCCTCTGGCCCGGCCGCCGAATCGACGACTACGTCCGCGTGCGCGGCCGCAAGTGCCTGACCGGGCGCGAGCGTCATGGCAAGGCTCTGCGCCGACGTCCCGTCATCGACGTAATATAAGCCGCGCACGGCAATCTCGTGCAAGATCGGCGCCAAAGTCTTGGCATCCGCCGTAAGCTTGCCGCCGAGAAAATTTGCGACGCCCGCGTAGCCGGTGAAGCGGCTCATCAGCCAGGTAAGATTGTCGATGTTCGCGGCTTTCCCGGCGCCCGCGAGAAGCGAGTGCGGGCCAGGATTGTCGCGCGGAAAATCGAAGGACTCCATCGGAATTTGCAAGACGACCTCGTGGCCTGCCTCGCGCGCGCGCGCCGCCTCGCGCGCAAGATCGGCTCCATAGGGAGCGAAGCCAAGCGTGACGGCGCCCGGCAAATTTGCGATTGCCGATTCCGTTGCGCGCGAGGCAAGACCCACGCCACCAACAAGCAAAGCAAGGCGCGGCGCGCGGGTCAATCCACCGGACGACATGGCGGTGGGGCGGGCATAAACCTCGGACGGTCGCGCACCGCTCTCTCCGATACGCGGGATTGGGCCATAGGGGGATTGTTCGATTAGCCGAGGGTCGGGCGCCGCCGGCAGGCCAGCGTTCAGCTCCGTCGCCACGTCGATGATGAGAGCCGCGGGCGCGGTGCCACCCCCGGCACGAATGATTCGCACGCCGCTTCGCCGCTCGACCGCCTCCGCTCCCAATCTGGCTTTTTGGGCAGGTACCGTGGCGCTAGTGTCTTGAAGAGGTGCAGGTGCAGGTGTTGAACTCGCATCCGCCACGCCAGATTGCGGCGGGAGCGGATTCCGTGGCAGGTTTTTGGGTGCCCCAGCCGAAGTTATGGAAGGCGTCGTGCCGGGCACCGGAAAGCTGTTCACGGCATAATTGGCTGCGCCTTGCGGCCTGACGAGTGCCGGCAAATACGCGGCAAGAACGGCAAGCAAAGCCAGGCCACAAATGGCAGCCGCCGCATGAAGCTCAGTGCTGAGGGACAGGCGCTGTTGAGTGGGGAACTGGCCCAGGGGTGCATTCAGATCGTCGTCCGTCATCTTTGATCGCTATCCTGCGTTGGCACGCGTGCAATCTTGCGCGCCAGCCAAACCGGCGTCCGCCAGATCGCCGCAAATCGGGGGCGCCGCGTTAAGCAACAGCCGCAAATCACAACGTCCTACCCCCCGGTGTTCCAGGCCTTACGGGCCGAATCGCCGGCATCGAGCCTTGGTCCGGCCGGCGTCGGCCAGATCAAGTCCAAACACTTCGTGCTTGCATGACCGAAACGCGGCCGCCGTGCCAATAGTCGTGGATCATGCTTGCGCGGGGCCGTCGCCTCACCTTCCCTCCAGTGCACCGGCGGCTGGTTTCAACCTTGGCCGTTTAACGAGGCTCCTTGGCCTCCTCGCGGGCGCCACTCAATTCGGAACTTTCGTGGGTTCGCCCGCTGGCGCCGCAATGACTTTGTTCATCGCCTTGTTGACGCCGCGCAGAATTTCTTCGGCGGCGATCAATTGTTTGTCGTTTTTGGGATCAGGAGGTACAAAGGCTTGCGAACCTCCCTTTTCGTCATCGCCATTCTTCAAATGGCCGCGCAGCGAAGCTTCGCCCTTTGTGTCGTCCTTACCCTTGAGGTCGTCGGGAACATCCTGCAACACGGTCACGTCGGGGTCGATCCCCTTGGCCTGGATCGAGCGCCCGGACGGCGTGTAATAACGGGCCGTGGTTAGCCGCACGGCGCCGTTGTTCTGGCCGAGCGGTATGATCGTCTGCACCGACCCCTTGCCGAACGAGCGGGTGCCGAGAATGGTCGCGCGTTTATGGTCCTGCAGCGCGCCGGCAACAATTTCCGAAGCCGACGCCGAGCCGCCATTGATCAAGACGACTACCGGCTTGCCCTTCGACAGGTCGCCGGGATGCGCATTGTAGCGCATCGTTTCATCGGCATTCCGGCCCCGGGTCGAAACGATTTCGCCGCGATCGAGGAAGCAATTGACGACGGAGATCGACTGGTCGAGCAAACCGCCGGGGTTATTGCGCAGATCAAGAATATAGCCTTTGAACTTCGCGGACGGGATATCGTTTTGGAATTTTTGGATCGCCGCGCGAACACCTTCAAACGTCTGTTCGTTAAACTGGGTGATTCGAATGTAGCCGATATCGTCGCCTTCCTGATGCTCGCGAACCGATTTGATTTGGATCACCGCGCGGTTAAGCTTGATATCCTGCGGGTCCTTGTTGGCTCCGCGCAAGATCTTGAGCGTCACAGAAGTATCCGGTGCGCCGCGCATCTTGTCGACTGCCTGGTTGAGACTCAAACCCTGCACATTCTCGCCGTCGATGGCGCTAATAATGTCGCCGGACAAAATACCTGCGCGGGCGGCGGGTGTGTCGTCGATCGGCGTAACGACCTTGATAAGCCCGTCCTCCTGCGTCACCTCGATACCAAGACCGCCGAACTCGCCGCGCGTCTGCACCTGCATGTCGCGGAAGCTCTTGGGGTCCATGTAGCTCGAATGCGGGTCGAGCGAGCCGAGCATGCCGTTAATTGCCGCCTCGACGAGCTTTTGTTCGTCTGGTTTCTCGACATAATCGGAGCGAATCTTCTCGAAAACGTCGCCGAAGAGGTTGAGATTGCGGTAGGTGTCCGACGCCGCCGCGTGCGCCGCTCCTGCCGGAAAAACCGGCGTCTTCGTTGCAAGGGTGACGAGCCCCGCGCCCAGAAGGGCGCCTAGCAGCAGAGGTAAGACTTTGCGCATCATCCGCGAACCTTTTGCAAATCCGGCTTTGCCCACCATGGGCCCGGATCAATCGCCACCCCGTCCTTACGGAATTCGATATAAAGTACCGGCTGGACCGCGCCGATGGCGATGGCGGCGGCCGTCTTGACGGACCCATCGCCCATTACGGCGACGGGTTCCCCACTCAGAATGAACTGCCCTATGTTTACGTTGATCTTGTCCATCCCGGCAAGAATAATATGATACCCTTGGCCGGCGTTGACAATCAAAAGTTGTCCATAGCTGCGGTATGGCCCGGCGAATGACACCCAACCGTCGCAAGGCGAGGCAACAATCGCCTCAACGCGGGTCGCGATCAGAATTCCTTTCCCGGTGCCGCCAAACCCATCCGGGCTGCCAAAGCCGCGCTGTAGCGTGCCATTCACGGGGAAGGGTAAAAGGCCCTTTGTCTCGCTAAAGGCGCTCGCTGGCGCAAGCCTTGCTGGATCCTTAAAAGGCGCCAAGGCGGTTTTCATACCGGTACCTGGTCCGGCTGCTTGCCCGGCGCGCCCGCGGCTCTCATCGGCCTTCCGCGCCGCCTCGGCACCCCGCGCAGCCGCGGCGACTTCGGTTTCCATTCTGGCGATCAGATCCTTGAGGCTCGCCGCTTGCTTGGCGAGATCGAGGGCGCGTTCGCGCTCGGCTCCGAGAGCCTGTTCGGCGGCAGACAGCGCCGATTGGCGGGCCTCGACCAGTGCGGCGAGACGCTGACGCTCTGCGCGAAACGCCGCCACGCCTTTGGCAAGCGTCTCACGCCCGGCCGCGATCGATTCGCGCAACTGCACAAGATCCGAAAGGTCCGAGGCAAGCGCTTCGGTCTCGCCGCGCATCTGCGGCAGAACCGAACCGAGCAACATGGAAGTTCTGATCGCTGCAAGCATGTCTTCCGGCGCGACAAGTAGCGCCGGCGGCGGCTTGCGCCCCATCCGCTGCAAGGAGGCGAGGATCTCGGCAATGACCGCACGGCGGCTCACAAGCGAATGCTTGATCGCGTCCTCTGTCCCGGTCAGCGTGTCGAGCCTTGCCTCAATTGCGGCGATCTTGCGTTCGCTCGTGTTGACGTTTTGCGTCGCATCGAGAAGCGCCGCGGTAAGCTTCACCCGGTCGGCGCGGATTGATGCGATTTCGGTTTCGATCCGCCGGCGTAGTTCCTGCGACGCCGCGAGCGTGTCTTCCATGCCGCGCAGTTCGAGCCGGTGGCCGCTTAGCTGCGCGCCTTTCTCGTCCACGTCCGGCACTGGCGGCTGACCGGATTGGGCTGCAAGGCTTGCAGGTGCGGAGGCTGCAAGACATAGTTCGAGTGCGAAGAGACTTGCCGCCCCCGCCGAAGCAATCCTGCGATGCCGCCGCGTTCGAAACGCCACAAAGTTCCTTATGCCTGGCGCCCGGTTGGACTGAACGCGGCGCGAATTCAACCTCGTCCCATCAAGAGGAGGAAAGTGGCGCCGTCGCGGCAAAACCGGCAAGCTCGCGAAATTATTCGCGTTGTTGGGGTGGCCGGGCGGCGATGATTCGCACTTACATCGTGATTATAGCGGGCGGCCTCAGCCTAGGCGGCGCTCGCCCGGCCGGTCGATGCTCCACATTTTTTCGAGATTGTAGAACTGCCTGACCTCGGGCCGGAAGATGTGGATGATGATGTCGGCACCATCCACCAGAACCCAATCGCAGCTCCGCAAGCCTTCGACGCGCGGCGGCTTGCGGCGCTCGGCCTTGAACGCGCCGACAAGACGCTCGGCGATCGCCCCTACGTGGATGCTGGAGCGGCCGGTCGCGATGATCATGATGTCGGCCAGGATGGTTTTGCCGTGCAGGTCGATTGTGACGATGTCTTCGGCCTTGGAATCTTCGAGACAGGTCAAGACAGTCCGCACGAGTGTGCCGGCTTCGGGTCCATCTGAACCGGGAACCGGGTGGAGAGGCGGTCGCGCCAACTCCGCAGGAATGGCCTGTATCAGTGTGCCGATCCTCCTAAAGCCCAGCCCAACGGCCAGGCGCTTCCTCTAAGATGGCGCAGAATCGCGGAAATTTCAATCAGGTTGTTCTGGTGCCCGGGGAGGGGAGCCTTTTGGTCCTCGGCGGCCTTGGCCCGCGCGCAATACGGCCGTTTTGCAGGAACACCGCTAAAAACCCCCAAGCGGACCAGCTGATCGCATCAGGCGGCGTGGGCGCGCTGCACTTCTGCAAAGAGCGCCCGCAGGCGCCGCGCACCGCGGCCGGGCCTCAATATCCAGCGGCCAAGGTGCCCCGTTGCCTGGTGTCGGCGGCGCCCATCAGCACGCCGTTTTCGCGAAAGATGCTCTGCGCCGAACCCCAGGCGTCGTGCACCGCGACCTTGTGGCCCAGGGCTTCAAGCACCCGGATCGTATCGGGCGTAAGGCCGCGCTCGACCTGCAATTCATCGGGCAGCCACTGGTGATGAATTCGCACCTCTTCGGTCGCCTCCGCGATATTCATACCGAAATCGATCACATCGAGGATGATTTCCGTGACGATCGTGATGATCCTAGAACCGCCCGGCGAGCCGGTGACAATTTCGAGTTCGCCATCGCGAAAAACCATTGTGGGCGCCATCGACGACAGCGGCCGTTTGCGCGGCCCCGGCGCATTAGCGGCTGCCGCCAACGAGTCCATACGCATTCGGAGCGCCAGGTTTTGCCGCGAAATCGTCGAGCTCATTGTTGAGAAGAATGCCGGTACCCTCGGCGACAAGGCCGAGGCCATAGGAAAAATTCAAGGTGTAAGTGTTGGCGACGGCATTGCCGTCCTTGTCCACAATCGAAAAATGCGTCGTCTGATCGCTTTCATAAGGCATGGGATCGAGCGCTTTGATTTCCGCCGAAGGCCGGGCGCGGGTGAGCGAAATCTCCGCCCGCAAGTGTTCCGCATAAGCTTTCGAGATTAGGCCCTTCACAGGGACCTGGCGCGTGGTCTGGATCGCCAAGATATTCGGCGCGATCCGCATAGGCCAATTTCATCGCTTCCGCCATGACGTGAATGTTCGCGGCCGAGTTAGCGCCCTGCGCGGCAAGTGGAAAGCCTTCGAGCACATTGAGAAGTTCGATGATATGAACTCCGCCGGACGAGGGCGGCGGTATCGTAACGATTTCGTGGCCGCGATACGTGCCATGCACGGGCACGCGCTCAATCGCGTGGTAGGATTTCAGATCGTCCAGCGTCATCCTGCCCACCGGCCGCGCGGACACTTGCGAGAATTTTTTCCGCGACCGGTCCCTCGTAAAAGGCGTGCTCGCCATCGCGGCCGATCGCTTCCAGTACGGCGGCGAGGTCGGTTTGAACGAGCCTCTCTCCACGCCCCAGCGGGCTTCCATCCGGATGCAAAAAAATCCGCGCCGCCGACGGCCAGCGTTTCAGCCGGGCCTGCGCGGCGGGAAGCGAATTGGCGAGATCATCGGCAACCTCGATGCCGTCGCGGGCGAGCGCTATGGCCGGCGCGACAAGCTCGGCCAGCGAAAATTTTCCCGAACCATATTTGCGCAGGGCGAGCGCAAGGCCTGCGACGGTTCCAGGCACGCCCACGGCAAGGCCGGTATCGCGCGATTTCATTGGCCACCGCCTCGCCCGTCTCATTGAGAAAGACGCTGGGCGGCGTATCGGCCGGCGCGATTTCGCGATAGTCGATGGCGACGGTTTTCTTCTCCTTGGCTAGGTAGACGAGCATGAAGCCACCACCGCCGAGGTTTCCCGCGCGCGGCAATGTCACCGCAAGGGCAAGGCCGGTTGCAACCGCCGCGTCGACCGCGTTTCCGCCGCGACGGAGAATGTCGACGCCGATCTTCGCCGCTGTTCCTTCCTGCGCGACGACCATGCCGCGGCTCGCCAGCACCGGCAAGACGCGCGCGCCCTGCGAAATGATCGGCGGCGGCAGGGGCTGTTCGGCGCGCAAGGCAAACGAAGTGGCGAGACAAAGGAGGGCAAGCAAGCCGGCGCGGAGCACCTCGCGTGCCTTTCGCCACGGCTTTGCTAAATTCGATTGGGCGTTCATGAATTGTCGTTATGGTTGGCAATGACGGCGAGGAAGATCGCGCCAAAACGTGCCGCTTTGGCTGGTCCCACACCGGAAATAAGCAGTAATTCCTCGCCGGTTTTGGGGCGCGCCCGCACCATCTCGATCAACACGCTGTCATGAAAAATGACGAAGGCCGGCTGCTTTTGGTCTCTCGCGATTTCGAGGCGTTTGGCCTTGAGTGCGGCGAGCAGACTATTTTGCCGGGCGGTAAGCGCCGCCGCTTTAATCTCCTGTTTGGCTGGGGCAGAAAGCCTCGCGCGGAAACACCGGATCCTTCGCCTGCGCAACTTCGATAGCGTCCAGGCTTCGCCGCACGGAGGCCTTGCGCCCGCTCGACAAAGTCATGCCACCTCGCAGCGTCAAAGGCGCCTCGCCCGAAAGCACCGCACGTCCCGCCGCGGTGATAATCCAACGATCACGATCCTCCGGGTCTTGTGCGATCAGATCCGCCGCGTGAAGCTGGTAAAAAATGCTGCGCCATTCGGCCGGATTGAACTCCTTGCCCACGCCGAATGTCGGCAGGAGATCATGGCCATGCCGCCGGATTGCATCGCTCGCTTGGCCAACGAGAAGATTGGCGAGGTGACCCGGAAAAAACCGCCCAAAAGTGCGGTGAATGGCGGACATCACTTTTTGCGCCGGAATCGCGCCGTTGAAGAACGGCCATTTCCCATCGCAAATGTCGCAATTGCCGCAGGGTTGTGATGCCTCCCCGAAAGCGGCAAGCAATGTTTGGCGGCGGCAACGCGGCGTTTCGCACAAGGCAATCAGGGCGTTGAGCTTTCGCTTTTCCGTCCGCTTGCGATCTTGCGGCGCCACGCTGTCGTTGATTTGCCGCTCGCGCAATCTGATGTCGCCGTCGCTGAACAAGGTCAGCGTGTGCGCCGGCAGGCCGTCGCGGCCGGCGCGGCCGATTTCCTGATAATAGGTTTCGATACTTTGCGGTAAATCCGCGTGGCAGACGAAGCGGACATTAGGTTTGTCGATTCCCATGCCGAAGGCGATCGTGGCGACAATGACAGTTCCGTCGTTGTGCAGAAATTCGTCCTGGCGCGCCGATCTTAATCCCGCATCGAGGCCGGCATGGTAGGCGAGCGCCGGAATGCCCTTCCCGCTCAGCGTTTCCGCAAGCTTCTCGACGCCCTTGCGCGAGCCGCAATAAACAATCCCGCTTTGGCCTTTGTGACGCGCGATCATCGTTTCAATTTGACCGTAGGCGCCAGTCTTTCGCCGCATCGCGAGATGGATGTTCGGCCGGTCGAACGAGCGAACGAAAACGCGCGGCTCCGCGGAAAACAATTTCTGGACGATATCCGCGCGGGTTGGCGCGTCGGCGGTGGCCGTCACCGCGATGAGTTGAAGTTTACCGATCGCTTGCGCCGCCTGCGCGAGGCCGAGATATTCGGGCCGGAAATCGTGCCCCCATTGCGAGACGCAATGGGCCTCGTCGATGGCGAAGACATCGGCTCCTGCCTCGCGAAGAAGGTCTGGCGTATCGGGGCGCACGAGGCGCTCTGGCGCGACATAAACGAGGCGATAGCGTTTGCGCCGCAGGCCCGCCTCGATCGCCGCATTATCTTCACCGCTGTTCGACGAGTTCAATGCGGCGGCGGCAATTCCACGGGCCTGCAATTGCTGCACCTGATCGCGCATCAAGGCGATCAAAGGCGAAATAACAATGGTGAGACCCCTGCGCACGATCGCGGGCAGTTGGTAGCAGAGCGACTTGCCCGATCCCGTTGGCATGACCGCGAGGACATGGTCGCCCGCGAAAATGGCTTCGAGAATTTCCTGCTGGCCTGGCCGGAACGAGGCAAAGCCGAACACGCGTTCCAACGCGTCTTTTGCCTCGTTCATTTCCGCCTGCACGGCGCCCCCGTATCGAAAGACTTCGCGATCATGTCCTATCCAATCGCGGCGAAAATTTCCAGCAAGCATCGCGGGCGGTGTGGGCGCCAGCGGCTCACGCCGATTACGACGAAGGGTGTGCCATAAGCAACCGGATCTCTTCTTTCATCTTGACCGCGCGCCTTTCCGTCATCGCCTCGCGTGGAGTCTCGATGGTCCGGTCGGCGAGGATGCGTCCTGGCGCCGCCGACATAACGATGATTTGGTCAGCGAGCGAGATCGCCTCCTCGACGTCATGAGTGACGATGATTGTGGTCGCCTTGCGTTTGAGGGCGAGCGCCAAAAGTTCTTCGCGCAGCCGGGCAGCGAGACCAGCATCGAGCGAGACGAAAGGCTCGTCGAGGAGGAGAAGATCTGGCTTGACCGCGAACGCGCGCGCAATTGCAACACGCCGGGCAAGGCCAAGCGATAACTCCCCCGGAAAATGATCGAGATGCTCCGAAAGCTCCAGCGCGGCGGCGATCTCGGTGAGATCATCCTCGCTTGACCAACCAACGAGACGCAGGTTTTGCGCGACACTGCGCCAGGGCAATAGCCGCGGCTCCTGAAAAACCATGCCGATCCTGTGCGGTAACGGCAAGACGATCCGGCCCTCGAAACTAGTGTCGAGTCCCGAAATGATTCGCATCAAGGTCGTCTTGCCACAGCCGGACGGTCCCAGCAGGGCGCAGATTTCTCCCTTTGGCAAGCTGAAGGCCACATCCTGAAGGACCACGCGCGTTTGCCCCGCCGCGGTCCGGAGCGCCTTGCGCGCAACGGAAACTTCAATCTCCATGCCGCGGCCGCCAGCGTGAGACATGCCGCTCGACAGGTTGGACGACGAATGTTTCAATCGCCAGCATGAGGCCGACAAAGGGAAGCGCATAGGCCAGGAGCCGCGTCACGTCGAAGAGTTGAAATGCTATGCCGATCTCGAATCCGATGCCATTCGAGCGGCCGAGCAATTCGACGATGAGGACGATCTTCCACACCAGCGAGAGGCCGGAACGCATCGCCGCCGCGAAATAGGGCGCGAGCTGCGGCAGGATAACATATCGTAGTTTCGTGCCGAACGGCAGCTTGAACACGCGCGCCATTTCATCGAGGTTTTTGTCGAGCGCGCGGGCGCCTTCGCGCAGAGTCACCGCCGTATTCGGCAATTTATTGAGAGCTGCCGCGCCGATCGCCGCCGCTTCGTTCAGGCCAACCCAGATATAGGCGAGCACGATGACGACAAGCGCCGGCAGGTTCAAGAGTACGATTAGCATGGGATCGCAGAGACGGTTGATCGTCTTGCTGCGGCCCATGGCCACGCCGAGCACTGTCCCCAGAGCCATCGCCAGCACAAACGATGCCGCGACGCGGGCAAGGGTGATCACAAGATTGACGAAAAGCGCGCCCGACCGCGCCTCTTTGCCAATAACCGACATAACCGCAAGCGGCGCGGGCAGTGCGCCGGCCGGGGCGATGCTCGAACCCAACTGCCATGCGATAATTAGCGCGACCAGCGGCGCCAGCCCGAAAAGCAGGCCATTAATGTTCCTTAGGCTCCATTTCCATATTTTGGTAGAAAGTTCCTTCGTCGAGTTCCGTTGCGTTGCCCACAAGGTCCGGGCCTCCGGTTTTTGCTAGGATGCGATACAGCGCGCGTGCGTCGGCCACTTCCTCGGCGACAGGGCGGCGGGGGACGCCATCTATATACGTTTGCCGGTAGAGCGCGCGCTCTGCTTCCCCGGTGATCCCGGCCCGCTGCGCGACCTTCTCCCAATCCGCGCCGGAATGGGCGAGAATGTCCTTGGCTTCGGCCGTGATTTTAAAAAACCGCGCGAGCGTATCCGCATGGGTTCGTGCGAACTCTTCGTCGAAGACGTAGCCGACCATGGCGACTGGTCCCTTGGCACCAAGGCGGCGTTCCACTTCGTCCATGCCGATGAGCCGCCGGAATCCGCGCGATTCGAGCGCTACGCAGAAATTCCAATAGTTTAAGGTAGCATCGGCCTCGCCATTCGAGGCCTTCTGATAGAGCAAAGCGGGCGCCCCATAAATTATGTTCGCCTGCGACGCTATGTCCAAATCCGACATTCGCGCGAACGCCTGGAGCAACAGCCAGCTTTTATCCAGGGGCCCGCCCGCGACGGCGATTTTTTTGCCTTTCAGGCCGCCGAGATCCTCGATGGGCGAGGCCGCCGGAACCATGACCGCTCCGAGCGCGGTCGAATAGGGCGCAAATACAAGCCTGTGGCCTAGATTTCTTTGCCGTCCGGTCCACAGCCAATCGGCGAGGATTATGTCGGCCGCCCCTCCCATCAAAGCGACTTTCGCGGCCTCGGGCGAAGCGAGCTCGGTGACCTCTATGGAGAGACCAGCTTTCCTGTCTAGGCCATGCTCGCTGATTATGCCTAATTCCCAGGCGAAGGTTCCGGTTTTTTGTACCGCGACACGGATTTTTTCAGTGGCTCCGGCTTCGCAATTGAAAACGGCCATCAGCACGAGGTAGAGTGCCAGCCGGCTGAGAGAGCCGTATAGGGTGCGGCGGCGGCCCTTACACGGTAATAAGCGTCCCGCAAAGTCTGGGTTGTCATTTGTCATCGTCTCAGGATACATGTTTTGCGGCGCGAGCCACAATGAGGATCGTCCGTTGGCCACACTCGCGAGCCGCGGGCGGAATCTCGAACGAATGCCCTCGCTCGCATAGGGAAGGAAACCGGATATGAAGCGTAATTATGTCTGCCTTATTGCTGCGGCCGCTTGGGCCGGTTCCGCAGCCGGGGCTTTGGCGGGCGATGCCGCCGCGGGCGAAACGATCTTCACCCAAAAATGCAAGGTCTGCCATCAAATCGGCGAAGGCGCCAAGAACTTCGTCGGACCGGAGTTGAATGGCTTGATCGGGCGCAAGAACGGCTCCCTTCCAGGCTACAACTTTTCCGATGCGGACAAAAATTCCGGGATCACCTGGGACGAAGCGACGCTCAAGGAATATCTCGCTAGTCCAAAAGCCAAAATTCCTGGCACGAAAATGATTTTCGCAGGGCTGCCAAAAGAGGACGACCGGGACAATCTTGTCGCCTATCTCGCTCAGTTCGACGCCGACGGAAAGAAGAAATAAGCTCCGCTAACCTAGGGTCCCTCGCGCCGCGCAATCATCCCGCGCGAGGGATCGTAGCCTGTAAGGCGAAGAGGAATGTTTGACACGTCGGACACGCGAGTGTTTATTGGGTTGACCGGGTTGGGTTGCTTCATCGCCGCCATCGTTGGTGGAGGCATCAAAGTGTGGGGACTTCAAATTCCCATTCTGCCGAAGTGGGCACGCCTGGTGCTTGCGATTATCGGGCCCGCCTTGGTGGTAGCCGCAATTGCTAATCAAGCCTTGCGAGAGGGCGAGGAGGAGCTTTTATTCACGTGGAACAACAAACCAGCGCTTTCTGCGAGCACCCCTCCGCCTGAGCAAACGGACTTAGTCCTTACTGTCTGTCCGGGAACATCTTGAATCTGAAGAGTCATTTATGATTCAAGGGAGGCGGCCTGATTCGAGGAGGGATCGCCGATGTGGACGGACAAGAATCGCGCACGCTATGACAGAAACCGCCTGCGTTATCCGAGCGATGTGACCGACGAAGAATGGGCGCTGATCGCGCCGCTTATTCCGCCGGCCCGGCGCGGGGGCAACAAGCGGACCGTGAATTTGCACGAGATCGTCAACGGACTTATGTACATTCTGAGCACCGGCTGCCAATGGCGGGCGATCCCGAAGGACCTGCCGCCGCGCTCGACGCTGCATGACTACTTCGATTTGTGGAACTGGGACGGCACGCTCGATCGCATCCATCACGCGCTTTATGTCGAATGTCGCGAAAGAGCAGAGTGCGAGGCATCGCCTTCCGCCGCGATTATCGACTCCCAGAGCGTGAAAAGCGCTGAAAAAGGGGGCCTTGCATCGACCCGCATGGCTATGACGCGGGCAAGAAGATCAAGGGCAAGAAGCGGCACATCCTCGTTGATACGCAGGGCCTCTTGATGCAAGCCATTGTGCATGCCGCCGATGTGCAGGATCGTGACGGCGGCGTGCTTTTGATGGCGAGCCTTTTTGGCCTCTATCCGTTCCTTCTGAAGCTCTATGCCGATGGCGGCTATCAGGGCGCAGGATTTCAAGATGGACTGAAGAAAATCCTCTCGCGCGTGAACGTCGAGATCGTCAAGCGATCCGATCAGGCAAAACGCTTCGTCGTCCTGCCCAAACGCTGGATCGTCGAGCGCACCTTTGCTTGGCTCGCGCGATGCCGAAGGCTGGCCAAGGATTGGGAATGCCTCAATCGCAAAGCGCTCGCGTTCGTCAAGCTCGCGTCCATCCGTCTCATGTTAAGAAAGCTATGCAATCCAATATGATCTTCCCGGACAAACTCTTACTGAACTTTCGAAAATCACTTCTATTTGTGATTATCATTTGGACGATGGCCATGGCGCAGGAGAAGCCCCAGCAACCATCAGCTTGTACCCGCAATACGGTGATCAATCGCTCGGCAACTGGCCAGTAACCGTGGCTGAACGGGGCGAAAAGCTACTAGGGTCTGGGCTCAATTGAGGCAATAGCAGAGCGCGGTGACGAGGCACAGGCCGGCGAGAAAGTTCCGAGCGGTTTTGTCGTAGCGGGTGGCGATGGCCCGGAAGTCTTTCAACCGGCAAAAGGTTCTCTCGATGACGTTGCGCAGGCGATAAAGTTCGGCGTCGAACGGGAAGAGGGTCTTGCGGTTGATTTTGTTGGGAATGACCGGCGTCGTGCCGCGTGTTTGCAGGAACAGGCGCAAATGATCCGCGTCGTAGCCTTTGTCGCCGATCAACCGTTCGCTTGGCGCTGTCGCCGCGAGCAAGGCCGCGGCGCCCTTGATGTCGGCGACGTGTCCGCCGGTCAGCAGGAAGGCGTGCGGACGGCCTTCTTCGTCGACGAGCGCATGGATTTTTGTCGTGCGCCCGCCGCGCGAGCGGCCAATGGCTTGATTTTGCGCCCCCCTTTTCTGGCGCCGCTCGCCGAGCGATGCGCCTTGACCGCCGAACTGTCGATCATCGTGAGCGCTGGGGGATCGCCGCCGGCAACCAGCGCCGCGAAGATCCGTTGCCAAAGACCGCGTCGGCTCCAGCGGTTGTATCTGTTGAAGGCCGTCGTATACGGCCCATATTCGTCGGGAAGCGCACGCCAACGGCAGCCCTCGCGCAACCGATGGATGATCCCGCTGATGACGCGGCGATCGTCCTTGCGTTCAGGTCCGGTGTGGACCATCGGGAGATGCGGCTCGATCGCCGCCCATTGCTCATCGCTGAGCCAGAAATTGTCCGCCACGAATCAAGCCCTCCTGACGAGCTTGAATCATGACGCGAGGTTCAATTCAATTGGGTACGGACCCTAATATACGAAGCAAAACCAAATAGGTGGCTAACTGCAGGTACCTACAAGATTAGTGATTCTGACAACGACTCATGGTCTTGGAACAACACAAGCCACGGCCACGGCGTGAGCACGGTTAAAGGCCGTAAACCGCGATGGGGCTGGTTAAGTTATATAGTTGACCTAATATTCAACTAGCTGGCTTCGGGTTCGCCTTCGCCAGCCAGAAAGTCCTTTAGGGTCCCTCGCGCCGCGCAATCATCCCGCGCGAGGGATCGTAGGCGGCGATTGCCGCGCCCAAAAAGACGATTGCCGCGCCAAGCACCACCGCCAAGGCGAGGAAGTCAATCCTTCCATAAAATGCAAAGCGGATCAGCTCGACCGCGTGGGTGAACGGATTGAGTTCGCATACAGTGGCGAGCCATGGGCTGCCTTCCCTAACGCGCCACAAAGGATAGAGCGCCGAGGACGCGAAAAACATCGGGAAAATGACGAAGTTCATGACCCCCGCGAAATTTTCCAATTGCTTGATCAGCGACGACAAGAGCATCCCAAGCGCGCCCAGCATCAGGCCCGAAAGAATTAAAGCCGGAAGCACGGTGAGATAGCCCCAAGGCGAAGGCGGCTCGATCTCCCAGAAATAAGCGACGAAAAGAAACGCGTAGACCTGCACAAGCGACACGGCGGTGCCGGCAGCAAGCTTGGACGTCAAAAGAAACCAGCGCGGGAACGGGCTGACCAGCAGTGTGCGCATGTTTCCCATCTCGCGGTCATAGACCATGGAGAGCGACGACTGCATGCCGCTGAACAGCGCGATCATCGCCATGAGACCTGGTGTGATATAAACCTCATAGAGCACATAGGTGTCATAGGGAGGGATGATTGACACGCCCAGCACGGAGCGAAAACCCGCCGCGAAGATGAATAACCACACGAGCGGGCGCACCAGTGCCGAAACAAAGCGTTCCCGCTGGTGCCAATACCGCAGTGCCTCGCGCCAGACGATGCCGTTCAAGCAAATCGCATAGTTCGCGATGCCGGGGTGCCCGGCACTGGCGGGAGCGGAAGCGGCGGACAATCCATTCATTCCGGCTTCCTCTCGTTCCGGGCAGCACCGGTTAATGCTGTGAACGCGGGGCCGATGCCGGGCGCGCCCGCGCGGGCTGCGATTTCGCTGGCATTGCCATGATCGAGAATCTTGCCTTCATGCAGGACAACGACATCGTCGCCTTGCTCGATCTCGTCGATCAAATGAGTTGCCCAAAGCACGCCGATTCCTTCGCGCGCGACAAGGCCCCGTACATGCTGCAAGATGTCCGCGCGGGCCTTGATATCGAGGCCGACGGTCGGCTCGTCAAGCAGCAGCATGCGCGGGCGATGCAGCAGCGCACGGGCGATTTCCACTCGGCGCATTTGGCCGCCGGAAAGGCTGCGCACCTTTTCATGCGCGCGGTCCGCCACTTTGACCTGGTCCAGAACAACGGCCGCGCGCGGCTTTGCCTCCCGTCCAGAAATTCCATGCAATGCCGCATGATATGACAGGTTTTGCATGACCGTCAGGTCGAGATCGAGAGTCCGCGCCTGGAACACGACGCCAAGCCGGCGCAGTGCCTCGGACGGCGCGCGGTTTACGTCGAATCCAAAAATACGGATCGTGCCTTGCTGTGTCGCGAAGAGGCGGGTGATCAAGGAAAACAGCGTGCTTTTGCCGGCGCCATTGAGGCCGAGAAGGACGCTGAAACTGCCCTGGGCAACACTTAGGCCGATATTGTCCAGAGCCTTGCGCTTGCCGTAGCAATGGCTCACGCCTTTGGCCTCCAGCGCCGCGGGCGGGCTTGCGCCACGCTTGCTAGCGGTCTCCGGGTTCGGAATTGAAGAACTCATTGGCGCGCAATCGCCACGCCCCAGGGAAAAGAGCCAACCGGGATTGATTTCAAAACCTTGAGGCTGGCCACGTCGATCACCGAGACATCGTTCGAAACGCCATTTGTCGTGTAAAGATATTTGCCGTCGGGGGTCAACGCCAATTGCCAGACGCGCTGGCCGACAAGAAGGTATTTCTCGACCTTTTTTGTTGCCGCGTCGATGACGGCAACGCGGTTCGCCGGACCAAGCGCCACGAACGCCTTCTTGCCGTCATGGGTGAACCTTATCCCGACCGGCTGGATCGCTTCCTTCGAGAGTCCGGGGACCTCGAAGGCGATCTTCTGTTTGATTTTGGGGTTGGCGGCGTCGATCACGCTCACCGTGCCGCCGACTTCGGAAGAGACCCATAATTCCGAACCGTCCGGCGTGTATTGGGCGGCGCGCGGCCTCGCATCGACAAGGACATTGGCAAAAATCTTGCGCGATTGAATGTCGATCAGATGCGCCATGTTCGTCGTTTCTGACGTGTTTACGAGCACTTTGCCGTCGGGGCTAAGTTCCATCCCTTCCGGTTCGACGCCGACCGGAATTTCCGCGACGATCTTGCGTGTCGCGACGTCGATCGCGGTCACCAGATTGTCGTTCTCGTTCGAGATATAAAGTCGCTTGCCGTCCGGGCTCAGAATCAGAAGCTCGGGGTCGGCACCCGATGGCAAAGTGCCAGTGATCGAGAGTGTCTTGGTGTCGAGAATTTGGATTAAATCGTCGTCGCCGGCGCAAATGAAGAGTTCGCCGCCATCCTGACTCAAGGCAATTCCGCGCGGACGATGGCCGGCCGGAACGGTCTTCGTGACCTCCATTTTGCCGGTGTCGATAATAGAGATCGAATTGCCTTTTTCATTCGAGACATAGGCGGTGAACGCCCCGGCCGGTGAGACCATGACGAAAGCAAGCGTGCTGAGGGCGAGGATTGAGCCAGCAAGAGAATTGGCCCTCGATATCTCGCGAAAATTTATTGCAATTGGCATTTCGTTTCCGGTTCGTCGAAGCCTAGCGTATCCAGCTCCGATGTTTGATGCAGAAAACCTTCCTGTGGCGAGACCGACACGATCATCCGGCCGTCGCCGAGCAGAATAGGCTGACGCAATTGCTGGTTCCAGTGGCGCAAGGTTTGTTTTTGGCCCTTGAACGCGGCAATCGCAAAATCCGGTCCGGTCAGATAGCTGGAAATGACCTTGGGATCGTTGGAAGCGGTGCGGGACGCTGCCTCGCCAATCATGCGCATCGCCACCCAAGCGTTGTTGTCACGCGCGTTCATTCGCCGCGAGGCAAGCTTCATAAAGCGATTCTGCAATTGAATCGCGCCCCATTGCTCGTGGCTTCCGTCCCAGCTCATTGGCCTCAGCCCAGCCGAGCCCGCGACCGGACGCGGATCCCAGGTGCGGAAGGGAAGATAGTTCGCAAAGACCTCGCTTTCGTCAGCGGTGATGAGGACATCATAGGCCGGCGCGTTTTGGGTCGCCACCGGAATTAGCCTTTGCGTCTGTACGCTTCCGGAATCCGAGCGGCGGCCGCCGCCAGTATCCTCGTAGGTCCGCTCCTCGACGATTTTCGCGCCGAATTTTTTCGCGGCGTGGCGCAGCGCCCCGGCGTAGAGTTCATCTTCCGGATGCGAGCCCTTGATCAGGAACCAGCGTTTCCATTGCTTCCAGACGAGATATTGGGCAAGTCCGTCGGCAAGCATGGAATAAGAAGGCGCAATGTGAATCACATTGGCGCGGCAATTTTCCTCCCGCAGCGAATCCTCCGGCGCGCTGGTGTTGAAAATGACCAGGCCCTTATCTTTTGCCGCGCCGGAGAGCGCGAGAAGGTCCGCTGCCGGAAGATCGGCGAGAACAAGAGAAACGCCGTGTTGAATGAGACCGTTCAGCGCGGCGGCCGGGTCGCCGCCCGGCGGCAGGAGGACGTCCTCGATCGCAAAGGTCTGACCGAGGAAACGCCCGGTTGTATTGTTGTCTTCTACGGCGAGCCTGGCACCGGCGATGCCATCGTCGGCAGCTGGAATATCGAGTATCGAGAGCGTCTCCCGCGCATGTGGCGCGCGAATGAAGCCTACCTTGACGTCGATGTTGTTCGCCGAGGCCGCTGGAATCGCGAATGCCGGAAGTGCAATGGCGAGAAGGGTGACAAGAATTCCATGCTTTAAGATCATGCCGGAATGATGGTCCGAAGCGGCGATCTAATCAAGCCCTCGCTCCTCGCGATCTAATGTTGCGTCTTGCCCGAGCGGCGCCTTTGGAAGCGCCGCCAGGGCATTGATGATAGCAAACATCGCCTGTTCGTCCGGAGTTTTGGCAATGAGCACTTCGTGGATACCTGCGGCCAGAAGTGGCGCCGCGGCATCGGCCGAGATGCAGACATGGTTAATCCGGGACACGTCCAGACCAGCATGGCGGGCGAGGCCGAGAAAGACATCCGTGCTGCGCCGCGAATAGTGCAAAACCACGCCGATATCGCCTGTGCGGGCAAGGGCCAAGGCCGCCCCGGTTAGAGACTCGGCGGCTTGGGCCGCATAGACTTCCATCGTCTCGATGACATGACCTGCCTCAGTGAGACTGTCCTCGATGTCCGGTTTGCGGTCGCGGCCGGCGAGATACAAGAAACGGCAAGGGGTAGCGAAATGCGCGGCGATTTCCCGCGCGAGGGTCTTGACGTCTGGGCCGATCAGCGGCGGGCCGTCGAAACCGCGTTCGCGCGCGGCGTCTCGCGTCCGCTCACCAACCAAGAGCAAGGGCAAGAGGCGGCGCGCCTCGGGCAGGGGCCAATCCGGCGTGGCGGATAGTAACTCGAAGGCACGCGCGCTCGTCGCGATGACACCATCGATGACGCCCGCGGGCCATATTGCTCCGGTCGGCACCATCTCAATAACGGGCGATAGCACGGCGCCATGCCCTTCGGATGCGAGTCGCGCTGCCGTTCGCTTCGATACTTCGAGAGCGCGTGTGAGCAAGACCAGCATATCTTAAGCATTCCGTGGCAAACAATTAAATCCGGCTTAGGTGCGATTGCGGCCTTCGCGCAAGAACGAACGCTTCGCGGACAAATCTCACATAAGAGGGAGTGTACGTTACAGGACGGCTTGCAAGCAACAGGAACGGTCGTGTGACACGAAGGCAGGGAGAAAAAGATCGTCCCGCGCGAGGATCGATCGCAGAGGCCGCACAAAAGGATGAATTCTGATCAAGGGTCGTGTTTGTGCTCCAACGCTCTGGCGTTTCAAAAACGATCGAAGATGGTACGAACCTTGGCCAAGTCTGCTTGACAGGATAGCAGCAGTTGCAGGGCGATCCGTGCCTTGCGGGCATCCAGCGTTTGGGCCGGGATGAGCCCTCGGGCGATGAGATCGATTTCCCCCCCTGGGTAGGCATAGGATCCGCGCAGCGTTTCGCCCGCCCCAGTGCGGCTGGCAAAAACAACCGGAATGCGTTCGGCTAGTCCGGCAAGAGCGGGCACGACGGCGGTGGCGGCGTGGCCTGCCCCGGGAATGCTAACAACGAGTCCATCGATTACACCAGCCGCCAAGGCTTCAACCGTTTGGGTCTCGAGTCCGGGTCCTGCTTCAAGGATCGGCACCACGGATGCTCCTCCTCCGTAGGTCAACCTCGGTGGCCAGCTCGTTGGCGCGAGCGCGAAGCGGACACGCTCTTCCGCGACGTAGCCGATGGGGCCGAATGGAAAAGACGAAAAAGCGTGCGGCCGAAAACTATGCACCTTGCGTATCAAAGGACCCGCATGAATTTCATCGCCAGCCACCACAAGGATGCCTTTGCCGCGCGAGGCCGGCGACATCGCGACCCGCGCCGCGGCGAGAAGATTGGCCGGTCCGTCGGCGCCAGGTTGATCCGGCCTGCGCATGGCCGCCGTGAAGACAATCGGCATCTCGACTTGCACGAGCAAGGAAAGCGCGAAAGCGCTCTCTTCGAGTGTGTCCGTGCCATGGGTAATCACGACGCCGGCAGCGGTCTTAGCCGCGTCCGCGGCGGCGTCCGCTATCGTTGCGATATCCGCGAGCGTGATGTCCGCGCTGGGTTTTGCCAGGACATCGCGCCCTTCGACATCTGCAAGGTCCACGAGAGCCGGTACGGAGGAGATAAGCTCCGCGGCGCAAAGTGTTTTTGCCTCGCCGCCCTGCGCGCTTCCCGTGGACATGGAAATGGTTCCGCCCGCCGAAAGAATAATCAGGCGCGCGCGGGGCATATCATCTTCCATTTTGCCAGGGTTCTGCCGGGACCCGCGCAAACGCACAAGAGGGGGCGCGTTTTAAGCGATTCCAATCGTACCAAAATGCTTCACGTGAAGCATTTTGGTAAGGTCAGCGCCAAAAGTCTTACAAGGCATTAGACGGCGGCCGCCTTCAATCCTGTACGATCGACGAATCTTTTGGTGCAATCCCATAGGCGGGGCGGCAGCACCTCGGCGGCTGGATTTACTGGCGGGAGGAATATCTGGATGAAGATTTGCCGCCCGCTTTTGGGCTTCAAATTCTGGGTCATTTGGGGCTACGAACGCACCGTAGTCGAATCCCT
This sequence comes from uncultured Alphaproteobacteria bacterium, assembly GCA_963851225.1. Lineage (GTDB taxonomy): Bacteria > Pseudomonadota > Alphaproteobacteria > Rhizobiales > Beijerinckiaceae > Methylocapsa. The sequence continues at coordinate 37 of CAWKON010000032.1, read as the reverse complement.
CGATACCGTCACACCTATACGCAAACCGACTGGAAAT
>CAWKON010000031.1:0-69778 GCA_963851225.1 uncultured Alphaproteobacteria bacterium | reverse complement strand
AATCACGCTCGAGATCAGGATACCGAGCCCAAGGATCGTCGCGTTGACCGGCGGCGAGCCGTTGAGCCTGCCCTTGAATGGGAATGCCTCCCGCCCGCCGTGAACAGCCCGAAAAGCATGAGGATGAAAGGCAGATATTCGTGCGCCATGCTGTGCACAAAGCCGGCCGCCGCCGCCTTTAATCCCACGGCGGCGATAAGGCCACCGAGTGACAGTGTTCACCCAAAACCCCGCTGCCTTCTCATAATGGATATGCCACCATTCTTTGACGACGAGCGGGCCGAGCGCGATCGACGGCGGCATCCCGGCGAAGGGCAGGGCGAGCGGCCAGGGGAGCCGCGCGCCGTCGAGCGCTTCCCCAGCCATGACAGGGGTGGCCGTCATCGTCGCCGCGGCGCATAGGCAAGCGAAGACGATGCGTCTTGGCGAAAAAGCCGGCATATTTCCCGGCGCACTCCTCGAACTTATGTCAATGACCGGAAATAGCTCTACGATTGCGTGCAAAATGCTTCAAGGCGATTTGGAGCCGCGCCGGTCCCCGCCTCGATGAATTAACATTCGTGGTGCCCGAGTGGGCAGCAGCGGGCTTTGGACGAATCGGTTCACATCATTCTCTTGGAAAGGGCAGCGTCATCGCGCGGGGGCGGAAATTGCGTCGGCCCTTGCGGTTGCAGACGGCAAACAACGAGGACGAACTCGCGGCTACGCGGGCCCATTGGAGGGTGCTTAACGGTTAGGCTTTGCGCTGACTTATTGGCAGGCAGCGGGGCGCGAACGGGGGCTGGGAATTGAGATCGTGAATCAGCGGCAAGAAAACTGCCTACGTCGCCGACCGTGCCATATGTTGCATTAATCCCACACTCGCCAATCATTAACGCGTAGGGCGAGACTTTGACGAATTTTGGACGAAATGCCGGGACACTAACGTCTCCAGTAGAAGGAGGCATGCCTGCGCGTTAACGCGTAAAGCTGCGGCTCGAGGAACTCGTATACCCGCATTTCCGACCCGAAGAGAGAAGCAATGAACGGACTTTACGTCTACTCAATAATGGCTGTTGGGTCTCTCTTTGCTCTGGTCGTTTGGATCTCGCGTTGCCGCGAGATTCCACTGTTTGGACCGGAACAAATTACCTTTTTGTGCGGTGCATTCGCGATTGGGGCAATCATAACGACTGGCGTGTCTGTCCGTTTAGCGCAGCAAAACAGCAATCCCGCTCCAATAGCCACTCCGTCCGATCATCAAGTTGTTTTCGAGGAGTTTTCCGATACTTCACAACATTCTCGACAACAACCGTCTCATGCTGCATTGTCATATGCGGCACCGGAAAGCGACGTTCTTTATAATGCGCCCCCCAAGCCGCAAATGTCGGATAACTTGGGGGCGCCCAACTTTTATGGGCCTTGGAGCCAGGACCAGACTGCAGCGGCAGGCCTCGATTTCAATATGCCGGGGCTTGGCGGCGGGACACCAACAACAAGCGCTGCGGCGTCGATAGCCGTATATGACATCTCGGCACATGCGGTCTATCTTCCCGATGGCACGAATTTGGAAGCGCATTCAGGCCTAGGCAGCAGGTTGGATGATCCGCGTCATGTACATGAACGTATGCGCGGGGCGACGCCGCCCAATGTCTATGAGCTCGCGTTAAGAGAAAAGACTTTCCACGGGGTTCAAGCGTTGCGCCTCAAACCTGTCGGCGGTGGGAACACATTTGGACGGTCAGGTCTTCTCGCGCACACTTACATGCTCGGCCCAAAGGGTGAGTCCAACGGATGTGTAGTCTTCAAGAACTACAATGCGTTTTTGCAGGCATTTCAAACCGGTCAAGTCAAACATCTAATCGTGGTGGACAATCTGGAGGCCGGTAAGAAGTACGAGCTCACTGCAGCGCAGGTTTCCTCCGCACCAATAATGCACGTTACTTATTTGAGTGACGCCAACGCCAACGCGCAGCATAGACAAGAATTTCGACGATGTCATCTTCCGCGAGCCGCTGGAATTGCCAGTGCCGCCCTCGCGGCCAACAGACGTTATGCCGCCCCGGCGGCCCGCAGACATTAACGTCGGGCCCGTGCGGATGAAGGAGCGCAGGACAGCCGCGCTAATGTCACCGGCGCTGAGGCGTAGGGAAACACATCATGGCTGGGGCCGATCTGTAAAAATCGCCCATCTTATTAATCGGCACGTTCACGCAAATGCCCATAAGACCGCTCAGCGCAGCCATGGGCATGACGTTCCAGTTGGCTTCCTTCGGGAAGCACGTCGCTAAGCTCTGCACCAGTGCGCTATTGTTTGCGGTCGTGTGATCCCTGGCCACAGAGCCTACCGGAAGCGTAACAGAAAACCCGGCGTAGCCGCCGGTGGGACAATCAATACCCTCGCCCGCGTTGTGGCTTCTAACGCAACTTCACCGTGAGGTCGGTGCCAACAGGCCCCGTCTCTCCGCTGGGCGGCTGGTCGGAAATGATGAGCGAGGCGCCTGTCCACAGACGCTCCGCGATCCGGTCACGAACATCCTGGGCAATCTCAATGCGCTCGAGCGCATCGGCGGCACTCGACGAAGACCCGTACAGTTTCGGCGGTGCCACGACTTCTTCCTCTACCGAGGCCATTTTCAGCTGAGGCTCGCCCCGTTCTGCGGCAAACCTGGCCGGGATCGACACGACCGACCATTTGAGCGAAGTCCCGTCGCCGTCCACCGCTGTCGCGATATAAAGATGCGAACCAAGCGGCGTCTCCGGATCACGCACGCTCGCTGGCGCGTCGAACAGGGGCGCAAGCCCCTGGCGCACGTAAATCCGCTGATCTTTTTTGCTGACAAGTATGGACAGGGGCAACATTCGCCGCAGAGCTTCCTTCTTGGCACTCGCGGCGGCGCTGAAGGCCGATGTCGCATCGTTCAAGTGTCGAACGGCGTCCGCCAAGTCAGCGGCCTTGGCGGCTGAAGCCGTTTCGGCGGCCCCTAGCTTCGCCTCTGCATCGGCGAGTGCTGCCTCGGTGTTCGTTTTCGCTGTTGCCGCCGCAACCGTGGCGGCCGCCGCGTTCTTGCGCCGTGGACAGGGGGTCAGCCGCGGACCTGCCGGAGACATTGCCATCGGCGTCCTCGAGCTCGGTCACCAGAATGGATTCCTGTTGCGTGGCGCTCGCGGCCTCCACTGCCATATCGTATGCCTTGGCCGCGGACTCTGCTTTCGCCTCAGCTGAAGAGTGGACAGCTTCGGCCGCTATGATCTCCGCCGCCGAGCGAGTCGCTTCCCGCTGCGCCACGCGAACGGCCGCGGACGTCTCCTTTATGGTCTTGACGGCCTCGGCCCTTTCGGCCACAGCCTTGGCCTTGAGCTGTTCGGCGTATTGATGCGGATTGATCAGAGTCGGCTGGCCAGAGGCGAGCGCCGCGTGCGGCAAGTCGGGATCCGCTTGATCGCTCCCCGCAACCCGCATCTTTGGCACGGGCAGCAGGGGATGCGTGAATTCAATCGGCGTCACTTCTTGCGGCGAAATGACGACGCGCTCGCCGATCTTGGTCAATCCCCAAAGTTTGGCGGCGAACTCGGCAGGGAGCCGAATGCAACCATGCGAGGCCGGATGACCGGGCACAACGCCGAGATGCATGGCGATGCCCGACCATGTGATGCGCTGCATGAAGGGCATCGGGGCGTCAGAGTAGATATTCGAGCGATGGAATCGCTCGCGGCCGATTATGGTAAACATGCCCTTGGGCGTCGGATGGCCGGGCATGCCTGTCGAAATCGCCGAGCGAGCGACGAGCCCATGGTTATTGTATATGGATACGTGCTGGTCAGCGATCGAAATGACCGCAAATAGCGGCCGCTCCAAATTAACGATTTCGGCGCTCTTTGCCCCTGGTGCGGAGGGCGCATCGCCTATTTTCGAGCTGCTATGGCTGTGTGCTTTGCGTGGAGTCCAAGGCTGGTAGCCGTCAAACGGAGAAGGATAACCCCGCGCCATTGTCGGCGTCGCCTCGAAACCGAAGGCCTTCGTCGCAGCGCAAACGGCGAAGACCGTCGCAATAGTGCAAGCGCAGCACATGTGTTGCGCCACACCAGAAACTTTCGTAAGATTCAAATTCTCCATGATCTCAATTGTCCTGAGACCGGGTTTTGGAGTTTATTACGCTCGAACGCCTCATGCCTGACGCGATTTGCCTTGAAATTATGTTTCTTGGTTAACGCACTAAGAGCTTAAGCGGTTCCATTTCGGACGCCTCAGATCCACTCCTGCGCCAAGCAGTCGTTGTGTGTAGCTATTTGGCACCCAAGGATGGCGGCAAGCTGAAATTCAAAATGACTGGGTACCCTACAATTCTCGACCACGCCATTTTTGCGCCGCCACCTCATCTTGCGGCTTGGCCTCGACCCAATCGCCCGCGCCCTTGCACGCCAAGTGCCGCTTCTTCCAAAACGGCGCCTCGGTCTTCAAATAATCCATCAAAAAAGATGCTGCCGCGAAAGCCTCGGCGCGATGCTGGCTGGCGGTGATGACGAGAACAATTCCTCGCCCGGCCGGATCAAACCATAGCGGTGCACGGCGAGGATAGCTTCGAGCGGCCAGCGGGCGGCCGCCTCACAAGCGGCGCGGATGATTTCTTCTTCCACCATACCCGGATAATGCTCGATTTCGAGCGCCGTTAAAGCGCCGCCCTCGTCGCGGCAAAGCCCGGTAAAACTTACCAGCGCGCCAAAATTGGTGCATCCTTGCGTCAGCCGGGTGGTTTCGGCCGCAACATCGAAGCTTTCCTTCTGAACCCGCACGACAAGCCGTGCCGCCACGCCTTCACCCCCCGGTCATCGGCGGAAAAAAGGCGATCTCACGCGCGTTCCCGATCAAGGCGTCGTGCTTGACGTGGATGCGGTCGAGCGCCGCGCGCATTGTTTTTAAATGTGCGAAGGCGGCAGCATAGTTTTCCCCTTGCCCGCTCAGCCACGCCATGAGTTCGGCAACGGTTTTGATGTTTCCGGGGGGCGCGATTTCTTCCTCGGCTTTGCCGATGCGTTCGCGCACCCATGCGAAATAGAGGGCTTTCATGGCGTCTCGCCGATGATTTCCTTTAGACCGACCTTCAAATAGTCCCAGCCGGTATAGAGCGTGAGTAACGCTGATAGCCAAAGCAGGACCAACCCGATTGTCGTGACGCCAGGGATGATTTCGTCCCCGGAAGGGCCGGCGATGAGAAAGCCGAGCGCGACCGAGCTGTAGGGCGGTTTTCCATTTGGCAACCTTGCTCACCGGAACCGACACCTTGAGATCGGCCAAGAACTCGCGCAGTCCTGACACCAGAATCTCCCGGCAAAGTATGACGATCGCGGCGGACAGCGAATAGCTGGCGATGGTATGATCGGCGACGAGCATCATCAAGACGGCGGAGACGAGCAGTTTGTCGGCGATCGGATCGAGCATTTGGCCGAGCCGCGATTGCTGCGACCACGCGCGGGCTAAATAACCATCGAGAAAATCGGTGATCCCGGCGGCAATGAAAATGCCGAGCGCGACCCAGCGCAACCACGCGATCTCGGGCCAAAAGAGACAGCCGGCCACGCCCGGCACCGCCGCCACCCGCCCATAGGTCAGGATATTCGGTACGCTCCAGGTCAGGCCCGGACTTCTCGCTAGGATTGTGCTCGCCATGGCCAGGGCAACACTCTCTCCGAGGCTCGAATTCAATAGGCCACGCGCGCGCGGCAACGGCCGACCGGCCGCGCCGATAACGAATGGTGAACTTATTATCTGCCACGTTCGTGAAAAAAATCATAGACCAGCCGTGCGGTTGCGGCATTTATTCCGGGAACTTTCGCGAAATCCGAGAGGGCCGCACGGGAAATCGCCTTGGCGGTGCCGAAAGCGTGGAGAAGCGCCCGCTTGCGCGCCGGGCCGACCCCTTGGATTTCGTCGAGTGGGCTTTTGGTGAACTCCTTTTTGCGGCGCGCCCGATGGGTTCCGATCGCGAAACGATGCGCCTCGTCGCGCAGCCGCTGCACGAAGTAAAGCGACGGATCGCGCGGAGACAGTCTGAACGGCGCCCTGCCAGCCATAAAAAAACTCTCCCGCCCGGCGTTGCGGTCCGGGCCCTTGGCAATCGCCACGACCGCGATGCCGGTAACGCCAAGCTCCATCAAAACCCCTTGCGCGGCGTCGAATTGTCCATGGCCGCCGTCGATCAGGATGAGGTCCGGCCTTTCCGGAAACGTGGCCTTGTCATCGCCCCCGGTGTCATCGCCGCCGGTGCCACCCGTCTCCGGCACAGGCGCGGCAGCGTCCTTCATGAGCCGTGCGAAGCGCCGCCGCAGGACTTCCCGCATCATGGCGTAATCGTCCCCTGGCGCCGAATTGCGGTTCTGGATGTTAAACGTGCGATAATGCGTTTTCATGAACCCGTCCGCGCCCGCAACGATCATCGCGCCAACCGCGTTCGTTCCCATGATATGGGAGTTATCGTAGACCTCGATCCGGCGCGGCGCGCGGGCAAGGCCGAAAGCCTGCCAAGCGCGGCGAGGAGTTTGGTCTGCGAGGCGGCCTCGGACAATTTGCGTCCCAAGGCCTCGCCGGCATTTTGCCGGGCGTGCTCGACCAAATCCCTTTTTTCGCCTTTTCGAGGCACGGCGATCTCAATTTTGTGGCCGGAGCGTTCGCGCAAGGCCTCCGCTAGCACGCCGCGATTCTCGATTTCGTGGGAAAGCAAAATGACGCGCGGCGGCGGCTTGTCCGCATAAAACTGCGCCACAAACGAATCGAGGACCTCGCCCGGCGCAAGGCTCATGCCGGGGCGCGGAAAATAGGCGCGATTGCCCCAATTCTGAAAGGTCCGGAAGAAAAACACCTCGACACAAAATTGTCCGGCTTGTTCGGCGATGGCAAAGACATCCGCCTCTTCGACGGTTTTGGGATTGATCCCTTGCGCGCCTTGGATGGCGGAAAGCGCACTGATGCGGTCGCGCAGCCTGGCTGCGCGTTCAAACTCCATCTCGGCCGACGCGGCTGCCATGTCTTGCGCGAGGCCGTTGCACACCGCTCGGCTCTTGCCGGACAAAAACGCGCGAGCCTCGGCCACGAGTTTGGCGTAGTCGGCTACGCTAATTTCCCCGGTGCAGGGCGCCGAGCAGCGCTTGATCTGATAAAGCAAGCATGGCCGCGTGCGATTGGCGTAAAAGCTGTCCGTACAGGAGCGCAATAGAAAAGCCCGCTCCATGGCGTTCAAGGTGCGATTGACGGCCCAGACGCTCGCGAACGGGCCGAAATACGTGCCCTTCCGGTTGCGCGCGCCGCGATGCTTGGCGAGTTGCGGCGCGGCATGATCACCGGTGATCAAAATATAGGGGAACGACTTGTCGTCGCGCATCAAGACATTGAAGCGCGGCTTCATCTGCTTGATGAAATTCGTCTCGAGAAGAAGCGCCTCGGTCTCGGTCCCGGTCGAGACAAAAACCATCGACGCGGTCAGCGCGATCATCCTTGCGATTTGGGTTGTATGGCCGGAAGACCGCGTATAGCTCGCGATCCGCTTGCGGACGCTTTTTGCCTTTCCGACATAGAGAACCTCGCCATTGGCGGCGATCATCCGGTAGACGCCCGGTCCAACCGGAGCATGTACCCAGTGGTCCCGGATGACTTCGGCGCCACGGCGGAGAGAGGCGGGGGCGGCATCGGCGGCCAAATCCTGTGCGGCGTCCTGATCGTCCGGGGGCGCGGCGGCACCGTCGAGGTTTTCTGGCGACGATGGCGAATGTAACCGGTTTTTTTGAATACGCGGCATGGATACGGATTTAGGCGATCCCGCCCGGCGTGAAAAGCCTCGTACGAAACGGAGAGTCTCGGATTAAAATTTGCCGCCGATCCGCACAGGTCGTCTGCAAAATGCTGTCTTCCGGCCCTTTACGGAGGTTCGGCTCAGAGGACCCGATGAAACCTGTGGCTACGAACAGACATTGCGCAAATCCGCTGAATATAGCAATTTCAACCTCGGCAAGGCAGTGATCCGGCGGGATGCCGGGTGAGACGTTGCTTTGGGACCTAACGCGCTTGTGTCAAAATGATCGGGTCCTGTACGGCTGTACGTATCGCGGCACTGGAAGGCGCAAGAACGATTTTCGTGGTCATAGCGCTTTTTGCTGCGGCAATGAGCGTGGTGTCCGCGGAGGACGCAAAACTCGCAGTGCTCGACCAGTCCTCCCTGACCGACACACCCGACGGCCCTAAAGAGCAATTGAGCAGCATTGGTATCATGCCCGACGTTTGGGTCACGCAGTTCTATCAGGGACAGACAGAAGGCGACGGCAGCAATACCTGGCGCTATGGCGGTAAGCTCGACGCTTTCCTTAAGGTGGATGCAGAGAAACTTGGCCTTTGGCAGGGCATTCACCTCAATGTGCAATACGAGCATTACTTCGGTCAAAACATAAACAGGACAGATTTTGCACTCATTCCGGTCAACACGGCGCTCGCCTATGTCGAACGCGATGGCTATCACTCCGCTCTCTCCGTCAGCATCACCCAGGATTTCGGCGAGTATATTTCGGTCAGCGCCGGAAAATTCGACATGATGACACTCGCATCGAAGACCCCGCTGATCGGCGGCGGCGGCATCGACACATTCATGAACAGAGCTTTCGCCCTGCCGTCGACCGGAGTGGCCTACACGGCACGCAGAGGAGCAGCCGGCGACAGGGTTGTCCTCTCGGCGCCCTATCTTATAGGCGGAATAGTGGCGATTAAGACAGAGCCAGTCAATTTTGCATTGATGGTCGCCGATCCGCGAAGCGCGATAGATCCCAGGGTTGTTGAGCACCCGTTCGAGAAGGGGTTGGCAGTAGGAGGTGCGGCGACTCTTAAAACGGAAATCGGCGGCCTTCTCGGTTTTCATACATGGCGCGCCGCCTACAGCAATGCGCGCGGCGTCGATCTCGATGACATCTCTGACCTTCCGCGGCCGTTAGCGCTCGGCAGCTCAATCGCGACGAAGAAAGGATTTTGGTTCACTTCTTACGCCATCCAACAAAACTTCGTGCAAAGCGAAAAGAATCCGGAGGTCGGCTGGGGTCTGTTCACGCTCGCGACGCTTTCAGACGGCAATCCGAGCCCCGTCAAATGGAGCGTCCTCGCTGGCCTTGGAGGTAATAATCTGTTTGCAGGCCGCGAGGACGACCGCTGGGGTATTGGTTTCTTTCACTTTGGGCTGACTGAGCCCTTGCTAGCGGGACTGGCCGCACTGGAAGTGAATCGACGCGGTGAAGGCGGGGCGGAGGCCTTCTACAATTTCGCGGTCACACCGTGGCTGCGCCTCTCCGCCGATCTGCAATTGATTGATCCATGGAATCCAAGCAAATCGCAAGCGGCTTACGCGGCATTGCGCCTACAAACGAAGTTCTAGCCAAAAAACCAGACTGGTTTTGCTCGGTATTTCATTAAATTTACACTGTCATAGGCCTGCTAATTTGCTAAAGAGCCTTTGGATCAATTCAGGAATAGGGTACTTAAACAGTAATAGCGGCAACATCGGCAGCAGTGCAGCGATCACGACAGCCATCAATAGCCGCTTGCTTACTGGCACCCAGCGCATATTGCGCACGATTCCGACGCTGTTGGACAAATCAGCCAGCGACTGCAAATCGGATGTGCCCAACAAGGGTTCGCCCGGGAGAGCGGCCGCGTTCAGCCATTTCTTCTCGAAGTCGTTCACGTAGTGCGCCGCGAACACCGTATAGTCACTCAAGCCCTTCTCTTGGCAGGCCCTGAGCTTGAAAGCAAAAATGCATGGGGGCAGAAATATCAACGCTAGATCCACGATAAGAGTGAGCGCAAGCGCGGGGTAAATCACCTCGAAGAGCGTCATACCTGAGGAAATTTCCTCGGCGAACGATGCGGACACAACGATCGAGATCGCCAGCACAAAGGCAGTGAAATGGTTCTGCACAACTTCCAGGTATCCAAGCCCTGCTGCGCCATCAGGATGAGTTGGCACGAGGTGGAGATCCAGTCTCGCCAAGCGCCAGAGGAAATGGCACCAGAGCGCGATTTGCCAAATCCAACGTAACATAAGGAAGCGAAAGAGCGGCAGGCAAACGATCCAATACCAAAGACCGGCTAAGTGAACATCTCTTAGGGCTCGGGTTGGGTCGAGCGCCACCGTTTTTCCCGACAAGTGCAGCTCCGCCGCAAACAACGATAGGAGTGCAGCACCCAACAGGCACATTGCCTCCGGCAGCCATGCGTCATTCCAGCGGCCTATGCGTGCAATTTCGGATTCCAGGTCCGGCAGCGTGTCGCTAGGCACGACGCCGGAACGCACGATCGTGCTGACAAACTCCCTCAACCGAGGGTCCAACGACGATTCGCATAAGAAGAGCAGCGGAATGACCACCAACAAGCGAGCATTCGCGGCGATCGCCGAAAGCGAAAACAACTTGTCACTGACGCCCTCGATGAGCGCTAATGCCAGCAAGATTGACCACGAGAGCAAACCCATAGCCAACCCCAGCGCAACCGTGTTCGTTTCCTCGCGGACGAGGCCCAGGCGTTGACCAAGCCGGTGAAGGGGGCCGCCAAGCAGTGAGAATTTCTCAAGTCTTCGACGTTCTTCCATACTTCGTGACTCGAATGCCAACGAACTCATGTTTTTCTTCGCGCATTGACGCAGTGCTCAAAATTCGTTCTCGTCTTAATGAACGATTTCCCGCGAATGATAATCCTGCCGGTACTCTCTCTCAAGACGAGTGAGTAGAGGCGTTTATCGGGGTTCCAGACTCTGGAGGTGCGGTTGTCTTCCCGCGGGCGTCGCCATTACCTCGGGGATTATAGCAGTTTCTCCAATTTCTGCGCGACGCCAGCTAGGCGCATGAGGCTCATTATGGAACATTTTCCTGAGTAAGCCTGATAACTATTCTCAGATCGGAAGGTCCGCTCATGGCGCAACGGCGTCATTCAGGCGGATTGAGCGAATGGCCGCTTTCCCCATGTGGACGGCCCCTCCTCGCAAGATTATTTGGGCAGTGCTCTGATGAGATCGCTTGCGTCCATATGACCGGCCTGTTTTCGCGCTCGCACATGAACGCTGGCCAAGATGATTTCCGCGATGCGAGTTCCAAACACCCAAGCGGCCAGCCAGTGGAAAGCACGGAGTGTCTCACGTCACGGATCGATCGATCACACCATCAGTTCGTTGCCATGCACGTTCTGGCAGCGGAATGGGAGCCCGCGACGCACTTCCACTTTCCCATAATTGCGGGTGAAGGCGTTCATTGCTTGGTGCGTTGATTTCAGGTCTCTCAACGCACTTTCGACATAACTGCGGCCGGGTGTTGTCCCGGCCGCAGTCTCATCGAAGCCTTCACATTGGCCCGCGTGGCTGGACTTTATTCCACTGTCCCCCGCGCGCGGCCGCCGGAGACCCTGCAGGAACAGCCATTTCCGACCCAGGATGATTGGATGAGCATGCAAGTCTTCACGGGAGTCGCGCAATAATTGCCGCCGACCGCCACGCTTCGGCCGGTCGTCAGAGGGGCGGTTGCGGCGGCGGCCACTGCCACAGGCGCGGCCGCAGCGGCCGCTAATCCGGATCCATAGCCATAATCATAGGGGTACCCGGAGCCATAGCCATAATTATAGGGGTACCCATAGCCATAGGCATAGTCATAAGGGTACCCCAGGCCTGCCAAGCCTAGTCCAAGGCCGCCCCATCCCCATCCCCATCCATTATTCCAACCATTATTCCAACCCCATCCGCGGTTCCAGCCGACGCGGTTCCAACCGCCGCGCCAGCCGACGCGGTTCCAACCGCCGTGCCAGCCGGCGCCCCGCCAGCCGCCACCGCGCCAACCGCCTCCGTGCCAGCTGGCGCCGTGCCAACCGCCACCGTGGAAGCCGCCGCCATGCCAGCCGCCACCCCTAAATGCCGCGGCCGGACCGCTCGCCACCAGTGCAGCGCCAAGCGCCGCGGTCGCCATCATTATGCCAAAGCGTTTCATTGGATTCGTCCTTTTTTCACGCCCGCTTTTGCAGCGACACCCGAAACTTTCGAGCCTCTTCGCTGCAACATGTTTGCGTGACTACAGAAAGCTAACGCCGGTCGCCAGGGAACGTTCCATGGTCTCATTCTAGGCTCTACGTGGACAGGATGAGTGGGGACTGCTTCTCTCCGATCTTCAAATAGCCTCTGGCGCGAAGAAGATTCATGAGCCCCCATCACCGCGCTGTAGACGACGCTGCAATCAGCGCAAAAAAAGATGCACTGCTGCTTGTCGGCCTCTGCCGTTATATTGGAGCGGCTTGGGGCTTGGCCGAGTTATTGCTTCCCTCCCATTACTGAAATTAATTCTGAAACACCGCCTGATTTGGCGCGGCCTCTCAAGAGCAACAGCAATTGCACGCCCTGTGCGCCGGGGGCCGGAATAAATCGCAATGCAACATCACGATGATTTGTCCAAGCACAAGCGCAAGCCATGCCGCATGCCGCCGCTGACTCGAACCTGCGCCCGATCACCTCGCCGGGGCCCCGCGCAGCCTTGATCGCATCGCGAAAATCGGGCAAAAAGCTTCCCTGCCGCTGCTCTTTACCGTCTTCCGCCCTCAGGTTTCGCGGGCTTTAAATCCATGTTGCCTCCTTTGCGCATCGGCATTGCCGGTCTCGGCACCGTTGGAGCCGCGGTGATCACGCTCCTCAGCCGCCAAGCCGAGGCGCTGCGGCGCCGGACCGGCCGGAAAATTGCGATTGCCGGAGTTTCGGCCTGCCAAAGAGAGAAACAGCGGGGTATCGATCTCGCCAGCTTCGCCTGGTTCGACGATTGCGTGGCCCTGGCTCGCTCTCCCAGTATCGATCTTTTCGTCGAGCTGATTGGGGGCGAAGATGGCGCCGCGCTTGCGGCGGCGGAAGCCGCGCTAGGCAGCGGCAAGTCCTTCGTCACGGCCAATAAGGCGCTGCTCGCCAAGCATGGAATGCGGCTTGCCTTGCTCGCCGAGGAAAACGGCGCCGCGCTCGCCTTCGAGGCTTCGGTCGCAGGCGGCATTCCGATCGTCAAAACCTTGCGCGAAGGCCTAGCTGGCAATTCCATCGAGCGCGTCTATGGCATTTTGAACGGCACGTGCAACTACATCTTGACCCGGATGGAGTCGGAGGGGCTTGACCTTCGCGCAATGCCTCGCCGAAGCGCAAAAGCTCGGCTACGCGGAAGCCGATCCCGCCTTCGACATCGGCGGTTTCGACACCGCGCATAAGCTCGCGATCCTAACCTCTCTTGCGTTTGGCACAGTCATCGATCCTAAGGCGATCGCCATCGAAGGCATCGAGTTGATTACCCTTGCCGATCTCGAAGCGGCGGCGGAACTTGGCTACCGGGTCAAGCTTCTCGGCGTCGCGCAACGCACGCTCTTTGGCATCGAACAGCGCGTGCATCCGACCATGGTGCCGAAATCGACCGCGATCGCCCAAGTGATGGGCGTCACCAACGCGGTGACGATCAACGCCGACGCGGTGCATGAGCTGACCCTAGTCGGCCCAGGTGCTGGCGGCAAGGCGACCGCATCCGCGATCGTTGCCGACATCGCGGATATCGCGCGCGGCGTGCGCTCCCCGCCGTTCGGATGGCCGGTTACCGCGCTTATGGCTGCGCCGCAGGCGCCAGTGCAGATGCACGAAGGCGGTTACTATATCCGGCTTTCGCTGTATGACCGGCCGGGCGCGGCGGCGGCGATCGCGACGCGCATGGCCGAGCACGGGATTTCGCTGGAAAGCATCGTCCAGCGCCGCCGTCCCGGCGCCAAAGCCGGGCCGCGGGTCGCTGTGCCTGTCGTTCTGATCACTCATGCGACGCATGAACAATCCGTCCGCCAGGCCCTCGAAGCCACGGTCGCCGATGGTTTTTTGGCCGAAAAGCCGCAGGTCATCCGGATCGAGCGGGAGTGACTGGGCGTGCCATTTGCAGCAAAATTCAACACATAAATTGTGCTGCAAACTGATAGAATTAATCCATTCATAAGTAACTTTACTTTTCTGTAGATTATGAATGGTTGGGATTCTTTAGCGCGTCCGGGAATATGGTGCGCGCCCGTTGGATCATCGGATACGGGACGCAATGCATGAAAGCGCTCCTGAGTCCTTCCGGGACGGGGGCGCGACTCCTGGAATTCTCCGATCGCCAAATCCGGGCTCATCGCCGCAATTGGAGCCAGCGACTGTGCACGCCAAAACCCGCGCCCCCAAATGTTTCCTCGTCTAATTTGTCTGGATCATACCGCTCTGGTTTCTCAACGCGAGCTACAGAGTCCGCACGCTCATTCTATTAGAAATAGGTGTCCAGTCGATTTATCGGCTATTTCCAGCTTCGTCACAGTAGCGAAAGCGAGACATTAAATTGAGTTGTTCCGATTAACTCTAGGCAAAAAGCGGCCGCCGTTGGTAATCGGCGGCCGCTCCCGGCTAATAGAGACAATCTGTTTAGCCGGCAAAATTCATAGGGAGGAACAATCAAAATATGATACATTACATTACATAGTTATCAATAGTTATTTTTCATTATAAATATGGTGGGGGTGCCCAAACACGCGCTCCCAAATGCTTCTCTGTTCCGTCGATGAGCCCGCGCCGACATTGCTGGCGAAGCGCATGGATAAGGCGCGCCGCCAGGGCCTTGGCAAGTACCTTGTCGCCGGAATCGAGCCCCTTGGCGTTGACCCCTAAAATAAGCTGGCGGGTATTCAGCGGGCCGCTGGCGAGCGCTTCCTTGCAAAGGGAAATCGCCTCCCCGCGCTTGAAGCATCGATGAATATCAACATAGAGCGGGATTTCCTCGACGTCGCCAGAGGCTTCAAAGATCGTGATCGCGGCGGTTATATGCGCAGCGTCGTGACCGTTCGAATTTCTGCCATGCGGGGAGATAGGCGCATGGCGGTTAAACCGCTTGTGGCATTTGCGCTATAACACCGCGATTGCGAGGCGACACACGGTGTGAAGAGCTTTCAAAAACTGCAAGTTCAAAGATGCCGGCCATGGTCTTCGTGCTTGACAACGCAGGGCTCGCGCAGGTTTCCTTTGCGATCTTCGCTTGCATTCGAATCTTATCCGTAGAATCGTCATGCCGTCGCTCAAGTCCGTTGCGTTGCTGGATGGCCGCCAGTCTGGAACGGCGCTTTTGGTCGCGCGCGGCACCAGACGGCTACTGTGGCGGCTCAATTTTTCGACCGTCACAGAATTGCCGCTGCTCTCGGGACGGCGGGCCGACATCGTCGCGCTCGCAAGCGATGCCACGATTTTGATCGTCGAAGTCAAATCCTCCGTCGCGGATTTCCGCGCTGATGCCAAATGGCGGGACTATCGCACTCATTGCGACAGGTTATTTTTCGCAATCCCCGAAACCGTGCCGGTCGAAATCATGCCCGAGGATGCCGGGCTCATCTTGGCCGACGCCTATGGCGCCGGAATTTTGCGGCAAGCGCCGGAGCACCGGATGGCATCCGCCACCCGCCGCGCGATGCTCATGCGTTTTGCGCAGGCCGCGGCGCACCGGCTGCACTGCTTGAGCGACCCCGAGGTGCGCGCGAAGGGCGGTTAGGCCAAGAGCCGCTGACTATTATGATGAACGGTGCCGCAAAACCGCAAAAGGGGAATCTGATCCGGACACTTCGCCGCCAACGTTCACCAGCTCGAACATCACCCCCGGCTTGCGCGGATAAGGATCGAGGTTGAGAGCCAAAAATTCCGCCGCCAGCGCGCCAAGATCAATTTGGCCATCGAAAATCGGATCGGGGAAGTCTTGCGGCCCAGTACACGCTGCCGCACGGCCCGCCGTCATTTTCCGTCCGGCAGGCTCGCCCAAAGGCTGACGGCAGGGCGCGAATTCGACCTCGATGGAAGCGCTCACAACTGCCTCGAAGGGCTCGAGACTGACACCGCAGGTTTGCGTCACAAGCGCGCGCAAAACGCCGCTGACAGCGTATCTTTCCGGACCCCGTTTGCGGACATGGAAACCGGCCTCGAATTGCTGAACCGCGACGAGGCCAAAGGCGTCCGAGAGCGCGGCCCGTTCACTCTCATTGGCGCAAACTTCTATGTCGAGACCGGTATCCGGCACGGTCTCGACGGCAAGCATGCGGGTCAATGGTCCCGGCCCGAGCTTGGCGGCTGTCTCACTGGAGCCGGGCTTGCGCGATTTGGGACTGGGGCGGGAGCTAAATGTCATCGCCACCTCCTTTTTCCCGATAATTAAAACATCAACCCGGCAAAATGGAAGCCCGTTACAGGGAAAAATCCGGGGACCTTGCTCAACAAATGGCGGCGGGCTCCGGAAACGGAACCGGGCCTAGAGTGAAAGCATCGAGCGAGGCCTTGGCCAGGGCTTCGTTGGCCGCTTCCACGTAACGCGCGAGCCGGTCCGGGCTCTCGCGGCCATCATAAACGTTTCGCGCGAGCGCGGCTTTAAGGCTGGACGAGCCGCCGCGCAACGCCTGGTCATAGGCGTAGGCACGCCCGTAAAAAGCCCCGGCGATGGTTTTCATCTGCTTTGGCACGGCTAGATCGCCAACGCCCATTTCCCGAAAGGCGCACTCGAAGGAGCGAAAAATGGCGTCCGTGAGATCCTGGGCAATGTCGGGCGCGGGCGAATCCATGCCATTGAGGCGCCGGAGCACAAGAACCGCATGCAAGGTCACCGCCTCGAACCGGCCTTCCAGACTGTCCTCGATGCCATATTCCGCGAATAGGACAGGATTGCGGGCCGCCGCCACGATCTCGCCGGAAAGCCGGTCGATCAATTGCCGGTTGGCGGACTGCCGGAAGAGCCGGAAAACCATCTGCGCTCTCCAAAAGCTGCTGGGGCCACCGGACCAGCGATCCGCGGATCCCCAAACAATTTGTTCATTTATTTTGTGGAATTTCCTACATCATGGCATGTTCCAGATCTGAAAAGGAGCATGGTTCGGCAAAATGCGTAACCGGGAGGCGTGCGGAATGGAGTTTATGAGGGCAAGAGGACCGGGCGGGGAGCGCCGGGCGCCGGGCGGCGCGAGTTTGGCCTTGGCGGCGGCGCTTGCCCTGGCGCTTGGCGGCTGCCTCGGCTATGACGGTCAAGTCGTTCACGGTTACCAGCTCGACCCAAAATTAGGCGAACAGGTCAAGGCCGGGGCTTCCGCGGAGCAGATCCTGGTCCTTTTGGGGGCGCCAACGACGACCTCCACCGTCGGCGGCGACGCCTGGTATTACGTAACGCAAGTCACCGATCGCAGCTTGGGGTTCATGCCGCCGAAGGTCACGGACCAGCGGGTCTTTGCGGTCTATTTCAGCAAGGACAAGAAGGTCACGCGCGTCGCCAATTATGGCATGGAGGACGGCAAGCTCGTCGACTTCGTATCGCGCACCACGCCGACGGCCGGCGCGGAGTTCGACCTTCCTGAAAGGCATGTTCATCAACCTTATGCATTTCTAAGCGCATTCGCACTGCTTCGGTTGCGCCAACCTCACCTCGCGAGGATGACGAGCAGCAGGAGCGCGACGATATTGGTGATCTTGATCGCGGGGTTGACGGCGGGACCGGCGGTATCCTTGTAAGGGTCGCCGACGGTGTCGCCAGTCACGGACGCCTTATGCGCCTCGCCGCCCTTGAAGTGCATGATGCCATCCTTGCCGGTAAAACCGTCCTCGAAACTCTTCTTGGCATTGTCCCATGCGCCGCCGCCAGACGTCATCGAGATTGCCACGAAAAGCCCGTTGACGATGACGCCAAGGAGCGATGCTCCCAAGGCCGCGAAGGCCGATGCCTTCGAGCCGGAAATCAAGAGTACGCCAAAATAAACGACCAAAGGCGCGAGCACCGGCAGAAGCGAAGGCAAGATCATTTCCTTGATCGCAGCCTTCGTTAGCATGTCGACCGCGCGGCCGTAGTCGGGACGCTCCGTCCCTTGCATGATGCCGGGCTTTTCGCGGAACTGGCGCCTCACTTCCTCGACGACGGAGCCCGCCGCGCGGCCGACCGCAGTCATAGCGATGCCGCCGAAGAGGTAGGGAATCATCCCGCCAAAAATCAATCCTGCCACGACATAGGGATTCGATATGTCGAACGACACCACGCCCATTCCCTTGAAATAGGGAAACCGGTCGGGGTTCGCGGCGAAATAGCCGAGATCGTGGCTATAGGCATTGAAAAGCACCAAGGCGCCGAGCCCGGCCGAGCCGATCGCATAACCCTTGGTCACCGCCTTCGTCGTATTGCCAACCGCATCCAGCGCATCGGTCACCTGCCGGACTTCCTTGGGCAGGCCCGCCATCTCGGCGATGCCGCCGGCATTGTCGGTCACCGGTCCGAAAGCATCGAGCGCGACGATCATTCCGGCGAGACCCAACATGGTGGTCACCGCGATCGCCGTGCCGAAGAGACCAGCGAGCTGACTTGTTGCGATAATGCCGCCGATAATGACGAGCGCGGGCAGCGCGGTCGATTCGAGTGAGACGGCAAGGCCCTGGATGACATTTGTGCCGTGTCCAGTGACCGAGGCGTGGGCGATCGAGTCCACGGGCCGCTTTCCGCTGCCGGTGTAATATTCGGTGATGACGACGATTAATCCCGTCACCAGCAGCCCAACGAGACCGCAAAGGAAAAGATGCATGCCGACGATTGGGGTGCCGCTCGCCGTGCCGATCGTCCCCCAGCCGACGGTGAGAGAGGTCGCGGCGGCAAGGCCCGCGATCGAAAATATTCCGGCGGCGATCAGGCCCTTGTACAGCGCGCCCATGATCGAATTGCTCGACCCGAGCTTTACAAAGTATGTTCCGGCGATCGACGTAATGATGCACGCCGCGCAGATCGCCAACGGATAGAGCATGGCGGCATCAAGCACAGGCTGGCCGGTAAAGAAAATCGCGGCGAGTACCATGGTGGCGACGACAGTCACCGCGTAGGTTTCGAACAAATCAGCGGCCATTCCGGCGCAATCGCCGACGTTGTCGCCGACATTATCGGCGATTGTCGCCGGATTGCGGGGATCGTCCTCGGGAATGCCGGCTTCCACCTTGCCGACGAGATCGGCGCCGACGTCGGCGCCCTTGGTGAAAATGCCGCCGCCGAGGCGCGCGAAGATCGAAATCAGCGACGCGCCGAAACCGAGCGCGACCAGCGCGTCGATCGTTTCGCGGCTCTCTGGGGCATGGCCGAGCGGCCCGGTGAGAACATAAAAATACGCCGCGACGCCGAGGAGTGCGAGGCCCGCGACCAACAGCCCGGTGACGGCGCCCGCTTTAAACGAAATGTCGAGTTCCGCGGCGAGCGATTGCCTGGCCGCCTGGGCGGTGCGCACATTGGCGCGGACCGAGACATTCATGCCTATAAACCCCGCAGCGCCGGAAAGGATCGCGCCGATCAGAAATCCGGCCGCGAGCAGCCAGGAAACCAGGAAGCCAAAGGCGGCGAAGATGGCAATGCCGACAACAGCGATCGTCGCATATTGGCGTTTCAAATAGGCTTGCGCGCCCTCGGCGATGGCCCCGGCGATTTCCTGCATCTTGGGCGAACCGGCATCGGCGGCGAGGAGTTTCGACGACGTCACCACGCCATAGACGATCGATAAAAGACCGGCGAAAATGACAAACCAAATAGAATTCATGTGTGGCACCTTGCAGGATTAGTAGGGGAATTGACGCAGACTCGCGTTTGGGGCACGGACTATACGAAACTGCTGCACCGCGCAATCGCGCTGTGGGCGCTCCCGGCAGCGATCACGCGCCTAAACGTTAAAAATGCCGGAAGGAAGGCCGCACGAGGACCAAACTCCGGCCCTCCGCATCCTTGAAAACTGGCGGCGCATTCCCTAGCATTGCGGTGGCAACCGGCGAGATCAGGACTCCGGCCGCGGCGGCCTCCGCTTCGAAGGCGGCGCTTTGGGAGGGCGACACCGCGCAAAGAATCTCATAGTCGTCGCCGCCGGTAAGAATCGTTTCGAGGAGAGACGGGGCGTCGTGCAGAATGTTTCGCGCGGCGCCCGAGAGCGGCACGCTGGCGGTTTCGACTTCGGCGGTCATTCCAGCCAGGCGCAACATTTTTATAAGATCGCCGGCAAAACCATCGGAAATATCCATGGCCGCGTGCGCATGGGCGCGAAGCGCCTCGCGCAGACAAAGACGCGGCTCCGGCAGAAGATACCGGCTGGCGAGATAGGCGGCGTCCGCCTGGCTTATGCCACGGGTCCACGCCTTATCTTGCGGCGCGTCGAGGCGGAGTTTCAGGCCCAAAGCCGCGTCCCCTATCGTTCCCGTCACGTAGATACGGTCGCCCGCCGCAACGCCGCCGCGTAAAATCATCGCTTGCGAAGGCACCGTGCCAAAAGCGGTAATCGAGACCATGAGCAGTCCGGGACTCTTCACCGTGTCGCCGCCAAGGAGCGGACATTTGTAGCCCGCGGCATCTTCGCCGAGCCCTTGCGCGAAACCGGCGAGCCAATGCACCGTCCAATCCTCGGGCAAGGCAAGCCCCAGAAGAAAACCGCAAGGCTCGGCGCCCTTGGCAGCAAGATCGGAGAGGTTCACCCGCAACCCCTTGCGGGCAACCGCGCCCGGCGGATCATCCGAAAAAAAATGCACTCCAGCGATCAAAAGATCATTTGTGACGACGATGTCGTGTCCTGGCCTTTGGGCGACGACGGCCGCATCGTCGCGCAGGCCAAAAGCGCCCGGCCCGGCAAGCGGCGCAAAGTAGGTCGCAATCAATTCGTCTTCGGAAGCACGCGGCATCGATTTGCATTTTACTCGCGCGGCGCGAATTCCGCCGCACGGCACTGGCGCGCCAGGGCGTCCAGCACCGCATTGATCATTCCGGTTTCCTCGGCGCCAAAGAAAGCGCCAGCAATATCGACATATTCCTTAATCGCGACACGCGCGGGTACGTCGGCACGCTCGCTCAATTCATAGGCGCCTGCCCGCAAAATCGCCCGCATGACGGTGTCGATCCGCGCCAAGGGCCAGTCCGCTACCATGGCTTTGTCGATAGACCGGTCGATCGGACCCTGAGCGGAAACAACGCCAGTCAAAATGTCGCTGAAAAACGCAGTTTCCGCTTGCCTGTATTGCACGCCCTCGATTTCATTGCCGATCCAGAACGACTTGAATTCGGCGCGGGTCTCTTTCTGACCTTTGCCGGTGACCTCCATTTGATAGAGAGCCTGAACGGCGGCGAGGCGGGCGGCGGAGCGCCGGCTGGAATTGGTCATCAGGACGCCCCGATCGCCAGCTTCAGCCGATGGAGCGAAAGAGCCGCCCGCACGGCATCGCCACCCTTGTCGCCTTGTTTTGGGTCCGCGCGCGAAAGGGCCTGGGCCTCGTTATCGACGGTCAAAATGCCATTGCCGAACGCGAGTTTTCGGGCCAGCGCAAGCCGCATCAAGGCGCGCGCGCTTTCGTTGGCGACGATTTCGAAATGATGGGTTTCGCCGCGAATGACGCATCCAAGCGCCACCGCCCCGTCGAATGGATGTTTCGAGGCTGCCGCATGGTCGAGCGCGATTGCGAGGGCGAGCGGGATTTCGAGTGCGCCGGGCACACTGACGAGATCGAAGGAGGCTCCCGCCTTGGCAAAAGCAGATTTCGCGCCTTCCAGGAGCATCGCGGCGATATCCTCGTAGTAGCGTGCCTCGACAATGAGGAAGCGCGCACCCCTGGCTTCAAAGGGGGGCGGGGCTCGGCGCGACAAGGCCATGGTAATTGCTCAATGCGAGGGCGCGCGGGCAGTCCAGCTTCACGTAAAGAGCAAAGCTCCTCCCCGCAAGCCAAGAGCTGAAGGCTTGCCGCCTCGCCTAATGTGCCGCCGGGGACGGTTAGCGCACGCCGCCCTCACGCGGACGCGCGATAGCCGTGGTCCACTTTCGTCTTACGAATGATCGCGCGCGCTTCGCCGTCATGGCCAGAAGCGCATGCGTTGGCGGCGCGGTCGAGATCGATCTCGATCTGATCGTACACCGACCGGTTGACATTTCCGGTTTTGACGTCGGCATCAAGCACGGATTGATAGTGATTAAGATCTTTGGTGCAAGCGGCACCCTCGGGCAAATTCGGCCAATTTGGCGAAGCCGACTGCTGGGGGGGCGCCAGTGCCGCGACCGGCGCGGAAGGGCCAGAGGTTTGATTGCAGCCGCCGAGGGCTATTGCGGCAAGGGCAACCCCCGCCAATATGGATGCGGTGCTACACATTGATCCAAATCCGGACTTTTTTCGCATTGCAAACTCCGCAAGATGTACTCGGCTTGAGTTTCACCATCTGCCATCGTATCAGTACATAGGCGGCTAGCGATTATCAACAGGAATGGATAGCCGCCCGCGGGAAGCGCGCAGCCCTATCTCGACTAATTATGTCGCGTCTTCTCCGGCGGCAGCTTAACTCGGCGCCATAACTAGAAAAGCAGCGCCTTTTGAGTTCTTGCCCCGATTGACTTGCGGTCCCGCAGCGGCGAAGTTTCTCCTAATTTTGGGCTCCGTTGCACTCCCCGGAAAGACCATGGAACCCGAAAGCTGGCGCGATGAGCTGTCCCAAAATTATGCTGATCCGGCATGCCGAGCGGCCGAGCGCGGACAAATCGATTCGCGGCGTGACCCAGGAAGGTGAAAAAAACAAGGAAGAGCTCACGGTGCGTGGTTGGCAGCGCGCGGGCGCGCTTGTGCGTTTTTTCGCGCCCCGCGACAACCGCTTTGTCCACCCTGCTATTGCCCGGCCGGACATTTTGTATGCTTGCAAGGCCGGACCGGCTGCGCCGAGTTTGCGGCCGCAGCATAGCCTGTTGCCGCTCGCCAGTTTCCTCGAGGCCGAGCTCAATTGCGACTTTTACGAAGGCCAGGAAATGGAACTTGTGCAAAACGCGATCGCGGCGCATGGCACGGTGCTGATCGCATGGAAACACAACAATATGCAAGACATCGCCAATGCCATTCTGGGAAATAAGACGAGCGCGCCGCAATATTGGCCACTCGACCGTTTCGATCTCGTCTGGATCTTTGACAGGCGCGGCGTTAGCTGGTCCTTCACGCAGGTTCCACAGCTGCTTCTGGCCGGCGACCGGCCGGAGGGAATCGATTAAGCAATAGTTTTGCGGCGAACTCGGCTCGCGGCTATGCTAAAACGTCGCCGCTGGAGCACCCTAACATGCAGCCAAACAAGAGCGCAAAGCACCGCTTCGAGCGCATCGCTTTCTTGTCGTCCGGCGCGCCGGACGCAAACGCGGCACAGGCCTCCCTCACCGCACGGTTTGGATCGATCGATCCGGAAACAGCCGATGTCGTCGTGGCGCTTGGCGGCGACGGGCTCATGCTGCAGACGTTGCACCGCTTCATGGGAAAAAACAAGCCGATCTATGGCATGAAACGGGGCTCGGTGGGCTTCCTCATGAATGAATTCCATGGCCCCGACCTCGAAGACCGTCTCGACCAAGCGGAGGCATCGGTCGTGTATCCATTGCTGATGGAGGCAACCGGCACAGAGGGGGAAGTTATCAAGGCGCGAGCAGTCAATGAAGTCTCCATCCTGCGCCAGGCTTATCAAGCAGCAAAAATGCGGATTTCGATCGACGGCAAGGAGAGACTCGGCGAACTCATCGCCGATGGATTGATCGTCGCGACGCCGGTCGGTTCGACCGCCTATAATTTGTCGGCGCACGGACCGATCCTGCCCCTCGACGCGACGTTGATGCCTTTGACTCCGATCGCCGCGTTCCGGCCACGCCGCTGGCGGGGCGCTCTATTGCCCGACACGTCGCGCGTGACAATCGATATTCTCGAGGCGGAAAAACGTCCGGCCGCCGCCGTCGCGGATCATTTCGAGGTGAGGAACATCGTCAAGGTGACAGTCGCGATGGATCATGCGACTGGCCTCGTTCTTCTCCACGATCCAGGTCATTCGCTCGGCGAACGGATCCTCCGCGAGCAATTTGGATATTAGGGTCAGGACTCAATTGAGGCAATAGCAGAGCGCGGTGACGAGGCACAGGCCGGCGAGAAAGTTCCGAGCGGTTTTGTCGTAGCGGGTGGCGATGGCCCGGAAGTCTTTCAACCGGCAAAAGGTTCTCTCGATGACGTTGCGCAGGCGATAAAGTTCGGCGTCGAACGGGAAGAGGGTCTTGCGGTTGATTTTGTTGGGAATGACCGGCGTCGTGCCGCGTGTTTGCAGGAACAGGCGCAAATGATCCGCGTCGTAGCCTTTGTCGCCGATCAACCGTTCGCTTGGCGCTGTCGCCGCGAGCAAGGCCGCGGCGCCCTTGATGTCGGCGACGTGTCCGCCGGTCAGCAGGAAGGCGTGCGGACGGCCTTCTTCGTCGACGAGCGCATGGATTTTTGTCGTGCGCCCGCCGCGCGAGCGGCCAATGGCTTGATTTTGCGCCCCCTTTTTCTGGCGCCGCTCGCCGAGCGATGCGCCTTGACCGCCGAACTGTCGATCATCGTGAGCGCTGGGGGATCGCCGCCGGCAACCAGCGCCGCGAAGATCCGTTGCCAAAGACCGCGTCGGCTCCAGCGGTTGTATCTGTTGAAGGCCGTCGTATACGGCCCATATTCGTCGGGAAGCGCACGCCAACGGCAGCCCTCGCGCAACCGATGGATGATCCCGCTGATGACGCGGCGATCGTCCTTGCGTTCAGGTCCGGTGTGGACCATCGGGAGATGCGGCTCGATCGCCGCCCATTGCTCATCGCTGAGCCAGAAATTGTCCGCCACGAATTAAGCCCTCCTGACGAGCTTGAATCATGACGCGAGGTTCAATTCAATTGGGTACGGACCCTAGAACGATGACGGACAATATTCGCATAATTGGGCGGCAAACCGTTGCACGAGGGCACGGATTGCTGGAAAAAGTCGCGATCGAGCGAAAGCGATTCGATGGGCGCATGCAAAGCCTCGCCCACGAGGTCTACGATACCGGAAATGGCGCCGCCATTTTGCTCTACGATCCACGGCGCTCGCGGGTTGTTCTCGTGCGGCAGTTTCGTTTGCCGGCATATTTGAAGGACGGTCATGAAAGCTTGATCGAGGTCTGTGCCGGGAAACTTGATGGCGAGAACGCCGAAAGCCGGATCATCAAAGAAGCCGAGGAAGAAACGGGATATTTGGTGCGAAATCCGCGCCGCGTCTTCGAAGCATACATGAGCCCTGGAGGCTTTGCCGAAAAGCTCATCTTCTTCGTCGCGCAATATTCCGCCTGGGACCGGACCGGCAACGGCGGCGGGGTCGCGGGCGAAGGCGAGGATATTGAAATCTTGGAACCCACGCTCGAAGAAGCGCTGGCCATGATCGCCACCGGTGAAATCATCGATGCAAAAACAATTCTACTTCTCCATTATGCCGAACTCGCCGGGCTCATGCGGAATGGTGGCATTTTGGCCCGCAGTTCGGGATAAGGCGCTTATTCGCCGCGCGGTTGGGGCAATTCAGTTTGAATAATCAGCGTATCTCACATTGACAATCAAAACGGCCATGGCAGACTTGGCGTGTAAATTGCTTGGTGCGTTTCTCAGGCTTGAGTTCAACCGGCAGCACGTGGTTCAGCGTGGGCGAACAACTTAAGGGAGAGGTACGTCTAGCTACCTACGATATCGGCAATACCAGGTACTTTTCGCGGCGGTGTCAGCGGCAGGGTATGCCGGTGCATCACGGCAATGGTTTGGCCTTGCCAATGCTTGCCCAATGCGGCAATCTCGGGTGGATCATCTAGTGACTGAGTAGATACCAATTGAAATGGATTGCCGCTAATTTTTGAGGAGAGCCGCCAAAATGAAGAAATATGTTTTGCTCTATTCGGCCGTTGTCATCATTTTTGGGCTGGGTATATATTTAACTCTTGCTTACGGACAGCATTTGGCCCCACCCGCGGGCACGAGCGCCATCCAAACCGGTTTGCTCGATAAATCCAGTCCTGCACCGGCCGTCAATTCGAGTTCCATTCTGAGTGGCATTAAAGGCAATCTCCAGGAACCGCTGGGCCGGTTGATCCTGCAGTTGATCTTGATTGTGGTTGCGGCACGGCTGATGGGGCGGCTTGTCGGCCGTATCGGCCAGCCCGCCGTGGTCGGCGAGATGATCGCAGGCATTTTGCTCGGACCATCGTTGTTCGGATTGTTATATCCGGAGATGTTTAATTTTGTTTTTCCCAGCTCATCGCTTGGCCCATTAAAGCTGATAAGCCAAATCGGCGTTTGTCTTTTCATGTTCATTGTAGGCTTGGAGGTGAACGTAGGGCATCTCAGGCATAAGGCCCAAACAGCTGTGGTGGTGAGCCATGCAAGCATTGTCATTCCATACTTTTTAGGCGTGACGGCATCCCTGCTGTTTTATGCACCGCTGGCCGGCCCAGGAGCACCCTTTATGCCATTTGCTTTGTTTTTAGGGATATCCATGAGTATCACCGCGTTTCCTGTGCTGGCGCGGATTCTGATGGACCGCGGCATGGAAAACACAGCCCTTGGCACGACCTCCATCGCTTGTGCGGCGGTCGATGATGCCACCGCCTGGACTATTTTGGCCTTTGTCGTGGCTATCGCAAAATCGACCACCGTAGCTTCAAGCGTATTGAGTCTGACGTTGGTTGTGGCCTTCGTCCTGTTCATGATATTTGTAATCAGGCCGCAGTTGCCCCGCTGGTTCGGCGTGCAGACATCGTCCGTGAGGCTCACGGATGGTACTCTGCCGGCTGTCCTTATATTCAGCTTTACTTCGGCACTGGCCACGGAAATTATCGGAATTCACGCGCTCTTTGGTGCGTTCCTGGCCGGCGCGATCATGCCGACGGAGGCCAAATTCCGGGAATTTCTCACCATCCGCCTTGAGAATTTCAGCTCTACCTTTTTGGTGCCGCTGTTCTTTGCGTTCACGGGATTACGCACGCAAATCGGTCTGCTCGACGACGCCGAAAGTTGGATGTATTGCGCGGCGCTCATTTTCATTGCCACGCTCGGAAAACTTGGAAGCAGCATGCTCGCCGCGCGGTTCACGGGTCTCAATTGGATCAACTCCTTTTCGCTTGGCGCGTTGATGAACACGCGAGGTTTGATGGAACTCATTGCCATCAACATTGGCTACGACCTGGGTATTCTTTCACCGCGTATTTTTGCCATGTTGGTGATCATGGCCCTTTTCACGACGTTCATGACCGGTCCGCTGCTTAGCTTGGCGGAATTGGCAAGAAATCGCTTCGCGCCCGCCACGGCGACCCGATAAATAGTTCCCAGGAGAGAGAAGCCGGGGCTTTCTTGTGGGATCGCGAGGGGCTGCAGGCTCAAGCAACCCGCCCCATGCACGACCTATGGAGACAGGAGACATCAAGCGTAATTTTTTTTAGTCTGCATCCCGGGAGATGCGCGCTTGCACTGGTCACGCCGCAACTCCATTAGGCCCAGGCAAGGCTTAGGCTGCTGCGCGCTCTTCCCCGAAAGCCGCAAGTACGATCGAAAAGCCCTTGCCTTTTGCGGGCGCTCCATGCTTTTCCGGGCCGATGATTTCGGACGGCGGAACTGGTTTCCTTGCCGGGGGCGGCAGCCGGCCCGCGCTTGCGGCGTCCGGCACTGCGTGAGATGCCGCCTTGTCGCGCCGGAATTCGCGGGCTTCGTCGCGGGCGGCTTCGGCCTCAAGACGATGCAAAGCCGCGATCAACTGATCTAGTTCGCCGCAGTTGACGGAAGTGCAGGCGTGCAGCACCGAGGCAACGATAGGCCGCTGCAGACGCGCGTTCATTGGCCCGCTCCTGCCGGATTTCGCAATCGCGTCCAATCCCGCGACAAAAGCGGGCAGTAAGCGCTCCGGCATATGAGCCTTGCGATAAAGCGCCGCGAATCCGGCGCTTTTGCTTTCGGCCACAAGGCCCATAACGCGCGGCATCGCGACCCCGCTCAATTCGCAAAGCGCCGTCTCGAGGAGATGCTTGTTGCCACAGAGCAATCCGCGCAGGAGAAGTCCGGCGGTCAATTGGCCGGACCGGCGCAGATGCGCGACAAAGCCCACCATCTCCTTTGCTTCGCTTGCCGTCTCGGCGGCGATTTTGACATTGGCTTTTTCGCGGTTGCATCGCGCGTCAGGCACCGGGCTCTTTCCGGTGGCATTCCCGCGCGCCGGTCATCATGCCCAGCAGCGCCTGCGCCGCGGCGACGGCTAGGTCCGAACGCGACGGCGCCGGCAGATTCGGGCGCGCCAGAAGCGCCGCGCGCAGCGCCGGGTCATGGCCATAGCGCTCGATCATCCGGCGCGATGGAAAACTCCAACAGCTCCGCGCCTGGATTGCCGGCGAGGGAAATCAAGGCTTGCAGGCGCCGATTTCGGCAAGCGCCGCAGCCACCGGAGCAGGTACCCAAGGCCGGAGAGCAATCGCCGATTGCCCGAAGGCATCGGCGGTGGCGGCGCATTCGACGAGTTCCGCATCGGAAAGCAGCGGCGAACGTGCGAGCACGATCGCGGCAATATCGGACTGGTCGCCCGCAAGCGTGAGCACCATGTAATGCGGCGCATTGGCGGCGCTCGCGAAATTCTCGGCGAGGGCGCGGCGAACGAGCGGCGAGGAATCGATCAAGGAGCCCGGTCAGAACAAGCCGTGCTTCCTCGCGCTCCGGATCCGCAAGATCGCCATAAAGAAAAGCATGCGCGAGCGCGCCCGCGCCCTCCGCCCGCTCCGCAGGAGCATGCGATCTGTGCCAATTGCAGGAATTTCCGAGCCGACCATGGTTTGCGAATCCCTAAAAGTTTTCAAAATCAGTTTCCCCCAACATGGTAAAATAACGTTTAAACGCTGGGCGGCGCGCCGCCGCCAGACCCGCCAATGGGGGGAGCGCCGGATGCGCGATCAACTGCAAGGAGGCCCCTCGCGGCACAAGCGCGGCGGCATTTTTTATGAGGATTTCGTCGTCGGCGCGCTGATCGAGCACCGGCTGACAAAGACCGTCACGCAAATGGACAATATGCTGTTTTCCAACATGACGCTCAATCCGCAGCCGCTCCATATCGACGCCCATTATTGCGCGACGGAAACCGAATGGGGACGACCCTCTGATCAATTCTCTCTTCACCCTTGGTCTGATGGTCGGGATTTCCGTGAACGATCTTACGCTTGGCACCACGATCGCCAATCTGGGGATGACCGAAGTGAAATTCCCCGGCGCCTCTGTTCGAGGGCGACACCGTGCATGTCACGACCGAAATCTTGAGCAAGCGCTTGTCGAAATCCCGCCCGGATGCGGGCATCGTCGAATTCCTCCACCGCGCCTATCAGCAGGAGGGGAGCTCGTCGCCGCGTGCCAACGCCAGGCGTTGATGAAAAAGCGGAGTGCCTAGACGAGGAGAGGTGTCTTATGCGCTCGCTGCTTTTCATTCCCGCCGACAGCGAAAAAAAACTCGCGAAAGGGTTTGGCGAGCGGCGCCGATTGTCTCATTCTCGATCTTGAGGATTCGGTCGCGCCCGAATCGAAGCAGAAGGCGCGGGAGCAGGCCCTCGCCTTCCTTGCCGGTGCGGCCTTGCCGCAGCGCCACGCGCCCGCGCCTTTACGTGCGCGTCAACGGACTGAAATCGGGCCTTGACGGAGGCCGATCTCGACGCTGTGATGCGGGTTCCGCCGGACGGCATTCTTCTGCCAAAGAGCCTCAATGGCGCGGCGATCCAGCATCTCGGCGCGATGCTTGCCGTCAAGGAAGCGGAGCATGATCTCGCCGACGGCGCGACGCAAATCATGGCGATCGTCACCGAGACGGCGGCATCGATTTTCTACATGGCCACTTATGCCGGCGCGAGCCAGCGCTTGGAAGGCCTTGCCTGGGGAGCGGAAGATCTCGCCGCGCTGTCTCGGCGCCGAAACCAATCGAGGCGCCGGCGGCGACTATACTTTTCCCTATCTTTTGGCGCGCAGCCTGACCCTCTTCGCGGCGGCGGCCGCGGGCGTGCTGGCAATCGATGCCGTGCA
The DNA here is from genome assembly GCA_963851225.1 of uncultured Alphaproteobacteria bacterium. Taxonomy (GTDB): domain Bacteria; phylum Pseudomonadota; class Alphaproteobacteria; order Rhizobiales; family Beijerinckiaceae; genus Methylocapsa. The sequence goes on along the minus strand of CAWKON010000031.1, from coordinate 39,882 downwards.
TGGAAATTTTCGCGATTTGGCGGGCTTGCGGCACGAATGCGAAGACGCCGCGCGCGACGGTTTTGCCGGAAAAATGGCGATCCATCCGGCGCAGATCGAGGTCATTAACGAGATCTTTACGCCCTCTGCGGAATCGATCGCCAAGGCGCGCGCGATCGTCGCCGCTTTCGAGGCCGAGCCAACAGCGGGTGTCATCGGCCTCGATGGCGAGATGCTCGATCTGCCGCATCTTGCCAAGGCACGGCGGCTCTTGGCGAGTTACCGGCAGAGTTGAGATTTTCCTCGTGGCTCGGTTTCATGCAGAATTCATGGGAGCCGCCGAGGCGGCGCCGAAACCCCAAGGATATTTGGATTTTTTAGTACATAATGTAAATAATGCTGCTTTATCGTTTAGAAATTAGCTACAGTTATCTCAATTGCTGAGATACTCTCTAAATTTGTAAACATGAGTTATGCTTTTACAGTAATAAAATAAATTGAAATAATCTTTTTAAGTCTAAGTTGGCGTTCGGCTGGTGTAATCCGCTTCCAATCTTGCACGGCAGGCTTCGGAGTTGTGCCTCGAAACGAGGAGGCAAGCGCTCGAAGCGCGATGACGCGCGGCTCACATCTGACAGGCGAACCATCCAATGAAAACAGCTCGTCTCGCAGTCCTTGGCGTTGCCCTAGCGGCTGGAACCGGTGCCGCTGTCTTGGCCACCCACTCGAAACCACCTGAAATAGTAGCGGCCCTGCCCGTGCAATCCGACGGCGTGCTGGTCGCTGCGAGGGAGTTGAACTTCGGTGCCGTTGTCGACGCGAGCGACATGCGCTGGGAAGACTGGCCAATAGACCATATTCCGGAAGGTCTCGTCCGCAAAAGCGCCTCGCCCGGCGGCCTCGAAGAACTGCAAGGTTCCCTTGTCCGCTCCAATTTCGGTCTGGGTGAGCCTTTGCGGCGGGAGCGTTTGGTCAAAGGTCCGCATTCTGGCTTTCTCGCCGCGGTTCTCGCAAAGGGCTGCCGTGCGGTGGCGATCAACATCGACACGCAAGGTTCAAGCGAGGCTGGTGGGTTTATCCTGCCAAACGACAGAGTCGACGTGATCCATATTTTTTCAGACCAGGGTGCCGTGCGCAACGGCATCGCCAATTCCTTCGTCAGCCAGACGATCCTGACCAATATCCGCGTTCTCGCGATCGGCCAGAATTATCAGGAGAAAAACGGGGAGCGCGTCATAACCGGAGCCAATGCAACTTTGGAACTCACGCCGTTTCAAGCCGAGGCTATCGTCCTGGCACAGCGCGTCGGCCAGCTCTCGCTGATTCTGCGAAGCGTGGCCGAAGCGAATGCGGCGGCCGAAGTTCCGGCTCAACTACAACAACAGACGGACGGTGGTCCGCAACGGAATACCAGTACGAGACAAGGCGCGTTGAGCACGCGGCGTCACGCGAACAAGGAACCGGCCGCACAACACCCCGGCAAAGCACGCATTGTTTTGGAGATCCGCAAATGAAACGACCGTTCGCTTTCTTGGCCGCGGGAATAATCGCAAGCCTTTCCATCATGACGGGCATTTGCGCGGTTCGTGCTCAAGAAACGACGGAGGTCCGGCCAGGCGGCCGCGTCGCGCCGCAACGGCTTTCGATGGAGGTCGGCGTGTCCCGCATTATCGATTTGCCCCGGGATGCAGCGGAAGTCTTCGTCGCCAATCCGAGAGTTGCCAACGCCGTCGTCCGGTCCCCGCGCAAGCTCTATGTCATCGGCATGGATACCGGCCAGACAAGCGTCGTTGCTTTGGATCAGCAAGGCAACGAGATCGGCCACTTGGAGCTCAGTATCCGCCGCTATATTGGCGTTGGGGAGCTTCAGCAAATTTTGCGCACGGCGATTTCAACAGCCGCAATCACCGCGCGAACAGTCAACGATACGATTATCCTCACCGGATTGGTCGATTCGATTGAAGACGCGCAGCGCGCCGGCGATATCGCGAAGGGTTTCATCCAACAGGACTATGGCGTCGGGCCTTCCGGCGCACAGGGCGCGCAGGGCACGCAGGGCGCAGCGGGAACGCAGGCCACGCAGACTTCGAGCGTGGATGGAAGGATCGTCAATGTGCTCACCATTCGCGGCCGTGATCAAGTGATGTTGAAGGTAACCGTCGCGGAAATTAGCCGCGATATCGCCAAGCAACTCGGAATCACCACGAGCTCGCTGACGGCAAGCTGGGCCACGTTTACGCAAGTTAATCCATTCCCCATCGCCGGTGCAGTCGCGCCCTCGGCAATTGCCCCGCTGACGGCCGCAGGCGTGCTGGGAACCAATGTGATGGCGCATAACCCGGACAACACGCTGACCGCGACACTGTCAGCATTCGAGCGCTACGGCGTTACGCGGATCCTCGCGGAACCCACTGTCTCAGCAATATCGGGCGAAAGTGCAAGGCTCACCGTCGGCGGTGAGGTACCGATCCCCGGCCCGCCAAACTGTTCGATTGGCTCCTTTTGCACCTATACCATCGTCTACAAGGAATATGGTGTTACCTTAAGATTCACCCCTACAGTTCTGGCAGAGGGCCGCATCGCGCTTCACCTTGCGACGGAAGTAACCGACATAGATAATACCCAATCGGCTCAGCTGATCGGTGGCTTTCCCGTCCCCGCGTTTCTCACCCGCAAGAATGAGACGACAGTCGAGGTCCCATCCGGCGGCTCGATCGCTTCCGCGGGGCTTCTCCAGAGCAAATCGAAGCAAGTCATCAACGGGCTTCCAGGACTTATCGACTTGCCGGTTCTCGGCGCGCTGTTCCGCTCGCGCGACTACCAACGGCAGGAGACCGAATTGATGATTGTCGTGACCCCCTACATCATCAAACCGGCGGGCCCGAATGAAATCGCGAAACCGACCGATGGCTTCACCGAATTCGAGCGATCCTCAAGCCTGGCTTCTCGGGCGAGTCAATCAGCTCTACGCCTCGCCAGGCAATCCGGAGGCAATCAAGGATTACAGGGGACCGGTCGGCTTCATCCAGGATTGAGGCCAAGGCAACCGCATCGAGAAAGCTCAGCATCCAATGTCAGTCATGATCCCCTCCGCGCGCGACATTCGAAAATTGACTTGCCCGACAATTGCATTGGGGCGAAATCTTTTCCCTCTTTGCTTGCTGCTTCCGCTTGCTGGTTGCGGGACAACGGAGCGGATGGTCGTATCCTCGATTCCGCTGGACGATTACCAGATCCGGCATCCGATCGTTCTTGCCGAGAGACCCCGCACATTGGAAATCCTTGTCGAGCCAGACAGCGGCCGGTTCGATCGCCATTCCGCGGCGCAGCTGCGTGAGTTCGCTGGCCTCTATCGCAAATTTGGCCGGGGACCCATTACGATCATGCCGCCGGCGTGGCCCGGTGGCCCGCCTCCTATTGAGCCGCTACGTCAGGCACTTTTTGGCGCGGGAGCGCGCGGGCGTGTGATTATAGCTCCTTATCCGGCGGGTCCCGACCTTGTTGCGCCGGTACGGTTGAGCTTCCTTGGTCTCAAGGCGCAAGTCGCGGACCGGTGTGGACAGTGGCCAAGGGACATTGCAACTGGCAGCGGCGCCGTCGAGGACTGGAGCAACAAACCCTACTGGAACTTCGGTTGCGCCTTTCAATCCGCGTTCGCCGCGCAGGTCGCCGATCCGCGTGATCTCGTGGCGCCGCAAGGGGAAACGTCGGCCGACACCTTAATGCGCACCCGCGCCATCGAAAGCCTTCGCAAGGGCGAAGATCCCAACACGAATTGGAAAGTGGTCAACAACGAAATCAGCAAGGTTGGGGGATATTGATGAAAGGCCCAGCCGAATTTGAACTCGCGCATATTGCCCCGCTGCCGCGTATCTCCTTGCAAGCTTTCTGCGAATTCGGCGGAATCCGCGCGGATCATTCAGATGGCCGCAGCCGATCGCCGGATGGAGAGGGCGCATGTGAGCGTACACCTGGGCGGAGCGCTCGCCGCGATCGAGGCCTACCGCGACGCTCCAACGCCAAATGTCATTGTCCTCGATTCTGCCTCCAATCGCGGCGAACTTATCTCGCACATCGACGCCCTCGCCGAATTCTGCGACTCCGGTACCAAGGTGATCGTTGCCGGGCGCACCAACGACATCGTACTTTATCGCGAGCTTATCGCGCGCGGTATTAGCGAATATCTCGTCGCTCCTTTCGATGTCCTCGAATTCATTAGTGCTGTCTCGCATCTTTACGCGAGCGCAGGAGCAAAGCCCGTTGGCAAGATCGTCGCCATAACCGGTGCGAAGGGCGGGATTGGCGCATCCTCGGTTGCGCATAACATTGCCTTTTCGATCGCGCGGGAGCTCGATATCCAAACCGTCATCGTAGATATGGATCTGGCCTTCGGTACGGCGGGACTCGACTTCAATCAAGACCCGCTGCAGGGCATCGCCGAAGCTGTGTTTGCGCCAGACAGGATCGACGAAAATCTCGTCGACAGGCTGTTAACGAAATGCGGTGAAAACCTGAGCATCCTAACTGCTCCAGTGATGCTCGACCGAATGTATGATTTTTCGGAAACCGCTTTCAACTCTCTGATCGATACTTTGCGCACCACTACGCCCTACGTCATTTTGGATATTCCACACATTTGGACCGCGTGGGCACGACGCGTGCTCGTCGGTGCCGACGAAATCGTGATTGTCGCAACGCCTGATCTCGCGAATTTGCGCAACGCAAAAAACATGCTGGATACCCTGCGCTCGGCGCGCGCGCATGACGGGCACCCAAAGCTCATTATGAACTGCGTGGGAGTGCCGAAGCGGCCAGAGATCAGCGTCGACGAATTCGCCAAGGCGATCGATCTCGAACCTGCCGGAATCATTCCTTTCGCGCCGAAGCTCTTTGGCCCCGCCGCCAACAATGGGCAAATGATTGCCGAAGTCGAGAGGGCCGGGAAACTCGCCGGGATCTTTAATGAGCTTGCGCGAAAAATTACCGGCCTGACCGAAAGGCGCAAAGCGAAACGGAACCTTCTCGATCCTTTGCTGATGTGGTTCGGTTCGAATCAGGCGACCAAAGCCGGGCCCGGCACCCTGCGCAGAGCAAGTCCAAACCAGTCATGACCGCGACCCCGGCGCGCGCGGCTGGGACGGCGGAATGTCAGCCCATGAACCCGACGCGGACCGGCGCGCGGAGTCAATGCCGTCAAGAGGTCTAATATGTTCGGCAAGCGTCCAGTCTCCGAGGCCCGTGACAAAGTCCCCACAGCAGCGGCACCCATTGTCATGGCAACAAAGGTGGCCGCCATTCCGGCCATTCAGGCCGTTCAACCGGTACAGCAACCGTCCCAGGAGCTACAGCGCTCCGACGAATATTACACAACGAAAAGCATTATCTTCGGCGCGCTTGTCGAGGCAATCGACCTATCGCAATTGGCACGCCTCGACGCGGAAAACGCGCGCGAGGAAATCCGCGACATTGTCCACGAAATTGTCGCGATCAAGAACGTCGCCATGTCGATCAGCGAACAGGAAGATCTGATTGACGATATCTGCAATGATGTTCTCGGTTACGGGCCACTCGAACCTCTTCTTGGCCGCGACGACATCGCAGATATCATGGTGAATGGTGCCACCCGTACCTTCATCGAGGTCGGCGGCAAAATCCAATTGACCAACATTCGCTTTCGCGACAATGCACAATTGATGAATGTTTGTCAGCGTATCGTCAGTCAGGTGGGGCGCCGGGTCGACGACACTTCGCCGATCTGCGACGCACGTCTTGCCGATGGCTCGCGCGTCAACGTTATCGCTCCACCGCTTGCAATTGACGGGCCCGTTCTCACCATTCGCAAATTCAGAAAGGACAAGTTGACCCTGGATCAGCTGATCCGCTTTGGTGCGATCTCGCCGGAAGGTGGCGAGATCCTCAAAATCATCGGACGGGTGCGCTGCAATGTCTTGATTTCTGGCGGGACGGGATCGGGAAAGACAACTCTTCTCAACTGCATGACCAATTACATCGATACCGACGAGCGGGTAATCACTTGCGAGGACGCGGCCGAACTCCAATTGCAGCAACCTCATGTGGTCCGCCTTGAAACGAGGCCGCCGAACCTCGAAGGCAGCGGCGCAATTACTATGCGCGATCTCGTCAGAAACTGCCTGCGCATGCGTCCCGAACGAATCATCGTCGGCGAGGTCCGCGGTTCGGAGGCTTTTGACCTGTTGCAGGCGATGAACACTGGTCACGACGGTTCGATGGGTACCTTGCACGCCAATTCGCCGCGCGAGGCGCTTAGCCGCCTCGAATCCATGATTACGATGGGTGGCTTCGCACTGCCGCCGAAGACCCTTCGGGAAATGATCGTTTCCTCCATCGACGTCATCATCCAGGCGGCGAGGCTTCGCGATGGGTCACGCCGGATCACTCATATCACCGAAGTCCTAGGCTTCGAGGGAGATGTCATCACGACGCAAGATCTGTTGGTCTATGAGGTCACAGGAGAAGACTTTCGGGCCGCCTGAAAGGCCGCCATCGCTCGACGGGAATCGGGCATCCGCGATTCTGGGAAAGGGCCCGCTACTACGGCGAGGAAGAACGATTGGCGCGGGCACTCGACGCTTCCGAACTCAATGACATTGTCCGGTAGCAAGCAAGAAAAGGAGCCTGTGGCATGAACATGCATACGTGGATCATCATCGGCCTTACGATGGTCACGGCCGGAGGCATTGTCCATGTTTTTATTTATCCCTACCTTTCGGGGGACATTAATGCCGAAAAGCGCCAGGCCGCGTTGCGGTCGGTGGCATCGAAACGAGGCGCCGGGAGCCAGGCCGACGCGGCGGCCCGCCGCAAGCAAATCACGGAAAGCATCAAGGAGCTTGAATCACGCGGCAAACGAAAGAAGCAATCCCTACAGGTAAGGATCAGTCAGGCTGGGCTATCGTGGAGCCGTAATAAATATACTGGCGTGTCCCTCGCTCTGGCGGCGTTTTTCGGCGGGCTAACTTGGCTTTTCAGAGCTAACCTGATCGTTGTCGTGGCTGCCATGAGCGTCGGAGGTTTCGGTTTCCCGGCATGGATTTTGAACTTCTTACGCAAGCGCCGATTGAATAAATTCGTTAACGAATTTCCCAATGCGGTCGACATTATTATCCGTGGCGTCAAGGCGGGACTGCCGCTCGGCGATTGCCTGCGAGTCATCGCGACGGAAGCGGCCGAGCCGGTCCGCAGCGAATTCCGCCTGATCGTCGAAGCACAGGCCATGGGGCTATCAACTGGCGAAGCCGTTGAGCGAATAGTCGAACGCGTGCCGATCGCGGAGGCAAGCTTCTTCTCAATCGTTATAAATATACAGCAAAAAGCGGGCGGCAATCTTGCCGAAGCGCTGGGCAATCTGTCGTCGGTGCTGCGAGAACGAAAGAAAATGAAAGGAAAAATCAAAGCGATGTCGGGTGAAGCCAAGGCCTCAGCCTACATTATAAGTGCCATGCCTTTCGTCGTGGGCATATTGACCTATTTCACGAGCCCAAAATATATCGAACTGTTGTGGACAACGCAGACTGGTGAACTCGTCCTTGGCGGCTGTGCCGTGTGGATGGGCCTCGGAGTATTCGTTATGAAAAGCATGATCAATTTCGACTATTAGATTGGCGTGGCTTGCACCTAGCCATTGCCCAACTTGATTTAACAATGCTGACCCAGATTTGCCTGGTATGAAGCACTCCCCTACACGTGGCACATATGCTCAACCTAATTTACTTCAAGCTGACTGATCCGGAGTTTCTGCTGAGCTCTCTGGTGGCGATCGCAACGGTGCTGACGATACTGACCGTCGCAATGCCGCTGCTGGAGTCCGACACTTTGAGTCAGCGCATGAAATCCGTCGCGACGGAACGCGAACGTATTCGGGTACGTGCGCGCGAGCGGATGGTCGCGGATAAGAACAAGCTTAGCCTCCGTCAGGAGACGAAAGCCTACATGAAACGAACTGTTGAACGCTTCAGCTTGTCAAAATGGTTAGGCACTGAACAAGCAAAAACGCAGATGGCGATGGCCGGCTTTCGCGGTCCCCAGGCGGAAGTGGCGTTTCTATTCTTCCGGCTGGTTACACCGGTCCTAACCCTTTCGATAGCCGCGTTCTATGTATTTGTGGTGAGCCGCTTAGAGCTGACTGTGCCTGTCAAGGTGGGGATCGTCGTGCTTGCTAGTTATGTCGGCCTGAAAATGCCCGAAATCTATCTCAAAAACACGATCGGCAAACGCCAGCAATCGATGGGCCGAGCCTTTCCCGACGCCATGGATCTGCTGCTTATCTGCGTCGAATTCGGGCATGTCTATCGAACACGCCTTTCGCAAGGTCGCGCAGGAAATCGGCGTTCAGTCGATACCGCTTGCCGAGGAACTCACGCTGGTGACGGCCGAACTGTCGTTTCTCCCTGACCGGCGCTCGGCCTATGAAAACTTCGGCCTCAGGACCGGGTTAGCTTCGGTGAAGCAGATTACCACCGTTCTCGTTCAGGCCGAGCGCTACGGCACTCCTCTTGGCACCGCCTTGCGGGTCGCTGCTCAGGAAAGCCGTGATAATCGCATGATGCTTGCCGAAAAAAAGGCTGCGGGATTGCCGCCCAAATTGACAGTCCCAATGATATTGTTTTTTCTCCCCGTGCTTTTCGCGGTCATCATGACACCGGCCATCATTCAGATCAACCACACGCCGCACTGAATATCGCGACCCCGCCAAGGTTTGTTCGGCCATTTAGATTTCATCGCCCGCGGGCCGGCTCCTCGAGCTTCGGTTAATGAACGGCCTCCGGGCAGGAATGAGGGGTTCCAACTTCACTTCAAATCCGCTCTGGGTTTCCCGCGACCGCGACAAGGAGCTTGGCGTCGCCGAAAAGTCGCTTCGACGCCCGTTTGGCGTCTTCCATGGTCACCGCGGCGATCAATTTATTGCGCTCATCGAGGTATTCGACACCGAAACCTTCGCACTGCAAATTGACAAGCTGGCCAGCGATCTTGGTCGAGGTGTCGAAACGCAGCGCATAGGAGCCGGTCAGATATTTTTTTGCCTTATCGAGTTCTTCCTCTGTCGGCCCAAATTCGGCAAGGCCCGAGATCTCGTTCTCGATGACAGCCATCGATTCCATGGCGCGCTCGTTCTTGGTCGACGTGCCACCGTAAAACATGGCGGCGTGATCATAAGTTGCGAGCTGCGAATGGACCGAATAGGCCAGCCCGCGCTTCTCGCGCACCTCGCGAAACAGGCGCGCCGAAAAAATGCCGCCGCCCAAAATATGATTGATGACCATTGCAGGGATGAAATCTGGGTCCCGGCGAGCGAGCCCCTCGCGGCCGAAGCGTATCGTCGATTGCGGCACATCGATACGGTCGACATGACGTGTGCCGGTACCGGAAAACATGCCGGGCGCGATCGAATTGAGAGAAGCCTTTTCCGGCAACCGGCCAAACACATCGTCGAGATGGCCAGCGAGCGTTGCCGCGTCGATCGCCCCGACGGCGGCGATTTTCAGATTGTCTCTTGCAATCGTCGCGGCGCGCATTTCAATTAAATTGGTGCGCGTTAGGGTTGGCAATGTCGAAAGTTCGCCGTGCACGGGCAGGCCATAGGGATGGTTTGGATAGGCCAAGGCGCGGAAGCTCCGGTCCGCGACGAAGTCAGGATCGTTCGCCTCACGTTTCAGGCCGGCGGCGATCTGGCTCATCACCCGATCAAAGGATTCCACATCGAGACGCGCGTCGGTGACGGCGAGTTGCAGGAGCGCGAATGCGCGGGCCGAATTGCGCGACAAGCACTGCATGCGTCCGGTAAGAATGTCGCGATCGGCGGAAAACGACATTTCGATCGCATCGTCGTCGAGGGCGTGATGAAAGCCCGCCGAGTCATAGGCTCCAGCCCCTTCGTCGAGGAGGCCCGAAAGTAGCGCGGCGGCGCCGGGTTTGCCGGCCGGATCCTGCGTGGCGCCGCCCTTAAATGCGAATTCGAGGGCGATCAGGGGAACTGCGTAGTCCTCGACAAGCCAAGCCTCGACGCCGCCCTTGGAGACGACCTTTGGACTGTCGATGCGCGTGAGGGGGTTCCGGCGGCGGAAAGCGCGGTCATTTAACTATCCAAGGCCCAAATATTTCAAGCAACGGTACGCGCAATTACCAGTTCAGAGCGCAATGGAGTCGATCGTGTCCGCGCCTGGCCGAGCGGAGCAGGAATGAGCCGGCAGGAGAAAGCCCGTTACACTTCGCCGCTTGTCGAGCCAAAGCGCCGCCTTTCTTACATCGTCAGGCGTGACCGCCTCGATCCGCTCGGGCCATTGCGCGACACTCTCAAGGCTGATCCCCGCCGCGAGCGAGGCGCCATACCAGTGCGCAAGCGCCGCCTGACTATCCTGGGCGTAAATCAGCCTCGGCGACAAGACGGGTTTTGGCGCGCCGGAATTCCGGCTCACCGACACCTTGCGTAGCGACGCGGGCGATTACCGCATCGATCGCGGCGTCGATCGCCGCGAGCGCAGACGTCCTTAGCAGGCACCGCGAAGACGTAGAAACGCGTATCGTCGACCGCCGTGCCCTGATAATGCGCCCCTGCCGAAACCGCGAGCTTGCCGTCCATGACCAAGCTTTTGAACAACAGGCTTGTCTGGCCGCCGCCGAGCAGATGGGCGAGAACTTCCAGCGCCTCAGCCTCGCCGGGCGCGGCCGAACGATAAGATGGCACCAGAAAGACGCTTTGGTGCGTCGGCTGCTCCACCTTTTCGTCGACGAGCGTCACGAGACGATGCGCGCGCGGCTCGGGCTCGCGTGGGCGAAACCGCTTCGGCACCTCGCCACGCGCGGGAATGGGACCGTAATATTTTTCCGCGAGGCGCGATGGCGTCCGCCGCGTCTACATCGCCGGCGACAACGAGAATGGCGTTTTCGGGCGTATAGAAACGATCATAATAGGCGAGAGCATCGGTTCGTTCGAGGGTTTCGATCTCATGGCTCCAGCCGATGATCGGCTTGCCGTAGGGATGTTGCGTAAACAGCGCCGCCTGCACCGCTTCATTGAGCTGATGGGATGGATCGGAATCGGTCCGCATCCGCCTTTCCTCGAGGACAACATCGCGCTCGGGCCTGACCACCTCGTCGGTAAGGACAAGGTTCTTCATCCGGTCGGCCTCATATTCCATGCATACGCCTAGGTGCTCCTTGGCCACGCGCTGGAAATAGGCGGTATAGTCGTTGCCGGTAAACGCATTCTCCTGGCCGCCGAGATCCGCGACAAGCTCCGAGAATTTGCCTTGCGGATTGGTCGTTGGTGCCCTTGAACATCAAATGTTCGAGGAAATGCGCGATGCCGGACTTGCCCGGCGGATCGTCGGCGGAGCCGTTGCGATACCAGATCATATGCGTCACGACAGGCGCGCGATGATCTCGGAATGACGACGATATCCAGGCCATTTGCGAGCTTTGCCTGCGTAACCGCGGGCCCCGCGGGTTTGCCTTGCGCTTGCGCCGAATGATTTAGAAAGATGCTCTGCTGCGCCGCCGCCCTTTTACCGAATGACATTCCATCCATCGCTTTCAAATCCGCCCATCGCTGGGAGTACCGGTTGGTTCTTCACCGTCTCGCAGGAGGGCAAGGTCTCTGAAGAGGGAAGGTTTGTCCGTATATAGGATCGAATTTCAAAAAAGCGGCAAGGATTTATGGCGCGGCGCCCTTCGTTCCGCTCGTTTTGCTACAACTCGGGCGTCGCGGCTCAATCTCTCCTTTCGAGGAGCGGAGGGGTCAATTATCGACCGAGGTTTTGGGACGCTGCGACCGGATGTAGGCGCCCGGATCGGCGGAGTCCGGCTGGTCTTTCGGCGTTTCGATGGTTGCCTTGGCGACCCCTGTTGGCCTGCCGGTAGCCGGGCGGCGGCTCGGTCAGATATTTGCGCGGTGGCTCGGGTCCCGGCTGGACGGTATCCGGTTGAAAGCCGGTCACGACGGACTTCAGAGCTTTCCAAGGCGTATAGAGACATATTGGCGTTCCGGAACCCGCTTGACATTCGTCGGGGGGACCTCTGACGGCAACGGGCCCCTGCCCTGCTGCAGTTCCGTCTGCGACATTTCGACCCGCGAATTTGGCGTCAATTTGCGGCGCTGGCCTTCGCGAATCCATCGCCGCGCGGCGCTCCTCGATGACATCGGGATCGTTTGGCCAAGCTGGATCGCGAACCGCCGTCTTTTGGCGGCGGCAGATCGGTGCGCGGCGGAACGACGATTGGCGCTCTGGCCCGGTAGTCGATCGCATCCTGGCTCCTTGTCGAACTGCATGCCGACGAATCCGAGCACCGAATTGAACATATTGGTGTCTTCCGGCTTGTGCCCGCGCCGGCGTCGCGCCGGAAAATGCCGCAACGGACAGGAGAACGCGGCCATGGCCGCTGCCGAGCAAAGCGGCGTCCTGCGCAACTGATGCCGGAGATCATAAAGCCAAGCCCCTTCATTCTTGAACGCTCCGCAAATCCGCGAGGTTCCGATGATTCCTCACGGGACTTCCTGGCAGTCGATTTTGTCCGCGTTCTGGGCTTTTTAGTGGGCGAACACCGCAGGCAAGAAAACGATTATTGTCCGGGGGCGCGGCCCGGGCTCGCGCGGTCTTTTTTGCCGGACCAAAGGAATCGCAAATCAAGAGCGCGACGCCGGAAACAATCGCGGCATCCGCCAGATTGAAGACATACCAGGAGAACGAACCAACATGAAAATGATAGAAATCGGCGACAAACCCATAGGCCAGACGGTCATAGGCGTTGCCGAGCGCGCCGCCGACAATGAAACCCAAGACCCAAGGCCGCGGTTTTTGTCCTCGCGCGCCACAGCCAGAGGCCGAGGAACGCCGTGGCCGCGAGCGTAACGACAAGCAGAAGAAGCCGCTCCATCTCCGTTGTGCGCGCGCAGCAGGGAATAGGAAATGCCGGGGTTCTTCGCATAGACCACATCGAAGAAAGGCGCGAGCCGGACCGGCTGGCGCGCTTCGATTCCATAGACAAAGATAAGCCAAAGCTTATTGGCCTGATCGGCGGCGAGCGTCGCGGCACATCACCCATAAGACCCGAGAGCGCGCGGCTTCATGGCCATTGCCCCAAAGCCCGCAATTCCCGCAAAGCCTGCGCGTCGCGAGGACTTACGTCCGGAAATTCCGGATCGCTGCCGACGAGCGGCGAAATTTTCCAGGATCGCGCGCATTTTCGCCCTTGCGCGCCGGTCCGGCACGACGGCGACGCCGGGAATGTCGGCGAGCCGGAAAGCCTCCAGCGGACCCTCCCCAGCCTCGATCGTAATATCCGAGGTGATGCAGACTTCGGCGAAATCGACCGATTCGAGAATCGCCGCAAGCCGCGCGATCCGCGATAAACACTCTTGGCGCCGCTTCGAGCGAGGAGCCGATCCGCTTTTTGCGCCCGCTCGATCTCCAGGGCGCCGGTGACGACCGACCGGACGCGGCGGATTTTTTCCCATTTTTCCGCGAGCGCCTCGTCGCGCCAGATTCGCGGAATTTCCGGAAAGCTTTCGAGATGCACGGAGACCGCGCCGGGATAACGCGAAAGCCACGCCTCTTCGCAGGTGAAAGCAAGGACCGGCGCGAGCCACAGGGTCACGCTGCGGAAAATCTGCTCGATCGCTTCAAGGGCGGCGCGGCGCTTCTCGCTCGAAGGCGGCTCGCAATAGAGCGTATCCTTGCGAATGTCGAAATAGAAGGCCGAAAGATCGGTGTTGAGGAAACGCCGTGAGCCGCGCGACGACGCGCTTATAGTCGAACTCCTCATAGGCCTTCCGGATCTCGCCATCGAGTTCGGCGAGGCTGATGCAGCATCAGTCTTTCGAGCTCGCCCATCGCTTCGTAAGCCGACCGTCTGCGCCGGGATCGTAATGGGCGAGCGAGCCGAGCATCCAGCGGATCGTGTTGCGGAGTTTCCGGTAGGTCTCGACAAAGGTTTTCAAGATTTCTGGGCCGATGCGCAGATCGTCGGAATAATCGGACGCCGCCACCCAAAGCCGCAGAATATCGGCGCCGGCATCCTTGATGACGGTTTGCGGCGCCACGACATTGCCGAGCGATTTCGACATTTTCTGGCCCTTCTCGTCGAGAACGAAGCCATGCGTCAGAACCGCGTCGTAAGGGGCGCGCCCGCGCGTGCCGCAGGATTCGAGCAGCGAGGAATGAAACCAGCCGCGATGCTGGTCCGAGCCTTCGAGATACAGGATTTCGTCGCGGCCGCCATCGCGCAGGCGATGGATGCCCGCGAGGCCAGGAAAGTGCTTTGGATCGTCCAGCGTAAAGGCATGGGTCGAGCCGGAATCGAACCAGACATCGAGAACGTCGTCGATCTTTTCGTAGTTTGTCCGGGTCGTAGCTCGGGCTTTAGAATCGCGCGGCCGCGCCTTCCGCGAACCAGGCGTCGGCGCCCTCTTGCTCGAAGGCGTCCGCGATGCGCCGATTGACCTTCTCATCGATAAGAATTTCCTTGGTGTCCTTATCGACGAAGATCGCGATCGGCACGCCCCAGGCGCGCTGGCGCGAGACCACCCAATCCGGACGGTTGGCGATCATGCCGGTGATGCGGTTTTCGCCCGCGGCCGGATACCATTTTGTCGCGGCGATCTCGCGCAGCGCGATCTCGCGCAAAGTGCGCGCGTTCCTCAAGGCGCCCTCATCCTGAGGAGCGTGCGCAGCACGCGTCTCGAAGGATGCGTTGTCGATCGGCTTGTCGAGCGCGATAAACCATTGCGGCGTATTGCGGAAAATCACCGGCTTTTTCGAACGCCAGGAATGCGGATATTGGTGCTTTAGTTTTCCGCGCGCGAGAAGATTTCCGGCCTCGATCAAGCGCCTTGATGACCGCCTCGTTGGCGTCGCCCTTATTGCCCTTGTCGTCGATGACGCGGCGGCCGGTCAAAACCCGGCGCTTCCTTGGTGAAGAAGCCGTCGGCATCGACGGTGTAGGGAATGCGCGTGTCGATGCCTATTGCTTTCGAGACGCGGCCTTGTTCGCCATCCAGATATCGAAGTCGTCGCGGCCATGGCCGGGCGCGGTATGGACGAAGCCCGTGCCGGTATCGTCGGTGACGTGGTCGCCATCGAAGAAGAGGCACTTTGAAGTCGTATGCTGGAATTGTCTTTGCAAGTGGATGCGCGCATTCAATTCGTGCGAGTTCGATATGGCCAGACATCCCGAATACGTGTGTAGTCTTGAACGCCTCGATCCTTTGCAGACTTGAACACTTCTCGGCAAGGTTGTCTGCGAGCACATAAAGATCGCCTGGCTTGTGCCCAATTATCTTCGGGCGCCGCGTCACTTCGATAGAGACCGTAGGCTGATTTTTGAAGAATAGGAGATCGCCCGATTGGCGGGAATCGTCCATGGTGTCGTCGTCCAGATGACGACCGTGCATGCAGATCGTTCTAGCTTTCTCCGCGTCAATTTGAGCCATTCCTTCATAGCGAGATTGATACCGATGTGCTTGTGAACAATTTCGTTTGGTGATCGTATCGAACGCCGATCCTTGAATCGGAAACGCCACCCACACCGCGTCGCTGACGTGGTCCTCATATTCCACCTCCGCCTCGGCGAGCGCAGTCTTTTCGACGACGCTCCACATCACCGGCTTCGAGCCGCGATAAAGCGTCCCATTCGCCGCGAATTTCATGATCTCGCGGGCGATCTGCGCCTCGGCGGCAAAGCTCATCGTGAGATAGGGATGCTCCCAATCCCCAAGCACGCCGAGCCGCTTGAACTCTTCGCGCTGCACGCTCGACCCAATGCTCGGCGAAGGCGCGGCATTCGTCGGCGGAACTCGTTGATCGGCACGGCGTCCTTGTTTTTGCCCTTGGCGCGATAGTTTTCCTCGATCTTCCATTCGATCGGCAGGCCATGGCAATCCCAGCCCGGCACATAGTTCGAGTCCTTGCCCAGCATCCGCTGCGAGCGGGTCACGATGTCCTTCAAGGATCTTATTCAGCGCATGGCCGATATGGATATTGCCATTGGCATAGGGCGGCCCGTCGTGCAGGACGAATTTCGGCTTGCCCCGCCCCGCCTCGGCAAGCCGCCCGTAAGCCCGATCTCGCGCCAGCGGGCGAGCAGCTCCGGCTCCTTCTTCGGCAAGCCGCCGCGCATCGGAAAATCCGTGCGCGGCAGAAAAAGGCTCTTGGAATAATCGGGAGGACTTTCCGCAAGCCTCTCGCCGCCCGCGCTTTTCGATCCAGTCTCTCTGTCCATTATTTTCCGGCCTGCTCCCACCGCGACAATGCGCAAAGCAAAAAAAGCGAATATCACCTTTCCCGCCAGGAGAGCGCACTTAAGCTCGCACCCGGCCGCGCGCAAATTTCGCAATTGCTGAAAACGTCGATTGCGACCGTGGACCGTCTTCTAGCAACACCGCTGCGGGGGATAAAGCCCGCTCTGGCAACGAGAATCCGGGAGCATCCGCCCAGGACCTAGTAATTTGGCCAGCACCTGCGGCCGTACGGGCCAAGGTGAAAGCCCGGAGGGCAGGAATTCCAATTGTACCCGCCCCACTGGCCGCCTGGACGGCAGCCGCCCCAGGGACCTCTATGCCCATAAGGGCCGCAGCCGCCGTAGACCCGTATCATGTTCCCTTCATCTGGCGATACTACATCCACCGCCGCAAGGCTTTGATCGAGCATTAACGGTGCAGCCTCAGCCGCCCCAGTGAGCAGATTGGCGAAACCAATTAGGCTACAAGCGGCAATTGCCGTTTTCATTTTACGCACCGTACCCTCCGATCCGCTGGCCTATTTGCCAAGTTCAATGAGAAGGCGCGCCAGCGCATAAAGCGATTTAACGGTCTTCATCCTGAACTTTTGCTGAACACTGAACACCACACCGATTGCTGGCTACGGAGACGAAGTTAACAGATTCCTACTTGCTCAACTGGTATTGGCCTTCCGCAAAAGGTCCAGTTTGGCGTAAGCATTGTGTAAAATCATCCTTTCCTTTGGAGTTTGACTGCCGTGGCTATCCGCTGTCTCGATCCCGTTCTCATCGACCGCATCGCGGCGGGCGAGGTCGTCGAGCGGCCCTCCGCCGTCGTGAAGGAACTCGTCGAGAACGCGCTCGACGCGGGCGCCACCCGCATCGATGTCGTGATCGAATCGGGCGGCCGGTCCCTCATCCGCGTCATCGACGATGGCTGCGGGATGCCTCCCGAAGACCTCGGCCTTGCGGTCGAGCGCCATGCGACGTCGAAACTGCCAGACGGGCGATCTTTCCCAAATTGCGACGCTCGGATTTCGTGGCGAGGCCTTGCCATCGATCGGCTCCGTCGCGGCGCTCGATCATTTTTTCGCGCCCGCAAGGATGCGCCGCACGGATTTTCGATCCGCGTCGATCAGGGCAAGAAAGGCGCGCTCGCTGCCAGCGGCGGGCCGCGAGGAACAAAAGTCGAGGTCCGCGATCTTTTCGCCGCGACCCCGGCGCGGTTGAAATTCTTAAAGAGCGACCGCGCGGAGGCCCGCGCCTGCGCCGATGCCGTGCAGCGCCTCGCGATGGCGCAAACAGGCAAGTTCGCTTCACTTTTGCCGGCACGGAGACTGCGGGCTTCGATTTTCCGTTCACGCGCCGAGGATGAAGACGCCTTGCTCGGACACGGCTCGCGCGATGTCCTTGGGCCGGAATTTCGCGCCAATGCGCTGCGCGTCGACGCGGCACGGGAAGGCTTTCGCGCTCGAAGGCTATGCCGGGCTTGCCGACTTGGCACAGAGCCAACGCGCAGGCGCAATATTTGTTCGTCAATGGGCGGCCGGTCCGCGACAAGCTTTTGGCCGGCGCCGTGCGCGCGGCCTATATGGATTATCTGCCGCAAGGCCGCCATCCGGCGCTCGTTTTGTTCGTCTCGTGCGATCCGCGCGAGGTCGATGTCAATGTGCATCCGGCCAAGGCCGAAGTGCGGTTTCGCGACGCCGGCCTCGTGCGCGGGCTTCTGATCGGCGCCTTGAAACAGAGTTTGCAGGCCGCCCTCCATCGCGCGACTCCGGCAAATGGCGCGGCAGCGCTCGCGATTTCCTCGCCCGGCGTGCAAGCCTCCAGGATTGGTGCACCAGCCTATCCCGCGCGCACCGCCCCGTTGGGATTGGCGTCAGTCGCCGGCCTATCCGGGTTTTGCCGAGGGCACGGCGCAGGGTTTGGCGATCTCGCGCTCGCTGGTGAGACGCTTTCCGCCGATACGCGCACGCACGAGCAGCCCCCCGCGCCGGAAGATATCGATGCGCCGCTCGGCGCCGCGCGGGCGCAGATCTTTGACACCTATATTGTCGCCCAGACCCGCGATGGCATCGTCATTGTCGATCAGCACGCCGCGCATGAGCGCCTCGTGTATGAGCGCCTAAAGAAGGCCCGCGCGGGCAACGACGTCGCGCGCCAGGCGCTTGCTCGTTCCCATCGATCGTCGAGACTGGGACAAACCGATGTCGAACGGATCGAGGACGCTGGCCCGCTTCTCGCCGAATTCGGTCTCGTTGTCGAGCCTTTCGGGCCAGGGGCGGTCGCGGTGCACGAAATGCCCGCATTGTTGAAATGCGGCGACGCTGCGCCCCTCGTTCGTGATCTCGCGGCAGCGCTTCGCGAGGACGATCGCGCTTCGGCTCCGATCGAAAAGCGGCTCGATCATGTACTCGCGACGATGGCCTGCCACCATTCGGTACGCTCGGGCCGCCGTCTCGGCGGCGACGAGATGAATGCGCTGTTGCGCGAGATGGAACGCACGCCTGGCTGCGGTCAATGCAATCACGGTCGTCCAACCTATGTCGAATTAAAACTCGCTGACGTCGAGAAATTGTTCGGGCGGAGATGACGATAAGCCTAATGCCCTGCAGCTGCAGGCCCGTAAAATAAATACTCCGCGGAATATTCGACAAGCACCTCGGTCTGGTCTGCCTGGCCGCAGCCCGCCGCGGGAGGTGTCCCGCCTTTCGTAAAGAGCCGTTGGATGTAGGTGACCCTGCTTAACTGGCCGTTTCCTGTCGTCGATCTGGCTGGAATCAACAGCCAATCAATGGCATCGGGGTCGGGGACTCTAAAATGCTTCGCGTTTGACGTGTCCCCCACGACCGCGCTGCCATCCAACGCCTCCCAGGTCGGTCCCCCAAAATGAATCGCCACCAGATTTCCATCGTCCCCGTGAAGCAGGATCGCATGCGGCACCGTTTTCGAGGTGGCGCTAATTGGACAGGCATATTTTTGGGTTCCTCTGCCGTGTGCGCGCAGGAGCAAGACATTTCCCTCCGGCACCGTCAGGATTGCGGGAACTTGCCCGTCGGCATTCGCCCGCGCAATCATGGAAATCACCGCCAAGACACACGCCCCAACGACGGCCGGAATTATCGACAACTTCTGCATCATCGCACTCCTGGTTGGATCAGCTGTCTTCACCGTCGGTGGCAAGGCCAGCAGCGATTTAGGTTATGTCAATAAATTGGACAAGATCGGCCGCCCCTTGAGCGGTGAGAATTTGATTACGCTGTTGCGCGAGATGGGAGTCCGGCTTATATCGAGTCGCAACCCGTCGGCGTCGAGAAACTATTCGGGCGCAGATGAAGCTCTTTCCCGCCCCGTTTTAGGGCAACAGACCAATTTTGCCTGTCGCCGAAATCATAAACCCCGCCAACGATCTTCACTTGTTTGGTTTGCGCGAAACTCGCGAGCAAGGGTTCTGCGGTTTCGAGCCGTTTCACATTAAGCGCGACATTTTCCGTGATCGCGGCGGCGAGAAGATTGTGTGGCGACTTCGCTTTCGCGGCTTCGACCGCCGGCCTGATCGACTGAACGAGACCGGGCAAATGTCCCGGCAGTTCGGCATTGTCCTCGACCACTTTGATCGCGGCGCCAATCGCGCCGCAATTCGAGTGTCCGAGCACCAAGACGAGCGGCACGCCGAGAAACTTCACTGCATATTCGAGACTGGCGAGGCCATCGTCATTGGCGAAATTGCCGGCGAGCCGGACGACAAAAAGATCGCCGGGTCCTTGGTCGAACGCAAATTCCGGTGCCACGCGCGAATCCGCGCAGCTCAGGACCGCGGCAATTGGAAATTGCGACTTGGTCCTCTCCGCGCGTCCAGCGGAAAAGTCCCTGTGCTTGGGCTTGTTGGCAACATAGCGGACATTGCCCGCCATGAGGCGATACAGCGCCGCATCGGCGCCGATTGCGTTGGGCTTCGGCTGTTCGGCACCCACCTCTTTTGCGTTCGCGCGGCCGCTACCAGCCGCGACAGCAAATCCAGCGGCCGCTTTCAGGGCACCGCGCCTTGTCACGCCATGGTTGCAATCAATGGCATCGCACATTTTCAAAACCTTTCATTTCAACCGCATTTTCAGGACCGGACAATGCTCTTCCTTCCGGCCGAGGTTCGAGGCCGGCCGTCACCCCTCCGCGCCTTTTGCCGCGATGATCGCCTGGGCAAGATAAGGCTTGATGGCTAGCATGGCGCGGCTCGAGGCGCCGCCAAATTCCTCCGCCGTCTCCGCCGCCGCGCGAGCCATCGCCCGCAGTTCGGCTTTGTCGAAGAAGAGAAGCGCCAATTGCTTGGCAAGCGTTTCGGCATCGAAGACCAGCGCGCCACCGCCCGCATTATCAAGCGAAGCATAAATTTCGTCGAAATCATCGACGTCCGGACCGTGCAGAATCGCGCAGCCGAGACGCGCCGCTTCGACCGGATTTTTGCCGCCGCCTTGGCGCAAGGATTTGCCCGCGAAAACCACGCCGGCACCTCGAAGGAATAATCCTGCCTCGCCCGATGCAAGGGCGATAGCGATTTCCGGCAATGGCGCGGTTTCGCAGTTCCCACCGGGCAGCGCCGCGGTAAGTCCCATTTCTGCTGCTTTTTGGGCGACATCAAAAACGCGTTTGGGGTTGTCCGGCACGATCACGGTCAGGAGATCCGAAAACTGCCGCAC
The DNA here is from genome assembly GCA_963851225.1 of uncultured Alphaproteobacteria bacterium. Lineage (GTDB taxonomy): Bacteria > Pseudomonadota > Alphaproteobacteria > Rhizobiales > Beijerinckiaceae > Methylocapsa. The sequence continues at coordinate 18,955 of CAWKON010000031.1, read as the reverse complement.
CAACCGGCGATGCGCCGCGATCGCAATCTCGTCTTCGCCGGGATAAACTCCATTGGCGACCCACGCCGGACGCGTCCCGATCCGCGCGACAAGCCGCGCCAAGGCGGATTGATCGGCCGCCGCTGGAACGAAATCATATTTGAGACTTCCGGTCACTTGAACGTTTCGCAAACCGAGTTTTTCGAAGCGTCGCGCGCCGGCATTTGTTTGCGCCAAACAAAGATCAATCCGGTCCAACAGCGATTTGGCAATGCCCGGAAATTTCCGCCAAATCAGGAATCGCTGCGCGGACAAAAAGGCGTCGACAAGAATGAGCGGAATTTTGCGCCGGCTGGTTTCAACGACAAGGATGGGCGGAATCTCCGATCCGGACATCAGGACGATGTCCGGGCTCCAATGGTCGAGAAACCGCGCCACGAATTGAGGCGCGTCGAGCGGCGCGAGTTGGTGCAGCAATGGCGGCAAGCGCGGCGTGCGGAATGGGCCGGAAGATACATTGCCGATCGCCAAAAGCACGGTGAAGCCGAGCTGTCCCAGTTTCTCGACAAGCGACGGCAAGGTGAGAGCTTGCGCGGTGCTTCCCGCATGCAACAAGGCGAGCCGCCCATCCGGCCGGGCTAGGTACGGTCGCCCCAGCCGCTCGTGGCGCCTCGAAAAATCGTCGCGGCCGAGCTTGCCCCGCCAATAAACATATAATGGCCCGGTTAATCCAACGCCCGCGCTTGCCAGCTGGTAGGCGGAAAGGAGGGCCGAACCCTTCACGGCGGACCTGGATATTTCAATGGGACGGACCCTCTCCGCGGACAACTTTTATCGCGGGATCGAAAGTTAGACGCCCCGCTCGGTCTTGTCATTCGAAGGGTCGAGCAGACGATGCAGATGGGCTACGAAATAACGCATATGGGCATTGTCCACCGTTGCCTGCGCCTTGGCTTTCCAAGCCGCCGCCGCCGACGCGTAGTCGGGAAAGATCCCGACGATATCGAGTTTGGACAAATCGCGGAATTCCGTGCCGCTCAGATCCTTGAGTTCGCCCCCAAATACAAAATGGAGCAGTTGTTTGCCGTTCGTCGTCATGCGCTTGCGCTTCCCGTCCGAATTTCTTGGCGGTTAAAAGGCCATTCCACAATGTAAAGCCTTCATGGATTGCAGGGAAGGGTCAGCCTCGCCTTTTTGGTCCGGCAGAGCACCGCCCACCTCGAAGGATCCCAGCGCATGACGCCCATCGATCCCGGACAAGACGAGCTATCCCTAGGCAATAGTTGAACCAAACAGCCTTCGCCAAAATGCGGGTGTGAAAAGGATACAAAGCTAGGATAAAAGTTGATCGGATGCCAAACTTGTTGTTTGCTCATAATGTTGTGGCGGCAGCGGGGGGCGGTTTCTTGGACCGCGCGCCAAGGCCCGGGTTGTTTGAGCGTCCTGGGACGCAGGCCGCTCCGGCCGCGCCAACAGAAAAGGCGAAACTCGGCGCTGGGAGAAGTCCCCGCAATTGCTCGCTCGGGCGAAGGTGCGTCATGATAGGATCTAACCGATGGTCCCTACGGCTAGGCGCTTGAACGGATTTGCGAAACGGCGCGGTGTCGGCCGGGACAAGCAAATGGTTGTCTGGCGCTCCAACAAAGCAACGCGTCCGCACAAACGCGCGCCCAGCGCGGCAGAGGAACGAATGACTGAACCAATGAAAATCGAATTTGCCGCGCTCGCGGCGTTGCCGGTTCAAACGCTGGCCTCGCCTAAACGGTCCGGCGGCGGTGCCGGACACGCGCGGACTCTGGTCATTTTCATGGGCAAAGATTTTGCTTTAGGCGCACCGACCCGTCGCCTCATTGGCATGCGAGGCGAGGCTTTGATCAAGAAGGCAGCGGCTGCCATCAAGTTCAAGGCCAAGGCTTTGACCGCGCTCGATCTCATCGCGCCCGCCGGGCTTGCCGCCGAACGGCTGGTCGTAATCGGGACTGGCGGCGAGAACGAGGAGCGCCAAATCAAACAAAACGTGCCGCCGCCCAGCCATGCGGGCCTCGGCGGCTTTGTCATCGGCAAGCTTGGTCACGCCGCAAGCGCGACCGTTGCCTTCGACCTGCCCGGCCGGGTCGAGGATCCGTCCCGTGCGGCCGCCGAATTCGCGCTTGGGATGCGCCTCCGCGATTACCGGTTCGACCTTTACAAGACCAAGCAGAACGAAAATGGGGAGACCGAAGGCCGCGCGGATATTGTGATTGCCGTTGGCGAGCCTGCCGCGGTCCGCCGCGAAGTCAAGGGCGTGGAGGCCGTGGCGGCCGGCGTGCTGACTGCCCGCTCGCTTGTCAACGAGCCTGCGAACATCCTCTACCCGGAAGAGTTCGCCAATCGCGTCATGGCGCTTAAGAAACTCGGCATCGAGGTAACGGTCCTCGACGAAGCCGCCATGCGCGAACTAGGCATGGGCGCGCTTCTCGGCGTCGGGCAGGGATCGATTCGCGGAAGCCGAATTGTCATCATGCGCTGGCGAGGCGCGAAAGGAGCCAACGCAAAACCGATTGCTTTCGCGGGCAAGGGTGTATGCTTCGACACCGGCGGCATATCGATCAAACCCGCCGCCGGGATGGAAGAGATGAAGGGCGACATGGCCGGAGCCGCCTGCGTCGTCGGCCTCATGCAGGCTCTCGCCGGACGCAAGGCCAAGGTGGACGTGGTCGGCGCCATCGGTCTTGTCGAAAACATGCCCGGTCCAGCAGCACAGCGTCCGGGCGACATCGTGAAATCCATGTCTGGCCAGACGATCGAAATCATCAACACGGACGCCGAAGGCCGCCTCGTCCTCGCCGATCTGCTTTGGTATATTCAGGACAAATTCAAGCCCAAGTTCATTGTCGATCTGGCAACATTGACCGGCGCGATCCTTGTTGCGCTCGGCCAGGAACACGCGGGTCTTTTCACCAATGACGACGAGCTAGGCGAACGGCTCATCACCGCGGGCAAGGCCACTGGCGAAAAACTTTGGCGACTGCCGCTCGGGGCTGCCTACGATAAAATGATTAAATCGAAATTCGCCGATATGAAAAACACCGGCGGCCGCCATGCCGGGTCGATCACCGCCGCGCAATTCCTCCAGCGCTTCGTCAACGGTACGCCTTGGGCGCATCTCGATATCGCGGGCACCGGGATGGGATCGCCCGCAAGCGAGACCAACCAAAGCTGGGGCTCCGGGTTCGGCGTCAGACTGCTCGACCGGCTCGTTGCCGATTATTACGAGAGATAACGGCGAGCGGCGATTTCTCCCGCCGCAACACCGGCTGGTGCATCGCGCATGATCCGGTTGACATAGACCGGACCACGCGCCAGGAAGCGGTTTATTGCGGCGATGCGTGGCCTTGAATTTGGGCCGTCACCGAAGTCGCGCCGCTGTTGCCGCCAATGGTCAGGGTCGCGTACACAGAGTTCTTCGTTCCAGTTGAGCTCGCGCCCGTCGCAATCGCGTTAAACCCAAATCGCATGGTGACCAACTGGGTGAATGTCGCCTGCAGGGTCACACCGCCAATCACCCCCGTGAAGGTGAAAGTCCCATTTCCCTGGTTCGTGAAGGAGCCGGCCGGAATGGTCGTGCTGAATGTGCCCACCTGGAGGGTAACCGGCTGCATAACCGGATTGAACCCCGCATTGGAGGTGCTGCTCAGGGTGAAGACGGAGGAAAGATTAAAGCTATCCGTGTTGGGAGCAGCACCAAAGGCGATTTGGAGCTGCGTGGCGCTAAAGGCGAGGAAGGGCAGTCCCGGCGGCGGCGGAATAATGCCCACGCCAAAAGGGGTCATCCCCACCGTGACGTTGGTCCCCACCACCGTGTTGGTGGCCGTGGCGATCACCGACACGGTGTTGTTTGCCCGATTCGCGATATAGGCGTGCTTCCCGTCTGGCGAGACGGCGCCCCCAATGGGCATTGTCCCCACCGGAATCGGGGTCCCCACCACGGTGTTGGTGGACGTGGCGATCACGGAAACGTCGTTGGAGCCAGTATTCGTAACATAGACATGTTTCCCATCCGGGGTGATGGCGATCCCAAAGGGGAAAGTCCCCACCGGAATCGTGGCCGCCTCGACGGTGTTGGTGGCCGTGTCGATCACCGAAACATTGTTGTCGTCCTCGTTCCCGACATAGGCGTGTTTCCCGTCCGGGGTGACCACGATCGGAAAGGGGTGACCCCCCACCGGGAGGGTGGCCGCCTCCACCGTGTTGGTGGCCGTGTCGATCACCGTAACGGTGCCAGGGCTGACATTATTCACGACATAGGCGTGCTGCCCATCCGGGGTGATCGCGACCGCAAAGGGATTAGGCCCCACTGCGAGTGTGGCCCCCACCGTGTTGGTAGCTGTGTCGATCACCGAAACGGTGCCGTCCATATAATTCGGGACATAGGCGTGTAGCCCGTCCGGGGCGATGGCGACGGCAATGGGGTCAGCCCCCACTGGAATCGGGGTCCCCGCCACGGTGTTGGCGGCCGTATCGATCACCAAGACACTGCTGGACTGAAAATTCACGACATAGACGTGTTTCCCATCCGGGGTGACGGCGACGCCTGAGGGGAAACCTCCCACTGGAATCGGGGTCCCCACCACCTTGTTGGTTGGAATGTCGATCACTGAGACGGTGTTGGCGCCGCTATTCGTGACATAGGCAAAAGGCGCCGCCGCCGCCGGCTGGGCCACCAAGCCCAGCCACATCGCCAGCACAATGGCTAAGAGCGCCCGAAAACCCCGCGCCCGAGTCGCGTGGCCTGGCTTGCTATTATCAATTGGCTTGCTACAGTCATTTAGCATGTTACGGTCCTTTGGTTCCCAGATCAAGAAACTCATTGATTTCAATTGGTTTGCTTTTTGTCGGGAGCAATGCTTGAGGAAATCTCGATGGATTAAGACCTTGCGAGAAGCTGGAGGCCGCGAGCGGTTCGCCTTTTAGAAATCACGTCCCCATACTGGCCGTGGCGGGCTTCGCCGACGCTAGCTTTCCCGTTGGGCATTCACGTCCATAGCTTGAACCTGTTTCCTTGTCGAGAGATGTTGTTTTAAGTCAGAGATTCCGGCAACATGGATCGATTCTGGCGGGTGCCGCCGACGGTCATCGGGAAGCTTGCGTGGGCCGGTGCCGGGGTCACATATGCTCATAACTCGGAGTCACTTATGCTCATAAAAGGAGACTCGCATGCAAGGGAGCGCCGCCGGGCTAATTTGGATCGCACTTTTGGCCCTCCCGGATCTGGCATCGGCAACGCCCGACGGGGTGCCACGTTTCGACGTTGCCAACACATGCCGGGAAGCGCGAGCCTATTCCGGCGATGACAAGAATCTCGCTTATCGAGGCTGCATGAAGGACGAGAACGACGCGCGCGCGGAACTCGGGCGAAAATGGGCCAATTTTAAGCCTGACGACCGCAAGGATTGCGTCGCGCAATGCGCCGCGCCCGTACCAAGTTACGTTGAGCTCTTGACGTGCCTCGAAATGAGTGCCGAGGCCGAAGCACTTTATACGCCGGACGGCACCCGCCGCGATAAGCCGGAAAGCGGCGCTGTACAGGGGGGGTACCGTCAAGACCAAGCTACGCCGTCCGTAGCCGCGCCGCCGCCTGAGGCCGGCGGCGTTAACAAGCCGGAGTGAGGCGCACTCGCGGCAACGCGGGGCGCTTGGGCGAAAGTAGCATCTGGGCAAAAAAAGAGGCGAAGATACTTTAACGTATCCCCGCCCCCATGAGTCCTGTCCATAACCTCTTCTTTGCCCTTACCTTCTTTATGAAGATTACACCACATTGTGGTGACGGGGCGACAGAACAGGCGTCCTCCCAAGACTTGGACTACTGTGCCGAACTTATCACGGCTTCGGTCTTGAACGGCTCAGAACAAAACCCTAGCTCACGTCGAAGGCAATGTCACGCACATTTAGGCAAAATGTCTCCAAAGAGGCAAAAATGTGAAAATATTTTCTGCCCGGTCGGATTTTGGGGATGCCGCGAATTTTTTTGCGCCGCGACATAGTGGGACCTGATAAATGAATCTCCCGCCGCAGAGCGTCCCATGACGAAGATACCGCCAGATAGGCTGCCACCTCCGCAAGGCATTGGCCCGGCCGTCAGTCTCAAAGGCCCGGGCCTCGGCGGCCGCATCCGCAATTGGTTCCTGACCGGGATCGTCATCGCCGGACCGCTCGCGACAACCGCTTACATCGTCTGGTGGGTCGTCGATACCATCGACAGTTTGGTCAAGCGCCTCGTCCCAGAGCGGTTTTGGCCAGATAATTTTTTGCCATTCCCATTGCCGGGGCTCGGCGTGGTTGTCGCCTTTCTGGGGCTCACGCTTCTGGGCTTTCTTGCCGCCAACCTCGCAGGCCGGAGTTTGATCAGGCTCGGAGAGGCGACGCTCGCTTACATGCCGGTCATCCGCTCTATCTACAAAGGCGCAAAGAAGATCTTCGAAACCGCGTTTTCCCAATCCGGCGCCACGTTCCGGAAGGTGGGGATGATCGAGTACCCTGGCGAAGGCCAATGGTCGCTTGTGTTCATTTGCACACCGCCTGGCGCAATCATCGCCAAGCATCTATCGAACGAGGAGCATATTTCGGTTTTTCTGCCTTGCACCCCCAACCCGACAACAGGGTTTTACTTTTTTATTCCATCGCGCGAAGTCATTGAACTGCCAATCAGCCCCGACGATGCGATCAAACTGATCGTGTCTTGCGGCGTCATCCAGCCCGACGCCCACAGGGTTGTTGCCGAAATTGGCGGAAAGCGCGAGCGTGCTTCCGCGAGAGAGGCCGCGGTGGGGGTTCCAAACAGAAAGTGACTTCGAGCAGCCAACCCTCAAACGTTTGCGCTCTCGCCGTAAAGTCTCGATAGGTTGTCGCTTGGGACCATTGGGGATGGGCGTCGATGCCGAGCCGAGGCCCGTGCAGGGCGGAGCAAAGGCAAGAACGCGGGGCCCATTTTTTCTGAGGGTTGCCGCGTCAAATTCGGCAAAATCCATGGCACAAGGCGATGCGGGCGTGGCCGGCGCCCAAGACCCGCACATGCGCGGAAATAACTTTTTGTTGAGCGCAGGTCTGAATGACCCGGCTTGTGCTGCAAAGGAGGCCGCGTGATTATTGCGTCACACTGTGCGTGCATTGACATCGGCCGAGCTTTGTGACCTTCAAGCCAGCTCCTATCCGTCGCATACGGTCCTATTCAATTTGGGCTTGGCTTTCGGAGAATGAGGCGTGTGGATCGTTCAGATCGCTCTCAAGCGCCCTTATACTTTCGTCGTTCTCGCTCTGCTGATTGCGATCTTCGGCACCCTTGCGGCCGTGCGCACGCCGGCCGACATATTCCCCAATATTAAGATCCCTGTCGTCAGCGTCGTGTGGACTTACAATGGTCTCGCGCCGGACGACATGTCAGGCCGCATCATCTATTATTACGAGCGCACCTTGACATCACAGGTCGCCGATATCGAGCATATTGAATCGCAGTCGCTCAACAGCTATGGCGTGGTCAAGATCTTCTTCCACAAGAACGTCAACATCGCCGCGGCCATTGCCCAAGTGACAGCCGCCTCGCAGACCGTCCTAAAATACCTTCCGCCAGGAATCACGCCGCCTTACGTCCTGAGCTATAACGCCTCGACTGTGCCGATTCTGCAACTCGCACTGTCAAGCAACAAACTGCCGCAGAGGCAGCTCTTCGACCAAGGGCAAAACTTCATCCGCCCTCAGCTCGCGACGGTGGAAGGCGCTGCGATTCCATCGCCCTACGGCGGCAAGGTCTTGCAGGTGCAGGTCGATATCGACCAGCCCGCGATGCAAGAGCACAACGTCTCGGCCGAGGACATTCTTAACGCCGTATCCGCGCAGAATCTCATTCTGCCAGCCGGCGATCAGAAAATCGGCCCTTATGATTGGAATGTTGAACTCAATGCCAGTCCGGTAGTCCTTGATCATATCAACGGTCTGCCGGTGAAGACGGTCAACGGCACGGTGATCTACATCCGTGATGTCGCTTTCGTTCACGAGGGTTCCCCTCCGCAAACCAATATCGTACGCGCCGATGGAACCAAGGCCGTGCTGATGACGATTTTAAAGTCTGGCTCCGTTTCTACCCTCGATGTCATCGATAGAATCAAAGCGCTGCTTCCACGGATAGAGGAGACTTTGCCTCCCGGTATCAATGTGCACGCCGTGGGTGACCAGTCGATTTTCGTCAGGGCTGCGATTTTCGGCGTACTTCGGGAGGCAGTCCTCGCTGCTGCGCTGGTTGGAATTATGATCCTGCTCTTTCTTGGCAGCTGGCGCTCGACGTTGATCGTCGTGATCTCAATTCCGCTCTCTATACTATTTTCTTTGACCGCTCTTTCTTGGCTTGGCGAGACCATAAACATTATGACGCTCGGCGGGCTTGCGCTTGCTGTCGGTATGCTGGTGGACCAAGGAATCGTCACGCTCGAAAGCATCTTTTATCATCTCGAGCAGGGCAAGGACATCGAAACGGCCATTCTGGATGGCGCCCAGCAGATCTTCGTACCGGCCTTCGTCACCTTACTCGTGCTCAACATCGTTTTCGTGCCGATGTTCAACCTCAGCGGTGTCGCCGGCTATTTGTTCAGCCCGCTTGCCGAGTCCGCCGTCTTCTCGCTTCTTGCCTCTTTCGTGCTTTCATTCACCTTGGTTCCGACGATGGCGAAGCATATGCTAGGCGAAGAGGCCAGCCGCGGCCGGGGAGGTCACGGCGCGGAAGATCACAGCCAGTTCGATGCGCGCCACCCTTCACGCAACCCGCTCAAACGGTTCCAACAGGGATTCGAACGCCGGTTCACGCAGTTCCGCGAAGGCTACCGGTCGCTGCTTTCGCTTGTTCTGGGCCGGCCCAAGACCTTTATTGCCGGGTTCCTCGCATCCGTCATTCTGTCGTTTGGACTGCTGCCTTTCCTCGGCCGGAACTTTTTCCCAACCGTAAATTCTGGCCAAATACTGTTGCATGTCCGGGCGCCGACAGGCACCCGCATTGAGGAAACCGCCCGTCTTTGTGATCTTGTCGAGCAAGCCATTCGCCAAACTATTCCGCCAGAGCAGCTGGACAATATCGTCGACAACATTGGGCTCCCAATTAGCGGTATCAATATGGCCTACAATAATTCCGGTACGATTGGGTCGGGAGATGCCGATGTGCTCATCAGTTTGACGGAAGGCCATTCCCCGACGGCTGATTTCGTCAAAGAGCTTCGTAGCTTGCTGCCGCAAAAGTTTACGGGCTCCACCTTCGCCTTCTTGCCTGCCGATATCGTATCCCAAATTCTCAATTTCGGACTGCCGGCGCCCATCGATGTCCAAATTGCCGGCCCTGAAAGGGAAGCCAGCTATGCCTATGCCATCGATTTAATGAAGCGCATCCGCACGGTGCCCGGCATCGCAGATCTGCGCATCCAGCAGGCCTTCGACTACCCGCAGATCAATGTCGCCGTCGACCGTTCCTTCGCGGGCATGGTCGGTCTCACCCAAAGGGACGTCGCCGACAGCTTGCTCATTACACTTTCAGGCAGTGGCCAAGTGAGACCGAATTTCTGGCTCAACACAAAGAACGGAGTCTCATATCCGATCGTGGTGCAGAGCCCGCAATATTGGATGAATAGCTTATCCGATCTCATCAATCTGCCGATTACCTCGGCTGCGACAAAGACGCCGCGATTGCTCGGAAGTCTTGCCAAGATCACACCCGGACCAAGCGCTGCCATCGTTTCGCATTACAACGTCCAGCCGGTCATCGACATTTACGGGGCCGTCCAGGGCCGGGATCTTGGCGCAGTCTCGGGCGACCTGAATCGCGTGCTGGATGGAGCCGCAACGGACGCCCCGCGCGGCACCCATGTGGCGGTGCGGGGCCAGGTACAGACAATGAACGGCGCCTATGCAGAGCTCTATTTCGGACTCGCAGGTGCAATTGTACTGGTCTACCTGATCATCGTCGTCAATTTTCAATCCTGGCTCGATCCGTTCATCATCATTACGGCTTTGCCCGGAGCCCTTGCCGGCATCGTGTGGATGCTGTTCGTGACGGGCACGACCCTCTCCATACCGGCGCTAACGGGTGCCATCATGTGCATGGGGATCGCGACAGCGAATGGTGTCCTCGTGGTCAGCTTTGGGCGCGAGAGGCTGACACAGGGCTATGATTCGACGACTGCCGCCCTCGATGCTGGCTTCACGCGCTTCCGGCCTGTGCTGATGACGGCTGGCGCGATGATCTTGGGCATGATCCCGATGGCGCTTGCCATGGGAGAAGGCGGCGAGCAGAATGCGCCGCTGGGACGCGCGGTCATTGGCGGTCTGTTGGTTGCGACAGCCGCTACATTGTTCTTTGTTCCCGCAGTCTTCAGTATACTGCACCGGAGGGATCGCCATAGGCGGCCGGAAGAGACGTCTTCAAACAGCTCTTCAGCAGCACCGGCCATTTGATTGAGAGAATAATGGTGCAGGTTGACGAGGATTTACAGGAGACTGTTTCACGCCCGCGCCTGCAAGGTAGAACGCTGCGCATCGCAGGGCTGATCGGCCTTGCCGTTGCAGTCTTGACCGTCGTGACAGGCCTCGCGGTGCGCTGGCGCCATGAGGCAGCAGTTAAACAATGGACGCTGACCAAGGCTGTCCCAATAGTTTCCTTCGTACTGCCACGGCCCGATGGCTCCGCGTCGCGGCTGATCCTGCCCGGAGACATACAGGCGTGGTTCGATGCGCCCATCTTCGCGCGTGTCAACGGGTTTCTGAAGAGTTGGTATTTTGACTACGGGGCTACTGTTAAAGCTGGACAGGTGCTTGCGGAGATCGAAGCACCGGACCTCGACGCCTCCTTAGCTGCTGCCCAAGCCAAGCTTGGCAGTTCGAATGCCCAAGTGAAGGTCCGAGAGGCCGAATTGGGGTTCGCCAAGACAACCTACGAGCGTTGGCGGAATTCGCCGAAAGGCGTCGTTGCCGTGCAGGAAACAACGGCAAAGAAGGGAGATTTTGATAGCGCCACGGCCCGTTTGAATGCCGCTCTCGCCGATGTAAGGGCAGCACAGGGAGAGGTCGACCGGCTGGAAGCGCTCGAACGTTTCAAACTCATAACAGCGCCATTCGACGGCGTGGTGACGGAACGCAATACAGATGTCGGCGCACTTATCAATGCCGGAAGCGGTGTTGGCGGAGGAACTGGTCCAGTGCTCTTCCGCGTCGAGGATGTCCATAAGGTGCGCATATTCGTGCAGGTGCCGCAGAGAATGTCTGCGGAAATCAATGAAGGCCAGAAAGCTAACTTGCGTCTGCCGCAATTCCCAGAGAAAACCTTCGAAGCAATCGTTGTCACAACAGCCCGGGCCATCAACCAAAGTGCGCGTACCCTGCTGGTCGAACTGCATGCCAACAATCCGAATGGCGTGTTGCAGCCAGGTTCGTATACCGAGGTGCATTTCGATTTGCCGCCTGATCCCAACGTATTGAGTGTCCCAACGAGTGCGCTGATCTTCCGGCGGAATGGGCTCGAAGTCGCCGTAATCGGTCAGGACGATAGGATCGTCGTGAAGAAAATCTCGATTGGCCGTAATCTTGGGAGCCGGGTCGAAATTTTAGATGGTCTTGCGGTTTCCGATCGCGTCGTCATCAGTCCCCCCGACTCACTCGCGGCCGGAGATCGTGTCCGCATCGCAAGCGAAGCCACTCCAAGCGCACCTAAATCAGAATCTAAAGCTGATGATGGTAGGCGGGAGTGATCGCCGTCTGACGCCAAGACGATCGACCGGACCCGGTAATATGCTCTTCGCGAACGTTACAGAACCGGATTCTTGCGCGTGAAAAAATGTCTAGGCGCTCTCATGGGGTTCGTCCTTGGCCTCTCCGGTTGCGCCGTCGGGCCGGACTACCACACGCCGGACATAAGCATGCCTGACGCATTCATGCCGCCACTCGTCCAAATGGCGCAAAGGAATGCAAATAAGCCAAGCATGGAACTCGTCGAATGGTGGCGCTCCCTGCGGGACCCGGAACTCGATCTACTCGTCAGCCGCGCGATCGATTCCAATCTTGATCTTGAGATTGCACTGACGAGACTTAAAGCGGCGCAAACGCAAGAATTGGTGGTCATTGGCAGCGCGCTTCCCTCCGGCGGTGGAACCGGCGGCGCGGGCATTGGCACCGGCTCGAACCTAACAGTTGGCCGCGCCTCGCCACTCCTGAGATCGGCACAAAATGCAGCAAACCTTTCGAGACTAAGCGAATCGGGCGGCTTCGACGCGGCATGGGAAGTGGACATTTTCGGAAAATTCGGGCGTACCCTCGAAGCAACAACTTACGATGCCGAAGCACTCGCCGATGCGCGGGATTGGATATTGGTGACCGTCGCCGCGGACGTTGCGCGCGCTTATCTCGATATGCGGGCGCTGCAACGGCAGCTAGCCGTCTTACGAAAAAACATTAGCACGGCCAAATCCGCATTCGACTTTGCTAAGACCCGTTTCGAAAACGGGATTTCCAATGAACTCGACGTTGCCTTGGCAGAGCGATACTTGGCCACCTTGCAGGCGGGAGCCGCGCCGCTCGAGGCCCAAATTGCCGCGAGCCAGAATGTCATCGCAGTTCTCCTCGGTCAATTTCCCGAAGATCTTGCGAAGGAGCTGGCGATCCCAGGTAAATTACCTGCGCTCCCGGCCGATATTGCGCCTGGTCTGCCCGTCGATCTTTTGCGGCGACGGCCGGACATTCGCGAAGCCGAGCGTCAACTTGCAGCAGCCACAGCGCGCATCGGCGTCGCAACGGCCGATCTTTTCCCGCGAGTGATCCTCAGTGGAGCGCTTGGCGGCCAAGGCGGGGAACCTAGGGGTACAGCGATTCCGATCACATTTATTGGCGCGGCTGGCCCTGCGGTCTACTGGCCTTTGCTGGATTTTGGCACCTTGGACTCAATCGCCAATGTAGCTGAACTCCAAGCGCATGCGCTCCTGACCAACTATAAGGAGATGATAATAACGGCGGTCCAGCAAGTCGATGATTCTATCGCTGCCTACGGCGCCGCCCAACAGCGCCTAAAGGATCTCAATCGCGCGCTCGCCGCTGCCCGCCGGTCAACTAAGCTTGCCTCGGAGAGGTACGATCGCGGCTTGACCGATTATTTAAACGTGCTCGATGCGGAGCGGCAAGAATACGATCTCGAGCAGCAATATGTGAGCACGCAACAGATTGCCGCCGAACAGCTAACCACGCTCTACAAGGCACTTGGAGGTGGTTGGGAACCTCACCAAATCATTCCGCCAATCAAACAGCCGCAGCCAGCGATTATCGCTGCCGCGAGACGTCTTCTTTCGCCGGATGCAACCCGCCAGTAGCCGGGCTTTTTTTTGAACCCGCTGGTAAGTGGAAGCCTTTGCCGACCCTCCTCCGAAACGGTGGATACCTTTGGTAACCCGAGTTATGGGTTTGCGTTTGAGTTAACCCTTTGTGAAATTCTATGGTGGATTCCGTCTCGTCGGTTGATCCAACAACGGCGTGTGGGAGCACGGATGTTTGATCGACTTGTGGAAAGATTTTGCGAGTTTGATGATTTTTGCAACGCTGTCCGGGCAGAATGGAAGGCAATGCTGCTGACGAACAGCAAGGCGTCAGATCGACAATATGGGCCGGAAGGCGGGGCTGGCCGATAGCGAGATCATGACACTGTTGGTTCTCTACCACAGCTCGCGTTTCAGGAACTTCAAGGCATTCTACAATGGCATCGTCCTTGGGCCATTGCGGCCAGGTTCTTCCCGGCGCTCCCTGCTATGAGCGTTTTATTGCGCTTACGAGCCGCGTGTGGACGCTTTTGGTTTTTTTCCTCGCCAGCCGAATGGGCCGGAAGACGGACATCTATTACATCGACAGCACGCCGCTGCCCGTCTGCCACAACAGGCGCATCGCCAAACACAAGGTTTTTGCCGGCCTGGCAGCAAGAGGAAAGACCAGCATGGGCTGGTTTTTCGGCTTCAAATTGCATGTCGTGTTCAACCATCAGCGCGAGATCGTTGCGCTCAAACTGACACCCGGCAATGTGGCTGGCACAACGCCCGTGCTGGGATTGACCAAGGACCTGAGCGGCAAGCTCTTTGGCGACAAGGGCTATATCGGCCAAAAGCTCGCGCAAGAGCTTCTGCGACGCGGGCTCATTCTCATGACGCGCGTTCGCTCCAACATGAAGTCCCTGCCAGTTTCGTTCCTCGACAAAGCCCTGCTAAACGGACGCAACATCGCCGAGACAATCATCGGCCACATCAAGGAATTTTCGTCGCTCAGGCTGCCGAAACATCGCTCAGTCTTCAACGCCTTCACTCACGTTACCGCCGCGATCATCACCTACCAGATCGATCCCTTGCCCCCGCGACCGATCCGCGTCATCGTGCCGTGACTAACCCGAACTCGGGTTTGGTAAGATCCTTTTGGAGCAGGAAGGTGTTTTATGGTACGGCATGTCGCAATACACGGATGAATTCAAACGGGAGGCTGTGGGGCTTTTAAAAAGTAGCGGCCGACCGTTGAGCCAGATTTCCGGGGAACTAGGGATTCCTGCTGCGCGGCTTCGGGCTTGGTGCAACAGAAACGCCGGGAGGCAGGCGGGATCACCGCGGCGCCAATCACGCAAGCGGCGATTCCGCCTGCTGGCCTGAATTTAGCCACCGAAAATGTTTGTCTGCGGCGCGAATACGAGCGCCTGCGCATGGAGCGGGTTCTTCCTTATACCGGCCGTTCCGGCCACCCTCGGCAACTTCGTGGTTCCGTTGATGCTCGGCGGACGCGATCTGGCCTTTCCAAAGGTGAATCTGTCGAGCTGGTATTTGTTCGTCGCTGCGGGGCTTGTTGGCTTCTATGCGCTCCTCGCGGGCGGCGTCGATACTGGTTGGACCTTCTACACTCCCCTGTCCTCGACCTACTCCAAAAGTCATGTGGTGGCGGCTGTAACTCGCGTCTTCATCGCGGGCTTTCCATTGCGACTGGTCTGAATTTCATTATGACCATTCTTCGCCCGCGCGTCGATTTTTCCCGGCACGGTAAACTTCCCTCATTCAAAAAAGCAAAGCCACGCCAAAATGGCGGAAGGATTGCAAATGCGACTCCCCTGCGCCTGACTTTAAGGAGCCTTGCCTTGGCCGCCGAGGCGCACTACAAGATGCCCACGCCATCGCGCGGCTTCAAACTCCCAATTCCGGCGGCGGCGCGAGCGATTTGGCGAAGCTCTTTGAAAGAAGAAAATTATGTGCTCATCCGGCTCTGAGGGATGGCCCGCGCCGGAGGGCGGGAGTTCGGTTTCGCCGGGCGCCGCCAGCCCACGCAACGGCGCCGCGCGTCAGCGCCTCGCCAAAGCGCTGCGGGCGAACCTTGGCCGCCGGAAGGCGCAAAATATAGACCGGGCGAAGCAGGCGGAGGACGAGGCCAAAAGCAAACCGGCTAAAGGAGAGAGCGCGAACGGGTCCGGCACAAAACAAGACTAATTTGGTTTTTTTTCAAAGCGGGGTGTTCCTTGGATCGTATTCGGATTGTTGGCGGCCGGCCGTTGAACGGCGTCATAAGAATTTCGGGCGCCAAAAACGCGGCGCTTCCGCTGATGATCGCCTCGCTGCTCACACGCGAAACGCTGACCCTAGAAAACGTCCCCAATCTCGCCGACGTTGGCATGCTCCTGCGCATTCTCGGTCATCATGGCGTCGATCATTCGGTCGATGGAAGGCGGCCGGGCACGCCCGCCCACGCGAGCCGGGCGATCCACCTTAGGGCGCACCAGATCGTCGATACGATGGCGCCCTATGAATTCGTTTCAAAAATGCGCGCGAGTTTCTGGGTCATCGCACCGCTTCTCGCACGGATGGGCGAGGCCAAGGTTTCCCTGCCCGGCGGGTGCGCGATTGGGACTAGGCCAGTCGATCTTCTCATCATGGTTCTCGAAAAGCTCGGCGCGCATGTCGAGATCGAGGCGGGCTATGTCCATGCCACGGCGGCCAAGGGACTAACCGGCGCCGAGATCCATTTTCCCAAGGCGACGGTCGGCGGCACCCACACCGCGCTCATGGCCGCCTCGCTCGCCAACGGCCACACACTTCTGGTCAATGCGGCGCGTGAGCCGGAGATTGCCGATCTTGCCAGCTGCCTCAACAAGATGGGCGCCCGGATCAAGGGGGCTGGGCAAGCCGTGGTCGAGATCGAGGGCGTGGGCAGCCTCTCTGGAGCGCGCCACGGCGTGTTGCCTGACCGCATTGAAGCAGGCACATATGCGATGGCCGTTGCCATGGCCGGCGGCGATGTGATGCTGGAAGGCGCGAGCCCCAGCCTTTTGGAGAGCGCGATCGAAGCAATCGAACGCACTGGCGCCGAAATTTCGGCAACCAACCAAGGGCTCCGTGTGCGGCGCAACGGGGCGGGCCTTGCGCCGGTCGACATTTCCACCGCGCCGTTTCCCGGCTTTCCAACGGATTTGCAGGCCCAATTCATGGCCTTGATGACCAAGGCCAAGGGCTCGTCGCGGATCACCGAAACGATTTTCGAGAACCGGTTCATGCATGTTCAGGAGTTGGTCCGGCTCGGCGCCCATATCAAACTCGACGGCGATGCCGCCGTGGTCGAGGGGTGGAAGAACTCCAAGGCGCGCCGGTAATGGCGACGGATCTGCGCGCGTCCATGTCGCTCGTCATCGCGGCGCTCGCCGCCGAAGGCGAAACAATGGTCAATCGCGTCTATCATCTCGATCGCGGCTTCGAACATATCGAGGAAAAGCTCGGCGCCTGTGGCGCGACGATCGAGCGGCTGTCCGGCCAACTGTAGGGCATCCTTGAAAGGCCGGCAATTTGGCCGGTTTATGCCGCCCCTTCCGGCTCGGGGTCAACGCGCTCGGCCGCGAGAATCGAGCATCACAGGAGCGAGACCAATCCGATGCGGCAAATTTCCATCCGCAATCCCGGAGGTTTTAGTGCTCTAAGAATGGTCGATGTGGGTCCGCCCGTTGCAAGCCCTGGGATGGTGGTCATCGATGTGGAAGCGGCGGGTGTGAACTTCGCCGATTGTGTCGCGCGGCTTGGTCTTTATGCCGCCTCCTGGCAGTATGCGGGATGGCCACTTACGCCTGGGTTCGAGGTCGCGGGGCGCGTGTCGGCACTCGGCGAAGGAGTACACGGGCTCGACATCGGAAAACGGGTGATCGCGGTCACCCGTTTCGGCGGATATGCCGAACGTATCACCGTTCCTCGCCATCAAGTCTTCGCTTGTCCCAGCCGGCTGACGCCTCCGCAGGCTGCCGGGATCGCCGTCGTGTTTCTCACCGCGGCCTATGCGTTGAATGAGCTTGCGGCGCCCCAGCCGGGAAGCACCGTGCTCGTTCACTCCGCCGCGGGCGGCGTTGGCGGGGCGTTGCTGCAGCTCGCTCGCCTGAGGGGCGTCCATACCGTGGGCGTCGTCGGGTCTTCCTATAAGCTGCAAGTGGCAACTGATGCGGGCGCGGATGCGGTCATCGATGCATCAGGCGAGAATTGGTTCGCGGCAGCTCGCCATCACGCGCCGGATGGATATCAGGCCGTGTTCGATGCGAACGGGCTAAGTTTGCGCCAGAGTTTGCAATTACTGGCGCCAATGGGGCGGCTGATCGCATATGGAGCACACGGTATTTTGCCGCGCAGCGGAAAGCTGACTGGCTCATTAACAGCCATGGTACGCTATGCGCTCCTGCCTCGTATTGGGGTTCTGCAACTCGCCAACGAAAACAAGAGCGTCATGGGTTTTAATTTGTGCTATTTGTTCGACGAGGTCTCTCTCCTCGACCGGATCATGCACAATTTGCTGACGGATTTCGATGAAGGTAGGTTGGTCCCGCTGGAGACGCGGTGCTACTCGCTTGAACAAGCTGGTCTGGCACATCGCGATGTTCAATCCGGGCTGACGACCGGAAAATGCGTGCTAACGATGGGGTCCGTCGAGGCGGGATCACTTCGCGGAGCAGGCCCGCTCGACTATCGGTGAGATGCACTTTTACGCGGTAGGCAGGGTCACGAAGAAGAAGCATGTGCAAAATAACTGCCGGACCGCGGACGATGGTCCGCGGTTGGAGGATACGCCGCCGATCGCCGAAATGGCTCGATGTGAGTCTTCGGCTTAATCGGACCGTCCAATTGCTTGGCGTTACCCTTGCGGGCCATGAGATTTAAGGACCCGCCTTAGCCGGGGGATTCCTTTTGCGAATCCGGCGGTGTTGGTTTTGGAGGCAACACCTTTTCGAACATGGTTGGCACGAGAGTTTCGGATTCAATGAGGTCGAACCGGGTGGGATACTCCGCTGCTAATGCCGCCGAGTAGACCTTGCCGTTTTTCAGCTTTACCCACAAGGTGCCGTAATAATCCACCGAGTAGGTGCCGGGTGCCGAAGTCCCTTCTTGCGAAGGACTGCCGGAACTCACCAGCGTTTTGTCGGGGCGAAATACGATGCGCCAAGGCTTGCCGGGAGCTTGCCATTCCCCAACGATCGGGATGTCGACGACTTTGATCCTGTCGCCGAGATGCCGGACCCCTAAGTAGATGAGGCCAGGGAAGGCGAAAAGACTGAGGATGATGAGTATCCGGCCAAGGGGTACCCCGTTTTCTGAGCGTTTCGTTGGTGAACTCATCGCAACCTCTGAAAAAGCTGAACGGGAGGGCAGCCGCAAATATAGGCAAACGGCAAGGTAAGCTCAAGGGGCCACAGGGCGATTTAGGAAAATCTGAGAAGAGGCGGATAGCCCGGTTTCTGTCGTCCTGAAAGTGTTCGACCGCACCGGTCGGCGAGGATGAGACCGACTTCAGGATTTAGAGAACGAAGCCGGCGAAGGAGAAAATGTTGCAGGCGCGTTGTCGACACGGCTCGTGTAGCCGTCCTCGCCTAGAACGTTGTTTCTGGGCGTGATCTCGATGCCCCATTTGATCGCGATCGACGCAAAGCAGCGGGCCGAGCTTG
>CAWKON010000030.1:0-9636 GCA_963851225.1 uncultured Alphaproteobacteria bacterium | reverse complement strand
AGGTGATGGTGCCGGCGCCGATATTGCTGCCAGCGCCGATATGGGCATCGCCGATGTAGCTGAGATGGTTCAACCTCACGCCGGCGTCGAGCACGGCGGCTTTTGTCTCGACGAAGTTGCCGATCTTGACGCCCTCGCCGAGCGAGGTGCCAGGCCGCAGGCGCGCATAGGGACCGATCGAGGCGTTCTTGCCGATCGTCGCTGGACCGAAACGTGCGAGAATGAATGGATCACCGCGCCGTCGCCGATCGCAACCCCCGGACCGATCACCACGAACGGCTGACGAGCAGGAGAGCGAAGGTCGAATTGCCGGCGATATTGATCTTGTCGATTGGGTCCATCTGGACGGCGACGTTCAAGGCCATCGAAATCCTCTCGGGCAGGCGAAGCAAAATCCCGCCTTCGGGCAGGGGCCATGACCGGGAAGTTTCGTCAAGGGCGCCGCCGCATCGATTTTGAGCAAAACTTAGCTTCGGTTCGCGCTGTTAAGCCTTGGTTTTCAGGATCCGCTAGTCGCGTGCAATCGTACCAAAACGTTTCACGTGAAACATTTTGGTACGATTGGCGGCCGGAAACCTTACAAGCCTTCATACGCCGCGCGGGTTTGAGACATGTGCGATTGCACGGATAATTGGTGCGATAGCACGGAAAAGCACGGGACGGGGCGGCGGCTCGAAATTCGGCGGGTCCACTGCCAGGCACACCGGCTTGGCCTTGTCGGGACAGCGGAATGGAAGCGGGATAAGGACCAAAAAGGTCTTGACGGGGACACGGACGAGATTCCAGATCCAGGTGGGGAAGGCCCCAGGGGGGTGCCATCATCACCCGGTAACGGCACACATCAAATATGCTCAGAGCAGTCCATGGGCCAGCACCGTGGAACTTGCGGTTTTCCCTCACCTAGCGCAAAGTCAAGGCTCTCAATCTATATACAGGTATTTCTGCTTTAGGCTGCACCATGGGCCATTTTAAAGTTTTTTTGGCGGGGGGTATTTTCGTCAGCTTCACACCGCCATCCACTGCTGCAACCCTGACGAGCTACGTCTCCAAAGAGGGAAAGGTTGTCGTTATCCTAACGGGCGAGATTGCGCCTGGGGACACCGATCGACTTCAACAGATTATCAAGACCGCGAATGACTCGGGAAAAGTCGTCTCCGGCACCCGCCTCAACTCCCCCGGCGGGAATTTGCTCGAAGGCGTGAAGCTCGCCGACGCAATCCGATTTGCCAAGATCGCCTCGGTCGTACCGAACGGGTCAACCTGCGCCTCGGCGTGTTTTATTGCCTTCGCAGCCGGTGCCGAAAAGTTTGCAAGCTATAGCGCATCGGTTGGGGTGCATGGTGCATCGGACAAGAACGGGCAAGAAACCGATGAGTTCAACTCTGCGACAGTGGCGATGGCGAAGATCGTCAAAGAACTTGGGGTGCCCGCCGATATCATCGGACGAATGGTGGTGACGCCCCCGGATCAGATGGTTTGGCTTTCACCAAACAATCTTCGCGCAATGGGCACGACAATTACGGGAAAGCCGGTTCAGTCCCAGGCCGACAATTCGCTGACACAACTCCCGCCCGCGCAACCCACAGCGGAAGCGGCGCCGCCGAAATGGGAAAATATTGTGAACAATGCGATCAATGCATCGACAGTGCAGCACAACGGAAAGCCTCAGCTCGGCCGCGTATGTCAGCCAGAGTTCAAAACTTGTTCGACGGCCATCTTTTTCACTAGCAAGGACGGAAAGGAGAACATAGTCCGAACCATAGAGGACTCTAATGGCAAGGTCATTTCGCGCGAAATGTGTGAGTTCAATCAGTTCGGTGATGTGCGCATCTGTATCGACTGGGACCGCGGCACAGCTCATCGGGACATGAAGGACGCAAACGGAAACTGGACGAAGATAGCCGACCAGTGAGTGCGCCTACACCAGCTCCACCACGCGCCCCTCGTGCAGGGTCACCCGCCGGTCCATCCGGCCTGCGCGAGCTCCATGTTGTGGGTCGCGATCAACGCCGCAAGTCCGGTCGCCCGGACGATCGTGTCGAGCGCCTCGAATACATGGCTCGCGGTCTTCGGATCGAGATTGCCGGTCGGCTCGTCGGCGAGCAATAAGCCGCGGGCCGTTGGCGACCGCGCGCGCGATCGCGACCCGCTGCTGCTCGCCGCCAGACAATTCGGACGGCCGATGTTCGCGCGCGCGCCGATAGGCCAAGATAATGGAGCAATTGCCCAGGCGCGCTCTCTTCGCCTCGCGCCGCGAAAGCCCGCGATCATCTGCGGCAGCATGATATTTTCAAGCGCCGAAAATTCCGGCAGCAGATGATGGAATTGATAGACGAAGCCGATCTCGCCGCGCCGCAAGGCGGTTCGCTGATCGTCGGCCATGCCGCACCGTGGCTTCGCCGGCGATGAACACTTCCCCGGCGTCGGGCTTCTCGAGAAGGCCCGCGATATGGAGAAGCGTCGATTTGCCGGCGCCGGACGGAGCAACCAGCGCAACCGATTGCCCGGCCCACAAGCAAAAATCAGCGCCGCGCAAGATTTCGAGCGGAGCCCCCGCCTGCTCGTAGCGGCGTTCGACCTTATCGAGACAGAGCGCCGGAGGCGGACATGGCTATTCGTAACGCAGCGCTTCGACGGGATCGAGCTTTGCCGCGCGCCATGACGGATAGAGCGTCGCCAGCAGCGAGAGCACGAGCGTCATGAAGCCACGACAGCGGTGACATCGCCCGCATCGACCACGGAGGGCAAACGCGAAAGAAAATAGATCTCGGCCGGAAACAAATTGGCATTGAGAAGCCATTTGAGAAGCTGGCGCAAGCTCCTCGACATTGCTCGCGACGGCGAAGGCCGAGAAGACAGCCAGCAAGCGTTCCGGCAATACCAATTGAGGCGCCGGTGATGAGAAAAATCCGCATCACTCCGCCTTGCGTCGCGCCCATGGTGCGCAGGATCGCGATGTCGCGGCCCTTGTCCTTGACCAGCATGATCAGACCCGACACGATGTTGAGCGCGGCGACGAGCACGATCAACGTCAGAATGATGAACATGACATTGCGCTCAACGTTCAGCGCATCGAAGAATGTCTTGTTGCGCTCGCGCCAGTCGGTCATGATCATCGGCCGCATCACCGCCCGGTCGATTTTGCTCCGGACCGCGTCGAGTCTCCTCGGGCTGGTCGACGAAAAATTTCGATGACGCTTGCCTGATTGTCCTTGTTGAAGAAACGCCTGCGCCTCGGGCAAGGCCATATAGACGAACAGATTGTCGAACTCCGCCATGCCGATCTGAAAGATCGCGGTGACCGGGTAGACCTTGCTGCGCGGCGACAACTCCGAAAGGCGTCTGCGCGCCATTCGCGATCAGAATTTTCAGCTTGTCGCCGATACGCAGCCCGAGGTTTTCGGCGAGCCTTTGGCCGATCGCGACGCCGCCCGCCGTATCAAAACCGTCGAGCGTGCCGAGCTTAACATTGTGGGCGATGCCCGGGCAGGCGCTTGATGTCCGCCTCCCTTATTCCCCGCACGAGGGCAAACGCCATGATGGCTGGTGGAAGCTGCCGCCGGGCTCTCGATCATCGGAATGACCAATTTGACGCCGGGCACCGCCGCCACTTCGTTCACCACTTCATCGTAATCGGTGAATTGCGTGTCGGCGGCCTGCAGGAAAATATGGCCGTTGATGCCGACGATCTTGTCGAGCAATTCCTTGTGAAAGCCATTCATCACCGACATGACGACGATCAGTGTCGCGACGCCCAGGGCAATTCCGAGAAACGAGAAAAAGGCGATGACCGAAACAAAGCTCGCCTTGCGCCGCGCGCGAAGATAGCGGAGCGCGATCATCCACTCGAAGGGTGCGAACGGGCCCCTCGCCCTTCGAAGCTTCCATCATGAGCCCGCTAACCGCGCGATTGACCGCGCCGGCGTCGAGATTTTCGCGCGCGCCGGTCGCCCGGGTCTTGAGCTCCACCGTGCCCGCCGCCAAGCCCTTGGGGCCGACGATGATCTGATAAGGCAGTCCGATCAGATCGAGCTTGGCGAATTTGGCGCCGGGGCGCTCGTCGGTGTCGTCATAGAGCACCTCCACGCCGGCTTTTTCGAGAGCGCGCGTAAATCGCCTCGCAGGCCGCGTCCGTTGCGCCGTCGCCCACCTTGAGATTGGCCAAGCCGACCTTGAAAGGCGCGACCGCTTCGGGCCAAATAATGCCATTTTCGTCGTGGCCCGCTTCGATCAGGGCGCCGACGAGACGCGACACGCCGACGCCATAGGAGCCGCCCTGAAACGGCCGCTCCACGCCGTCCGGACCAGTGATCAAGGCCCGCATCGGCTTGGAATATTTGTCGCCGAAATAAAACACCTGGCCAACCTCGATGCCACGCGTTTGAATGCGTTTTTCCTCTGGCGTCTCGCGCTCGAACCGGGCTTGGATCATGGACGTCCCCGGTCGCCGCGTAAAGCTTCGTCCATGCGTGGACGATGGGCAAGAGATCGCCATCGTAATCGGTATTCTTCAGGCGGGATCGGCAAATCCAAGACATCGGCGTGGCAAAATACCGCCGACTCGCCGGTTTCCGCCAAAATGATGAATTCATGGCTCAAGTCGCCGCCGATCGGCCCGGTCTCGGCGCGCATCGGGATCGCCTTCAATCCCATCCGGGAAAAAATCCGCAAATAGGCGACGAACATTTTGTTGTAGGACAGCTCGCGCGGAAGCTTCGTCGACATCGAAGGAATAAGCATCCTTCATCAAGAATTCGCGGCCGCGCATGACGCCGAAGCGCGGTCTTTGCTCGTCGCGGAATTTCCACTGGATGTGGTAAAGGATTTTCGGCAATTCCCGGTAGGACTGGCACATAGGCGCGAAAGATCTCCGGTGATCATGTCCTCGTTGGTCGGGCCATAAAGGAGCTCGCGCTCATGGCGGTCCTTGATCCGCAGCATTTCCGGCCCATAGGCCTCGTAGCGGCCGGTTTCCCGCCATAAATCGGCGAGCTGAAGGGTCGGCATCAAGAGTTCGATCGCACCTGCCCTATCCATTTCCTCGCGCACGATCTGCGCCAACTTTCTGCAAAACGCGAAGCCCGAGCGGCAGCCAAGCATAAATTCCGGCTGCCTCCTGCCGGATCATGCCGGCGCGCAACATCAGGCGGTGCGAGACGATCTCGGCCTCCTTTGGCGTCTCGCGGAGAATCGGCAGAAAATAACGGGACAGGCGCATGGTTGAAGAAACGCGATCGGAGGAGCGAAGCGGCGGACCTTGGGTTTTAATCCGCGCGAAACGCAAAGGCAAAGACGCGCCAAGAGTGTTAAGCCAAACCGCCCGATTGCGCCAGTGCCGGTCTGCCGCACTTGTGCCGGCCGCATTGCGCTCGCCTGGATGCGAATCCGGGCCGCATCGCGGTGAAATAGCTTACCTTCAGGCTTGCGAAACCCGGAGCTTCCGGCGCGGCACGAAATTGCCCGTCCCGGCTGGAACATAATTGACGAGATCGTTGGCCCTGCCGAGCACTGCGCGGAGATGCGTTCCCGCGCGGGCGCAAATATCCGTCATCAGGTCTGGGCGGGCGTCCCCATGGGTCTTGTGGTGGCGTCTAATCGCGGCCAAGGCGCCAATTGCCTTGCGTTCGAGATCGTCGATAACGTCTTCGAAATTTTGCCGCACGCAGCGGTTCAACGAGGCATAGACATCGGTCGCGGAGGCGCGGCCTGGCATGGCCGAAGCGGTGAAATAATCCTGGTAGCTCGCCGGTTGCCAATTCAATAAATCGCCTATCAATCCGGGCGTGCCGGGAAGCCGCTCGATCAATCTTACCATTTCGTTGAATTGATTGAGATAGGCGCCGGCGAGGCTGAACCCCGGATCCGCCTGAGCCGCGGCAAATGGTAAATCATTGTTGGCTTGTCCATTTCCGAGCATTCCGCCTGGAAGGCGTGCCGGGCGGGCGTCTTGGGTCATCGCGGCTATCATCATTAGAGGGCCTCGGTGCGTCCACGTCACTCTAGATGCGGACCCATAATAATTTGTTGCCCGAGATAATAGGTTGCGACCGGGTTGCCGAAAATCACCGCCCCTTTCATGTGCAACCCGAGGCCCAGCCGCCAGGACTTGAAACTGATGTGTCTCCCTGAGTTTGCGGTTATTTTGCCGGGCCGGTTGCCAGCCAGGGCTTGCCAATAGCCGCAAAAAGGGGGCATAATAATTTGTGAACATATGAACATCATCCGTGTTTGCCGCAGATACAAAAGCGGCGCTGCATTCGGATGGAGGGGGAGGGGCCATGTCCAACGTTGCCGGCAAGGCTTACATCATGAACGTCATCACGCCGCAACGGCCGTGTCTGACGTGGATCCAGCGCTTGGTGTACATGGTGATTCGCGCCAATCCCTCCTCAATAAAAGGATTGCTTGGCCTGACGTTCATTCACTTCGCCCGTTGGGCCATCGTCAAGAGGAAACAGTGGCCGGACTACGGCCAAGGGCCGCAGTCGCTGCAAAATGATTATCTGCTATTTTCTAGCAACTTCAACGGTACCTGGGATCAGTATCTCGACGCGTTCTCGGACGGCATTCCGACGGGGGTCGACGCATCCTGGGTTGTGACCACGAAATTCCCTCATTCGATCCCAAGCACGCCCTTCAAAGATTACATAAGGGTGAACCAGATCGACACCGACTATTATTACAATGCGACGCCCGGCGCCGCGCAAACCGACATCACGGGGGCGCTGCGTGTAAAGCGCGCCATCGGGGCGCTCGCCCAGCAGCTCGAATTCATTGACGCCCGAGCAATTTCAGAAAGCGTATATCGCGGCGCTTTGCGCGGTCCAGAACGACCTCGGCTCCCAAGGATACGCCCCAGTCGCCAGCGACGACACAAAAAACGCCGATATCAACCGCGAAGACTACGTCACCAACCAACAGAGGGCGGCCGCAACGCTCATTTGACCTTCCTTTGCGGCGCCCTGGGGGAAATCTGATGCCGACATTCGACGGCGGCCACTATTTCTTGACGGTTCTCGTGCCGGTCGAGACGAAGCCCATTCCAAGTGGCTCCGCATGGACGTCTCCTGCCCATGCTTTGCGCAAACAGCTCGCCATGCTGCCGACCGCCGCGCAGTCACCCGCTTGTGGCGGCGGCCAAAGTCCATTCGCCCAGAACACACGCAACCATTTCGTGCGCTTCGCGATCATCGACGACGTAGCTTACAACGGGCGCCAACAATCCCCATTGCTGTGGACGTTGATTAAGAAAATCGACATCATGGTCGCGCAGCCGCAGGATCATCTGACTTGCCCGTTCCTTTTCTTCGGGGCGGAATTCGACGCCGCGAACGGCACCAATGACGAGCGTGATTCCTATCTTGCCGCTCTTTGGGACACAATGCAAACGCAGTTGAAAGAAATATTCAAATTTTGCGTTGGCTTTGACCAGAACGTAAACGACGCCGCGTCATTCGCCAAATATATCGCGCGCGGCCAAATCGAAACGACGATGTCCTTTAATGCTTATTACCCCGACAATAGCGATGACATCATAAAAAGCCTCCCCGCCTGGCCGTACGACAAAATTTTAATTCCGGCGGGGTTCGGGGGCATTTTGTTTTTGCTGGGTTTTGTCGTGTGGTTTTTCTTCTGCGGCGGGTTTATGCTGCTGTTTGTTGGGGCGGCGGTTCTCGCGGCCGGGCTCTATTTGGCTTATGCGACCGTTATGAAAGCGGGCGCGAAGCCGTTTCCACCTGCAGCGGATCTCCCGACCGTTCTCAAGTCCCTCCATCTGCAACGGGCTTTCACCCGTTTTGCGATCGATAACCAGCTGCTGGTGGCAGACCCGAGCTCGGCGGAGCAGCTCCGCGCCGCGTTCCGGGACTTCGTCGCAGAAAATCAACCCGACAACCTCCTCCGACCCACCCAACCGCCGGGCATCATCGGCATCTAGAGGCTCAACATGGCCGTCGAACTCGATCTTGCCGACATTCAAGGCAATATTCTCTCCGGCTATGGAAAGCAGGGCTTTTACAAGGGCCGGTTCATGCTCTTCCATATCGAGAAGGGTGAGGTGGCACGCCAGTTTGTCATCGCTTTATTGCCAATGATTACCACGGCTTTGCGCTGGCCATCGAAGCAAAATATCCCGACTGGGAAAAAAGAGGTGGAACGCCCCCCCGTCACGGTGAATATCGCCTTCACCTGGTATGGCCTGGTGGCGCTCGGCGTTCCAACCCGGACTCTACGCGGGATGCCAGACGAGTTTATCGACGGCATGACCGGGCGGGCGCCGATGCTCGGCGACGACTTTACGGGCCGACTGGAAAAAATCATGGGACGAGGTGTGGATCAATAGCGGACAGGTCACGGTACCCATCCGGACACAGTGCATATTCTTATCACGCTTAATGCGCAAATGGATCCGGATGGATCAGCCGTCCCGGCGCTCGATGCTAAAACCAAAGAAATCATGGATCTTGCCCGGGACATTGGCGGCGTGCGACTTCTTCCCGGTCATAATCGCCAGGGCCAACGGAAGCAGCATTTTCAAGATTTGTCGGCGCTCCTGCGGGAAAACCCCAAAGTACGGCCCGGCCCTGCCGAAGGAGCATTTCGGCTTCACCGACGCGATCGGCGATCCGGTTTTCGACGGGCAATATCCGGACGACCACGAGCAGGTGTTCCAAGTAGGGAATGGCGCCTTCGACGGCGAGGGCAATTGGCGGCCACTTGCGACCGGCGAATTTTTGCTCGGCTATCCCGATGAAGCGCAGGAGACCGCAGGCGCCACCATGCCGCACGAGTTCAGCCGCAATGGCACTTTCATGGCTTATCGCAAACTGCACCAGAACGTCTGGGCATTCCGGAATTTTATTGAGGAGACAGCGAAAGATCATGGTAAAGTAACTCCCGTTGGCCTCGATGATGCGCAAGCTTATGCCAAAATCTCCGGCAACGGAAACCTTGATGAGGCGCACGAGGCCCTCGCGCGCGAAATCTTGATGGCGAAGATGGCCGGCCGCTGGTCCGACGGGGTGCCTGTTTCGCTCGCGCCAACCGTGAAGGAATGGATCAAGTTCAACGAAGAATATCCAGACTTGACTATGCCGGATCCAAGCGGCTGGCGGCCCGCTACGCCGCTATCACGGATTTCATTTCGCTACCCTAAAAATGACCGCGGCGAACCAGATCCCCGCGACGACCCAGAGGGGACGCGATGCCCGCTCACCGCCCATATGCGGCGAGTCAATACCCGCGATATGATGGACCCTTACGGCGAAAGGGTTCGGTTTTGAACAATCGCCGCCGGATTCTCCGTCGCGGCCTGCCCTATGGCGATCGCCGGACGGAACGCTTGACGAGGACTGGGATAGCGTGAGCACGGTATCGTGATGCTGGTTGTCTGCGCGAGCCTGTTCCGGCAGTTCGAATTCGTGCAACAGCAATGGATCAACTATGGGAACGATTCGCGCGCCGGCAACGACACATGCCCAATCGTCGGCAATCATTCGGACGGCACTGGCAGCGAACATGGACCCAAGGCCAAATTCGTGATCCCCGCCGATCCGGCCTCCGGGTATCCGCCTTTTATCGTCGAAGGCATCCCGCAGTTCGTCGAGACTCGCGGCGGCGAATATTTCTTCGTGCCGA
>CAWKON010000029.1:0-7565 GCA_963851225.1 uncultured Alphaproteobacteria bacterium | reverse complement strand
CTTGACCGCTTCGGCGATCAGCGCATTCCACTTCGCGTCCTTGAGGCTACTAGCGTAAGCAGAAGTGGCGGCGTGCAGCAGGCATACGGCTACAATAATCCGTTTCATTGCGGCAGTTCCTCATGCTTGCGCGGGCCGCTCCACAAAGAGCGTGGCGATCGATTGCCGAGGAAGCACGCGCACCCTCCATGAAACATTCACCGGCGCGCCATGAAAAAAGAGGTCAACATGCGGGAAGCTTCGCTGGCACGGATGCCGCCGTGAATTTCCGGCGCATGGTGGCAGGTTTGTTGCCCGCGAAAAAAACGCGGGCCATGCTCGACCGCGCCGCCCTTTGGGTCCGGCGCGGCAAATAGAGGCGTCGCAGCCGGGCAAAGGAAATCGCCGCCGCGCACATGGCGCAGGCTCCAGCGTTACGTAGAGATCGCAGCCGGAGAGCCGTTCGGACGCTTCGGCGTGGCATGCTCGGCGAATCGCCAGAATCTCCGCATGCGCGGTTGGATCCTTGTCGGCCAAGGTCTGATTGCCCGCCCGCGAAATTATCGAGCCGTCGCGGACGATCACGGCGCCGGCCGGTACCTCGCCTCGTTCCAAAGCGGCGCGCGCCTCAATAAACGCGCAAGTCATCGGATCGTTTTCCTTGGGCCCCATGGCAGCATGATTGTTCATGTCGGCGCCCTCCCATCGAAGCACGCTAGGCAGCGCCGCACAATGCGGCAAGCGGGTCATGAGCGCCCTGCCATCACCGGCCTGGAGTTGTATCAACCGTGGCATCGATCGTGCAAATTAGTCCGCCGGACTTGAACTGGATGTTTGTGCTGCCCGCCAGTTCACGCCCCAAGCTTTCGATGAGACGTGAACCGAAGCCGCGGTGCCTGAGGTACGGTAACGGGCGGGCCTCCATGCTCGCTCCAGCGAAAGCGCAGCCGTCCTGGCTCCGGCGCGTTCCATGCGATAATGACCTTGCCCGCATCCGTTCTGTAGGCACCATGTTTGAGCGCATTCGTGCAAAGCTCATGAAGCGCCATCGACCACGAGGCAGCCTGTCGGCTGGAATGAGCACGGCGGGTCCCTCAATCGCGAGCCGGTCATCAGACCTCCTTTGCACAAAGAGGAGCGAGCGATTGGCGAACGATCTCACGCAAATCCGTAGCCTCCCAATTCTCTTGCATGAGCAAATCATGTGCGCGCGACAGCGCCACAAGCCGGTCATGGAATGTGTCGATCTGTTCCCTCGGCAATCTCCGCAACGATTGTCTTGCGATCGCCTGGACCGTCGCAAGGGTATTCTTCACCCGGTGATTGAGTTCATTGAGAAGGAGCTGAAGGCGCTCTTCCACACGCTTTTGCTCGGAGATGTCCGTGTTCGTGCCAAACCACCGGAGGACTTTGCCGTGATCGTCCTTGAGCGGTTGAACGCGTGAGAGGAAGGGATGGTAGTTTCCATCCGCCGCCCTGAGCGGAAACACCATTTCGAAGGGCTCGCCCGTTCTCGATGGATCGCGTCCAGCCTTCCATCACCGCCGGCAATGCATCTGGGTCGATCACGAGCCCGCCATCCCCAGCCCGCGATCTGCTCGGGCGTTGTCCCCGTGTAATCGTAACACCTCTTATTATACCAGTAGATCCATCCGTCAGGGTTTGCCAGCCACATCAGCTGCGGCACGAAATCGGCCAGCAACTGAAACTGTTTTTCGCCCTCTAACAGCCTATCGGGGAAGTTTGAATTCATGAAAAGTCACTCGTGGCAAGGTGACAAAACACTGCGGATCGGCACGAAATGGACGAACTGCGAGGCGAACGAAGGCGGCGGCCATCTTCGCCACTCTTGCGGCCCTTGCCGCCCGCCGGCACGCCCTGCTGGGATTGCCAAGGATGATGATAGTTCGCGCTTGACAACCGGACCAAAGCCCTCCTCCCCGCTGGGCGGTCCGCCGGAGGCAGGTCGCCGAACGACTAAACGATAAATGACGCACATTTGCATTTCAAGGCAGCAATTGCTTGCCGAAACATGTGGTTTGTGGATCGAGACACCAAGAAATTGCAGATTTGTTGGATGGGATCACGCGAGATAACAAATGGACAGTGACGATGGACGATCATCGCCGAAGCGATCGGGGTCAAAAGACGGGGCCGCGAGGATCGAGCGCGTAATTCCCTTTTTAGCCAATAGTCTGCTATCAAGGCTTTATGCGCGAACATAAAGGGAAAGAGCATCCTCGCCGCCATGACGCGGGGCGGTTTCCTGTTGGCGCGCGGGCGCGGCCCGATCCCATCAAAAAGCCGCGAGGCCAAACCGCCGCCAAGAAAGATTTCGCAGATGCGGCCAATGACCGCCCTCCGCGTTTAAGCCGCGAGGCGACGCCGCGCCGTGGACCCGAAAGCGGAGAACGCATTGCCAAGGTCATGGCGCGGGCTGGGCTCTGCTCGCGGCGCGACGCGGAAGCTTGGATCGGCGCAGGCCGTGTTGCCTTGAACGGCGTGGCGCTGACCAACCCTGCGGTCAACGTCCGGCGCGACGACAAGATCGCCATCGACGGCGCGCCGCTCGCCCAACGCACCCGCACGCGGCTGTTCTTGTTTCATAAACCGCGCGGCCTTGTTACCACCACGCACGATCCGCAGGGCCGGCCGGCGATTTTCGATTATCTTCGCGAGCATTGGTCAGAAGGCCCGCGCGTCGTCAGCATCGGCCGGCTCGATATCAATAGCGAAGGGCTGTTGTTGCTCACCAACGATGGGGGGCTCGCGCGGGTCCTCGAACTACCCGCGACCGGCTGGGTCCGGCGCTACCGAATCCGCGCGAAAGGCAAAACCGATCAGACCGTCCTCGATGGGCTGCGAGATGGCGTGACGGTCGAGGGCGTGCAAATATGCCGGCATCGAGGCATCTCTTGATCGCGTGCAGGGCTCCAACAGCTGGCTCACGATGGCGTTACGCGAAGGCAAGAATCGCGAGATCAAGCGTGTGCTCGAACACATTGGGCTCCAAGTCAACCGCCTGATTAGACTTTCGTTCGGACCATTTCAGCTCGGCGAGCTCGCGGCAGGCGCGGTCGAAGAGGTGCGCACGCGGGTGCTCCGCGATCAGCTTGGACCAGCGCTTGCAAAAGCCGCCGGCGCGGATTTTTCGAGCCCGCTTCATGCCGGAAGCGAAGCGGCGGAAATTAGCGATGTTTTGGCGCGCGAACCTCGGAATAATGCCGGTCCCCCCCGCGATCGCGGCGACTCGCGGCATGAGACACGAAAGCCACGCGCGCCGCATTCACGTGGGAACGATCGCTTGCGCGAAGCACGAGTTCGACGTGAAGTCCAAACCGGCACCTCGCGTGCGTAAACATGTTTCCGCGTTGCGCGCCGAATATGACGAGCCGCCAAAAGAGCGCAAACGGATCGAACGCCGCGAGATGGCCGATCGCGGCGGACGCACGGTTTATGTCGAACGGCTCGTGTCCGCAAAACGCGAGGACAAACGTAAGCCGCAAGTGCCGCGTAAGGGACGGCCCTTCGAAGCCGGACAGCAAAATCGCATTGACGCAAGCGAACGCCCCGCGCGTCGCACCGGTGCGCCAGCGGCAAGCTCCAAAACCACAAAAGACCGCACGAGGGAGGGCGCGTTTCGAAAAACCAAGCAGGAGCGCTGGCAAAAGCCCCCCGGGGCACAAAAACCCTCGGCTCCTGGTACTCCCTATGTCAATGCTGGGCGGGCGCCACGTCTGGCGCAATCATTCCGGAAATTCGCGGACGAAGGCGGACGGCGCACGGAGGGAAGCCCAGAAAGCCGCCCGCCACGGGACCAGAGCCAAGGGCAAAAGCGCCATGGTGGTGCTCGCTCGCCAATACACTTTGAAAAGCCCAGGGGCGGCGGACCTCCGGGCGGCACAAAACCAGCTAGCCGTGGCAGACCCTCAAAAGGGCGCCCTCGCGGCAAATCGTGATGCGCCATGCGCATTGTCGGCGGCAGGTTGAAAGGCCGGGCATTGAAAACCCCAGGTTCGGACATGATCCGGCCGACCTCGGACCGCCTGCGCGAAACAATTTTTAATGTTCTCGCGCATTCTTATGGCAATCCCGTCGCCGGCGCGCGTGTCATCGACCTATTCGCCGGCACCGGCGCCATGGCGCTCGAGGCGCTGTCGCGCGGCGCGCATTCTGCCCTGTTTGTGGATCAGAGCGCGAACGCATGCGCTATCATCCGCGCCAATCTTGCCACTCTCGATCTCGGCGGCGCGGCCCGCATCCTGCGGCGCGACGCGCGCAAGCTCGGCCCCGCGCCCGAGGGAGAGAGTTTCAGTCTAGCGTTTCTCGATCCGCCCTATGGCAAGGATTTCGTCCCGCCAACGCTCAAAGCCTTGCGCGTGGGAGGTTGGCTCGGCGGGCGCGCGGTTGTTGTCATCGAGGAACGCGCGGGGGCGGAGGTGGATTTGCCGGATGGATTTGCTTTACGCGAGACGCGCCGTTCTGGCGTCGCGCAGGTCGTATTCGCATGTTTCAATTAAGTCCACGGGCGCGCATGGCGCGGCCCGTGGCTTCCGGCAATCGCCGGCATCGCAACGTTCAGGGCATCAAAACCTTGTTGATGACATGGATCACGCCGTTCGATTGGAGAACGTCGGCGATCGTGATGCGGGCGGTATGGCCTTTCGAATCGGTAATGTCGAAGGTGCGCCCTTGTCCGGTGATCGTGAGCGGCTCGCCCTGCACCGTCTTGAAATTCGCCTGCCCGCCGCCATCCTTGACGGCTTCCTTCAAGTCGGCCGTGGTCAAGCGGCCCGGCAACACGTGATAGGTGAGCACCGTGACGAGCTGATCCTTGTTCTCCGGCTTTAGCAATGAATCGACGGTGCCCGCGGGAAGTTGCACGAAGGCCGCGTTGGTCGGCGCGAAAACGGTGAATGGCCCGGGGCCTTCCAAAGTGGCAACCAGGCCCGCCGCCTTGACCGCCGCGACGAGCGTCGTGTTATCCTTGGAGTGCACCGCGTTCTGAATGATGTTCTTGCTTGGGTATATGGCCGCGCCGCCGACCATTTTGGTCATTTCGGCGGTAGCCATGCCAGAGATGCCCGCGGCGGCCAAAAAAATCGTGGCGGCGAGCGTCTTGCGAGGAAATGTCATCATGTGTTCCTTCTCGGGATCACCGGCTTGATCGTCCGGTATGCCGACCATTACGGGAGCCGGGGCCGAAAAGTTTCACTCGCGCAACAACCATGAGATCGATGCAAGGAGGACCCGCAAAAAAAAGGGCGGCCCAAGGCCGCCCTCCATTCAGCTCCTTCGAGCAAAAATCAGTACGAATAATACATGTCGAACTCGACCGGATGCGGGGCCATTTCGAAACGCATGACTTCGCCCATCTTCAATTCGATGTAGCTATCGATGAAATCGTCGTCGAAAACGCCGCCGGACTTGAGGAAGGTGCGATCCTTGTCGAGGTTGACGAGCGCTTCGCGCAGCGAGCCGCAGACGGTTGGGATTTTCTTGAGTTCCTTCGGCGGCAGATCGTAGAGATCCTTATCCATCGGCAGACCCGGGTCGGTCTTGTTCATGATCCCGTCGAGACCCGCCATCAACATCGCCGAGAAGGCGAGATAGGGATTGGCCATCGGATCCGGGAAACGCACTTCGACGCGCTTTGCCTTGGGATTGGACGTGTAGGGGATGCGGCACGAAGCCGAGCGGTTGCGCGCCGAATAGGCGAGGAGGACGGGGGCCTCGTAGCCAGGCACCAGGCGCTTATAGGAATTCGTCGAAGGGTTGGTGAAAGCATTCAAGGTTCGGGCATGCTTGATGATTCCGCCGATGTAATAAAGGCATTCCTGGCTCAAATCCGAATATTTGTTGCCAGCGAACACCGGGGTACCGCCCTTCCAGATCGATTGATGCACATGCATTCCCGAGCCATTGTCGCCGAACACCGGTTTCGGCATGAAGGTTGCCGTCTTGCCGTAGCTTTGCGCAACTTGGTGGATGCAATATTTGTATATCTGAAGGTGATCGGCCATCGTCGTCAGCGGCCCGAATTTCAGTCCAAGTTCATGCTGCGCGGAAGCCACCTCATGGTGGTGTTTTTCGACCTTCGCGCCCATTTGCGCCATGGCAGCAAGCATTTCGCCGCGCATGTCCTGAGCCGAATCTTGCGGCGGCACCGGAAAATAGCCACCTTTTGTGCGGATCCGGTGGCCGAGATTGCCGCCTTCGTAGGCAGTGCCAGAATTCGACGGTAATTCGGACGAATCGAGGACGAATCCGGTGTTATACGGATCGGAGCTAAAGCGGACGTCGTCGAAAACGAAAAATTCGGCCTCCGGGCCGAAATAAACTGTGTCGCCAACCCCCGCAGACGCCATGTATGCCTCGGCCTTCTTGGCGATTCCGCGCGGATCGCGGTTATAAGGCTCGCCGGTCGTGGGCTCCAGAACATCGCAGACTATTGCCAGGGTGGGCGACGCGAAAAAAGGATCAAGTACCGCCGTTGCGGGATCAGGCATCAAGTTCATGTCGGATTCATTGATTGCCTTCCAGCCGGCGATCGACGACCCGTCGAACATTTGACCTTCGGAGAAAGTTTCCTCTTCGATCAGCGTGATATCGAATGTGACATGCTGCCATTTGCCGCGCGGATCGGTAAAGCGGAAATCGGCGTATTTCACGTCATGGTCCTTGATATACTTAAGCACATCCTTGGCATTCTTCACTGTCTTACCCTCCCTGCGTTGGGTCTATGATTATGGGCGATAAAGTGGCAATGGAATTGCCCGATTTCGCGGCACCTATGGGGGATCAAATCGCATCCGTTCCGGTTTCCCCCGTCCGGATTCGGATCGCGTTTTCCACATGCGAGATAAAGATTTTTCCGTCTCCTATCCGCCCCGTTTGCGCGGCTTTGCGGATCGCATCGGCGGCGAGACTGGCGCTGGCTTCGGATACCACGACTTCGATTTTCACCTTAGGGAGGAAATCGACGATATATTCCGCTCCACGATAGAGTTCGGTGTGGCCCTTTTGGCGGCCGAAGCCTTTCACTTCCGTGACGGTGATCCCGGAGACACCCGCATCGCGAAGCGCCTCTTTCACTTCATCAAGCTTGAAAGGTTTGATTATCGCCTCGATTTTCTTCATTGGCATGTTTTTTGGACTTTTTTTCTGTGGTGTTGCGGTGAACCGGAAGCAAACCGCGGGGGCGGCACTTCTTGGGCTCATAGCATCTGCCAAGCTACCCTGCCAAGGAAAACTCATCGAGAACCGCCCCGGGCATGCCAGAATGGCACTCGCGTGGCGACACCAGTTCGTAAGCAAATTACGGGCCAGGAATTCGGGCGGCGCGGCGGGAAACGGGAAAATACCGCCCGCATACCCATCCTTGCGACGGGCAAACCGCGTTCCCTGCGAGGCAGTCTTCCTAGCAAATCTCGGTGTTCGTGAGTTGCTGTAATCCGCATCGTCGGACATAATCCGGGATGGGGATTACATTGGGAAGGCCGATGGGAAGGCCGTTCTTTCCGACAGGCGGTGTTGGACGCAACGGTTGCTTGGGCGGACAAAAGGATCCATCGCGTGGTGATACC
>CAWKON010000028.1:0-4650 GCA_963851225.1 uncultured Alphaproteobacteria bacterium | reverse complement strand
ATAATCCGGCGTGGACCGGCGCCTGCCAGGTCGTGTAACCGCCGTTGGCGAAGATGCATTGCCCGCGGATCCGCGAATTTCGGAAAAAGGCTGCCTTAGCATTGATCGCTTGGATGCGATCCTTGGTTAAGTTCAAGCTAGCAGCACCTGAGGCACTCCAAAACGCGCAACGGCGGTAAATCGGCAGACCCAAGAGATCGAAAAAAGCAATCGCCACTTGCCACGGACGTAAATATTGGAAACAGGGACCAGAAAATCCCGCCAACAGCTTGGCGAATAACGGAACCTTCTCCATGCAATCGGTCCTGATCGTTATTCACCTGATGATCGTCGTCACGCTCGTCGTGGTGGTGCTCCTGCAGCGCTCTGAGGGCGGCGCCCTGGGCGTCGGCGGCGGCGGCGGCTTCATGACCGGCCGCGGCCAGGCGAATGCCCTGACCCGCGCGACGGCCATTTTGGCGGCGCTGTTTTTCGCCACCAGCATTGGCTTGACGGTTCTCGCCCGGCTTAATCAAGCACCGGAAGTCATCGACCAAACCATCACGCCCATCGAGCCAGGCAGCCGGCCCGGCCAAAGAGGGCACCCAAGGGAAGTTTGCTCGAACAATTGCAGCAAGATGGAAAACCAGACGTCCAAGCCGCCAGCCCTGCCGCCGGGCATGACTTTGCCGGGCCAGAGTGGACCCGCCGCACCGCTCCCGGCCCAAGCTTGCTGGAAAAGGAGCCCGCGCCGCGACAAGGCAAAGTTGCCACTGCCCGCTCTGCCGGCCTGCCCGCGGTCCCGGCTCCGCGCCGCGCCAGCCGCGCCGGCTCAGCCTCTCCCCTATAAGAGCGGGCCGCCGGCGTCCCTGCCCCCGCCGAAATGATGCGGGTTAATCGCGGACTTTATGTGCAAAAGAGGGCGGGGCCCATAATTTGCCTACCCAAGCGGCCAGAAACAGGATAAATCCCAAGGCCCATGGCGCGGTTTATCTTCATCACCGGCGGCGTGGTGTCATCGCTTGGCAAGGGGCTTGCGGCGGCGGCGCTCGGTGCGCTTCTGCAGGCGCGCGGCTATACGCGTCCGGCTGCGCAAGCTCGACCCCTATCTCAATGTCGATCCGGGGACGATGAGCCCCTATCAGCATGGCGAAGTCTTCGTCACCGAGGACGGCGCCGAAACCGATCTCGACCTCGGCCATTACGAGCGCTTCACCGGCCGGCCCGCGCTGCGGGACAGACAATATCACGACCGGCCGGATCTATCAGGAAATCATCGCCAAGGAACGCCGCGGCGATTATCTCGGCGCGACCGTCCAGGTCATTCCGCATGTCACCAATGCGATCAAGGCGTTCGTTCTCAACGGCAATGAGGGCATTGATTTCGTTCTGGTCGAAATCGGCGGCACCGTCGGCGATATCGAAGGCCTGCCGTTTTTCGAGGCGATCCGCCAGCTCGGCAATGAATCTGCCGCGCGGACATGCGATCTATATTCACCTGACGCTGCTGCCCTTCATTCCGAGCGCCGGGGAACTCAAGACCAAACCCACCCAGCATTCAGTCAAGGAACTGCGCTCGATCGGCATCCAGCCGCATATTCTCCTCTGCCGGACCGATCGCGAGATCCCGCCCGAGGAGCGGCGCAAGATCGGGCTTTTCTGCAATGTGCGGGAAAGCGCCGTGATCGAAGCCCGCGATGTCGCCTCGATCTATGAGGTGCCGCACGCCTATCATGCGGCGGGGCTCGACCGGGAGGTCTTGGCGGCGTTCGGGATCGAGCCCGCGCCGAAGCCCGACATGAGCCGCTGGAACGCGGTGATGGAGCGGGTATCCAACCCGGAAGGCGAAGTCACGATCGCCATCGTCGGCAAATATACCGGACTGAAAGATGCCTATAAATCCTTGAACGAAGCCTTGTGCCATGGCGGCATCGCCAACCGGGTCAAGGTTCATCTGGACTGGATCGAATCGGAAATTTTCGAGACGAGCGATCCAGCCCCTTATCTCGCAGCATGTACACGGCATTCTCGTGCCTGGCGGCTTTGGCCAGCGGGGCGCGGAGGGCAAAATCCTCGCCGCGCGTTTCGCGCGGGAACGCAATGTCCCGTATTTCGGCATCTGTTTCGGGATGCAGATGGCGGTGATCGAGGCGGTCCGGTCCCTGGCCGGCGTGCCGGACGCCAATTCCAGCGAATTCGGCCGGGTGAAGGAGCCTGTCGTCGGGCTCATGACGGAATGGATGCGCGGCAACGAACTCGAAATCCGTGCCACTGAGGGCGATCTTGGCGGCACGATGCGGCTTGGCGCCTATCGCGCGGAGCTGCTGCCGGGATCGAAGATCGCCGCCATTTACGGCACGACGCACATATCCGAACGCCACCGGCACCGCTATGAGGTGAATACCGCCTACCGCAAACGGCTCGCCGAGAAGGGCCTATCTTCGCGGGCATGTCGCCGGATGGCCTGTTGCCCGAGACGATCGAACTCGAAGGCCATCCCTGGTTCATCGGCGTGCAATTCCACCCGGAACTGAAATCGCGGCCGTTCGAGCCGCATCCGCTTTTTGCAAGTTTTATTGCCGCGGCGGTGGAGCAGTCGCGGCTGGTGTGAGGGTTGGTGTTGAACATGGCTAGGACATTCCATAGAGCACGGCCGCCTAGGCGGCCATGGAGGCTAACAACCATCTATGCTAAGCTATATTCATGAAACGCGAGGAAGCCATCTGCCGGTTGAAGCAACACGAAGCCGATTTGAAACGGCTTGGTGTCGAGCATCTTTACCTGTTTGGCTCAACGGCGCGGGCGAGGCGAAAGAAGATTCCGACGTTGATCTGTTTTTCGATCATGAGAAGGGCAAGCTCGGCCTCTATGAGCTGATGGATGTGAAGGAATATGCCACCAGCATCCTTGGCCGTAAGACCGATATCATGACGCGCAATAGTCTGCATCCCCGTCTCAGGACGCGAATCGAAAAGTCTGCCGTGCTCGTGTTCTGATGGGCGAGCGGATTATCTCGCCACGTCTTGCGGACATCATTGAGGCCATCGAACGCATTGGCCGCGTGCTGGACGGCGTACCTCCCGGCGCTTTTGAACAGGACTGGGAAAAGCGCTGGCTGGTCGAGCGGGGAATAGAGATCATTTCCGAGGCAAGCCGTCATCTTCCGGACGACATGAAAACGCGGCAGGCCGGAATTCCGTGGTCGAAAGTAGCTGGTATCGGCAACGTCCTTCGGCATGATTACGATCACGTTGCGCCGGATGTGCTGTGGAAACTTGCCAGAGACGATCTGCCCCTTTTGTGTCAGGTTTGCCGCGAAGAGCTGGCTGCGGCGCTTGCGCGTGAAGAAGGTGATTGATCGTTGTTTTTCATCCTTAGGCCGCGCGCGTGGCTCTAATCGCGTAAACGGCATTATCGAACGCCTCCGCCAAGGGGACGGGGACACTCGTTCGCATCGCGGCGTGGTCTTAAAATATCCGTGTCCATTTGCGGAATGCTCGGACATCTGCGGGGGAAAGCTGAAACCATTCGCTGTTCCGGTCGATCTGCTTGGATGCAAATTTACGATGCCAATAAGCTTCCACGCCGAACGGATCGTCTGTTTTGATGGTGTGAATTTGAACAGGTGGTTCGGGCATTTTCGCTGTCAATTTCCCCGAAGCGTCGCTCGGGATCAATTGAAGCGCCAATCTTGTAATCGTTACGACGAAATTTGAGCAAATAGACATAACCAATCCGCTGACCATCGGCGGAGCTCACTTCTTCGAGCTGTGTGTTTAATTTGATCTCTTGCGGATCGGGCAGAAGCGCAGCGACATGATCAAACTCGCTATACAAGCGGCAGAATATAGCCAGCTGTCGCGTGATCTCTTGAAAGCTGCCAAAACGACGCAAGATCGCGTCGGCGCTCGGGAATGAGGAGTCGCTGCGCTTCTTCACCCGAATGTCGCCAATTTTGTTGGGCGCTTACCAAGCTCCCGCGTGAGCAGCGCTAAAGCCCGCAATAAATCGTCATCCGGAATCGCAGTTTGTAGAGAATTCGGCTCGTAGCCAGCTTCTCTTTGGGCTTCGCCAAGCGAGCCCAAAGCGACCCCACTCGTGAGGTTTGATCGACGTTTCCTGCTCAAATTCGCCTATGCCCAAGGGCACCCCACCATTTAAAATTGCGGTGCGTTTGATTTCTTCAAGAATGTGTTCCCGCGTAATCATTGCAACCTCAAAATCGTCGCGGCGCTGACATTGTAGCTGCGGCCTATCGAGCGCAAGAGTTCCTCGCCATGATCCCGGTTTTTGATCGCCTCGCGCTTCTGGTGCGGCGTGAGTTTCGGCTTGCACCGCATTTCGAGCCGCCCTATCCCCGCCCCCGGTAGGGCGGCACCCCCTGATCGGGCACCCAGATACCCTCGGGCAGTTCACCTGTCGCCCAAAACACATCGATGGGAATGCCGCCGCGCGGAAAAAAATAGCCGCCATCCTGAGCCAGCGCGGTTCCAAGCACGCCGTGAGATCCTTGCCGATCCGCACGGTGCAATCCTCATGAAAGGCGCCATGATTGCGAAACGACGTGAGATAAAGTTTTAGGGATTTCGATTCGATGAGCCACGCGCCCGGCAGATAATCGATCACGAGCAGCGCGAAATCCGGCTGGCCGGTGACCGGACAGAGCGAAGT
>CAWKON010000027.1:0-3086 GCA_963851225.1 uncultured Alphaproteobacteria bacterium | reverse complement strand
CAAAAGCCTTGTCAAAAGCCTTGCCGTAGCGTCCGCGCTTTGCGGCCTGTTGCGGCCAGCGCCGCCGATGCGCAAACCGCCGACACGGTGCTGTTCAACGGCAAGATCCTGACCGTCGACAAGGATTTTTCAATTCAACAGGCGCTGGCCATCGGGAATGGCCGGGTGCTGGCTTCGGGTTCTTCGGGCTGCGAGTTTTCATCGCCGCCGAGGTGCCCGATGCCAGCACCCGGCCATTCGCGATGGCCAGCGCCTGTTGAATGAAAAATCCTTGTCGACGGTCAGGATCTTGCCGTTGAACAGCACGGTGTCGGCGGTTTGCGCATGGCGGCGCTGGCCAGCAACAGGCCGCAAAGCGCGGACGCTACGGCAAGGCTTTTGCGGCTTTTGAGACCGAATCCCAGCATGGCATCGCTCCCTTATTTTGTTTTTATCGTTGCAGCGCAGATTGCGGTGGTTGGGCGCGATCTGTCAAACCTGCCGGGAACCCTCGCTCTCATACGACGAAATCTCGATCAGGCTGCCGTCGGGATCCCGGCAATAGACCGACCGCAGCGTGCCGCGGGCGCCCTGTTTGGCGACCGGGCCTTCCTCGATCGCCACGCCGCATGCCTTGAGGTGCGCGACCACCTGTTCCGGCGGGCTCGATGTCAGAAAGCACAAATCGTCGCTGCCGGCCGCCACCTGGTCCGCCGTGAACCACTCGACCTTGTCGGCCTCGCGCGGCCGCACATTGATTTTCTGGTTGCCGAAAATCAGCGACGTCCGGGGAGTCTTGCCCGGGCCCGGATCGAACACCCTGACCTCCATGCCGAGGATTTTCCGGTACCACTCGGCGGAGCGCGCCACATCCGCGACATTGATCACGATGTGATCGAGCGCATTGACCTTGACAGGCATGGACTATCCTTATCTCGCGGTTCCATGCGCATATGCCGCACTGGCCGCACCCGGCTTTGTTTGTTACAACGCGGGCCGCTGTCAATTCAACAAGAACTGCAATTCAACAAGAACGCTAACGGGAGAAACTTTCATGACGTCACGCCGCGCCGCGATCGGTCTGGTTGCAATCGGCCTTGCGGCCCTGGTCTGGCCGGCGGTAAGCGCCTCGGCGCTGGATTATCCGACACGGCCGATCCGCTTCGTCGTCGGATATCCGGCCGGCGGCGCGACCGATATTCTGGCGCGCATCGTCGGCCAGCGGCTCTCCGAGAAACTGGGCCAGCAATTCGTGATCGAGAACAAGCCCGGCGCCGGCAACAACATCGGCACCGAGACGGTGGTCAACGCCGAGCCCGATGGCTACACGGTGCTGCTGATCAATCCCGCCAACTTCATCAATGCTTCGCTTTACACCAAGCTCAATTTCAATTTCGTCCGCGATATCGCGCCGGTCGCAACGTTCAACCGGGTGCCGAACGTCATGACGGTCGCCCCGGGAGTAGAGGCCAAGACCGTTGCCGACTTCATCGCCTATGTGAAAGCCAATCCGGGCAAGGTGAACATGGCGTCATCCGGCAACGGCACGTCGGTGCATATGTCCGGTGAATTGTTCATGGTGATGACGGGCACCAAGATGGAGCACATTCCATACAAGGGCGCAGCCCCCGCGATCACCGATATGCTGGGCAACCGCGTCCAGGTGATCTTCGACAACATGCCCTCGATCATCCAGCACATCAGGTCCGGCGCCTTGCGTGCGCTCGCCGTGACGACGGCGGCGCGTTCGCCGGAGCTGCCCGACGTGCCGACGGTGGCTGAAACGGTTCCGGGCTACGAGGCCAGCGCGTTATTCGGCATGGGCGCCCCGAAAAAGACGCCGCCCGAGATCATCGCCAAGCTGAACAGCGAGATCAACGAGATCCTGGCCGAGCCGGAGATGAAGAAGCGCCTCGTCGAACTCGGCGGTGAGCCCTTGATCAGCACGCCGGAAGCCTTTGGTGCGATGATCGCGGCCGAAACCGAAAAATGGGAGAAGGTCGTCAAATTCTCCGGCGCGCATCTCGACTAGTTTAATCTAGGTTGCGTCAGCC
This sequence comes from uncultured Alphaproteobacteria bacterium, assembly GCA_963851225.1. GTDB lineage: Bacteria > Pseudomonadota > Alphaproteobacteria > Rhizobiales > Beijerinckiaceae > Methylocapsa. The sequence goes on along the minus strand of CAWKON010000027.1, from coordinate 1,053 downwards.
GGTTCGCCCGCGATGGCGCGATCGATGGCGTCGATCAGCACCTGGGTCTCGATGAATTTGAGCCGCGCCCGTTCGGCCTTGTCGCGATCGAACGGGGCGGCGAGGATTTTCGTAAAGGCGTCGCGATCTTCGGTCATGCGTTGACGTGCCTTTTTCAGCGTCTCAAGTCGCTCGCTCATGGGCTTGGCTTTCTGTTGGTCCGGAGGAATCCAGCGAGGGTAGCGGGAACTCCCGGAAGGCCACATCGCAGTCGCGAAACGCAGGGTAGCGGCCTCTGATTAAGGCTTTATCCGATTGCGGCGGTCCAACTGGCGAATTTGTCCAGAACCTCAATCATGACCTCGCCGTCGTTCCGCCCCGAGCGCGCCGGGACATGGAAGGAATGATCGGCCTCCGCTACCAGATGCAGCGATGCCAACGGTCCGAGCTTTTCGATCAGGGGCTCCAGCAAGGACAGTTCCGCGAGCTTGTCGCGGGAACCCTGCATAAAGAGCATGGGAACACGGACCTCAAAAAGGTGCTTGGCGCGTTCGCTGGAGGGCTTGCCGGCCGGATGCAGCGGAAAGCCGAGGAAAGCGAGGCCGTGGACGCCGGCCAGCGGTGCCGCCGCCTGCGCCTGCGAGGTCATGCGTCCACCGAACGACTTGCCGCCGGCTATCAAAGGAAGTCCCGGACATTGCCGCGCAGCTTCCGCCACAGCGGCTCGCACCGCGGCGTGCGCGACCGCGGGGCTATCCGGCCGCTTGCTGCCTGCTTCCATATAGGGGAACTGATAGCGCAATGTCGCGATGCCACGCGCGCCAAGCCCGGTTGAGACGGTCTCCATGAACGGGCGGGTCATTCCGGCGCCCGCGCCATGCGCAAAGACAAAACAGCAGCGTGTCTGTGGCGGCCGTATCAGAAGCGCCGAGACCGCGTTCGCATTGGCGATCCCGATTTTGAGCTTCTGGATATCACCGGCTTTCATGGGCGGATCGTCTGGCGGTGAAACGCGATGGTCTGGCGAATGCCCTCGCCGAGTTTGGTTTGATGCAGGCCGGGCAGAATGGCGTT
>CAWKON010000026.1:0-111453 GCA_963851225.1 uncultured Alphaproteobacteria bacterium | reverse complement strand
GCGCGGCGATTGCTTCGAGGGGAACTCGAAGCGTCCACGTGCAGCCAGTCCACGGCGCCTGTTGGCTGCTCGGCCTGCGCCGACACAATATCGGCCGTCGCGTCCGATGCGTCCTTCTTGCGTTTGGCTATGCGATCCATAAGCGTATCAATCGGCCCTTCGAGCCAGAGGCCAGTAAAGTGGGCTTGGCCCCGGCTCGCGACCTGCTTTACCGCGACGCGCTCTTCCGGCCTTAAATGCACGGCGTCGACGACGACGCTCTGGCCAGCATCAAGCGCGGTTGCCGCCAAATCGCAAAGACGTTGGTAAGTGCGTGCCGTGGCGTCGGGTCGATAGGCCTCGTCCGGCAGACGATCAAACTCGTGGACACCATAGAGCCGCTTGCGTTCAATGTCGCTCCGCAAATGCACGGCGCCGGGCGCGCGGCCTATCGAGGCGGCGAGCGCGGCGGCAAGCGAGCTCTTGCCGGTCCCGGACAGGCCGCCGACAGCAATTAAATCTAGCCGGTGCGGAGCAAGAAGGCCGCAAGCGGCTTCGAAATGGCGGCGCGCGTCTTTGGCATGATCCGTGTTGCTTCCTGGCTGAAGAATGGTCACCTTGGCACGAATGGCCGCGCGCAAGGAAAGGAAGAGCGGAAGCAGGGAAAGGCCTTTGAGCTGCCTTTCCAAATCATCGCAGATCCATAAATACCGGTTGAACAGGAGGTTTGCGTGGCGGCTCAATCCGCGCGTCCACAAATCCATCAGAAGAAATGCGAGATCGTAAAGCACGTCGCACGTCGCGATGGCCTCGTCGAATTCGATCGCATCGAACAAGACCGGCTGGTCTTCGATCAAGACGATGTTGCGCAAGTGAAGATCGCCATGACAGCGGCGGACGAGACCTTGATTTTCGCGCTCCACAAGCAATGGGGCGAGCCGCGCGAATGCTTGTTGCATCGCGTGGCGAAGGCCCGCCACAGATTGCGGCGTGAATATTTCGGGCGCCGCTTCAAGTGAAACGAGCGTCTCCTCAATTTGGTTTTGCAATGCCTGGCCAGCATTTGCGCCGCCGATCATTGACGCGCGCCGGTGAGACGCGGCAACAACGCCCGCCAGTTTGGCGACGGTTTCCAGAGTGAGCTCGTTTCGCTCGGCGAGCCGGTCGAGCGTGCTGTCTTCGTCAAAGCGCCGCAGATGAACCGCCCATTCGACGATCGTGCCGGCGTAACCGAACTTCAAGTGTGAACCATCTTTCGAAATCGGAACGACGCCTAGATAAAGGCCTGGAGCATCGGCTTTGTTGACGGCAAGTTCGCGCTCGCAAGCCCGGCGCCGCTTGTCGAGAGTGGAGAAATCCATGAATGGAAACCGTACCGCCCTTTTGACCTTGTAGACATTCTTGCCTGCGAGGAACACCGCGGCGCCATGCGTGTCGATACGAATGACGGGCTCGCGAAGTTCATGCGTCGCAGGGTCGGCGAGGAAAGAGAAGACGTTCCTTTGGTCGGAGCAGACTTGTTGTTCCATGTTGGGTCGCTCCAGAGTGCGCCAACGAAATCTATTAAGTTTGTGATCTCACAACCAGGATCTAGCTTACGATCCGTTCAGATCACTCCGGCGTGAAATGGAAGACATGTTCCGCATGTTCGATCGGAATTTGGCTCCGTTGAACGTTGGGGCAAGTGTGCCGTCGATCGACGTGGCCGAAACCAAAGACGCTATTGAGGTTAAGCGCCGAACTCCCAGGCGTTGACGAGAAAGATATCAAGGTCAGCCTGGATGGCAACCGGCTGGTGATCTCCGGCGAGAAGAAGCAGGAGACCAAGAAGGACGAAAAGGACGGGCATGTGGAGGAGCGTAGCTACGGCTCATTTTATCGGTCGATGCCCCTACCTTTCAAACCCGAGGATGGAGCTGTCGAGGCTCACTTTGACAAGGGAGTTCTCCACCTCGCCATCAAGAAGCCAGTGGAAATCGCGAAAAGCCAAGACTATAGAAATCAAGACTGGTGCACCTCCGAAGAGCGCGGGCTAAAGATTGCCCGTTGCTAGGACTATTGGGACAGGCGGAGCAAGAGCTGGGACGATCTTCTTATTCTTTTACACTCTCGTAGCCCAAGACACCGCGAGTGCGGTCCAGGATCTGCTCCGTTTCGATTGAATTGCTTAGCTCCCCGTTGAGGCGATACATATTGGCCTGTCGACCATTTCAAGTGGTGGGGGCGAATAATCCGTCTGCGCTTTGGTTCCAGCTCGTTAAGATCCCATCCGGCGTCGTGCCGATAATCGCGGCGCCCGTCGCAGCGAGCAGCGGCGTTGCCATGCTGTCTAGCCTGCGAGAATCGCTAGGGCGGCGGAACGCCCTGCTTACGGGATGGGCGGACCGGCGGTCTCGTCGCGGCCCTGGGCGTGGCAGAGTTGGCGGCGCTGAAACTGGATTTGTTTTCGATCTCTTGACGGTCCTTGAGGAGTTGCTTGGCACTTGTGGCGCTTGAACCAATGGCGCCACATCGGTCATTTCCCGACCGTATTCACATGCCCCAGCGTCGAACGAACCAGGTTTTGACCAAATGCGTCAGGATTGCGTAGCTCAAGAGGAAGCTTGCGATGATAGGCCAGTAGAGCGGCGGCAGTGGCGTGAACTTCAACGCCTCTCCGATAGGCGTGAAGGGCAGCGCAATTCCGACCACACAAATGAGTACCGACGTCGCGATGAGGGCGGTGCTCGCGCGGCTTTGCACGAAAGGGATCTTCGCCGTCCGGATGATGTGGATGATGAGCGTCTGTGTCAGCAGGGATTCGACGAACCAACCGGTCTGAAACAGTGACGGGTTATTCCAGCTATTGAAGACATAGAGCATGGTGAAAAAAGTCGCGTAGTCGAAGATAGAGCTAATTGGCCCGATGAAGACCATGAACTTGAAAATATTGCCGATATCCCATTTGCGCGGAACCTTGAGATAGTCCTCGTCGACGTTGTCCGTGGGAATTGCGGTTTGCGAGAAATCGTAGAGCAGATTGTTGGTGAGCACCTGAATGGGCAGCATCGGCAAAAAGGGCAGGAAGATGCTGGCTCCGAGAACGCTGAACATATTGCCGAAGTTCGAACTCGCGCCCATCTTGATATATTTGGTAATATTGCCGAAAACCTTGCGCCCCTCGATGACACCTTCCTGAAGCACCATCAAACTCTTTTCGAGCAGGATGATATCCGCGGATTCCTTGGCGATGTCGACGGCCGTATCTACGGAGATGCCGACGTCGGCGGCCTTCAGGGCCGGGCTGTCGTTGATGCCATCGCCCAAGAATCCGACGACATGGCCATTGGAATGAAGCGCGCCGATCACACGCGCTTTCTGCGCCGGGGAAACTTTGGCGAAGACCGCCGTCTTTTCGGCAAGCTCGGCCAATGCGCCCTCGCTAATTCGTTCGATGTCTGGGCCAAGCGCGATGCGGTCCACTTTGAGGCCAACCTCGCGGCAGATCTTGCGGGTGACGATTTCGTTGTCGCCGGTGAGAATCTTGACCGCAACGCCGGATTGAATGAGCGCTGCAATCGCGCCGCCGGCGCTCTCCTTCGGGGGGTCAAGAAAGGCGATATAACCGAGGAGCGTCAGGTCGCTCTCGTCCTCGACAGAATAGCGTGGCTTGAGATCGGTGATTTCCTTGTATGCGATGGCGACGACGCGGAAACCGTCTTCGTTGAGTTCTGCCGTCTTCGCCTGCACCTGGGTCAGATGGCTCGCGTCCAAGGTGCCGCACTCACTGTCGAGTTCATAATGTTTGCAGACCGAGAAAACCTCTTCGACCGCGCCCTTGCAAATGAGGACATGGGTGCCATCTTCGCGCGATAGGATGACGGAGAGGCGCCGCCGCACAAAGTCAAACGGAATTTCGTCGATGTTCTCATATTGGTGCTGCAAGTGAAGGTTCTTGCCGAGTTCGACATGTTGCAGGACCGCGATGTCTAGCAGATTCTTCAATCCGGATTGGTAATGACTGTTCAGATAGGCATATTCCAGCACCCGTTCGCTGTCGTTGCCGCAAATGTCGAGATTACGCTTGAGAATGATGCGGTCTTGCGTAAGCGTGCCTGTCTTGTCGGTGCATAAAACATCCATCGCGCCGAAATTCTGGATTGCGTGGAGGCGCTTCACGATCGCGCGCTTTTTCGACATGGCGATCGCGCCTTTGGCGAGATTCACGGTGACGATCATCGGCAGCATTTCCGGCGTCAATCCAACCGCAACAGCGACCGCGAATAAAAGCGCCTCGAGCCAATCGCCCTTGGTCAGGCCATTGATCAGGAGCACCGCCGGAACCATGACCAGAATGAATCGGATCATCAGCCAGGTGAAGCGATTGACACCCTTGTCGAAGCTCGTCAGTTCACGCTGACCCGCTATCTTGTCGGCAAGCTGGCCAAAATAAGTTTTGGTGCCCGTATGAACGATGACGCCGGTGCCGAACCCGCTGACCACACTGCCGCCCATGAAGCAGAGGTTTGGCAGGTCAAACGGATCGGCGTTCTCGCCCGCGCAGGCCTTAGCCGATTTTTCCGATGGCATGGCTTCGCCGGTCAGCGCCGCCTGATTTATAAACAAATCCTTGGCGCTGATCAGGCGCAGATCGGCCGGGATCATGTCGCCGGCGGAAAGCCATACGACATCACCGGGAACCAGCTGCTCTATCGCAATTTCGTTGAAACCGTGAGATTGGTCCTCTCTGGCGTCCGGACGCATGCCTTGCCTTTTGACGCTTGCCGTGGTTTTCACCATGGCGCGAAGTTTTGCAGCGGCGTCGTTGGAGCGGTGCTCCTGGATGAAAGCCGTGGTAATCGCGAGGACGACCATGATAGCGATGACTACGGCGGCCCGGATGTCACCAAGAAAATAGGAAATCGTGGCGAGCGCGAGCAACAGCGCGTTCAAGGGATTCTTGGCCCGCCCCCCCAATTCTCGCAAGACGCTCGGGCGTTCCTCCCGGGTGATGACGTTAGGTCCGGCCGACGCCAGCCTTGCTTGCGCCTCGGCAGCCGTAAGCCCGTTGGGCGAAGTCCGAAGCCGCGGCCAGACCCCGGCTTCCTGCGACTGGCTCACAGCGAGAATCTCATTCGACAGCACGATATCAGTATCGCGCGCCTTGACGCGGCGCTCGGCAGCCGAATGGCGAAAATTCAGACGATTAAGGAGGGTCGGGCCATTCATGCGCGCCGCCTTTTCGATGTCCCATTAGTGTGATCCAATTTGCCTGGGATTTGGCGCTAGGATTCCCTCGCCTTCGCCTGTTTGGCAAGCCCACCATCGTGTGACACCATGCCCGGCGGGCAGGACGCAGGAATAATAGCCGGGAGATGACCCGGAAACTTGTCTTGAGGAGCTGTTGTTTGGTGGAACTGACGCCCGCGGAGTGGACGGCGATCTGGCTGTCCCTGAAAATCGCCGTCACCGCGACACTCGCCAGTCTTCCTTTTGGCATTTTCGTCGCCTTTGCGCTCGCGCGCTGGCGTTTCCCAGGCAAGATCATTCTTAACGCCGGCGTCCATTTGCCCTTGGTGATGCCGCCGGTCGTCACCGGCTTCCTCTTGCTCATTCTTTTCGGCCGGAAAGGCGTTTTCGGTGCCTTTCTCGCCAATCTCGGGATCGTATTGTCGTTTCGCTGGACCGGCGCGGCGGTGGCTTGCGCGGTCATGGGATTTCCGCTCATGGTCCGCGCGATGCGGCTTTCCTTCGAGGCGATCGACCAGCGGTTGGAACAGGCCGCCGGAACGCTCGGCGCAAATCGCATGTGGACGTTTTTTCTCGTCAGCCTGCCGCTCGCGCTTCCCGGCATCGTTGCAGGCGCTATTCTCGCCTTCGCTAGGGCGCTCGGGGAATTCGGCGCTACAATTACCTTTGTTGCGAATATTCCGGGCGAGACCCAGACCATCGCGTCGGCTATTTATAGCTACACGCAAGTTCCCGGCGGCGATGCGAACGCGATGCGTTTGACCGTCGTGTCGATTGCGATTTCGTTCGCTGCGCTGATTGCCTCGGAAATCGTCCAGCGGCGGATTGAAAAACGGCTTGCGGAATAGGAATGGTCGAGCTTGATATAGCCCTCAAGGCAGGAGCCTTCGATCTCGACGTGGCTTTCCAGAACGGCGGCGGCATTTCCGCGCTGTTTGGTCCTTCCGGTTCAGGCAAAACGCTGACGCTCAAGTTGATCGCCGGCCTGCTGCGCCCGGACAGCGGCACCATCAAGCTCGACAGCCGTGTTCTCGCCGATGGCAAACGCGGCGTTTTTGTCGCCCCCCACCGGCGCCGCATCGGCGTCGTGTTTCAGGATACGCATCTCTTTCCGCATTTGAGTGTGCGCCAAAATCTGCGGTTTGGGCGCTGGTTCGCGCCGCGAGGCGAGCCGGCGATCGATTTCGATGCTGTGGTGGAGATATTGGCGATAGGCGAGCTTCTTTCGCGCCATCCGGCAGGATTGTCGGGCGGCGAAAGGCAGCGGGTAGCGATCGGGCGAGCGCTTCTTTGCGCCCCAAAACTTCTTCTTTTCGACGAGCCGCTCGCCGCGCTCGACATGGCGCGCAAGCTCGAAATTCTGCCGCTTATCGAACGGTTGCGCGACGAATTCGTGGTGCCGATCGTCTATGTTTCCCACGCGATCGAGGAAGTCGCACGGCTCGCCAATTTCGTCGTTGTCCTCGATGCCGGCCGGGTCAAGGCAAAAGGCGCGCCTGGCGAGGTTTTTGGCGCGCTCGGCGGCGACAACCCATGGTCCCGGTTTGACCGTATTTCCGTTCTGACCATGAAAGTTTGCGGCGAGAATGCCGCCTATGGCCTCACCGAGCTGCAACATCCGGCGGGCACGATTTGGCTCGCCGGTCCGGTTGGGCGTGCGGGAGGAAAAGTCCGGATTATCGTGAGGGCGACCGACGTCGTGCTTGCTACCCGCCCACCGCACGACCTCAGCGTGCGCAGTTTCCTTTCAGGGCAAATCGGGTCGATTGAAAAAAACGGCCCGCTGGCCACCGTGGAGATCGTGCTCGACGGCGGAGGGCGCCTTTATGCCGTGACCACGCGCCACGCGCTAGACGAACTCGGTCTCGATCGCGGGGCGCGGCTGTTTGCTTTGATCAAGACCAGCGCGCTCGACGAGCGGCAGATCGCCGCGATGGATCGCGGCCGGACGGAGGCAAGCTTTCCGCAGCGGCCCGAAAGGGGGGAATAGGCGCCGGGAGCGCTCCGCCGCTCCCGCGATTGCGGCGGCCTTCAATTAAAATTGGACATCGCATGACAGTTCAGTTACGGCTCGGGGCCCGGCGCACGGACTTATCCAGCAATAAAGATCGCGCGGCGGTCCCGGCCGCGCTACGGCTGCTCTAAATGGGTCTTGTTTTCGGCGGGGTGGAGGGACAGGGGAAGTTCCAAGCCAGGGACACCGGGTTTTAGGGAGGATGCGGAACCGGCGCTTCGCGGCGGCTCCAGCCATGCTTCCACCACTGAAAAGCACTCGTGCCTCGGCACGGCCGAAGTAGGGGTATCCAAACACGGAGGAGGAGATGCAGCACTCTTCCGGCGAGTCTAACCACGCAAGAAGAGAAACAGAATTATGGAAACGTCAAGATTGTACTTGCTATCCGTTCCGGTATTTATCGCCATGTCGATACTATCTGGGTGCGGTAAAGGTTCCACTCAACCTACCGTCATTTCATATCGCCAAGTCGGCATATGCAAAAATTATGCGGCGGCATCGGGCCCAGTCGCTTCGAAGGCTGACGAAGGCTTTGCCGTCTTCAAAATCGAAACCGTGGACAACAAATCCAACAAGCCTTTCGCCTTCGATCCGAAGCTTCTTTACGTGGACCAATCCACTCCGGAGCGACACACGAGGCAAGTGTGGGAATGGGACCGCCGCTACGCATCTACGGATTCGCGGTTCCCGCAGACCATGGGCATTTCCTTGGCCCCCAAATCGATGATCCCGGCGGGCGGCAAGCTCGACGTAAATGGTTATCTTGTTATCCCGCTTGGCATCAACAATCCATCGGGCGGACCGGAAGAAAACAAGTTTGTCTTCCAGCTTTTGCATGATTCTGGAAACTCCGAGAACACCGCGAGCGGCCAGATTCGCGTATCGGAAGGTATTCTCTTTGACAGAACAAATACGGACGAAACCAAATGGACGGTGGCGGAAAATTGTAAGGAGCTGCCCCTAAAATAGCGGCGGCTGGACTCCACCCCTTGCCGGCCCGGCATGTGCAGATGCCGGCCGGCGAAACCACTGGCGGTGAGAGCACCCGGACAAAATCGCTGAGTTCCGGGGAGGCGTGTGTGCTGCGAGCGGTGTCGCATACCGAAACCTGGGACATCGCGCTCCCGAAGGACAGGTCCGTGCGGGGCTGCAGGCCCGCGGGCGGTTCAATCAGTTGGGTGCGCGTTTGGGTTTGGGCATCAATCCATGTGCATGGGCGCCGCCGTGGTGCCCGTAACCTTCGTCGCGTCTGTGATCTGCCCGGCGACGATCACCTCGCGGGTTCTGATCTGAGCTGCCATCGAAGCCTAGGAAGCAAAACCTTGGCCTTTCCCTAGGATATTGGCTTGCCGCCAAGACATCCCGGTTAACCCTTTCGCCCGCGCGGCCGCCGTGCTAGAGCGTCCTTTGCGCCGCCGTCGGCCCGGTCTCTCCCCGTTTCGCCCCAAAATTCTCATGAAAACACGCATCGACCGCCGCTTCGAAGAGCTTGCGCGGGAAAACCGCGCCGCGCTGGTGACCTTTGTCATGGCGGGCGATCCGGACCTGGAGACTTGTCTCAATATATTGAAAGCGCTTCCGAAAGCCGGTGCCGATGTGATCGAACTAGGTATGCCGTTCACCGACCCGATGGCGGATGGGCCGCCGATCCAGGCGGCGGGGCTGCGCGCGCTTGGCGCTGGAACGACTCTCGCCAAAACTCTGGCGCTCGCCGCCTCCTTCCGCAACAGCGATTCCACGACGCCTCTCGTGCTCATGGGTTATTACAACCCGATCTATGTATATGGCGCCGAAGCTTTCCTTCGCGACGCAAAGGCCGCCGGAGTGGATGGGTTGATTGTCGTTGATCTGCCGCCGGAAGAAGATGCGGAACTCTGCCTTCCCGCGCTTGCAGCGGGGCTGAATTTCATCCGCCTCGCGACGCCGACGACGGACGAGGCGCGGCTGCCCGCCGTCCTCGCCCATACCTCGGGGTTTGTCTATTACGTGTCGATTGCCGGCATCACCGGGGCCGCGGCGCCAGAACTTGCCAAGGTCGCCGCGGCGGTCGCCCGCCTCAAGGCGCATACGCGCCTGCCGGTCGCGGTCGGCTTCGGGGTGAAGAACGCCGCAAGCGCCGCCGCGATCGCCGCCTACGCCGATGGGGTGGTGGTCGGCTCGGCGATCGTCGAAGCCTTGCGGGCCTCGCTCGATAAGAATGGCAAGGCGACCGGGAAAAGCGTAGAAGCGGTAGCAGGGATGGTCGCCGCTATCGCCGAGGGCCTGCGGGCGGCGGCGCCCGCTCCAGTGTGACGCTCCCGCGACAAGTCCCCCAGTGACAAACGCCGCCGCAAAACTGGATAGCCCAGAATTGGATTGCCTATGAACTGGATTTCCAATGTCGTCCCGCCCAAGGTCAGGTCTCTGCTGCGCCGCCAGACTCCCGAGAACCTCTGGGTCAAATGCCCGGAGTCCGGCGAACTCGTTTTTCACAAGGACCTCGAAGCGAACTTCTTCGTCGTGCCGGGCTCCGGCTATCACATGCGCCTTGCTCCCAAGGCACGTTTGGACAACCTTTTCGACGACGCGGCCTATGAAGAGATCGCGACGCCGGAAGTGCCGTTGGACCCGCTGAAATTCCGCGATGTCAAGCGTTACACCGACCGGCTCAAGGAATATCGTTTGAAAACCGGTGCGTCCGACGCGGTGAAGCTCGCCTTTGGCAAATTGCATGGCATGGACATCGTCGCCGCGGTGCAGGATTTCGATTTCCTCGGCGGCTCGCTCGGCATGGCGGCGGGCGAGGCCATCGTGGCGGGCATGATGATGGCGGTCGATCGCCGCACACCTTTCATCATCTTCACGGCCTCGGGCGGCGCGCGGATGCAAGAAGGCATCTTTTCGCTGATGCAAATGCCGCGCACGACGATCGCCGTGCAGTGTTTGCGCGACGCCAAGCTTCCCTATATCGTCGTCTTGACCAATCCGACGACGGGCGGAGTCACGGCCTCCTATGCCATGCTCGGCGATATTCACATTGCCGAACCTGGTGCGGTCATCGGTTTTGCCGGCGCAAGGGTGATCGAACAAACCATTCACGAACGCCTGCCGGAAGGCTTTCAGCGCGCCGAATATCTCGAAGCGCATGGCATGATCGATATGGTGGTGAAGCGGCACGACATGCGCGCGACTCTTGCCCGCCTTTGTGCACTATTGACGCAGACCCAGCCCGTCGAGCACGCCGCCGCCTGAAGGGCGCGAAGCAAGGCCAACATGGATTTGCTGGACGCGCTCCTCGCCCGACTTTTCACTCTGCATCGCAAGACGATCGAACTGTCCCTCGGCCGGATCGAGCGGCTGCTTGCCGCGCTCGGCTCGCCGGAGAAGCGTCTGCCGCCGGTTATTCATGTTGCCGGAACGAATGGAAAAGGTTCGACCATCGCTTTCATGCGCGCCATTCTCGAAGCGGCCGGAAAGCGCGTCCACGTCTATACCTCGCCGCATCTGGTGCGTTTTCACGAGCGCATCAGGCTCGGCGCGGAGGGCGGCGGACGCCTCGTCGGCGATGCCGCGCTGTTTGCCGTCTTGACCGCGTGCGAAAAGGCCAACGAAGGCCAGCCGGTTACCTTCTTTGAAGTCACCACCGCGGCAGCTTTCAAGCTTTTCAGCGAGCATCCGGCCGATTATCTGCTGCTTGAAGTCGGGCTCGGCGGACGATTCGATGCGACCAACGTCATCGCGCATCCGCAAGCCACGGTCATCGCGCCGGTGTCAATCGATCACCCAGAATTCCTTGGTGCGACGGTCGAAAAGATTGCCTATGAGAAGGCAGGAATCCTCAAACCCGGCGCCCCCGCGATTGTGAGCAACCAACACGACGCTGCGCTGGCGGTGATCACGCGGGAAGCCCGCCGCGTCGGCGCGCCGCTAATTGTCGCGGGCCAGAGCTACGACGGATGGCAAGAACATGGCCGCCTTGTCTTCGAGGACGAGCGCGGTCTTCTCGACCTGCCGCTGCCGCGACTCGTTGGCCGCCATCAGCATCAAAATGCTGCGGCCGCGATCGCCACGCTGCGCGCCATCGCGCCAGGTCTTCCGCCCGCCGCCTTCGAGGAGGGCGTGGCACGGGCCGAATGGCCAGGCCGCTTGCAAAACCTTGCCAGTGGCCGAGTGGCGGCGCTTGCCCCGGCCGGCTCGGAGATCTGGCTCGATGGCGGCCATAATGAGGACGCCGGGCGTGCGCTCGCGCAAGCGATGGCGGAGTTCGAGGACATGACGCGAAGACCGTTGGTCATCGTCTGCGGTTCGCTCGCCTCCAAGGATACGGGCGGGTTCCTAAGTGCCTTTCAGGGCCTCGCCCAGGAGGTTCTCGCCGTTCCGGTGAACGCGGACCAATATGGCAAGCCCGCCGAGGCGGTCGCCGCGGCCGCCAACGCCAATGGACTCCGTGCGGCGGCCTGCGAAAGCGTCAAGTCGGCGCTCTCATTTCTCAGCGCGCGGGATTGGCCGTCGCCACCCCGCATTTTGATCGCGGGCAGTCTTTATCTTGCCGGGGAAGTGCTGGCGCTCAACGGCACGCCGCCGGAATAGGCAATTTGTCACGCTTTATAATCTTCGCAGCAATTCGCTGCGGGCACATCGAGCTCATCCAAGGCGATGCTCGAGTCATTTCCCTTCAGTTAAAGAACGATACGCGGTCAGCCGCTCGACGGCGAGAATGACGACGCCCATGATCCCGAAGAAGATTCGCGCATTCTGCGTCGCCCCGTTCAGTGGGAGGAACGCCAGAATGATCAATACTGGACCGACAATCCGCTCGACCCAATTGTGCAGAGCGACCGCAACCAATTTGATGACGCCGGCTGGGAAGTTGGTCAGAAGCGTCATGAGCAAATGAATGCCTGCGAGCGCATAGGACAGCACGGCAGGCCACCCTGACAGCCCGATAACAGCCGGGGCTGCGGCAAAGATCAGGACGGCAAGATAGTCGATCGCACCATGGAGGGTGAGTGAGATGGGCTTCATGTCGGGGCTCCCGGCGTCAATGTGCCTCGAAGACGCTAGATGGGGGCGCACTGCTTGTCTGTCAGATAGATGACATTGCTTTTGGGGAGAGATCCGGCGGCAGCGCGAGGAGGGAGAGCGCGCTGTCGTTTATGCAGATCATGTCGCGCGTATAATCTAAAAGGCCGCGCCTGCGAAGATCGCTGAGGATCGAGCTCACGACCTGACGGGAAGCGCCGACGAAGTCAGCTATGTCCTGCTGCGTGAACCTTATTTCCAGCGAGAATCCGTGTGGACACCGCGCGCCGAAGGTTCCGGCGAGTTCGACAAGCGTTTCGATCACTCGCCGTTCGACGGATTGCGTCATCGCGCGCAGCACCCGCCGCTGAACCCATCGTTTCGATTCGGCAAGGTGCTCGGCGATGAAGATCGCCAACCGCGGATCAACTTCCATGGCGGCGCGCAAGTCGCTTGCCAGCACCCGTTGTGCCACCACATCGCCGATTGCCCGTGCCGTTTCCTCATATTCCAGCGACAGTTGGGGATCGGCAAATACGCCAGCAATCTCGCCGCATTTCAAAAGATCCATTGTGATCTCTGTCCCGTCTTCGCAGATGTGCGATGTCTTTACGAAGCCAACCAGAATGAGAAACAGCGCGCTCGCTGGTTCTCCCTGTGCATAGAGGGTTGCCTTGTCCGCCACGGCGACACGCGAAGCCGACCTGCAGTTCGATTCAATCAGTGCGCTGATTGTTTTTTGGTCCACAGCGTTTGATTCGACGCCGGGCACTCCGATCATCATTTCCCACTTTCCCAATTATTGTAAACAAGGCAACGCCGATATTGGGCGCCGGCCGGAGATGGCAATCGGGTCCTTCATGTACTTGTAACTAGTTTGAGCGAGTCTTTGTCGATCAAATGGTTCCTTTTTATGGGGACACGCTCTAGCCCGTAGCCGCCTTCACCTCGCGCCGGCGAGCATGGAGTATCCATTCCGTGTAGCCATTGGGCTGCGCGCGGCCCGCAAAAATCAGATCCGCCTCCGCTTGAAAGGCATGGCGGGCGAAGCCAGGCGCCATTGGTCGGTAGAGCGGATCACCGGCATTGTGCATATCGTCGCCCGGCGCCCTCCCCCCGGAACATGCTAAGCTCCGGCGGTAGGCGCGCCCTTTTGGCATTGAAATCGCCTAGCTGGCGGCTTCACCGCTACCCGTCTTGCACGGAATGGGGCGCACGCGGACTATCGCCACGAAAAGATCCCGGCACAGATGCGCCCATCGATCCTCAATCCTCTCTTCAGCGCCGCCGCGAGCCTGCCCGGCATCGGGACGAAAACAACCAAGCTTCTCGACCACCTCTTGGCGAAGGATACCGGCGACGCGCGAGTGCTCGACCTGCTGTTCCATCTCCCCTTTGCCGCCATCGACCGCCGTAACCGGCCAAAAATCGTCGACGCGCCGCTCGATACAATCGTCACGCTCGAAGTCAAGGTCGTCGAGCACCGGCCGCCAGGTGCCCACTCCAAGGCGCCCTACAAGGTCCTGGTCGAGGACGAGACCGGCGACGTCCTCCTCGTCTTTTTTCTCGCCAATCACCATTGGATCGAAAGGAGCTTGCCGCTTGGCACAACCCGTTGGGTTTCGGGCAAGCTCGAGCTTTGGGAGGGGCATCGTCAGATCGTGCACCCAGATCGCGTGCTCGACAGCGATGGCTTCGCCAGAATGGCACCGGTCGAACCGATCTATCCGTCTACAGAGGGGCTCTTTCAAAGGACACTCGGCAAAGCGATCGAGGCAGCGCTGGCCAAAATCCCCTCCTTGCCGGAGTGGCATGAGTGGACGGCGCTAAATATTCCGGCGCTTCCTACTTTCGCCGAAGCTTTGCGCGGTGTGCATTGCCCGGAGACACCGGAAGCAATCACGCCGCAGGCGCCGGCGCGGATACGGCTAGCCTTCGACGAATTGCTCGCCTCCCAATTGGCGCTTGCCTTGATGCGCGCGAAAATCCGGCGTGCGCCCGGCCGCGCGAGCCAGGGTGATGGCCATATCAGAGAGATGGTCGCCGCCGCCCTGCCCTTCGGGCTCACCGCGTCCCAGAAAACCGCGATGACCGAAATCGACACAGACCTTCGCGCGCCAACCCGCATGCTGCGGCTCTTGCAAGGCGATGTGGGGTCCGGCAAAACCATTGTTGCTCTGTTTGCCATGGCGGCGGTTGTCGAAGCCGGGCGGCAGGCAGCTCTGATGGCGCCAACAGAGATTCTCGCCCGCCAGCATCACCGAACGCTCGCGATGTTCGGCGAAGCCGCCGGACTGAGACTAGCGCTCCTCACCGGCCGCGACACGGCGAGCGCGCGCGGAAAAACCCTCGCCGGGCTGGCGGAAGGCAGCATCGATATTGTTGTTGGCACCCACGCCTTGTTTCAGGAAAGCGTGGTCTTCCGCGACCTCGGCCTCGCCGTGGTCGACGAACAGCATCGCTTCGGCGTCCATCAGCGTCTGGCGCTGGGCGAAAAAGGCATGGCCGCCGACATTCTCGTGATGACCGCGACGCCTATTCCGCGCACATTGGTGTTGACCTATTTCGGCGACATGGATGTTTCGAATTTGCGGGAAAAGCCCGCCGGGCGCCAGCCTGTCGAGACCCGCGCATTGCCGATTGAACGCATGGACGAGCTCATCGAGCGG
The DNA here is from genome assembly GCA_963851225.1 of uncultured Alphaproteobacteria bacterium. Classification (GTDB taxonomy): domain Bacteria; phylum Pseudomonadota; class Alphaproteobacteria; order Rhizobiales; family Beijerinckiaceae; genus Methylocapsa. The sequence continues at coordinate 96,561 of CAWKON010000026.1, read as the reverse complement.
CTGCAACGCGCGCTCGCAAACGACGCCCGCGCCTTTTGGGTGTGTCCCCTCGTCGAAGAAAGCGAGGCGCTCGACGTGGCCGCCGCGCAGGAACGATTCATTCATCTGCAACAGGTTTTTGGCGATAAAACCGGGCTTGTCCACGGCAAGATGAAAAGCCGCGACAAGGATGCCGCGATGGCCGCTTTCGCGGAAGGAAAAACCCAAATCCTGGTCGCGACGACGGTCATCGAGGTCGGCGTCGATATTCCGCAAGCAACCATCATGGTGATCGAACACGCCGAGCGGTTCGGGCTTGCCCAATTGCATCAATTGCGCGGACGCGTTGGGCGGGCGGGCGGCAATTCCTCATGCCTGTTGCTCTATAAGGCGCCGCTCGGCGAGACGGCCAAGGCGAGGATCGCGATCATGCGCGAGACGGACGACGGCTTTCGCATCGCCGAGGAAGATCTTCGCCTGCGCGGCGAAGGCGAGGTGCTCGGCACGAAGCAATCCGGCCTGCCGGGTTTCCGTCTCGCCGATCTTTCCGCGCACGGGCCGTTGCTGAACTCGGCGCGCGACGAAGCGCGCAAGATTGTCGAGGAGAACCCCCGCCTCGAAGGCCCGCGGGGCGAGGCGCTGCGGCTGTTGCTGAATATATTTGAGCGCGGGGAGGCGATAAAACTTTTGCGCGGTGGGTAGCGGCGCTTACCGCAACGACCGGTGAGGGAACCGAACCGCCCTATGGACGTCGCAGTTCCCTCCCAGAGGCTATTTACATTACCATTTGGGTCGAGACTGATCGGCGGCACACACCCCAAGCAATGCTGTTCGGGCCCATAGCGCGAGTCGAGATACGCCCATCCGGGAAACGTCGGGGAATTCGAGGATCCATCGCGCGCCTCGGCGTCAATGTTCCGCGCACGGTCCCTTCTCAAATAATTTTCGCATGTTTTGGCCCGGACCTGTCGGATTGCGGCCGCTTGCCGCGTTCCAGTTCTGGCAGGGGCGTTTGGGCGCTCGGCGAGCAGAGCGCAAAGCCGGGGAACTGGAATTCTTCGGCTAACAGTGCCCGGCCGCCCCTCCGCACGGGCACAGCCGAAGTCCTCCCCGGCTGGCTGGGCGGCGGGCCGAAAAGACCCGCCGCCCAGCTGCCCGTTGCATCGGCGATGGCCCGTGCAGGTCACCCCTTGCAGCCGCGTCCAAAATGCTCGCGCAGATGCGCCCTCGCCCGCGCCATGTAGCGGTCGACCGTGCGCACCGACACGCCGAGCCTTTTGGCGATCTCGGTATGATTCAATTCCTCGATGCGATTGAGCAGAAAGGCATCGCGGCAGAGCGGCGGCAGCTCAGTGAGGCATGCTTGCAGCCGCCGGAGCTCGATTGCGCCCGCGGCGGCGGCTTCGGGACATGCTGCAGGCTCCGCATTGCAGTCAAGTCCAAAGCCCTCACCTGCGAAACGCAAGCGAGTCTTGGTCATCCGCGCCAAATCCGCCGTCAGATTGGCGGCGATGCGAAAGAGGTAGGGGCGCGGTTGTTCGAGAGTTGCAGCGGTGCCTCGCTGGAGGAGACGGAGATAGGCGTCTTGCACGACATCTTCGGCTTCCTGACGTCCAACGCGGCGCCGGGCGAACCCATGCAATTCGTTGGCGTGCGCTTGATAAAGGCCCGCAAGGGCAGCGTTAGCCGCGGACATGAGCGGCCTCCACGGGTTGCGTGCGCAGGATGGTTTGGGAGAAGGGCATGGCGCACGGCAAAACGGCGGCGCCAAAGTGGGAAGGCAACATGGGATAACCTCGGGTCAGGGCCGGGGCTGCAAAGAGCCACGCCGGCCGCGCGAATGGACAAGTGTTCGATTGCGAGAATGCCCGCGCTGTGCAGCGAGCGGCCAAGGCCGCATGCGCCGGTTTGCCCAGGGCTCAAGTCCTCGGCCTCATGGCGTGAGCTCGATTTTCCGATGCCCGCCGTCCGCGGCCGGACACTTGCGCCAATTGCATGGCGGCAAGCGCGTCACGGTCCAGCGGCAGGCAGGAATTCACGCCAGGCGGGGATGAGAATCGCTATGCGGAGCCGGGAAACGGCGGGCGCGATCAGAGGTCTTTGGGAGGACCGCGCGCAGAAAAATAGTATTTGTGGGGCGCGCGCGCCGTGAGTCGGGGCGCGGGCGCGTAGACAATCTTTGAGCCCGCGCGCGCGGGGGAAACCACAGCCGCCGAAGGCGTCGCGACTTGGGCGCAAGTAGCGGCGGCGCAAGCCAGTATGCAGCAAAGACCGTGGTGACGGACAGAATCGCCGCCGGTGCCGGACCCAGATCCGTCCTGGGCACAATCAATTCTGCTAATGCTGCCCGGGAAGGCGAAGGCGTGGGCCGGCGCGGATGCGGCGAGGAAGCCTTGCAGCAAAAGCGCATAAAGCGCGAACACGCTGATCGCGGCGCGCTTGGCAATCGACCCTTGCCGAAACCTCCCCATACTCAAAGCCTGTATGCGCTGCGTTCGCAGTCTCATTCAGCAAAACAACACTGGCCGTAGCGAGACGATAGGATTCCTATGTCCCTTCGCCCCGGACTACTTTTCCGGCCCCACTTTGCTGCGTAATTCTTGTAACAGCGCCAAGCTGTGCCGGCAAGCCTATTGGACGAAAAATGCCCGGTTTGCTTGACTTCATGGCGGGCGAGCGCCTACAAGGCCTCTCCTTGATTATAGGTTTGTTTCGAGTGATCCGCCTTGTCCCGAGCGGCAAGCGGCGAACGTCCGGCGGCGTGTTGCGCTCCCGGGCGCGGTTTGCGTTGCAAGATTTGTACTTAAGACCCGCGCACCGCCGGCGCGGCGAAACCACAGGGTAATCGCATGTTCGAAGGGCTTTCGGAAAAGCTCTCTGGCATATTGGATAAATTGACGCGGCGCGGCGCGCTCTCGGAAGAGGACGTCAACCTCGCGCTGCGCGAGGTCCGCCGCGCCCTTCTCGAAGCCGATGTCGCGCTCGATGTCGTGCGCTCCTTCGTGGACAAGGTGCGCGCGCGCGCGGTCGGCGCTGATGTCGTCAAATCGGTGACGCCCGGCCAGATGGTCGTGAAAATCGTCAACGATGTGTTGATCGAGACGCTTGGCACGGAGGCCAATCAAATCGACCTCAATGCGCCGGCGCCGGTCGCGATCATGATGATCGGCCTGCAGGGCGCAGGCAAGACGACGACCACCGCAAAGATCGCTAAGCGACTTTCCGAAAAGATGAAGCGCAAGGTGTTGATGGCCTCGCTCGACGTCAAACGTCCGGCGGCGCAAGAGCAGCTCGCCGTGCTCGGCCGCCAGGCCGGCATCGACACTCTGCCAATCGTCGCGGGCCAGACTCCGGTGCAGATTGCCAAACGCGCCGAACAGGCGGCGCGTCTGCAAGGCTATGACGTCGTCATGCTCGACACCGCCGGGCGCTCGCATATCGATGAAGCGCTGATGGACGAGGTGGCGGCAATCAAGGCGGCCTCGCGCCCGCATGAGATTCTTCTCGTTGCCGATAGTCTCACCGGCCAGGACGCCGTCCAACTTGCCAAAAGTTTCGATGACCGGGTCGGCATCACCGGCATCGTGCTGACCAGAATCGATGGCGATGGACGCGGCGGCGCGGCGCTCTCGATGCGCGCGGTCACTGGCAAGCCCATAAAACTTCTCGGCACCGGCGAGAAGATGGACGCGCTGGAGGATTTTCATCCCTCCCGCATCGCCAACCGCATTCTCGGCATGGGCGACATCGTCTCGCTGGTCGAAAAAGCGGCCGAATCGATCGATGCCGCAAAAGCCCAGCGCGTCGCCGAGAGGATGCGCAAGGGCAAGTTCGATCTCGACGATCTTTCCGACCAGCTCGCGCAGGTCGACAAGATCGGTGGCTTAGGAGGCATTATGAGTATGCTGCCGGGCGTCGCCAAGATGAAGGAGCAGCTCGCCTCGGCGCGTTTCGATGATGGCATCATCAAGCGCCAGCGTGCGATTATTTCGTCGATGACCCGCGAGGAGCGGCGTGCGCCCGATGTCCTCAAGGCGTCGCGCAAGAGGCGCGTCGCGGCGGGCTCCGGCGTCAAGGTCGAGGATGTCAATAAGCTTTTAAAACTGCACCGGCAGATGGCCGACATGATGAAGACGATGGGCGGGGTCAAGCGCGGCGGCGCGATGGGCAAGATGGCTTCCATGTTCGGCCTGCCCGGTGGCGGGATGGGCGGCATGCCGCAGCCGACGGCGGAACAGCTCGCCGCCTTGCAAAAGCAGGTTGGCCAGAAGCAAACCGGGCCGGTGCCGGCGCAGCCAGCACAAATCAAACCCGTCCCACAACCGGCGGAACCGCCGAAATTGCCCGGTCTAGGCGGAACGAAGCTTCCGGGACTCGGCGGCGGACTGTGGAGCGGCCTCAATCCGTTCGGAAAAAAGAAATGATGGCGGCAGTTGAAAATCCTGTCCCCGATCATTTGCGTCACATGCGCGGGCAACTCGATCGCATGGAGCATAAGCTCGAGGATGTCATCGCACGGCGCGGCCACCTCGAACGCGCTTTAGCCGATCACTCAGTCCAGCCAGCTGAAATAAACACCAATCTCGATCGCCTCGATGTGCGCGTCACCCGCATCGATAAGCGGCTTGATCTCGTCAAAGGCTAGGTATCAATCGCCATAATTCGAAAGGAAACGACAATGCCACTAAAAATTCGCCTGTCGCGCGGCGGCGCCAAGAAGCGTCCGTTCTACCGGGTCGTGGTCGCCGACTCCAGGATGCCGCGCGATGGAAGGTTCATCGAACGCCTCGGCAGCTTCGATCCCTTGAAGGCCAAGGACGCCGAAGGCCGGATCGTGCTCGATCAGGATAAGGCGAAGGCGTGGATAGCCAAGGGGGCGCAGCCGACCGATCGCGTCGCCCGGCTGCTCGACAGTCTCGGCGTCGCGCCACGCGCGCCGCGCAACAATCCCAAACAGGCATTGCCGAGGAAAAAGGCGCAGGAACGCGCCGCCGCCGCGGCAAAAGCGGCAACGCCCGCGCCCTGAACGCGGGCGCGGCTGCGGCGCAATGGTCAAGGATCGCATTCTGGTTGGCCGTATTGGCGCCCCGCTGGGCCTCGGCGGAGAAGTGCGGCTCGCGTCCTTTACCGCCGTTCCTTGCGCCATCGCCGCCTACAAACCTCTGTTCGATGAGAGCGGAACCAGGCGATTTTCGATTGTTAGCCTACGGCCAATCAAGCAAAAAATGTTCGTTGCCAAGATCACAGGAGTTAGCGACCGCGCGAGCGCGGAGGCATTGGTCAATGCCGCGCTTTATGTTCCCCGTGCGTCGTTGCCTGATGTGGAAGGCGATGAATTTTATTCCGCCGATCTGATCGGGCTTGCAGCAACGAACGAAGCAGGAGAGAGGTTGGGCAGCGTCGTCAATGTGTTGAATTTTGGCGGAGGCGATATTTTGGAAATCGCGTGCAGGGATAAGTGCGAGACATTGCTTTTGCCTTTCAGGAAGGAAATTGTTCCGCATATTGATATCGAGGCAGGCAGTTTGACCATAGTGCCGCCTTTCGAGGTCGAAGCGAAGCCTCCCGAGCGTTGAGGGCCTGAGGGGCCAAAATGGCAATGTGGCGGGCGACGGTTTTCACCCTGTTTCCGGAAATGTTTCCAGGGCCTCTCGGTCTCTCGCTTTCGGGCGAGGCCTTGTCACGCGGCATTTGGGCGATCGAGACAAAGGATATCCGCGCGCACGGAAAAGGCCGCCATGGGGCGGTTGACGATACGCCGGCGGGCGGCGGCCCCGGCATGGTGATCCGCGCCGATGTGCTCGGCGCCAGCCTCGACGCCGGGCTCGACGAGGGCGACCGGCGGCCGCGCGTGCTGCTTTCTCCGCGCGGCGCGCTTTTCACGCAGGCGCGGGCACGCACTCTTGCCGCGGGCGAGGGGGTCGTGCTGATCTGCGGCCGGTTCGAGGGCGTCGATGAGCGGATCGTTGCCGCGCGGAACCTCGAGGAAATCTCCATCGGCGATTATGTGCTCTCCGGCGGCGAGATCGCCGCTTTTGCCGTGTGCGACGCCTGCGTGCGGTTGTTGCCCGGCGTAATGGGCGCGCAGGCCTCTAGCGTCGAGGAGAGCTTCGAGGCGGGGCTTCTCGAATATCCGCACTATACGCGCCCGCGCGAATGGGAGGGACGGGCAATCCCGGACGTGCTGCTGTCCGGCGACCACGCGAAGATCAAGGCCTGGCGCGAGACGGAGGCGCTTAGGGTCACGCGCGAGAGACGGCCGGATTTGCTCAACGGGCGGTAAGTCTCGCCTCGCGTGAACGGTTCTCCTTGCACCATGCCACCCGTCCGCCGCGCATTATGTCCCCTGTCTGTTAGGCGCGTTTTGCCCCTTTTGCCCGCCAATCGCGCCGAAATTTGAACTCCCATGTTACCGGGACGGTAGCTCTTCGTGTTCATGATGACGATATGGGGGGATGAATCCCGTTCCAGCATGCGCAGCCCACGCGGGGGCTTAACTCATCGCAGAGTTCGGGCCAGCAAAAACGGTATTGAACCAAGTCCGCCAAGCTGCGGGCGGCGTGCGAACTTTGCCAAGGCGAGCCATTTTGATGACATTATCGTGGGACACGAGATAGAACTCCGCCGCTAAATACGTGAGGATTTGCTTCCGCAATGCAGCGTGCCCGCTTCTCCTCGCCGTTGCGTTTCGCGCGACGCTCCTCCGTTAGGTTCATATAGTTCAAGGGGAATGCTTTTTATAATGTACAGACTGTCCTATAGGTAAAACCTGGTGGCAAATTCTTGCGTTGCTTGTAGCGTACGGCCGGACCGAGATCGATGTGTCTGTTTTCGTTAAAGGTCCGGGTGTGGAAGTTGCGCCGGCCAGCGAAGGGGGCGGCGCTCTTTGTGCTCGCGAGCGCGATGCTTGCCGCTTGCACCACTCCCCCGCCGGTGGGAGACAATGAGCCGCCGGATGCGGTAGACCGGATTCGCGCCGCAGACTTGCAGCCGCGATTTCCTCAGCCCACTGTCACCGCCGATACGGGATCGGCGGGGATTAAGCCCCAACTCTATTACGGGACCCCGGGCGGGCAAGCTGGGGGCCCGGCGGCGGGCGCGCCTGACCATGACCAAGATCCTGGTGCGGGGACAAGCACTGGCGACGGCGTCAATCTGAACTTCGAAGATAGCCCCGTGAGCGCGGTGGCGAAAGTCATCTTGGGCGACATTCTCGGGGTGGGTTATTCGATCGATCCGCGCGTGCAAGGCACCATCAGCCTTTCCTCGGGTCGTCCGATTCCGAAATCCGATGTGTTGTTCGTCTTGGAGAGCGCATTGCACACGAGCAATGCGGTCTTGGTCCACGATGCCGGGGGCTACCATATCGTTCCGGCAGACGATGCCATCGGCGGCGGCCACGTCGATCGCGCGGGGGCGGAGCCAGGCTATGGAATCTCGGTGGTTCCCCTGCAACATGTCTCTGTGCAAACGATCACGAAACTCTTGGAAAGCTTTGCGACAAAACCCGGTTCGATCCGGGCCGACCCGACGAACAATCTACTCATCGTTGCCGGCAACGGAACCGAGCGCCGCACGGCCGTCGACACTATCCTCAGCTTCGACGCAGATTGGATGCGCGGCCAATCGGTCGGTATTTTTCCGGTCCATAGCACGCAGCCTGAACCTTTGGTCGCCGAGCTCGAAAAAATTCTGGACTCTGGGGAAGACGGCCTCAGCCAACATTTGGTCAAAATACAACCCATCAGCCGATTGAACGCCGTCCTCGTCGTTGCGCGCAAGCCGGAATTGCTGCGCGCCGCCGAGAAATGGATCAATCGTCTCGACGGTTCGGCCGTGGCGAGCACGGGCGTCAAAGTCTACAAAGTCCGCTACGGCGACTGCGTCAAGATCGCTAAGCTGCTCAGCGCTTTATTTGTTGGCGGCGGGGCAAGCACGATCGAGTCGCCCACCAACCAAATCGCGCCAGGCGCGGGCGCAACGGCGTTGTCCACCTCGGCCGGGGGGCAAGGCCAAACGCAAGGGCCGTATGGGGGATTGGGCGGCGGGGGATTAGGCGGCGGCGGAGGCATGGGGGGCGGCGGCTTGGGCGGCGGCGGCTTGGGCGGCGGCGGCGGGCTGGGCGGCGGAGGCTTGGGGGGGGGCGGCTTGGGCGGTGGCGGCGGACTGGGGGGCGGCGGCGGTGGCGGACTGGGGGGCGCGGGCGCGGGGACGCCGAGAGTCGCGCGCCGAAGGGTCGGACACGGCTGGCTTTGCGGGAGGTGTCGGCGGCGGCGCGGGCGGAGGGCGCGCTCTTCTGCCAGGGGTCCGGATCCTGCCGGATGTCGCGAATAATTCGATCGTGATCTATGCCAACGCGGAAAACTACCACATCATCGAACGGGCGCTCAATCAGCTCGATCGTCCCCAACTACAGGTCGCCGTCGACCTGACCATTGCCGAAGTCACGCTCAACAACAGCCTCAGTTATGGTGTTCAGTTCTTTTTGGGCAGCCTCAATACCGCAAATTCGTTTTCCAATGGCGTCCAGGTGATCAATACGCCATCGGGGACCGCGCCTCCGGGCACGAATCCTGGCTTTAATCTCATGATTGGCTCCAGGCTCACCCCCCATGCTATTATTAGCGCATTGAATGATTATACCACTGTCAAGATCCTCTCCAATCCATCGCTCGTCGTCGTCAACAATCAGGTGGCGACCCTGACGGTCGGCGATCAGATACCAATCACGACAGGCAACGCGAACATATTGAACTCGGCCACTGCCACCTCCAACACCGTCTTCAATTCGATCACCTACCAGAATACGGGCATTATTTTGCGCATCCTGCCGCGCATCAACGCCAATGGCAGCGTGAGCCTCGATATCGAGCAGGAGATCAGCGAATGTGCGAATTGCTCAACGACCACGCCAAATCTTACGCCGACAATCAATGAACGTAAGGTCAAAAGCTCGATCATGGTCGCGGGGGGCCAGACGGTCTTGCTTGCTGGCCTCGTCAGCGAAACCCAGAACGGCGAGCGCGCCGGAGTCCCGGTCCTCGACCAAATTCCCATCCTCGGCGAAGCGTTCACCCCCACCAATACCAGAAACTTGGCGCGCACGGAGCTCATTATCTTCATCCGGCCGCAGATTATTCGCGACGGCGTCGATGCCTCGGTCGTCGCCGAGGAGCTCCGTTCCAAGATAAGGGGCGATAAAATTGGCACCGCGCATCCGCCGGGCGCCGTGACCCCGTACCCGCTAGGGCTTGTGCAATGAGCGGGACCAGGCTCTGCGATTTCGCAAAATCCGGCCCGCCTGTCTTGGCCAAAAGGACGCAGCCGGCGGGAAGCGGGATTGAGATCGCCGTGGCGGGGCGAGCCGCGGCGTCGTGGCGAGGGCTTATCATTACGTACGCTGCATTACGCCGCCCTGGCTTGCGCCATCGCGATCGCGAGCCTTGTTGCCGCGCCGGGCACACCGGGCCTCCTTGGCAGCGCTCTTGGGCTTCTGATGCTCGCGATCGCGATCGCCGATGCGCGCTCCTTCATAATCCCCGACAGACTGACCGCCGCAGCTTTCCTACTCGCCTTGGCGAATGCCGCCAACGAGAGTTTCGAAAGCATCCCGGAAAACATCGCTGTTGCCGCGCTGCGCGGGCTTGTTCTGGCCCTTGCATTTTTCGCTCTGCGGGAAATCTACTTCCGGCTGCGCCATCGCCATGGAATTGGCCTTGGCGACGTAAAGCTCGCCGCGGCCGCCGCTGCCTGGCTCGACTGGTCCCTCATTCCAGTTGCGATCGAAATCGCGGCGCTCACGGCGCTGACCCTATACATAGCGAGCGAGCTATTCTGGCGCCGTCCTTTATGCGCGGCCGCAAAATTGCCTTTCGGGCTTTTCTTCGCGCCGGCAATTTGGTTTTGCTGGCTGCTCAACGCAATATATTTCAAAGTCTAAAAGGAGCACGGCCATGAGTATCGTTACCGCCGCGCAGGGCCAAGCTCAAATTGCCGGCATCGTGCGCGGCCCGGAGCGAAAGCCGCGCCGCTGGTGTTTACGGGCCGGCGTGCTTGCCTGCGTGGCGATTTTTTCGACCCCCGCCGGCGCGGACCGGCTGCGTAACGGGATCCGGGCACTTTCAGCCCACGATTACGTAACGGCGGCGCGCATCTTTACAGATCTCGCCCCGCTCGGCGACGCAAGAGCGCAAACCTATCTCGGCTATATGTTCGCCCATGGCCAAGGCGTGCCGCAAAATTATATGGTGGCGGCAGGATGGTACCGCTGCGCCAGTCAACAAGGATTTCCAGAGGCGCAGTACCTGCTTGGGCTTCTGTACGACAAGGGCCAAGGCGTTCCGCAGGACTACGTCATCGCCTATGCCTTGCTTAATCTCGCCGTCGCGGGTGCGGGTCCGGAGGGCGAGCGCTGGATCACGATACGCGACGCCATCGCCTCGAAATTGAGCCTTATCCAACGGGTCCGGGCGCAACAAATGGCATTCGAGGCGCCCCCGGCAGGCGGCTGCTTACCAATCGTGACGGGCAATTAGGCCACCTCGCTCGCTGCGCCAAATTGCGGTGCATATGACGCCGCGCAATGCTATATTCTGCAGGTCGGTTTGCTTGCCATCATAGGGTCAAGCAAATCTCGCTTTTTTCGACACGGGCCCCAGCTTGGCGTCTTGCCGATTCCATTGCCGGCGCCTTAGTCTTCCATGGGCTGGCGCGGGCGGTTGCCGTCCGAAACCGCGGGAGATGGTCCTATGAGAACTGTCGTCTGTCCTGGTCTCGGCCGCGACGTCTCGGCCTTGGGCTTTGGTTGTGCCTCGTTGGGATCGCGGGTTTCCGAGGCGCAAGGATTACGGGCGCTCGGTCTTGCGTTCGAGCGCGGCGTAACTTGGTACGATGTTGCCCCTCCCTATGGCGATGGAGAGGCGGAAGGGATTTTGGGAAAATTCCTGGCCGGCCGCCGGGACCGCGTGACAATTTGCACCAAATTCGGCATTCCCCGCCCGGTTGTCTCGCCGGCGATGCGCCTTATTAGGCCTTGGGCAAGGGTTATGGCGCGGGCATTTTCGCAATTGCGTGGCGGCATGGTGAAGGCGTGGGCATCCGGCAGCGGCGACCGGTTGCGGCCGGAACAGATCGAAAGTTCGGTCGTTGAAAGCCTGCGGCGCTTGCGAACCAGCTACATCGATGTGCTGGCTCTCCACGAGCCGTGGCCCCAGGATTGCGCCAGCGAAGCCATTTTGGGAGAATTGCGGCGCATGATCGAGAAAGGCTACGTGCGCTGCCTCGCGATTGCCGGAACGCCTGAGGCCGCCGCCGCCGGAACCCGCGCTTCGGACCTCTATAAAATCGCTCAGCTTCCCGAGGAACCCTTCGCGCGAACGCCAGCACGCGAAAGAGTGGCGCTCGCCGGGGACTCATCGCTATTTTTCGTTACTCACAGCGTGTTTGCCGCGCACGAGCGCTTGTCGCATCTTCTCGTTGGCGGCGGCGGCCGTCTCGGGGCGCTTGCTTCCCAACTCGGATACGGTCCTCCCTTTATGGCGAGCGCAATGCTATTGGATTACGCTTTCGCGGCCAATCCGGAAGGCGTGGTTCTCGCTTCGATGTTCGACCAAGCCCATATCGAGATGAACTGCGCCAGAGCGGCGCGGCCGCCGCGAAAGGACATCGGCCCGTTCATGCAAAAATTCGTCGTCGCGGAAAATCCGTGACAGTATTTTGAGTGGCGCGCCTGAAAGGCTAAAAAAATTTCGAACCTGCGGGTTGGGAGAGTTGGACGCCCGCAGCGGGAAGTGATTTTCGAGTGCCGGTTATTGATGGAAGAGCGCGGCACCAGTTCAAGCCAGCGGCGCGTTCAAGATCCAGCGATGGCCGAACGGATCGCGAAACGTTGCAACCCTCGTTCCCCAAAAGGAATTCATTGGGCTCGTCTCGCCTTTTGCGCCGAGACCGGTGGCCTTCGCGAAAATGTCGTCGACTGTCTTGGCGTCGGCATATTCGAGGCTAACCGAGGCGGTCGCAAGCTCGCCCGGAAGCGGCATTCTTGTGTAGCCGAATTCGGGAAAGGCGTCGGCGAGCATGACCGACCCGCCGTTGATTTCGAGCTCGCAATGCATGATCCGTCATCCCGTCGAGCGCGGGCATGATCGCTTTTTGACGCGCTCCAAACACCGTGGTGTAGAAGGCAATCGCCGCCATCGCTGGAGAAACTGTGAGATAGGGCGCAACTGGCGGGCGCATGGTTCCTCCGCGTGAAAAGCCACCGATGCCGCGGGGTACTTCCCCTGGCCGGATCTTGCGAGTAAGAACTGCCACTCTAACTGGTTGTATTGCAAGTACCGCTTCCGGCCCGGCGCAAAGCCCTACGGAATCGCACAGGGAATTTCAATGGCCAAGCCTCGCACGCTTTACGATAAGATCTGGGACGACCATCTCGTCCATGCCGATCCGGACGGCGTTAGTCTCATTTATGTCGACCGCCACCTGGTACATGAGGTGACGAGCCCCCAGGCTTTTGAAGGGCTGCGGCTTGCCGGGCGGCGGGTCCGGGCGCCGCAAAAAACGCTTGCGGTCGTCGATCACAATGTGCCGACAACCGATCGCTCGCAAGGAATCGACGATCCCGAAAGCCGCATTCAAGTCGAGCAGCTCGCCGCGAATGCCCGGGAGTTCGGCATCGAATATTTTAATGAGCGCGACCGTCGCCAGGGCATCGTCCATATCATCGGCCCCGAACAAGGCTTTACGCTTGCCCGGCGCGACGATTGTGTGCGGCGATAGCCATGCCTCGACGCATGGCGCCTTCGGCGCGCTCGCGCATGGCATCGGCACGTCCGAGGTTGAACATGTTCTCGCCACCCAAACCCTGATACAGGCCAAGGCCAAGAACATGCGTGTCACCGTCGACGGCACGCTTGGCGAAGGCGTGAGCGCCAAGGATATTGTGCTCGCGATCATTGGCGAGATCGGCACGGCGGGAGGCACCGGCCATGTCATCGAATACGCGGGCAAAGCGATCCGCGCGCTTTCGATGGAAGGGCGGATGACCGTCTGCAACATGACGATCGAGGCAGGCGCGCGCGCGGGCATGATCGCTCCCGACGCCAAGACCTTCGCTTATCTGAAAGGCCGGCCGAAGGCGCCGGCGGGCGCGGCCTGGGACGCCGCGATGCGCTATTGGGCAGGCTTGCACTCGGATGACGGCGCCGTCTTCGACAAGGAAGTTTACCTCGATGCAGGAAAATTGCCGCCGCTCGTCACCTGGGGCACGAGCCCGCAGGATGTCGCGGCGATCACCGGCACCGTGCCGCGCCTCGAAGCGGCCATGAGCGAGACGAAAAAAGCGTCCATCGCACGTGCATTAAACTACATGGGGCTACAGGGCGGCGAAAAAATCACCGACATTCCGATCGACCGGGTCTTTATTGGGTCCTGCACCAACGGCCGGATCGAGGACCTCCGCGCCGCAGCAAAGCTCGTCTCCGGGAAGCATGTTGCCGCGACCGTCAACGCCATGGTCGTGCCAGGCTCCGGGCTCGTTAAGCAACAGGCGGAGGAAGAAGGTCTCGACGCGATATTCCTGGCCGCGGGATTTGAGTGGCGCGAGCCCGGCTGCTCGATGTGCCTCGCGATGAACCCCGACCGTCTCGCGCCCGGCGAACGCTGCGCTTCGACATCGAACCGCAATTTCGAGGGCCGCCAAGGTTTCAAAGGCCGCACCCATCTCGTCTCGCCCGCGATGGCGGCAGCGGCGGCGATCGCCGGTCACTTTGTTGATATTCGGGAGTGGCATTGAGTCGGCTTGAAGCGGCTGGTCAAGACGCTTGCCAAGGCGTCAGCAAACTGGATCAACCGCGAAGGCCGCGGTCTCCGGAACTCCTTCGGCGGCGCTGATCGCGGCCCCTATGGCAGCGGAAAGTCAACCTCGCTTCGATGGGGCTGATGGCTTGGCCAGGTGCTGGCCGGCCAGGAGATGGCCTCTTGGAAAACTGATCACGAAAACGCGCCGGCAGCGCTCAACTCAGCGCCTTGCTTCAAGGTAGAGGCAGATAGCCTGTGTCCGGTTGCGTACGTCGAGTTTGCCAAACAAATTGCGCAAATGAAATTTAACCGTATTGATCGAAACGCCGAATTCCCGCGCCAACTGAGCATTGCTCTGACCGGTTTCTAACGCGGCAAGTAGATCGCGTTCCCGGTGTGTCAGGCTGGTAAGGGGGTCCGGGCGGACCTTATGAATATCTACAAATGGGAACACCATGTCTCCAGCGGCAACCGCCGCGAAGACTTCGAGCAAGCGTTCAGGGGGAGAGCGCTTGCTGACGAAGCCGGCTCCCCCAAGCCGCAACGTTTCGGCGGGCGCCGTCGTGTCCTTGGTGCTGCTATAAACCACGATCTTCGGCGCCGCGGGGCGCTTCGCGAGGGCTTGCAAAATCTGCGTGGCCCGAATGGGCGGCAACTCCCAGCCGATGACCCCCAGGCTCACCGGAAGATGGGCCAATGAACTAAGAAAATGGGCCCCGTCGCTCGCCATCAACAAAAGATTGAAGCGCCTGTCCGGGGTAAGAAGCGCCTCCAACGCCCGCAGAACCATTGGGTTCTTATCGGCGATGGCGATGTTGACAGGAAAAATGGGCTGCACTCGCACAGGCCCCGCCTTACATCCGAAGCGCGAATCCATCCGGCTTAAATTGCCATGATTGGTGTCGCCAACCATACCATTGGCGGTGAGCGGGACGCCCGAAGCTTGGGGAACGCGGTCCTGGCTAGAACGCGATTGATCGAAAGCTCGTAAGCCGCCAACCACCTGAATTTGTTTAGCTCCGATCCTCGTCGGCAACTCTTGGGCCAAAGGTTTTCTCCCGTGGTTTCTTGTTTACGCGCGCCTCACGTCAAGGTGGCACGGTACTGGCATGCAAAAATCGGCAAAGCCGCGCGCGAGCAGATGGGCGTTACGCTGGAAAGATACGCCCCCGCGCGAGCTGGCGCATACGCCGTCTCAAGCGGGCCGGTTTCGACTGCGCCGGACGCCCCATACCGTCCCGGATCATCGTAACTTGATGCCCTTGTCAAGACAGCACACTCTCACGCATCCTGCCGGTGCACGATGGCCACCCGCGCTTGCGGGCGCTCAACCGATATCGACCGGGCAACTCCCCAATTGTTAATTTCGAAACGGGCTCACCAATGAGAATCCGGCGGCCAAAACACTCGAGCGCAGCGACGAAGGCAAACGTACAAATATTATCTATAGATATTCCAACCCCACTCGTAATTTCACGGCTCTCGCCCCTTACCTTCCTCCTTTAGTATGCCATTTACATGCTTTGCTGGACCCAACCCCTTTTTCCTTTGGAACTATTGCGCCACAGGTTTCCGCGACACAAGCAGCCATGCTGGCGAGACGCCATTTACGAGCAGCTGGATTTTCCCCCGCCGCGAATTTTTTTTCGCCCGCCCGCGAAGTGTGCCTGGCGATCTAGGTCAAGCCCGGACCAAACCCAGTTTTTCCGACTGCAACGATATAAATTCAATTCTTTGCCCCGGTCAAGCGTCACCGCGCAAAACTAGCGACAGAAGCGATTGGGAAAGGCGCTTATAAATTGCGCTGCTGGCCAACTCCCAGGCCGCACGCCAGTGTTGCCAACGGCGGCTAAGCAAGAAGTTTCATAAGGGTTGCGAAATTCGCCGGGGCGGTCCAAATAGATGCCGGGAGGTTGGCGGTGGACGCACCACTCGCCAACCGGGTCAGGTCCGGAAGGAAGCAGCCCTAACGAGACCGGGCGGGTCTCTGTCCAGCCTCCCACTTTGCCCGCCTTGCCACACCTTGGCTTTGTCCGGCAGGCCGGCCGGGCCACTAGAGATTGGCTAGGCCCAATCCGAGTCTCTCTCCTTACGGGCCTGCGCGATGCCGGACGGCCGCATGGAAACACCCCCGAGCGCCCATAACGAAGCCGGTCCCAGGCTGGGTTTTGGCGCCGTCGTCGCACCCGGCCAAGCCGGCGCGCAGGCGGCTTTCTATCGCGTGCTTGCCCGCAAATACCGCCCCGCGCGCTTCGAGGATTTGATCGGCCAAGACGCCATGGTCAAAACGCTGTCGAACGCCTTCGACTTGGAGCGCATCCACCAAGCCTATATTCTGACCGGTGTGCGCGGCGTCGGCAAGACCACGACGGCGCGCATCCTGGCGCGCGCCTTCAATTATGAATTGCCCGCGCGGCCCGGGCGCCCGGCCGTGACACGTCCGACGACCCATCTGACGGAACTTGGCGTGCACTGCCAGGCAATCATCGAATCGCGCCATGTCGATGTCATCGAAATGGACGCCGCCTCGCATACCGGGATCGACGACGTACGCGAAATCATCGAGAGCGTGCGCTATTTGCCGGTCATGGCGCGTACAAAGGTCTACATCATCGACGAAGTCCATATGCTTTCCAAACAGGCTTTCAATGGCCTTTTGAAAACCTTGGAAGAGCCTCCTGATCACGTGAAATTCGTGTTCGCGACAACCGAGATCGAAAAAGTCCCAGTTACCGTGCGCTCCCGCTGCCAACGCTTCGATTTGCGAAGGGTCGATGCGGGCGTGCTGGCCGGCTATCTCGCTTCGATCTGCGCTAAGGAGGCTGTTGCCATCGAGGACGAGGCGCTTAGCCTCATCGCGCGCGCGGCGGAAGGCTCAGTGCGCGACGCGCTTTCACTTCTCGATCAGGCGATCGCGCATGGCGCGGGTCTGCCAGGCGCGATCACCGCTGAAGCCTTGCGCACGATGCTGGGGCTTGCCGACCGGGGCCGGATTATCGATCTTTTCGAAGTTCTCTTGCGCGGCCAGATGACCGAGGCTCTGAGCATATTGAAGGAGCTGCACGACTTTGGCGCTGATCCGTCCGAGGTTCTTGCTGCGCTCGCGGAATTCATTCATCTCGTCACCCGCCTAAAACTCGTGCCGGAAGCCGCGCAAGATGTTTCACTAACGCCGGAAGAGCGAACGCGCGGCCAGCGGTTCGCGCAAGAATTGTCGATGCCTGTCTTGACGCGTGCATGGCAATTGCTACTGAAAGGCCTGCACGAGGTGAAGGGTTCGCGACACCCGCTTGCCGCCGCCGATATGGTTCTGGTGAGAATCGGATTCGCCGCCGATTTGCCGGCCCCGGACGAGGCTTTGCGCAAGCTCGCCGCATTGACAGGCGGCGACGCGCAAGAAGGATCTCGCCTTCGAGACACGGGCGCCGGCGGCGTGCAGGAGCCAGTAGCCGGTGTGAGCAGCGCAATCGCTGTTGCACGCGCGCCGCGCCCGGAATCGG
The DNA here is from genome assembly GCA_963851225.1 of uncultured Alphaproteobacteria bacterium. GTDB lineage: Bacteria > Pseudomonadota > Alphaproteobacteria > Rhizobiales > Beijerinckiaceae > Methylocapsa. The sequence goes on along the minus strand of CAWKON010000026.1, from coordinate 79,285 downwards.
TTGAACCGTCGGTTGCTCTCGACCGGTTCGAGGATGTGGTGGCGCTCGCCGGCCGCCATCGCGACATACAAATGAAGGTCGCGCTTGAACGCGACGTGCGCCTCGTTCGTTTCGAGCAAGGCCGTATCGAATTTTCATTGGCTCCCGGCGCCTCGCCGCAGCTTGCGCAAACTCTCGCGCGCCGCTTGCAGGAATGGACGGTGAGCCGTTGGATGGTCGCGATTTCGAGTGCTCCCGGTGCCCTGAGCCTCAAGGAGCAGGAAGACGCCAAGGCAAGCGAGGCTTTGGCCGGCGTACGTGCCGACCCGCTGGTGCAGAGCGTGCTCGCCACGTTCCCGGGCGCCGAGATTGCCGGGGTCCGCGCCTGCGAGACCGCGCCGCGAACCTTGCCTTCCGCCGGGACAAACGGCGAGACGAATGATGAGATCGGCTTTTTCGACGGCGTGGAAGACGAGCTTTGAACGAGCAATGCTCGAGGGTTCGCTCTTCATCGCAACCAAGGGGAAACAGCAATGCCCGATGTGTTCGGTTTGATGAAGCAAGCGCAGGCCATGCAGGCGAAGATGCAGGAAATGCAAGCCGAATTGGAGCGGATCGAGGTCGAGGGGCAAGCGGGTGGCGGCATGGTTCGCGTGACGCTTACCGCCAAGGGCCAGATGAGGGGGCTTATGATCGACGACCAGCTTCTTAAGGCCGACGAGAAAGTAATTCTGGAGGATTTGATCGTCGTGGCGCATGAGGATGCACGCAAAAAGGCCGAGCGGCTGATGGAAGAAAAAATGAAGGGCGTGACCGCCGGCCTCGCGCTGCCGCCCGGCTTGAAGCTGCCGTTCTGATGCCACTGGCTTGAGGATCCGCCGCGATGGGAGAAAAAGTCGCGGGTCCCGAGATTGAGCGGCTCATTCATTTGCTGGCGCGTCTGCCGGGACTTGGGCCGCGCTCGGCGCGCCGCGCCGCGCTGCATTTGATTCGCAAGCGCGTGGAGCTTCTCGCGCCACTTGCCGACGCGCTCCGTGTGGCGTGCGAGAAAATCGTGACCTGCCGCATCTGCGGCAATGCCGATACCTGCGATCCTTGCACTTTGTGCCAGGACGAGCGGCGGGGCCGCGACACGCTCGTTGTCGTTGAGACGGTAGCCGATCTCTGGGCGCTCGAACGCGCCGGAATTCTCGGCGCGCGCTATCATGTGTTAGGGGGAACCTTGTCGCCGCTCGATGGCATGGGCCCCAAGGACTTGAACCTGGCGAGCCTCGTTGAAAGGGTTGCGGACGATCGTGTCACGGAGGTGATCCTCGCCGTGAATGCCACCGTGGACGGACAGACGACGGCGCATTACATCGCCAGTCTTTTGGCGGATTCGAAAGTCAAGATCACCCGGCTCGCGCATGGCGTTCCGGTCGGCGGCGAGCTTGACTATCTCGATGAAGGCACGCTTGCCGCCGCGATCCAAAGCCGGACCGTGTTTTGAAGCCACTCCCGCCAACGCAAAATCGTTTGGGTGGCCGCTTTACCCTGCCCCGCGCCGCCCAAGATATTGACCGTGCCCATGGTCCGGCTTGGCTGGATGCGCTGGCCGGCAATTCAACGAGTCACCAATGAACCCTGAGCACTAAACGAGCGGCCAAACAAGGAAGAGGAGCGGTCATGGCTAACCCATTCGTGCATGTCGAACTCACCACCCCGGACACCGGCAAGGCAAAGTCTTTTTATGGTGCGTTGTTCGGCTGGAAGCTGGACGACGTGGAGATGGCGCCCGGCTTTACCTACACGATGATTCGCGTTGGCGAAGGCACCGGCGGCGGCATGATGACGACTCCCGCGCCCGGCGTCCCCACCGCCTGGCTGCCTTATGTGCTGGTCGATGACGTGGCGGCAGCAACTGCCAAGGCGAAATCGCTCGGCGCGACGGTCTGCAATGACGTGACGGAAGTAACTGGAGCGGGCTCTTTCTCCATTATCATGGATCCGGCAGGCGCGGCGATCGGGCTCTGGCAAGAAAAGGCGAAATAATGCGAGAGCGCGGTCGTTCCTCGGCCAGCGCGGCGAAAGTCATTTTGCCGCCTCGCCGCAAGGCCCGCCCTACCCGTTTGGCGGCCCTGGCCCTGTATGAAGCAAACCTTAGATTTCGCGGCGGCCCTGGGGCCCCGCCGGGGATTCAATATTTGCGAACGAGGTTGACGAGCTTGCCCTGAATGCGGACCCGGTCGGGACCGAAAATGCGCGTCTCATAGGCCGGATTGGCGGCTTCCAGCGCGATCGAGGCGCCGCGCTTGCGCAGCCGTTTCAAGGTCGCTTCTTCGTCGTCGATCAAGGCGACCACGATGTCGCCGGTTTCGGCGGTATCCTGTTTGCGAATGACCACGGTGTCGCTGTCGAATATGCCCGCATCGATCATCGAATTGCCGCGCACTTCAAGCGCGTAATAATCTCCAGGCGGCAACATGTCCGGCGGCAGGGAGATAGTGTGGCTGCGGTTTTGCAGGGCCGCGATCGGTGTCCCCGCGGCGATCCGGCCCATGACCGGAATCGAAACCGACGAACGGTCGAGGTCGTCGCCGGAGTTGCTCTGCGTCCAAGCACGGACCCGGCCGAGCGTGCCCTCGATGACGCTGGGCGCGAATTTTTTGCTCCGGCCGCCATCGATGGGCGTCGAGGAATCCGGCAAGCGCAAAACTTCGAGCGCGCGCGCGCGATTGGGTAACCGGCGGATAAAACCGCGTTCCTCGAGCGCGATGATCAGCCGGTGAATCCCTGATTTGGAGCGCAAAAACAAGGCGTCCTTCATCTCGTCGAAGGACGGCGGAACGCCGGTCTCCTTCAGGCGCTCGTGGATGAAGCGCAACAGCTCGCTTTGCTTTTTTGTCAACATTGGCCGGTCCTTCCTTGCGCCGCCCCGCGCTTGCGGCGCGATTTGATTTTGCACAAACGGTGAACGAACGATATACGTTCCCGCTGCGTTCCGCAAGCCCTATGCTTGTTGGACGGATAGAGGTTCACGCGGCCAATCCGTGGGTTGCGGAATTGGCCACTGAGAACACGACTCTGGAAAGTCTCCGACCTTTATGCTATGTAAAGGAACGGTCGATCTCAGGGGTCAAATCCCTGGATGATGATGAGGGGTCGGGGCGCTGGGACGCCTCGGCCCGGTTGGTTGTGGTTCCCCGGCCAGGATTTGGACCTGGATTGCCTCACTTGTAACGGCGGGCGTCCTACCCTTAGACGAACGGGGAAAACATACGAGAGCCCATTTCGGGGCCGCTTCACTCACCTGTCCGGGCTGAGAAGCGGCCCCTTCCTTTTGTCCCTGCCCCGCCGCCGTCGGCTTGCCGTCGCAGGGCTCTCACCCTCCTGAACATGACCATCTCTCTTTCCCCGGCGATTCCGCCGTTCGTCAAAAATATGGGATTGGACCGTCCCTGTCAATTGATTATTCTGTTCTATCTCGAAAAAGTAACTAAAAGAAAGATTGACGTAAGATAGAGTAAGCTGTATGTATGCCTCGCACCATAGGAGGCTGCAATGGCAAAGATGCGAAGCCCTCAATATCCGGCTATTGGGCTAAAAGAGGCCATAGAGAAGATCGCGATGGTTTATGAGCGTGACTACCAGAACACGGTACCGCGTTCAGTCATCGCGGAGCATATGGGATATTCTGGCCTTAGTGGGAAATCCCTTAGCGTGTTGTCTGCAATGGGAAAATTTGGGCTTCTTGAGGGGCGTGGCGACGGGAATCGTGCGTCTGATTTGGCGGTTGCGATTATTGCTCACCCACCGGGCACACCTGAACGGACGGTTGCCATTAAGGAGGCATCGGGCAAACCTGAGCTTTTTGCTGAGCTGGACGCCAAGTTCAATTCAGGGAAGGCGAGCGATCAAGCCATTCGATCCTATCTTCTAACTCAAAAGTTCATCCCTTCTGCCGCAGATTCGGCCGTACGCTCTTATCGAGAAACAAAACAATTTGTAGAAAGCGAATCGGTGGGTTACAATGCTCCGCTCAGTGACGAGCCGGAGCCCCAACCAATGGAAGTCACCTCCCACGCCGCAGCGCGCTCAGCAACCACACTACGAACAACTCTTGCGTCGGAGGCTGAGCCTTTTCGGCTTACCTTCTTGGGTAAAGCTATGGAGATTACTGGCCGTATCGATTCGGAGCAAAGTGCGGATGACCTTATTCGCGCGATTACTGCGCTGAAAGCTCTGCTACGCCCCGCGGTGCCAGCAAATCGCCCCGAAAGCGCTCCAGATCAAAAAGAGGAAGCTGCCCACTAAGCCGCCTTTTCATTTTAGGACACTCATCCACTCAAATTCGGACACTGACGGGCAGATTAGGACAGCACCGCAAGCAGTCAAATTAATTACATTCCTCTGGCAAAAGCGGAACCGGCATGACCGGCACGCCCTCTTCGAGCAAGGCCCGCGCGTCGCCGACACTCGCCTGGCCGTAGATCGGGCGCTCGGGAACGAGGCCTCCGTGAATCTTACGGGCTTCCTCGGCGAAGCTTGTGCCGACATCCACAGCCTGCTCGAAAAGCCGTTTCCGGAAAGCGTTGATCATTGCCCGCGTTTCCAGGTCGCGCTGGTCGAGAAGCGCCACTTTGGTTTGCGCCTGAGCCTCCCCTTGCGTCTGCGTTTGCGCCGGAGGTTTGGCGCGCTTCGCAGCGCCCCGGCTCGCGATTGCCGGCGCCATGATGGCTTTTGTCACCTCCGCCGCCTGGCAAAGCGGGCAAAGGACGAGGCCGTCCTTGACCTGCACGTCGAAAGCCTCGCTGCTCTGGAACCAGCTCTGAAACTCGTGGCCGTGCACGCATATTAAGGCGAATTTGATCATTGCACGCAGCCGTCTAGAAGCTCATCGAGCTTACCATCGCGGTCAAGTGCGTGCAGCTCGTCGCTGTCACCGATGTGAACATCGTCAAAAAAGATTTGCGGAACGCTCCTGCGGCCATGTGCCTTTTCCGTCATCTCCCGGCGCGCCCGCGGGTCGCCATCCACCGGGATCTCGGTGAACGCGAGATTCTTCCTGCGCAACAAGGCCTTTGCCCGGTGGCAATAGGGACAGGTGGCCGTCGTATAGACGGTGATTTGCGGCATCGCGTTACCTTTCACGAAATCCTTATATGGGAGAGGCGGCCGAAGCCACAACCAACGCCATAGCTCACGGAAAAGGTACTGCAAGCGCCGCGTCAGCCTTTCGCCGCTTCCCGGAGTGATCGGGTATTTTCACGTTTCAGCCGTCGACAATAAAAAATCCGGACCTATATCAAACACGGCAGCCGCGCGGCAAAGGCGGAGCGGCGAGCGGAGACGAGAGGAGCTAGGAAACGAGATGAGTGCCGACACCGGAAACCCTTATCAATCGTGCACGGCGCACCAATACGGCGGAGCGCGGTGGCGCGGATGCGCGCCTGGGGAGCCGTGGAAGCTCGTCGAAATTCTTGCGATGGTTTTGGGCTTTATCGTGTTTTGGCCGCTCGGCCTCGCCGTCATCGGCTGGAAATATTGGCAAAGCAAATCCGGCTATTCCGGTGATATCGTTTCTTTCGGGCGGGAGAAATGGGGCAGCGGGGCAAATTGGGCCTCCGGGCGCTGGGGCTATGCGGCAAATCGATGGGCCGGCTTTAGCTCGGGCGCGTCGGGAAATCGCGCTTTCGACGAATGGCGCGCCACCGAACTCGCGCGGCTCGAAGAAGAGTACAAACGCCTTGCCGCCGCCGAGCGCGAGTTCGCGGTCTACATGGAAAATCTCCGCCACGCCAAGGATCGCGAGGAATTCGAGCGCTTCATGAATCAGCGGCGCGACCAGCAAGGGCGCTAGGCTCAACGTCAGGACGCCGCTTATTCGCGTTTCATGCGAACGCCGGGCGCCCCGCGATTGCACCAATTTGGGGCTTCGCACGTTCGGCCGCCTGGTTCTCGAGCGCCGGATTCCTCCAGCGGTCGAAATGCACGACATGCGCCGCCACCCCATTCAAACTAGCCTGGATTGAAGGGAGTTCTGATGTTCGATCGCGACCCGGATCAGATCGGCGGTTCGCGCGAGGCCGAGCTTGTTCTTCATGTGGCTGCAATTATTGGCAACGGTCTTGTAGCTTAAGCCGATTGCGTCGGCGATTTGCAGCATGCTGTAGCCTTCGCCGAGGAGCCGGAGAATCTCCAGGTCTCGGCGCGTCAGATCCTTGAACGGGTGCGACCAGGGGGAACCGCGGGACGTCCGGACGCTGAGCAAGGCGAGCTCCTGCGCGATAACCGGCTCTATGTATTGGTGCCCTGCGGCAACGCGGAAGATGGCTCGCGCGATCTCATCCGGGGGCGCGTTCTTTGTCACATAACCAAGCGCTCCTGCCTCGAAGGCGCGCGCCACATGAATTGAGTTGTCGTGCACGCTGAAGACGAGTATGCGCGCCGAATCGTCTTCGTTCTTCAGCCGCCTGATCGTCTCCAGCCCGCCGCTCCCAGGCAGGTTGAGATCCATGATGATGAGATCCGGGCGATCGTCCTTGAAACTTGCCAGAGCCTCTTTCGCCGTCGCCGCCCCGCGGATTTGGGCGTCCGGTTCGACGGAGATGAGGCGCCGGAGACCAGCATGAACGATCGGATGGTCGTCAACGATCAGAACCTTCATGCGCCGCCTGTAAGGGAAGAGGCGTGACCCCGAATGGTTCGCGCCGGACAGGGAAGGGTTGCCGCAACCGAAAAACTCAGCCCCGGTGGCCGAGTGAGAACAAGGTTCCCGCCCAGCGCTTGGACCCGCTCATGCATTCCGGCCAGGCCGAAGCCGAAACCGGCCGATTTGTCGACCTCCCGGCCATCATTCGCGACCTCGACGTTGACATGTTGCGAACCAGAAGCTTCGGCTGGCGCCGATGTCACTGATACAGAAATTTTCGCCGGATTGCCATGGCGCACCGCATTACTCAAGCTTTCCTGAACAATTCGATAGATCGTGATATCGATCAGGGCGCCGAAGCTTACCTCGTCCGGTGGGAGCTGCAGCTGGAAGTGAATCCCCGGATACCTCTGGCGCCAGAATTCAACCAAGCTCGTGATGGCGGCGGCCAACCCGAAATCGGCGAGAACTCCAGGGCGCAAGCGGCCGAGCATCGTCCGGATCTGCTGCTGCATGTGGGCGACCGCTCCCATGGTTGACCGGATCTCCCTGGCGATCTCGGCATTTTGACCACGAATGGCGAGCCGCGAGATGGTGGCGATATTGACGTTGACCGCAAAAAGGAATGGGCTGATTTCATCGTGGAGATCGCGGGCGATCTCGCGCCGTTCCTCTTCCTGCAGGGTCAACAGCTTCTCGTTCAGATCGCGTCTCTCCTCATCCATCCCCGCGAGTTCGGAGGCCATCCGATTGAAGTTGCTCTGAAGCCGTGCCAACTCCGGTACGGAATTGCCGCCGATCCTCGACTTGTAATCTCCATGGCCGATCTGCTTCAGCGCACCGGCAAGATGATCCAATGGCCGCAAGGCGTATCCGATGAAGAAATAGATGAGCAGAATGTTGAGGCCAAAGAAAAGAGTGAGTACGGTGAGGCCGTCGCCGAGATCATTCCATACTTCGAGAATTTCGTTCTTTGGATCAGTCTCGATGAGAATACTCCCGTAATCTTGTCCCGCAATCGCAATTGGGACCCGGGCGGCAACAGGATTTATGCCAAGGACCCGAACGAACCAGGATGGCACCGTCCCAAAATGCGAACCTTCGAGGGATGGTTCTACGGTGGCGTCCGCGCTACCGATCAGGGATACGCGAAGGTGCCGGTTACCTTTGAACGCGGCCACCAGTCCTTCGAGGTAGCGCCGCCGGTCCGTGGATTCTGGAAAATGTGCCAGCGCGCTTGTGACGATCTGCTGCCCGACTTGCAGCGCTGAATTCATTTCGGTCTTTACCGACCGCGAGGCGTTGAAAGACACGATTGTGCCTTCGACGGCGAGGCTAGCGATCAGGACGATTGCAATAAGCGAAATTAGGCGAAATCGTAGAGACATCATACTCGGCAATGTTGCCTGGCGTCTTTACCAGCGCACAATGGGAACATGCCGCGAGACCGAGAGCAATGCCTGCTCGGAGAAATGGGATGAATCCCCGGGCATTTGGCGAATTTTTACCCCAGTGTTCGCGGTGGGAACGTACCTAGACGATCAGTCTTCTGCATTTTCCTTTGCGTGTCGCCAGAACGATTTAAGCCGGCATCAATGCCTTCCCGGCAGGCTTTATCGATGGGATGTGACGCATCGCTTCACCTGGCCCTACCACTCGGGAAATATTCCCAAAATATATGGGAGTTTTTCACCAACGACCTAGGAAGTCTGAGGATGGTAATGAAGAAAGTGTCTATTGTAGATGATGAACCATTCCTATCAGATTCACAGTGCATAAGTGCAGACATGCAACAGTTCCTAACTATTATGTAGTCGAGCAATAAAATTCCATTGTCTCTCCAATATTTACGAATTTAGTATTGGGAATTGTTCGGAACGCCAGGAAATGCGGGTTTAGGAGAAGCAACATGCGGCGAATGGCTGACGTCTGGAGAATATTGGGCCTCGGCGCGGTGCTATGGCCATCACGTGGGGCTGGCCCAGACCGCCACGCCTGCGACGCCCGAAACGCCCAGCACGGCGATCGAGCTACCGGAGGTGGAGGTGGTGGCGACCTCGCCCTCCCGAGCGGCGGCGAAGATCGCGACAAAATCCCGGCCATGGTGCAAACGGTCCCGGCGGAGGATTTCGCCCGGACGAATTCGCACAGCATTACCGACACATTGCAGCAACAGATCCCGGGCGCCGTATCGATCGATGTCAACGGCAATTTTCTCACAGGATTTGCGCTATCGTGGCTTCGTGGCCTCGCCGATCCAAGGAACGCCACAAGGCCTCGCCGTATATGAGAACGGCATCCGCGTGAACGAGGCTTTTGGCGACACCGTCAACTGGGACCTTATTCCGCCGCAAGCGATCTACCGGGCCGACTCTTCACGAACAATCCCGTCTTCGGCCTCAACGCGCTCGGCGGCGCAGTCAGCCTGCAGATGAAAAACGGTTTTCTCTGGCAAGGCTTTGAGACGCAAGTCATGGGCGGCTCATTTGGCCGGGTCAGCGGGCTGTTCGAATATGGCAAGCAGATTGACGATTACAGCCTTTATGTCACGGGGGACGCGACCCATGACGGCGGCTGGCGGTGTTTTTCGCCCTCTACCCTCTTTCGTCTCTATTCCGATCTCGGCTACCGCACGCCTGGTAACGAACTTCATTTCACGGCATCTGGCGCCCGCAACACGCTCGGCGTTATCGGGCCAACACCGGTCGAGCTGCTTGATCAACTCGGCGACAGTGCCGTGTTTACCTCACCCCAGACTACAGTCAACGCCGTGGGCACGCTTGCTTTCAATGGCAAATTCGACATCAATCCGCAATGGTCGATCGCGAGCAATTTCTACATGCGGAGTTTCGAGCAGCACCATACCGATGGCAATGACGCGGATATTCAAAATTGCGCTGACAATGGTTTACCGGGCGGTCCCGCTGGCTTTCTTTGCCTCGACTCGGACAATTTCCCAAATGTGACGAACGGGGCTGCCTTCGTTATACTGGGAAAAGACGGCAAGCCCATTCCGTTCACGGATGGCATTGCCTACGGCACCGTCGACCGGACCTCTGTGCATGCGACGACCTTCGGGACGGCGCTGCAAGCTACCGACAATGACAAATTCCTCGGGCACGCGAATTATTTGACGTTCGGTGGCAGCGTCGATCGCAGCCTGCTCAGCTTTAGCGCGACCAGCCAACTTGGAGCGATCCTGCCTGATTTTACGATTGTCAATGGCGGTTTTACAGGCTCGGGCGACATCATCAGCACCGCAGGACAAATCGGTTATGTACCGACCTTTCTCACTGGCAATACGACCTATTACGGAATCTACGCGCTCGATACTTTCAGCATCACGCCGGAATTTGCCTTGACCGCTGGCGCGCGGCTCAATATCGCGCAAATCACGACGAACGACGTGACAGGCATTCTTGCTCCAACTCAATATCAACGATACCTTCTCGCGAATTAATCCTGTCGTGGGCCTGACCTATCAAATCCTCCCATCGGTCACGCTTTACGGAGGCTATTCGGAAGCGAACCGCGCGCCGACACCGCTTGAACTCGACTGCGCCAATCCGAATCAGCCTTGCATTTTGGAAAATTCGCTGGTTTCCGATCCGCCGCTTCAGCAAGTGGTGGCACATACCTTCGAGGCCGGTCTCCGCGGCGGACAGCATGTTTTCGATACGGGCCAGATTGATTGGAAGGCTGGTTACTTCCACACCAACAGCACCAACGACATCATCACGCTGGCAAGCACAATTCCGGGACGCGAATATTTCGCCAATGTTCCATCGACCCTGCGGCAAGGCGTCGAGGCCGAGGCGCAATTCCACTATGGCAATCTCTCGGCCTATGTGAATTACGCCTTCGTCGACGCAACCTACCAATTTGCGGCGTCCCTGTCCTCGCCGAACAATCCATTCGCCAATGCGGATGGAAATATATTTGTGACGCCGGGCGATCATATTCCTGGCATTCCGCGCCACCAGGTGAAGTTTGGTGGTGACTATGCGTTCACGCCCAAATTCAAGCTCGGCGCCGATGTGCTCGTCGCCGGCGCTCAATATCTTGTCGGCGATGACGCCAACCAAAACCCCAAACTGCCGCTCTATTGGGTCGCGAACTTGCATGCTTCCTATCAACTGGACGAGCACGTTCAGTTCTTCGGGCTCATCAACAATATCTTCAACAACAGAAACGCGACCTACGGCACTTTCTTCGATACGAGTACCGATGCGCAGCAGGCGACGCCAATCCGCTTCACGAACGATCCACGCACGATTACGCCTTTGCAGCCAATTTCGTTTTATGGCGGCGTGAAGGTCACTTTTTAGTGGATGATCGCGAATGGATGCGGGCTCGCCGGAAAGAGATTGGCCAGGCACGGGACTTTGATTTCCGCTTTGCCATGCGCTAAGGCTTGCAGGCTCGCCACAAGGGATTGTGCGGCGGCAAGCATGAGGGGACCCCATGACGGATCAGGCCCGCTTCACCATCACCAGTCTCTTGGAGGGCAAAAGTGCGGTCGTGCAAATCACGCCGGTCGCGGCCGATGGGGTTCCGCCAAGCGCTAGCGCGGGGCTCCAGGAATCGAAAGGTTTAGGGTTCGATATTGAAAATATCGCGGCACTGCCGGACGCCGAGGATTATGCGCTCCACGAATTCTACCGCGCCCGTTTCACGCCCGCGGAAATTGCCTATTGTATCAGGCAGCCAACCGTAAAAACATCCTTTCAAGGTCTTCTCGCGGCCAAGCGTGCCATCATAAAATCCGGTGCGGCGAGCTCTTCACCGGATGCGCAGCGGAGCGTCGAACTCGGTTTTGATCGGGACGGCAGGCCAACTTATCCCGGCTGCCTGTTATCGATCAGCGATACCGGCACGATAGCCGCGGCGATTTGTTTGTGGCAGGGCGCGCCTGACACACTACGCCGCCGCCGCCGCAAGCGAGCGGAGCGGAAGCCGCGCGCCCGCAAACTGCTGACGTTTCCGGTAAAAACCAGGATTTTAGCGTTTCTGGTATTGGTGTCGCTGTTGCTCGTGTTCTCGTTGGGGCTGTGGTTTGGCATTTCGAAGCTCATCGAATCGTGGCGCTAATTTTTCGCCGCCGGTCCGCGCGGGTTATCCTTGCCGTGCGCCGCGTCGAGATCGCCGGCAAGGCGTAGCCATTCGTCTTCGGCGGCCATGAGAATTTGCTCAAGTTCGCCGCGCTGGGAGGATAAAAGCGCTGCCTTGGCCGGATCCTCGATGAAGACCGCCGGCTCCGCGAGCGCCTGGTCGATGCGCGAAACGAGATCGCGAAATTTCTGCATCTTTTCCTCGATCGCCGACATGCGCTTTTCCAACCGGGCCGCGTTTTTTGCAGCCTGCGGGTTCTCGCCGCGATCCGGAGCTGACCGGCTGGCCTCGCCCCGGTCTTTTTTCACAGGCCCGCTGTCGCCGCCACCTGCTCGCGCGAGGACATAGTCGTTGTAGTCGCCGATGTCGCCGTCAAACGGCTTGACCGTGCCTGATTCGACGAGCCAGAGGCGGTCGGCGCAGGCCTCTAGGAGGTATTTGTCGTGCGACACCAGAATAACTGCCCCCCGATAGTCATTGATCGCTTCGATCAAGGCAGCGCGGCTATCTATGTCGAGATGATTGGCCGGCTCGTCGAGAATTAACAAATGAGGTCCTTTGAAGCTTGCCAATCCCAAAAGAAGCCGGGCTTTTTCGCCTCCCGACAATAGCGCGGCCGCCGTGTCCGCCTTCACATTCGGAAAGCCGAGCTGCGCGCATTTGGCGCGAACTTTTGCCTCTGGTGCCTCGCGCATGAGCAAGGCAACACATTGATAGGGGGTTGCCTTCGGGTCGAGTTCGTCGATTTGATGCTGGGCAAAAAATCCCGCCTCCAGTTTCGACGAGCGCCGGATAGTTCCGGCTGTAGCGATCAGCCGTCCGGCGACAAGCTTCACGAACGTGGATTTGCCATTGCCGTTGGCGCCGAGAAGGCCGATCCGGTCGTCATCCGAAATCGTGAGGGAAAGCCGCCGCAACACCGGCTCCGGCCCATAACCCGTGCTCGCATCGTCCATTACGACAAGCGGCGGACTCAAGGGCCTTTCCGGCGAGGGAAAATGGAAAGGCAGGACGTGTCCGTCGACGATGGCCGTCACGGGTTCCATCTTGGCGAGCATCTTTAGGCGCGACTGCGCTTGCGCCGCCTTGGTCGCCTTGGCGCGGAAGCGATCGACGAAAGACTGGAGGTGCTTGCGCTGGCCGTCTTGTTTCTTTTTCTCCTTGAGCGCGAGCGCTTGCCGTTCGCGCCGCTGCCGCTCAAACCCCGAATAATTGCCGCGCCAGAGGGTGAGCTTGGCTGCATCGAGATGCAGGATATGCTCGCAAACGGCATCGAGCAAATCACGGTCGTGGCTGATGATGAGGACCGTTGCCGGATAGCGCTTAAGATAATCGATCAGCCAGAGCGTGCCTTCGAGATCGAGGTAATTGGTCGGCTCATCGAGGAGCAAAAGACCTGGGCTCGAAAACAAAACCGCGGCAAGCGCGACGCGCATCCGCCAGCCGCCGGAAAATTCGTCGAGCGGCCGTTGTTGCGCCGCTTCATCAAAGCCAAGACCCGCCAAAATACGCGCTGCCCGCGCGGGCGCCGCATGCGCCGAAATATCGGCAAGGCGCGCTTGAATCTCGCCGATGCGGGCCGGATCTGCCGAGGTCTCGGCCTCGGCCATCAGACACGCGCGTTCGCGATCGGCGGCAAGCACGAAATCGATCAAGTTTTGCGGCCCGCTTGGCGCCTCCTGCTCGACCCGGCCGAGACGCGTTGCACGAGGGAGCGATATGCTCCCCGCGTCCGGCGCGAATTCGCCCGCGATCATTTTGAACAGCGTCGTTTTTCCGGAACCGTTGCGGCCGACGAAGCCCACGCGCGTGTTCGCAGGCAAGGCCACGGTCGCCTGGTCGAAAAGAACCCGCGGCCCGAGCCTCAGGGTGATGCCGTTGATGTGGAGCATGTTGGCTTGTCGCCTGCCGGACCGGCTCTGGCAAGTGCAGGAAGTGGCGCCTGGAGCGGGGTTCGTCCGATATTCTCGCGCAATCGTACCAAAACGTTTCACGTGAAGCATTTTGGTACGATTTGGACTAAAAAATCTACCAGCCTTCATACGCCGCGTGGGTTTGAGACATGTGGGTTTGCATCGATGGCTGGTGCGATTGCACGGAAAAGCACGAGCCAGAACACGGCACGGCTGCCGTTCCGTCTTTCGATAAACTCACGATCAGTGCACGCGGGAGAGGGCCGGACACGCCATTTGCGGTTCTCTCGTCCTTCTGGACGCGCCCCGCAAGCGCTCCTCAGGACAGGAATTATCACCTTGACTGAACAACTTTGTTATGCGACTGTTGGATCTAGGAGAGGGACCATGACCGCAACTGTTGATCTTGACGAACCCGATTTTCACCGATCCTGACGCAGCCCGGAAGCATTTTGAAGCTATCCGTTGGCCGAATGGTGCTCATTGCCCGTTCTGCAGCTCAGTTCCAAACCGTGTAAGAACTTGGTGGTAATTCGATGGGGCCTGGCTGGTATCATTGCAAAGATTGCCGGAAGAAATTTACGGCGGCCGTGGGTACCATCTATGAGCGGTCGCATATCCCGATGACCAAATGGCTTGCTCGCGACGCATCTTATGTGCGCCAGCAAGAAGGGTATGAGCGCGCATCAGCTTCACCGCATGATTGGCCTGCCTTACAAAACGGCGTGGTTTATGGCGCACCGCATTCGTGAGGGCATGCGCGAATTGACCCTTAGACTGATCCTCTTGGTGGCCACGGTAAGACCGTCGAATTTGATGAAACCTTTGTTGGCGGGAAAGAGAAGCGAATAAGCATACCAGTAAGAGGAATAAAAAAGATCTTGGCGGCAATGGCAAAGAATCCGTCTTCTCTCTTGTTGAGCGCGGCGGCAAAGTTCGATCGCATCACATTCCGAATATCACGGGCAAAACCCTTCGCTCGATCATGGATGAACAGATTGCGGATTCCACTCGCACAATCAGCTATGATGGCAGTGCCCGCGCGCGGCGTGGTGCGCCCGACCACTCATTCTATCAATCACTCGTATTGACGAATATGTCCGCGGCGACATTCATACCAATACGATTGAAAGCTATTTCTCGATCATGAAGCGCGGTATCATTCGGTGTTTATCATCACGTCAGTCCACAGCATTTAAAGCGATATCTTGCTGAGTTCGATTTTCGTTATAAAGAGCGTGCATCACTTTGGATTAGCGACGTAGAACAGTCCGCCGAAGGCCGTGAAAGGAAGCAGTCGGCAAGCGGGCGACTTATCAACAACCGGTTGGCGGATCGAACAGCATTTCGGTCTAACCTCCACGGCGCACGCGGGTTTTTATCAACCCCACGACCCGCGACAGCTTTCTTTTTCGTTTTTGGATCATGACTAGCCTTCGGCTGCGGCGGAGTATTCACCATTCGGCGAACAACTTCGTCGCGTCGTTGCGCGACTTCGTGCTCTGAATAATCTGTATTTGACATTTTAAGCGCGACCCACAATGGGATAATTCTTTATTGCGTTGGTGACAGCAACCGTGCGGATGTTGTCTCTGTTCCAATTATCTCCTGTTACCTCCGAGACAATTGCGGCGGCTCGATGTATCAATGGAGTCGGATCTCCCCAAAGAACATCTGTCATCTTTTTGCAATATGCTTCCATTTCCCGTGACGTCAGAGCCGGGAGACGATCTTAATTCGCCAATCGACGGAACGCCAAAAGAGATTTGGTAACGCGCTGCCTTGTATTTTCTGTCTATTACCTCTGCTTTGAATAACTGCTCCAGTTTGGACAGCGTATAGCCAGCCACGTAGTATGTCTCCAACTTTTGCCCCTCTACGAATATATCCTTACTGATTCTCTATCTAAAAGCGAATTAAAGTCCCTAGTGGTGCGGTGAGGGTCTTCCAGAAACATGCCAACAAACGCCCGGATCATGTTCGCTTGTGTCACAATCAATGTCTTTTCAATAGCCATCCTATCGTACTGCCTAGAGCGACGCTCGTAGTAGATACGATGGGGTGGCGTAAGTTTGGAAAAACTGCTCAAGTGTTTTTGGAAACTCCGTTGCGGCATAAAGTTGTTCGCGCGTAAGTTGTGTTTGCTGGTTCGTCGCAGTCACTATGGACTGAATCACGTTTTCGTCGTCAGATGCGATGAGGCGAAGCGGAACCATAACGTCATCAAGCTTGTTTCTGTGTTCGAATAAGACATTGCTTGTTTGGCAGCCATTCACAATCTGAAAGTCCTCAATATGAAATTTGTAGGCGGTTCTTCTGAGAACTCTCGCGATAATTGTCACCCCATTGTTCATTAGTACAAATCTCGCCTTGTGATCAGACCCGAGAGTTGCACCAATTGCATCGTTTACTTGGTTGCGGCCTTGGAAATCTCGGATGTTGCTCTCAAACAATCCGCGATTCACTTCGCCATCTGGGTTGGTAATAAGTGAAAGAAGGTCTTTTGCAGAAAGCACCCCTAAGTAAGCCTCTTTAACGCCGGGGATCTCTGGGGCGACTATGTGATTGGTAAATGTAAAATCGCGTTCGATTGCGTTTTTCGTCTGCCTGTAAAGCTTTTGAAGTAAATCTGCACCGATGCACTCAAACTGAACTGAATTGAATATGCTTTCAGATCGTAGATCGGCGATGCCGTATTGGCGCCGCGCCTCGAGCTGGGCGTCCCCGGTCCACTCGCCCGTCGTTACATAGAAAAGATAACACCCAGGGTTGGATCGTTTGAACTTTGAGCTTTGACTATGGCCGTCTGAATGGCCGCCAATTCCTTAAGCCGTCGGAGTGTGGTAGTTGGTGGGTATCTTTGAAAAAATCCCGCACTGCATAGACAAAATTTCCCATCTTACCAGCGTCGAACGACCGTCCGCGGTCTGCCTGAATGAAAATAAAGTTAACATCAACCGAGGGAGATGTGAGTCCAAGATGGACTCAAGAGTATCGCTATCTGGCACGAGGACGCCATTCACAATTATAGCTATGCCGTCTATGCCAGGCTCGCTGTTCCCTAGCACGATATCACTAGTATCAAACGTCTCCGCATGGATTCTCTGGACTGTCGCGTAGCTCGCGAAATGCTCGAAGCGGACAGACTCATCCAACGCCGAGATTCCAGTCTCCCCAGAAAATTCATTCAGCATTGATTCCGTTATTCTGTCCATTGTCGCCCCCCATTTTGGATGGCCTGACTGATAGCCAGCGCCAAGTGGCGCACATCCATGCCGACCGAATCCAAAAATACTAAAATTTTTTCTGTGTTCAGTCGAGGTGATAATCCCCCTCAGGACGAGGGGGGAGCTTTTGAGATAGAATTTACGATTGATCCATGCCGGCCGCGCCAGTTCAAAAATCCTTTCCAATCGGTTACACTGCGCGCCGCGGATCCCGAGGCGGCGGAAGGCTTGGTAGATGGCGGATGAGACAAAGCGCGCGGCGATCATCGGCGTCGTCACCGCATCCGACCGCGCCAGCGCCGGGCATTTACGAGGATGAAAGCGGGCCCGCCATCGTCGCCTATCTGACGAAAATCCTGACATCCCCTTTCATATCGTGCGACGAATCATTCCGGACGGCTTTGAGTCCGTGCGCGACACGCTGATCGAACTCGCCGACAAGGAGCATTGCGACTTGATCCTGACCACGGGGGGCACCGGACCATCCCCGCGCGATCTGACGCCGGAGGCAACCGCTCGCCGCGGCGCCGCGCGAATTGCCGGGCTTTGGCGAACTGATGCGCCAGGAAAGCCTGAAGCAAGTTCCGACCGCGATCCTGTCGCGCCAGATCGCCGCGCATCGCGGGCCTTGTCTCGTCATCAATCTGCCGGGCAAACCGGCGATCGATCGAAACCTGCCTCAATGCGGTCTTTCCGGCGGTGCCTTATTGCCTCGATCTCATCGGCGCCGCCACCATCGAAACGGACCCGGCGATCCTGAAATCCTTCCGGCCGAAGCAATAAAGCAGCGACGATGAGCCGCAGCGCACCGAACCAGGCAAACGAAGATCGCGACGCGGCGCGGACGCGTGGCCGAGCTCGCCGCCGGCTACAAGCCGCTGCCGGGCATCCCCGACGAATTCATCGGGCAGGACGGGCACCCGCGCGCGCATTGGCTGCGGTTTCTCGACGCGCTGATGGAACTCAGCGCCGGCGATATCGGCCGCCGCTTCGCCACCGCCGACCGGCATATTCGCGACACGGGCGTCTCCTATCGCGCCTATGGGGATACGAGCGAGCGCGCCTGGCCGCTTTCGCATGTGCCGCTGCTGATCGAGGCTGGCGAATGGCGCGAGATCGCGCGCGGGCATCGAGCAGCGCGCGCGGCTCATGGAGCTGGTTGTTGGCCGATATTTACGGCGAGGGCCGGCTGATCGCCGCGGGCGATTTGCCCGCTGCCGCCGTCACCGGCAGCCCCGAGTTTCTGCATCCCTTGCATGGCGTGAAGCCGCCAGGCGGCAAATTCCTGCATATTTATGCCGCCGACATCGGGCGCGGTCCGGATGGGCGCTGGTGGGTCCTCGGCGACCGCTCGCAGGCGCCGTCGGGGGCTGGCTATGCGCTCGCCAACCGGCTTGTCCTGGCCCGCGCTTTCCCGGCGCTTTACCGCGATATGAACGTCGAGCGGCTGGCGCCTTTCTTCGAGGCGTTCCGCTTCGGCCTCA
Source organism: uncultured Alphaproteobacteria bacterium (assembly GCA_963851225.1). Lineage (GTDB taxonomy): Bacteria > Pseudomonadota > Alphaproteobacteria > Rhizobiales > Beijerinckiaceae > Methylocapsa. The sequence goes on along the minus strand of CAWKON010000026.1, from coordinate 60,939 downwards.
CCTCGATGGCGCAGCGCTCGAACCCGCGCATCTGCCTGCTGACGCCGGGCCCTTTTAACGAAACCTATTTCGAGCAGGCCTATCTTGCCCGCTATCTCGGGCTTCTTCTGGTCGAAGGCGGCGATTTGACGATGCGCGACGGCAAGGTGCATGTCCGCACCATCGCCGGGCTGAAGCGCGCCGACGTGATCTGGCGGCGCATCGACAGCGATTTCGCCGATCCGCTCGAACTCAACGCCCGTTCGCGGCTCGGCGTGCCGGGCCTCGTCGATGCCCTGCGCGAAGGCGGCGTCGTCATCGCCAATGCGCTTGGCTCCGGCGTGCTCGAAGCGCCCGCGATGATGAGTTTCATGCCGAAACTCTGCCGCACATTGCTCGGCGAGGATCTCCGCCTGCCGAATATCGCGACCTGGTGGTGCGGCCAGGAGCGAGGCGCGCGCGATCGGTCATCGCAGGACATGGACGAGCTGGCGATCGCCGGCGCCTTCGGCAATCCGGTCCCCGGCCTTGCCTGCGAACCAGCCGCTCATCGGCGCGGCGCTCGCCGGCGGAAGAAAAAAGCCGGCTCGCCGCGGCCATCGGCCGAGCGCGGCGTCGATTTCGTAGGCCAGGAAGTCGTCAATCTTTCGACGACGCCTGTGTGGCACGAGGGCCGGCTCGAACCGCGGCCCTTCGTTCTGCGCGTCTATGCGGCGCATACGCCGGAGGGATGGAGAATCATGCCGGGCGGCTTCTGCCGCATTTCCGGCCGCGCCGACGCGCGCGCCGTGTCGATGGGCGAAGGGGTCCAATCGGCCGATGTCTGGGTGCTCGCCGACAAGCCGGTCGAGATGGTCAGCTTGCTGCCGACCGACGAGACGGTTCGCATCCGCCGCATCATGGGCACCTTGCCGAGCCGGGCCGCCGACAATCTGTTCTGGCTCGGGCGCTATCTCGAACGCTCGGAAGCGACGTTGCGGCTGCATCCGCTGCCTTGCCGGCCGGATGATCGAGACCGGCGCCGGGAGCCGCCAATCCGGGCTCGGCGGTATCCAAGCTCGTCGAGCCTGCTCGTTGCCTGGCACGCGGCGCCGATCGAAAGCCGTCGACCAACCCCATGGCGCTTGCCGCGATCGCCCTGCATGGCGACGAGGATTATGGCTCGGCCTTGTCGCTCGTGCGCGACGCGCGCCGCGCCGCATCGTTCATTCGCGAACGGCTTTCGACCGATACCTGGCGGCTCATCGGCGACCTCAATCGCAACCTTGGCATCGATGCGCGCGAGGCCGCTCGCCGAGGCCGAGGCGTTCGAGCGCGCCGACGCGGCCTTGCGGACGATCGCGGCGATCTCGGGCCTCGCCCAGGAAAACATGAATCCGCGGCGCCGGCTGGCGTATCTTCGACATCGGGCCGGCGGATCGAGCGGGGCATCAATACCTGCCGCTTTGCCCGCCATTTCGCGAGCGGCGACGCGCCGGCCGACGATCTCGACGTCCTGCTCGATCTCGTCGACTCGCAGATCACCTACCGCTCGCGCTATCTGATGGGCGTGGCTCTCAACCCGGTGCGCGACATGGTGGTGCTCGATCCGTTCAATCCGCGCTCGGTTGCCTTCCAGGTTGAGCGACTCGACGAACATCTTGAAACTCTGCCGTTGCTCAGCGACGATGGCATGCTCGAGGCGCCGCGCCGCCTGATCCTGCAACTCGCGGCCGAAATCGCGACCGCTGACCGCCGCCAGCCTCGACAACGAAAACGATCCTCGGCTTCGAGCAGAGCCTGCTTGGCCTCGCCGACGCGATCGCCGCACGCTATTTCCTGCAAGGTCCGCATGTTGCGCGGGCCGACAAGTCGAGCGGCCTCGCATGATCTACGATATCCGCCATCTGACCGCTTTACGAATACGGCTCGACCGTGACGTTCTCGCATTGCGCGCTGCGGCTGCTGCCGATCGGATGGGCCCGGACAGCACGTGCTTTCGAGCGAACTTCACGATGACCCCAGCGCCAGCGCAAATGATCGAGCGGATCTGTTTTTTCGGCAACCGCCTCACTTTTCTGACGATCGAAACGGCGCATCGCAAACTCGATCGTCGAGGTCAACGCCAGCATCGAGATCGACGCGGCCCGAGCCGCCCGACGATAAGCGAAACGCCAGCGCTTCGAAGTCGGTGCGCGAGGAAGCCTTCGCGAGCGCCTCGCTCGACAAGGATTCGCCCGCGCATTTCCTGCATCCGAGCCGCCTCGTGCCGCGCTTCGAGCCGGCCATCCGATTATGCGCGGGAAAGCTTTCCGGCCGGGCGCCCGGTGCTCGAAGGCGCCAAGGAATTGATGCGGCGGATCAGGGCCGATTTCAAATATGACACCAAGGCGACGGTGGTCTCGACGCCGCTTTCGGAAGCCTTCGGCAAGCGGCGCGGCGTCTGCCAGGATTTCGCCCATATCATGATCGCCGGCCTGCGCGGCATCGGCCTGCCCGCCGCCTATATCTCCGGCTATATCCGCACCATTCCGCCCGCCGGCAAGAAGCGCCTCGAAGGCGCCGACGCGATGCACGCCTGGGTCTCGCTCTGGTGCGGCGAGGCGCATGGCTGGGTCGGCCTCGATCCGACCAATGCGATCATGACTCGGCAATGATCATATCGTGCTCGCGAAGGGCCGCGACTACGCCGATATTTCGCCGGTCGCCGGAATTATCCTCGGCTCGCGCGAGCAGGATGTCGATGTCAAGGTCGATGTCGTGCCAAGGTCGTAAGGGGCGAGATTGCCATGCATTCGAGCCATCTAAATTATTTTCCCCTGCCATTTGTCTTCTACGCGATCTTCGCAGGGATCCTGCTCGCTCTGTTCATTCTCCTCCAGCTCAAACTGCTGCGTTACGCATATATGCGTATCGGCCTCGATTCTCGCATGGCCGTGCTGGTTCTCGTTGGTTCGCTCCTTGGCAGTTATATCAACATTCCGGTAGCGCAGCTTGCGGAGGCGCGCGTTGCGTCAGACGAAGTGATCGATTTCTTCGGCATGCGGTATGTCGTGCCGGTCGTGGCCGACTGGCCCGGCACGATAATCGCCGTCAATGTTGGCGGGGCGCTCATTCCGAGCCTGCTTTCGCTTTACTTGCTCGCGCGCAATCGGATTTGGCTTCTTGGCGCCGTGGGGACCGTTATCGTAGCCGTCATTGTCAATCATCTTGCCTACCCAGTTCATGGCGTCGGCATAGCGGTGCCGGTCCTTGGGCCGCCGCTCGTCACGGCGATCGTGGCACTGTTGCTCTCGCGGCGTTTCGCCGGGCCGCTTGCTTATGTCAGCGGGAGCCTTGGCACGCTCATTGGCGCCGATCTGCTCAATCTCGACATGCTGCATGGTCTCGGCGCGCCCATAGCTTCGATCGGCGGGGCTGGGACATTCGATGGCATTTTCGTTACCGGCATACTGGCCGTACTGCTCGCGGGCCTCGGCGAACGATAAAGCGTTTGGCGAGATTGGAACATTGCTTTTGTGTTGTCTTCGGGTTGCTCTATATACACCGTCCAGTCCGGTCACTCTGAAGCGCGCCGATTGGGTTCTTATCTCGCATGACATCAAAAAAAGTGGCTTTGATCACAGGCGTCACCGGACAGGATGGCGCGCTCCTCGCCGAGCTTCTACTTTCCAAAGACTACATCGTGCATGGCGTGAAGCGGCGCTCGTCGTTGATCAACACCGATCGTATCGATCATTTGTATCATGACCCGCACGAGCCTGGTGTTCGCTTCTTTTTGCATTACGGCGACCTTACCGATGCAACGAACCTCATTCGCATCGTGCAGGAGGTTCAACCGAACGAAATTTACAACCTCGCGGCGCAAAGCCACGTTCAGGTCAGTTTCGAAACTCCGGAATACACCGCGAATTCCGATGCGCTCGGTACGCTTCGTCTCCTTGAGGCGATCCGCATTCTGGGGCTTACCCAAAAAACCCGTTTTTATCAGGCTTCGACATCGGAGCTTTACGGAAAAGTTCAGGCTACGCCGCAAAACGAAGAGACGCCATTCTATCCGCGCTCGCCTTACGCCGCCGCGAAGCTCTACGCCCATTGGATTACGGTCAATTACCGCGAAGCCTACGGGATCCATGCCTCGAACGGAATCCTGTTCAATCATGAGGGGCCCACCAGGGCGGAAACTTTTGTCACCCGCAAAATAACCCGCGCGGTCGCGGCGATCCATTTGGGTTTCCAGGACAAGCTCTTTTTGGGCAACCTCGACGCCAAGCGGGATTGGGGTCACGCGCGCGATTACGTCGATGGAATGTGGCGGATTCTACAACAGCCGGAGCCCGGCGATTATGTCTTGGCAACCGGAGAGACCCATGGCGTGCGCGAATTCGCCGAACGGGCCTTCGCCGGAGTTGGCATTGAGATTGGCTGGAGGGGAGCTGGGGCTGACGAACAAGGGTTCGATAAAAAGAGTGGCCGGACTTCTATCGCGATCGATCCGCGCTACTGTCGCCCCACCGAGGTCGATCTCCTTCTCGGCGATCCCGGAAAAGCCTACAAGAAACTTGGCTGGAAACACACGGTGACGTTCTCGGAGCTGGTCTCCGAAATGGTCGCGAGCGACTTGATCGCGATGAAGAAACGCGGCCGGGTCTGAGGGGCGGTCCATGGCTCATCCTTCGGCGGGGCGCGGGACCAGGCGGCGAATTTGGGTCGCTGGCCATCGCGGCATGGTTGGCTCGGCGATCCTGCGCCGCCTTGCCAGGGAAGACGTGGAAATCCTTACCGTGGATCGCCGGGATGTGGATCTCCGCGAGCAGCAAGCCGTCCGGCAATGGGTGGCGCGCACTAGGCCCGACGCGATCGTCCTCGCCGCCGCCAAGGTTGGCGGAATCCTTGCCAACGACACATATCCAGCCGATTTCCTGTTCGACAACCTTGCGATTGAGACAAATGTTATTCAGGCCGCGCATCTGGCGAATGTCGAGCGCCTGGTGTTTCTTGGATCGTCGTGCATTTATCCGAAATTTGCACCGCAGCCGATCAAGGAAGAAGCGCTGCTGACAGGCCCTCTCGAGCCTACCAACGAATGGTATGCGATTGCGAAAATCGCCGGCATCAAACTGTGTCAGGCGTACCGGCGGCAATATGGCCGGCGCTATATCTCGGTCATGCCCTGCAACCTCTATGGCCCGAACGACAATTTCGACCTTGCGACATGCCATGTCTTGCCTGCCTTGATCCGGAAATTCCATGCGGCCAAATCCAAGGGCGAAACGGAGGTTACCGTGTGGGGGACCGGGACGCCTTTACGGGAATTTCTTTATGTCGACGATTTGGCCGATGCCGTCGTGTTTCTGATGGACCAATACGATGGGGACGACCCAATCAATTGCGGCGCTGGCTCCGAGGTCAGCATCGGCGAGCTTGCGAAGATAGTTGGCCGCGCCGCGGGGTTTGAAGGGACACTCGTCTTCGATCCAACAAAACCCGATGGCACGCCGCGAAAACTGATGGATTCGAGCAGGCTGGCCGCGCTTGGCTGGCGGCCCAAAACAAGTCTCGAAGAAGGCATTAACGAGGTCTATCGCTGGTTCGCGCGGACCCAAACAGGGCAAGCGGAAATTCTATAAGGCACCCTGCGATCGGCACGTTCGCCCTTTATGCGCTTTTGGCGCAAGACTTCCTCGCCGCATCCGCTCCGGCAGCATTTCTGTCCGATTTTGCCGGCCAAGCACTCATGGCCTCGTACATCAGGTGGCCTTTGGACAAGTAGGATCGCGCGGAAATTTGATATTTTGGCGGTTGGAGGGTTCAGCGGCGCACAGGGCTAGCGTAGTTTGTTCGTTGACGACGGACTGGAATGCCTGACGCCTTTCGACGCGGGCTCCGCCGCGATGACCGAGAAACTTGCCGGCTTGCGATCTCTACCACCAAATTTCTTCAATTATATTCACACATCAATCTTGCCCTCATGTTGGGGAGTGAGCGAAAGTCATGCCTCCAAATACGAGGGAGTTAAGAGCGCGCCATGATACATCGTATTAACGCTGGGCTTATAGCCTTAGTATTGTCCATCAGCCTTGCCGGTCCAGCCGCCGCCGGGCAGCTTGAGGACGGGATAGCCGCCGACGAGAGCGGGGACTATGCCACGGCGCTGAGTTTGCTGCGCCCATTGGCCGACCAAGGCGACGCCGTCGCGTTGGACCACCTCGGCACGATGTACTTTGGCGGGCGGGGCGTACCGAAGGACCGGGTCGAGGGGTTGAAATGGTTTCGCGGGGCAGCCGAGCTTGGTAACGCGCACGCCATGAGAACCATCGGGTCGTCTTACGAACAGGGGTGGGGCGGCGTGCCCCAGGACTACGCGGAGGCGGTGAAATGGTACCTCAAGGCGGTAAAAGCCTATCGCCGGGAGGCAGAGAAAGGAGATGCCGACGCGCAAGTAAGCCTCGGTGACATGTACGAAGACGGGCATGGCGTGACGGAGGACCACGCCGAAGCGGTGAAATGGTATCGTAAAGCGGCTGAGCACGGCGACGCTTTTGCCCAGTGCCTCCTCGGGCTCCAATACGAATATGGTCGAGGCGTGCAGCGCAACTATGCCGAGGCGGCGAAATGGTTTCGTAAGGCGGCTGAGCAAGGTAGCAGTTCCGGTCAGGACATGCTCGGGGACATGTACGCCGAGGGGCGGGGCGTGCCGCAAGATTACGTGCAGGCGCACAAATGGTTCAATCTGGCCGCCGCGCGCTACACGGCGCGCGAGACTGAATTGCGTGATAAGGCCCTCAAGAAGCGCGAGATGACGGCGCACAATATGACGGCGCCGCAGCTCGCGGAAGCGCAGCGGCTGGCCGCTGAGTGGAAGCCAAGTAATCACAAAGCGCCCTGACCCGAGCTTTGCTAGGAGGCTACGGAACTCCCTTCGCTTCATAAAGCTCGATTTCAAGTCTTAGCATTTCGAAGACGGACCACATGATATTGTTCGTCGTTGCCGCTTGCACTTTTTCTTTGATCTCAATCATCTCGACCGGTATGGACACGACAATATCAGGCACATTGGCTCTCATCCTCATAAACCGTGGCTCCAAGTCACCGAGAATCCAATCGGTCGCGTGCTTTCCGATACCGGAAGCCATGAGATAGTCTCGGAGCGCTTCCTCAATTTGCGACCAAGCGTGGCCCCGCGGAGTTGGAAACGGAATAATATTGTCCATGATCAAGCCTCGCTCAATTTGCTATTCGTGCGGTATTCGGTCTGGCTTTGACCTCGCGGCCTTGCCGCCGCCGCTCAGTCCGGCAGGGCGCGCACTTTGATGGAAAGCAAGCCCCGCGGATCGGCGCTTTGCCCGGCGAACAACAAGAATTCGCCCGGCTCGAAAACCGGCTGCAAGATCGCTTCCCGGAAAAGCGAGCGCCTCGGCGGCCAGCTTGAAGCAAACGGTTCCGCCTTCCCCAGGCGAAAGCGTGATTTTGTCCGACGCCCTTGAGTTCGAGCAAAGGGCGCGCCACGCTCGCCACAAAGTCTCGCGCAAAAAGAAACACCGTTGCTTCCCCGGCGATGGGGCCTTCGTTGAAAACGTCCACCTCGATTGTCAATTCGTCGCCGCGTTTGAATTCGGCCTTGTCGCCCGCAAATTGCTCAAGTTGAAGCGGCTATAGCTCAAGCCGTGGCCAAACTGGAACAGCGGCTCGACCGGCATATCGAGATATTTGCTCGTGTAATGATCGTCGGGATTGGCGGGCCGGCCGCACGGCCGCTCGGCGAAGAAAATCGGCACTTGGCCGACATCGCGGGGCCAAGTGACGGGAAGCCGCCCGGCTGGGATTGAATTTCCCGGTCAGCACGTCCGCGATGGCATTGTCCGGCCTCGACGCCAAGGAACCAGGTGGCGACCACGGCCCGCGCCTTTTCGACGGTCTATGGCGCCGATCATCAAGCGGCCGCCCCGAGGAAATCAGCGCGACGACCGGCTTGCCGAGATCGAATATGGCTTCGGCAAGCGCATTCTTGGACGCCGGGCAGGCCGGGGTTGGCCCGGCTCGCCGCTTCGCCACTCATATTGGCGGCTTCGCCGAGGCACAAAAGAACTATCTCGGCGCCGCGGCAAATTTCCCGCGCCGCGGCTATCCCCGTAGTGTCCGTCACCGGCGATGGCCACGCCTGGCGCAACGACTATTTCGGTCTCCGGCAGCGCCGCCGCGAGGCCTTCCGGATCGTGACGGGATCGGCCGCGCTTCCGGCCATCGCCCATGGCCCAAGCATCTCCGCGCGGGCATCGGCGAGCGGACCAATGAGCGCGATGCGGCGCAGGGTTGGCGAAAGCGGCAATACCTGGTCATTGGTAAGAACGACGATCGCCCGCCGCGCTCGTTCGCGCGCAAGTTCACGGCCGGGCCTTGGCGGCGCCTGGAGCGGCCGCCCGCGCAGAACCGCGCCGGTAGGGATCGTCGAAAAGACCAAGCTCGCTCCTTGAGCTTGAGCACGCGGCGCACGGCGGCATCGATCTGTTCAATCGAAACGAGGCCCCGCGCGAGCGCCTGGGCCAAGCCCTCGGCTGTAGGCGCCGCTCATCATGTCGATATCGACGCCGGCCAGGAGCGCCGCCGCGGCCGCCTCGGCAAGATCGCCGGCAACGCCGTGGCGAATCAATTCGGCAACCGCATTATAGTCGCTGACGATCACGCCGTCGAAGCCGGTCTTCGGCGCAGCCAGTCCGCGCAGCAGTGGAACATGCGCGGTCATCGGGATGCCGGCGAAATCGTTGAAAGCCGGCATGATCGCGGCACAGCCGGCCGCCACCGCCGCCGCGAAGGGAGGCAAATAGACTTCGTGCAACTCGCGTTCGGAAACATCCGCCGAGGCGTAGTCGCACCCAGCCAAGGCGGCGCCATAAGCGCAGAAATGCTTGGCCGTGGCGGCAATGGCGCCGGCGCTCGCCAAACCCTCGGGCAAACCAGCCCCTTGAAATCCGCGCACCTTGGCTTTGGCAAACTCCGCGCCAACGAACGGGTCTTCGCCAGGCCCCTCGGCGATCCGCCCCCAGCGCGGGTCGCGCGCAATATCGAGCATCGGCGCGAAGGTCATATTGATGCCGCTGGCGGCGGCCTCGATCGCCGCCTCGCGGGCGCTGCGTTCCCACAAAGTTGGATCGAACGAAGCGGCCTCGGCGAGCGGAATCGGGAAAATGGTTTTGTGTCCATGCACGAACATCGAAGCCGATCAGAAGCGGAATGCCGAGCCTGGTCTCTTCCGCCGCGATTTTCTGCACGGCGTGCACCTCACCGCGCTCCCCAGATGTTGAGGAGGCTGCCGATCCGCCCGGCGCGAATGCCTTCGGTCACTTCGCTTGCCAGAACTGGCCCGGTGACGGCATGGCCCAGCCGCCACCATGGTGAGCTGGCCGATCTTTTCCGCAAGCGTCATCGCCGCGAGGAGCTTGTCGATCCTATTCATTGGCGAACTCCGGTGCCACGATCGCGGCGGGCAACTGGCCTAGCGCGATCTTCGCTAAAGCACATGCCCTCATTGCCATGCAACCGTACTTATGGGCCGCCATTCCCCCGCGCCGTCGTCAACTTCCGCGGGTAGCTCGTTCGACCTTCAAATTTCCGTCGTTCTCTTGTCTTGCCCCTAGGATGGCCGCGTTCAATTCGCCTCCGAAGATGAAAATGGCAGCGATCATATAGAGAAAGACGAGTGCGATCATCACCGACGCGAGACCCGCGTAGGTTGTGACGTAATTGCGCGCGAATTCGGCGAGGTAGGAACCGAAGGCAATCCCCGCCGCGATCCACATTGCGAACGTCAGCAAAATCCCCGGGGCAATTTCGCGCAGCGATCTTCGCCCGGCTGGCAGAAACTTGTGCACGAGGACAAGTGTCAGCAAAAGCACCAAACTCGCCACTGTGAAGCGGCCGAAGGTGATTAGGCGGTGGAGAGGCTCGAGACCAGGCGCGAAGCGCAGCACGGCCGTCCAGATCAAAGGCGCGAGAACAACCAAAAAAGCGAGTGTCAAAAGCGCGATCGCGCCAACGAAAACATAGGCAATGGATTTAAGCCGCAACAGCCACCACGACCGGGAGTCGCGGACGTTGTAGGCGCGGTTGAGCCCGATCCGGACTGCTTCGATGCCACTCGACGAAAAGTAGATCGCCAGAATGACGCCTATCGTGAGGAGACCACTCCGTGTTTGCGTCAACACATTTTGGATCTCATTCGCTATGGGTGCCGCTACCTGCTGCGGCCAGGTCTGCAACAGAATTTGTGCCACTTCATCGGCCAGGCTTTTCGAGCCAAAAAAGCCCGCGAGCGCGGTTACAAAGATCAGGAACGGGAACAGCGAAGTCAGGATCGATAGAGCGATGTGACTCGCAATGGCCCAACCGTCATCTTGAGAAAAGCGCATGATGGCAGCGTAGAGAACTCTGAGGACAAAGCGCATCGGTCTGCGGCCTCATGCCAGGCAGGACTAAACAAACTCCCCGGGCGGGCTTCTCCGTGCTTTCACGCGCCCGTACCGCAACTATAATTTCAAGGCCGTACCGGAGTTTTTGTGGCTCCTCAGTGGCGTACTTTATTGTCAGCCGGCATTCCCTAGCCGACAAGTTGACTAAATTTGCGCAACTTTTCCTATTCTGGCAATCCATCCCCGTTCTGCCGGGCGCAAGCCCGCTTTAGAAGCCAGATTGCTCCCGGTTCATGTTCCAAAAGCATCATGCTATGGTAACTCGGCCGGAAATGGAACCAGGTGAACATGGACGAGCAGACGAAAAACCCGTCCCCGCCCCAGGGCGACGCGGCGGCGTCAGGCCAGAGTCTCGCGCCGCAATTGCTGATGATGGCAAAGACCTTTTTGTATTCGCCTGACCGCAACGTACTCCTCTTGCTCGGCAAGCGCGGTCTGCGCCGTTGTCGCGCTGACGGCGTTCGGCCAGATCAAACTCAATGCTTGGAACAAGCCGTTCTACGATGCGCTCTCGCTCAAGGATTTTCGGGAGTTTTTGTACCTGCTCGTGGTCTTTGGGGTGATTGCCGGCAGTTTGTTGATATTGAATGTCACCCAGGCCTGGCTTCGAGAAATGAGCAAGCTGAAATTGCGCGAAGGATTGACGCGCGATCTCTTCGATCAATGGCTCGTGCCCAGACGCGCGTTTCGCCTCGCCGGGGCCGGCGAAATCGGCGTGAACCCGGACCAGCGCATCCATGAGGATGCCCGTCATCTGGTGGATCTCTCGACCGACCTTGGCATTGGCTTGCTCCAAGCGACACTTCTTCTCGGAAGCTTTATTACTGTCCTATGGGCCGCTTCGGATGGCGTAACCTTTACCATTGCCGGAGCGAAATTCGCTTTGCCCGGTTACATGGTCTGGTTGGCGCTGATCTATGCCGGAATTGCGTCCTTTGGAAGCTGGCGGGTCGGACGTCCACTGATCGCGCTCAACGCCGAACGCTACGCGCGTGAGGCGGATTTGCGTTTCGGTCTCGTGCGGGTCAACGAGCGCACCGAAGCCATTGCACTTTATGGCGGCGAAACGGACGAAAAGGATTATTTGAACCGCGAGTTTAATCAGGTCCTTTTGATGATGCGGCGGCTGGTCAGCGCGATCACCCGCCTTACTTGGGTCACCGCTGGTTATGGATGGTTCGCGATCGTGGCCCCGTTCATCGTGGCGGCGCCCGGATATTTCGCCGGCGATATGTCGCTCGGCGGACTGATGATGGCGGCAGGAGCCTTCAATCAGGTGCAGCAGGCGCTTCGCTGGTTCGTTGACAATTTTAGTTTGATCGCTGATTGGCGCGCCACGCTTTTGCGGGTCGCGAGCTTCCGCCTTGCGCTTGATCGAGATGGACAGGCTCGGAGACGAGACAGGCCGGATCGAGGTTGTTCCCACTGCCGACGACCGGCTCGTGTTCGACCACATTGGCATCGCGTCGACCGCAAGGTGCACGATGCTCAGCGAGAAGCATGCTGTAATCAATCCAGGCGAGCGGGTTTTGATTATTGGCAAGCGGCGCGGCGGCAAGACCAGTTTCTTTAGCGCGATAGCGGGCCTTTGGCCCTGGGGATCCGGCCGCATATTGCTGCCGCCTGCGCAATCCATGATGTTTATCTCGCTGCAAGACTATATACCGCCAGGCACGTTACGCGGCGCGCTTGCTTATCCAGCGCAGCCCTCCCAATTCACGAGCGCGGACTACATGGCCGCGCTGGCGCGATTGAAGCTTGGTCATCTGTCGCCGGACATCGATCGCGATGCCCGCTGGGAGCGGGAATTGGCCCCCGAGGATCAGCACAAGCTCGCCTTCGCCCGGCTGTTGCTGCACAAGCCGCACTGGATAATTCTCGACGAAACAATCGATCACCTCGATGAGGATTCGCGCGGCTTGGTCCTTGATATTTTTGGCCAGGAACTCGCGGACGCGGCGATCGTCAATATCGGTCAGGCGGACACACGGGGAGGTTTTTTCACGCGTGTCCTCCACCTGATCGAGGACCCGGAGGGTCAGCGCTTGGCCCCCTGCGCGGGGGCCCCGGTTCCGGTACAGCCAGCAAAACAAAAAGCCCCCGCGGTTTGACCGCCCAACGGCAGGAATCACCCACCCGTGCCAGCCCCAGGAAGAAAATCCTAAACGCATCAAGCCCAGCGCGGACTTACCGGATGCGGCGCTGATCGATCTCGTCCAACACCAGACCTTCAGTATTTTTGGGAGGGTGCACATCCGCTCTGCGGGCTCGCGCGCGACCGGACGGGTCTTGACAAGGATCCAGAGGACGATCTCGTCTGCACCGGCGGCTCCGGCTTTGCGGTCATGGCGATCATTGTCGCGGCGGATCGCGGCTGGATAACACGGGACGAAGCCGTTGAGCCGGCTCTCGCCTCATGCTCGGCTTTCTGGTAGGAGCGCCATGTTTCCACGGTCTGTTTCCGCATTACATGAATGGCCGCACCGGGGCGGTGATAAGGTTTGGCCGCAAGGACGATGGCTCCGATATCGTCGAATCGGCGTTTCTGTTTCAGGGGCTGTTATGCGCCCGCCAATATTTTAATGCGGACAACCAAGCCGAGAAAAGCCTGCGCGACCGGATAACTTGGTTATGGCTCGACGCCGAATGGAATTGGCACGCGCAGAGATGGCCACCATGTCTTGACCTGGCATTGGAGTCCCAACAATGGCTTCAGCCTCGATCATGACATCCGCGGCTGGAACGAATGCCTTATCACTTACGTGCTCGCGGCCGCCTCGCCCCGTTACCCGATCGATCCCGCCGTCTACCATGACGGTTTCGCGCAAAGCCGCACATTCATCAACCGCCGCCGCTATTACGATATCGATCTGCCGCTTGGCCCGGACTTCGGCGGACCTTTGTTCTTTTGCCATTATTCCTTCTGCGGGCTCGATCCGCGCGGGCTAAATGACAGCTATGCAAATTATTTCGAGCAAAATGTTCGGCATACGCTCATCAACATCGAGCACTGCGTCCGCAATCCCAATGGCCATAAGGGCTTCGGACCCGCGTGCTGGGGCTTGACGGCAAGCGACGATCCGGCAGGCTATGCCGCGCATTCTCCCGACAACGACACTGGCGTCATCACCCCCACGGCGGCGCTCTCGAGCTTTCCCTATGCGCCGGAACAGGCGATGCGCGCGCTTCGCCATTTTTACGATGTGCTGGGAGATAAGATCTGGGGCCGCTTCGGATTCACCGATGCCTTCAGCGAGACGCATGACTGGTATGCAAAAACCTATCTCGCGATTGATCAGGGGCCGGCCGTGATCATGATCGAGAATTACCGTACGGGACTCCTGTGGAAGCTGTTCATGGCCGATCCCGATGTCAGGACCGGCCTGAAGCGGCTCGGCTTTTCCAGCCCGCATGTGAGTTAGGAGGCAAGCCGATGACGGCGGCCGTAGTTGCGGCGATCGTTCCGGGGCAAACTGAAGAGAGTCATTTGCGCGATTGGATGACGCAGCAGAACGATGTTTCGGCAGCGTTGATGCTGCGCGCCATTTCGGCGACGCATCTCGTCAAGGAGCGGGCAGGATTTGGCCAGACGATCCGGCCTTTGCCGGGATCCGTGCTGGCTTCGACCGCGCTTGGCTCGTGGGATCCGGACCCCGACTATTTCTTCCATTGGCTACGCGATTCGGCGCTCGTTATCGATTCCTTGCGGCATGTGATCGCCGAAGGAGCCATGGCCGGGGAAGGGCTTGCCCGTTTCAAGGAGTTTGTCGCGTTCAGCCTCTCTCTCAATCGTCTTGACGGGGCCCGCTTTTTGCGGCTTGCCGGCAATTTCAGGAACAACATCGATCCTTCTTTTTTGCAATACGTTCGGGACAACAACGAGTTTTGCGCGATTGCCGGAGATCGCGTGCCCGGCGAGGCGCGATTCAACCCGGACGCAACGCTCGACATCTCCAAATGGTCGCGCCCGCAACACGATGGCCCTGCCCTGCGGGCACTCGCCTTGATTCGCTTTTGGCCGCTCGATCGGCTCGATGACGCAACCCGCCTGTCCATGCGCGCGCTTATCCTGACCGATCTCGCGTTTATTCTCAGGCATTGGCACGAGCCGTGTTTCGATATTTGGGAGGAAGAGCTCGGCCACCATTATTACACGCGGCTTATTCAGCACGCGGCGCTCGCCGATGGCGCTCGATGGCTGGCGGAATCCGGCGCGGACAACGCGCTGGCGCAAGCCTACCTCGGGGCGGTGCAAGAGATCGCAACCTCGCTGGACGAATACTGGTGCCCGGACAAGGGCTTTTATGCGAGCCGACGCGGCGTCGCGAATGGGGCAGCCGGAAAGGACCTCGATTTTGCGACGATCCTCGCGGTGATCCACGCACGGCGCAAGGACGGCGCACATAGCGTATTGGATCCGAAGGTCATGGCGACCCTTGCGCGATTGGAGGAACTGTTCGACGCAAGTTATGCGATCAACCGCGGCCGTGCTGAAGCTCTTGGCCCTGCCATGGGACGCTATGCGGATGACCGTTACTTCAGTGGCGGCGCCTATTATTTTTCGACTCTCGGCGCGGCGGAATTTTACTACGCTCTCGCCGAAGCGGCGGCGCGAACGGAAGTTCCGGCGACGGCGGACAATAGGGATTTCATGCGTCGGCTGGACACGGCGGATGAGTCTTTGACGCTCCCGGCGCCGGTGCCAGAGCATCGAAAACGACATTTTGAGGCCTTGCTCCGGCGCGGCGATCAATTCATGGCAACCGTTGCGGCCTACACCCCCGCCTGCGGCGAGTTATCGGAACAATTCGACCAAACAACCGGAGTCCAGACCTCAGCCAAGTCGCTCGCCTGGAGCCACGCCGCGTTCATCACCGCTTTCGCCCGCCGGAAGGCTGCCATACGCGCCGGCACCAGCGAATTCTCGCGGTCCTTTGCTCCACCATGATCGACAAGCTCGAATATTTTATCGCGCTGGCCCGCGAGCGCAATTTTAGCCGCGCCGCGGAAAGCTGCGGCGTGACCCAGCCCACCTTGTCGGCCGGCATCAAACAGCTCGAAGACACTTTGGGCGTGCTGCTCGTCAATCGCAGCTCGCGCTTTTACGGGCTAACGGCGGAAGGTGAGCGCGTGCTCGAATGGGCGCGGCGCATTGTCAGCGACGCGCGCGCCATGCGCCAGGACGTACATGCGTCGAAGACAGCGCTCGCCGGGCATTTGACCCTCGCTGCCGTGCCGACGGCGCTCCCCATGGCGGCGGAACTCACTACGCCTTTCCGCACCAAGCACCCGAGGGTGCGCTTCACGATTCTTTCGAGCACGTCCCGCGACATCCTCTCCATGCTCGACGATTTCCAAATCGACGCGGGCCTCACTTATCTCGACAACGAGCCGCTCGGCAAGCTCCACACGGTGCCGCTCTACCGGGAGCGGTACAGGCTCTTGACCTCCGCCGGATGCCCACTCGCCGAGCGCGCGGAGGTGACCTGGGCGGATGCCGGGCGCATTCCACTCTGCTTGCTCACCCCCGACATGCAGAACCGCCGCATAATCGATCGGCTCTTGGCGAATTCCGCCGTGCCGCCGCCGATCGAATCCAATTCGATGGTGGTCTTATTTTCGCATGCCCGGAGCGGCGGCTGTGCGTGCATCGTGCCGGAAAAGCTCGCCAATTTGCTGGGCGTGACCGAGCCGCTGCGTTCGATTCCCATCACCGAGCCACGCGAACTTCATACCATCGGGCTTGTGGTGCCGCACCGGGAACCAATTCCGCCATTAACCAGGGCGCTCGTCGCCGAAGCGGAGCGGGTCGCCATGCCGAAAAAAGATCGTGTCACCTGGCGCAGTGTCGCCGGCGCGGTGTGATCGTCGCCTGTGCAAGACCTGATGGCCTCTTCGAGAATTTGCTTTCTTCTCACAATGCAACGGGTGTTTCGTTGAGGAAGATTCAAATCAAAAGGATTTACGAGCCACCCGCGGCGTCGGACGGCAAGCGGATATTGGTGGACCGGCTGTGGCCGCGGGGGCTGACGCGCGAGGAGGCGCGCATCGATGCCTGGGTCAAGGACATCGCGCCAAGCGATGCGCTTCGCCGCTGGTTTTCCCATGACCCCGAAAAATGGCCAGAGTTCCGGGCGCGCTATCTTGCCGAGCTAAAGCATAATCCCGCTATTGTCGAGCTGCAGGACATCGCTGCAAAAAGCAAAACACTAACTTTATTGTTCGCGGCCAAGGATAGCTTGTGCAATAACGCGGCGGTTTTGCGAGAATTCTTGAGCGGCGGCGCGGCAGCGGAGTGAAGATTTATTTTCTTTCCTGCAGGGCCGCCCAAAACCGGCGCTGCTCCGAGCGGCGCAGAACGTCAAGCGGGATCGTGCGGTCGATCTTTTCCGCGTCGAGCAGGCGCACGAGATCATCGGCGCCGGTGATGGCAGCACCATCGACGGCGAGCACAATATCGCCGGTGAGAAGACCCGCGTGATCGGCCGGGCTTCCCGCTTCAACCGCGCTCACCACGGCGCCCATCCTTTGCGCGAGGCCGAGGCGCAGCCCAATCCTGCGTGGCACTGGAACCGTGCCAGCACCAATGCCGAGATAAGCGCGGCGAACCCTTCCATGCGCGACAAGTTCACCGAGCACGAAACTCGCCGTATTGGACGCCACGGCGAAACAAATTCCCTGCGCGCCGCCGATGATCGCGGTGTTGATGCCGATCACCTCGCCTCCCGACGAGACAAGCGGGCCGCCAGAATTGCCGGGATTGAGCGCCGCATCGGTCTGAATCACATCATCGATCATACGGCCGTTTTTCGACCGCAACGAGCGCCCGAGCGCCGATATCACTCCCGCCGTGACGCTGGCGTCGAAACCAAGGGGATTGCCAATCGCGATGGCGATCTCGCCCGGCTTCAGTCTCTTCGAATTGCCGAGTTTGGCCGGCGGAAGCGTCGCGTCTTCGTCGATCCGGATAAGGGCAAGATCGGTGTCCGGATCATCGCCAAGGACACGGCCGGACAGGCTGCGTCCATCGAGCAGCGTCACCCCGGCGCGCTTGGCACCTTGCACGACATGACTATTCGTGAGAACGAGCCCGTCCGGCGATAGGATGACGCCGGAGCCTGATCCGGCTAGGCCACGGCCGCCGTGGCGGATATCGAGCCGCACGACGCTTGGCCCGACCCGCTCGACGACCTTTGTCACGGCATTCGAATAGGCGTCGAGGAGCGTGGTGTCGCCACACGGGTGATCTTCGGATGAGGCATCTTCAGGCGTGTCCGTGCGGGTAATGGCAGACGCGCCCTCGCCTAACTCCACGTCCGCTCCCTCCGCCAGGAAAGAGAGGGAGAAATCGCGGGACCCATGAATATTTTCGGCCATGCCCAAAGATAGGCACCGAGAGCCGGGTATTTAAGAGGCCCTGGACCCCGCCGCTAAGCGGCTTGGCCGCCAGCGAACAGCTGATGCGGAGCCGCGCATATCCCGGCAGGCCATGACGTCAACTTACCGTATAATCATTTAGAGAAGAGTTGGCGGCCACACATGGAGTTTGCACCATGGCCTACGAATTATACTACTGGCCCGGCATTCAGGGGCGCGGCGAGTTCGTCCGGCTGGCATTGGAAGAGGCAGGCGCGGATTACATCGATGTCGCCCGCAGGCCGGAAAAAGAGGGCAGCGGCGAGGAGGCTCTCATGGCTTATCTGGAGAGAAACGATATCCCCCATCCGCCGTTTGCGCCGCCATTCCTTAAAGACGGAGATGTCCTAATTGGCCAGACCTCCGCCATCCTGCTTTATCTTGGCGACCACCACGGCCTCGCTCCGAAAGACGCGGCAAAGCGGCTTTGGGTCCACCAGATCCAGCTCACCATCGCCGATCTCGTCGGGGAGGCCCACGACACGCATCATCCGTTGAGCGGCGATCTCTATTACGAGGACCAAAAACCGGAAGCGCTGCGCCGGGCAAAGTCATTCCGTGAGGAGCGAATTCCCAAGTTCCTGGGATGGTTCGAACGCATTCTGCCAAGCAATCCCGCGGGCGCGGGCCAACTTGTCGGTCGCGACTTAACTTATGCCGACTTGTCGCTGTTCCAGATCGTCGAAGGCCTGGTCTATGCTTTTCCGCGAAGGATGCGGCGAACTCTCAGAGAGGTTCCGCGGGTGGTGGCTCTGCATCAAGCAATCGCGCAGCGTCCGCGCATTCGCGCCTATCTCGAAAGCGATCGCCGTATCTCATTTAACGAGCAAGGGATATTCCGCCACTATCCCGAGCTCGATGACTGAAGCCCGTCTCGGCGTGAACGCGCGTGCCACATTGACCGTGGGCTTTGCGTAGAACCGGAGAATGCCGTGCAAGCGATGGTGTTAAAAAAGCTTGGGAGCGCCCTTGAATGTACGGATCTCGCCGATCGGCAACCCGGGCCGGGCGAGATTCGCGTAAAGGTGGCGGCCTGCGGCGTCTGCCGCACGGATCTGCATGTTGTCGATGGCGAGCTGCCTAACCCAAAGGTGCCGATCATCCCTGGCCATGAGATCGTCGGCCGGATCGATGCGATCGGAGCCAAAGTCGAAGGGATGACGCTCGGGGAGCGTGTGGGAATCGCCTGGCTCGGCCACACCTGCCGCGTCTGCCCTTATTGCGTGGGCGGCCAGGAAAATCTGTGCGATCAGCCGCTCTTCACTGGTTACACGCGCGACGGTGGCTTCGCGACGGCAGTGATCACCGATGCGCGCTACGCATTTCCGCTTGGCGAGGCTGGCAGCGATGTGGCGCTCGCACCTCTGCTCTGCGCTGGGCTGATCGGCTGGCGCTCGCTGGTGATCGCGGGCGCTGGCAAGAGGCTCGGACTCTATGGCTTTGGCGCCGCGGCTCACATCGTGGCGCAGGTAGCGATTTGGCAGGGACGAACGGTATTTGCCTTCACGCGGCCCGGCGATACGGGCTCCCAGGCCTTCGCGCGGAGACTCGGGGCGGCATGGGCGGGCGGATCCGATGAAATGCCGCCGGAGCCGCTCGACGCGGCGATCATCTATGCGCCCCTGGGCGAGCTCGTTCCGCTGGCGCTGGCGGCGGTGCGGAAGGGCAGCCGCGTGGTGTGCGCGGGCATCCATATGAGCGACATCCCGCGCTTTCCCTACCGGCTGCTCTGGGAAGAGCGGCAGCTCGTGTCGGTCGCCAATCTCACGCGGGCTGATGGACTCGATTTCCTGCGTCTCGTCCCGGAAATCGGCATCGTCACCAACACCACGAGCTACCCGCTGAGGGAGGCCAACCAGGCCCTCGCCGATCTTCGCGCCGGCCGGTTCGAAGGGGCCGCCGTTCTCGTGCCTTGAGCCGTTCGCTCGAGGCAGGAGATCGGCGTACAAAACTGCGTGATACCGAGCAATACACAGTACGGCGTTGTCTCTAACGATAGACGAGGACGGGGATCGTGCTGTGGGTGAGGACTTTGGCTGTCACGCTACCGAGCAAAACTGCGGAGATCCCGTGCCGGCCATGCGAGGCCATGACGATCAGGTCGCAGTGTTGGTTGTTCGCGGCGTCAATAATCGCCTGGTGCGGATGTTCGTGCTCCACATACATCACGTTACAGCTCACGTCCTGCGCCAATGCCACTGTCTTTACCTGGTCGAGGCATTTGTTCGCAAAGCTTTCCATTTGCGTCTTATATCCCCATTCCTCCGGCAGTTTCGTAAAACTCGCTGGATCCAAATCGAAGATTTGGGATAACGACATGACTGTTATGCTTGTGACTCTGGCCTTCAGCACCTTTGCCAAAAGAATACCATGCTCGACGGCCTTCATGGACAACTCCGAGCCATCGGTAGGGATGAGAATGTTTTTGTACATGACACTTCGCTCCGATCCTTGCATCATTTTGTTTCCAGGATATTCCGCTAGCGGCTGGATGCCAAATGAGGATTCAAATCGCTGCTGACGAATCGATGCATGTTTGTCATGGGCACCGTCATAGCCGCGCCCGCGCAGCTCCGGCAAAGCGTGAGCTGCGGTAGGTCGAGTTTCCGACCCTTAGACCGTCTTGGAGGGACTTTCACGGGTAGCAATTCGGCCTCGGTCTTCTCGCCATGAGCGGCCGATCCGAGTACCCGTCATGCGGCTGTTTCGCCATCCGCGTCGACACGAAGTGTGTAATCGTCGCGCGTTCGCGCAAGAGCCATGCAAGAGGTGTGTCTTGATGCAAACAAGATCCGCATCCTCCGGCGCGCGACTCACCGCAGTCACCCACATTGATGTGCTGGAGCACCCCGGCGATGTTCGGCCTTGCCAATGCCCGTCCGATGAGGCAATCTTGGTCTCGAAATCTGGTCATCGGGGGATGTCAACTCAGTATTCTATTCGGTGCTTGCCGGATCCCCTCGTGAAGTAAGATCGGAACATCGCCTATGAGCGAACTGGAAGAGGCACAAAATGCGGCGGGCCATGTAGCCCATTCGCGCGTAGCAAGATTCTGGCTCAAGGAATTGCCCTACCTCGTGGTGCTGGCGCTCACAATATTGGGGGTGGCCTATACCAGCGTGTCGCACCAACCCCTCATCGGCTATTGGGAGTTTCTTGCCATAGCGACCGGACTTGTCTGCATTACCACCGGGTGGCTTCATATTCACGACCCCAAACCCCGATTTCGGATGGTTTGGACGCAAGCCCTCCATTGGCTGGCTTTTCTGGTTGCGATGAACATCGTGCTATTTCCTGATGTTCAAGCAATGCTTAATGCGCCCGCGACCGGGCTAACGCTTCTGATGCTGCTGGCGCTTGGCACTTTTGTCGCGGGGGTGCATGTATCGTGGCATATCTGCGCTCTCGGCATCGCCATGGCACTTTTCGTGCCGGCGATCGCATGGCTCACAGAATCTTCTCTGTTCTTGGTCTTGGCTGCCGTAGCGCTTATCGGGGTTGGTATGACATTCTGGTGGCGCAT
Source organism: uncultured Alphaproteobacteria bacterium (assembly GCA_963851225.1). Taxonomy (GTDB): domain Bacteria; phylum Pseudomonadota; class Alphaproteobacteria; order Rhizobiales; family Beijerinckiaceae; genus Methylocapsa. The sequence goes on along the minus strand of CAWKON010000026.1, from coordinate 39,576 downwards.
GAGCGGTGGGCGTACCCCAACAGCGCCAGGCGGCGAAGAATTGTCCAGCTAAAAGAGGTTCTCAAAACAATTACGACTTCGTGGCGCTTAGGAATTCGCAACTGACCCCACGGAAGCCGTACGCATCGTCTCGACCTCGGAGACCCTGATGCCCGAACCGTTGTCGCCCGATCTCCTCCGGAAAATGCACGCCTATTGGCGCGCGGCGAATTACCTCTCTGTCGGGCAGATCTATCTGCAGGACAATCCTCTGCTCGAATCCCCACTGAACCTCGAACATATCAAACCCCGCTTGCTCGGGCATTGGGGCACGACTCCTGGATTGAACTTTCTCTACGTCCACCTTAACCGGCTGATCAAAGAAAACGATTTGAATATGATCTATGTCATTGGTCCAGGTCACGGCGGCCCAGGCCTAGTGGCGCAGGCCTATCTCGAAGGGTCGTACACCGAGCATTATCCGGCAATTGAGCGCAGCCGGAACGGACTGCACAGGTTGTTTCGCCAGTTCTCCTGGCCTTACGGCATTCCCAGTCACGTATCGCCGGAAACTCCCGGCTCCATTCACGAAGGCGGAGAATTGGGCTATTCATTGGCCCACGCCTATGGCGCCGCGTTCGACAATCCGGATCTGATCGTCGCCTGCGTCATCGGCGACGGCGAGGCGGAGACCGGTGCGCTGGCCACCAGTTGGCACTCCAACAAATTTCTGAACCCCGCGCGCGATGGCGCGGTTCTTCCGATCCTTCATCTCAACGGTTTCAAGATCGCCAATCCGACGGTGCTGGCTCGCATCAGCCGCCAGGAGTTGACGGAGCTATTGCGCGGCTACGGCTACGATCCGCATTTCGTCGAGGGCGACGATCCGGCAGCCGTGCATCAATGTCTTGCCGGTACGCTCGATGCGATTCTGGCGAAGATTCGCCAGATTCAGAGCGTCGCGCGGTCACGCGGCGAGACGGAAACCCTCGAGCGCCCGCGCTGGCCCATGATTGTCTTCCGCACGCCCAAGGGTTGGACAGGACCAAAATTCATCGACGGTAAGCCGGTCGAGGGTACGTGGCGCGCGCATCAAGTCCCGATCGCGGATTTTAAGAACCCCGAACATTTAAAGCAACTCGAAGATTGGATGAAGAGCTACCGGCCGGACGAATTGTTCGACGAACGCGGCAAATTCCGCGAGGAGCTCGCCGAGCTCGCGCCGACGGGCCATCGCCGCATGGGCTCCAATCCGCACGCCAATGGCGGTGAATTGTTGCAGCCTTTATCGATGCCCCACTTCCATGATTACGCCGTGGCCATAGTGAAGCCCGGCAGCGCCGAGGCGGAAGCGACACGGGTTCTCGGACAATTTCTGCGCGACGTAATGAAGCTCAATCTCGAAAAACATAATTTCCGGCTGTTTGGCCCGGACGAGACCGCGTCGAATAGATTGGAGGCCGTCTACGAAGTCTCCGGCAAGGAATGGATGGCCGGCGTTGAAGAGGTCGACGTTAATCTTAGCGTCAACGGTCGCGTCATGGAGGTGCTGAGCGAGCATCTGTGCGAGGGCTGGCTCGAAGGATATTTGCTCACGGGACGCCATGGCCTGTTCTCTTGCTACGAGGCCTTCATCCACATCGTCGATTCGATGCTCAATCAGCATGCAAAATGGCTTAAGGTCAGCAGGACGATCCCCTGGCGCAAGCCGATCGCGTCGCTGAATTATTTGCTCACGTCGCACGTCTGGCGACAGGACCACAATGGCTTTTCCCACCAGGACCCCGGCTTTATTGATCATGTCGCGAATAAGAAATCCGATATCGTGCGCATTTATCTGCCGCCGGATGCCAACTGCCTCCTGTCGGTAGCGGATCATTGCTTGCGGAGCCGCAACTACATCAACGTGATCGTCGCCGGCAAACAGCCAGAGTGGCAGTGGCTCGACATTGATTCGGCCGTTCGCCACTGCACCGCCGGCGCGGGTATTTGGCGATGGGCCAGCAACGATGCGGGTGATCCCGACGTGGTCATGGCCTGCGCGGGCGATGTGCCGACGCTTGAGACGCTTGCCGCCGTGACCCTCTTGCGCAGGTATGTCCCCGACATCCGCATCCGTGTCGTCAATGTGGTGGATTTGATGGTGTTGCAGCCTCAGTCCGAGCATCCCCATGGTCTGGAGGATCAGGATTTCGACGAACTGTTCACGGCAGACAAGCCGGTGATTTTCGCTTTCCATGGCTATCCCGCGATCATTCACAAGCTGACTTACAGGCGGCACAATCATGCCAATATTCATGTCCGCGGCTACAAGGAGGAAGGCACCACCACGACCCCCTTCGACATGGTTGTGCTGAACAATCTCGACCGCTATCAACTTGCGCTGGACGCCATCCAGCGTATTCCACGGCTCCGCGATCAAGTGGAGACTGCGACCGCGCGGTACTGGACGACCATGGAGCGTCACAAGCTCAATATCAGCGAGCATGGCGACGACATGCCTGAGGTCCGGGACTGGCGCTGGAACTTGTAAGCGCCTCGATTCCGGCGGGATAAAGCATGGCAGAGAGGTTGCGATCGACTGCCAGCTGCGTGCCGGAGCAATCGGCCGCGCGGCATGACCGGTAGCCCTTATCGATACTCCCTCTCGCAAGAGACGCTTCGCGCGCCGACGCGGCGCCTGTTTTTGGCCGGAGCAGCCACCTCCATGCTCGCGCGGGCACGCGCCGACGCAAGGCCCGTGATCGTTGGCTCAAAACTCGATCTCGAAGGCGGGCTCGTCGGCCATATGATGCTGCTCGCGCTTGGCGAGGCCAAAATCGCGACGGAAAACCGGCTGCAAATCGGCCCGACCTCGATTTTGCGGTCGGCGCTTTTGTCCGGTGCTATCGACCTTTGCCCGGAATATACCGGCAATGCCGCTTTTTTCTTTCATGAAGAAGGCAATCCGGTCTGGAAGAACGCGGCGGCCGGCTACGCGCGTGCGAAAACACTCGATTACGAAAAAAACCGTCTGGTCTGGCTCACACCGGCTCCAGCCGACAATAGCTGGGTGATCGCGGTTCCGGACGCGCTGGCGCGGCAACAAAATCTGCGCAGCATGCTAGATTTCGCCCACTTTGTGCGGGACGGCAATAAAGTCAAACTTGCCGTTTCGGCGGAATTCGTGGAGAGCGCCGCAGGCCTTCCCGCCTTCGAGGCTGTCTACGGCTTCCGGCTTGCCGCCCGCCAGCTCCTCGTTCTCTCTGGCGGCGAAACTGCAGCCACCATGAAAGCGGCAGCGGACGGAATTTCGGGTGTCAATGCCGCGATGGCCTATGCCACCGACGGCGCGCTGAAAGCCCTCGGCCTTCATGCTCTCGAAGATACGCGCCGTGCCGAGCCAGTCTATGCGCCAGCACCCGTGGTACGGGAAGCAACGCTGGTGAGCTACCCGCAAATTCGCGATGTTCTTAGCCCCGTTTTCGCGCAACTTGATCTTGCGAGCCTACGCGATTTGAACGAAAAAGTCGCGGTCGAAGGCGATGATCCAGGTGCCGTGGCAAGGGAATTTTTCCGCGCCAAAGGGCTCTCTCAATAGGTAGTTCGTCCCGAATTCCGGTTCGAACGCGGAATGGCTGCGATGCCGAAAGTCCATGACCGCGTCCTTTTTGCGCTCTTTAGCGTTGGTCTCACCGGGGTTTTTTTCGGCGGCTTTTTGAATTACGCACCGAACCGGCTCGCGACGGGCATTGCCTACCCCTTGTCACAGGCCCCGTCCCTGCAAGCCGCGGCGGCAATGACAGGGCTTTGCGGACTGGCGCTTCTGGGCTTTGCCCGCGACCAAAAACTCCGGTCTTTCGCAACGATCCTGGCTGCAGCGTTGATTCTTTGGGGAAACCTCGCGGGCGCCGGCAATTTCGCGGCGATTCTGATGCAAGCAGGGCCGCCGGCCGCGCGCGCGTCGCTTGGTCCTGCGTTCTGGACCCTGACAACCGTCGCAATCCTTGCGATCGTCGATGCCGTGCAACGAGGAAACTTTGGTATTCTCGCCCGCGCCTGCATTGGGGCAGCTTTTTGCGCGGGCTTCTTCCTGATGGCCGCCGTGGGCGATTTCGATCAACCTTTCGCTCGCCAGGGAATTTTTGAACAACCGGGGCGTCTTCGTGACCGAGCTCTTCCGCCATCTCGGGCTTGTTGGCGCCGCGATTTTTTTTGCTCTGATGGTTGGGGTGCCGCTGAGCGTGCTCGTTTTGCGCAAGAAGGCGGCAACGGGTTATGTCTTCGCGAGCCTTGGCATTCTGCAAACGATTCCCTCGATCGCGCTGTTTGGTGTCTTGATCGCGCCGATGTCTCGTTTGAGCGAGCTGCTGCCTTTCTTGCGCAGCCTCGGGATCAACGGAACGGGCCCGGCGCCGGCTGTCCTAGCCTTGACGCTTTATGCGCTGCTGCCGCTCGTCCGCAGCTTTTATGTAGGGTTCAGCGAAGTCGCCATGGAGGTCAAGGACGCGGCGGCGGCCATCGGCTTTGGCGCGCGGCAAAAATTCATCGAAGTCGAATTGCCGCTTGCCTTGCCCGCGCTCGTTTCCGGATTGCGCGTCGTGACGATCCAGGCGATCGGCCTGGCAAGCGTCGCCGCCTTGATCGGCGCGGGAGGCCTTGGCACATTCATCTTTCAAGGCATTGGGCAATATGCCCTCGATCTCGTCCTGGTCGGAGCGCTTCCGGTCATCCTGCTGGCGCTTTTGGCGAACTTTATCTTTGAAATGCTGCTTGGCTTCGCGCGGAGAAACCTGTGATCGAGCTCTGCAACGTGTCGAAGGATTTTGGCCCCACGCCGGCGGTCTCCGATCTTTCGCTGAAAATCGAGAGCGGCGCTTTTTTCGTCCTTATCGGCCCGTCCGGCTGCGGCAAATCGACTGTGCTGCGCATGATCAATGCGATGATTGTCCCTGACAAAGGACAAATCGAAGTGCGCGGCAAAAACATTCGTGCGATGGAGCCCGAAAAGCTGCGGCGCGGCATTGGCTATGTGATCCAGTCGGCGGGACTTTTTCCGCATTGGACGGCGGCCGATAACATCCTTGCGGTGCCGCGCCTCCTCAAATGGAGCGCCTCGAAATGCGCGGCGCGGCTCGATGAGATCGTCGCGATGGTGGGCATCGATCCCACCCTTCTGGAGCGCTACCCGAGGCAATTGTCCGGCGGCCAGCAGCAACGCATCGGCGTTGCCCGCGCTCTCGCCGCGGACCCAGACATCATCTTGATGGACGAGCCATTCGCGGCGCTCGATCCAGTGAGCCGCGCCGCCTTGCAAGAGGAGCTGCGCGGCATCCACGCACGGAGTGGCAAGACCATCGTCTTCGTCACGCATGACATGGACGAAGCTTTGCGGCTCGCCACCGGCATGGCGGTGATGAACAACGGCCGCCTGATCCAGACGGGCACCCCTTCTTCGATTCTCTTGGCACCGGCGGATGATTTCGTGCGCAATTTTCTGGGCGGCGAAGCCTTGCAGTTACGGCTTCTCGACCTCGTGCCGGTCCGCAAGTTGATGAAACCCGGCAAGACGCGGGCCACGGGGACGATTGCCGCGGAGGCCAGTCTCAAAACGGCCTTGAACCTGATGCTGGCGCGCCGCTGTTCGTCTCTCGGCGTCGAGGACGAGCGCGGGGCGAGGCTCGGCGAAATCCACTTAAGCGACATTATCGCGAGGCGCGATGCGAGGTAATATCGCGGGTCGCAAAAATTGACTGTGGCTTACGTCGCGAATTGTCCTGAGGCCCGCAGCAGTGGGCTTATGCGACTTTGACAGAGATGCGCAGACGACGCAGATGCAATTCATCCGCCGCGTGGAGCCGCAACTCCACCCAATTTCTGAGCGGCTCCTCGTCATAGCGGCCCGTACAAAGAACCCGGCTGCACAGCGTTCAGCCGTCTTCCCGTAAGTCTTTGGACAGCAAGCTGTGGGAGAACGTTATCGACGATCACGACATAATGCTCGATCAGCGCCCGAATGTGATCCAGCTTCCCATCCTCGATCTCATGCCAGAGCAATGGCAGATACCTAACAATGATGCTGAGGGCATATAGCGTCATGAAATGTATGATAAAGGGATCGGCGATGTTCCCCCAGAACGGAACGATGATGCTTGTGCCGCAATAGCCAGATTTATAAGTCTGCAGACATTGATACCACCGCTTGTCACTCGGGTGGATAAAATCTCCAATGAAATACGAAGATTTTGTAACCGTATCTTCTTCTGGCCTGATGTTCTTGATAGGTAGGTCAAAAGAGTTAAGGTATTCTGAGGTACAATTCTGGCCATGATTGTATATTTCGATGTAGGTTACTGTGCTTGGCTCAGCAATTGGAGGGTTGAGCAGCACTTGCCCAGTCATTTGTGCATACGCCTGCATTCGCTCCGATTGAACAATACTATTTTTCATCGCGGAGGCGACGTGGAACGACAAAGGCTCGGTGCCCAAGGTCTCCTCGATAAGCAACTGGAGTTCTGGGATTCTCCTAAGAAGATCAGCAAGTGAAATCAAGCGGTCACGTTCCACCGCGGACAAATCGTCCCATGAGTTAGGGCGCGCCTTCGATACATAGGGTGTGAGGTCAATACCTCTGAAGCGGCAATATTCGTAGAGGTGTCCCCGGTTGCGGCAAGCCACCATATAGCTTGCGGGGAAGTTCTTTCCATTTGCCGTAATCGTCCATAGACCGTGCCCGCTTTCCGTATAACTCTGGATCTCCTTCAAGTCGGCAGTCGAATCAGGACTTGCGAGTTGCTCCGCGATCGACATCTGCAACAACGCGTAGTAGCGAGCCAACACTTTGGCGTTCAGCGACGCCGCTTGGCTCTGCCAATACCCTAGGGCGCTACGAACCGACGAGGCCATTTCCTGGCCCTTTTTCTCCAATACCGAGACCGGCAAAGAAGGGTGTCGCGCCTCAATGACACGCTGGCATAGCGTTGAACTTGTCAGCCGACGGAGACGTAGCCACACCGCCTCAGCTATGTTCTCGGCAACGAGCTGCTCGGGATAGAGTTCGGAGACGGGCTCCATGTGCTCGTCCTCCAACTGGCGTGTTAGTTCTTCTGCGGCAGCTTTCGTTGTACTGTCGCTCGAATATTTCTCTTGGTGTGAGTTCAAGGCGACCTCGTTTGGATACTGGTCAGGTTACCCCTGCCTTAACGCTGCGGTTAGAAGGCCCGTGCGGAGACGTTCCACCGTTTACGGCCGGGTATTGTCAAATGCTATGACGGACGAGGCCCAGCGGCGGCTCGAGCATCCCGCGTGACAACTTCAATTCGATTGGCGAACCTTACATCGGGGATGACTTCCCGAAAAGCGGCTAAGCTATCGCCGCGCCGCCGCCCTCCTGGAATTGCCCCAAAAAGTTACAGGGTGATAATCGGGTCAAGCATGGTGAAAGGTTTTATGCCGTGGCTCAAATTGGAAACGCAATTCGAGAGTAGACTGCGCGATCATAATATCCTGATAGCTGGTACGACATGGCAAGACTGCTTGCTGCCTTGATCCGCTGGGCGCGCCGGCCGGGGCTGTGGCTTACGCTCCTGTTGATCGTCGCCATCTTCCTGATGCCGGCGGCCGGGCCGCTCATGCGGGCGCTTTTTCCAGACGTTCCCCGCCCGGTCTACACGCGCGCAAGCTTTTTCGAACTCACGCTGGCACATATCGAGCTTGTCGCGCTCTCAAGCCTCGCCGCCGCCATGATCGGAATCGGACTTGGCATTTTCGTCACCCGCGAAAGCGGACGCGAATTTGCCGCGATGGCCAGCGCGATCGCCGCCGTCGGGCAGACCTTTCCGCCGGTCGCGGTGCTTGCTCTCGCCATTCCAGTGCTGGGTTATGGTGCCGCCCCGGCCGTCGCGGCGCTTTGCCTCTACGCCATTTTTCCAATCATCGAGGCGACGGTGACGGGGCTTCGCGCCGTGCCCGCCGCCGTCCGCGACGCGGCGATGGGAATGGGCTTCGCGCCACGGGATGTTTTGTGGCGAATCGAGCTGCCGCTCGCGTTTCCATTCATTCTTGCCGGACTACGCAATGCGGTCATCATCAATATCGGAACCGCGGCGATCGGATCGGCGGCCGGCGCTTTATCGCTGGGTTCGCCGATCATCGAGGGACTTTCCGCATCGAACCCGGCCTATGTCTTGGAAGGCGCCGCCATCGTCGCGCTGCTCGCCATGGCGGTGGATCGCTGTTTCGCCTGGCTCGAGGATTTTACGCGCCCCGGCGAAATGCTTTCGAAGTAAATCGGGGCCGCTTGGAAGCGGTGGCCGGTGTGGGTTAAAAAATGCATTAAATCACCGTTGTTCCGGCGCTGTTGGAAATCAATTCATGCACGCTGAAGAGATTTTCCTTATCGGTCCAGACGCGGCCCGGCAACCATCCCGCCGAGATGGCGAGCTCTTGAAATTGGGGAACCGAATATTTGTAGGAGTTCTCGGTATGGATGGTTTCGCCGGCGGAAAATCGAAACCACAGTCCCCGGATTCTCACTGTTTGATTCCGAAGACTGACAAGGTGCATCTCGACGCGGCCCTCGCGGGGATCGTAAATCGCCTCGTGGCGGAAGCCATCGAGATCGAACGAACCATCGAGCTCGCGATTGATCCGCACTAAAAGATTGAGGTTGAAGGCCGCGGTAACACCGGCCGAATCATTGTAGGCGCGGACCAGCTGGCGGGCGTCCTTTTTCAGATCAACGCCGACGATAAGCCAGCCATCTGGCGCCAGCAAGCGCCGCATGGCGCCGAGCAAATTTCCGGCGGCAAATGGAGAGAAATTGCCGATCGTCGAGCCAGGAAAGAAACCCAATTTTCGCACTTTGGCGAGGTCCGGCGGCAAGGCAAGCGGCTTCGAGAAATCGCCGGCGATGGGGCGGACAGTGAGCGCCGGAAAGCGGTTGATCAGACGCCGCTTCGCTTCCGCAAGGGCGCTTGCCGACACATCGATCGGCACATAGGCGCGCAGGTGCGGCAAGTGCCCAAGCAAAATCTCTGTCTTGCGGCTTGAGCCAGAACCAAATTCGACGAGAACCGCGCCGTCCTCAACGCGGCTCGCGATCTCCGCCGCATGTGCGTCGAGAATCGCGATCTCGGTCCTCGTTGGATAGTATTCCGGCAGCCGGGTAATTTCTTCGAACAATTCGCTGCCGCGCGAGTCATAAAAGAACCGGCAAGGCAGGCTCTTGCGCGGCTGTGAGAGGCCCTCGATCACGCTTGCGGCGAAGTCGCGGTCCGCGCCGGCAATGACTTCGGGCAGGCGAAGGGCTTTGTTGCTGGTCAACATCATTCGGCCTCCGAGGCAAGGCGAAGCCCCATGAATTGCCATCGCTGGCGGGGATAGAAGAAGTTACGGTATGTCGCGCGCGCGTGCCCTTCCGGAGTAGCGCAGGAGCCGCCACGCAAAACCTGCTGGCTCGCCATGAACTTGCCGTTGTATTCGCCAAGTGCCCCGGCTGGCGCGCGGTAACCTGGGTAGGGCAGATACGCGCTCGCGGTCCATTCCCAAACGTCGCCGAACATTTGGGCCGGCCGCCCGTCCGGGCGCGGAACGGCGGGCAGCGGCCGCAACGCACCCGAGGCGAGCGTGTTTCCCGTCGCCTCGACGCCCTTTGCCGCAATCTCCCATTCGAATTCGGTTGGAAGCCGATGGCCCGCCCAGCGCGCGAAAGCGTCCGCCTCGTAATAACTCACATGCGCGACTGGCGCCGCGCGATCGAGAGGCCGCATGCCTTCAAGCGACATCGCGAGCCATTGCCCGTCGCGCTCCTCCCAATAGAGCGGCGCCCGCCAGCCTTCCCGATTGACGATCTCCCAGCCGTCGGCCAGCCAAAGCGCGTGGGTTCGATAGCCGCCGTCTTCGATGAATGCGAGCCATTCCGCATTGGTGACAAGGCGGCTTGCGAGCCGGAACGGATGGATCAATTGGCGGTGGCGCGGCGCCTCATTGTCCCACGCGAAGCCTTCGCCGCCGTGACCTATCTCATGGATCCCGCCGGAATATTCGATCCAGCGCAGAGGCTCCGGCTCGCCCTGTTCCATGCGCGGGACGCGGCGCCAAATAGGCGGGCCGCAGCGGATTTGCTGCGAAAAGCGCGAGAATGTCGGTTAGCATCAACTCCTGATGCTGCTGTTCGTGATTGATGCCGGTCGCGATAACGCGCGCCAGATCTGACTCCGGAGCCACATCGTTCGAAATAGCTTTTCGAGCCCGGCGTCCACGTGGGCACGGTAGGCAAAGATACGTTCGCACGACGGCCGCGTGAGGAGCCCGCGCTTGCTGCGCGGCTGCCGCGGCCCCTGCGATTCATAATAGGAATTGAAGCAATAGTTGAAAGTCTCATCGAATGGCTCGTAGCCATTGAGATGGCTGGCGAGAACGAAGGTCTCGAAGAACCAAGTGGTATGCGCAAGATGCCATTTGGTTGGACTGGCGTCATCCATCGCCTGGACGGTCATATCCTCGGCGCTGAGCGGGCGGGCGAGGTCGAGGGAAAGGCGCCTCGTTTCGACCAAGTTCCTACTTAGTGAGCAAGACGCGCGCGGCGCGGCCGGAAAGGCCGAAGACAATCGCCCCATACTTTCCTCCCCTTCGGCCGGGACCTCGCTAGGCGCCTCGGTTTGGCGGTCAAGCTCCTCCTCGCCTTAGCGCATCGTCAAGAATAATTATCTTGTCACTGGATATCGGTTGGCTTTTGTGTCGATAAAGGAGGATTATTACGATTGTGCGGCACCACGATTGAAAAGCCATGTCGCCATAAACGCGGGAGAGCATCAGATGTTCCATGCCCGTGCCGTTCAAATCCCCGCATACCACTCGTAACCGCGATCTTCCCAAAACCCGCCCTTGCCGCGCCCGAACCCGTCGAGCCGGTCGGTCAACTCGATGCGCATCACATATTTTGCCTGCTTGTAACCGAGCTGCCGTTCGACCCGCAGCCGCAGGGGGGCACCATTTCCGACGGTGAGCGGGGCATCGTTGAGACTATGCGCAAGAATGGTTTGCGGATGGAACGCGTCGATGAGATCGATGCTCTCGTAATACTGCCCGGTGCCGTCGAGCGTTTGTTCCAAAACGTCGGCGCAATGGAAGACCACGAACCGGGCAGCGGAGAGGATCGCAGCCCGCGCGAGCACGACGGCTAATGGCACGCCCTGCCATTTGCCGATGGCGCTCCATCCTTCGACGCAATCATGACGAGTAATCTGGGTCCGCTGGGGCAGGTTCCGCAAATCCGTGAAGCGAAAATTCCAAAGGTTTGGCGACGAGCCCATCGACACGCAGGCGCCAACCGCCGAAATTGTCTACCAGCAAGGCCGCATAGTCCTCGCCTTCGGGCATCGTTGTGCCGTTCACCTTGAAGACAGGAGACACATCGCCGGCCGTGAATTCGCGCGCGAGCGCGTGGCCGCCGCCGAGCAGCCGTTGGGCGCGATAAGTGAGCCACTCGGCCGAGGCAAGAAACTCCTGAAAATCCGGAGCTTCAGAGAGACGGTCGCAGCCGGTAAGCAGCGTGCCGCCAAGGCTTGCCGCGGAAAGCGCCAGAAACCGGCGCCGGGGGAGCCGGAAATTACGCATGATCGTCCTCGACAAAAATGGCAAATCTTCCGGTGATCATCGCTCGCAGCGCATTCATCGGTCCAACCAAAAGCACCATCGCGACATGAACGAGCACGAACAGCACAATCAGGCCGGCCGCAATGAAATGGATCGTCCGAGCGGATTGGCGTCCGCCAAATAGGTCGACAAGCCACGGAAAAATCGCATCCATCCCTGGCGACATCGTGAGGCCAGTCAGGATGGTCACTGGCAACAGCACGAAGACCACGCCGAGATAGGTCAGCTTCTGGAGGGTGTTGTAATGCCTCGCTGCCTCGCCGCGCGGAAATTTCAACCGCAGATGATCGGCGATATTACGGAGGAGGGAACCCGAACCGCAATTGCTCGCGGCGAGGCAGCAGATCGCGCCAGAAATGCCTCGTGACTATTCCGGCTAAGAGATAAACCAAGAGGTTCGCGAAAAAAATCCAGGCGAAAAAGAAATGCCAGCGGCGTCCGATTGCGAGATCACGCCAGCTGGGAAGTGTCGCCCAGCTCGGGAAGCCGCGCAGCACGAGCTCGCCTTCGGTGTCGCGAGAAACGCCGAGGATTCCGGTCGTGTTGAATGTCGATGAACCGATCCGGGCGAAACCCGCCGGCGGGCCATCGCTCGAATCATCCGCCCCGATCTCGAACAGAGCCCGATCAGTGCTGGCGCCGGACTGTCCCCAATAAAGCGCCGGATGCGCGTTGAAAATCTGCAGGCCGCTCATCAGCAGCACCGCCACGCATAAGAGATTGATCCAATGGGTCAGCCGAGTGATCCGCGTGTGCCGGTGAACGAACAGCCGGCGCGGGCGCCGCATCGGCGCGCTCAAATCTGGCGTGTGAATTTCGCTCATGGCCAGTTCCTGGTTCTCGCTGCCCATCGCACATCCAGCTCCGGCGCAAGACACGGAGCGGACCCGTAGATCCCTAAGCGCGCAAGACGGCTCCTTAAATCGAGCCGTCAGCTTGCATCCGGCTTGAACTTCAACGCAACGCCGTTCATGCAGTAGCGCAGGCCGGTCGGTTGCGGGCCGTCGTCAAAAACGTGGCCGAGATGCCCGCCGCAACGCCGGCAATGCACCTCGGTGCGCTTCATCCCGAAACTCCAGTCGGATTTGGTGCCAACCGCGCCCTCGATCGGACTCCAAAAACTCGGCCACCCGGTTCCGCTCTCGAATTTGGTTTCGGACTTGAAGAGCGGCAGTTCGCAGCCGGCGCAGGCGAACACCCCTTTGCGATGCTCGCGCAGCAGCGGGCTGCTGCCGGCAGGTTCCGTGTCCTCCTGCCGGAGCACTTGATACTGAGCGGGCGTGAGCAGGCGCCGCCATTCCTCGGTGGTCTTCGTCACCTCGAACTCCTCCGCTTCGGCGAGGAGCCAGGCAGGAAGGACGACGCCGCCAACCACAGCCATACCCGCCATCACCAATAAATCGCGCCGCAACATTTTCGAGACTCCTCTTTACCTGGTTTAGGGGTGGTTGCTACCGGCGAGCACCGCCTGCTCGCGGTAAAAATCCGGGTAGAGCTTTTTCAAATTGGCGATTTTCGGCAAATCGTAAGCTGCGATATAAAGGCTGCCGGGATGCAGCGTGGCATAATCCTGATGATAGGATTCAGCGGGATAGAAGGCCTTCAGCCGTTCCACCTTGGTCACGATCCGGCCGGCGAAGACATGCGACTTGTTGAGTTCCGCGATATAGGCTTCGGCGGCGCGCTGCTGGGCATCGCTCGTGGCGAAAATCTCGGAGCGGTATTGGGTGCCTTCGTCGGGATCCTGCCGGTTCAACTGGGTTGGATCGTGGGCCACCGAAAAATAGATCTGCAATAGGCGGCTGAAGGAGATCTGCTTCGGATCGTAGGTAATCTCGACAGATTCGGCGTGCCCCGTGCTGCCAGAGCTGACCTGCTCGTAGCTGGGGTCGGCCAGCTTGCCGCCCGCATATCCCGAAACAGCGTTCGTCACGCCCAAAGTATGCTGGAACACCGCCTGAACGCCCCAGAAACAGCCGCCGGCAAAAACCGCCCGGCCGATTTCGCTGGAGGAGGTATCCGCTACGTCCGCGGACGGCGGGTTGACCGATACAGCAGGCTCAGCTGCGGCCAGACTCGCGAGACGGAAGAAGACGCTGCCAAGCACAATTAGAAGGAGCCCGAGGGCGGTACTTGCCGTGCCGAAGACGTGGCAGAGGGCTCGGTGCGGCTTCGTTTGCATGGCCTTGGGCGACCTTTCGCTGGAACGGGGGGCGCCCTATTACCCGGCATTGCGCCCACGAGCTGATATTCGCCCGGGCGCCGGTTTGGTTACAGATCGGGGCGATAAACTTTATGTGTGCCGCGAAAGCCGTCGCGGAAGCCGGAGTTTACCGATGGTTGCCCAATGAGCGTATCGCTCCACGCGGTTTGTGCCACCGCCGCCCGCAGCTCGGCCAGGGCGGAAGCAAATCCCGCTGCAAACGCATCAGGTCCGGAAAGTGGCGACCGGCGTCCAGCGTGCCGGAAATTCCACCAGCGGCATCGGCTCCATGATGGTTTTTTCGATCCCGCGAAGGCGCAAGGCTTCCAAAAGTTCGGGTGCCGCCGCCGATCCCCCGGTGAAGACTGCATAATTCAGTGCCACCGGTGCCGTGTTTGACGCTGCAAACCCCAGTTCTTCACGCAGAACATGATCCGCCCGCCGGGCGATCGCTGGGGCTGGATCAATCCATGCCACGGGCCAAGGCGCAAGACGCTCGAAATGCCCCAGCAGCAAAGGATAATGCGTGCAGGCAAGCACGATGCAATCCGTACGGCGTTCCCCCGAAGTCACGAAAGCGGGCGCGATTTCCCGCGCTAGGACCGCGTCTGGAATATTTTTCCCCTGCATGAAAGCCTCGGCAAGAGGCGCTAGCACGCTTGAACTCGCGAGGGTAACGGCGCAATTTGCAGCATAGGTGCGTATCAATTCGCGGGTATAATCACGCGCGGCGGTGCCGGGCGTCGCCAGCACGGAGATAAGCCCGGAGCGCGACTGACTAGCGGCCGGTTTGATCGCGGGCACCGTGCCGATGAATGGGATTTGTGGGAATCGCGCGCGCAAATGCGGCAGGGTCAGCGTGGACGCCGTATTGCAGGCAATGACAACGGCGTCGGGGCCACAAAGGGTAATCAAGCGATCCGTGACCGCCAAGACACGCGCGATCAAAGTGCCCTCCCCCAGTTCGCCATAAGGGAAAGCGGCTTTATCGGCGGCGTAAATAATTTGGGCGTCGGGGAGCAGCCGCGCCACCTCGCCGTAAACGGTCAGGCCGCCGAGGCCGGAATCAAAGATTAGAATTTTTGGCGCGCGCGACATGGGTAAGGCCGGTCCGATAACCAGTTCCAGCTTTTGGGGCGGATAGCATGGCGAAGGATCAAGGCAGATTTTGGTTAACGGCCGTTGAATCGGATCTTGGGGCGCTCGGCCGGGAGCAATCGCCACGCCTCTAAGGGTCGCGCCGGAAAGAATACGAATTTGTCCGGTCGCGATTACCGGATGTCCCCATATGGCAGTGCCATCAAAAAATATTCAGCAAATGTCCATCGGCGTCGATGGCCGTGATGAGCTTGTGATAATGATAATGCAAGACAGCTTTCAGCGCATAGGCTTGCAGCACAAATGGCTCGGGACGCCGCCGCACCGCGTTGAAAAAGGCGCGCCGGTAGTGGTGACGAATATCGGCCGCGTCCGGGGCGGTTTGCAGCTTGAAAAAGATAAACCCTGTGTAAAGAATCGCTTGCACATATTGAATGAACCAGCTGAGCGGCCGGCTGCGCAAATGGGCATGGCGGGCGGCGCCGGTTTTCAGACCGCCTTCGAGAAAGAGCGAATCCACACGGGCGAAATAGGCTTTCGGGTCATAAAGTGCATGCAGCACCCGCAAATATCCGTCCCGCAAGGCCTCGCGGCCCATGCCGAGGGGAATGACATTGGTTCCGTACGGCGTCCGGTCGGCGGGATCGAGCCGGTTCTCGCCGGCAAGCCTTGCATAGAGTGGTGTCTTGGGGATCGCGGAAAGCATGCCGACCGAAGTATGAATCACCCGGGCTTGCTCGACGAAACGGATCTGCCGATCGAAAATGTCGGGGCCGTCATTGTCGAAACCGACGATCATCCCGCTCCAGACCTCGAGCCCGTGGTCCTGGATGGCGTGCACCTTTTCTACTATGCTGCGCTCCTTACCGCGCAGATTTTGCAGCTTGCCCGTTTCACGCAACGATTCCTCGTTCGGGGTTTCGATCCCGACAAAGACGTAACGGATATTTGCCTCGTCCATGAGGTCCATGAGTTCGTCATCGTCTGCCAGATCGAGCGAAGCCTCCGCAAAAAATGCCAACGGATAATCATGTGCCTTCTGCCAGGATACGACTTCGCGGAGAATCTGTTTTACCGCCTTCTTATTACCGATCAGATTGTCATCAACGATGAAGACGCCACCGACCCCACCTAAACCCTGAATCGCATCCAGTTCGGCAATAATCTGGGATACCGTTTTGAGGCGCGGACGCCGGCCGAAGGTTACAATGATGTCGCAAAACTCGCAGGTGAATGGGCAGCCGCGCGAGAACTGCACCGGAGTGATGACATATTGGTTCATCTTCAACAGGTCGTATCGAGGCGGCGGCACCTTGCTCATGTCGGTGCGCTCTGCCTGCTCGTAGCGCGTGACATGTTTCCGTTCAGCCCAATCGGCAAGAAATTGCGGCCATGTCTCTTCGGCTTCTCCCACGAAAATGGCATCGGCCAAGGCGCCGAAATAATCCTCCTGCACGCTGACCCACGGACCACCGACGACCGTGAAGCAGCCCCGCTCTTTCAATTCCTCGAGTATTTCAGTCATACGAAATCTCTGCACCGTCATGCCCGTAACACCGACGATGTCGGCTTTGGCGCAAAGAGCAAAATCGATTTCTTCGACATTCTCATCGATCAAAGTGACTTTGTGCTCGTCGGGCGTCAGAGCCGCAAGCAAGGGCAAGGCTGAAACCGGCATATTGGCGCGCTTGCCAAGCTTGGCGCACAGCTCGAGAGCATGCTCCATACCCCAATAGCTCATCTCGAAACGCGGATTGATCAGCACGATATCGGCCATATTCATTTCTCCGCCAATATTTTCCCCGGTCGATATCCATCCCTCGCAGAACGCCGTGCGCCGAGACGCTCAACGCATCGGAAAGCGGCCTTCGGCGGCAGCGCATGACGGTCTTGCCGTTCTTGATCCCGGCCGGTACCTATCTGATGCCAGCCTTGACAGGCGCGAAGTTGCCGCTTTTTTAGATTTTTGGCAATGACTTCTTCAATATGACTTCGCCATGACGGAGGCCTTGCCAAGTTGGCGGCTCTGTTGTCCTCCCGGCTTACGCAATTCCCTTGGACGCCTTACGGTTTCGTTCCGCAAGCACGCCACTCATGGACGCGGCGTGTTTTTGGACGTGCAATAGAGCAATCAGATCCGGAATGAGCGGAAAATCCCTTGCAAACCTCATCGTAGCGACGACATCCGGCCCAGGCTGACAACCAAGGTTTTGGTATCTCCCTCGATTCGCAAGATTTTCAATCGGCTGGCAGCCCCCGTTGCAATCTGCACGGCGCTCCTCGGGACATCGAGCACTTTCGCGAGAAGCCGGATAAGGGCCGCGTTTGCGCCTCCGCCTTGTGGAAGAGCACGGACCCGGGCTTGCAAAACCAACCGCCCGCCCGCAAGCCGCTCGATGTCACCGATTTCGTCGCGGGAGCTCTTGGGCGTCAAACGCACGGACAGCAGAAGATGTTCTCCGCGAACGGTCCAAGGAACATCCCTCAAGAGAAGCTAGAATACGTTTGGATAAATATACATGGAGATGACTTGCTGGAGGAAATAAATCGCCAATAGTAAAATAAGGGGCGAAATATCGATGCCGCCTAGGTTTGGTATCGTACTCCGAATAGGTCCCATCAGCGGTTCCGTCAACGCGGTCACGAAGTTCCAAATCGAGCGCACGACGTCATTGTAACGATTGACGACGTTGAAGGCGACTAGCCAGGAGAGGATCACCGCGGCGATGATCACATAAGTATAAAGCTGTAGAATCACTAAAAGGACGTCGAGAAGTGCGCGCATTGGAACTCCGGACCGCTTGCCAGGACAAGGCTCGTTTACGCGGCTCGGGCCTCGCTGGCAAGTGGGCCTAACAAAAGCCGCGAAGTCGTCGATGTTTAAGTCTGGCGGCCAGCAAACTTGCCTGCCCTTTGCCTCTCGCGTAAACAGCGGTTCGGGGGCTGTAGCTCAGATGGGAGAGCGCTGCAATCGCACTGCAGAGGTCAGGGGTTCGATTCCCCTCAGCTCCACCAATTATCGAAGTGCAAGGCTTCGTAAGGCCGCCACTCGCATGATGCTGGCAGCTGGAAGGATTGTCCAGCCTGGTGCGTTGACGGACAAAGTGGTGCGCGAGCGATCTCATCCTGATCCTTTGGGGCAGCGGGCACTGTTCGAGCATCTGATCGAGCCGTCGCCCGGTATTATGGCGCAAACGCCGCAAGCAAAGGCGTCGCGCGCTTGTGGAGCGCAGCGCTCTATTCACGGCTACGCTTTTCGTCAGCTCAGTGCAGCTTGAACCGGTCTGTTTGGTGATCGTATTTCCAGACAAACTCCCTCACGCAAGTTTCATCAAAAATGTCGACGAACCGAACGATTCCAGTCAGCCAGACATGAACGGTTCTGCACTGAAGCTGGTTGCTCAACTCCCAACTAATTTCTTGTTGCTTCTTAGTGATATCAATATCGTTGGTCTGGCATTGTGGTACGATCGTGTATTCGCTCAGTGCCCTATCAATGAGTATTGCAGAATAACGGCTGTTAGGTGCACTGCTTGTAAATATATCTCCATGAATATTTAAAATAGTTACTGGGGTCTTCCCATAATTTCTAAAAGAAAGCGTAGCACTCAAATCAATTATGCTCGGTCCCATAGTTGGACTGTTTGGATATCTCGCGCCCCAAAAAGCACCTACCAGGTTACAGGGAGAAATCTTCTCAATGAGGACACCCCGTTCTGTGGCCCTAAGAGCATCGGCGGATACTTTTGCGGCGTCTGCGGATTCTTTCGCAACAGCTATGGAGGCTTTCATGTCGGCGGATTGCTTTTCGCCGAGTTCTTTCACCGTGACTATGGTTTGACGAAGCCGATGCGCTTGCAATCCAAAGACGATCAATTGAAGGAAGGCGATAACAGCGAGAATGGCAGTCAACCAGACCATCCACCAGTCTGGAGACGCTCTGTTATTAGCTTTCTTGGAGTCGTCGGCGGATTCTTTTTGAGCGACCTCGGGTGGTGCATCCCTAGGGTCTGGGCTCAATTGAGCCAATAGCAGAGCGCGGTGACGAGGCACAGGCCGGCGAGAAAGTTCCGAGCGGTTTTGTCGTAGCGGGTGGCGATGGCCCGGAAGTCTTTCAACCGGCAAAAGGTTCTCTCGATGACGTTGCGCAGGCGATAAAGTTCGGCGTCGAACGGGAAGAGGGTCTTGCGGTTGATTTTGTTGGGAATGACCGGCGTCGTGCCGCGTGTTTGCAGGAACAGGCGCAAATGATCCGCGTCGTAGCCTTTGTCGCCGATCAACCGTTCGCTTGGCGCTGTCGCCGCGAGCAAGGCCGCGGCGCCCTTGATGTCGGCGACGTGTCCGCCGGTCAGCAGGAAGGCGTGCGGACGGCCTTCTTCGTCGACGAGCGCATGGATTTTTGTCGTGCGCCCGCCGCGCGAGCGGCCAATGGCTTGATTTTGCGCCCCCTTTTTCTGGCGCCGCTCGCCGAGCGATGCGCCTTGACCGCCGAACTGTCGATCATCGTGAGCGCTGGGGGATCGCCGCCGGCAACCAGCGCCGCGAAGATCCGTTGCCAAAGACCGCGTCGGCTCCAGCGGTTGTATCTGTTGAAGGCCGTCGTATACGGCCCATATTCGTCGGGAAGCGCACGCCAACGGCAGCCCTCGCGCAACCGATGGATGATCCCGCTGATGACGCGGCGATCGTCCTTGCGTTCAGGTCCGGTGTGGACCATCGGGAGATGCGGCTCGATCGCCGCCCATTGCTCATCGCTGAGCCAGAAATTGTCCGCCACGAATCAAGCCCTCCTGACGAGCTTGAAATCATGACGCGAGGTTCAATTCAATTGGGTACGGACCCTAATGCCCATAGGCGGCGCTGTGGAGAGATTTTGATTATTTTGGGGTGATTGCTTGGGTTCGCTGGAATTAGATTGCTCTGGCCTTCCAATTTCCGCTCAACTCGGAATTGGATTGTTTGATTCTCCCCACATTGGGGACCAAACAAGCAGCGACAAAAGGATCAAACATCCTCTAAGCGCACAATTTCGCATCTAATCTCTGCCAGTGAAGCTAAGAAAAACGTGGCGCTACCCCGGATTACGCCGATGTTGCCTTATAAAATAAATTCTTCCCGCCTGAACTGGAAGTTGCGGATCTCTCCTGGCTCACCCCGCCTGGTCTTGCAAGCGAGCGAGGCTTTCTTCCTGGCCGAGCACCTCCAGAACATCGAAAATTCCCGGCGACGTTGCCCGCCCGGTGAGCGCGGCGCGCAGCGGCTGCGCGGCGTCGCCGAGCTTGATCTTGTTTCCGGCGGCATATTCGCGCACGCTCGCCTCAATGCTGGCCGCGTTCCAATCCGCGAGCGCCGCCAACCGCGGGAGCAGCCCGGCGATATGCGCCCGTCCTCCCGCCTCAAGAATGCTCGCGGCTTTGGCGTCGAGGACAAGCGGCCTTTCCGCGAACAGAAACTTCGCGCCGTCCAAAAGCTCGATCAAGGTTTTGGCGCGCTCCTTGAGGCCCGGCATGGCAGTGCGGAGTTTGGCTCGCATCGAGGCATCGAGCTTTTGCGTTAGCCGCCGAGCCTCCGGGGAGATAAGGCAGAGTCGTTTCGAGTGCTGCCACTAAATCTTCATCTGGGCTTGTGCGGATATAATGCCCGTTCATGCTTTCGAGCTTCGACGAAATCGAAGCGGGCGGGCGAGCGTCCGACATGCGCGAGATCGAACGCATCGATCATCTCCCGCGTCGAAAAAAATTCCTTGTCGCCCTGGCTCCAGCCGAGCCGCACCAGATAATTGCGCAGCGCCTCGGGCAGATAGCCCATGGCGCGATAGGCATCGACGCCGAGCGCACCGTGGCGCTTTGACAATTTGGCCCCGTCGGCGCCGTGGATGAGCGGAATATGCGCCATGACCGGGATGCTCCAGCCGAGCGCCTGATAGATCTGCATTTGGCGGGCCGCGTTGGTGAGATGATCGTCGCCGCGAATGATATGGGTGACGCCCATGTCGTGATCGTCCACCACAACCGCGAGCATATAAGTTGGCGTGCCGTCGGAGCGCAGAAGAACGAGGTCGTCGAGATCCTTGTTGGCCCAGGCGACCCGGCCCTGGACCTTGTCGTCGAGAACCGTTTCACCCTCGCGGGCAGCCTTGAGCCGGACGACCGGTTTTACGCCGGCCGGCGCTTCGGAGGCCGGGCGGTCGCGCCACCGCCCGTCATAGCGCGGCGGTTGTCCTTCGGCGCGCGCTTTCGCGCGCATTCGTTGAGTTCTTGCGGCGTGGCGTAGCAATAATAGGCATTGCCCGAGGCGAGCAATTTTCGGCGGCCTCGCGGTGGCGCGCCGCGCGCTGGAACTGATAGATGACATCGCCGTCCCAATCGAGGCCAAGCCAGGATAGCCCGTCGAGAATGGCGGCGATCGCCGCATCCGGTCGAGCGCTCGCGGTCGGTGTCCTCGATCCGCAGCAGCATTTTGCCGCCCGCGTGGCGCGCAAAGAGCCAGTTGAACAGCGCCGTGCGGGCGCCGCCAATATGCAGAAAACCCGTCGGCGACGGTGCGAAACGGGTGATCACCGGATCTGGCATGGGGCTTAGTCCTGCGGCGGGAAACCGCCGCAAATCGTGTGGAAGCGGCCATAAGCCGGCGGGGCGCACCGTGTAACATGAAAATTCCGGAACAAAAGTGGCAGGGTTCGCGAGGAACCTCTGCTCGAAACCGGTCCGCTTTCGCGGATCAATCTTTCCGATTTTGGTAAGATTGCCGAGGCTCAGTACTCGTGGCCACGTGCAGTGATCGGCTTAAGGCGGCCGCAGGTTTGGCCTTTTCTTCCGCGCGCGAAAGTTATTGTACAGCGTTAGCGGCGCAATGAAAGCGGTCCAACTTTTCCGTGCTGATTTGGACTACCGCCAGATGGCAAGGCGTGCAACCGGGAGTAAGATACCGTTGCCAAGCGGGAAAGCCTGGCAACGGTGGAAATTATTTGGTGCTGCAAATGGCAATGCTGTTCCAACGCTATAAGGGGTCATCTCGACCCTGATTATTGCGGGCACACAGCATTTGATGAATATGGGTAACAACAACCGTTTAGGCATTGTTTGGGGCTCCGCAAGAAGCCGTGATTCACGCCGCTTGCGTCAATGGAGAACTCCTATGATTTCCCCCGCGGGATTGATCTCGGAGGCAACCGTACCGGAGGATCCCGGCACGTCGAACGTGGTGATGGCGCCACCGGGAGCCCTCACGAAGCCGTGGAAGGTATCTGAGAAGAAATAGCCCGTGATCGCCCCCGCCGGATTGATGGAGTACGCGGTGGTGCATGATGTGCAGTCCGGCACATCGAACGTGGTGATGGTGCCGTCAGGGGCCCGCACGTAAGCGTGCCCCGTGCTGCAGTTCGGATCAAGATACCCCCCTACGATCACGCCGGCCGGATTGATGATATTCCCGACCGAGTTCCCAGGACAAGAATTTGGAATACTGATCGTGGTGAACTTCCCGTCCGGAGTCCCGCAGGAAGCCCGCAAAAAATACGGTCGTGGAGTTAAAGTCTCCAACGATTGTTCCAGACGGGTTCATGTCGAGGGCTTCGGTAAATGTAGAGCCCGGCACATCGAACGTGGTAAAAGTGCCGCCGCGGGTCCGCAGGAAGCCATGCTCCGTGAAAGTTGGAACAGAAACGGAATACGACCCCGCGACTGCTCCGGCGGGGTTGATGCTCGGAGGGGGACCGCCTGGGTTATATATTGTACCTAATATACCGTTAGAGCCGGCCGGCGCATCGAACGTGGTGAAAGTGCCGTTGGAATTCCGCACGAAGCCATGTATGGGCGTACACGCGGCCGTGTTACAGTATGTTCCCGCGATTTCCCCGGCCGGGTTGATCGAAGTGACTATAGTCCCCACGGAGCCCGGCGGGTCGAAGGTCGTGATGGTACCGTTGGGAGTTCGCAGGAAGCCATGCGTACCACCGTTAAAATAATTGTTTGCACATGCGGCGGTGTTACAAAAATATCCCGTGATCACGCCCTCTGGCGTGATCCCCGAGGGCATTGTCAATGTGGAGCCGGGCGGATCGAACGTGACGAATTGTGCGCCGTCGGCCGCCGGGTTCGCGGCCGGCGCTGCGTGCTGGGCATGCGACTGCAAGCATCGAATTGTTCGCTGCAGAAGCGCGAAGCGGGACAGGGCGCCCATCGGTGAAAAACCAAGGGTCATTCCGCGCCCCAAAAATGCGCACGCCCCCGGACCAGCTGCTTGTGTCGCTGCGCCAGCAGGCGAAAAACCGGTCAAGATCGCACATGCCAAGAATGAGAACACCTGAAGAATCGCTTTCATTTTAGTTCTCCCTCGCGCCGCTTGGCGCGCAATATTGTTATGAACCGGCATTCTCCGAGCAGATCCAGCTCGCAGTAACCACAAATCTCAGTTTCTCGCATCCCCCAAACAGGGATGACACACTGCTGAGGCCTGCTGTTATTGTTCAGCCGAGCAGCGTGTTGCGGCGGCCATCGCCGCGAGAGCCTTGGGCGAAGGAGACGCTAATTGACCATTGCTGCCACGGCACTCCATCAAGATTGATGGTGCGGCGAATTTTTTGCGATCTTCTGAATTGGCGCCGCGTCAGAGCGGGCTCGTCAGCCGCGTCGCGGAAATCGCCGTGAGAAGCGCGACGATGTCGACTTGACGGTTGCAGCCGGTTTTTTCCAAGATGCCGCGAACTTGGTCGCGGACGGTATTTTGCGAGACTCCCCTGGCAGAAGCGATGGCGTCAACTGTTTCACCGGAGGCGAGCCCCCGGGCGACGCGCGCCTCGGCGGGCGTCAGATCAAACAAGGACTGCACCAGCTCGACAGGCGGCGCTTGCGGCAGGGTCACGGGAGTTAGGACGAGGGCGGCGGCGCAGCGCACGAAGATATCCCGCGCGGATAAGCGGAAGGGCACGACATGCGCGACCATCATCGCCTCAGCGCCGGTGTCGCGGACCGGGAAGGAGCGCACGCTGGCACCGCCCGCCGCATCAATGGCCGCGATCGCGTCGCGCAACAGACTATCGGCGCTTCTGTCCTTCAGCGAGACGCGATCCTGCGCCCGCCACTGAACATAGCCTGTGAGTGCCTCGATCAAAGAATTGGCGGCAAGGACCTTGCCTTGCTCATCGAACACCAGCGCGGGAAGGCCGAGAGCGGCAAGCGTTTCGCTGGCGATGCGCGCCCGCTCCAGCTGCAAGCGCGCTGACATCAACGCGCTGCGGGCGAGATGGGGCCGCAGCTCGTCGAGTTTCTCGACGGCGGCACGTTCGACAGGTCCACGTTCGGTCCTTCTCGGCAAGACGAGGACCAGTTTTTCGCCCGTTGGGATTGGAATCGCCGTGCCCACAGACCATCCGAGGCCATACTGACGCCACATGTCGCGATAAATCGGCTCTCGATCCAATTCATCGCGCGTGAAAACGTCGAGATCAGTCAAAAATCCGGCATGGCGCGCGGCAAACAAACGAGCAATGATCTGTCCGCGCCAAAACCAACCTTCTTTTACAAATATTGCAGTCGCCTCGTGGGCACGTTTTGAAGCTGTCCACGATGTTACATCGGCGTTGGTGATAAACAGCGACGCTTCGGCCTCCGCTATTCGGCCGACCTCATCAAGAACACCCGGCCACTGCTCCGGAACGAAGGAACATTCGTAAATTCGGTCAACGAGGTCCGGGTCCATGGATTGCTTGCCCAGATTACGGCGTCAGCAACAATCGGATTTGGATCATACCTAGCAATCAGTCGTTCGCAAGCGATCAACAGCAGAGTGGGCATCGCCGGCGCGCCCCTGCGGCGGAACGGACACCCGAGACAAGGAGTAATGATTAAGTACTTTTTTAATTTCATAAATGACAAATGCGTTTTATCATGCATCCATGGCGAGAGTGTCGCAAACAGCATTCACCTCTGGGCGTCTGGGCAAAGCGGGGGCTTCACTGTCCAGCTTGCGCCGCTATGGGGAGTTTTCGGGCGGGCATTCGAAACGGAAGTGGCACTCCGGCGGCCGTTCCTTTGGCTGCCGGTCGCGGCCGGCACGGGGGTCGTCCTTTATCTTTACGCGGACCGCGAACCTTCGCTTTGGCTGATCGCGCCCGCGGCGGTGGTGCTCGGCGTGCTCGCCTATCTCGCGCGCGGACACCGGCTCGCATTTTACTTCCTCTGCGGGCTTTGCGCGGTCTTCGCGGGCGAACTGTCGGCGGCCTTGCGGACGGCGCGGGTCGCGGCGCCGGTCCTAGACAAGGTAAGGATTGTCACGCTCCAAGGATTCATCGAGGAGATGGACTTTCGCCGCACCGGCGCGCGTTTCCTTTTGCGGGTTCATTCCGCCGAAGGGCTTGCGCCGGAACAAACACCCTACCGGGTTCGCCTATCCATGCGCCGTGCGCCGCCTTTCGAGGCCGGCACCTATGTAAGCCTCAAGGCGCGGCTGCTCCCGCCCGCCCGCGCGAGCCTTCCCGGCGGCTATGATTTCGCCCGCGACGCCTGGTTCGCGCGGCTCGGCGCGGTCGGCAATGTGTTGGGGCGCGTCGAGGTCGTCGCCGCGCCCGAACCGCCCGGGCTCGTGGCCTCAATGATGATGGCGATTGATCGCGGCCGCAATGCGCTGGCGCGCCGCATCGACACAATCGTGGGCGGCGATTCGGGGGCGATCGCGGCGGCGATGGTGACCGGCAAGCGCGACCTCTTGTCCGATGAAGCCAAGGAGGTCATCCGCGAGGCCGGAATTTTTCACATCATTACGATCTCCGGCATTCAGATGACGCTTGTCGCGGCGATCTTTTTCGTCGGCCTGCGCCGTCTCTTGGCGTTGAGCCAGACGCTCGCGCTTTCCTATCCGATTAAGAAATGGGCCGCTCTCTTCGCGATCGCGGGCGCGCTTTTTTACGATATCGCAACCGGCTCGCGGGTCGGCACCGAACGCGCTTTGTTCATGACCCTGATTATGCTGGCTTCGGTTCTGCTCGACCGGCAGGCGTTGACCATGCGCAATCTCGCGATCGCCGCGGCGCTTGTCATTCTGATCCAGCCGGAAGCGATCATGGGCGCGAGCTTCCAATTGTCGTTCGCGGCGGTGACGGCACTCGTTGCCGTCTATGAAGCACGCATCGCCGCGTGGGGCCGTGACGAGCCGGTAATGGCATCTCGCCCGGTCGAAGGCGAGCGCAAGCGCATGGCGCTCGAGACCTTAAGACCGCTGCTGCGGCGCGGACCTTTGGGACTGTTGTTTGCGACCTTCTGCGCGACTGCTGCCACGGCTTCCTTCATGGCCTATAATTTCCACGAGCTCAGCCCCTATGTGCTGATCGGCAATCCGCTGACCCTCACCATCATCGAAATTTTCGCGGTGCCGGGCGCGCTCCTCGGCACTTTGCTTTATCCGCTCGGCCTCGACGCGTTCGTGTGGCGGTATGTCGGCCTTGGCATCGACGGCGTGATGTGGGCCGCGCGCCGGATCGGAAGCTGGCCCGGATCGACGATCCACCTTCCCGCTTTCGCGCCCTGGGCAATTGTTTTTCTCAGCCTCGCGGTGCTTTCATCCGTGCTCTGGCGGACCGCGATTTTGCGCGCGACGGCACTCCCGCTTGCCGCGCTCGGCCTCCTCGGCGCGGCGGCGGGGCCTTCCTTCGACATAGCGGTGGCGCCCGCGGGCGACGCCGTGGCGTTCCGCGCGGCGGATGGAAGGCTAGCGGTGATCGGCCGCGGGCAAAATGCGTTTTCGGCCGAGCAATGGCTGCGCGCCGACGCCGACGCACGCCCGGCCTCCGAGGCTTTGACCAAAACCAATTGCGACAAGCTCGGTTGCGTCGGCACTCTCGCCTCCGGGCCAACGGTGGCGCTTGATTTCGACACGCAGCTTTCGCCGAGGATTGCACGCGCGCAGATATTATCGTCACCCCGCGCTTCGCGCCCTTGGGCTGCGCCGCTGCCATCGTGATCGACCGCGAAAAGCTGAAAATAACCGGCGCGCTCACGCTAGCTTTTGGCAAGGACGGTGTTGTGCAGATGCACTCGGCCCGCGCGGCGGACGAAGACCGCCCCTGGTCGCCCGCGCCGAAGCGCGGCTGGGGCCGCGCCGCGCCGCTCGTCGCACCCGCGAAAGACGGACAAAATCAAGATCACGCGCCAGAGGAGCCGGAGCCCGGCGAGGGTGCCGATGCTTCGCCGTTGGACTAGCGGACTACAACAAGTCCAGTGTTCCGGACCGCGGCGCATGATTTTATGCGCGGATCGGGTAGTATCCCAGTTTAAATTTCGGCTATGGGTGGAAAGCTGCCATCCGCTCCTGCCCGGCGTCTACGGCGTCGGGTCAGATCTTAAGGCGTCCAGCTATGGCTTTCAGCGAAATTTATGAATTCCCTAAGTTCCCGCTCTCGGTCGCGCGCCCACAGGAGACCATACGTTCTAAAGAAGTCCATGTCAGCCACCTGCACTGTCTTCACGCCTGGCATCCCCAGGCGGGCGGGAATAAGTGATAGGCCTATTCCGGCGGCAACGAGAGCCAGTGTCCTGTCGATTTGGGCGGTTTTATACACAACGCGTATCTTGATGCCGCGAGAAACAAGCGCATTGCTCGCATCCTGGAACCTATCGCGGCCTGTCCGGACGATGAAAGGTTCGTCATGAAGATCAGCAAGCGTCACGCTTTCTCGCTGCGCGAAGCGATGATCTTCGGGAACGGCCAATACATATGGTTCTTTGAAGAGAACCCGACTCGCGAATTTCGCAGCGCCGTCATCAAGGATCGTGAGTACAGCATCGAGCTGCCGATTGGCAAGCAATTCGACCAACTGCTCGCTGGACCCATCGCACACCTCGATCGCCACATGAGAGTTGACGCGCCGGAAAGACCTAGCAGCTTGGAAACGTGGCGACTGGAAAGGGATTGCAGTATTCCAATTCTTAGAACCATCGGTCTAGCGATCGTTTCGAGTTCGCCTTTCAGCGCACTGCATATTTGTAAAATTGCCTTGCCGGCTTCGAACAAACGCGCCCCAGCGTCGGTCGGAACCACTGGGGAACGCCGGTCCAACAATTGGACATCGAATTCCGCTTCAAGTTTCGCGATGCTGGCCGATATGGCAGACTGCGAGACGGCCGCGCGATCCGCGCCTTTCGTGAAGCTGCCTGTCTCGACGATCGCGATGAAATGTATAATCTGATAGATTTCCATAATTAGTCTCTATCGACCGGCCCCAGTGGATAAGGGATAATAGCTCTGCTCTCCGATCTTAACGAACAACGATGTCAAAACGGCTCTTTGAATGGCCGTAGGTCGAGTTCATGAGTCCAGGCGCTTGCCGGCTGGCGGTGCAGCACCCAATAGGCGTCGGCTATCGCATCGACGGCCAGCAACCCGTTCTCGCCTTTCGAACGAACATAGTTGGGGAACTTGGCGGCCGCGTATTCGCCCTGGATGACGCCATCTATGACGATATGCGCCACATGGACGCCGTGTGGCCCAAATTCACGCGCCAACCCTTGCGCTACGGCGCGCAGCGCCGCTTTGGCGGAGGCGAAGGCAAGGAAGGGCGGACGTGCGCGGAGTGAAGCGGTCGCGCCGGTGAAGAGAATGGTTCCTCTTTGTCGGGACGCAAATCGGCGGGCGGCTTCGCGGCCCACCAGAAACCCTCCCAAGGCGTTCTGCCGCCACAAATCTTCGAAAAGTTTTGCCTCTGTTTCGAGAGCAGTCGCCGCGAAGTTGTTGCCGACATTATAAACGACGAGTTCGAGAGCATTCTCTCCGGCGGCTTCATCGAATAGCGCAATGACATCCGCCTCGCGGGATGCATCCGCCACCTTGAACACGACGCTTCCATCCGATGTGCCAATGCTGGCGGCTGCGGCCCGTAGTCGTTCCTCGGTACGGCCGACGATTACGACGCGCAAATCCTCCCGCGCGAAACGTCGCGCCAGACCCGCGCCGAGTCCCGTTTCCGCCCCCACGCCGACAACGACTGCAGTGCCTTGGCTCAAGCAGCTCTCCCTGGCCACGGCCCGAGCCGATCGTGTGCGGAAGGACCGCCTAAGCTTCCTTCCGCACTTCTTTTATGCGCGGCCGAAGACGAGAATGAAGTTGTTGACCGGCATATCTATGATTTTCTTTAATGCTATGCCATGCTCCTTAGCTGCTTTTTCGAGGTCTCTCACGTCTTTGAGGCCCCATTCAGGAACCTTGGCAGCAAGAATTTCCTTATCGAAGGATTCATTGGACTGTGTTGTGTATTTCCCGTCAACCCTGAACGGTCCATAGATCGCGACAAAGCCGTCTTTGGTCAGAACGCGGGCCGCCACTTGCGCGATGCCGTCGGCGATGTTGACCGGCGCGACTTGGAACAAATTGACGACGAATATCACGTCGTAGAGCCGACCCTTGGGGTCGGGCCAAGTCTCAGGCGCGGTGAGATCGATCTTTATCGGATCGGCGACGTTGGAGGTGCCTTGATCGGCGCGCTTCTGCTTGATCGGCTCGAACACGTCAATGTCATAGTCGGACGGCTGAAACTGCAATTGCGGAAAATGGGGCGCGAAATAGTTTATATGGTTGCCGCCGCCGCTCGCAAGTTCGAGAACATGTCCACTTTTTGGGAAAATGCCTTTGAAGACTTGCAGGATCGGATCGCGATTTCGATTGCCTGCCCAAGTGACATAGGGGCTAAGCGGATAAGGGTCGATCGGCGGCCGGTTTGCGGATAAGTTTATGGACATTTGTTTCTCCTCCCAAATGCTTCGCACAGCCGCTCGATTAATCGGCGGCCGAAATCGAGCCTGAGAACCTCACCATTCGGCCGCAGCCTCGCTGGTGCATGTTGTTCCCGTTGGTCGGAACCAGCTATGCGGGACAAGAGCAATAGGCAAATCGTTTGATTCGATTTATGAATTCGAAAGAAACGATCGCACTTGTGCGATCTCGGTTCGTTGCTCCAGTTTTTCACAGAACAGTGATCTAACAATGATCGTTTGCGCACATGCAGGCGCGCAAGGCGCGCCGACATACGAATTGGGGATAAGAATGAGTTCCCCCCGCAGCCTTTCCCGAAAAGCCATTCGCGCCGACCACCCCTAACGCGTGGTGATCTGGCGAAAGCCCACGCCTGGACCTAGCGCCGCCGGGTCCGCTTCCATGGCGTCCACCTTGTCCACGCGCGCCTGCACAGGCCCACGCCAGCAGGCCGCGCAGAGCGCCTCGACGGCGTCCGGCGGACCGGCGAGGAGGGCTTCGACATCGCCGTTCAAGCGGTTCCGCACCCAGCCCCTAACGCCGGCCGCGCGGGCTTGCCTTTCCATCCAGGCGCGGTAGCCGACGCCTTGGACATAGCCGCCGATCTCGACCCGGATGATCCTTTCCTCGACGGTCATGGCCACGTTCAGCAGTCGTCTGAATGGACCGGGGCGCCGGCGAATTTGACGCCATGCGCTTCGATCCCGAAATGGGCGAGGACCGCAAGCGTCACGGCGACAATCGCGGCGACCGTTGCGAGCGCGAAAGCATAGTTTCCGCCATTGGCTTCCGCAATGCCCGCTTGCAAGGTGGCGTTCGCCGAGGCCAGCAAATTGCCAAGCTGATAGGCAAAGCCCGGAAACGTCCCGCGCACGTCCTCGGGGGAAAGTTCATTGAGATGCGCCGGGACAACGCCCCAGGCTCCTTGAACGGCGAATTGCATGAGGAAGGCGCCAACCGCCAGCGTGACCGGGCTCGCACCATAAGCCCAAACCGGAATGAGCGGGAGAGTGAGTAGCGCCGCGATAACAATCGCCCGGCGGCGGCCGATCCGTTGCGAGAGCGCGCCAAACAAGAGCCCGCCAAGGATCGCGCCAATATTATAGACGATGGCGATGATGCCGACGGTGTGCTGCGAGAACTGATGCTGGAGTTGCAGGAACGTTGGGTAGAGATCCTGTGTGCCATGGCTCAAAAAGTTGAACGCGGTCATGAGCAGCACGGCGTAGAGGAAGCGCCCGGCGTGCGCCCGTAGCCTCACAATGCGCGCCATCAGGGCAGGGTCAGAGGCGGGGCGCTGGGTTGCACGCGCAACAAAGGCGGGCGATTCGTCGACCTTGCCGCGAATATACAAAACGAGCAGCGCCGGCAGGACGCCGAGCATGAACATGCCGCGCCAGCCGATTACCCCATAAAGCGCGAAATAGGTGATCGCGGCGAGAAGGTAGCCGCTCGGATAGCCGGTCTGGAGGATGCCCGAGACGACGCCCCGGGTTCCGGGAGGGATCGTTTCCATCGCGAGCGCCGCACCGACGCCCCATTCGCCGCCCATGGCGACGCCAAATGCCAGCCGCAGGATCAGAAATATGGCGAGGCTCGGAGCCAGCCCGGACGCAAATTCGAGCATCGAAAAAAGCAGAATATTGACCATCAGCGTCACCCGGCGGCCATATCGGTCGGCGGCAAGGCCAAACAGCAGCGCCCCAACGGGTCTTGCCGCTAGGGTGAGGAAAATGGCGTAAGTGACTGTCTCCACGCTCGTGTGGAATTCATGCGCGACATCCTTGAGGACAAAGATAAGGATGAAAAAATCGAATGCGTCGAGCGTCCAGCCGAGGTAGCTCGCAATGACCGCGCCGCGCTGATTGGGGGTGAGCGAGCGGAGCAAGAGATGCGGCCGCGGCCGTCAGGTTTGTTGGATCGCTGACAGCTTCCAGTCGCCCGCGGTGCCGCCAACGCGCCGCGCAAAGGTCCAGACCTCGGTTGCCTGCTGCGGCGTGGCGGGATCGCCGGAAACGATTCTGCCCGAGACGCGATCGGCCATTGTGTCGATCAAGGAAAATCGCATGGCGACCGTCGCATATTCGCCTTGCTGCTCGCGCCAGGCCTCGGAGAGATCGCCCTGCAAAAACGTCACGTCCGAAACCCTGTTGACCACGCCTTGCTTGGCGTTGGCGGCGAGTTCCTCGGCAAAGTAGGATGCCATTTCCGGCGTGGCCAAGGCGCGCATACGGTCGAAATCCTCAGCGCCAAAAGCCGCTTGGATCGCGGCGAGGCGCTGTTCGAACATGCTGAAATCGGCTGGAGTGATTTCGAGCTTGGCCGCATAGGGTGCGCCACCCCCGGCGGCGCCCGAGCCCTGCGCTCCGCTTTGCCCCAGACCTTGGGTAGAGCTGGGATAGGGGCCTGCGTTCTGGAAGGCCGGCCGCCGTCCCCGGAAAAAGCCCATGACGAATTTAAACAACAAGTACAAAAGCCCAAGCTGAAGGAGCAGGCCCAGGATCGACAAGCCGCCGCCAAGGCCGCCAAAGAGCCCATGTCCGAACAACAGGCCAAATAGCCCGGCCCCAATGAATCCGCCAAGCAGGCCCCGGCCGAACCCGCCAGAAAAGAAGCTGCCCGAGGCATACGGCGAAGGGCGGCCCAATATATTCGTATTGGGAGAGGTCATCGAACGGTCGAAGGGGGCGGCACCACGCGGCGCAGTTGGGGTGGCCGAAGGCGCGCTATATGTGCGTGCACCACGGCTGCCAAAGGAAAAGCCGCCGCCAACGCGCGCGGAGGTATCGCTGGCAAAGCCCAGTGCGAGCGTCGCGGCGAGGGCAAAAATCAAGGTTTTGTGGCGAAACGCCATGCGAGTTTCCTACAATTGACATCGCGGTGAACGGTTCCCGCGTCCAGCTATATGGGAGGTGGCCTAACAAAGTGCAAAGGGCGGTTATAGCGGAGCGGCCAGAAACTGATCCTGCCGCCGGACCATGGCGGGCTTCGCATCCAGCAGATCGCAGGCGGGGGCGCGGAAGGCTGAACCCTTCCAGCGTATGCGCGCCGATGCCCGCGCGTCGAAGAAGCCATTGCTGGGTAGGATCATGCCCGCAGCGTCTCACCACTACGCGCTGGGAGCTGAACGGCAATCTATAACAACTTTTACGAAACAACTGGCGGGCCACGACCGACGATGACAAACGCTATGTCTACGCCATAGCCCTCCCATGAAGGTTCCTCAAACGCTCCCCGCAGCCCCGCAATGGCTATTCATCGACGAGCGGGAAAGCGATACCGCCACCGTGGATATCTAGCAGGCTCTCGTAGACGTAATTGATGGATCGTCTGCCACACCCGCACGGCGCGCGTAACGACTCCGTAAGGGCATGCGCAAGGACGTTCCACCGAGCGCGAACGCCGATGATCCCTCTTAATTTGAGGCGTTCTGACAGCATTTCGCGCAAGTAATCTGGCTCGGGATCGATCACGTAGACTTGCCCTTGAAAGCCTTGGAATATGTGATCGAAATAAGCCAGTGACACGTGATCGTCGTGCCCTTTGGCGCTTCTAGCGAAACTGTAGCCGATGATGGCTATGAATGCCGGGCTGAAGCGCCCTATTTCTAACAACTTCAGTGCAAGCCCTCTATCTCGCCATGATTTTGGAATGCCCATGAGAATACCGTCGGATACTTCGGGCAAATGATATTCGCGGGCTTGCTCTATGGACGCCTCGATCTGCGGCGATCCAAACTCCCTTCCAACGCTTCCATGCATATTCAGAACTCGATGCCGTTGTCCGCAGAAGCGGGTCCCCAAACCGTCATGATTGTAATTGGCGATCACAGACGGCCTGAAAAAATTAAACACGCCGTAGCTGTCATTTTGGAGTGCCGTGAAATTGGCCTTTGCCAGTAAATGCTTCAGCAGAATTCGAGCATAACACCCTGGTATCCTTTGCAAGATCTCCCAGTAAGGGTAATCCCAACTACCGGGACGGATCTCTCTTCCGGGAAATATGTCTGAGATCGTGATGCCGCGTGAATTTTCGAGTATTTGCCGCGTCAAGGCCGAGTGATTTGGTATTTCTGCGGAGAAGCCGGCCAAGTTCCGTAGAAAATCCAGAGGTGCTGCCGTCCAGAAGGATCGGCCGAGTGGAGTGATGCCGGCCAAGACGCCAGCCCCCAACACATAGAGGCCGGACTCCGTGCGCAGACGCGTCAGCAAACATTCATAGCTTGGCATGGACGGCATTCTACACGTTAGCCGCCAGAGCTGTAACTTCGGCGCCGAAAGCGGCACCGAGGCGACCGTCGCGGCAGTCGCTACAAGCGCACATGGCACGGGCGGGGCCGGCTACGCCCGGCGTTCGCAGTTCTATTCTAAACTGGCGGAGAGGGGGTCCGCCAAATGTACTTGGTAAGCGATTGAAGTAAATGAGATATTGTATTTTCTTAGATACAACGTCCTAGGGTCTGGGCTCAATTGAGCCAATAGCAGAGCGCGGTGACGAGGCACAGGCCGGCGAGAAAGTTCCGAGCGGTTTTGTCGTAGCGGGTGGCGATGGCCCGGAAGTCTTTCAACCGGCAAAAGGTTCTCTCGATGACGTTGCGCAGGCGATAAAGTTCGGCGTCGAACGGGAAGAGGGTCTTGCGGTTGATTTTGTTGGGAATGACCGGCGTCGTGCCGCGTGTTTGCAGGAACAGGCGCAAATGATCCGCGTCGTAGCCTTTGTCGCCGATCAACCGTTCGCTTGGCGCTGTCGCCGCGAGCAAGGCCGCGGCGCCCTTGATGTCGGCGACGTGTCCGCCGGTCAGCAGGAAGGCGTGCGGACGGCCTTCTTCGTCGACGAGCGCATGGATTTTTGTCGTGCGCCCGCCGCGCGAGCGGCCAATGGCTTGATTTTGCGCCCCCTTTTTCTGGCGCCGCTCGCCGAGCGATGCGCCTTGACCGCCGAACTGTCGATCATCGTGAGCGCTGGGGGATCGCCGCCGGCAACCAGCGCCGCGAAGATCCGTTGCCAAAGACCGCGTCGGCTCCAGCGGTTGTATCTGTTTGAAGGCCGTCGTATACGGCCCATATTCGTCGGGAAGCGCACGCCAACGGCAGCCCTCGCGCAACCGTGGATGATCCCGCTGATGACGCGGCGATGTCCTTGCGTTCAGGTCCGGTGTGGACCATCGGGAGATGCGGCTCGATCGCCGCCCATTGCTCATCGCTGAGCCAGAAATTGTCCGCCACAAATCAAGCCCTCCTGACGAGCTTGAAATCATGACGCGAGGTTCAATTCAATTGGGTACGGACCCTAACTGGCAGCCTAGCGATGGAAATCAGTATGGATTTTTGGCGCCGACGGCGTTTTGAGCGAGAGCGGCAGCGATCGCCGCGCCGGCCTGATCGTTTGACGGGAGCATGTAATAGCCCGAGATTGTTTTGCTCGGCGCGATGGAAGTCACCACCTCTATGGCCTCGCGGATCGACCAAAGCATGCGTTCGACCTCGCGAAATGATGCTTCGCGCATGTACTCAGTCTCCGCGTTATGAATCATTTCAACCCGGTTCCAAGTCAGAACGAGTTGAAACAGTGCGCCTTCAATAGTTCTCGCCTTGCGAACAGAAGCCAGATGCGTGATCGCTTCCAAAGCGTCATCCACTTCTATATTTTCTTTGGATAGCTCTCCAATTTCCTCGTACCTGTGGCTTGCCTGAATCAGCGACTCAGCGTCGCGCAGCAAGGCCACCAAAGGGCAATCCACGGCCTCTGGCGGTGCCGCTATCGGCGCGGGATGATTGGGCTTGCGTTGCGCTGTTTTCATGATTGATTCTCCTTGAAAAAAAAAGAAGGCGACGGCCGAAAGTCGGCGGGGCTGGCCGTCTAGGTTTTGCGATTCTATGCCGCGGCGGCCTTCGGCGGGAGGATTAACCCGACCATGTAGAGGGCTTGCGCGGGCGTCGCGCCGCCGCCCCATACCGCATACACCGTTGGTGCCTGGTCCGCGACGTCCGCCCAGCGCTCGCCTGCCAGCTCGCGAAGCTCCGCGAACCAATCTGCAAAGGTCTGATCTTGTCGCCGCGCTATATGTTTTTGAATCGCTCGTGTCATTGCGGATCCCTATTTTTGAATTGCATTTTTACGCGCTCTCGCGTATGGCATGTAAATACATGCATCATAATACCATGTCAATACATGAAATAGGGAAAACGGATGCCTCTTTTGAACGATAAGCAATTTCAAATGAGGGCGTCTGCGGATTTCATCGCTCGAATAGATGAATGGCGGCGGGCTCAGCCGGATATTCCAGGCCGGGCGGAATCGCATTCGGCGCCTTGTCGAAATTGCGTTAGGCGCGGGCCACGGCGGGAGGCTCATAAAGAGTGCAAATAGCGCCGAAGAAATCTCTCAGCAAATCGGAGCGCTCGAAGACAAAACTTCATCAATACCGGGTCCAGCGGCGCCCAGCACAGAGTCCGGCATGAACACAACGAGGAAAACTGTCACCAAGAGCAATCTGACGAAGCTCAAAAATCGCCGCACACAGATCGCACGGCGCGATCATTCGAAGTGAGACGCCCGCGCGCGCTTTTTTTCGTAATTCGCGATTAGGCCATTATTTCTACTCGCTTCGAGCGCAGAGTTGTGACTGTTCGGATTTCTGCCATGCGGCGGACATAGGTGCTACGAAAGCTTCGACAGGCCGAGATGCGCGCCGCGGCGCACCGCATCGTTCAATTGCCGCAACAGAATCCGTTCCGATCCACGATAAAATTCCCGGACTGAATGCGCGTCGACAGCATTGATGACTGGCGCATGCGTGACATACACATGCACCGCGCCGCCGGCGCTTTGGCCGCCGGATAATGCGCTACGCATGGCGGCGGCAGGGGCCGCCGGCACGATCATTTCGCCCCGGTGCACCTGGGCGATCAAATCGGACGGAAGGCTCCACGCGCCAACCGCCATGGAAGGGACGCCGGCGGCAACCGCGAGCACGGCTGCCTCACCCGCCGCCGCCGGTACGGCCGCGCCTGGCCCCATGACAGGCGAGAGAAAACCAAAGATGCCCGCGAACGTCTCGGCCGCCGAGGCCGCGATGCTATGCAAGACGCCAGCTATGGTCTCCGCCGAAGAAGCCGCCGCGCCAGCCGTCTCGACGCCGGTACGCGCCGTAACGCCCGTCGTCACCGCGGCGGTTTTCAGCGCCTCGCCCGATACAAAGGACGACACCATTTGTCCGACCTGGCCAGAATTTTCCAAAACCAGCTTGATGCCGGCATCCAAGTAGGTCGACACAATTTTGGTCGCAACTTGCTTTGCAGCGCTCGCGAGGGATTGCTGGCCGGTGATCATCCCCATGACCGCCGAAGACAGTGTCGATGCAGTTTCGCTAGCCGCCCGTTTTTGTTCTTCGACAATTTGCTTATCGACTTCTTTTTCGATGGTCGCCCGCTTCAATGCGCTCGCGGCCGCGATCTGCTCGATTTGTTTTTGCGCTTCGCGAAATTGCGACGTCCCTTCTCCCCAAATATCCTCAATTTTCGCGTAGTGCTCCCGCTCGGCCGCTTCCCCGTCGGCTTCATTGGCGAGGAGCATGGCCTTTTCCGCGTCGTAGCTTATGCTCTTCGCTTGCGCCTCCTCGCGAATCAAAACCGCGGCAGCCGCAAGGCCGTCCTGCTTGATTTTGAAGCGCGTATCCTCGCCGGCTTGCGCGTCCGCGTCGAGCCGGTCTTGATGTGCTCTGTCGGCCGCTTCGTCGGCCGCATCGAGATTGACACGCTCCGCGGAGCCTGGTTCCGTCACGGCGCGCTTCGCGGCGTTCGCACGCTTGATCGCGGCGACTTGGCGCGCCGAACCCTCCTCCTCGGCGGCGGCCGCGCGCCTGGAGCTGGCTTCGGTAACGGCAGCGGCTAACTCCTCGCCTTTCTGGCGCTCCTCGGCTGCGCGCTTCGTGAGTGCGTAGGCCTGTTGCAAATTTTTCGTGCCGGCCGCTTCCTTGTCGAGCGACGCCGCCAAGGCAAGCGCGGCGGACAATTTATCGAGCGTGAATTTCGCGCGCGCCTGCGCCTGGGCGTTCTCAAGAAGCTCTGTCGCCGAACCGCCCTTGCGCGCATCCTGCAATTTACGAAGCGAGTCCTCGAGGGCGTCGGTTGCCTCTTTATTCCGCTCCAGCTCTCTTGCGGATTCTGGCGTGGCCAGCGCGCCGAATGGCGATGCGCCGTTTTGAAGTTTTTGCTTCTCCTGATATAAAACATCGAGCTTGCTGGTGATCTCCTCGATCTGATCAATTTGCGGCCGGGCGCTTGCAATAGTCGGTTGCGCGGCAGTGAAAATCTGACTGCCCGTCAGAGGCCGGCTGCGCAATGTGTCAGACTGCCGCTGCAAAGCCGTGACGGATTTGTCGAGTTCGGCGTTGAACCGGACCGCCTCGTCGACCTGTTTGCGAATGCCGAGCGCGAGGAGATCGCCGAGCGGCCCTAACTGCGCCATTGCGGCGAGCTCTTCTTGGAACTCGCGCGTTTTCTCTGCGCCGAGCAAGCGAACCTTGGCGATCAAGGCATCATAGAGCGCCGCCTGCTGTTTGTTGACATTGGAAGTTTTAACCGCCGCGTCGAACTGCGCCTGCAACTGTGCGCTAACGCCGCCCAAAGTTTCCAAAAACCCCTTTCCGTTCGCCTGCGGATTCGAGAAAGCGCTGGCGATCGCGGCAGCAAGCGTCTTCGCATCGTCGCCGCTTTTCGACAGCATCGGGATGATGTCGACGAGCCCGTGCGCGGCGATCCCGGAAAAGTTTTGAATTGAGCCAAGGGTTGCGACAATTCCGGCCGCGGCTTCATTCGTCAGGCCAGGAATTTTTGCGAGCTGTTCGGTATAGGATCGCAGCAACTCCGTGGCGTTGCCGAGCCCTGATTTAATCGCCGCCTGCTCCAGCTTCGACATATTGCCGGCCGCGGCAATCGTCTCGCCTTCGATCGCGACGAGCCCTGATTTCAAGATCTCGGCGGCGCGAAGGAAGTCTTGAACAGCGACAACGCCGCGCCCGAAGCTTGCGGCCAATCCTGTGTTGGCGAGCTCGACGAGTGGCGTATATTGGGCCACATAAGCTTGGCTTGCCGCATTGGCCAGCATCGATTTGGCGGCAAAATCCGCCGCCGATGAAACTGCTGACACCGCTTCCGCCGGTGCTCTAAGGACCGCGCCGACTGTCGAACTCGCCTCGACCAATCCTTGGATTGTTACCGTCGCACCTGCGGCCGTAAGCGCCACGTCCCGCGCCGTCGTAAGCCATGAGCTCCACGAATTCGCCGCAGCTGCCGTTTGCGAAATTTGCGTGGCAAGCGTCGCGTTGAGCGCGCCAATCGACGTGTTGAGCGCCGCGATACTGACCGCGCCGGAAGCGCCAAAGTCTTTTAGGTTGGCGCTCGCACGCTGGGTCGCGCTCTGAAGCTCGCCAATGTCGCCGCCGAATTTTACGACTATCGAGGAACCGTCAGCCATTCGATGCGGCCTGTTCGATCGGCGCAGGCAGATATCCGGCGAGCCCTAAAATCGCGCCGGCGGCTTGCTCAAGGTCTGGCACGGTGGCCTCGATGTCCTCCAAAATTTCCGCGTCTTTCGAATGGTCGCGGGTGAGCGCAATTTTCACAACTCCGATATTGCCGCCAAGGCTGCCAAGTTCTTTTACGCGCAGCAGGACGTTTTCCAAGCCACTCAATTGGCGAAGTGTCATTTTGCGAATGGGCCATGTTTTTCCGCCGAGATGAATTTCGATCATGTTGTTACCTTGTGTTTGAGAGAAAGCTCGCGCAACGGGAATCCACAAGCGCGGCGGCTTCGGGGAAGGGCAGGAATTGCGTTGAACCAGAGGGAAGGATTAGACGCGCCCAACACGGCCCGTCGATATAGCGAAAGTAGTCCACACGCAGACGCACATTCACGGC